>NZ_WWCN01000060.1 GCF_009857445.1 Duganella flavida
GATAATCGCAATGACGGAAATTCTCTCTTCGGTCCAGGAGTTCTTGTCGATGTCCCGAAAATATATTTCAGTGAAGTTCTTCATGAGAAAGGTATTTTCGGCGAGAAAACGAGCAAGCGTTTTCCGCAGCAGATGGAAATAAATCCAAAGGTTAATTTAGTTTACACTGAAAAAAATCAAATTGACTTATGGTGCAGCTTGACTGCAGAGACTAGTGGATGGAGATTCCATTATAGTTATCAGCGTGCTTTTCAGTGGGAGCAAGCTGAAATTAAAGACA
Source organism: Duganella flavida (assembly GCF_009857445.1). Taxonomy (GTDB): domain Bacteria; phylum Pseudomonadota; class Gammaproteobacteria; order Burkholderiales; family Burkholderiaceae_D; genus Rugamonas; species Rugamonas flavida. Next base: position 281 of record NZ_WWCN01000060.1, read on the forward strand.
TAAAAAAAGAGCGTTTTCAAGACGAAATTGCAATTTGTTTAAATGTCCTTAATGCGACAATGCGTGCACATATTGTTGGTAATTTGGATAGCTCTTTCAAAAGAGGAGTTTTAATGCACAAGGAAAGTGCTGGCTATAAAGGCATGTTTGCGGAGGATGACATAAATCACGTCTATCTGCGCTATGTGGATGATAACAATGAGATAGTTGTTTTTCCAAAAAAATATGCCTATGATTTCAAATATAACTAAAATCAGTGTAATGATGATTAATCTGACA
>NZ_WWCN01000061.1 GCF_009857445.1 Duganella flavida
ACGAATTTGCAACTGAATCTGACCCACGTTAGTAGCACAATTCCACCTGTCTTATCGGCAGGAGATCGGAGTGATCAACGTGGCTCTACTCGGCATCATTCGACGCTGGCACCTTCGTGACCAGATCCCCATTCGAGAAATCGCCAGGCGACTGGATATCTCTCGCAATACCGTTCGACGCTATCTACGGTCGGAAACTACTGAGCCCTCCTATGCGGAGCGGCGATCTACCAGCGGACTAGACAAATACTCGGTGCAGTTATCAGGGTGGCTCAAGGCCGAGACGACTAAGCCGCGTAAGCAGCGACGCAATTTGAAGCAGATCCACGAGGACCTAAAAGAGCTGGGCTATGAAGGGTCATACGACCGCGTGGCAGCGTTTGCCAGGCAGTGGAAGGCGGGTCAAACGGAGTGGGTCACCCATTAGCCGGCCACTGTCAACAGTACGAATTTCTCCCTCGCGCTACTCTGCGATCTCTTGCATTATTTAGCCATCGTATCCGTTCAGCAGGCGTAAAGGTCGTTCCCTATGCCTC
>NZ_WWCN01000062.1 GCF_009857445.1 Duganella flavida
ACACAGGTGCTGCATGGCTGTCGTCAGCTCGTGTCGTGAGATGTTGGGTTAAGTCCCGCAACGAGCGCAACCCTTGTCATTAGTTGCTACGCAAGAGCACTCTAATGAGACTGCCGGTGACAAACCGGAGGAAGGTGGGGATGACGTCAAGTCCTCATGGCCCTTATGGGTAGGGCTTCACACGTCATACAATGGTACATACAGAGGGCCGCCAACCCGCGAGGGGGAGCTAATCCCAGAAAGTGTATCGTAGTCCGGATCGTAGTCTGCAACTCGACTACGTGAAGTTGGAATCGCTAGTAATCGCGGATCAGCATGTCGCGGTGAATACGTTCCCGGGTCTTGTACACACCGCCCGTCACACCATGGGAGCGGGTTTTACCAGAAGTAGGTAGCTTAACCGCAAGGAGGGCGCTTACCACGGTAGGATTCGTGACTGGGGTGAAGTCGTAACAAGGTAGCCGTATCGGAAGGTGCGGCTGGATCACCTCCTTTCTAGAGTTTGCAGG
>NZ_WWCN01000063.1 GCF_009857445.1 Duganella flavida
CACTGAATACATAGGTGTGTGAGGCGAACGCGGCGAACTGAAACATCTAAGTAGCTGCAGGAAAAGAAATCAACCGAGATTCCCAAAGTAGTGGCGAGCGAAATGGGAAGAGCCTGTACGTGATAGTTGGACTGATAATGGAATGCTCTGGAAATGGCAGCCATAGCGGGTGATAGCCCCGTACATGAAATCAGACCAGTGGTACTAAGCGTACGACAAGTAGGGCGGGACACGAGAAATCCTGTCTGAATATGGGGGGACCATCCTCCAAGGCTAAATACTCGTAATCGACCGATAGTGAACCAGTACCGTGAGGGAAAGGCGAAAAGAACCCCGGGAGGGGAGTGAAATAGATCCTGAAACCGTGTGCATACAAACAGTAGGAGCCTCTTCGGGGGTGACTGCGTACCTTTTGTATAATGGGTCAGCGACTTACATTCAGTGGCAAGGTTAACCGAATAGGGAAGCCGTAGAGAAATCGAGTCCGAA
>NZ_WWCN01000064.1 GCF_009857445.1 Duganella flavida
ATTCGGAAATCTGCGGATCAAAGCTTGTTTGCTAGCTCCCCGCAGCTTATCGCAAGCTACTACGTCCTTCATCGCCTGTAATCGCCAAGGCATCCGCCATGTGCACTTATTCACTTGTCCCTATAACGTTAGCCCCTTGCGACTAAACAAAGGAGCGTTTATAGAAATAAGAAGTATTACATTGAATGTTTGTTGATACATACAATCATTACCCATCCAAACGATTTCTCATTTGGATCATAACAATTACTTACTTCTTCCAGATTGTTAAAGAACGATACTGCTTTTACCTAAAGCGCTTAGCCTTACGTAAAAACAGGTGGTGGAGGATGACGGGATCGAACCGACGACCCCCTGCTTGCAAAGCAGGTGCTCTCCCAGCTGAGCTAATCCCCCATGGGTATTTCTAAATACCGGCAACTGGTAGGGCTGGTTGGACTCGAAC
>NZ_WWCN01000065.1 GCF_009857445.1 Duganella flavida
CGATCACCAGCCACCCACCAAGTTCGGTGACAACACCCCCCGGATCATGGGCGACTGGGGGCAACAATCATGCCGAACTTGGCTGGCCAAAACCTTGAGGATCAAGGTCTGTATATAGTAACGGGGCACTCGGCCTAGCGTGAGAATGCGTGAGTTTTGCAGCTGAGCAAGCTGCTATTCTGAACGCTGTCGTCCGAGTTCGGCCAGAACCGGATGTTATGCACCGTAATAGCAATCGAATCAATCATACTTTTGATGGAAGTGAATGTTAGATGCTACCTTCGATGTGCTCCAACATTGCGGCAAGACTCTTTAGCCACCGATGGTGGTTTTTCCTTATTTCTGTCGCAGCATTTGCTGGGCTGGCAATAATTTTATCTTACGTTCCCACTAGGGTGGGTTGGATAGCTGGAACGCTTGCCGGACCACTTATT
>NZ_WWCN01000066.1 GCF_009857445.1 Duganella flavida
TTTTTGCTGCCCTGGCGCGTCGTGTCGTAATACTGCCAGAGCACATTGACGATCTTCCATTCGCTATGATCGGTCTTATACAGGTGCATATAGTCGATCCATTCATCGGCGCTTAACTTGACGGTTGCCACACGTTGGTCAACATCGAGGATCTTGATGTCGATACGCGGATGCTCAGGGAATTTCGTGCCATCCCTGTTATAGTTCTTGGCGACCTTAAGCATCGCGTCGAAATCTGTACTCATGACGAATTCAGATCCGTCGGCGGCCCGCCAGTATGTGCGCTTTGCAAGTTTAGTATCTATTCCACGCTCCATGCGCACTGGGTCAGCTTGGTGTTGTGATTCGATATAGTCACGCACTGCGCGTTCAATCAGCTGCTCATCGGCGACATTGGTGGCCTGGGCCAAGTATGGCG
>NZ_WWCN01000067.1 GCF_009857445.1 Duganella flavida
TTCCCAGAGCCTTGAGCTCTTTGAAGGGTCGTTCGAGACCAGGACGTTGATAGGTCAGGTGTGGAAGTGCAGTAATGCATTAAGCTAACTGATACTAATTGCCCGTACGGCTTGTCCCTATAACCTTAGCAGGTTGTAGCGAATAAGAAGTACATTGGACGTTCGTTGATAACATCTTCATTACCAAAAACAATTACTGCATAAACGATATAAATCGTTTATAATACTGTCTTCCAGATTCATGGCATCGCGGAGAAAGACGCGAAGCTAGTACAAGTCAAAGCTTGATGACCATAGTAAGTCGGTCCCACCCCTTCCCATCCCGAACAGGACCGTGAAACGACTCTACGCCGATGATAGTGCTGCAACCAGTGTGAAAGTAGGTTATCGTCAAGCTAG
>NZ_WWCN01000068.1 GCF_009857445.1 Duganella flavida
TCCCTATAACCTTGACGGCTATAAGTCTAAGCATTTACTACTTGTGATGATGAGTTTTACTACCCAAGCATGTATCTGTCGATACACGCTTAATAAAACTTTACTTCTTCCAGATTGTTAAAGAACGATACTACTTTTACCTAAACCTAAGCCGTTAGCGGGCTTACGTAAAAACAGTAATGGTGGAGGATGACGGGATCGAACCGACGACCCCCTGCTTGCAAAGCAGGTGCTCTCCCAGCTGAGCTAATCCCCCATTGGTGCAACTGGTAGGGCTGGTTGGACTCGAACCAACGACCCCCGCGTTATCAACACGGTGCTCTAACCAGCTGAGCTACAGCCCCAATATTTGCTGTTCTCTATTCGTTACAGTCGATAAGTGTGAGCGC
>NZ_WWCN01000069.1 GCF_009857445.1 Duganella flavida
CCTTGAGCTCCTTGAAGGGTCGTTCGAGACCAGGACGTTGATAGGTCAGGTGTGGAAGTGCAGTAATGCATTAAGCTAACTGATACTAATTGCCCGTACGGCTTGTCCCTATAACCTTGACGGTTATATGCATTTACTCTTGATGAGTTAATACCCCAAAACTTTACTTCTCCCAGATTCGCTGCGTAGCCGAGAACGGCTGCGCAGCAGACAAGTCAAAGCTTGATGACCATAGTAAGTCGGTCCCACCCCTTCCCATCCCGAACAGGACCGTGAAACGACTCTACGCCGATGATAGTGCTGCAACCAGTGTGAAAGT
>NZ_WWCN01000006.1 GCF_009857445.1 Duganella flavida
GAGGCATAGGGAACGACCTTTACGCCTGCTGAACGGATACGATGGCTAAATAATGCAAGAGATCGCAGAGTAGCGCGAGGGAGAAATTCGTACTGTTGACAGTGGCCGGCTAATGGGTGACCCACTCAGTTTGACCCGCCTTCCACTGCCTGGCGAACGCCGCCACGCGGTCATACGACCCTTCATATCCCAGCTCTTGCAGCTCTGCATGGAGTTGCTTCAAATTGCGGCGCTGCTTACGCGGCTTGCTCGCCTCGCTCTTCAGCCATCCCGATAATTGCAGAGAATATCTGTCCAGTCCGCTCGCGATATGGCGTTCGGCATAGCTGGGCTCCGTGATCTCCGAACGCAGGTAGCGCCGGACAGTATTGCGAGAGATGCCCAGTCGCCTGGCGATCTCGCGTAGAGGAATCTGGTCACGTATGTGCCAGCGTCGAATGATGCCTAGTAAAGCCACGTTGATCACTCCGTTCTCCTGCCGATAAGACAGGTCGAATTGTGCTCTTCACGTGGGTCAGATTCAGTTGCAAATTACTGGGGAAAGTGGGTCACTTTTCGATGCAAATCAACATCGTGGTGAAATTAAGTGCGACACAACTGGAAAAAAGCCTATCTTTCGACGCATTATTAGATGGAAGCGCTAAACAAGAACTGAGTGGAAAAATCGTCATCCTCGCTTACGATGGCCCGCATATCGATAAATATGAAACAGTTTGGGGGGCTATGGGAGCGCATCGATATTTCGTGAACATTCTGCGTTCAATATACGATGCCCCATGAGCATGAGTATTAGCGAAGGTCGGCTTGGGGGCGTTATCGGAATTTCAATTAACGTGATCGCCCACGCGACGCATCGCGCTGTTTTGCTAGTTGCGCGATATGCTTCCCCAGTTCCTGCCGAATCCTCTCTAAGTAAGCCGGAGCTGCTGGCGCCACTTTGCCAGCAGCTTCAATCACCAGAGCATAGGGCTGGATATCATGTTTTGATTTCACCGCCCAATTCGTCAATCCAGCCAGTCGGCCATCTTTCGGACTATTCCCCTTGCCGGTTGGTAGTCCTAATCCTGCTCTTAGTCCTCGCGTGGCCATTTCTTGCGTATGCTCAGCAATTGAAGCATTGGATAACTTAACCCATGCTTGGCAATGCTCGCGATCTGTATCAACAACCACAGCTGGACTGAAGCCGCGCTGACGCAAGGTATCCAGCTGCACTTTAGTCAAACCATCCAGTAGCACCAGTCCATGCTCGCCATCAGGTCGAATCAGCACATCGTACCCACGCGCATTCATGCGCTTGAGCCAAGCTATGCCGTGCATCACCTCTTCCTTGTCCCAGTGGTGCTCTTCCTGATTACCTTCGGCCGCATGCTTTAACGTCACAACAAAACGGCTAACACCCATCGCCGTCATTTGCCTTTGCGCGGCTTCTGCATTGCGATCTCTGGCCTGAGTAACTCCGCCACTTCTTTCGCGTCCAATACGTTTTGCATGATCGGCGCTGGTGCCCGCCAGAGCAAGAATGCGCTCACGAGCAGCCCCGTTACCATTCCTGTCATCACGGCCAGCAGATAGTGGCTGATCTCCATTCGCTGCCCTGCTGCCTCCAGCCGCTCTGCCGCCAGCTGCGCCGCCTTCGTCGCGCTGTGCCAAGTCTTGATCGCGGTCTCTAGCTGCATGAGGAACTGCTTGCTCTGCTCCTTGCCGTGCTGCTCGATTTGCTCCAGACTCACCCGCGTTTCGTCCGTCAGGGCGGCCATCGCTTGCGCCAAAGGTTCCAGCAAGGTCGCTAGTTCTTCCGCGCTCGCGAGCTTCGCTTCGCGCAAGCGCTCGATCTGCTGGTTCAAGGACGCCAGCCTGGCTTCGTTCGATGCAGCGGCTAACTGCTTCACCGTCTCGCTCTTTGTCATAGCTCACTCCTCGTTTCGCTAGTCCCATTGGGCTGTAGCCCCTTCCCAGATCGCTGCCCTTCATCATCACGCCATCCAGTACATACGACAGACCTGACATCTTGCGTCCTTCCAGCTGCACCACCGGCACTAGCTGCACGTCAACCGCTTCAAGCCGAGCCGCGTAATCGCTGAAGCTATCGCAGTCCTTCGCTGCGGCGTCGCATAGCTGCTGCAAGCGCTGGCGCGTGGATGGCTGGCCGGTGCGCAGCCCTTCTTCGATTTCGCCTTTGGTTGGCGCGTGACGCTGCACGTCGATGGAAGGCTGCACGCGCTGCAGGTCATATTCGCGTTCAATGGCGCGCATCAGCATTTCTTGGCGTCGGTAGTCATGACTGTCCGACGTCACACCGCCATCAAAGCGTATGCGGTTCACCAGCAAGTGCACATGCTCGTGCTCTGTATCGAGATGGCGCGTCACCATGTACTGGTTGTTCTCTAGTCCCATGCCGTGCAGATAGCGCATAGAGACTTCCCGCCATTGCTCGTCGCTCAGATGTTCGCCTGGCGCGGCCGATAGCGACACATGTAAGACGGCCTTACCTAGCTTGGGCCGCAGGTTACGCACCTCGCCAAATTCTTTCGCTAGTTCACGCTCTGTGGTGCCGCTCATATTGGTGTCGATCACCCGGCCCTTCTCCGGGTTCAAGTCATAGGCCAGCGTACCGCGAAAGCCTCGGCCCTTCACGGCTTTAGCGATCATCACGCTCTCCTTGTACGCCAAGGAGAGATAGACGTAGGCGCTGCGTCTCTGACAGCAACTGCGCCAGCAAGCCGTTGGCGATAGTGACTCTCTGGCCTTCATTGGCCAAGCGGGTAAGCTGATTGAGATTGGCCGCCAGACGCGCTAATTCGACGTACTGCGCGCGATTGATTGCGGCGACAGGTGGTGGTGGCAGCCGCCGTGATAAAGCCGCTGTGCGCAGCCATTCGGCGGGCTTCATGTGCATGACGCTTGCACGCTCGCATAGCGTTGCATGCTCACTCGCTGAAACGCGTACCCCTATCACCGACGAACGCAGTGCAGCGGGATCACCTTTGGGGCGGCCACCTTTGGATTTTCGCGGAGCTGGAACGGCTTGCATGGCATGGCCTCTGCCGGTGTGAGTGAGCGCAGCGAATGCCGTGGACGAGCGGAGCGAGAGCAGCCCCGCAGGGCAAGCCAGTTTGAGTGAAACGAAAACATGGCTTGCTACTAACCGACGACACATCGTCTACCACTATAGCCAAACGCCACCAGCACACTCTGCGCTGCATCAACAGGCGCGTGCTATTCCAGCACTGCCAGCCTGGCCTGCGACTTTGCTAGTAGCCACGCGAATCCACACAAGACCAGTGGCTGTGGCTAAACCGCCAACAACACCATGCCATCTGGATAGAGTTGCAAAGACGCGCTTCACCGACAGCGTGGACCGGGTTCATTTCCAACGCCACATAGAACACCTGAGAAAAAAATTCAGTCAGGCAGGTAAAGGACCAATTTCCCTTTCGTAGCATTGAGCGCACTCAAACACTCGGCATATTTTCGATGGCATTCACATCAAGGAAGCGCAACATCAAACTCACCAATACCCGTGGTCCTACTTTATCTAAAACACCTGTCGAGACGCGGAGACACAGAATGGACACCAATACCACTATACCGGGAACGTGCCGCCTGATGCGGATACGTGAAGTGCTGCAGCTGTGCGGCCTATCGCGCGCGACGCTATACCGCGAGATCAAGCTCCACGCTTTCCCCGCGCCGGTCAAACTATCCGCGAGATCAGTGGGGTGGCTACAGGATGATGTAGTGCTATGGCTCCAGACGCGCATCGCACAGCGAGGCCCGGCCTACAACGCCGATACGCAAACCGCTCATCACGGTGAGAGGAAAACATCATCAGTCAGGCCGGCCCTACGTCAGGCGCGGGACGAATCGGAATGACGTTAGCGCCGGCGCGTAGCTTATCGAGATAGTCCGCCCAGCGCTGCATCATCGCAGCGCGTGCCGGCAGGTGCGCCGTGCGGTTGTATGCACGGCCATTGGGATCGATAACGCGGTGGGCCAACTGGTGTTCGATCAAGTCCACGCGCTCGTTCAATACTTCGTCCAGGATCGTCCGCGCAGTCGCCCGGAAGCCGTGCGCCGTCATCACGTCTTTCGTGTACCCCATCGCGCGCAGCGCGGCGTTGATGGTGTTCTCGCTCATACACGCTTGCTCGGTGCGCAAGCTGGGGAAGACAAACTTTCCGTGTCCGGTAACGCGGTGCAGCTCGCGCAGGAGTTCCACCGCCTGCTTCGGTAATGGCACCATGTGCTCCATCTTCATTTTCATCTTCGCTGCGGGGATGCGCCATTCGGCAGCGTCCAGATTAAATTCAGACCATTCAGCGGCACGCAACTCGCCTGGACGTACAAACAGCAGTGGCGTTAGTTTTAACGCTGTCACGGCTACCACATGGCCGTTATAGGCGTGCATCGCACGCAGCAGGCCAGCCAGTTCTTTCGGTTCGGTGATCGCCGCAAAATTCTTTCGTGGTACGGCGACCAAGGCACCTTTCAGATCCGGCGTCACATCGCGCTCGGCCCAGCCTATCGCCACGCCATAGCGCAGGATTTGTCCGCACACCTGTTTGATCCGATGTGCCGAATCCACCGCGCCGCGCGCTTCAACCCGCTGTATGACGCCAAGAATGTCGCGGGGCTTGATGGTGGACACTGGCATCTGGCCGATGAAGGGAAAGAGATCATGCTCCAGCCAGGCCAAAACCTTTTCCTGTGTTCCCGCGCTGCGACTGGCCTCCATCTTCGCCAACCATTCACGCGCCAGTGCTTCAAAGGTATTAAGGTCCGCCTCTAGTTGCTGCTGCGCGTGTGGATCGATCTTCGGCGCCTTAGGATCAACGCCAGCCCGCAACTGCTTGCGGGCATCAGCGCAGAGTTCCCGCGCCTCGGCCAGTGATATCTCGGGATAAGTGCCGAAAGCCAGCGTTTTATGCTTGCCATCGAAGCGATAGTTCATTCGCCAGTATTTATTGGATTCTTTGACAAGTAGGTAGAGTGAGCGGCCATCGCTGTACTTGTCACCGCTGGGCTTGCCGGAGTGCTTTAGTTTCCGGATAAAAAGGTCGGTGAGCGCCATGATGCAATCCCATTCCGGGTCTGGCGTCGATTGAGGGACAAATTTTTCGCGTGAGGGACCTGACGCCATTTTGTCCCTCACCCGTCGTAGATTTCATGGTACTCCGTCGGATTTGAAGAGACAATAAAAAACCCGCTTCCCTATGAAAGGAGCGGGTTTTGATACTTCTTGGTACTACATATTGCTGAGTTCTGGTGCCGCTTGCCGGAATCGAACTGGCGACCTTTTCATTACGAATGAACTGCTCTACCAACTGAGCTAAAGCGGCGACGACCCGCATTCTAACAAAGAACCTTCCACACAACTAGCCCTAAAACGATAAATTTTAGACAGCGATAGTAAAATTGCATTGCTTTCTGCGGATCAGGGACTTATCAGCCTTGCTGATGGTAGTCAGTCACCACCGCCACCTCATCGCGCGAACCCAGGAACACCGGCACACGCTGGTGCAGTTTGGTTGGCTGGATGTCAAGGATGCGTTGTTTGCCGTCGGTGGCCGCGCCGCCGGCCTGTTCCACGATAAAGGCCATCGGGTTCGCTTCATACATCAAGCGCAACTTACCCGGCACCGAGGTGTCGCGCAAGTCGGCTGGGTACATGAAGATGCCGCCGCGGTTCAGAATGCGGTGCACGTCCGCTACCATCGACGCGATCCAGCGCATGTTGAAGTTGGTGCCGCGCGGGCCAGTGTCGCCGGCCAGCAGTTCGCTGATGTAGCGCTGCACCGGCGGATGCCAGTGACGCTGGTTCGACATATTGATCGCGAATTCCTTGGTCTTGGCCGGGATCTGCATGTCGCGCTGGGTCAGCACCCACGAGCCCATTTCGCGGTCCAGCGTGAAGCAGTTCACGCCGTTGCCGGTGGTGAGTATCAGCATGGTCTGCGGGCCGTACACGGCGTAGCCGGCGGCCACTTGCTTCGAGCCTGCCTGCATGAAGTCCGCTTCGGTCGGCTGGGTCATGCCTTCCGGCGCTTTCAACACCGAGAAGATGGTACCGATCGAGACGTTGACGTCGATGTTCGACGAGCCGTCCAGTGGATCGAACAGCAGCATGTATTCGCCTTTTGGATAGCGGTTTGGAATCGGGTGGATCGACTCCATTTCTTCCGACGCCATCGCCGCCAGGTGGCCGCCCCATTCGTTCGCTTCGAGCAGGATTTCGTTGGAGATGATGTCCAGCTTTTTCTGCACTTCGCCCTGCACGTTTTCGGTGTCGGCCGAGCCAAGCACTTCGCCCAGCGCGCCTTTACCTACCGAGTGGCTGATGGTTTTGCATGCGCGCGCAACGACTTCGATCAGCAGGCGCAGTTCCGCCGGGATGTTGTCGTGGAGGCGCTGCTCTTCCACCAGGTATTGCGTAAGACTGACTCGTTTCATTGTGTACCCTCGTTGTAATGTAATTAGTTGGCCAGCGCTTTGGTGATGACTTCGGCCACGTCATTCGACAGCTTCTGTGCCGCGACTTTTTCCAGCGCCAGCTTCATCTTGGCTTGCAGCGCAGGCACGTAACGGCGCCAGCGGTCCATGCCGCGCGCCAGGCGTGCCGCCACTTGCGGGTTGATCGCATCAAGCTTGATCACGAACTCGGCCCAGAACTCATACGCACTGCCATCGGCCGCGTGAAATTGCGACGGGTTGGCGCTGGTGAAGTTGAAGATCAGCGCACGTGCGCGGTTCGGCGTTTTCAGTGTGAAGGCTGGATGCTGCATCAGCTTGCGCACTGCGGCCACGTTGGTGGTCGGCGCGGCGGCCTGCATGGCGAACCATTTGTCGATCACCAGTGCTTCGTTATCGAAGTCGTCGTAGAACGCCTTCAGGTACGGGCCCGCTTCCGCACCACTGTGGATCATGGCGACCAAGGCTGCCGAACGGTCGGTCATGTTGGAGGCGTTTTCAAACTGCTGCTGCGCGAGTTTGAGCTCTGCCAGTTCGGGCGCCACCATCAGGTAGGACAGGCACAGGTTTTTCAACGCGCGCTTGCCGGCCGACAGTGCATCTGGGCTGTATTCGCCCGGCGTTTGATTGGCGTGATACTGCGCCAGCAGTTCTGCTTTCAGCGATGCGCCGATGGTGCGGCGCATGAACTGGCGTGCGGCGTGGATCGCGTGCGGATCCACCACGTCCATCTGCTCGGCGATGATGGTTTCCGATGGCAGGATCAACGCCAGTTCGCGGAAGGCCGGGTCCAGCATTTCATCGGTCAGCACGGCGCGCATGGCGTTGATGAAGGTGCTGTCCAGTTTCAGGTTGGCTACGCCGCCGGTGGCCACTTGCTTGGTCAGTTTCAGCAGGCGTTCCATCGCCAGGCGCTGGCCGGCTTCCCAGCGGTTGACCGGGTCGCTGTCGTGGCTGAACAGGTGTAGCAGTTCGTCGTCGGTGTAGTCATATTCGAGGATCACCGGCGCCGAGAAGTCACGCAGGATGGATGGCGTCGGACGTTCGTCCACTTGACGGAAGCGGAAGATCTGTTCTTGCTCGGTCAGTTCCAGCACCACCGTGGTAGCGCCTTCGGCATGCGTGCCGTTTTCCAGATGCAGCGGCAAGTCCTTGCCGTTCGCATCCAGCAGGCCAACCGCCACAGGGATGTGGAACGGCAGCTTATCCGCTTGACCGCGCTGGCTCAGGATGATGTCGAAGTTGCGCTTGACCGCGTCGTAGCGCGTGCGCGCGGTGACCACCGGCGTGCCGGCTTGCGAGTACCAGCGTTCGAACTGGCGCAGGTCACGGCCGTTGGCGTCGGCCATCGCGGCGCGGAAATCGTCGCACTCAACGGCCTGGCCGTCGTGGCGCTCAAAGTACAGGTCCATGCCTTTGCGGAAGCCGTCGCGGCCCAGCAAGGTCTGGTACATGCGCACCACTTCCGCGCCTTTTTCGTACACGGTGACGGTGTAGAAGTTGTTGATCTCGACGAAGGAATCCGGACGCACTGGGTGCGACATCGGGCCCGCGTCTTCCGGGAACTGGGCCTGGCGCAAGGTGCGCACCTGGTCGATGCGGGTGACGGCGCGGCCGCTGTCGGTACCGATCATGTCGGCACTGAATTCCTGGTCGCGGAACACGGTCAGGCCTTCTTTCAGCGACAGCTGGAACCAGTCGCGGCAAGTGACGCGGTTGCCGGTCCAGTTGTGGAAGTACTCGTGGCCAACCACGGCTTCGATGCCGGCGTAGTCAATATCGGTAGCAGTGCGCGGATTGGCCAAAACGAACTTAGTGTTGAAAATGTTCAGGCCCTTGTTTTCCATCGCGCCCATGTTGAAGTCGCCCACGGCGACGATCATGAAGCGGTCCAGGTCTAGCTCCAGGTTGAAGCGCTCTTCGTCCCAGCGGATCGAATTCTTCAGCGACTGCATGGCGTAGTCGGTCTTATCGAGGTTGCCCTCTTCCACCCACACTTGCAGCAGCACGTCGCGGCCGTCGGCCAGCTTGAAGGTCTCTTCCTGGCACACCAGCTTGGCTGCGACCAGCGCGAACAAGTAGGACGGTTTCTTGAACGGATCTTCCCACTTGGCGTAGTGGCGGCCATCGCCGAGGTCACCCTCTTCGACCAGATTACCGTTGGACAGCAGCACTGGATAAGCGGCCTTGTCGGCGCGTAGCATCACGGTGTACTTGGCCATCACGTCCGGACGGTCAGGGAAGAAGGTGATGCGGCGGAAACCTTCGGCCTCGCACTGGGTAAAGAAGTTGCCATTCGAGACGTACAGGCCGGACAGCGAGGTGTTCTCCACTGGCGCGCAGATGGTTTCGATTTCCAGCACCACCTCGGCCGGAGCATTGCGGATGGTCAGCGACGATGCGGTCAGTTCGTAATCAGCGGCATCCAGCAGCTTGCCGTTCAGGCGCACTTGCACCAGTTCGATTTCCTCGCCGTGCAGCACGATGTCGTGGCTGGCCGAGGCCGGGTTCTGGCGCAGGACGATGCGGTTGGCAACGATGGTGCGTGCCGGAGCCAGGTCAAAACCCAGTTCTACGGTATCAACCAGATAGGCGGGCGGGGTATAGTCTTTGCGGAAAATCGTCGTGGGGCTGCTGTCTGTGCGCATGGGGGCTCTGGGAGGGACGGAGGCAAAAGCTTATTTTACCAATACCAGTCCGCTAAAACTAACCTAACTGTAAGTTGCTGCTTTCCACGATGGGGTAACATTCTGTAATAATCATGCAAGCTTCCAGTGCGGGGCCTAAACTTAGCTCTGGAAAATACCGTCTTATCTGAGAGGGCACCACCATGAAACATCTCGCCATCCTGGCGACTGCCGCCGCTATCCTGCTGAGCGGCTGCGCCACCACCATCCGCAGCAATGTAACCGCCTTCAACGACTGGCCGGCCGACATTCAGGATAAATCGTATGCGTTCGAAGCACCGCAGGGTGCGGACGATACGCTGGAATACCGCAACTACCAGGCGCTGGTCGCCGGTGAACTGGGCAAACTGGGCTTCCACCAGGCGCAGGACAGCCAGCAGCCGCAGCTGCTGGTGGGCATGAAGTTCTTCACCATTGATCATCCGGTGCGGGTGCTGCAGGCCGAGGATCCGTTCATGGGTCCGTATTGGGGTCCCGGCTTTGGCCGTTATCCCTATGGCTGGGGTTATTCGCGCTGGGCTTACCGGCCATTCTTCTACGATCCGTACCGTTTCGGCCCGCCGACTTATGTGGAAGAGCGCATCAAGCACCAGTACCAGCGCCAGCTGCGCGTGACCATCAACCAGAGTTCGGGCCGCAAGCTGTATGACGTGACGGTGCAAAACACCAGCGGCGTACAAGCCACGCCGCACGTGATGCCGGCGCTGGTACAAAGCGCGTTCACCGGCTTCCCTGGTCAGAACGGCGTGCCGCGCAACATCGACATCACGCTGGAGCCTAAAACGTAACCCGGGGTCAGTTCTGCCAAACGGACACGGGCTCAACCGTAGCAATCGCTACGGTTGAGCCCGTGTCCGTTTGGCAGAACTGACCCCGGGTTTATGGCAGCAGGATGGAGGAGCCCGTGGTCTTGCGGGCTTCCAGGTCGATGTGCGCTTGGCGCACGTCGGCCAAAGCATAACGCTGGCGGATATCAATCTTCACTTCGCCGCTACTCACCACCCCAAACAGCGATTTGGCCGAGGCTTCCAGGTCTTCGCGCTTGGCCGTGTAAGCCATCAGCGATGGGCGGGTAATGAATAGCGAGCCACGACTGGCCAGTTCGTTCAGACCAAACGGCGGCACCGGTCCCGATGCATTGCCAAAGCTGACCATCGTGCCCAGCGGCTGCAAGCAGTCCAGCGAGCCGATGAAGGTATCTTTTCCGATCGAGTCATACACCACCGACACGCCTTTGCCGCCGGTGAGTTCCTTCACGCGCTCGGGGAAGTTTTCCTTGTTGTAGTTGATGACGTGGGTGGCGCCGTTTTCAATCGCCAGCGCAGCCTTTTCCTCCGAGCCCACGGTGCCGATCAGGTTCACACCCATCACGCGCGCCCACTGGCAGGCGATCAGGCCAACGCCGCCCGCTGCGGCATGGAACAGCACCGTATCGCCGGCCTTCAGCGACACGGTGCGGTGGAACAGGTACTGTACCGTCAGCCCTTGCAGCATCATGGCAGCGGCGGTGTCGAAATCGATTTTATCCGGCAGCACCAGCAGCTGCGAGGCCGGGATATTGCGCGCCTCGGAGTACGCGCCAAGCGGACGGCCGCCGTAAGCCACGCGGTCGCCGACTTTCAACTCGGTGACGCCCTCGCCTACTTCTTCCACCACGCCAGCGCCTTCCACGCCCAGTGCGCCGGGCATGGGTTGCGGATACAGGCCGGTGCGGTGGTAGACGTCAATGTAGTTGAGACCAATGGCTTCATGGCGCATCCGCACTTCGCCCGGGCCGGGCGGCGGCAGGTCGACCTCCACCAGTTCCATCACTTCGGGACCGCCCACGCGGTTCATGCGGATAGCCTTGACCATGATCGTGCTCCTTATTTCGCTGCAGATTGCTGGAGTTGGGACAGTACCAGATGTGCCGACGCCACGTTGGTCGCGCACGGCGTATTGTGCACGTCGCAGGCGCGTACCAGGGCGTTGATGTCCGGCTCGTGCGGCTGCGGCGTCATAGGATCGCGCAGGAAGATCACGGCATCGATTTGACCTTCCACCAGCATGGAGCCGATCTGCAAGTCGCCGCCGAATGGGCCTGAGTGCTTGCGATCCACGGTCAGACCAACTTCATTGGCCAAGCGGCCGCCGGTGGTGCCGGTGGCGACCAGTTGGCAGGTCGAAAGGTAGGCCTTGTATTCGCTGGCCAAGGCGATCATGTCGTCTTTTTTCTTATCGTGAGCAATCAGGGCAATGCGGGTCTTCATGTCGTGATCCTATTTTTTTGACAGCAGATAAATCCCGGACAGCACGAGCGCAGTTCCGCCCAGCTGCCAGGAGGTGACAGGCTCGCCCAGCAGCAGCGCGCCCAGAAACAGCGTTGAAACGGGGCCGATCATACCAGCCTGCGAGGCGGTGCCGGCGCCGATGCGCTCGACCGCGATCATGGTCATGAACACGGGAGCGACGGTGCACAGGATGCCGTTGATCAGCGACAGGCCATACACCGGCATCGGTTGCAGCAGGCCGGAGGCGGGACGCAGCAGAAAGAACTGGCCGACGCAGGCGGCAGTGGAGACGCACATGGCGTAGGACACCAGCCTTATCGAACCTAATCGCCGGACCATTTCGCCGGACAGCAGCAGGTAGGCAGCATAGGCCGCAGCCGAGCCGGTGACCAGTGCCGCGCCGAGGGCGACATTGCCGCCGCCGCGCAGATCGTGCAGGAACACCAGCACGATGCCGCAGTAGGAAATCCCCAGCGCCATCCACTGCTTGCGGCCGATGTGGTGCTTGAGGATGGTAGAGCTGATCAGTAGCACGAAGGTCGGCGTAAGAAACAGGATCAACCGTTCAAGGCCGACCGAGATGTATTGCAGGCCGAGGAAGTCGAGAAAACTGGACAAGTAGTAGCCCACCAGCCCGAGACCGACGATGCGCCAGCGGTCGCTGGAGCTGAGTGGCGCTTCGGTGCGCATCTTCCAGATGGCGATGGCGGCGAATACCGGCAGCGAGAACAGCATGCGAAAAGCGATCAGCGTGACCGCATCGATATGGTAGCGGTACAGCAGCTTGGCGACGATGGCCTTGGTGGAAAACAGCACCGAACCGCCGACGGCGATTCCTAACCCGCTGAGAAAAGCGGCACGCGTCAGCGTGCCGTGTGTGATACTTTTGTCCATACATGAGATTGTACGGGCAAAAGCAAATGGCTGCTGACGGCTAGCTGATGGTCACTACCGGCGAGCCGGCGGCTACGGTTGCCGTGGTGGTGCGGGCGATGACGGTGGCTGGCGCGGAGGTGCCTACCAGCTTGTTCACCTGCTTGAACTGCGCCGTCATTTTGCCTGCCGTGAGCGTGACCAGAGTGTAGCCCTGCGCATCGGTGTTCAGGTGCTTGAGCCACTGGTTATTGCCCAAGGCTGACAGCTGCTGCGCCAGCGCCAACAGGCTGGTATTGAAGTCGCTGTTGGCTTGCAGGCCTGCCAGCACCGCCGACACGGTCGCATCCAACTGCGCCTCCGGCACACCTTTCGCCGCCAGTCCACCGCGCAGCTGCACGCGGGTTTGCTCCAGCAGCGAGGCCACCGTCGGCGCAGCTTTGCCCATGGTGTAGTCCAGCAGGTTGAAGTTCAGGTTGATCGTGCCCAGGCCCGTCACCGGCACCGCCAGCGGGTAGGACACCAGCGTCGCAATATCACCCAGCGACGATGCCGCATCGCGCAGGTAACTGAAGAACGAATCCGAGCTAATCCCCGCCGAAACCAGGTCCACCATCACCGGCGTGCCGCCGCCCGTCGCATCGAAATCATCATTCACGGTGCCAGCGAAGAAGGAGTGGATATCGCCCGTAATCGCCACTACGTTGCCGATGTTATTGGTCTTCAGGTGCGCCATCAGCGTTTTGCGCTCGGTGTTGTAGCCGTCCCACTGGTCGCAGTTGAGCAAGAAGCGGGTGAAGAACGCCGACAGCGCATCCTTCTTGCCCGACGCCGCCACGAAGACCGATTCCGCTTTGTTGGCCTGCACGTCCGGTTTGATGTAGCCAAAAGCGATGGTCTGCGCCGCTGCTGCCGCCTGCTGCGCTGGCGTGGTCGGGCCAGTGAAGATGGTCTTGCCGTAAGTCGCCACCGCAATCGACGCTTGCGCCGCTGTCAGGCCGGCTTTCATGCCAGCAGTAGCCATCGCACCTGACGTGCCGCCGCTCGCTGCAGCTGCCGCGATGGCGCCGGCGCCTGCTTGCGCAACGGCCGCCGATGCGCCAGCGGTCACCGCCGCCACGATGGCGCCGGCCACGGCGAAGTTGCCGCCTGCCGCAGCGGCAGTGGTGCCAACCGAAGTGGCCAGCGTGGTGACTGCGTTCAATGCCAGCAAAGTCGCAATCGCGTCGGTGCCGTTGAGGCCCATGCGCAGCAGCGATACCTCATTGCCCCACAATTTCCAGGTTGAGGTAGCGGACTTCATCTTGTCCATCCACCACTGGCGCTGGGTGTTGCCCAGGATGGTGGCAGTGGTCAGCGGATCGAGGCCGATGGTTTTGGCGCCGGCCATCTTCTGCGCTTCCACGCTGTCGAACAAATCCTGCGGCACCAGGTAGCGCGAGCCGATGCGGCCCAGTGGCTTGCCGGTCGCCGGATTAATCGACGATTCCGGGATGACGTGGTCAGAACGGTACAAACGCTCATCAGTCATCACCAGCTGCATCAGCTTACCGAACTGGAAGTCGCGGTAGATCTTGATGTTCTGGAAGCTGGCGTTGGCGGCGTCGAACGAAACGTCGGCCGGCATGAATTCAAACCACGCCTGGTTGGCGTTGCGGCGGCGCGAGGTCTGGTGCAGATCCGAGCCGTCGGCATTGAAAGAGCCGTCGTAGGTTTGCGCATCCTGCCATGCATCGTCGGTGAATTCGTGGTCGTCCCAGATGGCGATGAAGGCAAAGCGCTCGTGCAGCGCCTGCAGGCGCGTATCGGTGCGGTACTTCTTGTACAGGTAGCGGTAATCGGCCAGCGAGTTGGCGTACTTGGCGCCCGAGGTACCGTTCTTGAACACACCGTCCGGCAGCACCAGCGCATCGTGGCGGCTTTCCACTGCGCCCAGCTGGAAGTCCTCGCCCACGGTCTCGTAGATGTAGTCGCCCAGGTGGACGATGAAGTCGAGGTTCTCGGCGGCGATGGAAGACATCGCGCCCCAGTGGTTCACGCTCCAGTCCTGGCAGGTCATGTAGACGAATTGCAGCTGCGAGACGTCAGCATCCGCAGCCGGCGCGGTCTTGAAGCGGCCGACGTTGGAACGATTGTCGCCTGCTACGAACTGGTAGTAGTAAGTGGTGGCTGCCGTCAAACCGGTCAGCTTATGGCGCACGGTGTTGTCGTACTGCGCTTGCAGCGGCAGGCGCACGTCGGCCACGGTGGCGCCGTTCAATGCTGCGTTGCTGCCCAGCGCCGCGCTGTTGTCGACCGAGGTGACCACCAGGCGAATCGAGGAATCAGCGCCGGACGTCACAGCAGCCACGTTGTCGGCAGCTGCCGGCACGGCGCGGGTCCACAACAGGATGCTGTCGGGGCGTGGATCGCCCGTGGCCACGCTTTGCGGGAACTTCCACGCGCCGCTGGCCGCTGGCAGGTCACTGCCTGCCGCGCCGCTGCTGCTACCGCCGCACGCACTCAGGCCTGCACCCGATGCTACCGATACCGTAATAAAGCTGCCAAATTTCAGAAACTGCCGTCTATCCATGTCTGCTCCCGCGCTGCGATGATGTCAAAAAGGTAAACCCTAGCAGGAGGATATGACAGCTTCCCTACAAAAAGTGGAGCCTCACCTCTAGCGGAGGCGCCGGTGTGTGTGCTATGAGCGGCGGTTTCTGACCGCCCTCTTATGCTAGAATACCGCCCTCACCGCACACCAACGCTTAAATTACCGAACACCGCCGAAGGAAGACCGAACATGGCTGGACACAGCAAATGGGCCAACATTAAGCACAAAAAGGCAGCAACTGACGCGAAACGCGGCAAGATCTGGACGCGCCTCATCAAGGAAATTACCGTAGCAGCCCGCATGGGCGGCGGCGACATTGCGTCGAATCCGCGCCTGCGTCTCGCTATCGACAAGGCGGCCGACGCCAATATGCCGAAAGATAACGTGCAGCGCGCGATCACCCGCGGCACCGGCGGCGAAGACGGCGCGTCGTACGAAGAGGTACGCTACGAAGGCTACGGCATCGGCGGCGCAGCCATCATCGTTGACTGCATGACCGATAACCGCGTGCGTACCGTGGCTGAAGTGCGTAACGCCTTCAACAAAAACGGCGGCAACATGGGCAATGAAGGCTCGGTAGCCTTCATGTTCAAGCATTGCGGCCAGTTCCTGTTCGCACCGGGCACCAATGAAGACGCGTTGATGGAAGCCGCGCTGGAAGCCGGCGCCGAAGACGTGGTCACTGACGAAGAAGGCGGCATTGAAGTACTATGCGGCCCGCACGATTTCGCCGAAGTGAAAGACGCGCTGGAAGCCAAGGGCTTCAAGGCCGAAGTGGCCGAGATCATCATGAAGCCGGATGCCGTCACCGGCGTCACCGGCGACAACGCGATCAAGATGCAAAAGCTGCTGGACGCGCTGGAATTGCTGGACGACGTGCAGGAAGTGTATTCGAACGTTGAAATCGAAGACTGAGGACTTATGAAAATTTTGGTAGTCGGCTCCGGCGGCCGTGAGCACGCGCTGGCATGGAAACTGGCGCAATCCGAGCGCATCCAGATGGTGTACGTGGCCCCGGGTAACGGCGGCACCGCGCGCGACGCGCGCCTGGTCAACGTCAACATCACCGACCTGCACGAACTGGCGAACTTCGTCGAGAGCGAAGGCATCAGCCTGACCGTAGTCGGTCCGGAGACCCCGCTGGCTGGCGGCATCGTCAACCTGTTCCGCGCACGCGGCCTGAAAGTATTCGGCCCGACCAAAGAAGCGGCGCAGCTGGAGTCGTCGAAAGACTTCGCCAAAGCATTCATGCAGCGTCACGGCATCCCGACTGCCAAATACCAGACTTTCTCGGAAGTGGCACAAGCCCACGCCTACATCGACGCCAACGGCGCACCGATCGTCATCAAGGCCGACGGCCTGGCTGCCGGCAAAGGCGTCGTGGTCGCCATGTCGCTGGAAGAAGCCCACCAAGCGGTGGATGATATGCTGGCCGATAACCGCTTCGGCGACGCCGGCGCGCGCATCGTGATCGAAGAATTCCTGGCCGGCGAAGAAGCCAGCTTTATCGTCATGTGCGACGGCAAAAACATCCTGCCGCTGGCCACCAGCCAGGATCACAAGCGCCTGAAAGACAACGACGAAGGCCCGAACACCGGCGGCATGGGCGCTTACTCGCCAGCCCCGATCGTGACGCCTGCGATGCACGCCCGCGTGATGCGCGAGATCATCAACCCGACCATCGCCGGTATGGCGAAGGACGGCATCGTGTTCACCGGCTTCCTGTACGCCGGTCTGATGATCGATGCAGCGGGCAATCCGCGCACGCTGGAATTCAACTGCCGCATGGGCGATCCTGAAACGCAACCGATCATGTCGCGCCTGAAGACTGACCTGGTGACCGTGATGGAACACGCCGTCCACGGCACGCTGGACCAAGTGGAACTGGAATGGGACCGCCGCACCGCCGTTGGCGTGGTGCTGGCTGCTGCCGGCTATCCGGACGCACCGCTGAAAGGCGCCGTCATTGAAGGCATCCCGGCCGAGACTTCGGAATCGGTGACCTTCCACGCTGGCACCGCAGAAGTAGACGGTCACCTGCAAGTCACCGGCGGCCGCGTATTGTGCGTGGTTGGTTTGGCAGACAGCGTCAAGCTGGCACAGAAAACGGCTTACGAAGTGGTCGACCAGATCAGCTTCGAAGGCGCACAGTGCCGCCGCGATATCGGCTGGCGCGGTCTGAAACACTAAGATGTCTTCGACTCCCAATCCCGCAGCAGTCAAAGCCTGGCTGCTCGACCTGCAAAACCGCATCGTGCAAGCGTTGGAGGCCGTCGACGGCAACTCCTTCCTGCGCGATGAGTGGCAGCGCGCCGAAGGTGGCGGCGGGATTTCGCGCCTGGTTGAAGAAGGCAATGTGATTGAACGCGGCGGGGTGAATTTCTCGCACGTGCTGGGCGCCAAGCTGCCGCCATCGGCATCGGCGCATCGCCCGGATATCGGCGGCAATCCGTGGGAAGCCATGGGCGTGTCGCTGGTGATCCATCCGCGCAATCCCTACGCGCCGACGGTGCACATGAACGTGCGCTTCTTCAGCACCACCAACGCAGCCGGTGAGCCGGTGTGGTGGTTCGGCGGCGGCATGGATTTAACGCCGTACTACGGCAACCAGCAAGACGTGAAGCACTTCCACCAGACCTGCCGCGACGCCCTCGCCCCATTCGGCGACGACCTGCACGGCAAGTTCAAGCAATGGTGCGATGAGTATTTCTACCTGAAGCACCGCCAGGAAGCCCGCGGCGTGGGCGGCATCTTCTTCGATGACCACAGCGCCGACGGTTTCGAGCAAAGCTTCGCCATGACGCAAAGCGTGGGCGACGCCTTCCTCAAGGCTTACCTGCCGATTCTGGAAGCGCGCAAGGACACGCCGTACGGCGAACGCGAACGCGATTTCCAGGCGTACCGGCGCGGCCGCTATGTCGAATTCAATCTCGTTTTCGACCGTGGCACGCTGTTTGGCTTGCAATCGGGCGGCCGCACCGAAGCGATCCTGATGTCGATGCCGCCTATCGTCAAATGGCGCTATCGCTGGGAACCTGAAGCCGGATCACCGGAAGCGGCGCTGTATTCCGACTTCCTGCCTCATCGCGACTGGCTCGCTGCGTGACGATGGGCTACCGTGTCGCACTGCTGGGAGGCAGCTACGATCCGGTGCATCTAGGTCACGTCGCGTTGGGCGAGTACTTCGCCAATCTGCTGCAAGTCGACCAGTTGCGCGTGATCCCGACTGGCCTGCCGTGGCAAAAATCCACGCTGAAAGCCTCGTCGCAGCAGCGCGCTGACATGGTGGCGCTGGCCTTTGCCGGCCGGCCGTTCAGCGTAGCCGTCGACATGCAAGAAATCGCGCGCGGCGCCCAAGGGCTGCCGACTTACACGATCGATACACTGCGCCAGGTGCGCGCCGAACTGGGGCCCATGGCTTCCATCAGTTTCCTGATGGGCGCCGACCAGCTCCAGCGGCTCGATACCTGGCACGAATGGCAGGCGCTGTTCGACTACGCGCATATTTGCGTAGCGACCCGCCCTGGTTATGACATAGCCACAGCCGGCCTGCCGCCGGCCGTGGCGCAGGCGTTTTCCAGCCGTTTGGGAACGCCGGAACAAATCCGTAGCACGCCGCATGGTCTGACGTATCTGGCACAGGACTTCGCGGTGGATATCTCCGCAACCCGGATACGTGCGGCATTACAACGGGGGGAAGCGGCAAACTCGCTTATCCCGCCGCTAGTGCTAGACTATATTGAACAACACAATCTATACAAAAGCTAAATGGACATCAAAAAACTGCAAACCCTGGTCGTTGACGCCCTCGAAGACGTTAAGGCCCAAGATATCGTCCTGTTCGACACGACCCACTTAACCAGCTTGTTCGACCGTATCGCCATCGCGTCCGGTACCTCCAATCGTCAAACCAAGGCGCTGGCCGCCTCGGTGCGCGACAAGGTCAAAGCCGCCGGCGGCGACGTCTATGGCATGGAGGGCGAGGACACCGGTGAATGGGTGCTGGTCGACCTGGGTGACATCATCGTCCACATCATGCAAGCGCCAATCCGCGCCTACTACCGCCTGGAAGAAATCTGGGGCGACAAGCCAGTGAAACTGGGCGCCGCCAAGCGCAAGGGCACCAAGGAATCGGAAGAAGCCGAGCCGAAGAAAATCAGCAGCCACCTGGCCGCTGGTAAAAAGGCCGTTGCTGCTACCCCAGTGGTGGAGAAGAAGGCCGCCGTGCGCAAGCCTGCTGCTGCCAAGACCACCGCGACCAGCGCGACCAAAAAAGCCGCCGCCAAGCCAGCCGCAGTCCCAGCCGGCAAGAAGATCAAGGTCGGCGCACCGAAGACCACCGTCGCCGCGATCAAAGCACTGAAAGCCACGCCGAAGCCACGCGCTACCAAGCCTAAGAGTGATTCGGCGCCCGCCTCCGCCGCTGCACCGGCCAAAACGGTCATCAAGCGTATCAAAAAAGCGGCTGAGTAATTCTCTATGCAGCTGATTATCGCTGCGGTCGGCCACAAGATGCCGGCCTGGATCGAAACCGGCTACGCCGAGTATGTGAAGCGCATGCCGCCGGAACTGAAGATCGTGCTGAAAGAAATCAAGCCGGTCGAACGTTCGGGCAGCAAGACTGCCGCCACCGCGATGGCGCTCGAACGCGAGCGCATCGAGGCGGCGCTGCCGAAATCGGTGCGCATCATCGCCCTCGATGAACGCGGCAAGGACCTCACCTCGGTGGGCTTGTCGCAGCAGCTGGAGGCATGGCAGCAGGATGGCCGCGACACGGCTTTCCTGATCGGCGGCGCCGACGGTCTCGATCCCGCGTTGAAGGCGCGCGCGGAAGGTTTGATCCGGATTTCCAGTATGACCCTGCCGCATGGTATGGTGCGGGTGATGCTGGCCGAGCAACTGTACCGTGCATGGACCATTACGCAGAACCACCC
Source organism: Duganella flavida (assembly GCF_009857445.1). GTDB lineage: Bacteria > Pseudomonadota > Gammaproteobacteria > Burkholderiales > Burkholderiaceae_D > Rugamonas > Rugamonas flavida. The sequence goes on from NZ_WWCN01000006.1 coordinate 19,826, forward strand.
GTATCACCGCGTCTAACAACAACGATATGAAACCGGTCGACAAGAAGATTTACCTTGCTTCCAAAAGCCCGCGCCGGCGCGAACTACTGCGCCAGGTCGGGATCGATTTTGAATTACTGCTGCTGCGCAGCGACGGCCCACGCGGCCCTGACGTCACCGAAGAAGTCAATCCCGGCGAAGCGCCGCTCGATTACGTGGCACGCGTAGCGCTGGAAAAAGCCAAGTTTGCGGCAGGTCTGGTGGTCCAGCGCCGTATGGCCGCGCGCCCTGTGCTGACGGCTGATACCACCGTCACCATCGACGGCGCTATCCTCGGCAAACCCGCCAATCCAAACGAAGCCACAGCCATGCTGCAACAGCTGTCCGGCCGCACCCACCAGGTGCTGACTTCCATCGCCGTCGCTTCCGGCGACTTCTCGGCCCAGATCACCCAAGTATCGGACGTGCGCTTCGGCGTGCTGTCGCCGGCCGCCATTGCAGCCTACTGCGCGTCGTCCGAGCCTTACGACAAGGCTGGCGGCTACGGCATCCAGGGCCCGGCGGCGATCTTCATTGAACACATCACCGGCAGCCACTCTGGCATCATGGGCCTGCCGATCTACGAAACTGTGCAGCTGCTGCGCCAGGCCGGCCTGCCCTATCCCTAACTAATTGCGAGTTCCCATGTCAGACATGAATTCCGTCAAACCTGCTGTATTTGCCGCCATCACCGCTCTGCTTGAGGATAAGTCCATCGCCATCACCGACGATAGCCAGTTGATTGGCGGTTCGGGCCTGCTCGATTCCATGAAGCTGGTGGAGTTGTGCCTGGCGCTGGAAGACCATGCGTCGGAGCTGGGCTTTGAATTCGACTGGACTTCCGAAGCCGCCATGTCGCGCTCGCGCAGCATGTTCCGCACCGCCGGCGCATTGGCGGCGGAATTTGCCAGCCAGATGGACGCCCAACAATGATCGTCGTCACTGGCGCCAGCAAGGGCCTGGGTCGCGCCATTTGCGACCGGCTGATCGCCAACGGCGTCGCCGTGTTTGGACTGGCGCGCAATGTCGAAGGCCTGCCCTTCCCTGCCATGGCGTGCGACGTCAGCTCCTACGATCAAGTGAAGGCCGTGGCGCAGCAGTTGAAGAAGGACGGCGCCAAGGTCGCTGGCCTGATCAACGCGGCCGGTATCGCCTCGATGAATCTGGCCGTGACCACGCCGCCGTCAGTGTCGCAAAACATCATCCACACCAACCTGCTCGGCACCATTTACTGCTGCCAGTTACTGGCGCCGCTGATGTTGCGCCACAAGGCTGGCGCCATCATCAACTTCTCGACCATCGCCGTGGCGCTGGGATTGAAAGGTGAATCGGTGTACGCTGCCTCCAAGGCCGGCGTGGAAGGCTTTACGCGTTCGTTCGCGCGCGAGATGGCAGACTTTAACGTCAATGTGAATTGCATCGCGCCGGGCCCGATCGATACCAGTCTGCTGAAGGGCATCACCAGCACGCAGATCGACAAGATCGTGGCCCAGCAAATCCTGCCGCGCCAGTTCACGCCGGACGCGGTGGCCGATCTGGTGGAACTGCTGCTGGACGCGCGTAGCAACTCGCTGTCCGGACAAGTGCTACACGTGGGAGGTGCTTGATGAAATTGATCGACAAGCTGGAACAGATCTGGGCTGGCGCGGATTATCCGTTCCTTATCCATCGCGGTACTGGGCTGCGCTTTTCGGAGATCGCGGCGCAGCAGCCAGTTGATTTGTCGGGCATCCGGCAAGGCGATGTGGTGGCGCTGATTGGCGACTTTGAACCATCGTCCATTTTGACCCTGCTGCGCCTCATCGACCTTGGCGCCATCCTGGTTCCGCTGACGGTGGAAACCGTGCATGAACACGAGTACTTTTTTGAAGCGGCCTTGGTTGATGCGGTAATCCGCGATGGCGTTGTAACCCGCCGCGAACATGGCCAGCGGCATGAATTTATCGACACGCTGCGCGCGCGCGGCCACGCTGGCTTGGTGCTCTTCTCAAGCGGCACCACCGGCCGGCCGAAAGCCATCCTGCACGATCTGAGCCTGTTCCTGCAACGCTTCGAGACGCCGCGCCCGACCCTGCGCACGATTAACTTCCTGCTGTTCGATCACATCGGCGGCATCAACACCCTGTTCCACACGCTGTTCAACAAAGGCGTGGTGGTGGCGCCGGAAGCGCGCACGGTGGAGTCGGTGCTGGAGACTTGCCGCCAGTACGACGTCGAAGTGCTGCCAACCACGCCAACCTTCCTGCGCATGATGCTGATGAGCGGCGCGATTCCGGCGCAAGTGCCGGCCTGCCTCAAGGTCGTCACCTACGGCACCGAGCGCATGGACCAACCAACGCTGGACGCGCTGTGCAAGCTGCTGCCTGACGTGGACTTCCGCCAGACCTTCGGCATGTCGGAGCTGGGCATCGTGCGCGTGAAGAGCGAAGCGCGCGATAGCCTGTTCATGAAAGTCGGCGGCGAAGGCGTGGAGACGCGCGTGGTGAACGACGTGCTGCAAATCCGCTCGCAATCGCGCATGCTGGGCTACCTGAACGCGCCCTCGCCGTTCGATGCCGAGGGCTGGTACGACAGCAAGGACATTGTCGAATCACGCGATGGCTACTACAAAGTGGTAGGCCGCATCAGCGATGTGATTAACGTCGGCGGCCTGAAATTCATGGCGTCGGAAGTCGAGCGCGTGGCGCTGGATTATCCGGGCGTGTCACTGGTGAAGGCCGTACCGCGCCAGAATCCCATCACCGGCCAGCACGTGGAGCTGATGGTGCAACCGAACGCCGAAGGTGCGGTCGACAAGGACGCACTGGCGGCCTACCTCAAGGAACGGCTGCAACCGCACATGACGCCCAAGCGCATCCGCATTGAGGCCGTGAGCGTGGGCCACCGCTTCAAGAAAGCATAAATGGATTACCGAGACATCATCGCCGGCATGAAGGCCGGCACGCTGGCCGACGCCAACACCAAGGCCATCGCCATCCGCAACCAGCAAGGCGACACGCTGGGCAAGCTGGTGCCGGTCGGCGCATGGATACTCGATGACCGCGAAACGGTGGAGCTGATGAGCAGCTGGCGCGCACGCGCCATGCGCATGTTCCTGACGCAGTTTGAATCGACTTACGAGCGCACGCTGGGCTACCTGAAGAACCGCTCCATCGCCAACGAGGGCTGCCTGTTCTTCATGATGTACGACGAAACGGACCGCCTGATCGGCCACATGGGATTGGCCGGCGTGGATGGCGTCAGCGGCGAGCTGGATAACTTCATGCGCGGCGTGGAAGGTGGTGATCCGCGTTTGGTCTACTACGCGGAACTGGCGCTGCTGGACTGGTGCTTCAAACAGCTTGGCCTGACGCACAGCGTGGTGCAAGTGCTGTCGTATAACTGGCTGGTGGTGGACCTGCACGAGGAAGTGGGCTACGCGCTGACTACCACGCAGCGCCTGCGCAAATACGAGAAGGATGGCATGACCTGCCATGACGTCGCTACGCCGGAAGACAGCAACGTCAAATACAACTACGTCAAAATGGAACTGGCGCCGGACGCGTTTTACGCCCGCGCGCCGTGGCTGGCCTGATCAGCGCAGGACGATCTGCTTCAGCGTGTCGCAGATAAAGCGCACGTCCTTCTCCGTCACACTCATATGCATCGGCAGCGACAGCACTTCGGCGCTGGCGCGCGAGGCTTGCGGGCACTGGTTGGCCGCGTGGCTGTACAGGCGATACTCGGTGTTGTCGCGATAGTGCACGCCCGGATAAATCTCAAACTCGTTCAGCGCCATCAGCACTTGATCGCGCTTGGCCACGCGTACCTGGAACAGGTGCCGTGAAGATTCGCAGCCGTCCGCCATCGGGATCACGCCAATCAGTGGATCGCCGCCGAGGTGCTGCTCGTACCACGCGGCCAGCTGGCGGCGGTAGGCGTTGTCGCGATCAAGATAGCGCAGCGACACCAGCGCCATCGCGGCCATGATGGAGTTGCCGTGGTATTTGAAGCCGATCTCCTCAACCTCGTACATCCACTTGTACGCGCCTTGACTGACGGTGCGCGAGTAGGTGTCCTTGTTGATGCCCAGCCAGGTCAGCTTGCGGGCGCGCGCATCTCGCTCGGCGTCCGGGAAGCAGATCATGCCGGAATCGGCGGTGGCCAGATTCTTCACGGCCTGGAAACTGAACACGGTACAGTCGGCGTCCGCGCCCACGTGCTGGCCGTTCAGGCGGGTGCCTGCCATGTGGGCGGCATCGAGGATCAGTTTCAAGCCGTGCTGGCGGCAGATGCGCAGCACTTCTGCATAGCGGCCGGTATTGCCACCGAGGCCGACGTACATCACGGCGCGGGTGCGGCTGGTGATCTTGCGTTCGAGGTCGGCCGGGTCGATGCACAGGCTGTCGTCGACGTCGGCAAACACCGGCATCAAATTCGTCTGCACCACGGCGTGGTTGGTCGAGACGAAGGTCAGCGGGGTGGAGATCACTTCATCGCCATCGGCCCAACCGAATTCGGTCTTGAACATGTGCAGCGCCAGGTGCAAACCCGAGGTATTCGAATTCAGGAAGTGCGCATGCGGCAGGCCGGCGTATTCACACCAGGCCTTTTCGATTTCCAGCGTTTTGAAACCGAGACCGGTCCAGCCTTTTTCAAGGCATTCGCGGATACCTTCTAGGCACTCATCAACGCGGAACTGGGGGGTGAACAGCTGGATGGACATGGGTGGATCTCCCTAATCAGGCGACGGATACGGCAGCCAAAGCGGCTTGCGCGCGCTCCATGACGGCACGGATGCGCAGCGCATTGTCGGCGCGCTGGGTGAATTGAACGGTCTTGCGCGAGGCGACCAGGCAGTTGTCCGGCGCGGCCAGGATGCGCTTGACGGCCGGCGCAAAACCTTCGGTCGGTGCGAACTGGATGCCGCTGTCGTTCCAGTCGCCGGAGGCCGGCAAGGTGGAGGCTTCGGAGATCACCGGAATACCCATCGACATCGGGCGCAGGCAGCGGTTAATTTCCAGCAGGTCGGTTTCGTAGGCGTGCAGGTTGAGGATGTAGCGGCACTCCAGCAAATGCTCGCTGAGTTTCGGGCCGTAGACATTCTCGATGTATTTGATGCTGATGCCTTCGCGCTCCAGCGCGTCCAGCATTACGCGGCGGCGCGGCACCACGGCGCCATAGAAACCGAGGTCGAACTTCATGATCCAGTCCTGCGGCGGCATCGGCGCCAAGCCGGGAGCCGGGAACAGTGGCAGCTCGAACGCGCCCGGGCAGCTGGGCGCGCGGCGCAGGATGGCGTCAACGTTGGGCTGGCACCAGTCCACCACCACGTATTGCGACAGGAAGTCCAGGTATTCCGGCGTGATCAGGCCCGAGGTGCTCTCAACCTGCTCGCCGTTGAAGATGATGGTGTGCTCGGGACTGGCGAACTGGCGCACTTCCTCGTAGGAGTGGCTGAACACGCTGCCGACACCAAACAAGATGTTGATCGCGCCCGGCACGATCAGGTTGGCGGTGATGCGGGTCTGGTAGCCGGCCTGGTTCAACAGGGCGGACAGGGCCAGCATGGTGTCTTCAAAGGTCCAGATGGAACGGCCATGATAGCGGTTGACCATGACCAAATTCACTGTTTGCATTCTCTAATCCTTGTCATCCATCTGGTCAGGCTACCTTGTGGCGAGAAATGCAGATATTTCTCTGTTGCATTGTAAGTAAGCCCTGTTTGCAGTGTCAAGGCGCACACGTGTATGATCGGCGACATGAACGAAGACATCCTGATTAACATCACCCCGCAAGAAACCCGTGTCGCCCTGATTGTCCAGGGCGCCGTGCAGGAACTCCACATCGAACGCACGCTCACGCGCGGACTGGCCGGCAACGTCTATTCCGGCAAGGTGGTGCGGGTGCTGCCTGGCATGCAATCGGCCTTTATCGACATTGGCCTGGAACGGGCGGCGTTTTTGCACGTGGCCGATATCTGGGAAGCGCGGCCGCACGACGGCGGCAACAACGCGGCGCCGACGCCGATTGAAAAGATCCTGTTCGACGGCCAGGTGCTGACGGTGCAAGTGATCAAGGATCCAATCGGCACCAAGGGCGCGCGCCTGTCGACCCAGATTTCGATTGCGGGACGGATGCTGGTCTACCTGCCGCAGGATGGGCACATCGGCATTTCGCAGAAAATTGAAAAGGAAGCGGACCGCGAAGCATTGCGCGCTCGTCTGCAGAGCCTGCTGCCGGCAGATGAAAAAGGCGGCTACATCGTGCGCACGCAAGCTGAAGATGCGTCGGATGCCGACATCGCCGCCGACGTGGAATACCTGCGCAAGACCTGGGCCGCCATCACCCACGGCGCGCGCACCAAGCCGGCCACCACCCTGCTGCACCAGGATTTGAGCCTGGCCCAGCGCGTGCTGCGCGATTTCGTGCATGACGAGACGGCCACCATCCAGGTCGACTCGCGCGAGAATTATGTGAACTTGCAGGAGTTCGGCAAGGCTTACACGCCAGGCGTGCTGCCGCGTTTGAATCACTATACGGGTGAGCGTCCGCTGTTCGATTTGTACGGCGTGGAAGAAGAAATCCTGCGCGCACTGGGACGGCGCGTGGACCTGAAGTCGGGCGGCTACCTGATCGTCGACCAGACTGAAGCCATGACCACCATCGACGTCAACACCGGCGGCTTTGTCGGCGGGCGCAATTTTGCCGACACGATTTTCAAGACCAACCTGGAAGCGGCGCACGCGATTGCGCGCCAGCTGCGGCTGCGTAACCTGGGCGGCATCATCATCCTCGACTTCATCGACATGGAAAATACCGAGCACCGCGCTTCGGTACTGGCCGAGTTGAAGAAGGCCTTGTCGCGCGACCGTACCAAGGTATCGGTGAGCAGCTTCTCGGCGCTGGGGCTGGTGGAAATGACGCGCAAGCGCACGCGCGAATCGCTGGCGCACATCCTGTGCGAGCCCTGCCCTGCCTGCAACGGACGTGGGCAGGTAAAGACCTCACGCACCATCTGCTACGAAATCCTGCGCGAACTGCTGCGCGAAGCCAAGCAATTCAACCCGCGCGAATTCCGCATTTTGGCGTCGCAGGAAGTGGTCGACCTGTTCCTCGAAGAAGAGTCCCAGCACCTTGCCATGCTGGGCGATTTCATCGGCAAGAAAATCTCGCTGCAAGTCGAGAACAGCTATCACCAGGAGCAGTACGACGTTATCCTGATGTGAGATCCGCTACCTTTACTGGCAATACTTCAAGACGGATTTCGTCTTCGCGGAACCGCATGCGCTTACACAGTTCCGCGTCGACGATTAGCAAGCCTTCGCTTTCAACGAAGAACGCAAAATAAACTTCATACTGAAACTTTGCCCGTAGCTGCAGGCGCTGGCTTTCCAACTTCGCAGGGATTGCCGTGTGATTTCGCAGAGTTTTGACTTCCACGACAATTCTTTCTTCTGCCTCTGCACCGCTTTTTTTTGCCGCAAAAACATCCGCCAACAATCCGGCTCCAATCGGTGCATCTTCGTACGCATAATAGCCGTTTCTCGTCAAAGCCAGCTTTACTACTGAAATGGCAAATTGCTTAGAGCGATCCATCATTTGTCCCCTACCCGCGTTAGCCGCGACTTGAAAACCTTCATACCTGACTGGAAATACTCATGTACTTCATTGAATATCATCAGACGAGTTTCCTCTTGTCGCAGTGAGAAAAGCCGAGGTACAACAGATACTCCACTCTGTAGCGCAGCATGTATGGCAATAGCATAGACTTCTTCCCGATCGCCACCAACACTACTGACAGCGGCCAGATAGACAGGCACTTTACGCGCCTTGGCAGCTCTCATCTTTGCACCACCTAGCCTGACTGGAACTCCACTGCCGCTTGCAGCAATACCAGCCGTTGTTTTGACCTGCACAAAGAAAAACGGCCCGTACTCGATGCCATTCTCGTCCAGCAAATTAACGAGAAAATCAAGTTGGGCTTTTGCCCCAAGAAAGCAGCAAGAAAACCGATAGGCACCTAATGTTTCCAAATGGAATAGCCGGGCGACGATACTCTCACCCAGCCGGCCCAGTTGATCTTCGGTGCCCATTTGCAGCCTCAACGCCCTTTTTATTAGGGCGATGGTAAGCCATGTATTCAGTTCAAAAGCACAGATCTCTCAAGCAATAGATGCATATCAAGCGGCCGTGAAAAAAGCCATCTTAATGTGACGGCTTTTTGAAGCGCAGCACGAAGCGGTCGGTTTTGCCGCGAATAGCGGGGTCGAAGATTTTCAGCTGGTGGTCGTCGGCCGCTACTGCCAGCACGCTGGTTTCGCCGTCGAAGACAAAGCCGGCTTTTTCCACTTCAGCCCTCACCGTTGCAAGATCAATGCGGTGCAGGTCTTCGGTATTTTTCAAGCCGCTGCCTGCAACGGCCGCGTGGTCGGCGACGATGTAGTAGCCGCCCGGTTTCAGGCGCTTGAAGACGGCCTGATTGAAGGCGTTGACGTCGGCGCCTTTCATGAAGCTGTCGTGCAGGTCGTGGTAGTTCTCGAAGGTCCAGGCCACGTCGACCTGGTTGTACAGATCGGCTTGCGGCTGTTCGGCGGCAGGATAGGACGTGGCTTCCACATTGCCATGTCCCGGCTCCGACGCAATGGCTTTGGCCAGCGCCAGCGGGTCGGACTTGAAGCCGGTGATTTCGGCCGGCACGTAGGCGTAGACTTTGCCGCTCGGCCCCACCAGCGTCGAGAACAGGCGCGACCAGTAGCCGCCGCCCGGCCAGATATCCACCACCACATCACCCTTCTTCACTTTAGAAAACGCCAGCAGTTCGGCCGGCAGGCGCACGCTGTCTTGCTGAACATCTTTTTCTGGACGCGCTTTGTCGGCAACCGCCGCCGATGGCGTCTGCGCCTGCACCGGTAGCGCCAACAGCAGCGGGGTGAGCGACAGCATGGCCAGCGAGGACTTCAAGAACAATACAGATTTCATGGATCGGACCTTTCCTGATTTTCCGCGCCCGTCGCGCGGCTGCGCTATCTTACTCCGGTCGCGCAAAGACGTCCGTCCATAAAAAAACCCGCCGAAGCGGGCTTTGCTACAAACGAATCAGCTTAGAACTGGTTCATGGTGTTGTCTTTACCGGCGGCCTTCAGCGCAGCTTCGCCGCTGAAGTAGTCTTTGTGGTCGTCGCCGATGTCCGAGCCGGACATGTTCTGGTGCTTGACGCAAGCGATGCCTTGACGGATCTCTTTGCGCTGTACGCCAGCCACGTAGCCCAGCATGCCCTGGTCGCCGAAGTATTCCTTGGCCAGGTTGTCGGTCGACAGCGCGGCGGTGTGGTAGGTCGGCAGCGTGATCAAGTGGTGGAAGATGCCGGCTTCGCGGGCTGCATCAGCCTGGAAGGTGCGGATCTTCTCGTCAGCCACTTTGGCCAGCACGGTTTCATCGTACTCGATGCTCATCAGCTGCGAACGCTCGTAGTTCGACACGTCTTGACCAGCGGCTTTCATTGCATCGTAAGCTTGCTGGCGGAAGTTCAGGGTCCAGTTGAACGATGGGCTGTTGTTGTACACCAGCTTGGCGTTCGGGATGACCTTGCGGATTTCACTGACCATGCCGCCGATCTGGGAAATATGCGGTTTTTCGGTTTCGATCCACAGCAGGTCGGCGCCGTTTTGCAGCGAGGTGATGCAATCCAGCACGCAGCGTGCTTCGCCACTGCCGGCACGGAACTGGAACAGGTTGCTTGGCAGGCGCTTAGGACGCAGCAGTTTGCCGTCGCGCTTGATGATCACGTCGCCGTTGCCCAGTGCGTCAGCCGAGACTTCGTCGCAATCCAGGAAGGCATTGTATTGGTCGCCCAGGTCGCCAGGTTCGTTGGTAACAGCGATCTGCTTGGTCAGGCCGGCGCCCAGCGAATCGGTACGGGCGACGATGATGCCGTCGTCCACGCCCAGCTCCAGGAAAGCGTAGCGGATGGCGCGGATCTTGGCCAGGAAGTCTTCGTGTGGCACGGTCACCTTACCGTCTTGGTGGCCGCACTGCTTCTCGTCCGACACCTGGTTTTCAATCTGGATGCAGCAAGCACCGGCTTCGATGAATTGCTTGGCCAGCAGGTAGGTCGCTTCCGCGTTACCGAAACCAGCGTCGATGTCGGCGATGATCGGTACCACGTGGGTGATGTGGTTGTCGATCTTCGACTGGATCGCCGCTTTTTCAGCGGCAGGCGCAGCGTCCAGTTGGCGGAACAGGCCGCCCAGTTCGCGGGCATCCGCCTGGCGCAGGAAGGTGTACAGCTCTTTGATCAGGGCCGAGACGGCGGTCTTTTCGTGCATCGACTGGTCTGGCAGCGGGCCGAATTCCGAGCGCAGCGCGGCAACCATCCAGCCCGACAGGTAGAGGTAGCGGCGGTCGGTGCTGTTGAAGTGCTTCTTGATCGAGATCATTTTTTGCTGGCCGATGAAACCGTGCCAGCAGCCCAGCGACTGGGTGTATTTCGATGGATCCAGATCGTAGGCAGCCATGTCGGCGCGCATGATTTTCGCGGTGTACTTGGCGATATCCAGGCCAGTCTTGAACTTGTTCTGGGCGCGCATACGAGCAGCGGACTCAGGATTGATGGCGTTCCAGGCGGCGCCTTGTTGCTCCTTCAAACCAGCAACTGCCTTGATGTCGTCTTGGTACTGGGACATGGTGTATCTCCTAAAAGAAAAAAGCGGGAAAGTAAGTCGTGAGCCTTAACTGCGTGCGAACTGCATGACTAAATAGTAGGACATTCTGATGCGTTGCACAAAGTCTTATATAAGACATATAACTTAATTTTTTTCCTTATTTTTCAATTAGATAGATCATATTTTTTACAATACAAAACGCCTTTTTAAAAAATGAAAAAAATCATGCGGCGGCCCACCATGGTAAATTCCACAATATGAAACGATTTTTCTTATGCTGAGGTAACAACACTATTTAAGCGCTGCACCGCCTGTGCCGGCAGCACCAGCTTGCCGGCTGCAAGGTTCTGGCGCAGGTGAGCCAGGGTCGAGGTGCCCGGGATCAGCAGGATATTCGGCGCGCGCTGCAACAGCCAGGCCAGCGCCGTTTGCAGCGGCGTCACTTGCAGTTCTGCAGCCACTTCGCCGAGGATGGACGATTGCAGCGGCGTGAAGCCACCCAGCGGGAAGAACGGCACATAGGCAATGCCCTGCTGCGCCAGCTCGTCGATCAATGCCTCATCATGGCGGTGCACCAGGTTGTAGTGATTTTGCACACAAACGATGTCGGTAATGCTGCGCGCCTGCTTTACTTGCTGTGCGGTGGCGTTGCTGAGACCGATGTGGCGGATCAGGCCGCGCTGCTGCAGCTCGGCCAGCTTGGTGATGTGGGCTTCGATGTCACCTTCGGCCGGACCCATTACATCAAACATCAGGCGCATGTTCACCACGTCCAGCACCTCGAGGCCGAGATTGCGCAAGTTGTCGTGTACGGCCGCTTCCAGCGCTTCAGGCGACTGCGCCGGCAGCCATGACGCATCAGCACCGCGCAGCGCGCCTACCTTGGTGACGATGGTGAGGTCGTCACGATAGGGATGGAGCGCTTCGCGGATCAGCTGGTTGGTGATGTAAGGGCCATAGAAGTCGCTGGTATCGATGTGGTTGACGCCGCTCTCGACTGCCTCGCGCAGCACCGCCAGCGCTTCCTCGCGGTTCTTCGGCGGGCCGAAAGCGTGCGCGCCGGCCAGCTGCATGGCGCCATAGCCCATGCGGTTCACAGTCAGGTTGCCAAGTTGGAAGGTACTCATGTGCTTCTCCTTTAGATGGGTTGATGGACACAGTCTAGGAGTCTTAGCGCTGTGCGACAATACACGGCAATAGCACAGCTTGTGCCGAAATCAGGACAATCCATCATGACCGATTTACAGGACGTGGGCGCCTTCGTGGCCGTAGCCCAGCATGGCGGCTTTCGCGAAGCTGCGCGCAAGACCGGCAGCAGCCCGTCACAGCTAAGCGAAGCGGTACGGCGGCTGGAGGCCGGACTGGGCGTGCGCCTGCTGCACCGGACCACGCGCAGCGTCGCCGCCACCGATGCCGGCCAACGCCTGCTGGAGCAGCTGACGCCGGCACTGGATGCGGTGGCGACGGCGCTCGATGTGGTCAACGGCTTCCGCGACCGGCCGGCCGGGCGGCTGCGGCTGAACGTGCCGGCCAGCGCGTCCAAGCTGGTACTGCCGCGCATCCTGCCGCCCTTCCATCAGGCTTATCCCGACATTACGGTGGAAGTCATCGTCGACGATAGTTTTGTCGACCTGCTGCGCAGCGGCTGCGACGCCGGCATCCGCTACGGCGAGCGCATGGAGCAGGACATGGTGGCCACGCCGATCGGTCCGCGCCAGCAGCGCTTCGCCCTCGCCGCTTCGCCCACCTATCTGGAACGGCACGGCACGCCGAAAAAACCGCAGGACTTGTTGCAGCATACCTGCCTGCGCGGCCGTTTCTCCAGCGGCGCCATGCCGCCATGGGAATTTGAATACAAAGGCAAACAGGTGCTGATCGAGCCGAACGGCCCGCTAATCGTCAACCTCGGGGCCGCTGCCGACCTGAAAGTCGATGTGGCCGTGGCCGGCGGCGGGCTGGTGTACCTGTTTGAAGACTGGCTACAGCCCTACTTCGAGCGCGGCGAGCTGGTGCCGGTGCTGGAACGCTGCTGGCCAGCCTTCCCCGGGCCCCTGCTGTACTACCCAGGCCGCCGCTACCTGCCGGCGCCATTGCGCGCCTTTGTCGACTTTATCCAGGCCATGCGCTGGTGAGGTGTGATTTTGCTGCACTGCGGCTAGCACTCTTTCAATGTTGGCGATATAGTCAATGCACAAATCACAACAAAGGAGACAGCATGACCATCAAACGTTACTTTGCAGTGCTCTGTTTCATCCTGCCCTGCGCACTCGCGCAGGCGGGCACTTCCCGTGAATCCGTACCGCTGCCAACCCCGGCCATCGGCGATTCGTGGACCTATCAGTACACTGATGTATGGAAAGGCGCCAAGGGCAATATCAACCGGGTGGAAGTAGCGGCCATCGACGAGGCCGGTGTGCACGTGGATGTACGCCGCGCTGCCAGCGGCGCCCTGCTGACACAGCAGCTGTTCAGCCCGGAGATGAATCCGGTCGACCGCGGCGCCATGCATTTCGCGCCGTCGTTTGCGCGCTACGCTTTCCCGCTGGCGCCGGGCAAGGAATGGAGCAGCGATGTCACCGGCAACAATCCCAAGCAAGGCAAGAACTGGCGCTATCACATAAAGGGCAAAGTGCTGGACTGGGAAAAGGTGAAAGTGCCGGCCGGCGAGTTTGAAGCGCTGAAGATTGTGGTGGAAGCCACCTACGGCGCCGAGGACACCTTCACCAAGAACGGCAGTGGCCAGCTGACCGAGACGGTGTGGTTCGTGCCGGAGCTGAACAACTTCGTCAAGCTTGACTACCGCGACACCGACTGGCAAGGCCGCCTCTACAACCGCGACAGCTGGGAACTCACCACCTACGTGCGCAAGCAGTAACTCATTTCGAAATCCGCAGGATGGCCGACGCCAGTTTGGAGAAGCACGGCGTCAGGTCGGCCTGAGTGGCCGCAAAGCAGTACACCCCCACCGGCTTGGCCGCGTTGAAGCAGCGCGCCGGTGCATCGGTCGAGTTGGCCATGCACTTGAGCGTGTCTTCGCCTTTTTCATTGTCGTAGCCGGTGCCTATCTTCAGGCTGGAGCCCAGGCCCAGCGTGAACACATAAATCCCCTCGTCGCGCGATTTCGACGCCATCGCTTCCACCAGGTTGCGCGAGGCGCGGTTGACGTTGGCGTAGGTGATGGCGTTGGTCACCACGCGCGGCGAACTGGTCACGATTGGATATTCGCGCGCGGCCGGATCGTTGGGATTGGTCGCCAGGTTGTGGGCGTTGTACCAGTCCGGCAGCGAATTGGCCTTGGTGGTGATGTCCGATGGCGTGCAGGTGCCGCCTAGGGTGGTCGATTGCAGGTCGATGCGGTATAGCCCGCCCGGGGTGCCGGAGCCGTCATCGTCGGTGATGATGGTGCCGGGGATAGGATTGCCCGAGGAGTCTTTGCAGTCCGTGGTGTTCTTCCAGTTCAGGTAGGCGCCGAAGGAGTTGGGCGCACCATCCGAGAAGAACACGATCACGCGCAGGTTGGAGCGGTTGTTGTTGGCGGTCGGCACGCTGTTGATCTGGGTGCGCGCCGTGTAAAAACCTTCCGGCGAGGCGGTCGAACCGGTGAATGAGAAGTTCTTGATGTGGTTGCTCATGGTGGTGCGGTCGAAGCCGCGCGCGGTCGGCCGGATCACGTCGTCCACCACGGCGCCATAGGAAAAATGCACCAGGCCGACGCGGTCGCGGTCGGCATTGAACTGGTTGAGGAAGGTCTGCCCCGAGCTACGCACATTGGCCGCCGAGCCGGACAGGGAACCGGAGGTGTCCATCACCAGGATCATGTCGAGGTCTTTGCGCTTGGTTTCGGTCAGCACGCCGGGCGACATCGGCCCAGTGCTGAAGCCGCCAAACAGCGCAGTCGGCATGGTGGCTGAGGCGCTGACGGTGATCGTCACCTCGCTGGTGTTGAACACCACACTGATATCGTTCAGGGTGGCGGTCGACATCAGGTAGTTGGCCGGGAAATTGATGTTGAAGAAGCGCTGCCCGGCGGCCTTGGCGTTGGCGATCTGGTCGCTCTGGTTGGCGCCGTTGCTGATGGCGCGCGCTGCGGCCAGGCCAGCGGCGTCAGTCGCTGCGTTGAGCTTGGCCTTGACCATGTAGCTCAGGCCGGCGCTAAAGGCCAGTCCCACCACGGCCAGCAAGGTGGTCAGCGAGATTATCACCATCACGGTGATGCCGCCGCGTTGTCTGTGTAAGGTTGCCATGATCAGAATACCGTCATTGAGTAAAAGTCCGGACCCAGCACCGGCGTGATGAAGGTGCCGAAGCTGAAGCTCTGGAACAGCATATTGAATTTGTAGAACACTTCGACCACGTAGATCACTTCGCCGTCCAGCAGCTGGCCACTCATCAGCGACACCGATGGCGCACTATTCCCGGTCGGGACCAGGCAAGTGCCTGCGGTGCCGCTGGCCCAGTTGGAGCAGCTCCAGACCTTGCTGGTGGGGCCATAGCCGCTAACGCGATAGCCGCGGTTGTTGACGCTGTCATCCCAGCGGTACTGCTCCAGCACGATGCTCTTGGTGACGCCGTTGCTGGTCGAACCCATGATGCGGGTGATGTAGATCATGCCCAGCTTGTTCATATCCAGCGGCGGCGCCGAAGCGGCCACCTGGCCGATGATGGTCTGGGCGTTTTCCGACAGCTGCAGCTTGCCGCGCGACGCCAGGTTGGCGCCCTCGCGCCCCAGGTTGACGATGATCATATTGGCTTGCAGCGCGCGCGCCACATCGATCAGCGCCAGGAACAGCACCAGCAGGATGGGCAGCAGCAGCGCGAACTCGACCGCAGCAATACCACGGCTGCGCTGGCGGGTGGAGGTGCGGGCGCGCATCAGAAGGCCTCGTTCTGCATGGTGGCGGCCACGGTGAACTTGTACTGGCCGCTGGGGAAGAAGGCGGCAACGATCGGCGTGGCCAGCTTCCAGGTGCAGTCGAGCCGCAGCACCACGATGTCGCCCGGGTTGCCGAACATATTGGCGTTGTAGGCGCTGGAGCTGGCGTAGCTGGTGCCATTGACCGAGATCACCGGGTTGACGCTATCGTACATGCCCATCGAGTTGTTCTTGATTTGCTGGATCACGGCCAGGTAGCGCTGCTGGTTGCTGGCGGCCGGGTCTTTGTCGGTACGGCCAGTGACGGCGTAGCGCGCCCCCTCGCGCACCGCGTATTGCATGGTGAGCGTGGTGTAGAACACAATGCTGTACTCGATCACGCCGATCAGCAGCAGGAAGGCGATCGGTGCAATGATGGCCATTTCGACGACGGCCGAGCCGCGCTGGCGGCGCAGGAATGCGGGCACTTTCATGGTGTTGCGTCCGTGGTACGGTGAAGGAGGCACAGGCGGGGGCGCAGACGGCGCGGGACTGTCGTCAGCCTGCGCGGCCCAGTAACGGCCGGCGGCGGCGCCACGGGAGCGAGGTGACGGTAATTCATTGTAACTTGATTCATTTTGTTTCGCCTAGTTATTTAACGTTCGCGAAAAGCATCAAAAGCGCATTACGGGGCGGTGCCGGGGTGAATCATCCCGTGCAGCGTAGCACGCTCTCGCTAGACATTGCAGCGCCGACTGCGTAGACTCGGTTGTGTTAGCAACAACTATCGAATCGCAATTTCGTTTAGTTTGCTTGTATGTGGGAGATAATGTAGTGATAGCAGAGCGTAGCAACGCCGGTGTGGCCCGCCAGAGCGGCGACGCCGTCGGCGCGTCGATGGTGTTTGTAATGCGGCTGGTACTGGCGCTAACCGCCATCCTGACGCTGTTTGTGGCGCCCGGCGACCTGGGCAACCGTTACGGCGTGCGCACCGTGCTGCATTCAATGATCTTCGGTGGCTACCTGCTGCACAGCCTGACTCTGCTGCTGGCCGCGCGCCGCCACCGCACCCCCTTCTGGCACGGCAAGACCGTGTATTGGATCGACCTCGGCTGGTTTGCGCTGATGGTGTATTGCACCGGCGGCGGCAACAGCTTCTTCTTCCCGTTCTTCTTCTTTGTGATTTTGACCGCCTCGTTCCAGTGGGGCTTTGACGAAGGCGCGCGCATCACGCTGGGCTCCACCTTTGCGCTGACGCTGGCGACCTGGCTGAGCGACAGCAATATCAATACCGGCCACCTGCTGCTGCGTACTGCCTTCGTGCTGGCGCTCGGCTATATGATCGCCTACTGGGGCGGCATGGGCGTGAACCAGCGCCGCCGCCTGCGCCTGCTGCGCGATGTCAGCCGGCTGTCCAATCCGCGCTTCGGGGTTGACCAGAGCATTGCCACCATGCTGCGCCAGACGCGCGACTTTTACCACGCCAGCAATTGCGTGCTGCTGATGCGCAATGGCAGCGACGAGCTGTGGCAGCTGCACTCCTCCGGCGCGCCCGAGGGCCGCTCCTCGCTGTCGCGGCTGCCGGAGGGCGCGGCTGCACCGCTGCTGGTGTTTGCGCCGGAGGCGCTGGTGCAGTATGCGGCGGCGCTGCATCCGCGCCTGCCCGGTACGCTGGAATCGCGCACCCGTACGCCGGACGACACCCGCTGGCGGCCGCTGGCGCCAGACACGGTGGAACAGTTGGTCGACTTGCTCGATGCCAGTTCCTTCGTCAGCGCGCCGTTGCCGCTGCGCAAGGGCGAGGGGCGGATTTACGTGGTCTCGGATAGCCACCGCTTCAACCGCACCGATGCGGTGTTTTTGCAACAACTGGCAGCACAGGTGTTCCCGGTGATCGAGAACATCGTACTGCTGGACCGGCTGGCCTCGGACGCCGCCTTCCGCGAACGGCAGAAAATTGCCCGTGACCTGCACGACACCACCATCCAGCCGTATATAGGCTTGCGCCATGGTATCAGCGCGCTGCGGCAATCTTTGCAATCGGATCACCATGTTGCGGCCGAACTTGATAAACTACTGGACATGACTACCCAGGTCATCGGTGATATGCGCCAGTTCGCCCGCAATGTGCGGCAAGGAGCGGCGCAAACAGACGCTGAGCTGCTGGTGGCCTTGCGCCGCCAGGCGCAGCAAGTGCGGGAGTTCTACGATATCCAGATTACGATACAGGCGGAAGACGGCCTGTCCATCAGCGACCGGCTCGCTGCTGAAGTGTTCCAGATCGTGAATGAAGGCATGCACAATATACGCAAACACACCCGTGCCCGTACCGGGCTGATCAGCCTAAGCAACGCTGACGGCCAGCTGCGGATACGCATAGAAAACGAAACCCCGGAAGGTCCATCGGCCCCATTCCTGCCTGGATCGCTGGCTGAGCGCACTGCTGCGCTTGGCGGAACGATCGAGATCGACTGCGCGTCGCCCGGCGCCACCGCAGTCCGTATCGCCATCCCGGTATAACTGACCGAGGCAAGACCATGAGCATTCCCGCTATCCGCATCATGCTGGTAGACGACCACAAGACCATGTTGTGGGGTTTGGAAAAATTAATCGAAGGCGGCGGCGACGACCTGCAGCTGGTAGGCACTGCCAACAACAACGACACCGCCTTGCAGCAAGCAAGCGCCCTCAAGCCCGACGTGATCGTGCTCGACCTCGACCTTGAGGGCCGCAGCTCGATCGAGATCTTGCCGCAGCTGCTGCAAGACAGCGGCGGCGCGCGCGTGATGATTTTGTCGGGCAACCGCGACCAGGGCTTGCTGACCCAGGCCGTCAAGCTGGGTGCGCGCGGCGTGGTCAGCAAGGAAGCGCCGGCCGAAGTGGTACTGAACGCCATCCGCGCCGTCTATCGCGGCGAGACCATCCTTGATCCAACCCTGATGAATGCGCTGCTGGGCCAGTTTTCTGCGCCAGCCAAGGCCGATCCGGAAGCGGTGCGCATCGCCTCGCTCACGCCCAAGGAGCGCAAGATCGTGGCGGTGGTGGTGGAAGGTAATGGCGCGCCAAACAAGGAACTGGCCTCCAAGCTGTTCATCGCCGAGCCGACCCTGCGCAACAACCTGACGACGATCTACCAGAAGCTGGGCGTGGCGAATCGCCTGGAGCTGTATGTCTACGCGACCAAGCACGGCATGACCAATGCCACGGCATAGCCAGCCTGGCCATCCTTAAAAAATCCGGACATTGTCCGGATTTTTTTTGCCCGCCCAACGTGACAATTGGTGACAAATGTCACGGCACATCGTGACGTTTGTCCGCTGCGCAGTGACATCGCGATGCGTAGAATGACTTTCATCGGCGGCACATAAGCAGTACTCAGAACCTGGCCCCCGTTTAGTAGACGTTAGAAGCCGCCAGACAAAAACATCAACCACACATTAAAACGAGGTCCATCATGAACGCAGTCAAAAACTTCATCAACGACGAAGCCGGCATCACCGCAATCGAATACGCCCTGATGGCTGCTGCCATCGCTGCCGCGATCACTGCTGGCCTGGCGATCCTCGGTCCTAAGCTGACCGCTTCGCTGACCTACATCTCCGGCCTGATCAAATCGTCGTAATCCATATACCGCATACACCGAAGGAGACGCATCATGAACGCAATCAAAAACTTCATCGCCAACGAAGACGGCATCACCGCTATCGAATACGCCCTGATGGCTGCTGCCATCGCCGCTGCGATCACCGCCGGCCTGGCCATCCTCGGCCCTAAGCTGACCGCTTCGCTGACCTACATCTCCGGCTTGATCAAATCGTCCTGATCGCCGCAACGCTGTAACCCCCTAACCCTTAAATCCGGACTTGCTCCGGATTTTTTTTCGCCCGGCCGCAGCTGGCCGGCAGCGGATGACAAATGTCACCGCACATCGTGACGTTTGTCCGATGTAAGGCAGCGCACCAGTGCGTAGAATGGTCTTCATCGGCAGTACCTAAAACCTGAACCCCGTTTTAGTTGAAGCAGTTAATCCCCTACTCATCTAACTTTTACGAGGTCCATCATGAACGCAATCAAAAACTTCATCGCCAACGAAGACGGCATCACCGCCATCGAATACGCCCTGATGGCCGCCGCCATCGCCGCAGCGATCACCGCCGGCCTGGCCATCCTCGGCCCTAAGATCACCGCCTCGCTGACCTACATCTCGGGTCTGATTAAATCGTCCTGATGCACCGGATTCACAGTCTCCTCGTTGTACCACTCCTGGCTAGTCTTCATCCGGAACTTCGGTTCCGGATTTTTTTTGCCCGCGCAAAAAAAACGGTGACAAATGTCACGCCACGCCATGACGTTTGTCCGATGTGAAAACGGAGCAAATTCCATACACTGGTTACTGAACTAATCGTCCAACCACAGGAGCAGCAATGCGTATTTTCCATATCCCACGCGGTCTCGCCCGCTTCGTCAGCAATGACGAAGGCGCCACGCTGCTGGAGTACGCTTTGATTGCAGCACTGGCCTCGGTGATCCTCATCATCGCCGTGCTGGCCGTGCTCGGTTCTAAAACATAAAACCAATAGTGACAAATGTCACTGTACACTTGCAGCAATAAATGTAGAATGTCTTACATCAGTTGTTGCCGCAATACCTAAAACCCGAACCCCGTTTTAGTTGAAGTAGCCAGTAAAAACTCTATTCAACCAACACAAACGAGGCTCACCATGAACGCAATCAAACACTTCATCCGCGACGAAGACGGCATCACCGCCATCGAGTACGCCCTGATGGCCGCTGCCATCGCCGCCGCGATCACCGCCGGCCTGGCTATCCTGGGTCCTAAACTCACCGCTTCGCTGACGTATATCTCCGGCTTGATTAAATCCTCGTAGCACCCACAACCTCACCGGAGAATTAGATGAACGTAATCCAAAACTTCCTGCGCGATGAAGACGGCATCACAGCCATCGAATACGCGCTCATGGCAGCGGCACTGGCCGCCGCCATCACGGCTGGTGTCGTGATCCTGGGACCGAAGTTGACCGATTCGCTCACCTACATCTCCGGCCTGCTCAAGTCGTCCTGATTGAGCGTCGTGACCGCGACAAAAAAATTTCCGGAACGGTATGCGCCGCTCCGGATTTTTTCTATACACTAGCCCTGTCTGTCCCCCTTTCATAAGGCGACCCATGACCTTTTTGCCCCTGGTCGTCCTGTGCGTTTTGCTCGCACTGGCTGTCTGGAATGATTTACGCACGCGCCGCATACCCAACGCTTTGGTGTTTGGCGGCGCCGTGCTGGGCCTGCTATTCAATGCGGCGTTGCCCGCCGGCGACGGTCTCTTCATACAAGTCTTTGGCGGTATCGGTTTGCTCAGCGCGCTGGGCGGGCTGGCCATCGGCCTGTGCCTGCTGCTGCCGATGTACGCCATGCGCGCCTTGGGCGCCGGCGACGTCAAGCTGATGGCCATGATCGGCGCCTTCGTCGGTCCCGGCGCCGTGGCTGGCATCACACTACTGACCCTGCTGGCCGGCGGCGTGCTGGCGCTGGTCGTGGCCGGCTTCAACGGCCGCCTGAAAGTCATGCTGTTCAACACCTGGCACATGATCAAGTACAGCATGCTGCGCTCGCTCGCGGGCGAAGTGCCGAAGATGGATGCGCCCGCCGCCGCCAGCGGCCGCCTGCCGTACGCGGTAGCGATTGCCGCCGGCGCCGCGCCTTACCTGATCGTCGGCGCGACGTCAGGCCGCAGCCTGTTTTCGTAAAGGATGCCATGACCGTTCAGCAGACGACAGAATCCCCTGCCGACGCGCGTGCCCCGCGCACCACGGAAGAAACGGGCCTCCCATTCCTGTTCCTGGTCGAGCTGTTGTCCAAGGTCTTGTTCCAACGCGGACAAGTCCGCCTGCCTGAACTGGCGAATCATCTGAAACTCAGCATCAGCGTGATCACCCCGCTGGTCACGCATCTGCGCAATGAAAAGCTGTGCGAAGTCACGCGCAGCGGCGGCAGCGGCACCGATGCCGACCTTACCTACCATCTGACCGAAGCGGGCATGCAGCGCGCCATCGCCTGCCTCAATCGCAATTCCTACGCCGGTCCGGCACCGGTCACGCTGGCCGCTTACGTAGCGCAGATGGAGGCACAAAGCGTGCGCCACCTGCACGTCACGCGCGAAGATGTGCAAGCGACTTTCCATGACGTGATCGCCAACCCATATGTGCTGGACCAGATGGGCGCGGCGATGAATTCGGGCCGCGCGATTTTCATCTACGGCCTGGCCGGCAGCGGCAAAACCTTCTTGGCCGAGCGCCTGTGCGGCTTGCTGCACGGCGCCATCTCGGTGCCGTACGCGATCATGATCGATGGCGAAGTGGTGCCGTTCTACGACCAGGTACAGCACCGCCCGATCGAAGGTGGCGTGCCGGCCGAAGACAGCGGCGAACTGTTGCGGCCACTAGACCCGCGCTGGGTACGTGGCCTGCAGCGCCCGACCGCGCTCACCGGCGGCGAACTCACATTGGAAATGCTGGACCTGCGCTTCGATCCCAACACGCGCCTGTACCAGGCGCCTCCCCATTTGAAAGCCAACAACGGCATCTTCATCATCGACGACCTTGGCCGCCAACGCTGCTCGCCGCTGGAGTTGATGAACCGCTGGATCGTGCCGATGGACCGTGGCGTGGATTATCTTTCCTTGCACACGGGACTAGTTTTTCAAGTGCCTTTTGATGTGGTCGTGGTATTCTCGTCTAACTTCCTGCCGGAACGATTATCGGATGGCGCCTTCCTGCGCCGGCTGGGATACAAGATCGAAGTACCGCCGCAAACCCCCGCGGAGTATGAGCTGCTGTTCCGCCAGGCCTGCGCGCAGTACGGCATCGCATTCGACGCCGCAGCGTACGACTACCTGCTGAGTGGCCTGCATGCCAAGGACGAGACACCGCTACTAGCCTGCTATCCACGCGACCTGATCCGTCAGGTGCGCGACCTGGCCCGCTACGAAAGCACGCCGCCCACCTTGAACCAGCGCTCGCTGGACTGGGCCTGGCAGAACTACTTTGCCGGCGCCGGCGCCCGACGCGTCGCCGCCGAGCAGCAGAAAAAAGAACGCGAGCGCCGCGATGCGCAAATCAATCCGCATAACCAGGGAAGGCAAGGATGAGAAATACCCGGGCTCTGACAATGATAGGGGTGGCGCTGTTCCTGGCGCTGGCAGCCGTGGTGGTAGCGGCGCAATGGATCGCCGGCCAGTCGGCCAACAATAGCAACAAGGTCGCTGTGGCGCTGCTCGACATCAGCATGGGCGCGCGCATCACGCCAGAGCTGGTGCACATGGTGGACTGGCCGGCCAGCTCGGTGCCGCCGGGCGCGCTGACCGACGCCAAGGCACTGGAAGGGCGCATCACGCGCGCCAATGTCCAGCGCGGCGAACCGATTACCGAAGGCAAGCTGGCGCCGGCCGGCACCTCGGGCGGCTTGTCGGCAGTGGTGGCAGAGGGCAAGCGCGCCATGACGGTGCGCGTCAACGACGTGGTGGGCGTGGCCGGCTTTGCACTGCCCGGCAATTACGTCGACATCCTGGTCAATACCCAAAGCGACAGCCGCGGCGACAACACCGTGCGCGAACAAGCCATCTCGAAGATTGTGCTGGAGCGCATCCTGGTGCTGGCCATCGCGCAGGAATCCAACCGCGACGATACCAAACCGAAAGTCGTCAACGCAGTGACGCTGGAACTGACGCCGGAACAGGTAGAAAAACTCGACCTGGCGCGCAGCGTCGGCACGCTGTCGCTGGTGCTGCGCAACCAGATCGATCCGAAGTCGGCCAACACCGAGGGCGCCACCAAGAGCAGCTTGCTCGATGGCGTACCGGGAGCGGCACCGGCGCCAGCCACGCGCCACGAACCATCGCTGCCGCAGAAGCCTGCGGTGGCAGCCGCACCGGCGCCGCGTCCACCGCCACCACGCATTGAGCAAGCGGGTGACAAGGTGGAAGTCATCAAAGGTCTGGAACGCAGTTCACAACAATTTTAAGCTGACGGAGAACGCGACTTGAGCCACGTAATTACTGCGCCCTTCCCTTCCTTGCCGCTGCGGGCCGCCGCTCTGGCGGTGCTGCTGAGCGCTGCGCCGCCGGCCGTGCTGGCCGCCAGGCACGCCGGCAAGCCAGCCGCTGCCGCCACAACGGCCGCCGCTACCGCGCCTGCTGCTGCCACCACCGCCACCACGCCACCCACATTGGAACTGGCCAAAGAGGTCACGCTGTCCGCTGGCAAATCCACGCTGATGCACCTGCCCTACCCGGCGGCGCGGGTGGCGGTGGGCGACGCCAAGATTGCCGACGTCATCCTGCTCAATCCCAGCGAAATCTACATGCTGGGCAAGGCCACCGGCGCCACCAACCTGATCGTCTGGAACCGCGCCAACCAGGCCAGCGTCATCGACATCACGGTCGGACTGGACACCGCCGCGCTGCGCGCCCAGTTCAGCGAGCTGTTCCCGAATGAGCGCGACATCCGCATCACCGTCTCCGGTAACTCGGTAATCCTGCACGGCACCGTGGCCGACTCGGTGCGCGCCGCGCAAGTGGTGGCGGTAACCAGCGCCTACCTGCAGCGCAACGCGCGCAGCGGCAACCAGGGTACGGCCGCCGCGCCCGACCAGGCCGCACAAGCTGCGCAAGCGGCAGCGGGCAGCGGTGCGCCAAGCGCCGCATCCGGCGCCGCAGCAGGCGCCGCCTTCCAGGCCGCGATGGACCCGATGTCCGGCCTGGCGCAAGCGCAAGGCAGCAGCGGCAGCAGCGGACGCGTGGTCAACATGCTGTCGGTGGCGGCACCACAGCAGGTGATGCTGGAAGTAAAAATCGCCGAAGTCTCGAAAACCCTGGTTGACCAGCTGGGCGCCAGCGTCGGCCTGAACGGCACGCGCGGCAGCTGGACCTACACCATGCTGTCCAATCTGCTCAGCGGCAATCCCAGCAAGGTCGACGCCTTCAACAACAAGAGCGGCAAGTTCCTGACGCTGGACGCGCAAAAGAACGACGGCCTGGTCAAAGTGCTGGCCGAGCCAACCGTGATGGCCATCAGCGGCCAGGAAGCCAGCTTCCTGGCGGGCGGCAAGATCTTCATTCCTGTCTCGCAGAGCAATACCGGCGGCACGCCGCAGATCACGCTGGAAGAAAAGGAATACGGCATCGCGGTCAAGTTCACGCCAACCGTGCTCGATGGCGGCCGCATCAACTTGCGCGTGTCGCCCGAAGTCTCCGAGCTCAACCGCGAAGGCATCGGCGTCAGCGCCACCGGCAGCACGGCCACCGCCATCCTGCCGTCCTTCACCACGCGCCGCGCCAGCACCACGGTGCAGCTGTTTGACGGCCAGAGCTTTGCCATCGGCGGCCTGATCAAGAACAATGTCACCAGCAGCATCAAGGCCTTCCCCGGTCTCGGTGAAATCCCGATTTTGGGCGCGCTGTTCCGCAGCAGCGATTTCCAGAACGACCGTACCGAGCTGGTGTTCATCGTCACACCGCACCTGGCACAGCCGCTGCCGGCCGACCACAAGCTGCCGACCGACGACTACGTGCAGCCGAGCCGCGCCGACTTCTTCCTGAACGGGAAGATGGAAGGCCGCAACCCGCCTGCCGCCAGCAAGCCAACGCCGGCCGGCGGCAATCCATAGGAGCCATCATGCGAACCACGATACTCCTCGCCGCCGTCCTGCCTGTGCTGCTGAGCGCCTGCGGCACCACGCCGCGGCTCGACCGCGAATTCGGCAACAGCTTGCGGCTGGCGCGCGCCCAGCAGACGCTGGATCCGCAAGCGGGCCGCGTACGGCGGCCGGTCAACGGCATGGATGCGCAGGCAGCCACGGCGGCCTACCAGAATTACCAGCAATCGTTCACCACCAAGGACGACCAGAGCGGTGGCTTCACCATCGGCGTCGGCGGCAAGCGCTAAGCACAGGACAAGGAGCAGCACACTTGAAGATCACCGTCATATCCCGCGATGAACGCCAGCTGGCGGACCTGATGCGCCTGCTGCGCGCGCGCTCGCCGTCCGACGAAATCGACCACCTGCTGGGCGGCGTCGGCCGCACCGCTGCGCTCAACGACGAGCAAATGCCGGACGTGCTGATCATCGACCGCCCGCAAACCGACGACGATGACATGGAGCAGCTGGAGCGCTTCTCCTCGCAGCATCCCCACATCGCCTGCGTGGCGCTGTGCATCGACCAGGAACCGCAGTTCCTGCTGCAAGCCATGCGCGCCGGCGTGCGTGAAGTACTGCCGTCGCCAGTCAGCAGCAACGCGCTGTATCCGGCGCTGGAACGCATCGCCGAAAAACTCGAACGGCGCGGCCAGACCAGCGGCAAGGTGATCGCTTTCATCTCTTGCAAGGGCGGCAGCGGCGCCACCTTCCTCGCTACCAACCTCGGCTATGCGCTGGCCGCCAGCGGCAAGCAAAAGGTCGCGCTGATCGACATGAATCTGCAATTTGGCGACGCCTCGCTATTCGTCTCCGACCACAAGCCGCTGGCCACGCTGAGCGATGTGGCGCAGCAGATCCACCGGCTTGACCCGTCGTTCCTGACCTCGTCCATGCTGAGCATCACGCCCAACTACGGCGTGCTGGCGGCGCCGTCCGATCCGGCCCACGCCAACGACGTCAAGCCCGACCACATCGACGCCATCCTCAAGCTGGCGCGCCGCCAGTACGACTTCGTGGTGCTGGATGTGGGCCGCAGCCTGGACGCCGTCAGCATCCGCGCGCTCGACCATGCTGACCAGATTTTCCCCATCCTGCAAACCACGCTGCCCTACATCCGCGACAGCAAGCGCTTGCTCAACGTGTTCCGCTCGCTGGAATACGGTAAGGAGAAAATCCAGCTGATCGTCAACCGCCACGACAAGAACAGCGAAATCCGTTTGAAAGACCTGGAGAGCGCCTTCGACGCCGAGATCGCCTTCACCTTCCCCAACAACTACGAATCGGCCGCCGCCTCGGTCAACCAGGGGGTACCGGTGCTGCAACTGGCACCGACCGCGCCGCTGAGCCAGGCGCTGGCCGAGCTGGCGCGCAAGCTGAGTGGCGAAGCGCCGCCGCAGCAGCAAGGCGGCGGCTGGCTGGGCAAGTTCGGCCTGCGTAAATAGAAACTGAGTAGGAACTGAGTAAGGAACCGCATCATGAATACTCCCGTCTCCCTGCGCGAACGGTTGGAAAATACCGACATCCGCGGCTCCGGCCAGCGGACGCAAGGCGGTATCGACAACCGCGCTTACCAGAAACTCAAGCAGCGCCTGCACGCCGCGCTGCTGGACCGGGTCGACCTGGAAAGCATGCAGCGCCTGACGCAGGAGCAAATCCGCGTCGAGCTGCGCAACCTGGTCGAGAAGCTGCTGGAAGAAGACGCGGTGGTCATCAACGACGCCGAGCGCAAAACCCTGACGCGCGACATCCAGAATGAAATGCTGGGCTTCGGCCCGCTGGAACCGCTGCTGGAAGACCCGACCGTGTCGGACATCCTGGTCAACACCTACCGCCAGATCTATGTCGAGCGGCGCGGCAAGCTGGAGCTGACCGACGTCACCTTCAGCGACGACGCCCACCTGATGAAGATCATCGACAAAATCGTCTCGCGCGTGGGCCGCCGCATCGATGAATCGAGCCCGATGGTCGATGCCCGTTTGCCGGACGGTTCACGGGTCAACGCCATCATCCCGCCGCTGGCAATTGACGGCCCCATCATGTCGATCCGCCGTTTTTCGGCTGATCCGCTGCGCCTGGCCGACCTGGTGGCGTATGGCTCGATGACGGCCGACATGGCTGAAGTGCTGCAAGGCCTGGGCAAGGCCAAGGTCAACATCGTGATCTCTGGCGGTACCGGCTCCGGCAAGACCACCATGCTGAACGTGATCTCCGGCTTCATCGGCCAGACCGAGCGTATCGTCACCATCGAAGACGCGGCCGAGCTGCAGCTGCAGCAGCCGCACGTGGTACGGCTTGAAACGCGGCCGCCGAATATCGAAGGCAAGGGTGAAGTCACCCAGCGCGCGCTGGTGCGCAATGCGCTGCGGATGCGCCCTGACCGCATCATCCTGGGCGAGGTGCGCGGCGCCGAAGCGCTGGACATGCTGGGCGCCATGAACACCGGCCACGAAGGCTCGATGGCCACCATCCACGCCAACACCCCGCGCGACGGCCTCACCCGCTTGGAAAACATGATCTCGATGGCGGCCGCCAACCTGCCGACCAAGGCCATGCGCCAGCAAATCAGTTCCGCAGTCGGCGTGGTGATCCAGGTCTCGCGTCTGACCGACGGCAAGCGTAAAGTGATGTCGATCCAGGAAGTCACTGGCATGGAAGGCGAGATCATCACCATGCAGGAAATCTTCAGCTTCAAGCAGACCGGCCTCGGTGAAGACGGCCGGGTGCTGGGCCAGCACTCCGCCAGCGGCATCCGCCCGCGCTTCCTCGAACGGCTGCGCAACTTCGGCATCAACATCGGCTCAACCGTGTTTGATCCAGCGGGGCTCTGATCATGGACTTGCGGCTGTTGCTGTTCATTCTGCTGATTTTCGCCGCCGTCGGGCTGCTGGTGTGGGGCATCTACACCAGCTGGAACAACGCGCGCGGCCCGGAAGCGGAACGCATCGCGCGCCGCCTGCGCAACGCCATCGGCGACAGCGGCAGCGAATTGGCGGTGTCTATCACCAAGGAACGTACGCTGTCGCAAGACCCCAGCATCCAGCAGCTGCTGATGCAACTGCCGGGCATCCAGAAGCTGGACCGGCTGCTGCTGCAAACCGGACGCAGCATGAGCGCGGCACAATTGTCGGCGCTGATGGCCGGCTGCTTCCTGATTGGCTTCATCCTCGCCAGCTCGCTCAAGCTGCCGTG
Source organism: Duganella flavida (assembly GCF_009857445.1). GTDB lineage: Bacteria > Pseudomonadota > Gammaproteobacteria > Burkholderiales > Burkholderiaceae_D > Rugamonas > Rugamonas flavida. Next base: position 48,235 of record NZ_WWCN01000006.1, read on the forward strand.
GTTCGGACGCCTGATGCTGAGCAGTCTGGTGGCCGCGCTGCCGGTGCTGGAAGCCATACGCGCCAAGAACAAGCGCATCCTGCGGATTGAATCACTGCTGCCGGATGCGCTCGACATGATGGGCCGCGCCATGCGCGCCGGCCACGCCTTCCCTACCGCACTGAAAATGGTCGGCGAAGAAATTCCCGATCCGCTCGGCGCCGAGTTCCGCATCGTGTTTGATGAAGTCAACTTCGGCGTCTCGATGCCGGACGCGCTGATGAACCTCGCACTGCGCGTGCCCAGCACCGACTTGCGCTACTTCGTGATCGCTGTGCTGATCCAGCGCGAAACCGGCGGCAACCTGACCGACTTGCTGGCATCCATCAGCGCCATCATCCGCGACCGCCTCAAACTGCTGGGACAAGTAAAAGTCATGTCAGCCGAGGGCCGCATGTCGGCCTGGGTGCTGGGCCTGATGCCGTTTGCCGTCGGCGGGCTGGTGTCGGTGGTCAATCCCGGTTCGCTGGAAGTGCTGTTCACCGATCCGGGCGGCCGCAAAATGCTGACCGTGGCCGCCGCGCTGATGGTGATCGGCATGTTTGCGATCCGCCGCATCACCACGATCCGCATCTGATGAGAGCGCCATGACCATTATTCAGCTCATGTTCCTGTTCGTGGTGTTTATCGCCGTATTTGCCGGCGTGGTGCTGGCGGTGCGCCTGTTCACCGCCAATCCGGTCAAGGACCGGCTGGAAGCGCTGCACGACCGCAGCCAGGTTACGCGCAAGAGCGCAGTGTGGATCGAGGCCATCGTCAACTTGGCAGCGCCGCTGGCCAAGCTGTCGCTGCCGACCGAAGGCTGGGAAAATTCGCCGGTGCGGATGCGCTTCATCAACGCCGGCTGGCGCACGCCATCGACGCCGGCGCTGTTCTTCGCCGGTAAAACCGGACTGGCGGTGCTGCTGCCGCTGGTGGTGTTCCTCTACCTGAGCAGCAAGGCCGTGGCCACCGACGGCAACGTCAAGATGTTCTGGATGGTGATGGCGGGCGGCGCCGGCTACTACCTGCCCAACATCATCCTCAACCACGTGGTGAAGACGCGCCAGCGCGACATCTTCGAATCTTTCCCTGACGCGCTCGACCTGATGACGGTGTGCGTGGAAGCCGGCCTGGCAATGGATGCCGCCCTCGCCCGCGTGGCCAACGAGATCGGTTTGAAAAGCGTGGTGCTGGCCGAAGAAATGCAGCTGGTGACGCTGGAACTGCGTGCCGGCAGCGCCAAGGATAAAGCGCTGCGCAACCTGGCGCTGCGCACCGGTGTGGAAGACGTCGACGCCTTGGTCACCATGCTGATCCAGGCCGACCGCTTCGGCACCAGCATTGCCGACTCGCTGCGGGTACAGTCCGAACAGCTGCGCACCAAGCGCCGCCAGCGCGCCGAGGAACACGCGGCCAAGATTTCGCTCAAGCTGCTGTTCCCGCTAATCTTTTTCATTTTCCCAAGCTTGCTGGTCGTGCTGCTGGGCCCTGCGATGCTGAACCTGTACCGCAACCTGCTGCCCGCAATGGCCGGAACCAATTGATCACTTCAGGAGACACCATGATTTTGCGCTGGATCGACCGACTCACTTACTATGCATTGGCCGTTTTATGCGCCGCCGTGCTTGCCGCCTGTGGCGGCGGCGGTAGCGGCAGCAGCGGCTGCACCACCATCGATCCCACCCGCGACAGCAGCCTGCCGGGCTGCAGCACCACCAATCCGACCACGCCGACCACCAAGCCGACCCTGGTCATGACGCTGACCAACGCCAGCGGCGCTGCCGTCACCACCATCGCGCCGGGCGCCACCGCCACCCTGAGCGCCGTGCTCAAGGACGCCAACAACGCCGCCGTACCCAACATCGTGGTCACCTTCACCAGCACCGACCGCAACGCCGTGTTCTCCTCGGCGATCGGCACCGCCGTCACCGACGGCACCGGCAAGGCCACGGTGCAGATCGGCCCCGGAGCCACCAGCACGGCCGGCGGCTACGTGGTCAGCGCCAACGCCACCGTCGCCAGCACCGCGCTGTCGGCCAGCGCCAACTATGCCATCGGCGCCTCCACCGGCGCAGCGGCCAGCCAGCTGACCTTCGTTTCGGCGCTGCCGCAAAACATCGCGCTGAAAGGCACCGGCGGCGCCGGCCGCCAGGAAAGTTCGACCGTCACCTTCAAGGTGCTGGACGCCAACGGCAATCCGGTAGTGGGCCAGCAAGTCAACTTTGCGCTCAACACCACCGTCGGCGGACTGACCCTGACTGCCGCCAGCGCTACCAGCGGCACCGGTGGCCTGGCCACCACCACCGTTAATTCCGGCACCGTCAACACGCCGGTGCGCGTCACCGCCACGCTGGCCGGTAGCAGCACCAGTACCCTGTCCGACCAGCTGGTGGTGTCGACCGGCGTGCCTGAGCAAAACAGCTTCTCGCTCAGCGCCGCCATCAAGAACGTCGAGGGCGGCCAGTTCAACGGCTGCGCCGCACCGACCGGCACCGTGATTACTGCCCGCCTGGCCGACCACTTCCACAACCCGGCGCCGGACGGCACCGCTGTCAGCTTCACCGCCGAGGGCGGCAGCATTGATGCCTCCTGCCTGACTGGCCTGACGCAAACCACGTTGACCGACGGCAGCGTGGTCACGCAAAAAGGCACGCCGGGCGAATGCACGGTACGTTTCTGCGCCGGCAATCCGCGTCCGGCCGACGGCCGCGTCACCATCCTCGCTTACGCACTGGGCGAGGAAAGCTTTGTCGACACCAACGGCAATAACCGCTACGACGCCGGCGAGCCATTCACCGACCTCGGCGACCCGTTCCGCAATGACCGTGCCATCAGCGATGCCAACGCCAACGGCATCGACGACGCCAACGCCAGCGGCAACGCAGTGCGCGCCAGCGGCGAGCAGTACATCGATTCCAACGGCAACAGCAGCTGGGACCAAACCGGTAACGGCACTTACAACGGCGTGCTGCAAGCGACGCCAAGCGTAGGCACGGTGCACGTGCGCGGCGCGCTGGTGATGGTGCTGTCCAACAGTACGCCGGCGGTCAGCCTGCTCAGCAGTGCGACCGGCACCGGCACGCTGGCACTGTCCCATTGCACCAACGGCATCACTTTCGTCAACGATACGCGCAGCTTCAGTTTTGCCATCCGCGACAATAACCCGACCGTGTTTGCCACCAACCGCATGTCGCTGCACAGCGGTGATCCGCTGTGGCTGGCCGACCGTCCAGGCAACCCGCTGCCGGCCGGCACCACCATCCAGTTCAGCAGCTCCAACGGCGCCATCCTGGGCGGCACCACCGTCACCGTGCAAAACACCAACGCGGCCGATTCCAGCGCCTGGGTGTACAGCATCCCGATGATCAGCGATGCTTCGCAAGATGCGGCGCTGAACTGCACCAACACCATCACCAGCGGTGCGCTGACCGTCACCATCACCACGCCGAACGGCAGCGTCTCGCGCGTGAATTTCCCAGTGACGGACTGATGACACAGCAGCCCGCGCCCTACGCCGACGGCCGCCTGCACGCGCGGCCCGAGGTGCTGCGGCAGCTGGCGCATCACCGCCAGCCGCCACTGGCAGCGGGCACCCACCAGCTGGCGTTTGCCGACGGCCACAAGGCGGTGCTGCATGTACCCGCCAATGCGGGTACGGACCAGCGCCTGCTGCACCTGCTGTTGTGGCTGCATGGCGCCGGCGGCCAGCACGGCGGCGGCGACCACATCGCGCTGGCGCATGCGATCCGCCACGGCGTGCTGCTGCTGATACCGGATGCGCATGGCAGCAGCTGGGACTTCCTGCACGGCGGCTTTGGCACGGACCTCGCTTTCATCGACCGGCTGATGCTGTGGACCATGCAGCGCTACGAGATCGACGAGCAGCAGATGGCCATAGCCGGCTTTTCCGACGGCGCTTCGTATGCGCTGTCGGTGGGGCTGATGAACGGCCATTTGTTCCGCGATATCCTGGCGTTTTCGCCCGGCTTCATGGCGCCGCTGCGGCGCGAGGGACAGCCGCGCGTGTTTGTCTCGCACGGCAAGGAAGATCGCGTGCTGGCAGTGGCGCGCGGCGCCGCCATTGCCCAGCGGCTGGCGCAGGAAGGCTATGACGCGAGGTACGAGGAATTCGACGGCGCCCACATCGTCTCACCACCAATCGCACGCGCCGCGCTGCATCGGCTCGAACAGTAGCTACACCTCGGCCTGGGCCTGCGCCAGGCAGACGCGGTTGCGCCCTTCCGACTTGGCCACGTACAGCGCCTTGTCGGCCGCCTCCACCAGCATATGCGCCAGATGCACGCCGCGCTTGGGCGTGATGGTGGCAACGCCGGCACTTAACGTGACGTGGCCGAAGCTGCTGCCGCTGTGCGCCATCTGCAAATTCTCCACCGCGCGCCGGATGCGCTCAGCCACCGCCTCCGCGCCCTGCAAGTCTGTGCTCGGTAACAGGATGCCGATTTCCTCGCCGCCGTAGCGCGCGCTGAGGTCGCCGGGCCGCTTGGGCGTGAGCGCCTTGATCAACTTGCTCACCGCGCGCAGCACCTCATCGCCGGCACTGTGGCCATAGACATCGTTGTACTGCTTGAAGTAGTCGACATCGATCATGATGAAGGCCAGCGTGCTGCCATGCCGGGTGGCGCGGCTGAACTCGTTGCCCATCGTGACATCAAGCTGGCGCCGGTTGGCCAGCCCGGTCAAGCCGTCCTGCATGGCTTGCCGCTCCAGCGTGCGGTTGGCGCTTTCCAGCGCATCGCGCGCCTTGCGCAGCTCGGCCTCGGCCAGTTCGCGCAGCTTGATCTGGCTCACCAGCCGCTTGCCGAAAAAGCCGATCAGCGCCGCCAGCACGACCACCCCGATCGAGCGGGTGAAGGTGTCGCGCCGCCAGCGCTCCAGCATTTCCTCGCGCGACAAGGCTGCCGTGACAAACAGCGGATAGTGCTCCAGCGGGCGGAAGCTGTTCAGGCGCAGTTCGCCGTCGTGCGAGGAATGGAAGACATGGCTGCCAATACGGCCAGCGCCGCTCTGCTGGGCGTAGTAGCGATACAGCTCGCTGTCGCGCATGCTGCCGCCGACGCGGTCGCTGTCGAAGGGCTGGCGCAGCATCAGCACGCCGGTATTGGAGACCAGCGCCACCGCGCCGCGCGCGCCAACGTCAAAGCTTTGGTAGAAGCGGCGGAAGTAGTCGATGTCCAGCGTGGCCAGCACCACGCCGCCGAAGCTGCCATCGGCCTTATTCAGGCGGCGCGACACCGGCATGATCCACTTGCCGGTGGAACGGCTGATCACCGGGTCGCCCACGTGCGGACCGCGCTCCTCGTGGGTGCGGTGGAAGATGAAGTATTCGCGGTCGGCATTGTTGTAAGCCTGGCTGGTGACGCCGCGCGAATTGACCAGCCAGCGGCCACGCTCGTCGTACACGAATAAACCCACCAGCTGTGGCAAATTCGCCACCTGCGCCGCCATTTGCCGCTGCACCCGGGCCAGCGCCTTATCGCCCTGCCCTTCGGTCTCGATGCGCTCGACGATGTCGGCCAGCGAGGTGTCGGCCGCCTTGATGGTGTCGTCAGCCTGCTGCGCCATGGCGCGCGCCACGTTGGCGCCCAGGCGTTCCATCTCCTGCAGCTGGCCGCTGCGCGCATTCACGCTGCGCCAGACGTCGATCACGACCAGCGACAGGCAGACCACGCTGACGAACACCGTGGCCCAGAAAGTGATGGAGTATCGCTTCAACATGGTTGCGCGCGGGGTTTGGGCACTCCTTGCTTTATACCCCAAAACGGCGCCGCTGTGCCGTTCAGCGCGCCAGCATCGGTTGTAGTTTTTGCCATGCCAGGTCCGGCGTCAGCTTGACCATGCAATCCTGATGGCCCAGCGGGCATTCGCGCTGCTTGCACGGCGCGCAGTCGAGCCGCAGCGATAGCGAAGCCGCCAGGTCGGAAAACGGTGGTGCGTGGTCGGGATCGGTGGGGCCATACAGCGCCAGCACCGGGCGGTTCAGCGCCGAGGCGATGTGCAGCAGGCCGGAGTCGTTGGCGACCACCGCTGCCGCGCGGGCGATCAGGGCGAAGGCTTCCGGCAGGCTGGTGGCGCCGGCCAGGTTGAACACGGCAGCGCCTTCCGGCAGCGCTGCCGCTACTTCAGCGCAGGCTTCCTTGTCCTTTGGCGAACCGAGCAGCGCGATTTGCGTGGTCGGATCGCGCTTCAGCACTTCCTGCGCCAGACCGGCGAAGTGGCGCGCCGGCCAGCGCTTGGCGCCGCCGAATTCCGCCCCCGGCGCCAGCGCCAGCATCGGCCGCGACTGGTCGATGGCAAGGCGTTCGCACACGGCGGCAATCTGCGCCGGCGGCACCACCAGCCGAGGACGCGGCAGCGCGGCGCGCAGGCCGGGGCCTTGTACCGTCACCGGTGACTTGGCCAGCGCCGCGTAAAACGCCACCATCGGGCGCGGCGGCACTTCGTCATGGTGCATCACATTGATCATGCCGTAGCGGCTTTCGCCCTTGTAGCCGACCCGCTGCTTGATGCCAGCCAGCCACGGGATCAAGGCGTACTTGATGGTGTTGGGCAGGATGTAGGCATCGGCATAGCCGCGCTTGCGCAGCAGGCGGGCGTATTGCCAGCGCTGCTTGAGTTGCAGGGCGCCGTGGCGGAACGGGGTTTCCAGTACCTCGTCCACCTCGGCGGCCTGACGCCACACGGCGGCTACCGCCGGCGGCGCCAGCACGTCAATCGGCCGCTCCGGATGGGCGGCGCGCAGCAGTTGCAGCAGCGGCTGCGCCATGACGGCGTCGCCGATCCAGTTGGGGGAAATAATCAGGGTCCGCAATTCGCTCACTGCGCTTTCTCCTTTGCGTTCAGGCACAGTCCTGCCAGCAGGAATAGCATCATCGCGTAAAACATATTGCTGCGCACCGACCAGAAGATCACTTCCGTCAGGCCAAAGCTAAAGTAACTCAACACCAGCAGCATGCCAGCCAGCGCCGGCGCATTCAGGTGGTCGCCCTGGCGCAGCTGGCGGCGGAAGAACATAAAGGGCACCACCAGCGTCGCCCCCCAGGCCAGTAGCCCGGCCACGCCGCCAAACACCAGCGCCTGCAAAATATCGTTGTGGAAGTGCTCGAACTCCAGCACGTAAGGGTGGACGCGCCCGGTGCGCACCAGCTCTTCCATCTCCTGCTTGACGGTCGGAATGGAGGCGCCCAGCAGCGGATGGCGCTCGATCAGCTGCAGCGCGCTGCGCCACAGTTCCAGCCGAATGCCGACGCTGGTGTAGGTCTGGCCGCCGTTGAAATACTGGTGCACATCGCTGAAACCTTCGTCGATGCGCTCGCGGGCGCCGGTCTGTGGAATAAAGTAGGTGCTCACCACCAGCGCCAGCGCCAGCAGCGCCAGGCCCTTGCGCAGGCGGCCGCGCAGCACGTGGCCGTAGCGCACCAGCAGCACCGCCGCAAACACGATGGCGACCCAGCCGCCGCGGGTACCGCTGGCGATCGAGCCGATCAGGCCGGCCAGCGCGCCGAGGCCAGGCCAGATGGCGCGGCGGCCGACAAAGTCCAGCGTCCCGGCCAGGCACATCAGGGCCATGCACAGCATGATGTCGCCAAAGGTAATCGAATTGATCAAGCCGCCCGGACGCTCCAGCCCCAGCCACCAGCGCTGGTAGACGATGAAAGAAGCGCCAGCCACGGCGCCGGCGATCAGGCCCCACCACAGGGCCTTGCGGCTGGGACGGCAGGCCAGCACGGTCAGCATCACGGTGGAGGCGGCCAGCATGCGGAACGGTTTTTCCAGATCGCGCAAGCGGCCGTCACCACTGAGCAAGCCCAGTACGATGGCCAGTAACAGCGTCGCGCCAAACGCTACCAACACGCCGCGAATCTCAGTAAGATGGCGCAACAGTTCAGGCCAGCCCCGGCGCCAGGTCAGCGCAGCCGTGATCAGGAAGGCGAAACTGCACAAGCCGAGCCCGGGACGGGTAATCAGCAGCAGGAACGGAAACGCGAAAATCAGGCTGTGGATAAAGACAGTGCTGGCAGGGGACTGGGCTGAGGTATTATTCATTCATATTATCGTTTATTGCAAAAAAGCAATCCGCTACAGCACGCTATGCCATTCGACCTTATTTCTGTCGTTATCACCACCTACAACCGGCCGGATGCCTTGAGCGCCGTGGTCGAAGCCTGCTTCGCCCAGGACGACCTCGGGTTCGAAATCATTATCGCTGATGACGGCTCCGGCCACAACACACAGCAGGCCGTGGCTGCGCTGCAAGCCCGTTCGCCGGTGCCGCTGCGCCACGTGTGGCAGGAAGACCTGGGTTTCCGGGCAGCGCGCGCGCGCAACCTCGGCACCCTCGACGCGCACGGAGAATACATCATCTTCCTCGACGGCGACTGCGTCCCGCAGCGCAATTTTATCAGCCAGCACCGCAAGCTGGCGCAGCGCGGCTACCTGGTGCAGGGCAGCCGCATCCTGCTCAACGAAGCCGCCACCGTGCGCGTGCTGAGCCAGCATCTTGACTTGCAGGCGCTGGGCGCGGCCGACAAGCTGGCGTGGCGCCGCGCGGGCGACCTCAACAAAGTGCTGCCGCTGCTGTTCACCCTGCCCGACGTGGGCCGCACCAGCCGCCGCTTCACCTGGCGCCGCATCAAGAGCTGCAACCTGGCCGTGTGGCGTTCCGACCTTGACCTCGTCAATGGTTTCGATGAAAGCTTCCTCGGCTGGGGCCATGAAGATTCCGACCTGGTGGTTCGCCTGTTCAATGCGGGGGTAATGCGCAAAGACGGCGCCTACGCCACCGAAGTGCTGCACCTGTGGCACCAGGAAAACGCGCGCGACCAGGAAACCAGCAACCGCGCCACTGTACTGCAGCGCGCCGCCGACCGTACCGTTTTGGCCGTGAAAGGATTGCGCGCATGAAGCCGCAACAAGCCGATGCCCCGCTACTGAGCATCCTCGTCCCCGGCTACAACGTCGGCCGCTTCATTACCGACTGCCTCGACCACATCGTCGCGCAGATGCACCATCGGCATGAGCTGATCATGGTGGACGACGGCTCTACCGACGACACCGTGGCGCGCGTGCAGGCGGTGCAGGAAGCCTATCCACGACTGCAGGTGCGGCTGGTGGTGCAGCCCAACCAGGGCATTTCCGACGCCCGCAACCGCGCCCTGCTGGAAGCGCGCGGCGAGTACATCCTGTTTGTCGACAGCGACGACCGCCTGCTGCCTCGTTCGCTGGAAGCGCTGGAACGGGTAATCGAGGACAAGCGTCCGGACGTGATCGCCACCGCGCTGCGCATGTGGCATCCGGATGCACCGGACAAAGACCGCGACGTCTACATGAGTTACGCGCCGGACCAGACCATCACCTGCCAGGATACCATCCTGACCTCCTTCCTCAACGACCGCCACATGTACGTGTGGTGCAAAGTATTCCGGCGTGAGATTTATGCGCAGGAGGCCATGCCGCTATTCCCGTCGCGCCGCCTGTTCGAGGACGTGGCGGTGGTGCCGCGCCTGCTGCAGCGCTGCCGCAGCCTGGTGTATCTGCCGCATGTGCTGCTGGCGTACCGGCAGCACCCGGTCAGCATCACGCGGGTGATCAGCGAGCAGTGGTGTGTGGATTTTGTGTCGGCGCTGGCGGCGGTCAAGCCGCATTTCGAGCGCGCCGGTGTGAGCGCGGCGGTACGCGCGCAGTTTGACGTGGCGGTGTGCCACTTCTACATCGGCATGGTGAAGAATTCCTACCAGCTGCCGGCCAAGACCGGCAACGCGGTGCGCGGCAAAGTGCGCGGGATCTTTTTGGACAGCCTGTTCGCGCCGCCGAAGGAAGTACTGGCCGACATGGCCGGCAACGGCGGCGACGCCCACACCGCGCGCCAGGTACAGCGGGCACTGGACGGCAACCGCTGGTTCCACTTCCAGCAAACAGCGGTGCGCAAGCTCAAGCTGTGGCAACGCCTGGAACGCACCCGCGCCGCCCAACGCTAACCCGGGGTCAGTTCTGCCAATCGGACACGAGCCCTGCCGTAGCGGCCGCTACGGCAGGGCTCGTGTCCGATTGGCAGAACTGACCCCGGGTTGTTATTCGCTTTCGAGCATGCTGATGCGGACCAGGTCGGCGACGTTGTCCACGCCCAGCTTGCTCATCAGGCGCGCCTTGTGCACTTCTACCGTGCGTACGCTGATGCCCAGCGCCGGGCCGATGTCGCGGTTGTGGCGGCCCAGCACCACCAAATCCATCACTTCGCGCTCGCGCGGCGTCAGCTCACTTAGCAGGTTAGCGCTGCGCGAGCGGCGCTGCTGCTCGCTGTGGTTGTTACGCGCCCGCGCCAGCGCTTCGTCGATGGCGGCAATCAGCTTGGCATCGTCAAACGGCTTTTCCAGGAAATCCACCGCGTCGGCCTTGAACGCCGCGCGCGCCGTGCTGACGTCGCCGTGGCCGCTCATCACCACCACCGGCATGGCGCTGCCGCGATTGATCAGCTCGCGCTGCAAGGCCAGCCCGTCCATGCCCGACATGCGGATGTCGACCAGCAGGCAACCGCTCCAGCCCTGCTGCCAGCCCTGCAGGAAAGCCTCGGCGCTGGAAAACACTGCCGTCCGGTAGCCGCGCACGCCCAGCAGCAAGCCCAGCGCATCGCGCACGGCTGGATCGTCATCGACGATGAATACGGTTAAATCATGCTGCAACATAGTTTTCCTGCCCTTCCACTACGCGGCGCGCCAACGGCAGCGCCATCTTGAATATGCCGTGATCGCCCACTTCGGCCCAGAGCGAGCCGCCGTGCGCTTCCATAATGGCCCGGCTCAGCACCAGGCCCAGTCCCATGCCAGTGGCCTTGGACGATACAAAAGGTTCAAACAAGCGCGCCGCCAGTTCGGCTGACACGCCTTTACCGCTGTCTTCCACGGTCAGCTGCAAACAACTGCCCTTGCCGCGGCGCTTGCTGTCCAGCACCTGCAGCGAGACCGTGATGCGGCGCTCCCCTTCTGGCTGCTCCTGCACCGCATCCAGCGCATTGGCCAGCAAGTTGCGCAGCACCAGCTCGATCTGCAGACGGTCGGCCAGCATCGCCAGCGGCGGCAAGTCCTCCACCTCCAGCGCCACGCCGTGCTCGCGCAGCTGGGCGAAGAATTGCTGGCTCACCGTGGACACCAGCTGCGCCGCATCTACCGGTTCCAGCTTCATGGCGCCGGTGCGGAAGAAATCGCGCAAGCGCCGTACCACATCCGCCGCCCGGCCCGACTCGGCAATCATGCGCTGGATGGCGTTTTTCAGCATCTCGCCATCCTTGCCGCCGCTGTCGTTGCGCTCGAGCAGGAACTCGCAAGCCTTGCCGTAGGCGCCCAGCGCCGTCAGCGGCTGGTTCAGTTCGTGCGCCAGCGCGGCTGCCATCTCGCCCGCCGCCGCCAGCCGCAAGGACTGCTTCAAATCGTTCGATACCTGGCGCAGCTCGTCGACCACAATGCCGATCGAAAAGCCCACCAGCGCCAGCATGGCGTCCAGCATCTGCAACTCCGGCACCTCGATGTTGATGGCGTTATTCCACTTCACCAAAGCGCCTATGCCCAGTTGCAGCACAAACACCATCAACGCCGTCCCGTACAAGCCCTGGCGCGACGCCGCCCAGATCACCGGCAGGAACAGGAAATAAAAATGCTTGAATTCCGAGGTGACGATGGTGCCGAACACCAGCGTCAGCACCACGATCGACAAGCCCAGGTAGCCCAGCGTCTCATAGCGCCACACCGTCACCCGCAAGCGCTGCCGCCCGTGCGCGCTGGACAGCATCCACACCAGGGGCATCGACACCAGCACCCCCACCATGTCGCCGATGCCAAAGCGCAGCACCACCGCGCCCCACTCGCCCGGCGGGATCAGCCCGGCCAGCGACAGCAGCGACATGTACACCATGTCATTCAGCAGCGCGCCGCTCACTACGATCAACACCCACTGGAACAGCCGGTTGCGGCTGTCGAACACGCCGCTGCTGCCGAAAGTCCGCTTCAGCACCACCCCGATCAAGCCATAGCCGAGGGTCAGCCACACCGACAACAGCAAGGTCAGCACCAGCCCGGCCGGCATGCCGCGCACCAAAATCTCGCCCAGCACCAGCGCAATAAACCAGGGCAGCGCCGCACGCCAGCCATACACCAGCCAGCACACCAGCCCCAGCGCCGGGTCCGGATTCCAAGGCGTGATATTCAATCCGTACAACGGATCGATATAGGTCGCCCAGTCAAATAACAGGTACAAGGCGATGAACGCCGGGAATACCAGATAGCGGGGCAAAGGGGATGCGGTCATACGGGCCAGGTTGTATCGCAATGTATCATTATGCGTTGCTACCGCACATCTTGCATTGCTTTTTGCTAGTACGTGTAACCCTTATCACAGCAGCATCCCCTCTATACAACAGTTCAATTATCGAAGCGGCAATTATTACGGGTATTCCGTAGTTCTTTACCCCAATTTACATTGCGTTACATGCCAGATACAATACTAAATCATTCACAAAGCTGTTCTTTTTGAAAGTTCCGATGCCGCAGTCCATCACCATCCGCTCCGGCGTTGCAGGCTTTACCGGCCTGAAGCAATTGCGTGAAACCCTGAAGCTCTCCGTCCGCGCTGCGCTGCACCGCCAGTCCACCTTTGGCTGGCTGGAACTGCTGAACTCTCACCCCCTGTTTATCGAGCTGGTCAAAGCCCGCCCGCGCCTGCTGTACAAGATTTACCGCCCTTACCTGAGCAACACCATTGCCTGCAGCGAGCGCGTCGCACTGCTGAGCGCGCACTACCGCCACGTATTCCGTCACGGCCTCGGCCCGCTGACGGTGCAGGCGGCGCGCGGCGCCGTCACGCTGGCCAGCGTGGAAGGCAAGAGCGGCCTGCCCTACCAGCTGCAACTGCGCGCCATCGAGCCGATGGAGCGTGAAGGCGAACTGGTGCTGCAACTGCTGCAAGGCGGCGACCTGGTCTACAGCTGCGCGTTTTCCTTCGTCCACAGCGAGCGCGGCATGCTGCTCGGCGTCGGCTGCATGCAAGGCCCGCGCGGCGAGCACGGCCTGCAACTGATTAAGGACGCTACCCGCGAATTGCACGGCCTGCGTCCAAAAAACCTGATGATCAAGCTGCTCAGCCAGTTTGCCCGCGACCATGGCTGCAGCGCCCTGCGCCTGGTCAGCAACGCCAACCGCGTGGTGCACAGCGCCACCCGCCAAGGCAAAGTGCACGCCGACTACGACGCCCTGTGGCAGGAGCTGGGCGCACAACCGCGCGCCGACGGCGACTACCAGCTGGATAGCGAAACCATCTGCGCCCCCGACCTGGCCGCCATCGCCTCCAAGAAACGCTCGGAAGCGCGCAAGCGCCACGAAACCCTGTGCGAACTGGCCCAGGCTATGAACGCCAGCCTGCGCGCGCCGCGCATGGAAGCCGTCCCTAGCACGCTGGAGCCGGTGTTCATTGCGGTGGACGACGACGAGGATAAGTACGCACTAGCGTAAAAAAATCCGGTAACATGGGCTTTTCGTCAAAGGAGAAATGCCATGCGCGTGGATATTTATTGCCGAGATGAAGCACAGGGCAAACACAGCTACCTCGCTGTCCCGGAAGGCAAGCCGATTCCGGAAGAAGCCACCAACACCGACTGGCATCCCGAAGCCAGCCACGTGGAAGTCGACGACGACCACGACGACCTCCCCAGATACCACATTGAACACGCACTGGCGCAGATCGGCGACAAAGGCTACGCCATCACTGGCGTAGCCCAGCAGTTCTAAACGCTAGTATTCGACCGCGACCTCTTTGGCGCCCAGCACCTGCTGGAGCGCCAGTTGCAGTTCGTCCGATGGCGCCACGCGCCACGCCTCGCCCAGCTGCAACACGCAGCTGACGCCTTGTGGCGTGATGCGCGCGGAAATCGGCAGGCCGTCGGCTTGGCGGAATGGCGCCAGCACTTCGGCCACCTTTTTCGCATCGACCGTGGTCGGCAGCGCCATACCCAGCTGCTTGCCGTGCTTGACGCGCGAGCTGATGATGTCGAACACCTTCTCGGCCGAAATGCGCAAGCCGCCATTGAAGCGGTCTTCCGACACCTTGCCGATCACCGCTAGGAATTCATCTTCCTTGAACATGTGCTTGTGCTCTTCGAACACCTCCGAGTACACCGTCACTTCCACCACCGCGCTCTTGTCGTCCAGCGTGACGATCAGGATCTTGCCGCGCTGGGTCATCTGCGGACGGATGCCGGTGATCACGCCACACAGCATGCGCGGATCGCGCGACGGCTCGAGGTCGGCCAGCTTGGTACGCGCAAAGCGGCGCGCTTCCGTGGCAAACGAATCGAACATGTGGCCGGACAGGTAAAAGCCCAGCGCGATCTTTTCTTCGGCCAGCTTCTGGCGGTCGGTGAACGGCTCGGCCTTCACATAATCCGGCGGCGGTTCAAGGTCGCTGTCATCACCACCAAACAGGCTGACCTGGTTGGCCGACTTGGCCTGCTGGTCAGCGTACTCCATCGCGAAGCTGACCGAGGCCAACAGCACCGCGCGGTCGACGCCGAAGCCATCAAACGCGCCGGCGCGTATCAGGGATTCGATGGTGCGGCGGTTGATCTGCTTCTTGTCCACACGCTTGCAGAAATCGAACAAGCTGGTGAACGGGCCATCGGCATTGCGCGACGCAATAATCGCCTCGATCGCATTCTGGCCAGCGCCCTTGCAAGCGCCCAGGCCGTAGCGGATCTGCGTGACTTTTTTTCCGGTGACCGACGGCGCCGGGCCGTCAGGCACAAAGCGGAAGTCGGACTTGTTGACGTCCGGCGGCAGGATGGTCAGGCCGCAGATGTCGATCGCATCTTCCACCAGGATCTTGACCTTCTCGGTGTCCTCCATCGCCAGCGACATATTGGCTGCCATGAACGCGGCCGGATGGTGGGCCTTCAGGTAGGCGGTGTGATACGACAGCAGCGCGTACGCAGCGGCGTGCGACTTGTTGAAGCCATAGCCCGCGAACTTTTCCATCAAGTCGAAAATCTCGTCGGCCTTTTGCGCGGTCAGGCCATCCTTGGCGGCGCCGGCGCGGAAGATTTCGCGGTGTTCGGCCATCTCCTCGGCTTTTTTCTTACCCATCGCGCGGCGCAACATGTCAGCGCCGCCCAGCGAGTAGCCGCCGACGATCTGCGCCATCTGCATCACCTGCTCCTGGTACACCATGATGCCGTAGGTTTCAGACAGAATCGATTCGGTGCGTGGATCCGGGTAGTCGAATTTTTCGCCGTGCTTACGTTTGCAGAAGTCCGGAATCAGGTCCATCGGGCCCGGACGGTACAGCGCCACCAGCGCGATAATGTCTTCAAAGCGGTCGGGACGCGCGTCTTTCAGCATGCCCTGCATGCCGCGCGACTCCAGCTGGAACACGGCCACGGTTTTGGCCTTGGTCAGCAGGTCGTACGAGGGACGGTCGTTCAGCGGCAGCTTGGCCAGGTCGAATTCCGACTCTTCCGGATCCAGCGCCTTGATGTAGCGCACTGCGCGGTCAAGAATGGTCAGGGTCGTCAGACCCAAGAAGTCGAACTTCACCAGGCCGACGGCTTCCACGTCGTCCTTGTCGTACTGCGACACCACGCCCGAATCACCGGACTGCGTGTACAGCGGGCAGAAATCGGTCAGCTTGCCCGGCGCGATCAGCACACCACCGGCGTGCATGCCGATGTTACGGGTGATACCTTCCACCTGCTGCGCCAGGTCCAGCAGCTGCGCCACTTCTTCCTCGTTTTGCTGGCGCTCTTTCAGCATCGGCTCTTCTTCGATCGCCTCGGCAATCGACACCGGCTTGCCCGGCTTGAACGGGATCAGTTTCGAGACGCCGTCGCAGAAGTTGTAGCCGAAGTCCATCACGCGGCCGACGTCGCGGATCGCGCCCTTCGCCGCCATGGTACCGAAGGTGGCGATCTGCGACACCGCATCGCGGCCGTACAGGTCTTTCACGTGCTGGATCACCAGCTCGCGTTTCTCCTGGCAGAAGTCAATATCGAAGTCGGGCATCGATACCCGTTCCGGATTCAGGAAACGTTCGAACAGCAGGTTGTACTTGAGCGGATCAAGGTCGGTAATCTTCAGCGCGTACGCCACCAGCGAGCCCGCACCGGAACCACGGCCCGGGCCGATCGGCACATCGTTATTCTTGCCCCACTGGATAAACTCCGCCACGATCAGGAAGTAACCCGGGAACTTCATGTTGATGATGGTGTCGTTCTCGAACTTCAGGCGGTCTTCATAGCGCTGGCGATTGGCTTCGCGCTTGACCGGATCCGGATACAGCTGGATCAAACGCTCTTCCAGGCCCTTCTGGGTTTCGGCACGCAGGAACTCATCGATGGTCATGCCCGGCGTTGGGAAGTTCGGCAACTGCGGCTTGCCCAGCACCAGCGTCAGGTTGCAGCGCTTGGCGATTTCCACCGAGTTTTGCAGCGCGGCCGGCAGGTCGTGGAACAGCTGGCCCATCTCGGCCTGCGTCAGGAAACGCATCTGCTCGTTGAACTTGCGCACGCGCTTGGCGTTGGCCAGCATCTCGCCCTCGGCGATACAGATCCGCGCCTCGTGCGCGATGAACTCGTCCTGCGACAGGAATTGCACTGGATGGGTGGCCACCACCGGCAAGCCCAGCTTGGACGCCAGCGCCACCGAGTGGCGCACCTGCATCTCCTGGTTGGCCTGGCCGGCGCGCTGGATCTCGATGTAGAAATGGCCGGGGAAAATGCTGGACCATTTTTGCGCATTGGCTTCGGCCAGCGCCGGGTTGCCGTTTTCGATGGCCGTGCCGATGTCGCCGAAATGGGCGCCGGACAGGGCGATCAGGCCGTTGGCCGGGGAATCATCTGGCAGCAGCGCGTAAGTCTTGGAGGTGAGCTCTTGCAGCCACTCGGTGCGGATCTCGGCGCGGCCCTTGTAGGTATTAGTGAGCCAGGCTTGCGACAGCAGTTCGCACAGCTGCAAATAGCCCATGCGGTTTTTCGCCAACAGCATCAGGCGCGACGGCTTCTCGCGGTTGTCATCGTTAGTGATCCAGACATCGACGCCGACCACCGGCTTGATACCCTTGCCGCGCGCTGCCTTGTAGAACTTCACCATGCCGAACATATTGGCCAGGTCGGTGACCGCCAGCGCGCCCTGCTTATCCTTGGCGGCCTGCTTGATCAGATCGTCGATGCGGACCAAGCCGTCGACGATGGAATATTCCGAGTGCACGCGCAAATGGACGAAAGACGGTCCCGCCGGCACCACTGCAGTACCGGTCATTTCTTGTTCGTTTGCTACCATGTTCATAGGGGCGGTCAATACTGGTTCAATAACCCCCTATTTTACCGCGCAGCGGCCAGAACCGATAAAACTGATTCAGCCTGAACGTTTGATATCACGATAAAAATTTTCGTGCGGGCCGACTGCTTCCAGATAGACCAGCCGTATGCCGTCATCGAGCGTGTAGCCCAACAGATAAAGCTGTCCCGAGCTACGAAACTTATGCACCCAGAGCGACGCCAGATCGCCTTTTTTGCGCTCGCCGCTGTGCGGATCCGCATGCACGGCAGCTACCGCGACATCCACATCGGCAGCGGTCTTATCCCGCAGTTTCTTGTACTGGCGGGCAAATCGCCTGGTCTGCCGCACCTCCCACATTATTTGCTCCGGCTGCTACGCGGCACGAACGGCTGGGCATCCTCGCGCGGTTCAGCCAGCGACGCCAGCGACTCTGCGATAAAACTGACCGGCAAATCCGGGTTATCCAGCGCCGCGCGCCCCACCCGGGCCCAGAACTCAATTTGACCCGCGATCGAGCGATGCTCTATGGCGGCGTCCTGTTTGGCTTGCTCGTACAACTCCTGATTGATACGAATTGAAGTGCTCCCCGCCATCGCAACCTCCATTTACTACAATTGTGGTAATAATCTTAGCACTGGAACGCGTATAATGTCGCCTTCCCCTTTTTTGATTACTTAACCATCATGCAAGCTAATACTGCTTTACAAGCTGAAGCGCATGCTGGCGCTGCGTCCCAGCACGTCAACATCGCCGCCTACAAATTCGTCACCTTCGACAACACCGAAGAGATGCGCCCACAGTACCAGGACATCTGCGCCCGCCTGGACCTGAAAGGCACCATCCTGCTGACCCCGGAGGGCATCAATATGTTCCTGTCCGGCCCGCGCGGCAATATTGACGAGTTCCTGGCCTGGGTCCGCAGCGACGCCCGTTTCGCCGACCTGGAAGTGAAGGAAAGCTTCTCGGCCGAGCAATCGCACAAGCGCATGCTGGTCAAGATCAAAAAAGAAATCATCACCATGCGCATGCCGCTGATTAAGCCGGAAGAAGGCCGCGCCCCGTTCGTCGAAGCCCACACGCTCAAGCGCTGGCTCGACAACGGCGTCGACGACCACGGCAAGCCGGTGGTGATGGTCGATACCCGCAATGATTTTGAAGTGGACGTCGGCACCTTCGACAACACCGTCGATTACCGCATCAAGAAGTTCACCGAATTCCCGGACCTGATCGCCGCCCACAAGGATGACTTCGAAGGCAAGACCGTGGTCACCTTCTGCACCGGCGGCATCCGCTGCGAAAAAGCCGCGATCCACATGCAGAACATCGGCTACGACAACGTCTACCAACTGGAAGGCGGCATCCTGAAATACTTCGAGGAAGTCGGCGGCGCCCACTACACGGGCGACTGCTTCGTGTTCGACTACCGTACCGCGCTCAACCCGAAACTGGAACCGACCGAGACCGTGCAATGCTTCGTCTGCCGCTCGGTCGTGACGCCGCGCCAGCAGCTGTCACCGGAATACGTGTACGAGAAATCGTGCCCGCATTGCTACGGCAAGAACTAAAGCAGGCGCCGGCGCACGCGCTGCTGCGCCGGCAATTCAAACCAGCGATACAGGAAGTAAGCCGCCACCATGCTGGCGGTGAGGAACAGCGCCAGGAAGCGCACGCTGTGATACGGAATCGCCACACCGCGCCAGTTGCACACCAGCGCCAGTGCCAGCTGAATCGGGAAGTGGATCAGATAGCTGGAATAGGTCATATTGCCGGCAGCCTCGACCCACTGCTGCCAGCGCGGCGACACATGCAGGTCGCGCGCCAGCAGAAACAATAGCACCGGCAAGTAGGCCAGCAGGAACATCGGCGCCACCTGGTCGTGCGGACGGTTGGACAGATACAAGCCCACCGGCGCCACCAGCGCCACACCCAGCAAGGCATAATTCAGCACCCGCGCAGACGACCAGCGGACATAGGCCAGCGCCGCCATACCGCCGGCAAAGAAATAGCCCACTGCGTCCACCACCGGCACCACCTGGTTGCCCCACTTCCACTTCGCCAGCGTGCACGCCAGCAGCACGGCAGCGCTCACCCAGACCGAACGGCCAAGCAGGCGCAGCACCAAAAAGAACAACAGGTACACCAGCACTTCCACCGAAATTGACCAGATCGGCGCGTTGAAACTGTAGCCATCCTGTAGCCCCCAATGACTGGCCATGAACAGGTTCAGGAGGAAATGCCAGGCATCGTTATGCTGATAAACGAAGTAGTAGCCGCGCTGGGCAAAATATACCAGTTGCAGTGCGCCCACCAGCAGCAGGGTGGCAAAATGCAGCGGATACAGGCGCGAGAAGCGCAGCACAAAAAAGCGGCGCGCGCCGATCCGGCCTTCGCCGATGGCCTCGCTGTATTTCCAGAAAAAGATGAAGCCGCTGATGCTCCAGAAGATCTGCACCCCATAAAAGCCGTAGCGGTAAAACAGGGCGAAGGCGTGGTACAGCGGCTGCTGTTCCGTCACAAAATCAACCGGCTTATCCGCCACGAAAGAGAAATGCTGGTAGTGCCAAAACAGCACGGCTATCGCGGAGAGAAACCGCAGGACTTCCAGTCCCAGAAATTTGCTATTCTTATCGTGCGAGGCTGGCGGGGACATGAACCGGAATAAAGAAAGAAAAAGGCATTCTACTGCCAGCGCTGGCGCTGTGCCATAGAATGCCCGATCGGATTACTCGAAGTGTGCCGACATCAGGCGCACATCTTCCGCCGATAAGGTGCCGGCCACGGCGCGCAGGCGCAGCGCCGAAATCATGTAGTTGTAACGCGCCTGTGCCAGATCGCGCTTGGCCGTGTACAACTGGCGTTGCGCGGACAGCAAATCGAGATTGATACGGACGCCGCCCCGGATGCTTTTCTGGGTCGCCGTGATCAACAGATTGGCCGACTCCTCCGCCTTCATCAGCGCATCGATACGCGACACGCTGCTGACAATCTGGTTGTAGTTGCGACGCAATTCCACCAGATTTTTATCCTGTTGGATTTCCAGATCCTGGCGCGCCTTTTCCTGGCCAGCTGCAGCCTGGCGGGCTGCCGCACTCACCGCGCCGCCCTGGTAGATCGGGATGGTCACCTGAAAACCGATGCTGCGCACCTTGAATTCATCATTGATGGTGGACGAGGTTTCCGACCCGGTCTTGCCGTAGGTGCCGGTCAGGTCCACGCGCGGGGCATGGCCGGCGCGCTGCTTGTTGTATTCCTGCCGGGCTACTTCCACGCCCTTGGCCAGCGCTTTGAGGTCCGGATTCTGTTCCAGCGCCGTCTTTTTCCATTCCTCAAACGGCTTCAGGTCGTCGTTCGCCACGCGGAAACCCGGCCGCAAATGATCCAGCGCCACCACCTCCTGGCCGACCAGGCTGGACAGCGTATCTTTGGCCGACATCAGCTCATCCTGCGCTTCCAGCACCTGCGCTTCGGCCAGATCCAGGCGGGAACGCGTTTCCAGCACATCGGTGCTGGTGCCCTCGCCCTTCTTGAACAGCAACTCGTTGACCTTGATCTGCTCGACATACATATCGCGCTCCGCGCGCGCCAGCGCCAGCTGGTCTTCCTTGAGCAGCGCTTCCATATAAGCCCCGGCCACGCGCAGGATCATTTCCTGCGTCGCCGCAGCAAACTGGTCTTCGGCCTGCGCGCTTTGCGCCGTGCCCTGCTTGTAGCGTGCCCAGGCGTCCAGGTTGAACAAGGTCTGGCGCACCTGCACCGTCGAATTCAGGGACTGGTAATCCTGGGCGCCGCTCTTGCCGAAGTAGGTTTCCGTATTGCGGTTTTGCGTCTTGCTATAGTTGCCGGTGACACTGGGCAGGAGGCCCGCGCGTCCCAGGATGCGGTTTTCCTTGCCGCCTTCAGCGTTGTAGTAAGCGGCCCGATAGGACGGGTCATGCTGCGCCGCCGCCTCATAAGCCTGCATCAGGCTCATCGCCGAGGCGTCTACTCCCAGCAACATTCCAGCCGCGCCCAGCGCCAGCGCCAGCTTGCGTACGATCAGTTTAGCGGCCACTTAATCCTCCGACATCGAAGTCTTGGCACGGTCGAAGATCGGCTTCATCAGATAATTCATCATGGTGCGCTCACCCGTCTTCACAAACAACTCCACCGGCATGCCCGGCACAACCGCCAGCTTATGCTCGGCAATCAGCTTGGCGCCTGCCGGCGTCACCCGCGCCCGCACCTTGTAGTATGGCTGGCCATTGCGTTCATCCACGGTACGGTCAGCCGCCACCTGGATCACCTCGCCTGGAATATGCGGCGTGCGGTTAGTGTTGAAGGCCGAGAAAATCAGCTCGGCTGGCAAGCCAGGGTGGACCTTGTCCACCAGATTGACCGCCAGTTGGCCTTCCACCACCAGCACGTCATCGGTCGGCACGATTTCCATCAGCTTGGAGCCGGGCGAAACCACGCCGCCCTTGGTAAACACGGTGCTACCGACCACCACGCCGTCCACCGGTGACTTGAGCTCGACGTTGGCCACGTCGTACCGTTGGCCTTGCAGACGGCCGGCCAGCGATTCGGCCTCTTTATGCACTTCAGACAGCTGGCTGCGGACCTCCTTCTGGTATTCCTGCTGGCGCTGGGCGCGGTGCAGGTTGGCCTCATTGACCTGACTGCGGTAGCGCGCCAGATTGCCAGTGTCCTCCGAAATAGTGCCGCTGATCTGTGCGTAGCTACGCTCCAGCTCCAGCAAATGACTGCGCGGAACGAACCCTTCTTTCACCAAGTCGCGGTTATTGTCGAGCTGTTCCTTGATATATGCCAGCTGCACCTTTTTGCTTTCGCGCGACTCTTCCAATCCATGAATCTGCGAAATCAAGCCAGACGCAGTCTCGCTCATTGCCTGCAACTCATTTTCGAGTGCCAGGCGGCGCGAGCTAAGCAACTGGCGTTGCAGATCCATACTTTCCTTGACACGCGGATCTGCCTGGTAAGACATGAGGTCCTTCGGCAAGAGTACATTGCTGCTGCCACCCAGTTCGGCCATCAGTCGGGCTTCGGCTGCACGGTCGACGATATATTGCGCCAGGGTTGCCTCCAGCGCCGAACTAACCTGAGTATCGTTCATGCGGACCAGCACCTGGCCAGCCTTGACGACATCGCCGTCACGCACCAGGATGTCCTGCACCGTACCAATGGTCGGATATTGAATCGCCTTGCGATTACCCTCCTTGGTCACAAAGCCCGACAGCGGAACGCCTTTGTCCAGCGGTGCAAAAGTGGCCCACAGCAGAAAACCCAGTACACCAGCCAGCACAACAATCCAGCCAACCTTGGCGTAAGCGCCCGAATCGGTGTTGACCGTCAGTGGGGTGACATCATGGGTAATGACTTCGGTTGCCGGCTCGGCCGGCTTCTTGATGAGATGGTTCGACATGGTTTACTCCTGTTCCGTCCCTGCTGCGGCGCCATGGGCGCCGGCCGCAGCGGCTTGCTGCGCCGCCTGTTGGGTTGCAGCTTGTTGCGCGGCTGCCTGTTGTGCCGCCTGTTGCGCAGCGACCTGCTTTTGCTGCTGCTCCTGCAAGCCGTTCAGCACGTCCTTGGTCGGGCCGAAGGCCGCCACGATCCCTTCACGCAACAGCAGAAGTTTATTGGTGGCGCTGATAATACTGGTACGGTGCGTGATCAGCACAATGGTCTTGCCGCGTTGGCGCATGTTCTGTACTGCCTGCAGCAGTGCAATTTCGCCAACGTCGTCCAGATTCGAATTAGGTTCATCCAGCACCAGCAGCGCAGGATCGCCATACATGGCGCGGGCCAGGCCCAGACGCTGTTTCTGCCCGCCGGACAAGCCG
Organism: Duganella flavida; assembly: GCF_009857445.1. GTDB lineage: Bacteria > Pseudomonadota > Gammaproteobacteria > Burkholderiales > Burkholderiaceae_D > Rugamonas > Rugamonas flavida. The sequence continues at coordinate 71,423 of NZ_WWCN01000006.1, forward strand.
GCGCCGCCGTCACCCAGCAGGGTGTCGTAGCCCTTAGGCAGGTGCAGGATCATATCGTGCACGCCAGCCAGCTTGGCGGCCTCAACCACCTTTTCGGCGTCCAGATCGCCGAAACGGGCGATGTTCTCCGACACGGTGCCGCCAAACAGTTCAATATCCTGTGGCAGATAACCCAAGTGCGGGCCAAGCTCAGACTTGTTCCATTGGAAGATATCGGCGCCATCCAGGCGTACCTTGCCCACCAGGGCCGGCCACACACCCACCATCAGGCGCGCCAGGGTCGATTTGCCGGAACCGCTCGGGCCAATCACGCCCAGCACGTCACCAGCCTGAATGCCAAAACTTACGCCGCGCAGCACTGGCACCATCACGCCCGGTGGCGCGGCGCTCACGCCTTCCACCGCCAGCGTGCCAGCCGGCTTCGGCAATTCCATCCCTGAGGTGCGGACCGGATTCTTTTCCAGCAGCGTGCTCAAGCGCTCATAAGCACTGCGGGTATTGGCCCAGCTTTTCCACGTAGCAATAACCATCTGAACCGGCGCCAATGCCTTGCCGACCAGGATGGAGGCAGCGATCATCATGCCCGGGGTCATTTTATTGTCCAGCACCAGCAAGGCGCCGAAGCCCAGCACCAGCGACTGCTGCGACATTTGTACGAACTTGGTCAGGGCGTTGATGAGGCCCGCCTTCTCGCTGGCCTTGGCCTGCAAATGGAGGAAACGGGTATGCAATTTAAACCAGCGGTTCATCAGATTGGGCAACATCCCCATCGATTCGATCACTTCGGCGTTACGCAGGTTATTGCTGGCCAGATTGCTGGACATGACCGCCATCGAGTTGGCTTCGCCGAGCGGCTCCTTGGTCACGCGCTCATTCACATAAGCCAAAACGATCAGCACCAGCGTACCGCAAACGGAGAAGATACCGAGGCTAGGCTCAAAGATGAAGATCACCGCCAGATAAATCGGGAACCATGGCGCATCAAACAGCGCGAACAAGGCATTGCCGGTCAGGAATTGGCGCAGATTGGTCAGGTCGGACAAGGATTGGCCGGCATTGCCGCCGGCCTGCTTCAAATTTTGCTCAAAGGCGGCGGTATACACGCGCTTGTTGAGTTCCATGTCGAACTTGGCGCCGACGCGCACCAGCACGAAGCTGCGCACCAACTCCAGCACCGACATGAAGGCATAGCCGGCCATCATGATCAGGGTCAGCATCAGCAGGGTAATCTCATTACGGCTGCCCAGCACCCGGTCATAGACCTGCAACATATAGATGGATGGAACCAGCGCCAGCAGGTTGATGATGGCACTGAACACTCCCACGGTATAGAAGGTTCGTTTAAAAGATGACAAGATCGATTGGATCTCGTTCTTTGGGTTCAGAAGTTTTTTCATAGGCGGGATGGATGAGCCAGAAGGCAGCGCAAAATTCTTCTCTTTAAGAAAGACGAGACATTATCCCTCAAAATGAAAAGAAAATGTGATGCTCGTCACAAAATATTACGCAAACGACGTTTTTTACGCGCTTTCACTGAATGGGCATCGGCAGCTCGTGCCATAAAAAAACCCCGCAAGCTGTTAAACAGCTTGCGGGGTTTAGGTCCCTTACCGGGACGCTTTCTCAGCTAGACGGAATACCGGTTACCCGGTATTCCTGACTATTAGCCGATCAGCAGGGTAGGAGCACCGGTGGTGTTCACCGAGGTGTGGCTCAGATCAACCAGACCGGTCAGCTTCACAACGATATCGCCGGTGGAGGCGTTGTTGGTGAAGTTCAAGCCGGCGCCGGTTGCATTGTGCAGGCTTTCCACAACGTAGGTATCGCCACCGAACTGGAACCAGCCGATGTAACCGTTGGTCGAGGCATCGCCACCAGCGTTGACAACCGCGTTGGCGTAATCCTGGAACACGGCGGTAGCAGCCAGCGTTACTTTGGTTGCGTTGAACACTTCGGTACCCATGTTCACCAGTTGGATCTTGTCGCCGACGCTAGCATCGGTGACGGTCGAGTAGGTGTTGACGTTGGCAGTGTGGCCGATGACGAAGGTGTCAGCACCACCGCCGCCGGTCAGGGTGTTCAGGCCGCTGTTGGCGGTCAGAACGTCAGCCGATGCGCCACCGATCAGGGTGTCAGCGGTAACACCAGCACCTGCGGTCAGCAGGTTGACGCCAGCGCCGCCCTTGACGGTTTCAGCAACGGTACCAGCGGTGGTCACGGTCAGGCCGCCGGTCAGGCCGGAAGCGTCGATCGAGGTCACAGCGGTGTTACCGGTGTTGGTCAGTTGCAGGTTAGCATTGCCCAGTACCTTGATCGTGGTGGCCGAGGTGTCAACCAGGGTCAGCGAGTTGGTATTGGTGCCAGCCGAGTGGGTGGTGGTGGTGTCGGTCGAGGTGATGTTGACGGTTTCCACGTTCGCTGCGGTCAGGGAACCGGCGGCGACGCTTGCGGCGTTCGAAATCACAACGTTCAGCACGTCAGCGGTGCCGGTCGAAGCGTTCGATACGTTCACGATAGCGGCGGTATTCGCGCCGTCGAACACCAGGGTGCCATTGGAAGCCAGGTTGTTCAGCGTCAGCGAGGCGTTACCGTGCGAAGTAACGTAGTTGTAGTTGCCCAGTTGAGCCACGTCAACAACGTTGGTACCGCCACCGGTCAGGGTCAGGTGTTCGAAGCCGATTGCCTTGCCTGCGAAGGTAGCGCTGCCCGAAGCGGTAGCAGCACTAGTAGCATCCATCGACAGGGTATCGGTACCGGTGCCGCCGTCAATCAGAGCGCCCAGCGAGGTGGTGCCCGAAGCCAGCACAACGGTATCGTTGCCTGCACCCAGAACGATAGCCTTCGACACGGTGGTCGAAGTCAGGGTCACGGTGTCAACACCCGAGCCGCCTTCGTAGGTGGCTTTGCTCGAATCGATGGTGAAGGTGTTGGCGCCCGACGAAGCAGCTGCATTAACGTCGGTCACGGCCGTGCCGGACGCAACCAGGGTTACGCCAGCGGCACCGCTCACGGTCACGGTGGCCAGTGCGGCGAAGCTCGAACCGGTCAGATCGATTGCGTTGCTGCCGTTCACGGTCAGTGCGGTTACAGCAGCACCAGTCACGGCCAAGGTCGAATCAGCACCTGCAGTGGTCACGTTCAGCTTGGTGTACTTGGCAGCACCGCCGTCCAGGGTCAGAGCCGAAGAGGCACCCAGCTTGTTGACGGTCACGCCCAGGGTGGTAGCGGTGTTGTTCCATACCGCCACGGTGGCGCCAGCGCTGTTAGCCAGCGACAGGGTGGCCAGTGCGTCCGATTTAACGAAGCCCGAAGCGTAGCCGTTTTCGGTCACGGAGGTGATCTTGCCGGCGGTTGCGGTGCCGTAGTTCACGTCGGTGATGTTGACAGCGCCGTTGGCGATGCCGCCTACGCCGGCAACAGCTGCGGTCGCTGCTACACCGGTGGTTTCGGTGATAACAGGAGCAGTTGCGCCAGTTGCGCTGGTGACGGTCGACAGGTCAGCAACGTTGCCCGAAGCGGTGCTCGAGAACACAACGGTCGCGGTCGATGCAGCGCCGCTGGTCCAGCCCGACAGAACGCCCGAGTAGCTACCCAGGACCGAGTTACCTTGGGTTGCGCCTGCGGTCAGGTTAGCAAAGGCAGCTGCCGTTTGCGCTGCGGTCAGGGTGCCGCCAGCGGTAAAGGTCAGACCACCAATGGTGATGGTTTGGCCAACGGTCATGCCGGTGAACAGTGCGCTACCGGTTTCTACCACAGCAGCTACTGCAGTCACAGCAGCAACTGGTGCCACGGCGGCGGTCTGGGTGACGGAGACCGAGGTGGTCGCGGTCGAACCGTTGACGGCAACAGTGCCGATGGTGGTGGTGGTGTTGGCAGTTGCCTGGGTAGCGGCCACGGTCACGGTGTCAACGGTGCCACCGTTGATGGTGATGTTGCCAGCCAACAGCGCGCCGGTGCCCTTAACGTTCTGGGTCACGGAAACAGCGCCGGTTGGCAGGTGCGATGCGCCACCGACGGTGATGGTGCCGGTGCCCACGGTGGTGGTGGTCAGATTGACGCTGGTGCCATCAACGATGGTCGAGGCAACGCCGGCTTGAGCGGTGTCAACTACGGTGATCGCGCCGGTAGCGCCCGACAGAGCGTAGCCGCCAGCGGTGGTCACGTTCTGGGTCGAACCACCAGCCAGGGTCACGGTGCCAGCGGTGTTGGTGATGGCAACAGCTTGGCCAGCACCTGCAACCACGTTATCAGCGCCGTTCGAGGTGATGTTCAGGTTGGTCACGCCGGTGAAGCCGGTCGAGGTGTTTACAGCAGCTTCAGCAGCAGCGGTCACGTTGATGGTCTGAACGTTTTTCACGGTCAGGCCGGAAGGCAGGGATTGGCCGGTGCGCAGAATGCTGACATTCAGAACGTTGGCACCAGCGCCGCCGTCGATCGAATCCAGCGCGGTCAGGGTATCGGTGGCTTTGTCGGTAGCGGTAGCGGCAACGCCGGTACCGATAACGCCGTTGAAGACGTCGTTGCCCAGGCCGCCAACCAGGGTGTCAACGCCGGTGGTCAGTGCGGTGGTCACGGTTGGGATCGAGGTTGCAACCACGTTGCTCACAGCGGTCAGCACGGTCGACTGGTAAGCTGCTGGATCGGTGGTTGGGGTCACGCCTTGCAGCAGGCCGCTAGCGATAGCGACAGCAGCAGCGGTCGAGTAGGCGTTGATCTTGGTTGGGGTATCCAGAGCAGCGGTGAAGTTCACTGCCACGGCTTGCTTGTTGGTGATGGTCTGAGCATCCAGCAGGCCTTGGGCGGTGGTGTTGGTGGTAGCGCCTTCGGCGATGGCCAGCGCGGCGTTTGCGCGCGACAGGTTGCCCGATGCCAGAGCGTTGTACCAGAAGTCCCAACCTGGGCCCAGGTCAGGAGCGCGACCCAGCACGTTGGTGAACACGGCGACCAGGAACTTGGAAATGCCGATTGGGCTGTTGTCGGTGCCGTACAGGGCAACCGATTCCGACGAGGTAGCGAAGCTGTTGATCAGGGCGTTCAGCGCAGGGGTCTTACCGGCTTGCACAGCAGCGTTCAGGTCGGTCAGGTTCGTAGGGGCGCCAATTGCGTTCAATTGCGCTTCGAAGTTTTGCAGGCCAAAGTAGTCAGCTGGGCGACCGAAGTACGAAATGTACAGCTGTTGTACGATGCTTGCGTAGTCTTGTGCTGCCATGATAGTGAAATCCTTATATTGGTTTAAACCGGGTTGGTCTGCTGTCCAAGCAACAAACAGCGCTGTCTGCAACTTGGACACTTTTTTGCAGAGCTGCGAAGTATATTGCCACAGCAGGGATACGGTGTTGTGATCACCGTCACAAAATCCATATTTTTACTGCAGAAACTACGATTTTTTACACAATGTTGCACTTTACTTGCTCAAAATTGATGCAAACCGTTGCAAAAGGTGAATTTTGGTGAGAATTAAAAAACATTTGAAACTCGCTGCATTATAAAAAACGCAGGCTCGCGAGCCTGCGTTTTAATGGTGTATTTAATACAGCGGGATTATCTTTTCCAGCTGGTGCCACCCAGCAGCGTCACCCCGGGATAAGTCGTATTTTTAAATACATAACCCGCCTCTTCCACGTTCGGGCCAGACAGGTAGCCGCGAATCAGGGTAGAGGAGCCGGAGGAACTGCTCATCGTCCCTTTTAAATCGATCACGCCCTTGCCGGAAATGTCGTATTTTTCAGTCCCCGAAGACAAACCCAAATCGGTGGTGAAAGAGCGGTCGACAAAATTAATATTCAAGCGGCCAGAATCAACATTCGCGCGTGCTTCACCGCTGCTTTTCTGCACCACCGCCTCACTGCCGTTGAGCGTAAAACTAACCTTGCCCTCGGTCGGCATCACCAGCGTGGCGCCCTTGACGCGGGCCACTGCATATTCGCCAACAAATTGCGGTGAGTCGACGCTATTGCCCTGGATTGATGCCGGCATCACGGCCTGGCCGGCAACCGTGCTCCAGCGCCCCCAGAATACTTCCTGCGCCTTGGGCGGCAACTCTGGCGGCGGCGCGGGTGGTGTTGGCGGCGTTACCACCACCGGCGGCGTCACCAGCACCGGCGGCACGCTGACGCTATCACTACCAGACGGCGTGGAATTCGGCGTACTGGCCGGGCGGATCGCCTCCAGCGACAAGGCCGAGCGTTGCGGGTCCAGATTGACCTGGGTCGACGACAGCGCGCCGGCGCTGACCTTGCCCACCGGCTCATCCTGGCGCGGCTTTTCGTTCTGATCCGGCGTCAGGGCCGGATTGTTCAACAGTTGCGGCGTAGCCTGGCCGCGCTGCACTTGCAGCAGCATGCCGGCCTGGCCGGCAAACAGTTCGCGGCTGGCGCTGCCTTCGCACGGGCCAACGCCCTCCGCCGAGCAGCTGGCCGAAAACGCACTCATCACCACACCACCGGACACCACCTGCACGCGCGACGTCTGGTTATCGGTAAACACGATAAAGTCGGTGCCGCGCACGCCAATTGCCGCCACTGGAGTGTTGAACCGGAAATTCTGCCGAGCCTGTTTGACGCCCTGACCGGAAATGGCGCGCGCCACCCCCTGCTCCAGTTCTAGCTTGACATGGGTGTTGGACGGCTGGGCTGGGTCGACCTGGTAGGTTGCTATCCGTGCGCGGCTGTTCGGGCGCAGGATCAGAAAGCCCTGATCGACCGTCTTAACATAGACATACCCATCGGCTCCAGTGCTCAGTTGGTCGCCTTCCTGGACCACAGCGTCGAGCGCGGCCGGCCGGCCCGCCAGTTGCGCCTGGCCGGTGACAAACACCACATGCCCGGCCTCGCCGCCCCAGGCCAGCGAGGCGGCCAACGCCAGATGTGCACCGATGACAAAATTGCGTAACATAAATTTCTCCTTATGACGTATTCTCCGCTGAATTCGACTTAAATCTGTGATATACGTCACATATTACAAATATTACAGTCTGTTACACGTGTTGCGCCGGGAACTCCCTGCGGGCTGGCAGTGCGGTTATACTAGCAAGCTATCCATCACTGTATTCAGGCTGCAACAACGGCTCTGGCACACCGCCCGCCTTCTTCATGACGATACCGGTTAAATTTTCCACCCAGCTCAAACTGCTCCTATTACGCGTCCTGATCGCCGGCAGCGCCGTGCTGCTGTGCCTGGCGGCGCAGTTGCCGCAGGGGCCGGCATGGACCCAGCTGGGCGGCGAAGCGCTGCGCGACCAGATCCTGCGCCTGCAAGCGAGCGCCAGCCCGGAGCGGCGCATCCTGGTGGTCGATATCGACGAGGCCAGCCTGGCCCAGCACCCCTGGCCCTGGCCGCGCGCCCGCCTGGCCGACCTGATCGAACTGCTGCTGGCAGCCGGCGCCAAAGGCGTGGCGCTGGATATTTTGCAGGAAAAGCCGGCCGATGCGGAAGGCGACATGCGACTGGCCATGCTGGCGCGCCACGGCCCGCTGGTGCTGGCGCAAATGTTTGACTACGTGACGCGCCAGCCAGCCTTGACCGGTGGCCAGCTGGGCGGCGGGCTGGCCACCGCCGCGGCGGGCGCCGGCGTGCCGGCCACCGGCTATCTGGCCAACCATGCCGGCCTCGCCGGCGCGCGCTACTTCGGCAATATCGGCGTGGTGCCGGATCCGGACGGCGTGCTGCGCCGCGTACCGATGAGCACCTGGTACCACGGCCGCCTGTACCCGACCTTGTCGCGCGCCCTGCTCGACTGTTGCAGCGGCCATCCGCCCGCCGCCCTTGGTGAGCAGGGCATGGTGCGGCTGCCGTATCGCCGCAGCCGCGCCGCCTATGACGTCGCCAGCGCCCAGGATGTGCTGGGCAAGGCGCTGGATGCCAGCGACGTCGCCGGACGGCTGGTGCTGATCGGCTCCTCCTCGCTCAGCATCGGCGACCGCGTGGCCACCCCGCTCGATGAGTCGATGCCCGGGCTGGCGGTGCATGCCGAACTGCTCAGCGCCCAGCTCGACGCCCAGGCCGGGCTGGCGCCCGCGCCCTGGCCCGGTCGCCTGCTGGCAGTGCTGTTCACCGCAGGCGTGGTGCTGTGCGCCAGCTATACCTTGCCGCGCCGCTCGGCCGCCACCAATGCCGCTCTGCTGGCGAGCAGCGCGCTGGCCTGGTTGGGACTGGCGTATCTGATCGCGCCGCACGATCCGTGGTTCGCCCCGGCCGCACCGCTGCTGTCGATCCTGCTGCTGCTGGCGGTGGCGGTGCCGTTCCACTGGCAGCAGGCACAGCAGCGCTCACGCCAGCTGCTCGACACCCTGCGCCAATATGTGGCCAAGGCGGTGGTGGATGAACTGTTGCGCAGCGACCTGAAAGATCCGCTGGCGCCGCGCCTGCTGGAGGTCACCACCCTGATTGCCGACATGGAGGGCTACACCAGCCAGGTCGAATCATTGTCGCTGGACGACGCCGCGCGCCTGACCACCGATTTCCTCGATTGCCTGACGCGGCCCGTGCTGGAGATGCAGGGCACGCTGGACAAATACACCGGCGACGGCCTGGTGGCCTTCTGGGGCGCGCCGCTACCCAATGCCGACCACGCCGACCTGGCGCTGGAAGCGGCCGCCCGCATCCAGCGCGAAGTGGCGCAACTGAGCGCGCTGCGCGCGCGCCGCGGCCTGCCGCCGCTGCGGGTGCGGATCGGGATTGAAAGCGGCGCCGCCATGGCCGGCGACTACGGCACCAGCTTCCGCAGCATCTATACCGCCGTCGGCGACAGCGTCAACACCGCCTCGCGCCTGGAACAGGCGGCGCGCGACTACCCGCACGACGTGATCGTCGGCGAAGGCACGGCGCGCCGCGCCCGCCGCCACCGCCTGCTGGCGCTGGGCGAGCGCCAGCTGCGCGGCAAGGAAAAACCGATCCAGCTGTACACGCTGGCGCCGGAGCTGTCCGCATGAGCGCGCGCTGGCTATGGTGGGCCTGGCCCCTGCTGCTGGCGGCGTCTGGTGCCATAGCGGCCGCCGCCGCACCGGCCGCTACGGCGCCAGACGCCGTCAGCGCGGTCGAGGCCGAGGGCGATACGCCGGAGGCACTGTACCAGGCCGCGCTGCGGGCACTGGACGAGGGCCGCAGCACCGAGGCCGAGGCCATGCTGGCGCGCCTGATCAAGGACAATCCGCTGCACGCCGGCGCCTGGCTGGAACTGGCCATCACCGAATGCGGGCTGGGCAACGGGGTCGAAGCCGAACGTCTGTTCGGCGAAATCGAGCGGCGCTTCCAGCCGCCGCCCGGCATTCAGGATGTGATTGCCTCCTACCGCAGCGTCGGCTGCCAACGGACGGAAGACGCGCGGCGCGCCTCCTGGCTGCTCAGCGTCGGGCGCGGCTACGACAGCAACGTCAACCAGGGCGCCAGCAATCCCGCCTTCAGCATCGGTGGCATCCCCGGCGAGCTGGCGCCGGAATTCCTGGCCCACCCCGACCACTACCGCCTGCTCTCGGTCTCCTATGTGCGGCCGTTGCCGCTGGCCGACACGCTGGCCATCGTCCAGTTGTCGGACCGCCGCAACGACCGCGATCACGCGCAGGACAGCAGCACCTTGCTGCTGGGCCTGGAGCATGCCTGGTCGATCGGCCGCTGGCGCGCGCGTGCCACCGGCGTCTACAGCAACCTCACCCTCGATGGCAGGCTGTACCAGCGCCAGGAAGCGCTGCAACTGCGCGCCGCGCCGCCGCTGCCCCTGCCCGAACAGCTGGAGCTGGCGGCAATCACCAACTTCAGCCATGTCAGCTACCCTACCCGCACCAGCTATGACAGCAACACGGTCGAGCTTGGCGGCGTGCTGCACTACCGCAGCGGCCAGCACCAGGCGCAGCTGACGCTGAGCAAACTGCACGACAACGGCGCCGACAACCGGCCCGGCGGCAACCGCGACGGCTGGTTTGCCAGTGCCCAGTGGTACACCTTGCTGCGTTCCGGCCTGTATGGCGAGGCCGCGCTGACGCACCAGCACTGGGCCGGCAGCCAGGTGTATTCGCCCGGCCTGATCGACACCGTGCGGCAACAGGACACCAGCAATGCACGGGTGGCGGTGCAGTGGTATGTGCGCCCCAACGTCAGCCTGCACCTCGAAGGACGGCTGGTGCGCAATCGCGAAAATATTTCCCTGCTCGCATATAATAGTCGCGCGCTGCAACTGAGCTGGCGCTGGGACAATTTTTAAGCCGCCAGGGATGGGCTGAGTCATGACGCTAACAAAAAAGAAACAAGAGGAGGATGGCGCCCCGGCCCTGGTCACCAGCGGCGCGGCCAGCGCACCGCCCGGCCCGGACACGGCCACCGAGACCGGACCGGTCAATGTGCAGATTCACCTGCGCCGGATTCCCCTGCTCGCCGAGCTGAGCGAAGAGGACATGCTGCGCGTCAAGGGCGACCTGCGCATCCGCCAGTACGCCAAGCGCGACGTGGTGCTGCAAAAGGGCGCCACTGGCGACAGCCTGCTGTTCCTGCTGACCGGCTCGCTGCAAGTGGTGGACGTCACCGAAGACGGCCGCGCGATCGGCCTGCGCATGCTCAACCCGGGCGACTTCTTTGGCGAAATCGCCGTCATCAACGGCTCGATGCGCTCGGCCTCGGTGGTGGCGCTGACGCCGGTGCTGGTAGCGCTGCTGCCGCGTGCCACTGCGCTGCACCTGTTCTCGCACTCGCCCCCGGTGGCCAACCAGATGCTACGCTTCCTGGCGGCCAAGGTGCAGCGCGATTCGGAATTCCGCGCCCTGCTCAGTATCCACAACACCTCGCGCCGCATCTACACTTTCCTCGACCTGTTAAAGGAAAAGAAAGAAGGCGACGTGCACATGGTGGCCAACCTGCCGACCCACCAGGACATCGCCAACATGATCAACACCAGCCGCGAGACCGTCACCCGGGCCCTGATGGTGCTGACCCAGCAAGGCATCATCAAGAAGGGCGCGCACAGCCTGATCATCATCGATCCGGAGGCGCTGCAGAAACTGGCCCAGGCCTGAGGCCGCGCTCGCCACGCAGCTGTAACCAGATGTTGCCAGAGGGGCAAGCCCCCCGCCGCCGATGCTATAATCGCCGTTTTATTTTCAGGCCTGCCGGCGAGCGCACCAGGCCAGACGGCCGCGCGCGCCGTCGCCATATGCCGCCCAGGCCGCTTGTTGCCATGATCAAAGCTCAATACGTGTTCCGCACCGCCGGCGGAGGGCGCCTGTGATTTCACCTGACATGCTGCTCGGCGTGTGGCGCTACCGCGGCTTCATCGCCGGCAGCGTGCGCCGCGAGTTCCAGGGCCGCTACCGCAATTCCCTGCTGGGCGCGGCGTGGACCGTGCTCAATCCACTGGCCATGATTGTGGTCTACACGGTGATCTTTTCGCAAGTCATGCACAACCGCCTGCAAGGCGTGGACCTGCCGTTCGCCTACAGCATCTACCTGTGCGCGGGCGCGCTGACCTGGGGCTTGTTTGCCGAAATCACTTCACGCAGCCAGGGGGTGTTCATTGAAAACGCCAACCTGATCAAGAAGCTGCAATTCCCGCGCATCTGCCTGCCGATCATCGTGGTACTGAATGCCGGCGTCAATTTCGTCATCATCTTCGGCCTGTTCACCGTATTTCTGCTGCTGACCGGCACCTTCCCCGGCTGGATCTACCTGGCCCTGCTGCCGGTGCTGCTGGTGATGACGCTGTTCGCGGTCGGCATCGGCATGATCCTCGGCGTCTTCAACGTATTCTTCCGCGACGTCGGCCAGTTCTTCACCATCTTGCTGCAATTCTGGTTCTGGTTCACGCCCATCGTCTATCCGGCCAGCGCATTGCCGCCGGAAATACGCGAAATGCTGGGCTGGAATCCGATGGCGGCGGTGGTCGGCGCTTGCCAGGATATTTTGGTGGCCGGCCACGCGCCGCACTGGCGCAGCCTGCTGCCGGTGACCGCACTGGCGCTGCTGTGCTGCGCGCTGGGGATGCAACTGTTCCGCAAACGCGCCGGAGAAATGGTGGACGAACTGTAATGGGCAGCATACTGGTACACGGCCTGGGCAAGGCCTACAAACAATATCCGCACCGCTGGAGCCGGCTGGGCGAATGGCTGCTGCCGTGGCGTGGCCCGCGCCATGCGCTCAAGTGGGTGCTGCAGGACATCAGCTTCACGCTGGCGCCGGGCGAAGCGGTCGGCATCATCGGCATCAACGGCGCCGGCAAGAGCACCCTGCTCAAGCTGATCACCGGCACCACTCAGCCGACTACCGGCCGCGTCACCATCAGCGGCCGCGTGGCGGCGCTGCTGGAGCTGGGCATGGGCTTCCACCCCGACTTCACCGGCCGCCAGAACGTCTACATGGCGGGCCAGTTGCTGGGCCTAGGCGTGGACGAACTCAACACCCTGATGCCGGACATCGAAGCATTTGCCGAGATTGGCGATTACATCGACCAGCCGGTGCGGGTCTACTCGTCCGGCATGCAGATGCGGCTGGCCTTCAGCGTGGCCACCGCGCGCCGTCCCGACGTCTTGATCGTCGACGAAGCGCTGTCGGTGGGCGACGCTTATTTCCAGCACAAGAGCTTCGAGCGCATCCGCGCCTATCGCCAGCAGGGTACGACCCTGCTGATCGTCAGCCATGACCGCGCCGCCATGCAAGCGATCTGCGACCGTGCCATCCTGCTCGACCGCGGCCGCCTGGCGCTGCAAGGCACGCCGGAAGAAGTGATGGACTACTACAACGCCCTGATCGCCGAGCGTGAAGGTTCGACCGTCGCGCAGGTGCGCACCCCGGAAGGACGGGTCCAGACCACCTCCGGCAACGGCCAGGCCACCGTCACCGCCATCACGCTGGAAAACGAAGATGGCGCGCCGATGGAAGTGGTCAATGTCGGCGCCCCGGTTACGCTCAAAGTGCAGGTCAAGGTGCATGCACCGCTGCCGAAGCTGGTGCTGGGATACATGATCAAGGACCGCCTGGGCCAGCCGATGTACGGCACCAACACCCACCACATGCAGCAGGTGCTGGAAAACGTCGAAGCCGGCGCCAGCATCGAATACCGCTTCCGCTTCCCACTCAACCTGGGCGCCGGCAGCTATTCGATCACTACCGCGCTGACCAGCAGCGAGACCCATCTGGCCGACAACTATGAATGGCGCGACCTGGCGCACTTGTTTATCGTGATGAATATGAACCGGCGCGAGTTTGTCGGCAGCAGCTGGCTTGAGCCTGAAGTGGAGATCGTGCGATGACGTTTTACCGTGCTTTTGAAGACCGCTACCGCGGCTCGCGCGACACCATCACCCAGCGCCTGCGCGCTTACCAGCCGTTCGTGGCGCCGCTGCTGGACGACAGTCCGGCCACTGCGCTGGATCTCGGCTGCGGCCGCGGCGAGTGGCTGGAACTGCTGGGCGAATACGGCCTGGCCGCGCGCGGCATTGACCTCGACGACGGCATGCTGGCCGCTTGCCGCGAGCGCGGCCTGCAAGTTGAAACGATGGATGCACTGGCCGCGCTGCGCGCTGCGCCGGACGGCAGCCTGGCGCTGGTGTCGGCATTCCACTTGGTAGAGCACATCCCGTTCGACATGGTGCGCGAGCTGATCGACGAAGCGTTGCGCGCGCTGCGTCCGGGCGGCTTGCTGATCCTGGAAACGCCAAACCCGGAAAACCTGGTGGTGGGCGCGTCCAGCTTCTACATGGACCCGTCGCACCTGCGTCCGATCCCGCCGCTGCTGCTGGATTTCGCGGTGGAACACGCCGGTTTCGAACGCCACAAAATCGTCCGCCTGCAAGAAGAAGCACAGCTGCACACCGACGCCCGCATCGGCATGATCAACGTGTTGGAAGGCCCGAGCCCGGACTACAGCGTGGTAGCGCAAAAAGCCGCACCCGCCGCGACCATGTCCACGCTGGACGCCGCCTTCGGCGCCGACTACGGCATCGCATTGGCGCCACTGGCGCAGCGCTACGACCAGCAACTCGCGCAAGAAAACGGCGAGTTGCACCGCGCACTGGGACGCCACAGCACGCGCATCGATGAACAGCAAGCACGCGCCAAGGCCGACAACGCCGAGCACGCGCAACGCCTGCTGCAACTGGAGCAGCGCGTGCAGCAAACCGCCGAGCAGCTGCACGAAACCCAGCAACACCTGCACCACGCCTCGGTGCTGCTGCAGCAGACTACGCAAAAGGCCGAAGCGCTGGGCCAACTGGCCACCGACCTGCTGGCCAGCACCTCCTGGCGCATCACCGCGCCGCTGCGCGCCGCCGTCACCTTCGTCCACCGCGTGCGCGGCTGGGCCAAGCGCAAAGCCCGCAGTGCGGTGCTGGGTGGTGGCCGCTGGGTGCTGCGCCATCCGCGCATCAAACGCGGGCTGCGCGCGTTGCTGACGCGCCTTGCGCCGCGCCTGCAAGCGCGCCTGATGCGCAGCATGCTGCAAGCCAGCGCCGCCGTGCCGGCCCCGCTGCGCCAGGACGATGCGCCAGGCCAGCTGTCACCGCGCGCCGCGCGCGCCTACCATGAACTGACCAAGGCGGCACACCAGGCCGCCAGCAAGGAATAAGCTGTGCGTATCGTGATCGACCTGCAGGGCGCCCAATCGGAAAGCCGTTTCCGCGGCATAGGCCGCTACTCGCTGGCACTGGCGCTGGGCGTTGCCCGCAACGCCGGCCAGCATGACATCTGGCTGCTGCTGAACGGCGCGCTGGACGCTTCCATCGCCGACATCCGCCTCGCTTTCGAAGGCCTGGTGCCGCCCGAACGCATCCGCGTATTCGACGCGCCAACGCCGTGCGCCGAACACGCGCCGGTGCACGGCCCGCGCGCGCGCGCCGGCGAACTGCTGCGCGAATATGCGCTGGCCCAGCTGCAACCGGATGCAGTGCTGGTCACCAGCCTGTTCGAAGGTTATGTCGACGATGCGCTGGTGTCGGTCGGCCGTTTCGACCGTAGCAGTTTTACCGCCGTGGTGCAGTACGACCTGATCCCGTTCCTGAATCCGGCCGCCTATCTGGTGCAGCCGTCGCAGCGCGACTACTACGACCGCAAGATCGCCTCGCTGCGCAACGCCGGCCTGCTGCTGGCCATTTCCGACTACTCGCGCCAGGAAGCCATCGACGCGTTGCAGCTGGCGCCGCAGCAAGTGGTGTCGATCTCCACCGCCGTGGACGATATGTTCCAGCCGGCCGAAACCGACGCCACTGCGCTGGCCGCGCTGCGTGCCCGCTTCAGCGTCACGCGCGACATGCTGATGTACGCCCCCGGCGGCTTCGACGCCCGCAAAAACATCGACGGTCTGGTGACTGCCTTCAGCCTGCTGCCGGCCGACGTGCGCGCGCGCCATCAACTGCTGATCGCCAGCAAATTCGACCAGAACGAACGCCGCAAGCTGGAAGCCCACGCCCAGCAATGCGGATTAGGTGCGGATGAACTGATCCTCACCGGCTATGTCGACAACGATACCCTGATCGCCCTGTACCGCGCCGCCGCGCTGTTCATCTTCCCATCCAAGCACGAAGGCTTCGGCCTGCCGGCGCTGGAAGCGATGGCCTGCGGCGCGCTGGTGATCGGCGCCGACAACACCAGTATTCCGGAAGTGATCGGCTGCGAAGAAGCGCTGTTCAACGCCGCCGAGCCGGCCGCCATCGCCGCCAAGATCGCCGAAGTGCTGAGCGACGACGCGCTGCGCGCACGCCTGCGCGCACACGGCCGCGAGCAAGCCAAGAAATTCAGCTGGGACCACAGCGCCCAACGCGCCCTGCGCGCGCTCGAAGCCGAACATGCGGCACGCAGCACTGCAGCACAAGCCGCCGCGCCGCTCGCCACCAAACCGCGCATTGCGCTGGTGTCGCCGATGCCGCCGGAACAAACCGGCGTGGCCGACTACGCCAACCGTGTGCTGCCTACCCTGCTGCCCTACTTCGATGTCGACCTGATCGTCAACCAGCCGACCGTCACGCTGCCGCCGGAAACCAGCCACGTGCGCTGGTACGACGCCGCCTGGCTGCGCGCCCACGCCGACGACTACGCCCACATCATCTACCAGTTCGGCAACAGCCCGTTCCACAGCTATATGCTGCCGCTGCTGCAAGACCATCCGGGCGTGGTGGTGCTGCATGACTTTTTCCTGAGCAGCATGCTGGCCTACGAACAAATCAACGGCGCCATGCCGGGTGTCTGGAGCCAGGCGCTGCTGCACTCGCACGGCTACGCCGCACTGCGCGACGGCCTGCAGCCAGAAGGCATGGAAGCCGCACGCGACCTGTGGCCGTGCAACCTTGACATTCTGCAGCAAGCCAGCCACGTCATCGTCCACTCCGACTACGCGCGCCAGCTGGCCGCCGACTGGTACGGTCCGGAAGCAGGCCGCGACTGGAGCATGGCGCAGCTGCCGCGCGCCGTGCCGGCGGTGAACGACCGCGCCGCCGCACGCGCCGCGCTGGGCATCGCACCGGACGCTTTCGTGGTCTGCAATTTCGGCTTCATCGGCCCGAGCAAGCAATGCCTGGAGCTGCTGCAAGCGTGGCTGGCCTCCAGCCTGCACCAGGACCGCCAGTGCCAGCTGATTTTCGTCGGCGCCAACCACGGCGGCGACTATGGCATCAGCATCACCGACACCATCGCCAGCGCCAAGGCCGAAAAGCAAGTGCGCATCTCCGGCTGGATCTCGGACGAAGACTATCTGAACTACCTGCAGGCGGCCGACGTCGGCGTACAGCTGCGCACCACCTCGCGCGGCGAAACCTCGGGCACGGTACTGGACTGCCTGATCTACCAGCTGCCGACCATCATCAACGCCAACGGCGCGATGGCCGAATTCCCGCACGACGCGGTATGGATGCTGCCCGACCAGTTCGACCGCAGCGAGTTGATCGGCGCACTGGAAACCCTGCGCCATGACAGCGCCCGCCGCACCGAATTAAGCCGCGCCGGCTTTGAACTGATGGGCACCCGCAACAGTCCGGAACGCGTCGGCCGCATGTACTTCGAAGCGCTGCAACGCGACGGCCAGCGCCAGGAACGCAGCCGCTCGGCGCTGGTGCAAGGCTTGCTGGCTACGCCCGGCCTGCTGACCGGCGAAGAAACCAACGACGACACCATGCTGCAACAGCTGGCGCGCTGCATCGGCCAGGCGCCAGATCCGCTGGCGCCGCGCCAGTTGCTGGTCGACGTCACCACCATCGCGCGCCACGACCTGAAGACCGGCATCGAGCGCGTGGTGCGCAACCAGCTGCTGGAATTGCTGCCGCTGCGCGCCAGTGGCTGGCGCATCGAGCCGGTCTACCTCGACAACGCCGATGGCCGCTATCGCTATCGCTACGCGCGCAACTACGCCGCCAAGCTGCTGGGCATTGAAGCCACGCTGGAAGGTCCCGATCCGCTGCTGGACATGCAAGCGGGCGATGTCTTCTACAGCGCCGACCATTCGCCGCATGCGGTGATGGCGGCAGCACGCGACGGCGTCTACGCTGAGCTACGCGCACGCGGCGTGACGTTGAACTTCCTGGTGCATGACTTGCTGCCAGTACTGCGACCGGAATTCTTCCCAGCCGGCGCCGACGCCGTGCACGGCGCCTGGCTGCACTGCGCGGCTGGCATAGCCGACCGCATGATCTGCATTTCCGCCGCAGTGGCTGACGAACTGCAAGCATGGCTGCAAGCCGAAAACGCGCCGCGTATTCCGTCGCTGGCGGTGCTGCATCATGGCGCCGACCTGGTGGTCGGCGCCGCCCCTGCAACAACGGCCAGCGCCGAGCTGCCGCTGCTGCGCCAGCTGGAAGGCAAGCCGGTGTTCCTGATGGTCGGCACCATCGAGCCGCGCAAAGGCCATCTGCAAGCGCTGGATGCGTTTGAACAGCTGTGGCGCGACGGCGTCGAAGCCCACCTGGTCATCGTCGGCAACGAAGGCTGGAAAGGACTGGCCGCCAGCGAGCGCCGTACCATTCCAACCATCGTCAACCGCTTGAGCCGCCATCCACAACTGGGCCAGCGCCTGCACTGGCTGCAAGGCCTGGACGACGACGCGCTGCAACAGTTGTACCGCAATAGCAGCTGCCTGCTGCAACCGAGCGAAGGCGAAGGCTTCGGCCTGCCGCTGATCGAGGCAGCCAGCTACGGCCTGCCGCTGCTACTGCGCGACATCCCGGTGTGCCGTGAAGTGGCGGGCGACAACGCCAGCTATTTCAGCGGCATGGATGGCGCCGATCTGGCACGCGCGGTGCAAGACTGGCTGGTACTACACGCCGATGGCCGCCATCCCACCTCGCAAGCGATGCGCTGGATGAGCTGGCGCGACAATGCACAAGCCCTGCTGGCCATCATCGGCGGCAAGGACGCGGCATGAGCGAACCCCAGCGCCAGCCGGCTTCTGCCGCGCGCGCTGCCCGGCCGCCACGCCGCCTGCTGCGTACGACGCTGCGCGCCAGCCGCCTGCTGCTGCCGGCCGCGCTGCTGGTCCTGAGCGTGGCGCCGGCGCTACTGGCCTTCACCAGCGTCGCGCCGCAAGCCGACGCGTGGCTGGAGCTTCAACTTGCCGAGCACGAATGGGTCAAGACCTACCGTGCCGAAGTGTCGCCGGTGGAAGAACTGCGCCCGCTGGCGCCGCTACCCAACCTGAAGGACTGGTGGCCGGTCGAGCGTTCCTACAGCCGTTTCGAGCGCTGGTTCAGCGACCATCTCGGCTGGCGCAACCTCATGATCCGCGCCAAGAACGAACTCGACTATCGCCTGTTCAACTCATCGACCCGCGTGTATTTCGGCGCCGATGGCGAGCTGTATGGCCGCAACCTGATCGACAATGAAATGCCGGCTACCGAGCGCCTGCTGGCCGACCCGGCGCAAGCGCAAGCGGTGTACGACGGCGTGCAGGCCTTCAACGCGCAGTTGCGTGCGCAAGGTGTCACCATGCTGCTGCTGGCGCCGATCCAGAAGCAGTACTACACGCGCGAGCGCCTGCCATCGTTTGCGCCGCAAGTGCCGGACAATTCCCATTTCCTGGCCCTGTATCAGCGCCTGAAGACGGCACCAGGGCTGCACTTCATCGACGCCAAGCGCCACCTCGACGACAACCGCAGCAAGTTCCCGATCTACTACAAGCAGGATTTCCACTGGACCGACCTGAGCGCGATGGTGGTGGCGGCCGACGTCACCGACACGATCGCCGGCCTGGAAGGCAGCCCGCTGCGCTGGCGCCACCCGTTGGAAGCCGATTACCAGCCCTTCGTCGGTTCAGAAGCGCGCTTTGCCGCCCGCCTCAACCTGCAGGAAAAAGTCATCGAACCGCAACTCAAGCGTACCTGGACGCCGCGCCACCAAGACAAGCAAGCCGAGCCAGGCAGCGGCTGGGAATTTAGCACCGATGCGCTGGACGATGCAGCGCTGCTGCCGGCCACCTGCATGTACGGCAACAGCTTCAGCGATGGCATGCTGCGCGCCGGCCTGACCGAACACTTCCGCCAGTTCCACAAGCTGAGCCGCACACTGCCGCTGCCACAAGTGCCGGCCCTGCTGCACGGCCAGTGCCGCTACCTGATCGTGCAAGTCCTGGATATCCAGACCGGCCATTGGGCCTCGCTGGCTCCTCACCAATAACGCCACCGACGACATTATGGTCTTTTCCTCGCCAGGCTTTTTGTTCCTGTTCTTCCCGCTGTTCTACCTGCTGTACTTTGCGCTGCCGCGCGGCTGGCGCAACAGCTACATCCTGCTGGGCAGTTTCGTGTTTTACGTGCTGGGCGCCGGTGCGCTGACCGCCGTGGCGCTGGCGCTGCTGCTGGCCAACTGGCTGCTGGCCGGCGCGATCGGCGCGCGCCGCGCGCAGCAGCCCAGGCAGGCGCGCGCGCTGCTGGCGGGCGGCATTGCACTCAACCTGCTGCCGCTGGTGTTCTTCAAATACCTGCTGTTCCTGGCGCAACTGGTGCAGGACCTGAGCGGCTGGCAAGCCACCGTGCCGGTGCGCGAGCTGGGCATCGTGCTGCCGCTGGGGATTTCGTTCTACGTGTTCCACTTCCTGTCCTACCAGCTGGATGTGCACGCCGGCCGCATCGCGCCCGAGCGCAGCCTGCAGAAGTTTGCCATCTACATCTTCCTGTTCCCACACCTGATCGCCGGGCCGGTGGTGCGCTATGCCGAAGTGCGCGAGCAGCTGCACATCCGCCACCGTGTGGGCAGCAGCCGCCAGCTGTTCTGGGGCCTGCTGATCTTTATCGTCGGCCTGTCCAAGAAGCTGCTGATCGCGGACCCGCTGGGCGTGGTGGCGGACGGCATCTACCGTCCCGGCGCCGAGCTGAGTATGTACTCGGCCTGGCTCGGCGCGGCCTGTTATTCGTTCCAGATCTACTTCGATTTTTCCGGCTACACCGACATGGCGATCGGGCTGGCGCGCATCATGGGCTTCCGCTTCCCGCGCAACTTCAACCGTCCGTACGCGGCGATCAGCATCACTGAATTCTGGCAACGCTGGCACATGACGCTGTCGCGCTTTTTCCGTGACTACGTGTACATCCCGCTGGGCGGCAACCGTGGCAGCGCCTGGCGTACTTATCGCAACCTGATGGTGGTGTTTGTGCTGTGCGCGCTGTGGCACGGCGCCGCCTACACCTTCCTGCTGTGGGGCGTGGGCCATGGCTTGCTGCTGGTGCTGGAACGCGCCGGCTGGCTCAAGCTGGAGAAGCTGCGCCTTGGCAGCCTGCCGGTATTTGCGCTGGCGACGTTGCTGTGGGTGCCGTTCCGCGCGCCGACGCTGGCGCAGGCCGGCCAGGTGCTGCAGGCGATGTTCGGCGGCGCGCCGGCATGGCTGCCGCACGATCGCATGCTGGCCGATCCGAAAGTAGTGTTTGTGCTGGCGCTGGCGGTGCTGGTGTGCCTGCTGCCAGACCGTATCGCACAGCGCAGCTACCAGGCTAGCTTCCGCCTCGCTGCGACGCCGCTGATGACGGTCTACTGCCTGGCGCTGTACGGACTGTCCTGCATGGCCGTCGTCGAAGGCGGCTTCAACCCCTTTATTTACTTCCAGTTTTAGGCGGCTGCACCGGGCACAACTGATAAGGATGCTGGTTGCCGCCCACTGCGGCCGGGTATTTCACGCAACCTGCCTGATCGAACGTCATGCCGTAGCGGGCCAGCACTTCCTGCGCGGCCGGCCAGATCTGCTGGTTGTCGCCTTCGGCCTGCATCATCACGTAGAACGGGCCGCGGCGAGCGGCCATCATCGCCAGCGCCTTGGCCACATAGGCCGGCGATTCAGGAAAACTACCACCCAATGCAACAAACGCCAGGCGGTCCGGGAATGACGGCACCAGCCAGCTCATCGGCGGATCGCCGTGCACGGTGAAAATCACGTTTTGCTCAGGCTCAGGCAACGGCGGCAGCGCCACCGTGGTGGCCGTGCGGGTCCAGCTGCCGTGCCCCCACGAGGCGCCCGGCAAAGTCGCCACGGTCGCCAGCAGCAAGGCCCAAGCAGCCACGTGGCGGCCGATAGCGGCCGGCATCAGGCGCTGCAGCACCAGCCACAGGGCGAGTGGCGCCAGCAGTTCCAGCGGCACCAGGTAGCGGTAGATGCCGAACAGGTTCAGCCAGACCAGGTAAGACAGGCCGAAGAACAGCAACACATAGCCCGCCGGACGTTCCAGCCGGTCGGCCGGGCGGTGGTCGAGGATGACGTCGCGCAGCAGGCGTACGGTCAGCGCCACGCCGGCCAGGTATAGCATCGGCCAGATCAACTGGGTCAGCGCGATCTCGATCACGCGCTTCGAGTTGTAGCTGAAAATGAATGGCCACAGCAATTTTTCCGAGAACCCTTTCGGTATCCAACCGGTATCGCCGATACCGATCGTCCTCGCCAGCGGGCCCTTGAAGATGTTGTTAAATTGCGGGAACAGCGGATTGCCGAACACCTGCCACATGCGCCAGTACCAGTGGCCGGCGCTGACGGCTATGCCGGCCAGCGTGCCGACCCCGAACACCAGCGCCAGCCGGAAGCGCAGCCAGAACGCGGCCGGCACGCCCAATAGCGCCAGGCACAGCGCCAGCGCATACATGGCGTTGGTCAGCTTGAGGCCGGTGCCAAAACCGGCCAGCAAACCGGCCAGCGCGACCGAGCGCCAGGCCGGCGCGCCGCCCTGCAGCAGCTGCGGCCAGGCGCGCAGCACCAGCAGCAGCGCGCCCAGCACAGTCAGCGCGATCAGGTTGTCGCCCATGGTGTTGCCCAGCTCGGACAGGAAGCCGGGGCCGAGGCTGCCGGCCAGCGCCAGCAGCAGCGCCGCGCGGTGCGACTGCGGCGGCAGCAGGCGGCGCGCGATGGCGGCCAGCAGCACAAAGTTCAGGCCGTGCAGCCAGCCCATCACGAAGCCGACCAGCGGCGCCGGCAGCGCGGCGTTGAGGCCGTAGTACAGCAAGTCGATGGTGGGATTGAAATAGCTCTGCCACTGGCCCGGCGCCAGGTCGTAGCCTATCTTGCCATGTACCAGCGCATACGGGTTGTACAAGTGGTAGTTGTGCAAATCCCAGTTATCGTCCTGGCCATACACCAGGGACAGCAGGCCGAACAGCACAGGCACGAGCAGCAGCGCGCGCGCCAGCACGGCTGGGCGATCAAGGCCACGCCACAGCGAGGCGATGGCGCGCTCGAAGGCGATCAGGGGGCGTTGTAACAGGATCATGGAGAACTCAGGAACGTTTGAAGACCAGCAGGCGGGCGCTGATGAAGTTGAGCGCCATGCCGGCCAGCGAGCCGGCCGCCACCGCCAGCAGCGGCGTCATCGGCCAAGCCGGCAGCAGGTGCACCACCACCGCCGAGGTGGCATAGTTGACGGCGCCGCCACCCAGCATGGCGCCCAGATAGCGCCACCACTCCATCCAGCTGGCGGGCGGCACGGCGCCGGCGGCAAATGTCCAGCGGCGGTTGATTTGCCAGGTGAAGTAGACGGCAGCCAGGAAGGACAGCAGGCGCGCCTGGTAGAAATGCAGGCCAGCCGCCAGGCCGGCATAGCACACCAGCGTGTCGACCCCGAGCCCGCCTATCCCGGCCAGGGCAAACAAGGCCAGCGCGTGGTGTGTCTTACGCACCGTTCTCGGCCGGACCCGGCACCGCCAGGTAGGCAAAGCGCTTCTGCTCGATGCGGCCCTTGGTGACGGTATCGAGGATCAGGCCGCAGGACAGCAGCACCACGCCAAACAGCGACAGGCCGGTGCACAGCACGGCAGTCGGCAAGCGCGGCACCAGGCCGGTCTGCACGAAGGTTTCCACCAACGGCACCGCCAGCACGCCGGCAGCAATGGCGCACAGGCCGGCCAGCAGGGAGAAGAAGTGCAGCGGTTTTTCGTTCTTGAACAGCTTGGTGATCATCCACAGGATGCGGATGCCATCGCGGTAGGTATTGAGCTTGCTGAACGAGCCTTCCGGACGCGATTTGTAGATGGTCGACACTTCGGCCACCGGCATGCGCAATTCCAGCGCGTGCACGGTCAGTTCGGTTTCGGTTTCAAAGCCGGCCGCATGGGCGGCAAACGACTTGGCGTAACGGCGCGAGAAAATGCGGTAGCCCGACAGCATGTCGGTAAAGGTATTGCCGAACACCACGCTGACGCAGCCGGTCAGCAGCTTGTTGCCGAAACGGTGGCCGAAACGGTAGGCTTCCTGCTCTTCGGTGACGCGGGTGCCAACCACCATGTCCAGGCCTTCGCGCAGCAGCTTTTCCGCCAGTTGCGGCGCCACGCTGGCGTCGTAGGTATCGTCGCCGTCGACCATGATGTAGATATCGGCATCGACGTCGGCAAACATGCGGCGGATGACGTTGCCCTTGCCTTGCAGCGGTACGCTGCGCACGATGGCGCCGGCTTCCTTGGCCACGGCCATGGTGGCGTCGCTGGAATTGTTGTCGAACACGTAGACGGCAGCCTGCGGCAGGCAGGTGTTGAAGTCACGCACGATATTGCCGATGGTCAGGGCTTCGTTATAGCACGGCACGATGACCGCGATCCGCTGGTTGCTGAGTATGCTCACGTTGATATGGTCGCTTAGAACTGGATCATAAAAGGCGCGGCAGGGTCGCCGCGCCACCTCTTGCATAGTTTGCAAGGCGGCGCATTATACCGCTGAACCAACTGCTGACAAATACAGCTTACAGCTGGTTACAGCGCGCCGGTCTTGGGCGCGCCACCCAGCAGGAAGGCCAGCTTAGGCTTGGCCTTGGTGATCGAGCCGCCAGCGGCAGGCGCAGCCACAACGGGTGCGGCGGCCTTGGTTGGCTCGTACGGTTTGAGGAACCATGGGTCGACTTTTTCACGGCGTGGCGGACCACCGCCACCGAGGCTGCGCGGTGGGCGCTCGGCCGGGCGGCCGGCAGGTGCACGGCCGATGTCTTCGCTGCGGCGTGGACGGCGTTCGCCGCGTTCATCGGCAAAGGCCGGCGCCGGGTTGAAGCCTTCCGGTTCCACGCGCTTGATGGTTTGCTTGATCAATTTTTCGATGTCGACCAGCAGGCGCTCGTCCTTGTCCGAGAACAGCGAAATGGCGTCACCCGAGGCGCCGGCGCGGCCGGTACGGCCGATACGGTGCACATAGTCTTCCGCGTTATACGGCAGGTCGTAGTTGATCACGCATGGCAGGTCCGAGATGTCGAGGCCACGGGCGGCAACGTCGGTTGCCACCAGGATGTCAATCTCGTTTTTCTTGAAGGCGTCCAGCGCAGCCATGCGCTCTTGCTGAGTGCGGTCGCCGTGGATGGCGACGGCTTTCATGCCTTCGCGTTCCAGTTCACGCGCCAGGCGCGAGGCGCCGAGCTTGGTGTTGGAGAACACGATCACCTGCTTCAGCTCGCGCTGGCGCAGCAGGTGCGCGATCAGCGCGTGCTTCTGGTTCTCGGCAATCTTGTACACCACCTGGGTGACGGTGTCGGCGGTCTTGTTGGCGCGCGCCACTTCGATGGTCACCGGGTCGTTCAGGAAGGTGTTGGCCAGTTTTTTGATTTCCGGCGAGAAGGTGGCCGAGAACATCAGGTTCTGGCGCTTCTTCGGCAGCAGGTTGATGATGCGCTGCAGGTCCGGCAGGAAGCCCATGTCCAGCATGCGGTCGGCTTCGTCCATGACCAGCATTTGCACCTGGCTCAGGCTGATATTCTTTTGCTCCACGTGGTCCAGCAAACGGCCCGGGGTGGCGATGACGATTTCCACGCCAGCCTTCAGGATCACGGTTTGCGGCTTCATGTCCATGCCGCCGAATACTTCGGTGGCGCGCAGCGGCGTGTGCTTGCAATAGGCTTTGACGTTCTCGGCCACCTGCACCGCCAGTTCGCGGGTCGGCGCCAGGATCAGCGCACGCACCGGGTGGCGCGCCGGCGAGGTACTGGTGCTGGCGTGCTGCAGCAGCATCTGGATGATCGGCAGCGAGAAGCCCGCCGTCTTGCCGGTACCGGTCTGCGCCGCCCCCATCACATCGCGGCCTTGCAGCAGCACAGGAATGGCCTGAGCCTGGATCGGCGTCGGGTGCTCGTAGCCCTGGTCGTTCAACGCGCGCAGGATATCCGGCGACAGGCCGAAATCGGCGAAGCGAACTGGGACTGGAGCTTCGGCGGCTGCCTGCTCGGGAATGGTCGGGGTGGTGATCTCGGTATCGGACATAATGTGGACGGATGGTGAAGCGCCGTAAACTATACCCTAATTTCTGGCAACTGCGCTAAAAACCAGCAGCTTTTATCACGGAATCCTTGCATCAATGGCATGTATAATAGTTTTTTTGATTAGAAACTAGATTAATCCGTGCGCCGTTTTTTATTGCTATGCCTGCTGCTGGCGGTGAGCCTCGCCAACGCCGCCCCCGCCCCCTCGCTGCGCTTTAAAAAACTCGGCCCGCTGGGGGGCGACGAGCCGTCCATGCTATCGCTGATCCAGGACCGCAAGGGTTTTGTCTGGGTCGGCACCCACACCAATGGGCTGTACCGCTACAACGGCTACCAGTCGGTCAAGTACATCAACAACCCGTCCGATCCGAGCAGCCTGCCGCATGACCGCGTGTCGTCCATCTTCGAGGACAACAAAGGCCGCATCTGGGCCGCCACCCAGAACGGACTGGCGCGCTTCAATCCCGAGACCAATAACTTCACCACTTTCAGCACCGACAAGGCGCCCAAGAACCACCGCATCGTCAAGAACATCATCAGCGACGGCAAGGACGGCTTGTGGATCGGCACCTGGGGCGGCTTGCAGCACTTCGATCCGAACAGCGCCAAGTTCGACGCCATCTACGCCCATGACGATAACAATCCCGACAGCCTGGCCAGCAACGACCTGAACGCATTGGCACTGGACGCCAAAGGCGGCCTGTGGATTGGCACCTGGCCGGGCGGCATGGATTACCTGGCGCCGGGCGCAAAAGTGTTCAAGCACCACCAGGTTGATCCTGCCGCCAAGCCAGACGCCCGCGTCAACATTGTGCGCGCGCTGCAGTTCGACCAGAACGGCGCGCTGTGGATCGGTACCGAGTCCGGCATCATCCGCTGGGACGGCAAGGGCGACTGGGACACGCGCAAGGCGATTACTTCGCCGTACAGCCGCATCACCAACTTCGGCATCGACAACAAGGGCGTACTGTGGGCCACCACGCTGTCGGCCGGCCTGCTGCGCTGGAACGAAGCCAACGCCGAGTTCGAACAGTTCGTGCACGCCGCCGATGACCCGTATAGCCTGCCCGGCGACAACCTGCGCGCGGTGATGCAAGACCGTGGCGGCATGCTGTGGATTGCCTCCTTCACCGACGGCATCGCCATGGCCAACCTGAGCAGCGAAGGCTTCACGCGCCACGTGCCGTTCCGCATCGACACCCGCTCAGCGCCGGCCAGCAATGCGCTGCTGAGTCTGGCACGCGCGCCCAACGGCAAGATGTGGCTGGGCGGGAATGTGGGCATGAGCTTGTACGATCCGGTCACCAGCACCGTGCTGCGCAGCTACCGCGCCGACGACAAAACGCCGGGCAAGCTGTCGCACTCCATCGTCTACAGCATGTACCAGGATGAGGATGGCAAAGGCCCGCTGTGGCTGGGCACCTCGAACGGCCTGAACCGCCTCGACTCGCCCGACAGCCCATTCCAGACCATCCATTTCGGTAACACCGCCAGCGATTACATCAACGCGATTGCGCCAGGCGCGGGTGGCATGCTGTGGCTGGCCACCGGCAACAGCTTGATCCGCTACGAGATCAAGACCGATGCCCGCAAGATTTACTACAACGATCCGCAAGATCCGACCACGCGCGCGGTCAACGGCACCTCGGCAGTGCTGGAAGACCGCCAGGGCCGCGTGTGGGCCGGCTCGGAATGGAATGGCGGCGGGCTCGACCTCCTTGATACGGCGAGCGGCAAGTTCCGCCACTTCCGCCATTCGAGCAAAGCTACCGGCAGCCTGAGCGACGACAACATCGTCAGCCTGCATGAGGATGCGCAAGGCCGGATCTGGGTCGGTACGGCCAAGGGGCTGGATTTGGTGGTATTCGGGCCGGACGGTGCGATCGGCTTCAAGTCCTATGCTGCAGCGATGCGCGCGGCCAAGATCCTGTCCATCCAGCACGACAGCGACGGCAAGATCTGGAGCTCCACCATTGCCGGCCTGTACCGGCTTGATCCGGACAGCGGCAAGGTCACGCTGTTCACCGCCTCCGATGGCTTGACGGAAGGCTTCACCGTCAACTCGGCGGCGTTCGGCGCTGACGGCACGCTGTACTTCGGCGGCGTGCACGGAATGACGGCGGTAGTGCCGGCCAAGGTGCGCACCAGCTCGGTCGCGCCGCAAGTGGCGATCACCGACATCACCGTGTTCAACCACTCGCTGCAAGACGGCCAGCCAAGCGAAAACGTCAAGGCCGAAGGCCCGGTGACGGCGCCGACTGCGCTGACCTTGTCGTCGCAGGCATCCGTGTTTGCGCTGGAGTTCGCGGCGCTGCATTACACCGAGCCGTCCGGCAACCGCTACTCGTATCAACTGCAAGGCTTCGACCGTGACTGGGTGGAGACCGACGCCACGCACCGCACCGCCAGCTACACCAACCTGAATCCAGGCCAGTACGTATTCCGCGTGAAGGCGGCCAATCACCTCGGCGTATGGAATGAGCAGCCGGCCACCTTGCACATCACGATCACGCCGCCGTTCTGGCAGCGCTGGTGGTTCCGTTCCGGCCTGGCGGCGCTGGTGATCGGTTCGCTGGTGCTGGCGTACAAGATCCGCATCAACCGGCTGACCCGCCATCAGGCCGAGCTGGAACACACGGTGGCGGCGCGCACGGCAGAGCTGGAAGAATCCAACCGCAAGCTGGCCGCGCTCAGCACCACCGACGGCCTGACCGGCGTCAGCAACCGCCGTGGTTTCGACCTGGCGCTGGAAGCCGAATGGCGCCGCGCCGCGCGCACCGGCCAGACACTGGCCTTGTCGATGCTGGATGTGGACTACTTCAAGAAGTACAACGACCACTACGGCCACCTGGCCGGCGATGCGGTGCTGCGCACGGTGGCCGAGCTGATCACCACCCATGGCCGCCGCACCAGCGACATCGTGGCGCGCTACGGCGGCGAAGAGTTCGCGCTGCTGGCCGCAGCCACCGATGCGACCGATGCGTTTGGCGTGGCGGAAGAGATTTGCGCCGAGCTGGCGCGGCGGGCTTTGCCGCATGAACAGTCGCCGTTTGGTATCATGACGATCAGTATCGGTGTAGCAGTGATGGTGCCAACAGAGGACACGTCACCGCAAGACCTGGTGCAGCTGGCCGACCGGGCCCTGTACCGCGCCAAGGAAAAAGGGCGGAATATGGCGCTGCTGGCCATGCCGCCGATGTGAGAGTGAAATGAACGACGACAATCCAAAACCGCAACCGCCGGAACCGCCCGGTCCGGGCGATTGCTGCCATAGCGGCTGTACTTTTTGCGTAGACGATATGTACCAGGAAGAGCTGGACAAATACCGCGCCGCGCTCGCCGCCTGGCAAACCCGCAACCCGGAATGATTGTCGTCCCAGCGAATGCTGGGACCCATAGAACGCTTACTCAGCATGGATTCCCGCTTTCGCGGGAACGACGCTAAAAGGCTTCCCACTCGTCGCCGCCCACCGTCTCCTTAACCGGTTTCTTCACCCCGACGCGCGGGGCCGGCGCTTTCACGCTGGCCACCACTGCTTTCGGCACAGACGGTTTGCGCGCTGCGGCCGGACGTGGCGCCGGTGCTTGTGCGCTGGCCAGCAGCTTGAACACGCTCACCACCTGGCTTAGCTGCGCCGCCTGATCTTGCATCGATTCGGCCGCTGCCGCCGCCTCTTCCACCAGCGCCGCATTCTGCTGCGTCACCTGGTCCATCTGCACAATCGCCGTGTTGACTTGCTCGATGCCCTGGCTCTGCTCCACGCTGGCCGAGGTGATCTCGCTCATGATGTCAGTCACACGGGTAATGCTGGTGACGATTTCGTTCATGGTTTCGCCAGCCTGGTTGACCAGCGCCGAGCCAGTCTCCACCTTCTCCACCGAATCGCTGATCAGCTGCTTGATATCCTTGGCCGCCGCCGCCGAACGGTGCGCCAGATTGCGCACCTCGCTGGCCACCACCGCAAAGCCCCTGCCCTGCTCACCAGCGCGCGCCGCTTCCACCGCTGCATTCAGCGCCAGGATATTGGTCTGGAACGCAATCCCGTCAATCACGCTGATGATGTCCACAATCTTGCGCGACGATTCGTTAATCGAGGCCATGGTGCCCACCACCTGCCCCACCACATCACCGCCCTTGAGCGCGATGCCGGAAGCCGATTGTGCCAGCTGGTTGGCCTGCCGCGCATTGTCCGCATTCTGCTTGACGGTGCTGGTCAATTCTTCCATCGAGGACGCCGTTTCTTCCAGACTGGACGCCTGCTGCTCGGTGCGCGACGACAAATCCTGGTTGCCGCTGGCGATTTCCGACGACGCCGTCGCTATGGTATCCGTGCCATGCCGTACCTGGCTCACCAGGCTTTGCAGGTTGTTGGTCATGTCCTTGAGCGCCTGCATCAGCTGGCCGGTTTCACAAGCGCTTTTCACATCGATGGAGCGGGTCAAATCGCCGTCCGCCACATTGCGCGCCAGCGATACCGCCTCCTGCAGCGGCGCCGCCACAATCCGCGCCACCCACATTGCCAGCACCATGCCGATGCCGATGTTCAGCACCAGCAGCACGATAGACGTCATGCGCGCGCTCTCGAAGGTCCTGGTCGCATCCGCACTGGCTGCATCACCGCCATCGACATTGATCTTGACCAGCTTGTTGACGTTGTCGGTAATCAGGCCCAGGGTCTTGGCCGAGGTAGTGCTGGCCACATCGCGCGCTTCCACCTTTTTGTTGGCGCGCGACAGGTCGATCATCTTGGCGTGATCGATCATGAAAGTCGCGAGATTCTGGTCGAACTCGCTGGCGATGGTTTTTTCTTCCGGGCTGGAGATCAACTTTTCGTATTCGCTGCGGTGTTTTTTCAGCGTGACCAACGCATCATCCATGCGCTTTTCATAGTCGGCCATGGTGCTGACCTGGTCGTTGAGCAGGTGCGCCAGTTCCCAGCGCCGCAGCTCGCCCACGTCGGAGCGCAACTCCATCACCGCGCGCACACTGGGCATCCAGTCTTCCGCCAGGTCAGTCGAAGCTTGATTGACCCGGTTCATGGAGACAATGTTGCTCACCCCAAGAACCAGCGTCAACAACAA
Organism: Duganella flavida; assembly: GCF_009857445.1. Classification (GTDB taxonomy): domain Bacteria; phylum Pseudomonadota; class Gammaproteobacteria; order Burkholderiales; family Burkholderiaceae_D; genus Rugamonas; species Rugamonas flavida. The sequence goes on from NZ_WWCN01000006.1 coordinate 102,100, forward strand.
TACGGCACCGAATGAAACGATCAATTTTGTGGCTATTTTCAGATCGTAAAACCATTTCATGGCTCATCTCCTGATAGCGGCGGCTGGTCGTCCAGTATGCAACTATCAGGAGCGCCATGCTAGCGCCACGCTGTTCCTGTGTTGTTCGAGCAACAGCGGGTGCTAACTCGCTTACAGCTTGCCGTTCAACGTGATAAACACCTGGCGCGGTGCGCCGGTCAGCAGGGTCTGGGCGGTACCGTTAGGATCGCTGGCCTGGAAGCCGTTGGTGCCGATCGAGCTGATGTACTGCTTGTCGAACAGGTTGGTGACGTTGACTTGCAGCGACAGGTCTTTCACGAAGCCCAGGTTCTTCAGCTTGTAGCCAGCCGACAGGTTAGCCAGCCAGAACGATGGCACGCCGCCGTCGTTCAGGTAGGTGTAGTAGCGCTTGCCGGTGTACTTGCCGCCCACGCGGGCGAACCAGGTGCCGCTTTCATACGACACTTCGGTGTTGAACAGCTGGCGCGGCGCGTCAACCACGGTCTTGCCGCTGACGGCCACCAGGGTGGTGCCGTCCATGTAGTTCGACTTGTACTTGGAATCGTTGAAGGTGTAGGAGTTGAACCAGCTGAACTCGCGGTTGAACTTCCACACGGCGATCGCTTCCAAGCCCTTGGTGTCCACTTTACCCACGTTGACCAGGGTCGATGGGCAGCCGACGATGCCGGCGCAGGTGGCCACGCTCAGCTGGCGGTCATCGAAGCGGGCGTTGTACACCGCCAGCGAACCTTGCAGGCTGTCGCGCTTGAAGCGGTAGCCGAGGTCGACGTTGACCGAGGTTTCCGGTTTCAGGTTGGCCACGCCGGCGGTGTAGGCCGCTTGGGTCTGCGAGAACGGACCGGTCACGCCCGGCTGGAAGGCACGCATGTTTTTCGAGGCCGAGGCAAACACTTCATCATCGCTGCTGACGGCGTAGTTAAAGCCTGCTTGCGGCAGGAAGCTCTTCTTGGCGGTCAGGCTGCCAGCGGCGCGGGTGCCGACCAGGTTGGTGGCGTTGATGTCCACTTCCAGCGCCTTGAAGCCGGCGTTCAGTTTCAGCTTGCCGTCCATCAGCGCCAGCGTGTCTTGCAGGTAGTACTGCGAGGTGGTGGTGATGAAGTTCTGCTTCCAGTCGGTGGCAAACGGCTTGGACAGGTAGTACATGGTGTCGGCCGGGCCGGTCACCGCGTAGTAATTGCGGCTGGCGGTGTGGTTGTTACGCTCGCCCCACAGGCCGGCGTTGATGGTGTGGTCGCCCAGCTCCCACGTCACGTCGCTGGTGACACCGTCGCGGCCGATGCTGTACTCGGTGGTGCGCAGCGAGATCGGGTTGTTGGCGTCGGTCTTGACGTATGGGGTGTACCAGTGGCCCTGGCCCTTGTTGTCGTGGTGGTAGATGGTGGTTTTCAGGTCGATGTTGCTGGCCAGGTGCAGGTCCAGCGTCAGGCCGCCCAGGGTGTCCTTGCGCAGGCCGCCGGCCGAGTAGTAAGCGTCGTCCAGGCTGTTGACGCCGCCGGTGAAGATGCCCTTGGCGGCGTTGACGGCGCGGTTCCAGTCCGGTGCGTAGTTGTCCCAGTTGTAGCCGAGGCGGTTGACCATTTCCAGCGATACGTCCTGGTAGTCGACTTCGCGGCGGTCGGAGTAGTTGACGAAACCGGTCAGGCTGTTGTCGCCGAAGTTGAATACGAAGCGCGAGTTCAGCTGGTCCTGGTTCTGGTCGCCTTCGCCCTTGGTTTTCTCGGTGCGCTGGCGGGTGCCGCTGATGTAGGCCTTGAACACGCCGTTGATCAGGCCGCTGTCGACGCGGGCAAAGGTGCGCGAAGTCGAATCGCTGCCGAAGGTTTGCGCGAAGGTCAGCGCGCGCTCGTCGCTCGGCGCCAGCGTGAAGAATTGCACCGTGCCGCCGAGGTTGCTCGACGAGGCCGTACCCAGTGCACCGGCGCCCTGCGACACCGACACGCTGCCGATGTTTTCCGAGGAAATCGCGCGGCTGATGTGCAGGCCGTTGTTGTTACCGTAGGTCATATCGCCGAGCGGAATGCCGTCCAGCGTGAAGCCCAGCTGGTTCTGGTTGAAACCACGGATGCTGAAGCGGGTCGACCATTCGTAGGCACCGAACGGGTCGGCCGACTGGAAGTTCACGCCTGGCAGCTTTTCCAGCAATTTCAGCGGGCTGGTGCCCGGCAAGGCTTCGGCCAGGTCGGTCTTGTTGATGTTTTGCACCTGGCGCGACTGGCCGCGTCCGGTGATTTCGATCGATTGCACAGGGCCAGCCATGGCGCCCATGGCGGCGCTGTCATCTGCTGCGGCATCGGCCGGGTCGGCCGCGTAAGCGTGGCAGGCCAGTGCTTGCAGGATCAGCAGGCACAAAGGTTTGAGAAGTGGACGCTGTGGCATGGTTGTTGTTCTTTCTTGCGAGGTTGTAGTTGGAAACAAAACTGGCAAGATTGTAGAAACAGCATGTGACCATGCCATGACGCCTGCGTGACATCTTGATGACACAGCAACACTTCTGAAACAAGTATGTGTACGCCGCCGAACAGTGGCGCGCGTGGGGACGCCCTACTATGAGACTCAAAACAGGAGACCTCATGAACAGCTGGCTCAGCAAGCTTGGTCCCGGCCTGATCACCGGCGCGGCGGACGACGATCCCAGCGGCATCGCCACCTATGCGCAGGCTGGCGCGCTATTTGGCTACGGCATGCTGTGGACGCTGCTGCTGACCTATCCGCTGATGGTCGGCATCCAGGCCATCAGCGCTCACATCGGCCGCGTCAGCGGACACGGGCTGGCGACCAATATCCGCCGCCACTTCCCGCCATGGCTGCTGTACGCGATTGTTATTCTGCTGCTGGCGGCGAACACCATCAATATCGCTGCCGACATTGCCGCCATGGGCCAGGCCGCCAGTCTGGTGATGGGCGGCGGCGCGCACTGGTATGCGGCGGCAGCCGGCGTGCTGTCGGCACTGGTGCAAGTGTGGCTGCCTTACCGCAGCTATGTGCGCGTGCTGAAATGGCTGACGCTGGCCCTGCTGGCCTACGTGGTCACGGCGCTGACGCTGCGGCTGCCGTGGCTGCACATCCTGCATGAGGCGCTGCTGCCGTCCTTGTCGTGGCAGCCCGAATACATTACCACCGTGGTGGCGATTTTCGGCACCACGATCAGCCCCTATCTGTTTTTCTGGCAGGCCTCGCAGGAAGTGGAAGAGCTGCGCGCCGATGAGGCGGCCCAGCCGCTCAAGCGGGCATACGCGCAGGCCGCCGTCCAGCTGCGGCGCATCCGCATCGACACCATGACCGGCATGGGATTTTCCAACCTGGTGGCAATGTTCATCATGCTGACCACCGCTGCCACGTTGGGCGCACACGGCGCGGTGCAGATCGGCTCGTCCGCGCAGGCGGCCGAGGCGCTGCGTCCGGTTGCGGGCAACTATGCATTCGTGCTGTTCAGCGCAGGCATTATCGGCACCGGGCTGCTGGCGGTGCCCGTGCTGGCTGGCTCGGCGGCGTATGCCATCGCCGGCGCCATGCGCTGGAAGAACAGCCTGGAGTTGCAGCTGGCCAGCGCCTGGAAGTTTTATGCCATCATCATCGCCTCCACCTTGGTGGGCACGGCACTGTGCTTCACCCAGATCGACCCGATGCGCGCGCTGTTCTGGAGCGCGGTGCTGAACGGCGTGATCGCGGTGCCGGTGATGGTGGTAGTGATGCTGCTGGCGGTGCGGCCGGCTGTGATGGGCAAGCTGGTGATTCCGCGCAGCCTGCGCGTGCTGGGCTGGCTGTGCACCGTGGTGATGGCGCTGGCAGTAGTGGCGATGTTTGCCACGCTGGGGTAAGCTGGCGCTTTCAACTGGAGGCCTGATGCCGCGACTGATTGCACTGCTGCTTGCCGCCGCGCTGGCCTTGCCCGCGCTGGCCATCGATCGTCCCTTCCCGGCCAACGTCTTGCGCGGCAAGTTCACGCCCGGCTATTTTCCTGACATCACGCTGAATGGCAAAGCGCGCCAATTATCGCCATCGGCGCGCATCTTCAATGAAGACAACCGCATCGAAATGCCGGCCGCCGTGCGCGGCACCGACCTGGTGGTGAATTACACGGTGGACAGCATGGGCTACATCGACCGCATCTGGATCCTGACGGCGGACGAGGTGGCGCAAAAAGTTCCGTCGGCTAAATAGCGTAGTCGCTGTAGGGCGCCGGCGCCTGCCCCACGCGCAGGTCGGCAAAGCGCAGCAAATCGTCCGGCGAGATCGGCCGTGCAATGTGGTAGCCCTGCAGGTAATGGCAGCCCATTTTTTCGAGGATGGCGGCCTGCCCTGCCGTCTCCACGCCTTCCGCCACCAGTTGCAAGCCGAGACTGTGTCCCATCGCGATAATGGCGTGTACCAGGTTGTTGCTGCGCTCGCTGTGCTCGATGTCCATCACGAAAGCGCGGTCGATTTTCAGGGTGTTGAGGTGGAACTGGGTCAGGTAGCTGAGCGAGGAATAGCCGGTGCCAAAGTCATCCAGCGAAATGCCTACGCCCAGCGCGCGCAACTGCGCCAGCACGGCTTGCACATTGGCCGCGTCTTCGATCAGCACGCGCTCGGTCAGCTCCAGTTCCAGCTGGTGCGGCGCCAGCCTGTTGCGAATCAGCGCCTGCGACACCAGCTCGACAAAACCGGGATCGGCCAGTTGCCAGGCCGAAACGTTGATGCTGATGGTGACGTCATCCAGCACGCTCTGCTTCCACGTCCCCATCTGGCGGCAAGCCTGCTCCAGCACCCACGTGCCGAGCTCGATGATTATGCCGCTGTCTTCCGCCACTGGGATGAAGCGGTCCGGCGACACCGGCCCCAGCAGCGAACTATTCCAGCGTAGCAGCGCCTCCACCTTGGTCAGCTTGCCCGTGTGGGAGTTGGTGATGGCCTGGTAGACCAAGTAGAACTCACCCGCCGCAATGGCGCCACGCAGGGCGCCGTCGATCACCAGCCCATCCTTGGCGGCGGCGTTCATGGCGTCGTTGAACACGCGCTGCTCGCCGCGGCCGGCTTTCTTGGCCTCATACATGGCGATGTCGGCGTTGCGGACCAGGCTTTCGCTATCGCTGCCGTGGGCTGGATAGCAAGCGATGCCGATGCCGGCCGTGACGCTGATGGCGTGGTACGACAGCTCAAAGCCCTTGCCCATGGCTTTGATGATCTCGGCGGCGCAGTCGGCCGCCATCTGCTCGGCGCTGCCGGGTGACAGCTGCGGAATAACAACGATGAACTCGTCCCCGCCGAAACGGGCCAGCACGTCGGCCGGGCGCAGCAACGTGTGCAAGCGGCCGGCAGCGGTGCGCAGCAGCTCGTCACCGGCGGCGTGGCCGAAGGAATCATTCACCCGCTTGAATTTGTCCAGGTCAATGAACAGCACCGCGCATTCGCGGCCGTCGGCAGCGGCTTTAGCCAATTCCTGCTCCAGCCGGGCCGACAGGGCGTGGCGGTTGAAGAAGCCAGTCACCGGATCGATACGGGCGGCCTGGTATAGCAAATCGTCCTTTTTCTTGCGCTCGCTGATGTCGAGCAGCTGGATCAGGCCGAACAGTTGGCCGCGCTCAACGTAAGGCGAACCGAGCATCTCGACCGGCAAACTATTGCCACCTCGCAATTTCACCACAGCAGTGTCGGTCAGAGGAAACTGCACGCCCTCGGCTTCGAAACGACGGAAATACTGGTCGGCCATGTCGCGCGTCAGATTCGGCAGCAAGTCGCAGACATGCAGGCCGATTAGCTCCTGGGCATTGTTAAAACCGAGCAATCTTGCACAACGTTCATTGGCGACTTGCACAAAACCGCGCCGGTCACGGATCAGGAATCCGTGACTGAGGCTGTCGATGGTGCGCCCGTAACGTTGCTGGATTTCATCAAGGACCGCGTACACCAGGCCCAGCATGGACATTACTTTCAAGAAGCTAGTTACGGTGAACCAGATTATGAACCAGTCCGGGCTGAAGTTGGCGGCGCTCAGCAAATTAAACCCGCCACGCAGCATCAAGGTGAATCCCAATACGCGATAGTGATTCTGCACGCACACCAGTTTCCAGCCAGCCCATAACATTATCAAACCTAAGGCGGTGGTGCTGCCGGGAATTAACCAGGCATTATCTACATTCCAGAGAAAACAAAATACGCCGCTAGCCAATAAAATACCGGGCGCTAACCAGCGGACTTGTATCATCCGTAGTTTTCCGATAAAGAACTGGGTACCGGACCAATAACCGGCCATGCCGATAGCAAGCGATAAGGCGCATAAATAAAGCCGCCACGACAGAGGGAAGTGATTTTCACCCAGCAGCCATAGAGCGCTGCCGCACATGACCGACAACTGGGCTATGCCCCAGCAAAGCGCATGCTTTTCCTTGCGCTGCATCAGCCAAAGAAAAATCAGTATGGTACTCAATATGGTATCGGCGGAAAACTCCACCACCATCGGTGTGAAATAGCCTGGGTCTGCGCTCATCGGCATCCGGCGCCGGGAGGCGCTGCTTCAAGGTGACTAGCGTCATTGTACGGCGATCCCGGCTTTTCATGCTAAAAATTGGCATGTACCTACCAGTTTTTAGCTTGTGCGCTACAGAAACAGTGAAATTGCCAGGGCCCACATGACCACAGCGATAATCGCATCGAGGATTTGCCACGCACGCGGCTTGGAGAATACCGGCGTCAAATAACGCGCACCGAGGCCCAAACTGCTAAACCATATGACCGATGCCAACATTGCGCCCAAGGCAAAATACAGCCGGCCATTTCCCGCCTGCTGGCCGCCGATCGATCCTAATAACACCACGGTATCCAGATAAACATGGGGATTTAATAAACTGAATGCCAACATGGCGGCAATCACGGTACGGCGATCTGGCGCAGTATTATTATCGCCTGCAGCCATTGCCGACGGATTCAATGCCGACCGCGCCGCGCGCAAGCCATACCAGAATAAAAATCCTGCCCCGGCAATTTTGATCCAGAATAACAAAGACGGTGCGCCAGTAATTAATTCGCCCATTCCGGCCACACCGGCGCCAATTAAAACCACGTCGCACAAAATACAAATCGCAATACACGTGATAACAAATTCACGCTTCAACGCCTGCCTCAGCAAATAAGCATTTTGTGAACCGATGGCAACGATCAAACTGCCGCCGAGGCCGATGCCCTTCAAAAAAGCGCTGACTTCCATGACCTTCTCCGTGCAAAAAGACGCCAGATTACGGCCTGCGCGAAGATAAGTATAATTAATCTTATTTTCCAAATATTAGGTGAGCTAATGAGCCGCGTGGACTACCGGGGACTGTCGGCGCTCGATGCCGTGATCGATTATGGCAGTTTTGACAAGGCCGCTGCGGCCTTGGCGATCACCCAATCGGCGGTGTCACAGCGCATCCGCATGCTGGAAAATAGTGCCGGAGAGCTACTTATTGTGCGCAGCCAGCCGCCCTCCCCGACTGAAGCCGGGCAGCGTTTGATCGCTCATTACCGGCAAGTGCGGCTGCTGGAATCGGCACTGGACAAGCGTCCCGGCGACGCCGAAGCGCGGCCGGAAATCGCCATTGCCGTGAACGCTGACAGCGCCGCCACCTGGCTGCAGGAAGCCGTCACCCCGCTGATGCAGAACGGCGACTGCATGTTGCACATCCGCCTGGATGACCAGGACCACACCCTGAGCATGCTGCGCGAAGGCCGCGTATTCGGCTGCGTGACCAGCGAAACAGCGCAAGTAGCCGGCACCACCGTTACGCCGCTGGGCGTGATGCGCTATTTATGTGTGGCCAGCCCGGCATTTGCGGCCCGCTGGTTCCCGGATGGCATGACCGCGCACACCGTCCAGCAGGCTCCGGCCATGAATTTCGACCGCAAGGATATGCTGCAAACCCGCTTCATCGCCCGCCACACCGGCTACACCGGACGCTATCCGCATCACGCTTTATCCAGTTCAGACGGTTATGTGCGTTTTATCGAGGCGGGATTGGGCTATGGCATGCTGCCGATCCAGCAATGCGAGCGGCAATTACAGGATGGCACGCTGGTCGATCTCGCACCCGGCGAGTGGCTGGATGTGCTGCTGGTGTGGCATATGTGGGACATCCAGACCCCGTTCACGCGCGCATTGTCTGATAATTTGATCACTACTGCGCGTAAGTGGCTGCTTTCTGCCTGACCGACAGTGCGATCAAATAGAGCGCCGCGTAATAAGTGCCCAGCACCAGCAGCGCCGAGGCAGGTACCGGCGCGTGGAATTTGTTGTAAGCCAGCGTGGTATCGGAAATCAAAAACGCGATGCCGCCGGCAGCCGCCAGCTTGCCATCCGCCGTGCCAAGACTGAGTCCGCGCGACACCGCCTGCGCCGTCATCGCGACCAGGCACAGCATGTAAGCCACGACCGGCAGTTGCAAGCCTTTACCCACACCCGGCCACAGTACCAGCAAGTTGGCCAAGCTCAGCGCCAAAAGCAGTATCAGCGGCAAACGCCTGCCGAACAGGGGTGCATCTCGCGTGAACGCCCGCAAAAAGAACAGATGCGCAATCAGAAAACTGGCCAGGCCCAGCTCGAACCCGAACTGCATCGGCAGCATCAGGAACACGTCCCCGAACAGGGACAGCAGCAGCGCTGCCAAAATGGCCTTGCGGTACAGAGATGCACCCTCGGCCGTGGCGCGCCAGACCATCGCCCACACCAGCATGGTGGTCAGCGGTTTGAAAATGTAGTGTAGCCAGATCGCTTCGCCACCCTGCGCGGAGCCCGTAATCGCCAGCAGCGCCGACGCCAGAATTGCCCAACTCATGTACCGCCTCCTGTCATATCCGCCAGATCTTCCCGCGCGCGGATTTCCCACGCGTCGGCGTCCGGCTGGTGTAAATAACGCGCTTCGGAAGCCGGCTGCGCCATCTCCGGTCCGATGCGCTGGTAAATCATCACGCTGGTCCACGACAGCGTGCCCGGCGCATGCGATTGCAGCAGCCGGAACGCCGGATGCTTGATCGGATACGTGGTGGTGCTGACCAGCGCGCCCTCCGGCAACTCGCGCGCCAGCTTGTCGCTGATGGCGTCCATCAGCGGGCCGAAGCAGGTGCTGTACAGGAACACCAAACTGGCGCCGCGCACATCGACCTTGAACATATCGTTTTCCAGGAACAGGATGCGCGAGCCGAGATCCAGCAAGTGGCGGCCGGTGGCCATCACGCCGGACGGCAGGCGCAGCGGGGTTTCCAAGGTCAGCGCACCGGGCAACGCTGCCAGCCCCTGGCGGGCCAGCGTCAGCAGGCGTACCAGCCGCTCCTGCGCCAGCCGGTGGCGGTAGTTCAGCAATTCCACGCCTATGCAACGGACGAAGGGCAAGGTCAGTGCGGCCGTCATCACCACCTTGCCAAGACCGCTGCCGAGGTCGACCATGACGCCGCCCGGCGGCAGGAACGGCTTGATGGCGTCAAAGTAGTTTTCCAGCTCGAAGCGCTGCATTTCGCCGTAGATCAGGCCACCTTCCTGAATCAGCCAGTGGTGAATTTCGTCATCGCTGATGTCTTCCAGCTCGCGGAAGCCGGGCAACGGCGCCAGCTTGGGCAGCATGCCCATCGGCAGGATGCTGGCCGGCAGCGTGCCGATCATCACGCTCAGGTGCGGACGCAGGCGTTGCAGCAGGTAGTCGTGGTGTTCCGGCTTTTCCATTCGGGCGCGCAGGGCAAAGCCGATTTCAAGAAAGGGCAGGAAAGGCGATTCGGGCGCCAGCTCCAGTGTCGGCCGCGCATGCGCCTCACCGCCCTGCACGCTCTGGAACAGTGCTTCGAAAATATCGGCGGGCTGGCGGAAGCGCTGCACCGCGACGGTGGGGCGATTCTCGGTGCGAAAGGTGGTGGGCTGCAGGGTCGTGCTATCCATCTGCACGAGGATAATAGAAGCCTATGCAGGCCGCAATGGCTTTAGCATCTTTGCAACATCATCGTAGTGATCCTGCCAGCCAGAGCTGGCCAACTTGGGGGCGCACACCGCGCAGGCCACGAATGGATCGCAGTCGTGCTGCAGCTCGACGTAGTAGCGGCCGATGACCGGCTTGCCGGCGTAGGAATCGGTCATCACCGGGCGCGACTTGAGCGACGGCTTGGCCACCGCCGGCACAAAATCCGCACCACCCGGCGGCAGCCAGCGTTCGAAGGCCTCAACCGGCTTCCCCTCCGGCACGTACCAGGACTTGCGCTCATTGTTCCAGCGCGCGCCCAGCGCCTTGGCTTCGTCTTTTTCCGCGAACGGCACTTTTAAAAACATCATCTTGTATCACTCCTTGCTGCGAGAGTGCCATTATCGGACAATATCGCCATGCCTACCATAGAACCACTGACCCTTACGCTGGCCGAACTGGCCAAGCGCTGGCACATGAGCCCGCAGCAAGTGCTGGAATCCCCGCGCGCGCTGCCCATGTATTTTTACTTTGACGGACTGGTGTTCGACTTCAACGACAAATGGCACCGCGCCAATGGCGACGCCAGCGTGCTGCAAACGCTGGAGCAGCACAAGACGCGCCTGTCCACGCTGGAAATCGACCTGCAGCGCCAGACCATGCACAAGCGCGGCCTGCTGAAACTGACCCAGTGGGAAGAAGCCCTGAGCGATGAAGAATTGCAAGAGCAGCAAGCAGAAGCGGACCGCCTGACGGAAGAAATTCCACAGCTGACCGAGCAGCTCAAGCAGCGCCGCGAAGAACGCCAGCGCCGCGTGCGCAACGGCCTGCTGCGCGCCGCGCCGCGCACCGTGGCCGACATCGCCAAACGCGGTGAAACCCGTTTTCCGCAATTCGCCTACATGCCGCATCCTTCCGAAGGCGAGCAAGCCATTGTGGCCGGCGCCGTGGTGGCGCTGGAAGATGGCTTCCCGCTGAAAGAATTCCTCGGCGAGGCCGACCTGGTCGCCTCGATGGCCGATGTCCGCCTGGCCGAGGACAGCGCTTCCTAAACCAGCGCGATGCGCTTCTGCTCGCGTGCCGAGCGGTAGACCGCTTCGATAATGCGGATATCGCGCAAGCCCTCTTCGCCCGCCACGATAGGCTCTTTGTTGTTGATGATGCACAGCGACAGGTGGTCAAGCTGGCCGGCCCACTGGGTGGCGCCCGGTCCCGGCGGCGGCGTGATGGGATTGCTGCGATCCTGTCCCACCCACAGCTTGTTGCCGTCGTAGCGCGTGCCCGGCTCCATATCGATGCGACCCTTGTCGCCCACCAGCAGCACGTGGTTTTGGTTAGCGCTGTACATCGACATGCAGGAACCGATCACGCCGGACGGAAACTCCAGCTGGAACTCAATCATGTCCTCCACTTCGCGGAAGCGCGGATCGTTGCGGTCGGTGGTTTCCTTGGCGTAGACCGCGATCGGCTCCTCGCCCGTCATGTAGCGCGCCGCGTTGAGCGCGTAGATGCCGATATCCATCAGCGAACCACCACCGGACATGGCCTTCTTCAAACGCCACGCATTCGGATTGCCGGTGGTGAAACCATGCTCGGAGCGGAAATAGCGCAGCTTGCCGATCTCGCCGGCGCGGGCGCGGCGCACGGCTTCCAGATTGTAGGCTTCGAAGTGGCAGCGGTAGCCGATCATCAGCTTCTTGCCGGCTTTTTTGCAGGCGGCGATCATGGCTTCGCACTCGGCCGATGAAACCGCCATCGGCTTTTCGCACATCACATGCTTGCCGGCCGCAGCGGCGCGGATGGTGTACTCAGCGTGCATGGAAACGGGCAGGCAGACGTAGACGATATCGATATCCGGATTGTCCTTGATGCTGTCGAAATTCTTGTAATCGTAGATGCTGCGCTCCGGCACGCCGTACTCGGCCGCCACGCGTTTGGCCTTGACCGGATCGCCGCTGACCAGCGCTACCAGCTTGCTGTGCTGACAGTTCTTAAACTGCGGAATAATCACGCCCAGTCCGTAGCCGCCCAGCCCGACAATCGCATAGCCCAGCTTGCGGCCCGGCGTTGCCGCCAGTACTGGTAGTCCTACGGCCGAGATCGTGATAGCGCTACCAGCAGCAAACACAAGACCGCGTCGATTCAAATCAATCATCTCCTGCTCCTCTTCTAGTGGGTGTGTTGCCAATTTTAGTCCAAGTCCGGATGTTTTTTATGGGATACTGAACAGGCAGCCGTATGCTGTGGAGGCAGCCTATGTCCGAGTCCGAAGTCCAGGTTGATGATGCAGAAGCCCAGCTGCAAACGCTGCGCGAATGCTTGATGGCGCACGAACTCGTCCACTTCACCAGCACGCTCCAGCAGCTGTCTACCTGCGAGCTCAACGCTTCGCAGGCGCTGGAGCTGTCCGCGTTCCAGCTCCTGCAGCGCGCGGCCGATGTGAACCAGCCCGCCGACGACATCCTGATCGCCGCACGCGACCTGCAAGTACAAGCCCAGACCGCCCAGCATCCGCTGGCCCAAGCCGCCGCCCTGCGCGCGCTGCACTGGGTGCAGATGCGCATCCGCCTGCATCACGCGGCGCTGGACAGCCTGGCCAAGGCCGCCGAATTGTACGAGCGCTGCGCCCTGCCCGCGCTGGCCGTGCAGACGCGGGCGGCGCGCTGCCGTGTGATGCTCAGCGCGGAAATGCACGAGGAACTGCACGCTTTCTGCGACGACATGTTGTCGCAGCCGGAAACGCTGTCGCCGGCCATCCACACCATGCTGCTCGATTATTCGGCCTCGTCTTCCTACTATCTCGCGCTGGAAAATATCGACCGTCCCGAAGCCGAGCCGCACTGGCGCGATTGCCTGCTGCGGCGCGAGCAAGTACTGCGCATGGCGCGCGACCACCAGCTGCGCTCGCAGGAATGTCTGGCGCTACTCAACTTGACCATCGTCTGCGCCACGCGCGAGCAAGCCGATGACTGCCGCCACTACATGCAGCAACTGCACGCCGAGTTCGGCCACGAGGGCTACTGGGAACCGTGGCTGCAACTGTGCACGGTGCTGATGCAATGCGTGGAAGGCGAGCGCGAGACGGCGTGGCAAGCCCTGCTCGACTACGATGTCTGGCTGGAAAAGGATGCGCTCAACAGCTCGCGCCTGCGCGACATCAGCCTGATGGCAATCCGCCGCTACGGCCGCCGCTGGGGCCATCTCGAACAGGCGCTGCAAGCGTGCATGGCACAGGTGGCCAACGAACGCCGCCATAAACGCGAGCTGACCAATTCGCTGGGCGCCACGCTGAGCGCCGTCATGGAACGGCCGCAGCTGCTGTATCAAAACGCCCTGCTGGCCCAGCACGGCACGGTGCTGGAAAACTCGCTGATGCAGCGCAACCAGGAACTGCGCCAGGCACACGACCAGCTGGAACAGAAAGTGCGCGAACGCAGCGCCGAACTGGCGCAAGCGCTGCAATCGCTGATGCGGCAGGAGAAGCAGCTGGGCTTGTCGCGGCTGGTGGTGGGTATGGCGCATGAACTCAACACGCCGCTGGGCAATGCACGCGTGGCAGCCAGCGCCATCACGGAACGGGCGGCCGAATTGCAGCACAGTCTGGCCGACAATACGCTGCGGCGCAGCCAGCTGGCCGGCTTGCTGGACAGCGTCACCCAAGGCGGCGATCTGGTCGAGCGGGCGCTGGTGCACATCAGCGAACTGGTGGAGCGCTTCAAGGGCTTGTCCGTACATCCTTCGCAGGAGAGCAGTGCCTATTTCGACCTTAGCGAACGGCTGCACTTCTTCCGCAACAGCTGGGCACGCACATTAAAATCCCGCAGCATTCGCATGACGCTGGTAACGCCGGATGTGCTGTGGCTGAACGGCTATCCGGGCGCATGCCAGATCGTGTTCCAGCATCTGCTCGACAACTGCATGCAGCATGCATTCAAAGAGCGCCATCAGGGGGCGATCATGGTGTCGGTCGAGACGGTGGAAGGCGCCGTGCTGGTGCGCTGGGAAGATGATGGCTGCGGCATTGAAGCCGACCAGCTGGCGCAAGTATTCGATCCGTTCTACACCACCCAGCTGGGCCAGACCGGCATGGGGCTGGGATTGGCAAGCGTGCACAGCATCATCGTCAACCTGATGCGCGGCGAGGTCACGCTGGAAAGCACTCCCGGCCACAGCACGCGCGTGCTGCTGCGCCTGCCCATACAAGGAGGTCCGACAGGATGCAATTGAAGCGACGACTGATGTTGATTCTGTTCTATGCGCTGTCTGCGGGAGCTGTGGCCGCCGAACCGGCGCCGCTGAAGCTGGTGGTAGGCGACATGGCGCCGTATTCGATGGCGGCGGGGCCGGCCGGGCCAGGATCGCTGGTGGAAATCACACAAGCGCTGGGACAGCGCATGGGGACGCCAGTGGACGTACAATTTTATCCATGGCCGCGCGCGCTGGCGATGGTCTCGCTAGCACCACGCACCCTGATCCTGCCGCTGACGCGCAACGACGAGCGCGAAAACAAATACCGCTGGCTGCTGAAACTCTACCGGCAAAAACTCATCTTCGTCGGCCTGCACGACAACCACAACCTCAGCGATCCGGCCCTGCTGCGGTCCGCACGCCTCACAGTCCTGCGCGGCACCCCGCACAAGCGGTTGCTGCTGGATGCCGGCTACACCAATGTCTCCGAATGCGCGACCATCCGGGAATGCATCCGCATGGTCAAAAAAGGCATCGCCGACGCCAGCTTCGGCGCCGAAGACACCCACCGCAGCGCCGCCAGCATGGACGGCAACAAAGCCACCGAATTCAGCTACAGCCCAGCCTTCCGCCAAAACGACGTCTGGCTAGCCGGCTCGCTCGACTTCACCGAAGAAGACACCCGCAAATGGCGCGCCACCATGGACGGCCTCCGCGCCGACGGCACCGTTGCCCGCATCCTGCACAAGTATGGCGCTACGGGTAATTGACATGTACTGGAAGAGGACTAGACTAAGGTGACTTAGTTCACCGAGGCGCGTCATGAAGACCATCAACATCCATGACGCCAAAACACACCTTTCGCGTCTTGTTGAGCAAGCCGCAAAAGGAGAATCCTTCATCATCGCCAAGGCCGGAAAACCTTTAGTGAAAGTAACCGCGCTCGATGTCCCTATCGGCAATCAAACCCGACGCCTTGGCTTCTTGGCTGGACAAATCTCCGTCCCGGACGATTTCGACCAGATGGGAAGTGATGAAATCGAGCGAATGTTCAATGATGACGTATGAAACTGCTGCTGGACACGCATCTACTACTTTGGGTTGCTGGGCATCCTGAAAAACTGTCAGTATCAGCTCGTTCGCTATTGAATGATTCAAATAACGAACTCCTGTTCAGTGACGCCAGCCTGTGGGAAATGCAATCAAAAGAGGGCTCAGGCGTCGCGACTTCCATGTTGATCCGCGCCTTTTACGTCGCTCCCTGCTGGACAATGGATATGTCGAGCTGCCAGTTATAAGCGAGCACGCGGTGGCTATTGATAATCTCCCTCCTATTCACAAAGATCCTTTTGACCGAATTCTAGTCGCACAGGCCATGGTTGAAGGAATTACGCTGCTTACTTCCGATCATCAACTAGCGCAGTACCCGGGGCCGGTACGAAGTGTCTAAGCTCATTGGAACAAAAAAGGACTTAGGTTTGCACCTAAGTCCTTGATTTGTATTGGTAGGCCCTCGCGGAGTCGAACCGCGCACCAAAGGATTATGAGTTAGTTTTCTGGGTATTTTTGCTAGTGTTTTTCGTTTAAAATCAATGACTTATCGTTTTAAAAATTGCACATAAACGTTGCACACGACCTCCATGTGCAATCTATTGCACACGAAAATAGCCTAAAATTGGCGTTGCGCGCGCACCACATGGTATTGCAATAAAAACACTAAAATTACTCACTCCATTATGCCAGCTTATCTCCATAAGGACTGCAAAATTGGGGCAAGCCTCATCACTCATACCCATCCTAAATGGCTGTACTACTCATCCCAGATTCACGGTAGGCCAACCATCCACACTACTTTCGATAGCACCGACAAGGCCTCTTAAGCCCATCATGTTATCGCTATCTTGATAGGCAGAACTTCCCTGCCTCCGTCCACGCTCCGCAAGCAGCGACGCCCTAAATAGGCACAGGTAGTCTGGCATATAGCGTCCTCAGACCCAATCTCGAGCTTCTCCTGCACATTCGTTCACGAGGTCACTCAGTAGCAGCACGGTCTGGCCATGTTTATCGACGTCCAGCGCACGGTGCAAAAAATCACCAGTGAAACCGTTTTGGTCCTTCAACGCGACCTCTCAGTTTAGCGTTGGCATATCCTGACAAGTAGTATAGGTACTGACACTTGCGTTGCAGCGACGTGCCGAGACGTCGCTAGTTCAACGGTCGGGAAGCATTGACAGTTGGGGCCGCGCATCACTAAAACACTACTCGCTAGTTCAAGTTTGAAGAGTTCCTATCTAGCCCAGGTGAGTCGGGTGAGTTGGGTGCGTACGGCTGGTCGACTCACATTTTTTCTATAGTTTCTTTGGCTTTTCTAGACTGAGTTGGGTGAGTTGGGTGATTTCGGAAAGTGGTTGTATAAGGATGAATGGAGAAGGAAAGTAAGTTTCGGCTTTTGCCCGACTCACCCGACTCAGCGAGGAAGTCCTTTTAAAATATAGCTTTTTGATGAGCCAGGTAGTTGAGGCTTCAACTCTGAGGCAGACTCAACGACTCAAACAAAAAGCGCGCAAAAAGCGCGCTCATCAATGCCAGAAAAAGACGGTCAATACCCCCACACTTCCACGCCAGGAACACAAACATTGCAAGCTCTCGTCTGTCCACCGACAGCATTTCGAGGTCTCGTCAACGTCCACGGTAACACCCCACTTAAGACAGTCCAGAACCTAGGCGAGGTCATCGCGACAAAGCCGTTACGCTTACACCATAGAGCGTAGGCACCATATACCGCGCTCTTTTCACGAACTTCCTCGTCTTCTGCCAAGTGTACCGATGCATCATCAACCCACGCAACGACCGAATTGGTTTCCGCTTTCGCTCTGGTCAGCATCTTTACCATAACCTCTGGTATTTTAGGGTCGAATCTTCCACGTTTGCGTAAGCGCAGCAGCCCTTCCAGAGCCCAGTTCAAAACCCCTCCAAGCTCATTCACGATGATGAAATTTGCCAGTTGCGGGTCTCGGTCTTCCTCCGGAATCGACACATCGAATGGCACGATGTCCCAACGTCGCAGGAACCCATCTGAGTGGTCTGTGATGCGAGGAAGGTGGTTTCCTAGCACCAGAAACTTACCCGTAATCCTTGCACTAATAAGGTCTTTATTCTTTCTATCGATTGATACGGACTCACCTGCAATTAACGACTTCAGCAGACCTTCATTGATGTGACGCTCGGGAACTTCATCTGCGCAAATCAAGCTAGAGTCAACGTGCTGGGACAGTGCGAATTTACTGTCTCGCAGCTCGTCCAGATTGATTGACCTAGGACTTCCATGCAACGCTTGAACGATGTTACAGAGTACCCCTTTTCCATTAGCACCATTGCCAATCCATAACTGCGCACGTTGATGACTCGTGTCTGCCGTAAGCGTATATCCGATGTACTCTTGCAATCTGTTCTGGACCTCGCGGTCAGGAAGCACTTGGTTAAGGAATGCGAGAAATTTCTCTGGCCTCTGGCACTGAGGGTCATAGGTACAGTTTAGAGCGTGCCGTAAGCCAGCCGCTTGCGAAGGCTCCTCAAGTACTAGCTCGCCATCGATGTATCTTACATAGCCGTTCTGGCACGGGATGACCAAATCCGGACTTATTTTCAACATCTTCGGACAGTGGAGTATTGCGGCTTGAACTGCAACTGATGCGCTTCCTGGAGCGGCGAATTCAGGTTGATACTGGACTAACCAGGCATATGCTGCCGCTTTTGCCTCATCGACCTGAAGGGCCTTCCAATACAACGTGTTCCAGTGAAATAGCAATCCGCCCTCAGTGGCATAGTTGCCACTCTGCGCGAGGTGACTGGCGTAGGAATGCGGCTGGAATGAAATACTCATTATTTCCCTCCTACTACGTAGTCTGCCAGCCAGGCATCTACATCGGCAGGCCGCCAACGCAGTAGCCTTGTGCCAGGTAGGTGAACTCGCGGCGGCACTGCCATTGGATTTCGTTTGAGGTCTTTCTTTATTGTCTCCGCACTTCTTCCCAGTACTTCTGCTAATTCGAATACATCTAAAAGCTTATTCATTTCACTTCCTAAAAATTTTTCAATACGACGCCACCAGACGCCACGCAGTGCCACACGAAGTAGCTAGTTATGTAGAACCCGCTTTTAGACTTTTCTTATGTCGGGCACATCAAAGTTCGAAAAAGAACTTTTTCCTAGTCGCTCACATCAATAGGCAGCGGTGCAAATCGCGATTGGTGAAAAATTTCGAGAACGAATAAAAAATTCGAAGGCAGGTGTGTATACGAATCACAGCAATACAGCTGACACTTTGCGATGAGCGGAGCAGGAGCTCCCTCTTGGCAAAGGCAACCCTTCATCAAAAGAGAACTCTTACATGAACATAAATGAGCACTATGTGGTTATCGATGGCGCCGACACCTTCCATATCGAGCTACCAGACTCTGTCCTTGATTTGCTGCCCGCGTTAGCTGACATGATTCAAGAAGCGGCACTTACAAAAAGAAGTTTTACAGAGACCGCCAAGACACTACGTTTTTCTTGGCTAGACGAAGAGACCAAAGCTCGTATTCAAGCCTTCATGCAGCAAGTGACCATAGCTGAGCTCGCGAAGCGGACAGAGCTAGTTCGCCAACGCCAAGAAAATAGAGAAAAATTCTTAGCCCTCACCGATAGCGAGTTCGGAGATTTGCTAGACTCTGCGGCGCAGGGAAAGCTGTGCAAAATTCTGGTCGACAGGTCCACTCTTCGATTTTCAGCATCTGAGTTGATGCCTGTTACTCATTTCAAAAAGCTAGCCCGCCTAGGCCACTGGAATGCCAAGGCCGAGCAGTTTGAATATTCGCTGCCCATGAATGCGCCTGTAAAGGACAAGTTATTCGATGCGGTCTTAGCGCTATCGCGCTCGACAAAAAAGGTCACTAAAAAAGATATAGCGGAGCGACGCGAGCTGCGTATCGCTCGCGAACGAGACGAGCAATCAGTCTTCAACATTGAAGAGATGGATTTTGACGACTACGCTGGAAATTTCGGGACTCACGCAGCCTTAGTTCGGCAAGCGGATGGCGGGTTCAAAAAATTCGAACGCGCTCGCGAAGGTGCTCGAGAGGACACGTTTTAAAAAAACGTCGGAATTTGAGCATGGCGGTGCCATACTTCTATCAGTCGGCCTAGCGCAGATTTGACTTGATACTCCGAATTGGACAACCGGCAGCTTCTGAGAGGATGCTGCCTTTTTTATGGTGTACGCTAACTGTAAAATTACCCCACCAAAATTGAAACGTATGGCGTAGACACGATTCAGTTCTCACGCTCCGAGGAGCATGCCTGCGATAGCAGAAAAAACGACCACTACTACTGGCGAGACCTTGCCAATCACTAGAGCGCCAAACGCCCCTAACGCTAAACAGAAGTCTGCTTTCGAGCGGATGGCACTCATCCACGTCGGGTCATAAAGTGCGGCCCCGAGAACCCCAACGACAGCTGCGTTGATGCCGCCTATCGCTCGCTGAATTCCGCTCCGCTGACGCACACTTTCCCAATAAGGTAAAACCCCGGCAACCAACAGGAACGATGGAAGAAAGATGGCCAACAGCAGAGTAATGCCTCCTACCCATCCACCAAAAGGCGAGGCCATCGCAGCACCAAGGAATGCAGCGAACGTGAACAGGGGGCCTGGTACCGCTTGTGCTGCGCCGTAACCGGCCAGGAAGGTATCGTTGCTAATCCAGGCGTTCGGAACGACATTCGCTTGCAACAACGGCAGAACGACATGTCCACCGCCGAAAACCAGCGCGCCGGTCTGATAGAAATGCGAAATGGCCGAAATAGTCTTGGAATCGGAAAAAGTAGCCAGTATCGGCAACCCAAGCAACAGCAAACAAAACAGGGACAAAAGCACTGCACCAGTTATTCGACTCACACCGTAGTCACGATGCTCCAATATCGACAGATGTTCAAGCCTCAGTAGGCGCCATCCGACCAACCCGCCGAGCACAAGCGCTACAATCGAACTGAACACTGACGATAAAGTCAGTACAAGCAGGGCCGCGCAGATTGCGATACCACCACGTAAACGGTCCGGGCAGAGCGTTTTAGACATCCCCCATACAGCTTGCGCCACCACGGCGACCGCCATAACCTTCAATCCATGCACCACTCCGGATTGCGCCAATCCAGTACAGGTAGTCACACCAAACGCAAACAGTATCAGCGCAATGGCTGATGGTAAAGTAAAGCCTATCCAAGCCGCCAACGCACCGAGCCAGCCTGCACGTCCAAGCCCCAAGACCATACCTACCTGACTACTCGCGGGCCCCGGCAGGAACTGACACAAAGCCACTAAATCCGAATAGCTATTGTCGTCGAGCCATTTACGGCGCAAGACGAATTCAGAGCGAAAATATCCGAGATGAGCTACCGGGCCACCAAAAGAAGTCAGCCCAAGCTTGAGAAAGGCAAGCAACACTTCAAGAGGAGTTCCTTTTGGGGGCGCTTCCGGCGCCATAACCGACTTAATCTTGTTCAGCTTAGTTAGTGTCATTGAATAGCATTATGTTTCTCATTAAGACCATCTAGGACTGCGCAATCATCATACCGACAAGGGCGATGCATGCACCAAGCACATCTCCACCTGTCAATGCAGCACCCTTAACAAGACGTCACCGTAGGCAATGGCTGCTAGCGTCACTCATACGGCTTTGGGTTTGTTGACCAGATAGAAAAAACGCAGCTACCAAAATCGTGAACAGAGTTATGAAACCGACCTTGAACCAATCCACTCCCGCCCAACTCTTGTTGTAGCACTCCCAGATGATTGTCCCAGCACCACTGCCAATGCCGCCTGCGATAAACTTCTTAAGCCTCATTTTTATCCTGTCTTTCAGTGCAATGTAGCCCGTTTCCGGCCAGTTACGGCTACGATTCCAATATGCTACAACGCACTTATCAGCCTAATCGAATAAGGCCAGCTGTGGTCCCCAGTATCACAGCACCAAAACCAACGTTCGTAAGGTCGAATAAATACTCCGAGCTGGTTGCGCTCACGAACTCTTGACCTCTACGCCCCCGCACTGCTGAGACATACAGCAAGGGCTCATCGAAACCGCCGTCATAGGCTTCAACAAGAATGACCTGGTCATCATCGTACTGTTCCAAAGCTTTAAGCAAATCGATTTTCTTCACAATATTACCTTCGGTAAAAATAGACTACTCTTGGCCAAATTTAGCCTAATTGACCATGTCACAGCAATTTGTGATAAATGACAAATCCGGGCTTTTCAGCGACCTTGTCATACAACCGCATAGCGGTGACATTGGTCTCGTGCGTTTGCCAGTAAACCCGAGAGACTCCAGCTGCTCTAGCCTGTTCGTATACCGCATTGATAAGCGCTCTCCCTACACCCAGGCCCCTAGCCTCATCGGCGGTGAATAAATCCTGTAGGTAGCATGTCGGTGCAATGCGCGTGGTGCTTCTGTGATAGAGGAAATGGACTAGCCCCAGCAGCTTTCCAGAACACTCCGCGACCATTGCATGCACTGGCTCATAGGTATCGAAGAAGCGAGACCAAGTCATTTGGGTAATTTCGGGCGCCAGAGCTGTCTCTCCCGACCTCCCGTAGAAGGCGTTGTAGCCATCCCAAAGCGGAGTCCATCCTGCTAAATCTTTCTTTTCTACAGCTCGAATTACAAACTGCTCACTCATGGTTTCCTTATCTGCTATTTCGAGACCAAGGGCCACTCTTGGCGGTGCTCGAACAGCTCACAATTCGCTATTCTTCGTGCAAATCAATTTCTGCACGCTCTTTCTCACTTTTCCCCAGCCATCGCCGATGTAGCATACGCTCAAGTGGATGGCCCAGAAAGAACAGCAGCATCACAAAAATCAAGCCTATGCCTGCTACTCGCCATGCGCCCATTCCACACACAATGCCGATGCCAGCCGTCACCCAAATAGAGGCAGCTGTTGTGAGGCCCCTAACTTTCGACGACTCATTATTAAAAACAATTACGCCTGCTCCAAGAAAACCAATCCCGGTGATTACCCCCTGAATCGCACGGCTCAACGCATCGTGGCTATACTGGCCATCGAGCGGAGCAAATTCCATGCTCGCCATGGTGACCAAGGCTGAACCAAGAGCAACCAAACCCAGCGTCTTCATACCGGTTGGCTTTCCATGTAAATTTCGCTCTATCCCGATAACGCAGCCGAGCAGCAACGCAATGACGAGGCGACCGGCTATATCCCAATAATCAACCATCTTTCGATACCTTAAAATAAACCAGCCGCCATTGGCTGAACGCGGCCGACTGCGGTCAAGATAGCATCCTGCTCATGCGAAAGTCTCTATGCTTGTCACCTCGAACGAAGTCGCCCCTCATAGGACGCTGCCAGTTGCGCCACTCAGTCTTTGTGGCTCCGCCCGAGCCGGTCCGCCGCTGATTGCTTGCGCCCAGTCGCCGCTTCCAGACTACCGGCACGGCCCAGCCCAAAAGCAGGCATGTTGACATATACACTCTCATGCGCCCCAGCAGCTACGGCGTAGGTTTCGTGCCAGATGCCAACTGTTCCATCAGTACCGACGGACTGATTAAACGCCTTCCAAGCAGGTAGATGAACCGCCTGCTTGTTAGTGGCATAGGCCATCAATTGGTCCATCGAACGCCAGTACTGAACCATGATAAGCGTCCTTGAAAACCACATCTCAGCATGCAGCAAACCCAATTCGGGCTGGCGCTGTAGCTCGCTAATCATGCGTGGCATAGCGGCGGCAACTGGCCACCATTTGTGTACCTTCCAGGGCTGATTAAGACGCATGCCGATGAGGAAAACGACAAAGTCGCCTTCAATTGTTGCGGTGAGCCGTTCACGGTGAATCATGCTGCTCCTTACAAACGAGTTGAATGGTCAGTTCCTGTATCAACAGAATGAGCGCGCCAACCTCCTTCACTTTGGCGTGATGTTAGGCTGATTTCTTCATGGTGACTTCATTTTTTCAAATGCAGGGGTCCCCCTCAAATCCGGCACGATTCACCGAAGCTACTACCGCGAATGAAGGTATTTCCGTTCTATTTTTGCGAATGTACCGTCCTGATGCATTGAGATGAGTGCCGAATCGAATTTTTGAACAAGTTCGTGCGACACAGTCTGTTGGTTAAACATCACATAACTGGGGGCTTTATGGACTGCGGGCCCTGTAATCCTCGCTAAGTGACTGGCATTCAGCTTCTTAAGTATGGCCATGCCTACGACGCGGCTGCAAATAACAGCGTCCATTCGGTTACCTAGCAATTTAATGAAATTTTTTTCATGACTATTGGCAATTTCCACTCGTTTGAACATTCGATTTTCAAGTGCTTGCTCAAGCTCCGGCCCATAATAGGCTTTGTTAAGAATGCCAATTGAGAGGCCAGCCAATTCCCGGATGTCACCAGTGAATCGGAAATCAAAATCATTTCGAACAAATATCACATAATCTTGGGTCAGAATCTCTTGTGAAGAGAACAGAAATTTAACCTCTCGTTCCTTATTTTTCTTGAGGGTAAATAGACCATCAGCTTTCTGGGCGCTCAGCATTGCCAACGCTCGCGCTAACGGATAAAACTGCACGCTAATTGGTACTTTTATTCGCCGGAATGCCTCTTCGACAATTTCTATCGCATACCCAGAGTGTCCGCTTAGTTCAGAATCCTGCTCCATAAGCGGGGGGTATTCATAGGTCAGAAGTACAAGAGCCTTTTGCTCACCCTCTGCTCTAGGAGAGCCAAAAATTGAAAGTAGAAGCAGTAGAAAAAGCCATTTTTTCATATGGGTAGCACTTCTAACCTTATAGACCAATGTATGTTGAATACTGCCTCAGGAGCGCAAAGCTTGCACTACATTGCGTCGATAACGTTATGGACGCCATTGAAGAAAAGGCTGTCCTTGTACCTAGAAATTGATGCGAGGCCAACTGCATAGGTATTCCTGTGAGCTAATTTCTGCGAAACCGAGCTGCAACAGAAACGCTGAAGCTTCAGCAATACCGCGTTCAAAAATGCACTAAGCCAAGTCCAACTCGCCTGATGTAAGTGTTTATGGCCTGCTACAGGCCTTTCTAAAAATCCTGGTGTGCCGATACGTTTGTGGCCGGTCACCGTCGATTGTACCTAAACGTAGAAGCGCCTCATTCTGCCGGAACGTAGGTAACGATTTGCGGCTTGAGGTTGATAGTTATGCGGCGATACGGCGTCAGATTGAACGGCACCTGGCCACCTTGGCCGATGTAGTTGACATAGCTGTAAACAGCAATGGCGTTTTTGTGCCGAGCCGGTAGTTCCACATCGAGTACCATCGACGGCGGTAGCTGTAGTGCCACCACGTCGACATCGGTCGCCAGCCCATTAATAAACTCTTCCTTATTGGCGAACCACTCCGGCCCGCTTTTCGGCAGCATGACGGTGGCTGTTGTGCTGTAGGCAAAGACGATGTCGATGGCGGTTGCGGTGTTCTGGTTGGCTCCAGGTTCGGCAACGATTCGCACCTCCGTGACGGCGTTTGGAAGGGCGCCACACGCAGCCAACATCAAGCAGAACGCCACACTCGACACAACACGGCGCGACGAATCTGCCATAACCTTGGGCCCGAAATCGCCCACACACAACATAGAAGTGATGACACGCATCATACGTAGCTCCTCGATAGCGCTCAACGATAAATAGACAGCGTCTGGTTTTGGCCTGTTCCGGCCTCCAGCAGCCACCTGCCAGATTCACTGTAGCGTTGATGGCGTTGCCAGTGCGCTACCGAATACCTCAAGTAATTTCACTTTACCTTCGTTGTGGTTTGTACGGAGGCCATGCGCCATTTCAGCTGACGTTACACTCAATGCATCGACAATTCCGTACGCCTTGTTTCGACCGTTCCGTTTAGCAAGATACAAAGATTGGTCGGCAATATGGACGACCTCTTGCCAGCTCATACCTCTGTCCTTGAGCTCCAATTTCATGCTACAGACTCCAATCGAAATAGTCACATGTAAGGTGAGGTTATCGATAACGATGGGAGCGGCCGAAACGGCATCAAGAACTCGCGCAGCAATGCTGCTAGCATCACTAATTTCGGTGGTAGGGAGAAGTGCCAAAAATTCCTCACTGCCCCAACGAGCGACGATATCGTCGTTGCGAAAAAGCGCTGATAATCTTGCTGCGGTCACCTGAAGGACTTGGTCACCAACAGCATGTCCATAGGTATCGTTGACCTGCTTAAATTTATCGATATCCATTAATAAGACCAACCCACACTTGGGTAAATGCGTTGACCTGGACTTGAAATCGCCCTCAAGAAATTTTGACGCATATGGGTCAACTCTTCAACGAAGGTATATCACTGCAAGGGCGACCGCTGGTACGGGAAGACCAAGAGCGGCGAGTACATGAGCGAAGCGGATGCTAAAACCAAAGGCTTCTACGCAGACCACGGAAAAGCCTGCACGAAATAAAGGATGAGATGTCAGCATCGCAAAGCGATGCTGACATAAGCGAGGCCTAATCAGGCAAGCTTTTCTTTGAGGAATGCTGCGATATACGGCGTGGCTGCGGCCGCAACGGTAGAGGCAGTGCCTGGGTCAATACCCATACGCTCGGCCAAGGCCGAAGTCACCTTGCCAGTCAGAATGCCCTCGCCGCCATCAAGCAACGATTTGAAGAAACCATCGCCACGAACAAGTCCGGCCGCAAAACCAGCAAAAAAATTTCGGCCAGTATGTTCCTCTCCCGAGGCTTCGGATTGCTCCTGAACGTGGGCATGCGTCACATCAACCGCTTGGCTTAGCATTTGCTGAGCGTCGTCCGCATTGATACCTTGAGCCGCTAGTGCCTGAGTAGCTTGTGCACCATGGTCAGACGACAGAAATTCCGAAATCAGTTGCTGCGCATCCATTTGAACACCCTTTCGTGTAAGAGCTACTGTTGGAAAACTCGGCAAATTGCCAGTCCAGAATATCCATCTTTGATACGCCGTGTCAATGCGTGCACAATTACACCGAACACTTACCAACTACAACGGTCGCACAACAAGTTACCACCACCTTATGGCTCCCAGGTACATGTTGTGACTGTCGGGTTTTGGCCGACTACAGCCGCGTATTCGCGGCAAGTGAAGTGGGCTTCATCTGAATGTACGTCACCGAAGTTTCACGGTACATCCGGCTATTCTCCCCAGTAGCCACAAATCCGTTGCGGGCATAAAACCTTATAGCCCCAACGTTTGATTTTGCAACGTTAAGAACCAATTCCGTGTTCTCCGAGCGCGCGGCATCCAGCAGAGCTTGGCCCACACCTTTTCCTCGAGCATCTCTCCGAACGAACATGGCGCGCAATTGATTTCCATATAAGGCCGCGAACCCCAAGACTTCTTTTTCTTAAAAAACCACGACAGCCGATTCTTTGAATGCGGCCAAAATTGCTGCATCCTGGGTCAACGGAACGATATGAAACTCGCCGCTCTCGAATTGCAGCTCGTCGTGCTTTGCATCGAGGTATATGCTGCATACAACTGGGAAGTCCGATTCAGTATATTCGCGCACCGTCATGGGGCAATTCCTCAAATTTTTTCAGCGTCGGCTTCTGGTCGAACGCGGCCAACAGGGTTCAGGACAACAGCTCACTTACTAGGAAAACTTACGAATTCTCACACAAGGTCGAGAGCCCAGAAACGCGGAAGTAGGACGGATTCAGGGGCACGGCAGGAATCTGAAGTACGTTTCAATTAATCGGGAAAACACTCGACGTGTGCTTCGCCTTTTCGCCCGTGATAGGTGACGTGTCGACCTGCAAGCCAGACCGAGTAGCCGACACAACCTGCTGCCTGCGATAGTTGTTTGAATTGAGGATACATAACTTCACCACGCTGAGCTCCGAGAATGGCCTCTTTTACAGCTAAACCAGAGAACTCGACAGCGATTTCGTTATTGGCCGATGCCTGCTCAAGCGTGAGAGTTTCACCACATGGCATGTAGTAAGTCACTCGGCCAGTACGGTAATCAACGGCGTACGATTCAACGCCAGCATTAACAAGAGCTCCGACAACTTGGCCAAAGTGAATGCTCCCTTGGTTCGACGCGTTCAATGTCTCCCGGATGAGAGATTCGATAGCGTTTTCCATTATGTGTTTTCCTGTTCGGTTGGTGGTTATCGGGTGGGGACTTGTTTTAGCTGGTGATGGACAACCAGTTCTTTCATCAGCGTAGCAAGAGATTGGCGCTGCGAATCGGTCAGGTGGCCAAAAAAATGGGCGTCGTTTTTGTCAGCGATGGCCGCCAACTTCGGCACCAATACATGTCCGGATTCAGTCAAACTCAGCACCTGTTCTCGTTGGCTACCCTCGGATAGCTGTCGCCCGGCCAATCCTTTTGCTTCAAGCTTAGAAATGACCTTCGAGGCTGCCCCCTTGGTCATGCCGAGAGCACTAATAAGCTCAGCGTGGGTTGCATCTATTCGGCCATACAGTGAGCGCATCGCTACCCACTCTGTCACGGAGATGTCGTGCTCCGCCAGCATGTCTTCAAAACGGCTTGAGATTTGGTTCGATACAAAGCGCAACCAGAATCCAATGTGAGATTCAAGCGCGCTAGCTTTAGGTATTTGATTTTTTCTCATAATTAGGTTCTCATAGAAACATTTTTATGCTAATTTCCACGGAAACCTAAGTCAAGAGATTTTTAAGAGGCCAGCCGTATCAGACCCTAATTGGATTTGTCGATAATGACAGCTTGGGGGGCGGGTGCCGCCGTTCGTCACTCGGACGTGGAGTGTCAGGTCAAGTGTGGGCTAGCACATGTAAATCATTCAAGAGGAGGTCAAGCAAATTGCTCGACCTCTTTCATCCCAGCCCGCTGTCTCGACACACTCAGCTTACTTTTTACTTCACAACTTTCGTGCTCTCGCCGCTACGAGTCTGTACGTAACGCTTTTTTTGCATTGCAGTTTGCAGCGCCTGCCTGGCAGCACCAATCTCCATCCAAGCCTTGTACATCGAGCTTTCCTTTATGTTGCCGTCACCGGCCAAAGGGAATCCCTCGGCCTCAATCTTTTGTGCAACCTCAGCAATTGACTCAGCCAAAAGCATCATTAATTGTGCTGTACGCTCCGATACTCCAGGAGTAGGTAGGGCTTCAACTAACCCTATTTGCGTACACAGCGTAAAAAGGTTAGCGAGGCGCCCAAAGTCAAGACTTGGCCCTTCCACATCAACGACCTTCAAGACGTCATCTAAAGACTCAATCGCTGCCTGTAGCCTCCAATTCGGGTCGACGGCATGCATTGCTTCTGCCTCGCGGGTGGCAGCTTCCATTTCAATGCGCTGCACCGCCCTTTCACGAGCAGGAATTATCGCCTTACGCATAATTTTTCCCACGTCATCATCATTAAGAGTCACCGGCAAATCTGAGGGCATCTCTGTTAGCTCGGCGCTGAATTTCGCGACCGTTTTCGGAATATTTCGACCGCCTTTTCCCGTCAATTTGTCCAGCGGCTCGTACTTTGAGACGACCAGGTACACAACATTTCCTCTAACTCGTACTTGCATTTCACGTCTCCATCCAAGGTTAAAGAAACGTATAGCAACTTCTGATGAGCACCTGCTGTCTCAGCTCTCTACGCAACGCTAACCTGTGCTGCCGAAGCTCGCAGATGGAGATACCCTCACCATCGCTTAGTACGCATGCGAAGCACTGACACGCCCGGCCTGATGGCACAATTCATTCAGCCCGATGGATGTAGCAGGCGGTGCTGCACGACGTTCAGGAGTGTGCTTCGTGAGTCGGTTATCCGCGTGTATGGGTCGCTGACGTTCATCGAATCACGGCAACGAGGAGGCAGTTGCTCGCGACTGGGTACGGCTGAGGCGGGGCGCAACCCCGCCGACGCAGTAGCGCATGACCGACATTGATAGACTCGAGCACGAGTGCGAGAGGTGCTGGCGCGGGGCCACAAATTGCGACGAAGAGACAGTTGAATTCGCAATTTGGGGTAGCCAGGAAGAGACGGCATGGGACGACACAGCTGCGTGCCGACGAGCCCAAGGTAACAGGGTGGCTTAGAGAGAACAGTAAGGGGCCGTCGGCGGGGTTGCGCCCCGGCGAAGCCGGACGAAAGCACAGTCTCTTTGGTGAACGTCGCGACGAATACACAGATGATGCACGCGCAAGCGTGCAAGGCGGGATAAGGGGGAAACACATTTGCTCCCTGCCCGCATCCGGCCGTGCATCGATTCCTTGGTGGCACAAACAATACGGCGCGTGTGAAGGGTGCTAGTTATCACACTATGGTTTCACGGTTGCTATACGAGAGAAGACATGGAAACGCGCGGAAGCACTCCGACGGCCCCCTCCCCTCGAAAACAATTTACATCGGAAAAACCACGATGAAACACATAGCATCGAAAACGGACCTCATCACAGGTCAACACTATTTAACGCGGAACGAACTCACCAGCAAACTAGGCAGTTCATACGTGGACGCCCGCGCTGCCCGCTCAACCAAGCCGACGACAATCGCCTCTGTGTCACTAGACGCTACGCCCTCGGCGATTAGCGACACATCACCCACAACGAAAACACGACAGACAGCTCGCTCGAACGAAGGACGCATTGACGTGAGGCGCCGAGCAGTACCAAGAGGAATAACTGAACGTATTCATCCAATGAAATTGCACGAGCAAATCGAACTGGAAGCACTATTTTGCTTCAACCGTTTTCGTTTCGTACGCACTATAGATATCGCAGCCCACTGCTTTTCCGAGCGTGCGTTCAATCCAGCACAACAAGCGGCGTGGCGAGCTATAAATAATCTCCTTGAGCGCAAATATGTATTGAAATACCTGAGCGAACATAAGCAGACCTTCTACGCAATGACTGACGCCGGTGCCAGACATCTCAGGCTCTACGACTTAGATGCTATCGGGTCCGCCCGCCGAGCTGCTGCGTTGACGAATCCGACTCACACCCTATGGATTAACTTCGTTGTGCTCACTTGCTTTTCCAGAGGCTTACAAGCGTTCTCTGAGCGAGACATCATGCGGGAACTCAGCGCAGGTAAAGGCGATGTCACAAACCACCAGAATCGCGGTTTGCTTGAAGTGACTCCGGTCCCAATGAAAGCGATGAGCAGTGTTAACCACAACGAGTCGGAAAAAATTAGCGAGGTGACGACAGACAAAGTCTCCTTGCTCCCCGACGCAATCGCAACTGAAGATGATGGAATCACCTGGTTCGAAATTGATGCGAGCATGCGTGGTTCTGCGCGGATTGCCCGCTTGGTTGGTCTTGTTAGAAAGGTGGGGGAAGTAATTCCTTCGCTCGCAAAAATTCACCAAATACCTAAAGAAGAATCCCGCTTGAAGCGTGTCTCTGTTCACACAACAAACCCAGCGTATCTACGACGTATTCGCACGAGACTAATGGAAGTTGTAAAGACGACGAAGGATGAAGTGCTGACTGAGAGCGCCCAAAATTTTAGAGTGCTTTTCATTGGCAACGATACATTCGAAGTCCATCGTGCTGGGGACACGCCGACTGGCCAGGCCGACTTTTGCGTAGGTCACATAATTCTTCAGATGCTGCCCACGAACCTAACCAATTACAAGCACGTCAAAGGGACAGAGCCAGAATCTCTAGGGTGGTTTCAAGGGAATCACCTTCCATACCGGCGGCCTGCATGCTTTGGGACTTGGGTACCTTGCTCCCCAATCTTCCCACTTAAGTTGACGGAGAAAAGTAGCTCTCGCTAAGTTTCTATACGAATATGGGCGCAGCTTTTGCTGCTTCTTTTCCAGAAAAAGACATAGCCACTCAAGAGCTTGGAAGGTGCCGAATCTCTGAGGCCCAGTTACAACGCACTTGGTAGTGCCTATACGGCTTGTAGGAATGTCCTACGCAACGTGGATGAGGACACATGAAGGAAGAATACATTTTAGGACTTGAAGGCGACATGCTTCGCAATACATTTTTAAAAGCAGCGTTCCCATTAATAATCAACGAAGAGCCAGGTCCCTTGGCATCCGTTCTCAACAGTGGTCAGGCAGTCGTTTTTAACGATGCGATAGAGTTCAAGGTGATGAGCATCTTTGAACAGCAGGTAACAGCGCTGCTGTTTCTACAGAAGCACAATCCGTCATTTGAAGTTACTGAAAATGGTAAAGGAGTCTACTGCACCGTTCGCGGAGCACAGGCTCATGGGTGCGATTTTTTTGAAGCTGGTATGAGAGCATATTTGCTGTATTTGGCACGGCAACGAAAGCACTAGTTAGGATGATTTTTATGGCGGGCCCAAGGCTCGCCATTTTTCCATTAGACCTAAGCGTTCCCGGCAAAATCCACAGAGCGGATTCGATGGTATTCTAAAAAGATTATTTAAGAAAAAAGACTGGAATGAACGACGACCAAGAACTGTTCGGGGTGCCCTCTGCAAATATTGAAGCAGCAAAAAAGTGGGCAAACTTGCATCGTAAGCGATATGAGTACCACACCAAGGTACCGACGCGAAAGGAAGTGCTGTCTTTACCGGTAGAAATATTAGCGCCACTTTTAGTAGGTTGGATGGAGCACAGCCCCATCGAAATAGTTCCGAGTCGAATTCAAATCGAACAGGTGGTTGAGCTATTAAATACTCGGCCAGATAGCGCTAGCCTGGAGCGGTTACTCACTATGTGCCAGCATTACATCCGCAATCAGTAGCTCAACGAAGCTCTCAAATTGATGTCATTAGCCAGTAACGTGGAAGAGATACGATTACCAATGTGTCTTGGTTCAACTCTCGATGGATTTACTGCCTCCCAACCGAGGCAGTTTTTTTATGGGACTTGACAGCATTGTTCACTCTCTCAAAAAAAAGCGTTTCCTGTCATAGACTGCGTCATCGTTTACGACGCAGTGTTCGGCCCACTCCTAGAAGCTTTTCGAAAGTGCTTGCATAGGAAATTCTGAGGCATGATATGGCCAAAATTGAAATCCCGTACTACCTAACCCCGAAGCTCGGCGTCGAGATGTGCAATGGACGCCATTTAGTCAGTGTCGAGTTACGCGACGGTAGGTTGATTACCAACCTGGTTGTGAAGGATGGACGCTTTATCACTGGCAGGCTTGATGACCCAGATGGCGAGGGAACACTGCTGTTCACGAGTTTGGATATATGTGATATCCAGAGGCATGCATTCGTTTATGGACGCACTCTTAGCACTTAAATCCTCCGCAGAATGGGCTAAGTGTGGGGGCAAGCTAAGCGCCATCAAGATGGCTTCAGACGCATCCGGAACACCATCACGCGACTTTGAACAAATGCGGTGCTTCGACGTAATTTAGAGGTCTTTTTTTGTCGACCATACTGACGCCGTACTCGCTCAAACGCGACCTTTGCAGCCTGTATGAATTTCTTCGATGCAGGACTAGGACCGGACTGCGGTCCCGCCTTTGACCATTTGCGGGCAGCTGTCGCGAATAAGGGAATTAAGCATTTACCCGCGATAAGGACGTGAAGGCCTAAGCTGGAAAAACCGGGTAGGCTTGTTTTGTGGCCACATGTAGGGCACACGAACACCTCGCGCGCGCCTATCTGTATAGGCGGTATAAATAGGCGATTCACGCGATGGCCACAGCGCTTACATATGCACTTGTACATACGTTCTTTTCATGGCTGGGAATTTAGAACCCCGAGTTAGCTGCACTCGTTATGGTGGGCAGTCGGAAAGAGTAACACCCCTTTGTGACAAGGGTTTGACAACCGGCACAATGCATGAAGGCCGTTAAGGTGAAGCTATACGTCATTGAATCCGCTTGTCACTCAAATGACATCGACATGCTGACGCTGACGGCGCGCTAGGTCACTTCCCTCGCAAAAATCCGCTACTGTCGGAAACGAATGTAGGCATCATCGACGCGCAAGCAGTATTAGGTTTCGCATCCACGTCAAAGTACCAGAGCTACGTATGAGCGACTTCCGAAGGGAAGGTTAAGTTCTGGCGGCAAACCAGATAGTCAACCGGTAAGGCTAAAAGGGCATGTTAGCTCGTTCAACTGAACGAACAAATTTTATGGTTTGGTAGTGAAGCTGCTCAACTGCGGAAAGTGCCTCTAAAGCCGTGACCGTGTTACCACGCGCCAATTCCAACATGGACCGAACATCTACCAAGACTTGCGCCATCTCGTTTGAGTTAGGCATATTCGCAGCAGAGGCTACGCACAACTGTACAACCATTTTAGAGAGACTCTCTTCGATATTTGTAAGCGTAGTGGCTGACGCTTCCGCAGCCCCAAAATAGTAAGATTTCGGACTCCGCTCACCACCAATCAGTTTCCTAATTTCGAGCTCAGAATTTGCGGCCTGCCGGGCAGTTCGACGCGCGACGGAAACCGCAGAAACCAACATATCGGTAACGGTCCTATCAACTGGCTGCGCAGACGCCTCCAGCTCCAAGTATCGCTTGAGCGACGTAACAGCTTCCTTTATCTGAAGGCCGACACCACGCCCTGCCGCACCGATTTCTATTACGCGCTTCATCAAGAGACAGCTGTTGAGGAGAAGCTCACCAGCAAGCACCGCGCTATCGTGGACTTCACTCAACAATTTTGTCGAGTTCAGCGAATCGGCTTCAGTCATGCCAGGTATGGAATGCATCGGCTACCCTTTAGCAAATAGATTTCTATCCTAAAACTTATCATGCAGCTGCCTTAGTGTCTATTACACAGACCAAACAGCAACAAATCTCGGGCTTCCAGTTTTCGTATGGATTCGATTGCAAGCTTCCCAAGGACTGCCCTTCTGCTGGTAAGCATCATAGATACGCGCTATACGACATAAAGTCGCAACTATGGCCCCCTTCAATATGCGACTGTGTCCATAAATAAATCGTTATGCTCCATAAGGACCTATCTATGACCTGAGCAAATCATGCCCAAGAGGCTTTCCAAACCTGAAAGCTGGCCAACACTAGTGCAACATGGGGCAAGCAGACAAGCTTCCAGTGACCACAATGGACACCAGGTCAACGGAGCTGAAATCTGGTATGGTCACCCTAGTTGCATCCTTCTAGCTGCTCGATGCGAGGCCACCGCCTTCCCGCCAACTTCAAGAACGAATTATCCGAAAGGGCATTTATGAAGTCCGCCAATGTTTTCTTTTCGCGAGCGCAAGGTCATGTCGAAATGGTTTTGGAAATCGATTGTGAGACCGTTGCACGTACTTCGAGCCCTGAGTCGATAGTGATGGAACTGCAAATAAGAGAAGTGCGCGAATTGCACATTGAAGGGAAATTTTCGACATACTTGCCAACTTCTGAAAAAGCACTGACGGCAGCGGCTGAAATTCCTTTTACAGAAATGCTGTCAGTACTCAGGCTGTTAGCCGCATGTTCGTACATGGGTGAGTTTCCATCCATCGCCCAGCCTGAGCGGCGCAAAAAACCTAAAGCGGACGGCTGCTCTCCTTCATCAACCGACTAATCTTCCTGCTAGCCCAACTTCACGCTTACGGAAGCTCGTACATCTGAAGCTATCTGCCGTGCCGCGTCGCCCAGCAGCGTCGCTACCTTATCGCGAGGAATACGGTGGTACGACAAATAAACCCACGCTCGAGCTGTTCCGTGAGTTAAGTTGATTGCGAGGCCCTCTGCGATAACATCCTGAAGAGCCAGCTTGTTAGACAGGTGCATTCAACACTCCTGAATTCTCAAAAAAACCGCTCAATGTTCGCCCAATCTCATCCACCTCCAATATACAGAACGATGGAGCAGGCGTGTATGAAAGTCCCCTCTAAATCTGACAATCAATCCCGATTCTGAAAGTTGCTATACGAATTGGAGCGCAGTTTTCGCTGCCTCTTTTTCTAGAAAAAGGACATCACTATGCAGTCATTTGGTAACGTCGCCACGGCGCCAGAACGTAAAGTTGGCAAAGTAAGCGGTAAAGGATATTACGAGTTTCGGATGTGTGAGAGCCAACGTGGCAAAGATGATTCGCCAACCTGGTACACCTGCCGCATCATGAAGAACGAGGACCCTGGCCTACTGAAAGGGGACTTTGTTAAGGTCACGGGAAAACTGAAAGCCGACTTCTATCTTTCGCGTGAGGGCAAGCCCACGGGGACGCTTCTTATCATTGCATTCGAAGCGGCAAAAATAACGAAGCAAGTAGCTGCTAGCGAAGCTGAAGAGTCATCGCCAGCGTGAGTCGAATCGATTTAGCCACCCCGCGAGGGGTGGTTTTTTATTTAGAAATACTCGTCCCACAAACTATACGCGAGCGTACCAAGCCCGACAACTGCGCCAGCGGCTAGAGCAACCGGTACAGATACCTCGGCCTATGCACTTCATTTCGCCCCTCCACTTGCCATAACAGCCCAGGTTGTTTCCGGACCTTGCTAGTGATGACCATCCCTTACATCGTGTGTTTGAGTCGCACTAGCACTTCTTTACATGTTGATAGAATAAAAAAAAGCCTGCTAAGCGAGCGGGCTTTAAGTGAGCTTCAGTTAAGCCTGTTGACGGTCTACCAAGGAAGGCAAGCTCACGCCACGTTCGTCCCAGGACTGGAGGGATTCCGCAGCTATTGCTGGATTGAACGGGGTCATCGCATCCATCTTTCCGGAAACCGCTTTCAACGCTTTTTCCAGACTCTGCTCAGCTTTGAAGTCGCCAGCGGCGGCTAGCTTGTCTTCCAATGCATCCAATATTGAGCGCTGAATTTGCAGGTATTCCACCACACGCATTTCCTGTCCAGAAAGCAAGTTCCCCCCAATGTCCTTGCTAAGGTTGTTCACAGTCTTTACGGCTTCGGTAATCAGCTTTTTGTTCAAGTCGCCCCCGATAAAAATCTCCACGGCAATGTTTCCGCAAGAAAATTTTATCACGTGGGAACTAAGTTACGATAGTTATTTGCCACCTATGGTTGGTCGAAAGAGAGCCCTAGAATCGCTGATAACCTTTGTCTTAGATGACCCTCGTTAGGGCTCCCCCACCCTTCCCCCTTGACTGGCGTTATTCTCATCGGGACGTACACCATTTCCGACGCCGCTATCCCTCCTGCTCATACGACTTTTGAGGGCGCCTAACATAACGCGTCGATTTAAGTAGCTCTTCGCGCCGTCAGATACGCGTTACGCGTGGTGCTTATCGAGCTACCAGCCTCAACTATCGGTCGGAATTTTTCCTGGAAATATTCACGCTCATTTTCTGATAAGTGCTCAGTTACTATTTGCGTAACAGTAGGAGCCATCGGATGCGGAGAGCTTCCAAGAAATGTTTCCCAATTAGTCTGGCGCGTCGGTTTTGAGTCTATGTGCAACTCCATGTGTACGTCTGAAAAACCAGCACCTCGCGCGAAGTGAATTAGGTCTCGCTCTGTGAAGTTGGTTGTAGGATTTTGCGAGATAGCCTCTAATGTACTTGGATACTGGGCAGCCATGATTCGGCATTGCATTTCGAGGAATCTGTCCTTACTAGCCAACGAGTCTTCTTCGACTAATTTTTTCATCATATAAATGCCAAGCGCTTCGTCACGCATGATGGGCTCACAAAGCGAAATTACGCCACCTGGCTTTAGCACTCGGAAAAACTCACTGAACGCGGCCGCTTTATCAGAGACATATGCCAATACCGCGCGCGTAACTATAATGTCGACGGAGGAATCGCCAACGCTTGTCAACTTGTCCGCTGGACACTCATGAAACACGCATTGACTCTCAAAACCTTTCACAAATGCAATATTTTGCGTATGTGTAAGCAACGGTTTAGAGATATCAGTAAGAATAACCTTCAACGTTGGACCTACACGACCAATAGCACGAAACGCCACTAAGCCGTCGCCAGTGCCGACATCTAATAGCGTCATGCCTGGTTTCACATCTACAGCACTCAATACGCGGTCAGCAAAGCATTCCGTTTCCTCAAGCATGACTTGCGCCGCTGCCGAATCGCCTCCATGCCGAGTGTGCATTAGCCAAGTGGACCAAATATCAGGCGGCGATACATCTTTATGGTCATTCAAATTAATTTCTCCTCGTTAATGATGTGTTTCGCACGCGGCACACAGAGCTCAATGAAGCTGAATTCGCAGATAAATTACCAAATTGCAACTTAATAAATCATTAAATTGATACCGTGGTAGCGAAAATATTGTTGTTATTTTGAAATTTTTATCTGACTAAAATTAATAGCTAGCTCTAAGAAAGCTAGATGCAATGGGCCTCGAAGGTTGCTATTGGTTAGCGAGACCTCTGGGGTCAGACTCAGGAAGTCTGCTTGCACTTGTCGGCAAGGCATTGATTGGGATTTTCAAGTAAGAAAAACCATTACTCTCTAGTGGGGGCATCTCCCCAGCGCGAACATGCCAACGAACCAGTAGTAGACATGATAGCGGCAGGTCTCATTGAGGCCGCTCCGTCGAACAATCCAGTACTACAGGCGCGCGTTGCATTTGACTTGGCCATTAGAGCACTGGAGCACAAGAAGCATTCATTCGATGTAAAAGTAATCTCTGAAATGGTCGACAACAAGAACGTTGGGTCTTTTCAGAGTGAAAAGCTGTTTGCTCCGCGTGGAACCTGGATGATTAAACGAGAGCTTCCAAAATAGCACTGGAAAAGAGGAAAGACTCGGCTGTCAATTGTTGCGTTTCCTGAGAAAATATATACTTAAACCGACATTCTGCTGAAAAAAAATGAACTACACAGTCTTCCTGAAGCATATTGATATAGATACCATGGGCGAAAAACTAACGACCAAGCGACTCGTCCACGCATATGACACTCTAGATGGAATGTTTGCCCTGCGCGCCGGGAGAATTTGGGACGTGGAAACGACGCTAAAAGATGACTACGTGGTGTTAGATATTCAAGGAGACGGTTCGAAAGACGAAGCCTTGAAGATGGTGGCTAAAGTGATTGCGGAACAGAACTGGGCAATTCGCGGCTTGCGCCTGGATTTTTACCAACCGAACACGCACTAGCTGATGCTACCAAGCTGCCTAACCGAGGTAAGTGAATACTAAAGGTCGGCTGCAAAACCTGAAGGAGAAGCAAAGGGGCACGAGGTAAAGTCGACACCGATTTGGCTACTCCTCGAGCGAATCGAAGCTGAGCAGCTCCGAAAAATCGACATCTGGCAACGAGTACTTTAGATTTAACAAATCTACGAAATATGTGACATCTAGCCTAATACATGCTCAAAAAATGTATCGCCTTTACCTAAAAATTGCACTCCTCCTAGCTGCGACGCAAAGTGGTGCCGTAGAAGGCTGCGAGCCGATTTCCTTCGGGTACCTCGACCAAGAAAGACCTCCATACTGGCTTGGCGTAGGGACAGCGGTGCCCGAACGGCCTGGCGCCTCAGTCGAGTTAGTTCAGCGAGTCGCGGCAAGCGTAAAATGCGCGGTCAAATTGAAGCGGATTCCGGTATTGCGTATCCGAGCAGCACTTGCATCAGGAGAGGTTGACTTTGCTCCGATGGACTCAAGTTCAGAGCATGTTTCAGGCATCGAATTCCCTCGCGACAAGAACCACGAACTGGATATCACCCGTGGCCTTCCTCAACGTATTGTCGTCTATGTCAGAGCATCCGACCAAATACCAGCCAACACTCGTCCGATAACGTATTTTAAGCAACGTAGACTCGGTATCACGTTGGGCTCCAGTTACAAAACACGAATGGAGAAAGTAGGATTACAGGTCGACAGTGGCGCTATGGACATCTCTAGAAATCTGGAAAAACTAAGGCTAAATCGCATTGACGGATTCGCCGTATCCGTCGTCTTCCCTGAAGATATGGACAGCTATGTCGCAAAAAGGTACGGCAGAAGCATCGTCCGAATGCAGAACCCCTTGTTTGTAGACCACATTTGGCTGGCTGTGAATCAAAGCTACTACTCAGCCCATCAAGGCCAGGTTGAGAAGATGTGGACATGGCTCGGCTCAACGGGGCGCAAGCAGTTTGCAGAATTGCTGAAAGAGTACTCAGCGGCGAACTAAGCGACAACGCCCGAAACCTATGACGAAGAGGCGAAAAAGCCCAACTCAAGCCCAGTAAAATATTAAAAATTGAATAAACGGTAAGAATTATTATAACTATTATTTAAGACCACCTCCCCATGCCCTTCAAAGAAATTTCGTCTTAAAAATGTACTCAGTACGCAGAACTCAAACAGGAAACCAAGAACTAACAAAGCGAGTTACAATCTGCTTTAGAAAGACGCGAGTCGTCGTTCAGAGCATATCAATGAACGACAAGGACGCAAGATGCAAAACGAACCTACTCCAACTGGACTCACTGGCCAGCGTCCAATAAGGGTCTTAATCGTCGACGATAACATTGACGCGGGCGAAATTCTTTGCGAATTACTAAGCGCCTTAGGTTACATCACTCTCTTCCATGAAAGTGCCGCTGCGGCACTATCGTGTTTGGAAGTATTTCAACCGGACGTATGCCTCTCCGACATCTGTATGCCAGAAATGGACGGCTACAAGTTCGCGATAGCGCTCCGTGCACATCCTCAGTACGCGCACCTAAAACTTGTAGCACTGACCGCGTATGCTTTACCTAAAGACCGAGCGGCGGCATTAGATGCCGGATTTAATGACCACTTGTCAAAAACTGCCGGAATTGAAAAAATTCTGCAAGTACTAGGCCCTTCAGGTGCTGCTGTCAACTAAACACGAGACGCCTCACGTCAGTGTTTATACAAAGTTGATAACAGGGTAAAAAGAGGTCATTTCAGTCGCCTAGAACCATCCATTACTGGTGTGATGATGCCTTCGGGATGGTTGCGGATTCCTACTTGATAGGCCAATCGACGAGTGCTGGCGCCGATGCTGACAATATCGGCTCTCATTTTTTTCCGATACTCTTGTACACGCCCAGTGCACCACCAACTGTTGCGCCGGTATCCAAAGGAAGTTCGCCATATCGCACAACCAGCGCACCTGCTGCACGAAATGATTCAGCCATATAGGCCAGAATTGCAAACCACCTTGCCTCGCCGACCTTGGCGAAAAGAGTCTCAGCCAGATGCTTTCGCTCAATCGCTTCCACGCAATGTCTCATCATATTAAATTACTTTGCTGATTGCCAAAAAAGCAAATGATGGCACTTTTGCTTCGGATGAATGCATGCGGCAATCATGATTTAAAGAAAAATCATTCATTTGCTATACATCTTCGTAGGGATTTCCTACGAACACACAAAAGGTCAAAATGAATGAAATTGACATTAAGCTGATGGTCGGAAAACTGCTAGTTCGAGCCTTCCAGAAAGCTGTATATCCGAACGCAATTGGAGAGAACTCAGGGCCACTTGTAGCCGTAGACGACGATGGCGAAATCGTAGTGTTCTTAGATGAGGAG
This sequence comes from Duganella flavida, assembly GCF_009857445.1. Classification (GTDB taxonomy): domain Bacteria; phylum Pseudomonadota; class Gammaproteobacteria; order Burkholderiales; family Burkholderiaceae_D; genus Rugamonas; species Rugamonas flavida. The sequence continues at coordinate 142,599 of NZ_WWCN01000006.1, forward strand.
AGCACGAAGCCCGAAATCCTAGTGATGAATTCTGCTGAGCAAATGGTTGGGGCGATGTATTTCCTACAAACTTTGAAGGCCAAATTCGAAACTACCGAGGACCGAGAAAAAGTGTGCTGCACTATTGGCAATGTGCAGTCTCTAGGAAGAGATTACTTTGAAGCTGGAATGAGAGCATATCTGCTATTCAAATCACGCAACAAAGAATTCAAGTCTATGTAATTAAAACGGCGAGCAAGTTGCTCGCCGTTCTTCCCTCTAACAAGGGAGCGCGCCCCCTTACTGGCCTACTCCGGAGTACTCATACCAACAAGTTCTTCTTCGGTTACACCGAGAGATGCCGCTAATTTTTCAATGCTATCCAAAGAGATGCTCACCACACGCCGCTCAGCTTGACTGACATAAGTGCGATGCACACCGGCGAGCTCTGCCAACTTCTCCTGCGACAGACCGCTTTCCAATCTGACACGGCGGAGGTTGGTAGCGAACCTATCAAGAGCCGACAGCGTGGAATCTTTACTCAGCATACCCAAGGCAACCATCAGCTTTTCTACATTTTCCAAGGACATGTTTTGCACTGCACGCTCAATATGGCTTACATACGAGCGATGAAATCCGGCCAACACAGCTAACTCTTCCTGGCTCATGTTTTGCCGCTCGCGCTCTGAGCGCAGTAAACGCGCGCATCGCTCTCGAAATGTGGGGCTAGCGATTGGGGGATGGGGCATGTTCATAGCCCAACTTTCTTGCATTACTCGTTTTATATCTACAGTCCATCATTCGACTCTATTTACTTCTACTCGTTTTAAATCTACAATAAAGTTTCCATGACGAAATCTTTGAGGCATTTTGCATCTAAGTCCTAACAGCGCCGCACTCTTCGCTAAGGCCAAAAGGGCACGTTCTCGATAGACCTCACATAATAGGAACTTGATTAAATGAAACATTTGAACTCCATCGCAGTCCTCGCAGCTGGTATCGCTCTTACAGCATGTTCTACTGTGAATACCACCCTCGCAGAACGCCATGAGGTCATCGAGATGTACCACGTGTTCGACATCAAGACCAAGGCTGATACTGCAACTATCGCTAAAGCCACCTCGGATGGTCTCAGCGCGAACACCAATAACATCCAGACCGCCATGCCACTTCAGCTTGGCAAAACCATCCCTGCCACTCCTGGCCGATTCAGCATCGATGACGTGGCGGCCGGAATGAACGGCCAAAACTCCGCAATGTTGAAAATGCTGGCGAATCAAAGTGGCGGCCTCGGTCTTAAAGTTGCCAACTGCGAGGGCGCCGTTTGGACGTCCAAGGCAGTTCGCAATATCACCGGCTCGAACAATCTGACTTTGTATTCCTGCCTCTACAAATATCGCGATGGCTACAACCTGGATATGTACGCCGTATTCACTAAAGAGTCAGGAGGGCTTTATCAAGTCATCCGCGAAGGCGCAAACGCAATTGCGGGAACTCCTGAGGCGTGGGTCAACAAAACCATCGTGGACGCCGTACGGTCCATTGAACGTGCAGCCGGAGCTCGTGCTGTTCATGTAGAAGGCCAGCCGGAGCTAGGTCCTCTTCCAGCAGTAGACCAGCTCAGCGCGAAGTGAGGCCAACGTGAATATGGAGATGTCTCAGGTCAGCACTTGGCTCGTCCAACGCATGACGACCGCCGCTTCTGCTTTGGCTGTCGGGCTGGCAGTCTGCATAGCACCAGCTGCACATGCGGCTCCCTCGGTGGGGTACTGGTTCGACTATACCCCGGGAACCGGGCAGACCGACATGGTGCTGATACCTGATGCAATCTCGGATGCTGTACGTCAGGGCTTGCGCGCTGGTGGCATCGCCACGACCACAACCGCTGGCAATGTCGATGCGTTGATAAGTGTCGAAATGGTTGAATCCTATGAGCCACAGTTCAACTCTCTACGCATCGTGTCGGGCACCATGTTACTCAAGGCGCCGCGCCCTGGTGCCGGTAATTTTGAGCGTCCCATTCTGCTCTGCGTAACTAGCGTTCAGGCCTGGAGGACCAGCTCCAACACACAAGAGGCAGCACGTAAAGTCCGCGATGGAATAGTGCAAAAAGCTGCGGACTTCGCGAGAGAGTGCCGCCCTCAGCTCAACAACCTCTAGACCTAAATGAAGATGAATATCCCCGACGATTTTCCCCGCACCCCGTCCATAACGTCTCTGCCTGGCTCGCAGCCGAAGGTGTCTGTTCGGCTCAATGCAACGAGCGGGAAATATGTCGGGTCATTCAACGAGGATGCGATTGGCGAACGCTATGCAGTTTGCATCGACCTTGTTGAGCAGCTCGTAGCTAAATGTCGGCGCAATCGAAGCACTAAATACGCCGAGCTGTCGGAAGTGCAGATTCTAGAGCGCCTGCTTGCGCAACTACTCGGGACAGATTGGGGAACTGCGCCCGAGATGGCCTGGGTCATCCGAAAGACCGCTGCCGAATTGGAATGGGAAATTTCAGATAGTGCTGTGGTCCTGAATACGCTGCTTGGAAATTCGAAATGAGCCCTCTCCTCTTTTTGGACTTTGACGATGTTCTTGCGATTAGCCGCCAGCATCCCTCGGGGCAGGTTTTGTCCGCCCTTCTAAGCGGCAAACTCGACGAAGTACCCGAGCTGTGGGAGAACCTGTTCGATAAGCTTGCGCGTCAAAATTTGCTCATGTTGCATGAAGAATTTTTCCCCAACTACGTCATAAGCTCTTCGTGGGCAGGGATGCTGTCTCGCGAACAAATATGCGAAGTGTTGCGTCGCACGAAAATGCACTTCGTTGTCAGCAACCTGCACCAGGAATGGAAGCTGCCGCACCTGAAGGCTCCCGAGCGAGCGGTGGACATTGAGGCGTGGCTCTATCTCCACAATCAGATAGCACCTCGGCCTTTTGTGATACTCGACGACGTCATAAGCGGTCATCCCATTCGCAATACGAAACTCGAGGAATACACCGTTCTATGTGACGCATGGGGCGGTCTCACCGATAAAAAGCTCGAAAACGCGCAGATGATTCTGCGCGCCCAAATGAACCCGACTTCGCCAAATAATGCTTAGCCTAAGAACAAACTCCTCGGCGATGTCTGCCACCCGTGCCGCTGATTCAGCCAGCCGCACAGCAAGTACTTCGATGACCCGGTTATCTACCGGGTACCGCGTCAACTCAGCCATGGACGACGCGGCTGGTCTTCAAATTGCCACGCGCTTAAATTCGCAAACCAGTGGCATGGCGGTAGCGATACGTAATACCCAAAACGACATTTCGCTAATGCAGACGGCGAGCAGCGCTGTCGACAACATCATCTCGATTTTTGGCCGAATGCACGACTTGGCAATTCAAGCAGCGGACGCCTCTGCTACTCAGGCTGATAAGCAAGCGCTTCAAACGGAGTTCGTGGAGCTATTCCAGGAAGTCTGGAATGAGGTTGGGACTCGCTATAACGGAGAGGACCTCTTCATCAGCCAACCTCCAAATAACCACGCCAAGCTGTTCTTCCCCGTGCAGATGCAAATTGGTGAGAGCTCCGACAATGTGATGACCGTGAACTTGCAGCCGCAGCTTCTCGGGACATTCGATTCTCTCAAATACGACAATACCGCGCTAGAAACCATTCTGACTCAAAATGCCAACGCGGCTATCGATGACACCGTCAACGCGATAAACAGTTGGGCCGCGCTAGGCAGCGCTATGGGCGCCGTATCTAATCGCCTGGAGCACGTGTACCAAAACCTCGCCAACATCTCAGCAAATGCCAAGGCGGCTACTGGTCGCATCATGGACACCGACTATGCTGCCGAATCTGCCGCGACTACGAGTGCACAGATGCTCGAGCAGGCATCCACATCGATGCTCAAACAATCCAACTCAACGTCCCAACTAGCGATGACCCTCATCACGTAAGGACCAATCATGTCTAGCGCCACACAGCACCAAAACTTCAAACAGGTGAAGCCAGTTGTCTTTCTGGATATCGATGATGTACTGTGCGTGCATCGCACGCTCAACACGCGTCAAGTACTTGCTGCCTTGGCGGGCGATGAAACCGTAAATGCCGATGAGGTTTGGCAGCAGATTTTTCATCCAGCAGCGCGTGAGAATCTCCGGGTACTGGACGAAGAGTTCAGCCCGACATACGTCATTAGTTCCTCGTGGACTTTGCACCTTGACAAGCAACAGTTGCGCGAGACTTTCTGGCGTACCGGTATCGGCTTTGTGGCCGACAATCTTCACCAGGTGCCGTTTACTCCGCGCGACGAAGATTCATATCGCTTGGTAGAAATCGACGCATGGTTAGATACCTATCTCGCGCCTGCGCTTTCTCAAGCTAGTTCGACGACGTATCTGATTATCGATGACGTCATTAGCGGCCAATCCCTGCTTGGTTCTCACCTGGAGGACCGTACAGTCTTCTGCGACGCATGGACCGGCTTTACATACCCCAAATTGGTGACTGCACAAAAAATTCTGCGCCGTGGCCTGCTCTAGTCCTATTGACCTTTCTTTGATAAAAATCCATGCACATCACTTTTAAAAAACTGGTTTTGGTGAGCGCTACGTTGAGCTCTATAGCGCTACAGGGCTGCACTACCCCTCATCGCAATGAGACCGTCGTCAACCACATAACAAACAATGTGGTTCGAATGGAGGTGAATTGGGGAGAGTACCCGGACAAAGCTTGGTCACCTGCCTCATACAACGTCATGGCGAAATATCACCATTGGGACGAGAACTCAATTCAATATCGATGGATATGGCCTCAAGCAACCATGCGGCGAGACCTCTACGCACAGGTGAATGAGATTGCTATCGTTGCAGATGGAGTTCCATTCTTGAGCCACGGCGACCTAGTCGACGTTTTTGTGCCGCCCTTTGAAACCTATAACTACGGTCAGTTGAAAGCTCCCGTCGTAATCCGATTGGTTTGCAAAGCCGATGATAGCGACTGCAAAGCAAAGTCGAAAAAAGAACTTGGTGGATGGAACGAGGTGGTCAGCAAAGGTAGTCCAGATTTGAGCCGCGTCACCTTTACCAAGACGTTTGACAAGAACGGTAAGAGGCTAGCAGTACCGCACTAACTTGGGCTCATTCGCATCAACAACCCAGTTTATGGAGAAATATGAAGAACGGCTTAGACAATTTGATAGCGTTGACTATCTTGGCAAGTGCATTGGCATTACAGGGATGCACCTCAGTCCCATACGACGGCAAGCCAGGCATGAATGAAGAAATCAACGCAATGACCGACAACACGGTAGTCCGCATGACCGTGACATGGACTGAACGTCCAGACCACGCCTACATGCTCCCCGATTACAACGTGATGGGGAAGTATTTTCATTGGTCAGAAAATTCTAACCAGTATCGTTGGACACGCGTGACTGCAACGCTACGGCGGGACAAGTACGGCTCCATCGTTCGCCATGCAATGATTCCGGACGGGATGCAACTACTGACTCCCGGAGATGTTGTCGATGTTTATGTCCCGGCTTGGGAAACGATGAATTACGGGACCTTGGACACTGCAAAAATTATCAAGTTAGTCTGTCAGGCCAAGGATGCCGAATGCATCCGTTCTAACGGCTCCTCCGTGGGTGGAAAAGGTACAGAGATTATATCTAGAGGTCGGCCTGACATGACGGGGATTTCGTACTCTAAGAAGTTCGACATCAAAGGCCAATTACTCAAATAGAAGAGCCTTTTGCGCAAAGGGTCACCAACAAATAGGGCACCTCGGGCAGGATGTATTGTAGTGCGCTTTTCGTACTTCCCGAGCGGTGCTTGGTCAGCCGCTGGCCCATCACCTCTGGAGTCGCACCGCGTCCTGCATCGGCAACATTGGATTTACAGACGACCTTCTAAAGGAAGCGAGCCAGTTCTTCTCAGGGTGACCACTTTCAGCGCTGAAAGTGCGAGAGGGATTAGGCCGCCGCCGTCCAAAGCGCTATCATCAATATCAGCACGACCGCACATGCCGCAATCGTGGCGAATACGATGACACGTCTATATTTCTCATAGCCTGTCACGTCATTATCGCGTGAGAAGAACTGGTCGAATAGACGCATACTCACCCCGATAGGCCATATTAATGTAAATAGTATAAATCATTTCGCAAATTCATTCCAACCTCGCACGCATCACCGCTAAGTAGCTATAATTCAGTGTCGTTGAAGAAGAAGTGTCCGCCGTAGCAGCAGGAAGGCGAGACATACTTAGCAAGAGTGGGGCTGCGCGACACACTCACTCGAACGTGGTGTTGAAGGTGATTTCAACTCAGGATTCTCGGAGATATGTCTGAGATACTGCTGGCGCCGTTCCGACAAACTATGTATCAATCTACGTTATCGCCCTTGCCTTCTTTAAGCTAAAAAGCAGCGTTCATCTAGTGAGCGTGGGCAAATAAGGCACGACCACTTTCAGCGCTGAAACTGAAGTGGAAGATGGCGAGTATTTTCAGCCCGGAGTCGCTGTTCGAGCTCCGAGTACGAATGAAAGTGGCGGATAGACGACCCCACGTTAACAACATAAGAATCTGAAATACGAAAGAGAACAGTCCTCGTAATTCTGGCTTTAGCTTCCGCTGAACTCATGCGACTGATTCAGACTGGGTTGCTCGGCTCGTGAGAGCTCACTAGCCTAGAGTTGATGAATCGAGGAAATAGGCCCTTACGGAATACCTAGACGAGTCAGTTTCAGCGCTGAAAGTGGACACAAAAGTCCATCGGAGTGGTGTCCAATAGCGACTGGCGCTTTCCTAAGCCGAGGTTACCTTGGCAAAGCAGCGAGCACTTCGACCACTCCACTTTCAGCGCTGAAACTGAACACCGCCCTCAACGAAGTTTCGCACTGATTCTTTAATTTATACTGTTTTGGAAATCATGGTCTGGAAAAAAATTGTATTTGAGAGGCAGAGTCTGTTTGACGAAGTTTGGGAACAGCCAATGCGTAACTTGGCCGCGCGCTACAAACTCGCGGCTACTGGGCGAGTGCAGAAGCAAGAAGACCGGATAACAAGCCGCAGCTTCCAACATGCATTGGCAGAACAAGCGATGAACATCGGAGAGAGGAATCCCTACGGAGCTCTTTGATGGACTAGTTTCAGTGCTGAAACTGGAGTCTTAGACAGCCCCATAATTTCTTATACAATGCAGGAGAAACGCTTATTCAACCAAGATTTTCAGGTGACACTATGGCTGTATGGCAGTTCGACCTTTACCTTGCTCCACGTGGTTCAATCCTACAAGATACCTCCACGCCTGGATGGGAGCCAATCTTGCCCAACAAAACGGCTTATGCACTTCAAGAGGATATGGCCCACTACTTCGGGCCACCGTGGCTAATGTTGGACGACTGGATTGTGTTTGGCCCCGAGAATGGTAATCGCGTTGACCTACTGTTCGATGAGAGTTCCTGCACCAGTATTTATATTCGCATCGACACCAGAAATGAAGCCCCGCAGTTTCTAGTTCTCATCACTGACCTAGCACGTCTTCACAACTGCAAATTTTTCAGCGCCGGGCTGGCTGAATTTATTGAGCCAGACTCACACCATGTCTTAGATGCCATAACCCGATGGCACGCTCGCAATACTGGACAGCAGTGAAATAGAAGGAAACAGTATTCTTCGGCTGGTCCAATTTCAGCGCTGAAACTGGCGCACTTAACTCCCTGTAGCCTTTACCTAAGAGTCGAGCGACTGTTCTAAGCAGCACAGCGAGGGGTCGCGGTTAAGGCATCACTAGCTTGACCTACTAGCCACCGACAACGTCGTTGCACAGGTCACAGCGGCACCGGGGATGGATGAATCCAAGCCAAAGACGAAGTGAGTGTACTGATTTTGAGTGACCAAACAGACGACTGCTTTCATTGAGCTTGTGCTAGCTCGCAATACGGCGATGTAACCCTACGTTCTCCGCAACATAGGGAGAACTAGACAATGCATCGACTCATGTATGCGAGCACCCGAGCAACTCAAGCAGTTGTGTTAATAATAGTACCAACCGGACCTGACGTGGCCTTTGGTTTTTCAATCTCACCAACTTTGCTACCGTCGTTATCGCCATCGCTGTCCGTACCACCAACTTTCGCTGGCTGAGCACCCGTTTGGACTGGTGGGACATATGCTGCTTTTGTCGAACTGCCAATTGCTGAGGTCATTTTCTTCTCCGAAAATATTTCGATTTCAGGAACTACATACTCCATAACGACAATACTCAGTAGAACTTGATTACAAAGTGTATGGCGACTCCGCGATGTACTAAACGACATTCCCCATATTGCGCGGGCCCTTCATCGAGATAGGTACTTCAGAGCGTGACGTACAAGATACATTTCTAAAATCTGCGCGCCCCGCTCTCATCGTTAGAAAAAATAGGATGGCAATGGCCACAAACGGAACCTGGCAGTTCGATAGTAAAAGCATCACCACCGACGGCAGCCGCTTAGCGTCAGCAATAACCCACCACGCACCACTAGTGCTGTTGCCGAACTAGACCAGCATTGCCCCGGCTGAAGCGACTGCTAAAGCTCTTCACTACCGGCCGGAACCTTCTATCGAATTCTCAACTCACCTGAATTGGCTCTACAGAGAGCACCTTGACTTTAGCACTTGGATTTTCAATGCGATTAGGGCTGGCTTGGTAGTTGCAATAGGCTTCATACGCAGCTTCGACCTCTTGGAGACTATTGCAGCCATCAAAGGCTCGAGACTTTTGGGTATCAATCACGTCGGTACGAGCCTCACTGAATGTCGGAGGGTCGTCAAGCAAATTGACTACCACTGTGACAAATTTATATTTCATTGAAATTACTCTCTGATGAGAGCAGCTCATGACTAAAGAGGGTCAGCGCCTCCGCAGTAAGAACGACAAAAGCGTTTTGATGGTCAAGTAGCTGCTGCGTCATCCACGCTGCGCCCGCATCGGTCTCTGATAGCCAAACTCGGCCTTCGGGGAAGTTCTTGGGAAGGCGCTCAAGCGTCGCATCTAACACAATATTGCTCCGGAGCCCCCATAGAAATGCAGGAGGTGGCGCAAGGGTCCATGCAAAGCCGTTTTTTTCAGCGTACGTATGATTGTGCCGAAATGTAAGGTCAACAATTTGACGTTCAGAATCTGCATCATCGACCGACTCAATCCAGCAATGAAAAGCTCCACCTTCTTTGCACGAGAACGCGGAGTTATCAGCCATCAACATCAACTGGCCATCGCCACAGTCAACCGCTGCCAACCCCGCCACAGGACGAAAATTGTGACCGTTAACGATGCTAATCAAGTTAGAGCCGACAATCGCATAGACGTGGCAAAGCGAATAATATTGCCCCGGGTAATGCTTCCTAACTACAGCATTAACACATTCGGCAATCAAAGCTTTAACCGATAGTCGCATAATTCATCTTAAAAATTAGACCTTGCGGCTGCAAGGGAACCCAATGTATCAGCTTGTAACTTAATGCATCATTAAAGTTTCAATTAAAAAAGGGGGAACTATTCCGCCAGGACAGTTCTTCGGTGCATTTTTTAAAACTATTCGGCTGCGTTCATTTCGAAGGTTAAACAGTTGCGCTTTCACAAGCTTGGTTCATACACGTCGTAAAAGAGGGAGAGGTGCACTTTGCACTGAAGACGGAAATCACGGCCTACAAATGCTTACCTAGGAAATGTCTTCTATACAACCCGCTCGAGGCGACGGCCGTTATAGGTCTAAGCGCCACCTTCGCCCCATATCGGAGACCCAAAATGGAAACCACCTCGACATCGAACCGCATCCATCCACTCATGGCCGCCGCCGCTGTTTCGCTGACCGTGGTGAGCTTGATGGGTGCGGCAGCGATTGCTGGCCTTATGCCCAATTCACATGGCGCTGCCGTAGCAACTCCAACAGAGAAAATGATAAGCAACGGAAGCGCTTCCGTAGCCAAGCTGACTATCTCGGCACCAGTTGTACATGAAGTTGTTCGATACAAGACGGCCGTTCGTCATGACCATCCTAGTCATAGCCGGACCGCAGATGATGGCGACCGCTAACAAATAACACAAGAAGCTCAAGCCCGCGACGACCGTTCACTCACCTCTTATCGGCAGCCTGCTCGTCTTGCTCAGAACAGTCCGTTTGGCATCAGCATTGGCGCCCTGCTTGGCGGCGTAGTGGAAAGTCACGTTGGTGGTGGTAATGGTCGCACTTTGGCAGTAATCGCAGGCGCCGTCGGTGGCCGCTACGTCGGCAATGAAATTGCAAAGCATAATCAGTCCATTGGCCAACAATGACATCAGTCCAGATTCGAAACTGAATCACCACAAGTTTGCTAGACACTCTTGGCAATTTATTCTGCCCCAAAAACATCGCGCAGAATACTGGAAAAAAGTTAGCCCCCAGTTTTGGTCAGACCAAATTCGCAACCTAGCGACGTTCAAACTTTCCAAAGCGGAGAGCGAGAGCTGGCAAAATGAGTAAATTCAACATAGTTGAAGTAAGCAGCCCCCCTAAGATGACAATTGCCATAGGGCCTTCAATTTCATTACCTGGCTCCCCACTCAAAACCGTCAGAGGCAAAAGACCAATTCCCGTAACCAACGCGGTCATGAGAATCGGCGCGAGCCGCTGCGTTGCGCCCAAGGTAGCTGTCTGTAAATTCCAAGGCAGCCCATCCTTGCGGACGAGGTGCTGAAAATGAGAGATGAGCATGATAGAGTTTCGAAGCGTAATTCCGAGTAAGGTAACGAACCCGACCATCGAACCAAGTGATAGTAGACCACCAGTGGCAAATACTGTCAGCACCCCTCCAATAAGCGCGAACGGCAGATTGCTCATAACTAGAATCGTCGCTCGCGAATCACGCAGAGCCAAAAATATGAGAATGCAAATGACGACGAACGCAATCGCAAAGTGAACTAACAAGTCACGCTGCGCCTGCGCCTGCGCCTGCGCTTCACCCGCAACGGCATAGTAGTAGCCTTTCGGGAATTTCACGCTCTCATCGATTTTCTTTTTCGCGTTATTGACAAAATCACTTACCGATATTTCCTTGACCTGCGATGTAACGGTTTGCAAGCGTTGCCCCAAACTATGAAGCACAAGATAGCGCCCATCGACTTGTGCGATATCTGCTAGTTGGCTGAGCATGACAACGGTACCGTCCGTGCTTCGTAACGGCAGTCCACCAATTTGCAATGGACTCTGTCTGGCCTCTGGCGCTAACGTCACACTTAAATTGACCGTCGAGGTACCGTCATAGATTTGAGCTACCTGCATCCCTTGGTAAGCGACCTGAACAGCCTCCATCACATCGACTGGCGAAAATCCCAAACGGGCCAGTTGCTCGTGCCGAAGTCGTATTGAAAGCTGGGGTAAAGCAGCTGGAGCTTGCAACGTAACTCCGGCAGCGCCGGATGTTGAGTTGAGCGACTTCACGACTTTTCCTGCCAAATTATCGAGTACATCCAGGTCCGGTCCAAAAATATTGACGATGACTGGAGCGGTGTACCCGGAAATCGTTTCTTGAACTCGCTCAGTTAAAAACGTCTCGGCAGTGAATATGAGACCCGGGAAATTCGCTAGCTTACTACGAATGGCTGCCATCGCTTGCTCTTGCGATTCTCCGTCCAGACCAGGTTTAAGGTCGACCTCAAACTCACTGTACTGGGGCCCATACACATCTACGCCGCGTGCTGTCCTGCCTACACGTTGCGCGACCGACCGAATAGCAGGCAGCTGGAGTAAGGCCTGACTGACTCTCTGGCCAACTCGCATAGATTCCTTAAGAGACGTTCCTGGGACTGCCTGCATATGTACGATGAAATGTCCCTCCCGAAGCTCGGGCAGATATGCTGTTCTGAAAAACGGCATAGTCGCCAAGGTCGCAACGAACATAGCGCCGAATGCCACCAGCGCCCAAAGCCAGTGTAACTCCACAACTTTCAGAATGGACGTATATTTTCCTGTCAACCAAACATAAAGACGAGGTTCTTTTATATCTTCGGCGCCACCAACCAATAGCGTATAGCTAAGCGCTGGCGTAAGCGTGAGTGCCACCAGCAAAGACGAAATGACGGCCAAAATATATGCCATTCCGAGCGGGGCAAACAGCTTGCCAGCTACGCCGGAAAGTGAGAGAACGGGAAGAAATATTGCAGCGACAGTAAAGGTGGCATAAATCACGGCTCCACGAACCTCAGTCGACGCATCGATAACCACTTGGATGGAGGACCTCGGATTCTCAAGCATTCGGTTTTCGCGAAGCCGACGGAAGATGTTCTCAACATCAATGATGGCATCATCAACGACTTCGCCCAATGCTATGGCAAGCCCGCCAAGGGTCATTGTGTTAAGTGGCACATCGAAGTGATACAGCACGATAATCCCAGCCAGCAGCGAAAGTGGGATTGCAGTTACTGAGATAATCGCGGCGCGGATATTGAACAGGAATAGAAAAAGCACGAGGACCACAAGTGCGCCTCCCGTCAAAAGAGCAACGCGCAAATGGTCGGTCGACGCCTTGATAAAATTGGCAGGTCGGAATAAGTCGCCGTGCAATTCAATGCCGTTTTTCTCCAGCTCTGGTCGGAGTTCAGCTAATGCGGCTTCGACAGACTTCGTCACGGATACGATGTCTGCACCGTATTGGTTGCTGACCATAACGACGACGCCAGGCTTACCTTGTATGTTGGCTCCGCTTACGGGAAGTTCATTACCGACCAACACTTTGCCAACGTCTGCCAGCGTCAGTACCGAGCCATTTTTTTGCAGCAGAACGACTTTCCCTAACTGCGCCGCACTTGTCGACTGGCCTATGGTATTTAGCACGATACGCTGGTTTGGGGTTTCTAAAACACCGGCCCCACGTATGCCTGTGGACCGTTGAGCAGCGGCCACCACGTCTTGAATCGAGAGCCCTAATTTGACCAGCTTCTGTGGGTCGACAAGAATTTGAAACTGCTTAATGTCGCCGCCAAATATGCCGATGTCAGACACGCCTTTGCTACTCAAGATTTTAGGCTTTAGTGTCCACTCGGCGAACGTACGTAACTCCATGAGGGAACGGCTTTTTGACGTCAGTCCGATTCCTAACGCGACATTAGCCGATGAACTAAGAGGCGTCATCTTCGGCATACCAACTCCCGCAGGCAGTTCCCCACTAAGACCTGTGAGCTGCTCTGTGACCATCTGGCGAGCACGGTGAATATTGGTACGCTCGTTGAAAATTAGCGTTATCACCGAAACACCTTGAATCGACTGTGAGCGCATAGATTCAAGGCCGATAGAACCACCCAACGCATTCTCAATTTTTTGTGTTACCAGTTGCTCGACCTGCTCTGACGACAAGCCCGGCGATTCTGTTTGAATCGTCACGAGTGGCGGTGTAAACTCGGGAAATACATCTAATCTACTTTGGTTGAGGGCAAAAGTTCCATAGCCGAGTAAAAGACAGGCTAGTGCGAATATCACTCCACGAAGTCGCACAGAAAATTCTATGATAGATGTCAACATATTTTGTCAGTGTCGCGTCTGTTATTCTTTGCTACTCAACAGTGAGCGGCCCTCTTCTGACAAGAGTAACTGTGCTCCTTTCGTTACTACCTGTTCGTCGGTTCTGAAACCATCAGCAGTGAAGTAGCCTCCCTCCACTGGTGTTCCGGTAGTAAGTGCAAGACGCTCAAAGTGAGTAGGACCTATTTTTTTATAGGCCCATGGCTGACCGCCGTACCACACGACAGCTGAGGCTGGAACGATGACACCGTTATACTTCTCTGCCAGAGCGTGTCCAGTCACACGCATAGCGCTCGGCATGTGGCCCACCGCACGATAAAGATAGGCTTGTGCCTGAGTAGTAGGGTCCACTTGAGGAACGCGGGAAACGAATTGCGCTAAGAGGGGCAATGGTCCACCGTCTACCAGTAACGAACTCGGTGGCGATGTATCATGGTCTTGTAAAACCACCAGGAACAGGGTTTCTCTTCCCGCAAGAAACGGCGCCAGTCCGTCAATGCCAGCTCGCATTACCAAGTCACCTAACTTCTCGCCATATTGCTGACGAATCGATGTAGATGAGGAATCCAAGGCGGCCTGCGCCAATTTCATTTTTGCTTGCGCGGCAGCGTCGGCCGCTCGTGCAGCCTCCACTACTTTCAACGAGATATTGTTCTCGTCAGCATTTAAGATTTGCAGTCTAGAAAACTCAGCGCGAAGTGCGCCCTGTTCGACTTGCGCTGCATTCACATCCTCTTTTGCTGACCTATACTTTCCCGACAAGTCCACTAATGGCTGCACGTCCAGGACCGTGCCGTAGATACTCAGCTGGGTGTCACGACCATGGGCCAATTTCAATTTCTCAGCCAGGATGCCGCTGCGTTCCTGGGATATCAAATCGACCTTCAGCACCGTTACCCCGTCCTTTACCTCGATACTGACCAGGCTGCGTACAGGTGTCTCGCGTTCGGCCTCACCTTGTAGCTCAGCCTTACTAAGCCAATAGCCGGATAAAAGCGATAGCGCAATAATCGTTGGAGAAAGAAGTAGAGCCGCCTTGATAATAGATTTTCTGTGCATGGTCAGTCGTCAATTAGGTATGTGGATTACTGAGCCGATAGCTCGGAAGTCGGAAGCTGCATTGCATCCTCAATTTGGCCGATTGCTTGTTGCATTTGAAGAGTGGCATCCAGCAAATTTAATTCACTCTCAATTTCATTCTTCTCCATGCCCGCCAAAGTTACTTGGTCGTCCTCACCCGCCAACAAGAAGGCACGCGTTGCGGCTAGTCGTCGTTGTGCAAGACGCGACTGCGTCAGTGCGCTGGATAACTTGTTACGACTAGCGTCATAGGCTGCCATCGCTAGGTCGGCTTCTGCAAATGCCTTCGCCACGATTTTCTTCACCTTCATCTCAGCTTCAAAGCGGCGCGCCCTAGCCTCGGCAATCGCTCCCTGATTCCGATTAAATAACGGTAGCTCCAGCCCGGAGAAGGTCAGACCGACTTTTCGCGCCCCTTGGTCAAGGGTGTAGCCAGGTCCTAAATTAAGGTCTGGGTACTGCTTTACTAGCTCGAGCTGTAAAACTGCCTGGCTGGCTTCGTATTCAACAAGACCTGAAAGTACATCACCACGGTTGCGTAGAGCATTCTTTCGAACGCCGTCATCCAACACCAGCGAGCTATGAGTACTGAACTCCCTCACATCAATGACAATAGGTTCGAGAGCAGTCTGTCTAACGCCTACCAGCGATGCGATTTTGAGCTTCGCGTCGCCAACCTCCTGCAATGCCGCAACAGCATTTGTTATCGCCTGAGCTAATAGATGCCGTTGCAGATTGAGTTCCAGCGTCGATGTGTAACCATTGGCCACACGTCGCTCTATCAATCGTTCAAGACGTTCATCAAGCGCAACCTGTTTTTGTAGAAGCCTTGCCCGCTCAGAGGAAAACCACAGCATCAGCAATAACGAACGTAGTTGGCTTCTTACCCCCCAGGCCACGCTCGCAACATTCAGGCGTGCAGCCATCACATCGACGTTGGCGATGGCTATCCGCAAGTCGCGCTTGCCTGCTGTCTGTACAGGAAGGTCCAAAGCGAATCCTAAAGTCCAAGGACTCTGACCATCAGCTGGATTTAGTGTTTTTTGTAGTGGCAACTGCAAGACTGGATTTGGCCGCTGGGTCGCGGTAGTCACCGCAGCAGTGGTGGTGTCGAGCTTTAGGCGAGCCGCTTCGATGTCAGTATTCGAACAAAATGCTGCTATCGTCAGCGATTTCAAATTCCACTCTTTCGGTGGCCAGTCTACTGAACTGTCGCTGGCGCGTTTTATTGCGCAATCACGTATGTCACCGGTGGTCAACGACTTAACCGCAAATTTATTGGAGACTTCATCAATTGAGATGGGCCGGGCATCGTAATGGTCCGTCGCACATCCCACCATTGCAAGGAAAAAAATCAATACTCCAAGGTACCGCGTCCCCTGGAGACTATGCGAAGCGAGCCGTGGAGAGGGGCTAAGGTCTCCAATTTTTTTATCGATAGCTTGCACGTGTCGTGCCCTTTGATGTTCTGATGAGCCAGCGAAACCTTAACGCTGTTGGTGAAGGTATGATTGGCGGCCAGAATAGAAAGTAAGACTTAGCAAACACTTAGCACGGATGATGGACTGATGCGCGCGGCAAGCCCCTCCTTCTCAACTGGGCTCTATGCGTAATCTAAGTTTTGAATGAGAGCCTGTCCGATAGAATGTCGGATGTCACGTAGAACTGGAAAATGAGAACACTATTAGTTGAAGACGACCCATTCATCGGTGAGGCTCTATGTCAAAGTCTACGAGATGCGAGCTATGCGGTAGATTGGGTAAAGGACGGTAATCAAGCCGTTATCGCTGCTGACGTCGAGAGCTATTCGCTCATTTTGCTTGACTTGGGTCTTCCTGGAATGGATGGACTGGATGTACTCCGCCATTTGCGAGCTCGTAAAAACTTGACCCCAGTACTAGTTCTTACGGCACGAGACGGATTTGAGGACCGCATCGTGGGTTTAGATTTAGGAGCCGATGACTATCTTATAAAACCATTTCACGCAGGGGAACTGCTAGCCCGAGTAAGAGCCTTGGTACGCCGTCAAGGCAGTATCCGTCCGCCTATTTTGAAATGTGGCGAACTCACCTTGAATCCAGCCACTCGCGAAGTCTGGTACCAAGGCACTCAGCGAAAGCTTTCTGCTCGCGAATTTTCTCTCCTGTCCGAATTTCTTCAGTCACCAGGCACTGTACTTTCACGCAACCAGTTAGAGGAAAGACTGTATGGTTGGAACGAAGAGGTAGAGAGCAATGCCATAGAATTTCTAATTCACAGCGTACGTAAGAAGCTCGATAGCAGCATCATCAAAAATATAAGAGGCATGGGATGGCTCATTCCAAAAGACCAGTGAATCGCTCGCTTCTGTGGGTGCTATCGGCATCTATCTGCGGAACCATTCTGCTGGTTGGCGTTATTGCAGTGCTGTCTTCGTTTTGGTTCTCGTTTGCTGAAGCTCAGGATTTGCAGGACGACGAACTACGAGAAATCGCGCGTCTCGTGAGGCTAGGGAATGAACAGGTTCTATCTCCCGCATCCCCACCTTGGCAGGACGATGAACCCGAAATGCGTATCTGGGTTATTAAGGTTTCGAAGACGCAGACCGACATCACAACACCGGAGCTCTCCTTGAGCCTTCCGGGTTCAATGTCGGAGGGGTATCACTCCCTTGAATCAAAAGGCGAGTCATGGCGAATCTATGTACGCAATCTCAACGCGGAATACGGCTTAGCTGTCGCACAAAGAACGTCAGCCAGAGATGAGATTGCCCGCGACAGCGCTCTGCGTACGCTGGTGCCACTTTTGGTGGTCATCCCCATACTTATATTCCTTACCGCTTTCCTTATCAGAATCCTGCTTCGAAAAATTCAGGAGGTGTCAACGGAAGTGGACAAAAAAGGGGAGGCAGACCTCACTCCCGTTGACACGTCCAATCTGCCCGCAGAGCTTCTGCCCTTCGCCAATTCTACGAACAAGCTACTAGGGAGAATTCAGACATCCATTCGGCAACAGAGCTTACTCGTTGCCGATGCGGCGCACGAGCTACGCTCACCGGTGACCGCTATGACTCTGCAACTAGAAAACGCGATGAGTTTGGATTCCATGCCCTCGCAGGTTGCTTTACGGCTTGGGCCTCTCGGAGCAAGTCTAGTTAGAATGACGAAACTGGTAGAGCAATTGCTGGTACTAGCAAAGTTGGATGCCGCCGAGGCCACGCATCCAATTCTTTTTGACGCTAAAGCAGTGGTTGTTGAGACCGTTGAGGAGCTTTATTCCAAAGCAAACGCCAAGAATATCGATTTAGGCGTTGAGGTTCGCAACAACTTTACAATACACGGCAGCGAGCATGACTTCCGCGCGATAGTCCGCAATGCGCTAGAGAACGCTATTCTCTATACTCCACCAGACGGCAAGGTCGATGTCCGAGGCTATCAAGAAACAGGCGAGATTATCTTCGAAGTTGAGGACAGCGGGCCAGGAATTTCTAAACAAGAAATAGCCCGCGTTTTTGACCCATTCTACCGGGTTCCAGGCAGTGCTCAACCAGGAAGCGGACTTGGACTAGCTATAGTCCAGAGTGCTGCATCGCGCCTTGGCGGGAGTATCGAGTTAAAGAACGCATCTTCCAAGGGAAGCGCCGGTCTAAGATTCACCTACAGACAGAAGGCCACCTCGAGTTGCAGATATTAGATGAACCTAGACTTCGTTTTCGGGGACATTTCCAGGAAATGTCCCTTCTTGAAACTGACCAGGAGCGCCCTATCAAAAGAGCTTGGCTATTGACCTCGCTATTCCTTGCGGAGCTTTGGCTCCATTGAATCGGCAGCTAACGAGGTACAGTACATTTCGTAATCGAGCGTGCTGCGCTCGAACGGTATCAACTGCGAAAAGCGTTTCGGTTTTGCGTTAGTGGGCGACGCAAGTTTTGGTATGCCATCGGCCATCAGAGCTCCACTCAACTGACCTTTTGCAGCCATGGCCTGTAAGCTCTCCAAAGTCTCAATGACTGATTTTTCCTTGGCTTTTACTTTGTTCGATTTCATCATCCCTCACCTCGTCAGTTCTACTGAATAGCTTGCCAGTGTTAGAGTTGCCAGCGGATAGCAACACTTCAGCTGAAACTCAATGCACAGTTTGTCGTCACATCTATTTGGGGGGAGACATCCTGCCTAAAGACGAATTGTGCGCTCTCCTTGAGAAATGTCAGTTTGATTTCATCACGAGTAATTTCCACAAGCACTAGAAGGTTCCGTTCGATGATTGGGCGTTCAAACGTGAGGAAATCGATGACTGGCTTCGTCTTTACCGGAGAAGAATTGCACCGTTCATCATCTTAGATGACGACCAAAAAAGGCAATACCATACGCTTGCCCCTCACCTCTGGAGCCGCACCGTGTCCTGCATCGGCAACATTGGATTTACAGGCGCCCCTCTAAAGGAAGCGAGCCAACTCTTCGCGGGGTGACCACTTTCAGCGCTGAAAGTGCGAGAGAAATTAGACTATCGTCATCCAAAGCACTATCACCAATGTCAGTACGACCGCAGATGCTGCAATCGTGGTAAATACGATGGCGCGCCTATATTTCTCATAGCCGGTCACATCATCTTCGCGAGCGAAAACTGGTCGAATAGTCGTATGCTCACCCCGACAGAACCATATTGACCTAAACAGTATAAATCAATTTAGAAAGTCATTCCAACCTCACACGCATTTGCACCAAATGGCGATTATTCAGTGTCGTTGAAGACGAAGTATCCTCCGAGCAGCTGTAAGGCGAGGCACTCTTAGCAAGAGTGGGGCTGCGAGTCTCGTCTATTCGAACGTGGTGTTGAAAGTGAGTTCAACTCAGAATTCTCAGGGAGATGTCTGAGATACGGCGGGCGCCGCTCCGACAATTTCGATATCAATCTGCGTTATCACTTGGGTCTTCTTTAAAGTGGAAAGCAGTATTCAATAGCGAAGATAACCAAGCAATGCATGCTCACTTTCAGCGCTGAAACTGGGGTTAGCAATAGCTTTCTCAAGATTCGACTACATTTATTATTCAGTGAAAGAGGTCAAGAAGGTGCCCGCGCGACGAAGTTCAGTTTCAGCGTTGAAACTGCTGAAGGTTGTCAGTCAGGACATGTATCTAGGATAGGACAGCGTCTGCTCAAAGCGGCCGTTGCAGCCAGGACCCTCTTAGGTCTATAAACACACAGCGCCTACCTAAGCGTGTGGCTGTCGCTGATTTGTCTGCCCGGGTTGTCATTTCCCAAACGACACTTCTACGACTCAATAAAGGGGACCCAGGTGCATGCGCAGGAGCGCATTTAACCTCACTTCTCGCACTAGGCACCTTCGACCAAGCTGTGCCAGCGCTTACCGGCGGGCTTTGGTAAGGTAACTTCGGTCAGCGCGTAATCTGCGCATGCAGGAAAAGAGGGCTGATGATGAGTATTTCTAAACCGGCCCCGCCACTCGTCACAATGCAAAGAAACCTCTTTGTTCGTCCATTGCCATAAGTTTCGTTGTTTCAAAGCATCTGGCTTGCAAGTCGCACTTGAACGGACCGTTCATCGTGCTATATTTCTCAAAGAACACATCAATAGCGCCCAACCATTGCGCCCAATCTGTATGCCACCAAGCCCCGTGAGCAAATCCTGAATCGCTCATTTGTTGGAGGCTGATATGGAAGGTCATTCTCGCAAGAATTTAAAACTGGCGCAGATAGTTGAAGTCGGCGTGGCGCTGAGTTACACCGATAGCACGGCGGTTGGCTGGGCATATTTAGAGCATCATGGAGTTCCATCGAAAATGATATTGCGTGTTTTGACAGATAGTCTCTCACGCCGTTATTCAGACACCCCACTTGAAATGCGTAAGTTCCCAGAAGACTTGGCCAATGCATCAACGGCTAAGTAAGCCCAATGAACAGCTCCCGTAAAATGTACGTGCTAGCTTTTTACATAGGACTGTCGCCCGAATAGTGATACGCAGTTGAGGACGGAGCATTAGCGACCTAAATACACTTTCTACACGCCCCCCCCATCGCATTTCCCAAACATTGAAGGTATCCTTCAATATTCACCGTTTGCGGGAGAGTGCAGTGATAAAAGTCTCAGCTTGCATACTGACAGCTTTATTTTTCTCTTCTAGCTCAAACGCCGAACAACCAATTGTGGCATCACTGGCGCAGATGCCTGTCCACGCACCGAATGCCACTGAAGGCGTGCAAGTGGCTCTTGTAAAAGCTATTGCTCGGGTTTCAGGAACAGAAATTTCATATGACGTTTTTCCTTTTTCCCGTTCGATAAGCAACGTAGTGTCGGGGAAAGAAGATATGCATATCCCGCTTATCGAGAGCAAAGCAACACCGGAAAGTCGACTGAAATTCGTCTACTCCAAGGAGACCATTTTTCGTGTCAATTTTGTACTATATACTCGCAAAGGGAGCGGCGTCACAGCATCAAACTTGACGCATTTCACCATCGCCACTGACCGAGCTCATGTCAATTTTTTCCCCTTCCCGATACTAGACTCGGGCAGTATTTCCTCGAGTTTAAAGATGCTAAGTATGGGAAGAATCGATGGTTATATTTTTGCGGATACCTCGACTGACCCAGTGCTTCAATCTCTGAGGCTGTCGAACATTCAAAGAAGTCTATACCAACGCTTCGACGTCAAAATAATCTCCCCCCCGCACGGAACGCGGGCGTCAGATTTCAGAGATGGTGTCCAGGGCACTGGAAAAGCTAAAGGCTAGCGGCGAACTGGCACGAATCGAGAAGCCCGTGGACAGACCTTATGACAATTGGCAGCCTTAGTAGCTCGTTCCTTCCTCCCACACACAGACAAGTGCCTGCTCAAGACATATTCAATTACGAGAGCTCCAGATAGTTCTCCAATGCTACCCTAAGCGAGTTACGTGAATAGAAAGATTGCCATGGCTGAGGAGAACGAGCGCTTCGGTGTGCCAGTAGAGAATATTTTGGCAGCGCAAAAATGGGCCAACCTGCACCGAAAACGCCATAACTACCACACCAAGGTGCCTACAAGGAAGGAAGTTCAATCACTTCCTGTCGAAGTGCTAACACCGCTACTTATTGGCTGGATGGAGCACAGTCCCATCGAAATCGTGCCAAGCCGCATACAAATTGAACAGGTGATTGCGCTGCTCAACGGCCGAGGCGACTCCGGCAACCTGAAACGGCTGCTTACCATGTGCCAGCACTATGTGAACAATCAGTGAGTCTAGGGGTCATGTCATTACACGGTAACGTTGAAGAGATACGATAGCTGTATGTCTATTGATTCAACTCCCGACGGATTCGCTGCCTCCTAATCGAGGCAGTTTTTTTATGTAAAAGCGCGATAACTCTTTTCGCCCTCTCGACGAAAATCCTCCTTTCCGCCTACGGTGTCACCGCTTCTGAAGTAGTGCATATTGATTCCGACAGTGCTGCTTTGCAAAGTTCCGAGGTCCGATATGGCCAGAATTGAAATTCCCTACTACCTTACCCCAAAGCTCGGTGTCGAAATGAACGCTGGACATTATTTAGTCAGCGTTGAGCTACGCGATGGCTGATTGCTTACCAATCTGATTGTCAAAGAAGGACGCTTCATTACAGGACGGCGCGATGCCCCAAACGGCGAGGGAACGCTGCTATTCACAAGTATGGACATCTGCGACATCCAGCGGCACGCTTTTGTTTATGGACGCGCTTTAACTTCGTAGAGATTTCTCTGCGTGTGATGGCGGTAGGGCGAACAAAGTCGCTCAAGCGGGCTTCAGGCGCATCCGAAGAATCACGAGACGGCTTGGGGCGAGGGCGGCACATCGGCGCGATTTCGAAGATTTTTTTAGCCAACCGTGATGGTGCCGTATTCGTTCCAACGCGACTTTGGCGACCAGCATAATTTTCTTTGATGTAGGATTGGTGTTCTGTTGCAGCTTAGCAGTCGGCCATTTGCGGGCGGCCGTCGCTAAAAGTGTAACCAAGCATTTTCCCGCTTTGAGTACGTGAAGACCTAAATTGGAAAAGTCTGGAAGGTTGGTTTTGTGCCCGCACTCAGGACATGCAAACACCTCACGCTCCCCTATCTGTAAAGGGGCAAGAAGAGGCGGTTAACGCAATGACCACAGCGCTTACATACGCATTTGAACATACGTTATCTGGGGATGTTTGCAGACGGGTTTAGCTGCATTGATTCTGGTGAGTGAACGAAGAGGCTAACCCTCGTTTGTGACAAGAGTTTGACAAGCTGTATAGCGCACGGATGCCACGTTGCTGACGTTGCACTTGATTGAATCCGTTGGTAAATTCTCTGCCAGCCGATGAATTTTGAAGGTAATACTTGAATGGCACCTTGGCAGTTAGATTTGTACCTATTCCGGAACACCGAAACACTACCCGATGTATCATCAGATGGATGGCTACCCCCAGCACTAAACGGCTCAGCATTACTTGAAGCACAAAAAATTCTGCGTACCTACCTGGGAAAACCATGGCCTATCGCAGAGCGGTGGTTCGTATTCGGTCCCGAAGAAGGTAGCCGCGCTGACGTAATTTTTGAGAACGAAACAAGTGCTGCGGTCGTCGTCCGATTAGATATGCGGAATGACAGCGTGCAGTTCGGCGCTTTGGCATGCCGGTTGGCGAATGAATTGGGCTGCCATTTTTTCCTTCCCACCCTTGAAGCAGTCATTCAACCACATCCCCATGCGCTACGTTTCGCCATGGCGGATGCTACCTCAGTTCGCTCCGAAGAACTGAGCGAGGATAGTTCCGCCTTGACCTGGCATGTAGAACCTAAAAATGGCAAGTAGCGTGTTAGAGCACCCGCCAAGAAACTAGACGACTGCCGCCAATGTTCGCTCCCGTCGAAGTCACTCGCGGATGGTGGTCGACTAATAAGCCCACCACCGGCTTCTGCTGTTCGATAGAATCGCGTACATCGTTCCAGTTGATGCCACCCAGTGGAATTTTTAAGCGCTGGGCCAGCGTTCCGTTTTCTTCCGCCCACGCCAAGTACAAAAAACGTCCGCCGGGGGGCCCGTGTGCGAATGAGCCGAGCAATACGAGCTCTTCAGATTTTCCTGCCTTCACCTGGAGCGTCACATCAAATACAGCTTCCCCAGCTTCTCCCTGCAATCCTAGTTGAAGGCGCCCATCCTTGTCCTGCATACCGAAAGTACCAGGCGCCCTTCCCCACTTCAATGGCCCTTCGCCATCGTAAATTAGTCTCAATCGCACAGAGTCCATTTTGTGATTTCGTCCTCAATTTTTCAAATATGAGCCATGTACTCAATACTGACCCAACGAGGACTTTAGCTCTCTAAGATGCGCTCATCAATTGAAATGTGCTGCTTGCGCTTCGCAAAATTTAGGTAGCAGCAAGAAGCCGGTTTTGTCGGCGAACAGGTTTGACTTTTGAGTGAACGAAAGCGCTGGCAACACCTTCGCCTCCATCAACTTTGAAGAACGCAACCAGTTGAGTCAGGTTGTTCGCCTCTTTGTGCATTGCCTCAGCGGTCGCAGCAGCCTCCTCAACCAAAGCGGCGTTCTGTTGAGTCACCGTATCCATATCGCTGATTGCGGTGTTTACCTCATGAATGCCAGATTCTTGTTCTGCATTCGCAGAGCTTATCTCGCCCATAATGCTTGTCACCCTTGCGATGCTGGCTACGATTTCCGACATAGTGTCACCCGCAGCATGCGCCAAGGTTGTGCCAACTTCGATTCTGCTTGTGGAGTCATTAATCAGTGTTTTGATTTCGCGTGCGGCAGTGGCAGAACGTTGAGCAAGATTACGAACTTCGGATGCGACAACAGCAAAGCCACGACCTTGCTCGCCAGCTCGCGCAGCCTCGACAGCTGCGTTCAGCGCCAAGATGTTCGTCTGAAATGCGATGCCATCAATGACTCCGATGATGTCCACGATTTTTTTAGCTGACGCGCTAATTTCGTCCATTGTGACAACCACCTCACCAACCATATCACCACCTTTGCTCGCCACGTTCGACGCTGAGACCGCAAGCTCGTTAGCCGTGCGCGCGCTAGTGGAATTGTGCCTTACTGCGGAGGTTAGCTCTTCCATAGAAGATGCAGTCTCCTCCAACGCTCCTGCTTGATGTTCAGTCCGGCGCGAAAGGTCGAGATTTCCGGAGGCCAGTTCTTTTGATGCGTCATCGATAGTGTGAGCACCATCCCGAACTTGTTTCACCGTGGTGGCCAGGCGCGTGGTCATGTTGTGAAGTGCGTCTAGCAGTTGACCGATTTCGTCTACGCGCTGTGGACGTTCAAACGTCCGCAAATCTCCTTCAGATACACGTGTAGCGAGGTCAACTGCGTGCTGCAACGGGGAGACAATACTGCGCGTGATAACCCAGGCGAACGCTGCGCCCAGTGCCAATGCGAGAACCCCAAAGGCGAGCAGCGTTGCTCTGCTGCTTTGGTATTGCGTAGATGATTGGGAGGCAAGCATTTTCGCTTGCCCACTCTGGTATCCGAGCAGTTGCTCAAGTGCATTCGTATAGCTGGCAAAGGTGGCTTTGAATGTGGTGTCGGCTAGCTGTTCTACCTCTTGGGTCTTGCCTAATTCTTTGAATCCGAAAATTTCTTTTCGCACGGCCAGATAAGCTTTTTCTTTCTCGATGGCGGTACGAATTAAAGCATCTTCCTCAGGTGCATGGGCTTGCTTTGACAATTGGCTACCCGCAGCAAAGACCTGTTTGTCACCTTCCGCTAGTTGCGCCTGAAAGAATTCTCCAACCTCTAGGCTGTCACTCTTCGCAATGGACAAAGCGCGCACACCGTTAATTTTTGCGGCCCCAAGCCAATCGGACGCCAACAGCTGCTTGGCCAATTTATCGTTCACCAAGTACTCAGTCGTATCGTTTGCAGCGTCCAATCGCCACAACGCCACTCCAGTGATGCAGGCCATGACAAACAGGACGATGGCGAACGCCGATAGGACCCGTGGGCCCGTTTTGAGGTTGAGTGATTTCATGATTTTTGACGAAAGGTGTGAACTGCGGGGATTGGCAAGCAGAATACTCACCAATTGTTTCACCATCATTACACTGTGAAAATTTCTATTGATGAATATAAAATCATTGCAAAACAATCATATTCATCAAGCGACGCTCATGCAGCCCAAGTTCCGCCGAAAACAAACCGTCCGTGCTCGTCAGCTTCCGGCTGTACAAAAATGTCCGCCTCACCATCACCGCCCGCGTTAACTAGTTTCGATTTGTGAGAACAGACCGGGCAGACGAATGCCCATCCATGCGCGTCGCAAATAGGCTCAATAGCGACTAGCGGAAGTCGTCGACCACAGTACTTGTACATGCACTTGAACTGCCCTTCCCTTGGTGCGTGCAGACTCATCTTGACTCTCCTTCTTTAAACTCATTGACCTGATGCCGCAGCTTTCCAAGCTTGGGTGCGGCCCAAAAAAAATTGCGAGGTGCAGTAAGAAATCGGACAGCATTTGTCCGATGTATGAATTTGGTGTCGGTATATTTCCCGACCGCCGACGCCGGTAGAGCAGCCATCGAAGGGTGCTTATGGTGGCTCTTAGGAACAAGCCGGTCTGCATCTTAACGACGGTTTGTGACAGGCGTTTGACTCACACCTTGTTGTGCAGTGACGTTTCTGGTTGGCCGAGCGGCCGATGCAAGCGGCCTTACAGGTGCGAGGTCATCACGAAGAAAGACGAGCCGTCAGCAGGTCAGCTCAGTGGAAATCTGGTATGGTGATTCCATTTGCTCAAGCCTTGCTCACCCTTAGGCGACTAAACGCTTGTCTCTCACCAACGTGATTTTCGAATACCTGAAAGGTTATTTATGGGCTCTGCCAATGTTTCGTTCACACGGATACAAGGACACGTGGAGATGCTGCTAGAAATCGATGGCGCAACCGTTGCACGGACTTCTAGCGCAGAGTCAATGGTACTGGAACTGCAAATACGACAGGTCCGCGAACTTCAGATTGAAGGCAAATTTTCGACCATATTGCCTACGTCTGAAAAAACCCTCGTGGCAGCGGCTGAGATTCCATTTACAGAAGTGATGCCTGCACTGAGGTTGTTGGCCGCGTGCTCATTTATGGGAGAGTTTCCAACGCTGTCGTATCCTGAACGTCGTAAGAAACCTAGGGCAGAGACCTATACGCCCAAGTCCCCTGCTTAGGCTTCTTGCTGAGGCATCGCTGCTGCGGTCGTAGGCGTCCTCGAGCTTGTTAGGCTCGCGGCTTCGCCCAACACAGCCAACACGGTATCGCGAGGAATCTGATGGTGCAATAGATAGACCCAAGCGCGAGCTGTGCCATGAGCCGCATTGATTGCGAGACCCTTCGCAACGATTTCCTGAATTGCCTGGTCACGCTCATGCATTTGTTAAGTCCCTGTTATCAAAAAAGATGGAGAGGTGTTTACACTCACTGTCTTCGCAATGGATTCTACAAATTCATTGTGACAAGGTATTGAAATTAGGAAATTTTTGTAACCTCAAGTCTGGCGTACATGATGTAGTAGAGGCAAAGGCTACGAGCGAGTCGCAACTATGAGACGATGCGCTGATGTACATCAAGAAATGGCCTGAAGCTCAAGACCGATACCTCCTGAAACCCGAGTATTTCGAACAGTTCAGCAAAACACCTACATAATCTTCAACCCAACGCGTCCGCCCCTACGCGGAAAAGGCATGGAGCTAAAATGTGTAGTCAAGATAGGCGAATGTTCCGAGGTAAAGCAATTTCCGTGGATACCGCACTTCGTATTGTCGCTACCGAGGGAGTGTCCGCAGCAGTCCAATACATGTACGAGAATGGCATCTCACCTAGTACGGCCAGGCGCGTGTTGAGCGGGCCGGAATTTTGTCGGCAACACCGAGAGCGCAGAAAGAGTCCCAGGCTGTTGGTGCGTTAAAGTAGTTTGTGATTATAGTAACGAGCTTGGCACTCCAGTAGAGGGCATCCTCAAGGTGATACCTACCCATTGTTCGAGAGGCGCTGTAAATCACCAAGCTGCGCGATTTCAGTTTCCTAAATCTCACTTCTTTTTAATGGCTGCCTGCTGTCGCATGTTCTTCCAAAACAGGGGTACATAGTCAGGATAGGTTTGAAAAAAATGTTTGCTTACCGGGGCATATCGGTCAACTTTAGCGACGGCTGGTTCAAGCCTACGTACTTCTCCCTTAATACCTGGAGTTGTGGCTAAATACGTGTCAAACAACATCTCCGACTCTAGAATAGCGTCAATGCGATGTGCTTTTAATTTCGTCAAATTTCCCAAGGGGTTTCTTGCGACATCTACAGACCACCCTTTCTTTGTGGCCTCTTGCTGCCCAGCGGCACTTCCTGCGGACAGTCCTATACGTGGACTAGATAGGTTGAGGTTCTGGCCATCCCATTTGGTGCTGGTATCGGCGACAAGTACGTAGAGGGACAAGCGGTCGCGAATTATCGCGAGCTGCGTATCTACTACTTTGCCTCGCATAGGGAAAACCAGTTCAGTCAAGTTTTCTGCCGCCAACGACAGACCGGGCGCGACATCAATTTTATTCGCGCCCATTTCGGCTTGCAGTCGCTTAACTGGTAAACGCCGAATTGACACTTTGGGTTTGCAGTTCCCCGCGTTTGCCGCATTACGCGTCCAGACGACTATATCGCCAGGAGTTTCATCTATCGTAGTGGTGCCGTAAAGAAGTGGCGGTACGGGAAAATCAGGTAAGCCAACCCGGACTTCCGTCGGGCAAGAGGAAAACGACGGACTGCAATGGCTGACGGCGACTAGCACTACAATAAGTCTAAATAGTCTAAGCATAGAAAGAGCCGAAGAAAAAATGCAAGGCGAATCAAGGACGTTGACTTGAAGGGAAGTCTAACGGTAATCCTATCAACGTCAGAAATTAAATTACTTTGGCGGTAGTTCCTGCAACAAGATGCGCTGACTATCGGGAGGGAATATTTTTCGGTAGTCGTAACTCTTCACGGATTTCGCATCAATGATATCAATGATAGGACTGACACGACGTGCATATGACTGCTTTTCTAAGACCCGCAATGCCAAGTCTATCGAAATCCTAGCCTGTAGGACCGGCGAATCGCTTGCAGCAGCCACGACTCTACCCTCTCCAATCAAATTTATCACGGGCTCGGTGGCATAGAAGGCTATCGAATGTCCTTTTACCTCAGAGAAGTAGCGTTGAAAATTGCTCACAGCTTCGATGGCAACAGCATTTCCAAAGAAATAATCAGGTTGCTTTTCTGGAGACTTTAGAATTGCACGCACGAGTCCCATCTGTGCGGTCAAATCAGGAGGAGCGAACCCGGCATGAATAAGTGAAATGGGCGCATCTCGAAAGGCCAATCTCATACCAGCTTCAGCATCCCGGACCCACGCAGCGTCTTGTGGGCCAGGGAACCAAGCCACAGAGATACGCTGCTTCCCTGACATAGCTAGCAAGTAGTTCCCCATCGTTTTTGCCATGTCTACAAAACTGACCAATGACCGGGCTGCAACCAATTTGCTGCTAACGCCATTAACAAGGTCAACCACCGGCACGCCCAATCGAGAAGCTTCCTCAATATCAGCGTTCAAGCCATCACTCGAAATAGCTGCGAGCACAATGACATCGGCACGCTTCGCAAGACACTCATGGAACTGCTTGCGCTGTGTCTCTAAGTATTCATAGCCCCCAGCCTGATAGATGCCCAGCCTAACCCCACGCCGATTAGCCTCCTGCCTGAGCCCCCACGAGACTCCCCACCAATACTTATCCCGTCCATGCGGCAGTAAGGCACAAATTCTCCAGGCTCTCCTCACTTGAGTCAATGGTTCATAAACGCGCACAACACCATCACTTACCACGGACACGGGATACCAAGGCTCCTCCGGTTGAGCCAACCCAGACAACGGGGCCAACAGAAATCCATATGCCATTAACGAAAAACTGGCATGAATAATTATGAAAATTAATTTCAACAATTTCTCCTACCGCGTAAAGGATTTTACATATCAAACCAATACTTCCATTTCAGGTGCGCCTTAGCTAAAACGAGATTTCCAATCACTGATTTCCGAAAAACGAAGGAATCCGCAGTTGATAACTTTACGCTTCCTTCCGATTTCACCTCGCCGCTTTACCTTACGTATCGCCTCCGGCGCGGTCTTTAGTTGTATGGTGACGTCACCGATTTCCAGCACTGATTTGGTCAAAGGCTGAACATAACTACCTGCTGCAATCACGCCCCTTTCATCGCAAAGCACACTTGGTCAGGCTGACAGCAAATCATTGTTTGTACGCGCTTTAGTAAAGTTCGTAATTCATGCATATCCAAATTATCGTCACTAGTGAGGGCTACCAAACCACTCAGTGTCGACCAGCCGGATACCATCACGCTTTGTTGCGATGACTCAATCCAATCTAACGCCAACTGTTACCCATGTAATCACTGCGCGGCCACCTAAGGAAAATGCCATGTCGGTCTCCTCACATAGCTCCTTATAGCTAAATGTAGCATGCAGAAGCAGTCCGATTGGACAACTGATTGGAGTATGGCGTTGCGTTTTCGGGTGATACACTAACCTCAGGCAAAACATAGTCGGAGGACATCCTCATGGCAGTCTGGCAATTTGACCTACTTTTGATTCCACGGGATATGGCGGTGCCTTACACTGGAAAGCCTAATTGGGAACCCTTTCTTCCGCAGAGAGTGGCATACGCGGTTCAGGAGGACCTCTGTCACTATTTCGGCCCGCCTTGGTTTATGTTGAAAAACTGGCTCGTCTTCGGACCGGAAAACGGAAGCCGCATCGATGTTCTATTCGAGGCAGATGGGAGCGCGAACTTTTCCGCCAGAGTGGACATGCGGAACGAATCTCCCCAGTTCCTCGTGCTACTGACTGACCTCGCTCGGCTGCATGGCTGTGTCTTCTTTAGCCCTGATACTGCGGAGCTTGTGAAGCCGGAGGTCCATCAAATTGTAGCGGCAATTACACGCTACGATTCCCGCAACCTTGACTTGCTCTAGCAATCCCATAGCTAAGCTTATTCTTTGTCAGTCCGTTCACGCTCCAGAAATTCCCATGCTGAGTGTCTCAGCATCTCCTAAGCTTCAGCTAAATTCATTGGGTATCCGGCTGAACTTATGCGTGCCCGACCGGTGCCTAATTAACCAAAAGAAAAGAACGTGCCAGATACGTCTTACACTCCAACACCTCTGTTAGGCAAGCTGACGTATTCTGAACCAATCTCATGGCAACTCAAAAGGATGCGCTAGTCGTAGGAGATGCCTGTCAGTTTCAGCGCTGAAACTGAGCCCCAATTTGATGATGCATACCTTGACAGAAATATTTCCAGAAAGCATTATCGCAAAACGACGAGAGCGCCAGTGTCAGATTTGACCAGTGCCGTAGTCGAGCACCACGCCAACTCAAAAAATCAAGGAACAGCTGTGCCTATCATCAAGCCGTACGCTCCAAAATTGCAAGAAATCAACCCAATGGCCCGAGGAATGGGCTTTGACAAAACAAGCAACAGCTTCACCAAGTTCAAATCTGGTTTTGAGCATTACGAAGTGCTCGACGCTTTGACGGCCGCAGTCGAAGCTGGAATCATCGACAGCGAGAATTGGATTGCTGCGGTATTTGAGGACACCTCACTCTTCGAAGAATTCTTAGACTCGCTACCAACTGATGGCATTTATCGCCTGCACGACCGCTGGTGCTTGGCGCTTCAAGAAATCACCGGTGACGTCGACGACGAGTATTGGGTAGGTTTCCATGAAGCCGCCGATACCTTGCGGAACCACGCTGAAGACACCAGTCAGATTTAAAGCGACCACCAGAGACGCAGCAACGATTAAGCTTGCTGCGTCGAGACTCCACGCAGATGTGTACGTATTTCAAGTCAAACTAGGCCCAATACACCTACCATGACAACCGCTATAGCAATCGACCTACTCACTCAAATAATTCAGCTTCCGGCATGCGGCAAGATGAACCAGTCGAATGTCAAAGGCTACCTAGGGGAGCTGTTTGTAAAAGAACGCCTCGAAAGCGAAGGACAGGTCGTCGAGCATGTAGGTAATCAAAGTGGGTATGACCTGCGGTACACAGAGGGGGAAGTTGACATCCGCATCGACGTGAAGATGTCACTACTTAAAAACGAATTTAAGTGGGACTTCCAATATTGGGGATGGGCGCTCAAGCAGGAGAGCAAAAAGAAGCCAATAACGGCCACTCACTTTGTATGCGTGGGATGCGACGAGAACCTAGCACTTAAAGCGCTCTTTGTAGTGCGAGCAGCCGACGTAGCGCAATTCCCGCAAGGCGAGAAACAGTTCAGCAAGGTCCAGCATGGATTGATTTTGCCACCTCACCCGGTTGCGGCAGAGCTGTGTCCCCGAAACTCGGACACATATCAACGAAGCCAAGCGTTGCTGACCCAAGGCGCCGTTCTGGAGATTGGCCCAGGCTCTACGCTTTCAGAAGTGCTACTCAACACCCGCACTTGAAGCACAGCTGGTCATCTAAACCGACGGCCATCAAGAAGAGCAGACCGAGGTTTTCACCATTATGCAGATAATGGTGAAAAATTTAGGCTTCAACTTCGACGTAAAATAATTCCAGGGCGGCAACACCTAAAGCGAAATACTCAAAACACTATACGTATTGCAGGGACTTCCTGCTTATATGATTTGAGGAAACTATGAATGAATTTGATATTAAAAACCTCACGGGTAGCGAACTAAGGAGAGCGTTTCTAAGAGCCGTGCACATATCCGCCGGTGACATCAATCCGCAGAACGACACCGACACATGCGAAGAACAGACGCATGGTGTTTTGACAACCACTTTATCCGCTCCAGTAGATTTAACCACGATGGCTAAAGAGGCGTTGGCTACTATGCTACTTCTCGAGAGCTTAGGGGCAGTGTTCGAAGATATTAGAGGGACCTCAGTGGTTTTTTGCACGCTTGGAAAGATAACGGCATCAGGCTGGGATTGTCTCGAAGCAGGCATGAGGGCATATTTGCTGCGTGAAAAAATACTTCCTGATTAACGATAAGCGGGCGAGAGCTCGCTGGTCTATCTAAGGTGTGGCCGCAGGGCAGATATTGACATGTCCATAGCACACGATGGTGCCCTCAGTCGAGATAGCACGAGCCTCTCAGCATAAGGCCTTGTGGTAACATACATTCCTGTAGAGGCCTTCCAATGTGGAGGGCTTTTTTTGTAGATAGCACCAATTTAATGACCACCCTTGTAGACATCGCGAATGCTAGCGGCCGTAGCTTTACAACCACGCTGACTCGTGCTGAACAACGCGAGATGGGGCAATTCATGACGCCACCTACAATCGCGCGGTTCATGGCCGAACGCCTTGTTGCAGGCCCCAGTCAGTACCATGTTCGCGTACTTGAACCGGCCGCTGGCGGCGGCATACTTGCAGCGGCCGTCGTTGAGGCGCTCTTGGCAAAGGCTCCTGCGGACAGACCTGGCCGCATCGAATTGATGCTGTACGAGCTCGATACTCGCCTCATCCCAAACCTCCGTGACCTATGTCTGTTGATGAGTCAGAGTAGCGTGCTGGCGGGAGTTGAATTTGACTTTGTGATTGAGAATGTGGACTTTCTAATGTCCCCACTTGCCCTGAGCGGTGAACAATTACCTGGACTTGTGACGATTTCAAACCCGCCATTCTTAAAATTAAATAAGACTACTGATGCTCGTGCTAGATTGCATGCGTATGCCGTCCACGGTCAGCCCAACATCTATGCGTTGTTCATGGCAGCGACGGCCCGCCTCACCGCACCTG
This sequence comes from Duganella flavida, assembly GCF_009857445.1. Taxonomy (GTDB): domain Bacteria; phylum Pseudomonadota; class Gammaproteobacteria; order Burkholderiales; family Burkholderiaceae_D; genus Rugamonas; species Rugamonas flavida. Next base: position 175,970 of record NZ_WWCN01000006.1, read on the forward strand.
GCGGTAGATGGTGCTTCATCACACCTCGCTCATGGATGGCGGGTGAGTACTTTAAAGCAGCACGCCACACACTGCTTCGCCACCTAAACATCGATAGTCTCCATGCCTTTGAAAGCCGTACCGAAGGGTTTGAAGAAGACGCTGTCTTGCAGGAGACGGTCATTGCTTGGGCAAGTGGGCGAGCGACCGTAGAGCATGGTGCCAACATTATGGTGACACGAAGCCAAGGAGGTGCTGACTTAGCGACCGCAGGTGTGCAAGCACTTCCAGTGGAGCGTGTTGTGGGCGACGACGAACATGCAATGTTTTCTCTACCTCGAGACGCTACCAACCCATTCGAAGGGTGGACTGCGACGCTCAAGACCCATGGCTTTGAGGTTTCTACTGGCCGTGTCGTTGCATTCCGTGCTTCCGAGTACATCCGTGAATACAGCGGCGTCGGCACAGTTCCACTTCTGTGGTTACAGCATGTACGTCAACAACAGATTCTTTGGCCAGTGCAAAAGAAACGTGAACATATTCTCGCGAGTGCGCAAAGCGCTTGGATGTTGGTACCGAATGCGCCGATGGTAGTCATGCGACGGTTCTCTCCTAAGGAGGACGAACGAAGAGTGACTTGTGCGGCATACCTAGGTCAATTGCCAGGGGATGCAATAGGCCTGGAGAATCACTTGAATTACATCTACCGCCCTGGTGGTCATATGACGCCAGCTGAAGCTCGTGGTCTCGCAGCATTCCTAGCAAGCAGTGTCGTTGACGCACACTTCCGTGCGTTAGCTGGAAGCACTCAGGTCAACGCTACGGAGCTTCGGAAACTGCCTTTTCCACCGCTTGCCGTGCTCGTGCACATCGGGGAAATCGTCGGCGATTTTCCTTCTCTAAATCGGATTGACCAAGTTGTGAACGTCGCCCTGACTGCGCAACGCCCAATAGAGGAAGCAACTACTGCATGAGCCTCCCGACACTCATCCCTCTTGCGGACATCCAGGAACGACTTCAGGCTATATTTCCGGAAGGCCTTGCTACACGTGGAGCGCTAGTTCGCGAAATGGCCGCGAAAACCGTCTTTGTCTTCCTGTACGGGGGGATGGTAGAAGGCACACAGCGGCTGCTACGCCCAAGCCATATCTATTTCTTCACCGAAGACCAAGCCAAGTTGAGTAGCGAAGAGTGCCGCTTAAATTGGCTGATTAACTCGATGAAGAAGGGATTCAGGCCATCAGGAATTCGCTGGTACGCAGACAACACTCGTGAACCCATCCGTGACGAAACTCTTCGATATGGACTAGTCGATATTGGCGCCGTAAGCAAAATCGCTGGGGTGGCTACTACATCAAGCAATCCGATTTATTTCTTACGGTCCGACTTTGCAGCTCTATTCGACCCGACGTTGTCGGGTGTCGACTTAGAAGGCGCTATTGAAGCTTGGCAGAAGAGGCACCTGAGCAGCGCAGCACGTGCTCGAATGTTCATGCTTGCCGCAGGCAAAGTGAAACGCGCCGATGAGGTCAAAGTAGCATGCCCAGACGGTACCGTAGCGAAGCTAGAGCCGGGACCCTCGTCACAAATCACAAAAGGGGTGGTCGAGGACTTTGCGGAGAATTTTCTACCCGCGCCAGCGCTCCTCTGGATGTCGGAAAGCGGAAACAAAGTGCGCTACCACGACGATGAAACCGCGAAAAAAATCGGGCTGAACATAGACCCGAGTCGCGTGCTACCGGACGTAATCTTAGTGAACGTAGGTGAGTCCGGAGAAGACACTCGTTTGGTATTTATTGAAGTCGTTAACTCCGACGGAGCCATGACGCAGCAGCGAAAAGAAGTCTTTTTGGAAATGGCCCGCAGTGCTGGCTTTCCCGAAGACCAGTGCCTTTTCGGAACGGCATTCGAGGACAGGGTCCATAAAGGTTTCACTAAGACTTGGCCTCAGCTTGCATGGGGGTCGTTTGCTTGGTTCCGCTCCGAGCCAGAACGAATTATGTGGATGTTCGAGCATAAGTTCGACATTACGAAATAGCAGTGTTCGCTAGACGACTCCGCTATGGGCGTCTAGTCAGCCGGAAATCTCACCGTTTATCCTGTTGAAACGAGGCTGAAACTTAAGGTTCCAATTGCACTAAATTCAATTCCTCTCGAATTTCTTTGCGTATTTTGTACAAACTGGGAGTAATTTGCAATCTAACGATTTCCGCTTGTGCCTGCCAAACACCCACCGCTCGCGGGTCGCCAATGTTTAATAAGTGGTTTAAGCTCCCTTGCAATTCTCCAAGTGCAGTCATTATTTGAGACCTATCGCTAAAATAAATTGACTTACACATGCAATAACGATAGAGGTCCTCAAACTCTTTTGTCGCCCGCAAAATTGTTTCGCCATCTTTTGTCTCCGAGTGAATAAACTGCGGAACGACATAACTCTCAGTTATTACCAGAATACTCGAAAACCTCTCGTATACCTCGGCCAGAACCTCTGCACGCTTCGTAAAATTGGCATTTTGAACATGGGTGAGACGGTCTAACTCTGTCTTCATGCCCGTAATTCGTTCCTGGGTGTCTTCATTCATCACATGCAGTGTTGAAGAAAATTTCTCCGTTCGCTCTCTATTAAACTTAGCACCAAAAAAAACAATGACAGCTCCTGTGACGCTAGCAGCTGCTGATAAATAGGCCGCAAACTCAGCTGTTTCCATGCTAAACAAAATCCCTTCGTCAATAAATTATGGGCTTCTTTTCAAACCCGGTAAGGAACCTCAGAGCTACGTACCTCTATATTTGCGTATCCTTTTGACCTGAAAAAGAGCTCCACGCTTTTTTTGTTAGCTCAGCATCATGTCCAGGACAAACGGTCAAAAATTTAATAGGGAGCTTAGCATCACCCAATGGCAGCACAATGTACGGAACCACTATACTCCCTTTTGCTCGGAATTTAACTGCTGTCGCATCGGCTCCATGTACAACGAACCTGAATTCTCGTTCGTCTCGAAATCCATTATGCTTGAACCTGGGTAATAGTTTTGCTACGATTTTTCTCGCATCAGCTTTTAGTTCCGCTGCCGTATACTCACCCGCGACATCTTCCCACTCTGATAAATCCTTTATCTCAGCCCTAAGGGTCTCCCTAAATTTCTTTACCGTAGTCACAAGCGCGTAGATAACCTCGACTGGCAATGAGTTCGCTGTCTTGAGACGCCTGGCAATCTTCGGCCCATCAAACGTAATTGCCCCCCCTGTTCAACTCCACCGTATCCGCGCCAAAGGCTCAGAACATCATGCCGCTCGCAGAAACAAGTTATGAACACGTCACTCAGACCATCACTTTCGATAATACCAATCTCGTCGATTACGGCATTTATCCATTTATGTTCAGCAAGAGCAGTCTTTCCCTTTACAGCCATTTTCGCGGCTTCGAATCCGTGCAGTAATTCAGATTTATCATTTAGAAATGCCGCGTGTGAAGCCCACGATGTATTCGATTCCACTATTCCCAACAATCCACTCAAAGTTGTATAGTGCGTCAATTCAGTGGGTGTTATATTAGCCATCGGAAATCCGATTCAAATAAATTATTTCAGTAAGTCGTCAATTTAAAAATTATCGTAGCGGAAGTTGCAGTCAATAAGCTTTCGTGTGGGACCATAAAATTCGTTTCCGTAGCGTTTTCGTCCGACTTCCGAAATTAGAAAAAGATTTTTCCGTGCTCTAGAAGCTACGACATACAACATTTTTTGAGCGCTCTCTTGTCCATTGGCATCGCTGAAGTGCGGCACCATTCCTTCCAACAAGCCATACGCTATGACGGCGTCAAATTCAGCACCTTTTACGCCATGAATCGTAGAGACCGTGATTCCAGTACGGTTTTCGAATAACTTTCTAAAATATTTGATATCTGAAGCCTCTGCTATGCCTTCCTTCGCAAGCTGAGCAACTCGTTTTTCAGAACTTTCAAAAAAAGTCTGGTGATGCTGCATTAGTGTTGGATAGCATTCCAGGTCAATGCTCATTTCGGCAATTAGTGCAGCAAAAAAATCCCGCAAGTACGATATCCCATCGTGCTCATCGAGCTTTATCGAATTACAAGTTCTGAGAAAATCTTTGTTGTTAAAGTTATCCAAATGCATTCCAAGATTTTCAAAATCGACCAGTATTTCTTTCGCCCACCTCATTCGCCGAATATACATCCCAGGAGAAGGTTCAGTTAAAGCAATACGAGATATTTTATACCATATATTTTCAACATCACGCGCGAACGGAACCATGCCTGGACCATCAAAAGTATACTCCGGCAGTTCAGCACTTAGTTTTCTACACATGGAGGCTAAATGCACCCACCAAGGAGCGATGATGCAAATTTGGCGCGGAACAATAGCCAGTTCAACAATATTATGTTTCACAATCCGAGCTATCTCTAACACCAATTTATCCTTGCTAACTTCCCTATCATAAGAAACGATGCTTTGATAGCCTTTATCTTTACCACAAGCTTCAATATTGGTTTTATATAAATTGAAATTTCCAAAATAGGAGACGACCCTCTCCGAAGAGCGATAATTCTTAGATAGTTCCATTTGATGAAAATCTAGGCCCGTTTTTATTTTCAAATCGTCCAAGCCAATGGGATACCCCCCCAAAGAATCATATATTGCTTGGTTTGGGTCTCCAACAATAAAAAAATTAGTTGCTGAACTTTTACGTAAAATATATGAAACTATCTCATATTGAAGTTCTTTAGTATCTTGATACTCGTCGACCAATATATTACGAAATATTCCGGCTAAATTTTTTGCTGCTATTTGATTATTTTTCAAAATATCAAACGCATACCAAAGTATCAACTCAAAGTCTATCAAACGATGTTTTTTAAGATACTTAAAATACTCAGTCAGTACAACTTTTACTGCGTTTACTTTGGAACCGTTTTTACAAGCCAGGTGCAATCCATCTGGTGTGAAATAAAAATCACAATCATGAAAAGTGACCTTTAGCAATTTATAAGGAAGACACAATTCCTCAAGTAGCTTTTCTCTATCATACAAATCAATTAGCGAATACCCCTGCGCTAAATCCGGCTCGTAAATATAGTATGGCTTTATAATCCACTCTAAACAGAATGAATGGATAGTTCCAATCCATAATTGACTCGCATCGACGCCCATGTCTTCCACGCGTTCCCGAATTTCATCTGCGGCTCGGTTAGTATAAGTTATGGCTAAAACAAAATCTCTGTGCGTAGTTATTTTTGAAAGTTCATATGCTATCTTATAAGTTAACGTTCTAGTTTTCCCGCTACCAGGGCAAGCAATTAGAAAAACATTTCCGTTTTGGATAACTGCTGCGGACTGTTCGGGATTTAGTTCATCATCATCCCATGCAAAATTCATTGCCACACCGCTAAAAAGTCATTAAAGATATCGCCTGGCAAAATTGCCAAATAGTGCTTCCGTATATCAGTCAATTCAATTTTCCCGAGCACAAATTCGTCCACGTAGCTCAGCAAAAGAGCGATGTCTGCTGGTGGCGCGGGTTCCATGGAATGCAGTCCTGCCCGGTATCTTATAATATTAGCTAATACTTCACGCGAAAATTGATAATGAGTAAGAACGATAGCGTTAATCAGATATTTTGGAATTTTGGTTTTCCAATCAACATGGGCACCTATTTTAATGGCGAACCATCCTTTACCTTCCTGAGTAGCCATCGTCAGTACTCGCTTTCCATATAAAGCTTTATTTCCAGACGAGATTTCAGCTTTTGCAGTTGCTATTGTTGCCCCATCCTTGTAAACTTCGTCAACAAGTTTGGCCATTATTGCGGAATTGCCACATTCAATAAAATCCACCTCAAATGTATGTGCAGCATAGTACGTCCCCAACCATTTATTTCCTGTTGCAAACTTGTCTAATATTACTTTTCTTTCTGCGCCAGCTTTTTGCGAAGCCGCACATTTTTCTTTATATGAAGTGCGCGCTGCTGTATCTCCGACTTCAGCCGCAACATTTAAAAAGGCTGCGTCTAAATCGGTAACAATAGCGCATCGTTTTTTAATTCTATCATCATGAAAAAGAAGAGCAACATTTTGAAAGCCCGTGCTGCGAATGTTAATCAGACTTATTCCAAGTTCATCTAGGCTAATCCCAAAAACCTTTTTAACTAAAATTGGAACAAGTATCTCTTCAGCATCGCCCTCAATAAGAATTACGCTACGTGCGAATAATAAATTGCTTCTAATCGCGTCAAGATATCGTTGAACACTTCCGATTTCTGCCGGTGTCAATCCGTTGGAAGGTTGATATACCTCACAGAATGTTCCATCTCTCCCGATAATATTAACGCTTTCAACCGCGCTAACTTCGGATATGTGCGTAGAATGAGTTGAATAAATAACCTGCGTCTCACTATATTGCATACGGTCAAATAGCGTTTTCTGTATATGCGTATGTATGTGTGCTTCAGGCTCTTCAACAACCAGAAAATTTGCAAGTACCCTTTTTTCTTTTTGGTACTTAAATTCCAAAATCTTAAGGGTCAGGTAAATGAGGTTTGCTCCACCCAAGCTAAGCTCATTTATTCCACCTTCATAACTGTCGTGAGACTCGCCAACGAAAAGTCGTAAAGATTGGAACAATTCTTCTGCCTCGCTAGGTAAATTCGAGCGAATTGAAAGCGTTGCCGGTGAATAAGTTTCACCAGCCGTCTCTTTAATAGTTTTGTGGATATCTCCGCGAATTAACTTCACATCATCCAATTGTTCGATTGAAGTGTTCAAGTCCCCGACCATTTTAACAATAGGCGCGAGCGCAGCCGGATTGATATCTCCGCTTTTACTTTTCAATAAATTAAAAAGAGGATTGGTCCTATTATTATGAAATTCTGAAACGACATCCCTTAGGGCTTGAATATAGGTAAAACATACTTCTTTGGTAAGCGATAGGTATATAGGCGTCTTCGAACCGATTTGCGGGAATTCGGTTTCTTTTGGAAAGATAACGTTATCGAAGTCTCCGACGATGCTGGCGTATGTCTTTAAATCAGAAAAATCACAAGTACTACGCCCGGTAAATATAGTTTCGTAATCAGAAATAGTTAGCTTATCAAATATTTCCGCGAGAGCAGGTTTGTCTCCCACCTTCAATTTGGAAAGTTTTTGCCGTATGTCTTTTTTAGGTCGAAAAATTAAGTTATAAGTTGCTTTCCCTACGGGAGCGGCACCAATTACAGATGTACCATGCAGAAAAAGCGCTTGTATAGACTCGTCATGAGAAATATCTTCAAATTCGAGGCTAATTATAATCCAGTGCCCTTTCCAAGAGCCGATTCCGCGATTGAAATCTTCTTCAGCAAGCCGGAAAGCTGCTCTCACCATATTTTCGTCCAACAAAAGACGAATAGCGCGAAATAAATTCGATTTCCCTGAGCCGTTCTCGCCGATAATTGTATTAATCCCTTTTTTGAAAATCAGAGTGGCATTTCTAAAATTTCGAAAATTGACTAGGGTTAGTTTAGATATGTGCATGGGTGGCAGGCCGTAGATGTTGGATTAGCAACATACTACGCCGTTCCGCCCACATGGGAAACTTTTTTTCCTAGTGGAATTAACTATCTTTCTAATAGTTAGGTCTACCCTCGGTCGTACACGATTAGGGGAAACGATTGCACAAAATACCTAAATTTTTAGTGTATTTCTAGCAAATTTCCTGTCACCTTGTGTGATAGCGAAGCTGCATAGAACATGCTCTGAATGCCGCATTTTCGGGGCGAGGGGGAGAGCGGGTGATGGAACCCATCCCCCAGTTAAGGCAACTGGGGGATACGGCTAACCTACGCTTACCCCGCATATCGCCTCTACAGAATCACCTTTCTAGGGCGTCCAGGGCGTCTAACAGGCGTAACAACCACAGATACCACGCTCATTTTCTCTGAAATTTGCGCGTCTAATTCGGTCTCTAACCATAAGAGGCGTCTGCCAAGCTGGCGAGGGGGCGGAAGTAGCCCATTTTTTGTGTAACTCGTAATTGTTCGAACAGTCACACGTAATTTTTCAGCGACTTCCTGTTTCGTCATGTATTTCATCATTGGCTCCGTAGTTGAGCCAATGTATATTCACGAGTTTTATTCAAGGCTACCTGGGATTTTCGGTTGCTGAGAAGCAGGTCGGGAAGCAAACTTCGCCGCTAGGACCGTAGGTTCCAAGCGAATGTAGTGCTTTTGAAGAGTTGCGATGTCTTTGTGGCCCGACAACAAAATCGTCTCTGACAAGCTCACACCCCACTGTTCTACAAGCCGACTAAGCGCCTCTCTACGGACATCGTGGAGCCTTGCGTCGAACGCACCTACTTTATCAGCAGCACGTCTCCAAATCTGAGAAACGCTCCCTGGGCAAAAATCAAAGATAATTCCCTCTTTCTTGGCACCTTGCATGTCTAGCAATAATTTCACCGCGCCGGGAAGCAGTGGTACATCTCGCTCAACCACTTTAGTTTTCGAACGTTTCGCATATCCTGGATTATTCAGGCGAATGATGGCCCGCTCAGGAGAGAAATCTTCCCAACGCAGGGAAATAATTTCCGACCGACGGAGCCCTTGCAGTAGCGCAAAAACAATGACGTCTCGGCCATCGACTGGTAATTCCGCAATAATTTTGTTGAGTTCTTCATCACCCATGCGGCGGGTTCTGGCTTCTGCTGCACTAGGCAATTCCATGCGCATTACGTACTGGCCAGACAGCCAACCGCTATGATTCTGGGTCAGCGAACGAGCCTCAAAATAGAATTTCAAAGACCGCCGTACCAACATCAACTCGTGCCGAACCGTCTGCGACGTGACCGGAAATACCTGCTCAGGCGCGCAGCCAACACCTTTTTTCTTGAGAGAGTGCTTTTGCTGCTTGGTAAGGACTTTGGAGATACCCTCATCGTCCGCCAGTTTTTCATGAGAGTTCAGCTGACGAACTTTGCCATCCGTCCCCACAACTGAAGGGGTAGCGGATTCTTTGGGAAATGGTGCGACTTGGACTATGTACCTCAAGGAACCATCACGGTTCTCAAGATAAATATTTTTTCGACTGTTCTTGACTTAGAAGGCATAACGTAACTCCAAAGGTTGAGGAGTTACGTGTTGCAATCGGGGTTTAGATTTCTTCCCCAAATAGGTCAAAAATCTTCCCCAAATCATGTAGCAGAAATAATGAGCAGTTTTAACTCATTGATTTAGCTCATGTTTTTGGTGCGGCTGGCTGGAATCGAACCAGCGACCCTTGGCTTCGGAGAACAACGGTTTATTGGCGTCGTCCCGCTGAGCTAGATAGTGGGCCATGCACAGCCTGGTGAAAGAGTTAGCAAGGGTAACCTGTAATTCAGCGCGTGTTCAGTGCTGAAAATATCCCCATCGCATCGCCTCGTTTTCACCATTATGCAAATAATGGTGAAAAATCTTCTCCAAGAACCGTTGCCCCACAATAACGATTTCTCAGCAGGCTCGATTCGATTGTCAGCGGCAACAGCAGCTAGTGCTCGGATACCGGCTCTTTGCCAGTTGCTGTCGTCCAGCACTCTAGTCCATTTGACAGTTGGTGTCCGCCCCAAGTCGAGGCTTGTACAGCTAATCCATGCACAGACTCGACACGGCGCCATCTCACGAAGCCCCCACGGTTTTCACCATAGCGTAGAAATGGCTAATAGTTCTGAAGAAAATTGGGATAGATTAGTCCACTTCAGAACGCTTCATCGGATTATTCCGACCTCGAATGCACATTCCTCCAAAAGTAAAGTTAAAACCAGCCGCAGTCATCTTTGCCACACTCTGGTCACTGTCAGACCACCACACCTGAGCCGCGAGCTCTTTCATCTTTAAATTTTTAGCGCATTCGGTCCTACAATTGTCGCCCCAATCGTCTAAATTCTTCGCGATATGCTCGATTGTCCAATCCCCATAAGGTTGCGAAAGAGCACCATTGAAGCCCAGGGAATCCAATTTATCGTAAAAGATGTCGCTGGCATTCTTCCCATATGTCCTCGCCTCTCTATGGGCCTCATCAGCAGCAAGGTAGACAGCGACGCGAACTCGAACTAGTGCTTCATACTTTAAATAAACATTCGGTATTCCGACCTCCACGCCCCCAAGAAAATCAGAATTTTTGAAGCTCCAAGCACCGTCCATTTCATCCATTGGCGTGGAGGTCCTAGTAAGCCCACAAAACAAGTCAATAGTATCTAGGATAAGTAAGAGCTTGCAGACTTCTTCAAGCAACAGAAGCGATTTCACTGCCTTGATTTTTGCTCCGTGCCTCTTTGCCGGAGGGTCTACGGCAAGCACCTCCAAAACTTCGTTCGCATCAACGCTAGTATGGACACACACTGCGCTTTTAGTCGGTTTTAAACTCGTCAGCGTCCATCCAATCTCAAGCTCCTGAGAGAGCTGCTCCAATCCTTGAAGTATTCTGGTTGGGCGGTCATTTTTCGCGCCGCCTTTGCTCTCAAAGACATGCCATCCCGTTGCCTTTCCATTGACTAAATAATCTGGCGATTTTGCACCAATTGAAGGAACGAGGGCTTTAGTATAAAGACTTTTATGTAGGACAAATTTCAGCTTGTCACCTCCAACGTGAAGCCATTTTTGAGCTACTAAAAATGTTCCTATTCCCCCAAAGATAAACGAACATACTTGCTTATCGGAAGGCTCTAAATGCTCGTAAAATTTACTTACTTTCCAATCTTTTTTACCATTATCTTCGACGCAGCTAACGACCATCTCCAATCGAGAAATGAGAAATCTTTTAAGGGCAGCGCCCTCCCCCGCACTCATCGCAAGGCGAGGTGTCCAAAAATCTTCAGGCCCATACCCGCACTGTATCGCGGCAATTCTCACTTCTGCCGGAAAGATGACGCAGTGCCCATCCAAAGTGCGACGTGAACGAGCTTTGGTAAATGGTGCCTTTACGGTCTTTGTAAAGTTCTTGTCCAGAAAATCTTGCGGAGCCTTGTACCCGCCGTTTTTCCTTCTCTTCTTAAATGTAGCTGACTTCGCCGTCGCAGGAACAAAGTAAGTAAATGGATTTCCGATGCTAGTTATGGAGACGGAACCCGGAGCAGTAGCGGAGGCCTTCGACAACGTTGTTGCCGTCTTAGGCTTCGAAGAAGTCGCGGCTTTTGCTGCAACCGCCTTCGGCCTTGCAGGGACAGCTTTAACCGGAATCGGAGCTCCAGCCTTAGCCTTCGTCGCAATCGGTTTTGACTTCGCAGAAGCAGCAACCTTGGCTGTTGTCGCGACCGCCTTCAACTTCGCAGAAGAGACTGCTCTAACTTTAGCCACAACCGGCTTTGACTTCACAGAAGCAGCAATCTTAGTTCCCGTCGCAATCGGATGCGACTTTACTGGAGCTCGAGCACTCGGTTTCGCTCCAACAATAGCGATAGTTGCAGAGACTTTCGTTTTAGGATTTTTCATAGAAGAAAAAAATCTAAGTTAATGTGAAGGGCAAAGACGATGAAAGACTTGCTGAAGTCTTGACTTTATTTATCTGCAAAAGCTAGTCTCCCGAGCGGATACTCGACGGGTAACTAAAGGTTATTGTTGACGATACGCTAAAGATGAAAAAAATACAACTCATCAACTAGTCTTTCTGGTCAAACAAACAGTGTTGACATCGAAATTTCCGTATGGCATCATTGATTCCTCAGTGCAGTTCTGAGAATGTAGTAAGCAGTAAAGCAGTACCGGCAGGATTGGTGGTGCTAGTAGGTTTAGTAGTATTGGTAGTATTGCGTCACAAAATTCACCCTCCGGAGAGTCTCTCTTTCCGCGACATTCGAGCCTTTTTTAGTGAGAGCCTACGCGCTCCCACTTGGCTTAAAAACTAATCCAATCATTGCTTCTTTAACAATTCGCTCGTAACGCCCACCGCATGCCAACTCGGCACGCGTTACAACCAATGCTTCGCGTTCGCCTTCCAAATGGCCAACGCCTGAGGCCCCCATTACCTAAAAATTTAAGAACAAACAGAGGAACAAAAATATGAACGCAAACGAAATCAAACTGAGCATGTCCCGTAACTCTTCGCGGGCTTTGGTCGCGAACGTGTACGTCAATGAAGAAGAAGTATTTGCCACCTCGAAGGGATATCAGCTGGGCTGTGCCCTGCATGCGATGGGCGTTGATGCGCTCAACCAGTCGGGAGGCGGATTTACCCTGGCAGTCGACGAACTGGGAACCTTCTTAGGCTACAAGTTCGGTGAGAAAGCGGATGAACGAGTGTTCCATGGCAACTTGATTGGCGGCTTGATGTTGGCCAGTGTCACAGGTGGCAAGAATGACCCGGAATATCACTTGGTCCGCAGCCTGCTTCCGGAGCACCTGGTAACCGGGCCAGCGACCGCAGCCCCCGAATGCCCAGAGGAATCCATTGAGCATTTCAAGAAATTCATCTACTACCCGTTCGTATGAGTAGTACAGCACTCAAATTCCTGGCCGCAGAAAGCGGCTTTTTTTACGCCCGAACCTCGCAAACAAAACATCGAAACGGTATAAATAATATGAATCAAATTAAACTGAGCATGTCCCGCAACTCTTCCCACGCACTGGTCGCCAACTTGCACATCAACGGCGAAGTAGTTTTTGCCACTTCGAAAGGCTATCAACTTGGCTGCGCCTTGCATGCGCTGGGTATTTCTGGACTCAAAACTTCAGGAGCGGCATTCACACTGGCAGTCAATGAAAACGGAGCCTTCTTAGGTCACAAATTCGAGATAAGTGCGAAAGAGAGTGTCTTCGTCGGGAGCCTGACAGGCGGGCTGATGGTGGCGATGCTTTCGGGTGGAAGAAACGACCCTGAATATCATCTGGTTAGAAATCTACTGCCCAAAAATCTGGTGACCTGCCCAGAGCCTGAAGCCATCGAATGCACCGAGGAAGACATCGAATACTTCAAACAGTTCATCTACCACCCAATCGTCTGAGTAGTACATCACGCAAACCGACGGCCGCAGATAGCGGCTTTTTTTACGTCCATAGCTGGCAAACAAAAACAGAATAAACAATATGAATCAAATCAAACTGAATCCTTCTCGAAAAACTTCTGGCGCCCTGCTTGTCAACGTGCTCGTGAACGACAAACTGGTCTTCGCGACTGCCAGCGGTCAACAGCTAGCATGTGCTGTACACGAAATCGGTATCAAGAGCTTCGTGCAGCTCAGTGACGAAATCCTGGGAGCGAAAAGCAATCAAGACAATCCACGTCAAACAATAGAAGACCAAATCTTCTGGCATGACGTGTTAGTGGGATTCGTTGACTTGCAATCCCGACCGGATACGAAGAACAGCGCTGAGTACCAATTTGTAGCAAGCATCTTGCCGAGCTATCTCGTAAGCAGCGAGCTACGCGCAACGCCATCCTGCTCGGAAACTGCCCAAACATACTTTAGGCAGTTCGTTACATATCCGCCGCTTAACACGCATTAGCCTTTTTCGGACTCAGCCAGGCTGTGCTGGATATCGCTCGCGGCGCCTGACGTCGACAAATAAGCATGGAACATGAGCCTCCAAAATAACAGTTTTTTGGAGAATTAATAATTTGACATCTAAGTTGCCTTGAAGTATTGTTACTACCCCTCGGCTCCAAAACGCGCGCCTGGGACTGAAAGCTAAACAAACTTCACGAACCACAAATTAAACGGAAAACAATGAACACTATCAACCAAATCAACACCCAACATCACTGCGCAAAAAGCACCACTCCGTATAACGATGAAGCTTTCCAAAATATGCTCAATCTAGACTACGTGTTGCGAGTGCTCACGTCAGTATTTCCACACTCTATGTTTTCCACACAGGTTGTAAACGCGCAATATCTGCACTTTAATGAATTCTATCGAGTGAATAACCACAGAATTCATATGGGTCGCCTAAGCGACAGCGACGCAGCCGTAACACACTTCGTTGAGTGGTTCGTTATCTGCCATATCCAATACAAACTCAACGCCCCAGACAATCAACCGTACGACGAATTAGCAGTGCTAGTCCAGCAGTTGGTACGAGAAAATTTCACACGGATTAAAGGTCTGTTGGCCACGTTCCTCCCTGAAGAACTCAACGACATAATTCAGCGCCATAACTACGCAAAGGATATGAATACTCTGCAAAAGCTGCTCAGCGCATCAAGCGCACTCGTCAAGAAGCCCCACTGATAGCCAGAAAGTAAGCTTAGTGGGGAAGGCTGCAACGAAACGAGTGAGTGCATAGAGAAAAGCAAACCAAGACCGCCCTGTGCGGTCTTTTTTTATGCCAGGAAGCGCCGTGCTTTCCCAGCAAAGCAATGGCAATAAGGCCCCGTTTAAAACGAATGCCTACACTTTACAGGTCAGTAGACGCCACACGATTCCATTTGACGTTCTGCTGCCTAACCCAACTTCAAATTCACACTGACAACCGGAGAAGAAATGAGCTTTATCGCTCCCACCCCATGCAACATCGATACCGTCAATGCTGCGCTCGTAGCCGCAGGTTATGACGACGTCGATATTTTCTATGACCCATACAACTCAAACAACGTAAGCGTTAGCTATCGAAACGACGAACATAGTCCATCCATTTATCAAAAGCAAACGACTCGATATTCAACCGCAAAGCAATGGGCGGAGGATTTGGAAGCGGGACACTTCCGACTCAAGCGCGAAACCGAGTGAGGCCCTCCGTAAGCACAAGCGAATCGAGCTGCGGCATCGTAGCTCATCAACCAATCTCTGAAAGACAAACATGAAGCAAACAAAAAAAGACGAATTTGGCAATGACATTTATTGGTACGTTTTAGGCGACGAAATTAACGAATGGGTTGAGTCTCTGCGAGACGTCTTTGACCCAGTCCCCTTAGAGCACTTCGCTGCATCAGTGAAATGCGACCTAGATACACAATACGACTTCGCGAGGTCGCAACTTGATTTCGTATCAGAGCAACTTGCTGATGTAGACGTCGTCACGGTCCTCTTTGAACAGTATATGGACCGACTCCCGAAATTCTCTGGCAAGTACATTGCGTCCTGTCCTGAGTTGATTTGGGGCGCCGGAAATACAGAAGAGGAATGCATCGCTGACGCTAAACACTGGTTGGAGGGTAACAATGGTGCACCCATGAGTTTATCCGAAGCCGAGATAGAACTTCACGAGGCTACTGACCGCGCCTACCTCGCGGTCAAAGAATACGGTGCAGACGCCGAGCGTCACATCGTTAAGCTCTTCGGTGGCTGGACCGTGAAATCGAAATACTTCCACGTCTCGGAGTTGCCAGGGACCGTTGACTAATTAAAGCTAAAGCCATTGATGCCGCACTTTCAGCGCTGAAAGTGCGGCTCATACTTTAAGTGCCTTCCTCTACTCCCCCCACCAATGCTGGCGTAACACGAGCCCGGCAATTCCACATTGCGTGTTGAGCGAGCCCTCCGCCTTGCTCGTACCATCCATTGTGAACTCCCCTAGTCCTCCAGGCGGAAGCAGAATCGCATATCATCCGCATGTCCTAGTTCGTTGGCAAGCATATCAACGGCATCCTACCGTCCAACAAAGCACCGCTACACGCGGCGTTAAAACGGACTGGAACACCATCAAGCATCCAGCAGTGGCACCGTCACGGCGCTAGTGCGCTCACCCTTTGCAGCTTTCTTAACCGCTTCAATCTGCTCACGCGACGCCCCCAACCGCTGCATCGTTCCATAGAGCTCATCGTCGGTAATAACACTCGCGTGTTTGTCGAGCACCTGACGAATTTCGTCGGCCGTAGACAGCCCCTCATCATAGATTTCGATGGCCTGCGTGCTATGGTGGCCTGTCTGTTTTCGAATTGTCGAATACTCCAGGCCAGTTTCGATTGCGCGGGAGATGAACTCTCGCCGCATGGCTTGGGAGTGATAAGACTTCTCAATCACGCCCAGCTTCCGCAGGGCATTTACACCAGACGTGTAGTTGTAACGGACGTAGACCTTTTTACCTTCCGACTCTGCCCGACTGAGAGTGGAAAAAACGAATTCAGATTCAATCCCCGCCGTTTTGTAATAGCGAATCTGCGAATTAAATAGGCTAACAGCATCCCGGACCAAGTGAATTAAACGGTCCTCAGCTTTGTATTTGGTATTGCGGAAGGTGAGCTCACTACGATGCAAATTCAAATCCGCGCGTTTAAGCCCTGCAAGCTCTCCTGGTCTACAGCCCAGGAAGCGCAAAATTAAAGCAAATCGCGCAGCTTCTGAAAGACGTGGGTCATCGCCGCGAGTTACTGAGCGAAGCCCAGCGACTTCGATACCTGGCACCCTGCGCTTTCGCTTAGCTTGGGCAGGCCGGTCAATCTGTCGAATAAAGTTCGCCTGAACGATTTTGCGCTGTTTTGCGAATGCGACTGCCGCCGACAACGCGGCGACCTCTAAACGTACGCTGGTGCTCGATAACTTCTTCTTTGTCCTGGACGAAATAGTGGTGCTTCGTTTATCGATGTAGTCGTAGACCAGCGAGGTGGAATTTTGTAGATTGAGCAGCGAGTACTCTCCCAACTCGGCGAGGACGGGCTTAATGCGGCTTGCCTCAGTATTTTGGGTTTTTTCGGCTTTCTGAAGGAAGGACTGCGACTGGCTGTAGCGCTCCCAGACATCCGACAACGTCAGGTTTGCCGCTTGGTCCACAGGCTTATGCTCACCTTTGACTTTCGCCTCAGCGCCTTCAGCGGCCGACCGATTTGGAAAGACTTTGTCGAACTTGGGAAATCCCTTGCGGCGGACTTGAACGCGAAATTTGCCGTTTGGTAAAGCAACAATTGACATGGATAAACCCGGTAGTTTTGGTCATGTGCAAAGAATTGCACACCGGATTGCACATGGTCAAGGAAAAAGGACTTAGGTTTTCACCTAAGTCCTTGATTTTATTGGTAGGCCCTCGCGGAGTCGAACCGCGCACCAAAGGATTATGAGTCCTCTGCTCTAACCAGGCATGAGCTAAGGGCCCGAAGGGTGTTGCTTGTACGGCGCTGCGCCGAGGCCGCGAGCATAAGCCCCGCCTCGGCCCGCGTCAAGTCTTAGTTACCTTCCAGGAAGCTCTTCAGCTTGTCCGAACGGCTCGGGTGACGCAGCTTGCGTAAGGCTTTGGCTTCGATCTGGCGGATGCGCTCGCGCGTCACGTCAAACTGTTTGCCCACCTCTTCCAACGTGTGGTCGGTTGACATTTCGATACCAAAACGCATGCGCAGCACTTTGGCTTCGCGCGGCGTCAGGGAATCGAGCACGTCTTTAACCACGCCGCGCATCGAGGCGTGCAGGGCCGCGTCGGACGGCGCCAGAGTGTTGTTGTCCTCAATGAAATCGCCCAGATGCGAATCGTCGTCGTCGCCGATCGGCGTCTCCATCGAAATCGGCTCTTTGGCGATCTTCATGATCTTGCGGATCTTGTCCTCTGGCATCTCCATCTTGATGGCCAGCGTGGCTGGATCCGGCTCCGCGCCCGTTTCTTGGAGGATCTGGCGCGAGATGCGGTTCATCTTGTTGATGGTTTCGATCATGTGCACCGGAATACGGATGGTGCGCGCCTGGTCGGCGATCGAGCGGGTGATGGCTTGGCGGATCCACCACGTTGCATAGGTCGAGAACTTGTAGCCGCGACGGTATTCAAACTTGTCCACCGCCTTCATCAGGCCGATGTTGCCTTCCTGGATCAGATCGAGGAATTGCAGGCCGCGGTTGGTGTATTTCTTCGCAATCGAAATAACCAAGCGCAAGTTGGCCTCGGTCATTTCGCGCTTGGCCTTGCGCGCCTTCATTTCACCAGCCGCCATTTGACGGTTGATGTTGCGCAAATCCGGCAGCGGCAGCACCACGCGCGCTTGCAGGTCGATCAGGCGCTGCTGCAGTTCCTTGATCGTTGGAATGTTACGGCCCAGGATAGCGCTGTAGGCGTGACCGGCAGCCACTTCACCATCCACCCAGTCCAGATTGGTTTCATTGCCCGGGAACACTTTGATGAAGTGGGCGCGCGGCATGCCGCACTTGTTGACGGCCACATCCAGAATCTGCTTCTCGATGTGACGCACTTCGTCCACCTGGCCACGCAGGGTGTCACACAGCTTCTCGACCACTTTGGCGGTGAAGCGGATGCCCAGCAGTTCTGCCGAGATCGCTTCCTGCGCTTTGACGTAGGCCTTGGAGTTGTAGCCTTCCTTCTCGAAGGCGCGGCGCATTTTGTCGAATTGCAGGGAGATGACGTCGAATTTCCCCAGCGAGGCGTTTTTCAACGCTTCCAGCTGTTCCGCCGAGTAGCCCGCCGCAGCGCCTGATGGGCTGGCATCTTCCTCTTCCTCTTCTTCCTCTTCTTCCTCTTCCTCTTCGTCATCGTCGTCATCGGAAGACGCGGCGGCTGCAGCCGGTGGGGCGTCTTCGTTGTCGTCGACCAAGCCGTCGACGATTTCGTCGATCTTGATTTCGTCGGCGCGGATGCGGTCAGAGGCGGCGATGATTTCTGCAATCGTCACCGGGCAGGCGGAAATCGCCTGGATCATGTCTTTCAGGCCGTCTTCGATGCGCTTGGCGATTTCGATTTCGCCCTCGCGGGTCAGCAGTTCAACCGAGCCCATTTCACGCATATACATGCGGACCGGGTCGGTGGTACGGCCGAAATCGGAATCGACGGTGGACAGCGCCGCTTCGGCAGCCGCCTCGGCTTCGTCATCGCTGGTGACGGTGGCAACATTGTCAGACAGCAGCAGCGTCTCGGCATCAGGTGCGTGCTCGTAGACGGCAATGCCCATGTCGTTGAAGGTGCCGATGATGCCTTCGATCGCTTCCGGATCAACAATGTTGTCCGGCAAGTGGTCGTTGATCTCGGCGTAGGTCAGGAAGCCACGTTCCTTACCGAACTTGATCAGGGTCTTGAGTTTCTGGCGGCGGCGCTCGAGCTCTTCCTCGGTCGCTTCCGTATCCGACGAGAAAGCGTCCTTGAGCAGGGCCTTTTCCTTGGCCTTGCGGTCCTTGGCCTTGGCCTTGTCGACCGCCTTCAGCTCGGCGCGTTCGACCGCGTTGAGCGCGGCGACTTCGTCGTTTTCAGGCTGGAATTCTTTGGGTTTACGTCCGCGCCGGCCCGGCACTTTGACCGAAGGCAGCACATAACCCGAGGTATCGATCGCGGCCAATGCAGCGGCGTCTGTGGTCTGGCTGACCGCAGGCGGTTGGCTGGCTACGCGCGTCTCCGGCTTGTCCGCAGTTTTCGCGGATTTTGCGCTTACTTTAGTCGGCTTTACAGCCGCTTTGGATTCAGGTTTCTTGATTGGCACAGGCGCTTTCGATTACGGATAAAGTTTCGATCCTTCTGGGATCACTACGTCTTCGAACTTGCCGACTACACAAGTCCGACAATACTACGACTTACTTACACCTGGGTCAGGCCGACCGAGTCTTATAGAATTCCAAAGAATTCTACTGCATCAGACACGTGCGTGGGGGCAAGAAACCGTGACTCGGTTAGGGAGCAAACAGACTCGTTGCTCAACCGAAGCTGGCCCTGGCCGCCGACGCCCGTCCATCTGCGTCGATCAAGAGCCTAACTCACTGAAAACAAACACACTCTGAACAGAAAAACGATGCCAAAAATTACAACACTTAGCGTTTTATTATAGCACGTCACTTTTCAATTTCCAGAGGGAAGACCGGTGTCTCTCCCTGTGGAATAGTGACAGAAACATTACGACACAAACATCCTACAACTTTAGCGGGCTGGCAACTCTGCCTGGGCCTCGCGCAACAGCTGATCTTGCTGAGCAGTTAACTCGCGGTAGCGCACGCCAATCTCATCCGACGTCAGCCCGGCCGAGAATAGCTGACTGAGCTCCTGCTTGAGCGCGTCGGTCTTGACTTGGCGAATAGCGGCCCGCAGCACCAGACGCTCGGTGTCGCGCTCGGACTCCGGCTCCTTGACGATTTCGCCGATGATGCGGTCGTACTCCTCGCCTTGCGACTTCAAATGCTGCGCAAATGCCGCGAAATTGCCACTTTCGCCCAGCATCTGCGCCGAAGCGACCAGCTGCGCTAGGCGCTCGCCCGATTCCGCCCCGAAGAACTGGAACGCAGTCAGCGCGGCCTCATCGACTTCCAGCGCCAGCGCCGGGTGCGCGACCAGCAGGCGCACGATCTGCAATTCCAGCCCTTTCGGTTGCGGCCGGCCGCTTTTCGGCGGTGCGATCTTGGCCGGCGCCGTCGGTTTTGACAGCTCGAACAGCGACTCAATCTCGTAAGTCGAGGTCATGCTGACCTGCGCCAGCGCGTGCACGATTTGCAAGCGCAGTGCCGTTGGCGTCATCGCCTGCAGCATCGGCTTGGCGTCGAACTGCGCGCGCGCCCGGCCTTCCGGGGTACTCATATCATGCTCGCCTATCGCTTCCTTGATCAGGAATTGCGACAGCGGCATGGCTTCGTGTATCTCTTGCTCGAAGGCTTCATTACCGTATTCACGCACATAGCTGTCCGGGTCGTGCTCGGTCGGCAGGAACAGGAACTTGATGGTCTTGTTGTCCGTAACGTGCGGCAGACAAGCTTCCAGCGCGCGCCGTGCGGCGCGACGGCCGGCCTTGTCGCCGTCGAAACTGAAGATCACTGTGTCGGTCTGGCGCAACAGCTTTTGCACGTGGTTGGTGGTGCAAGCCGTGCCCAGCGTGGCGACTGCCTGCGGGAAACCCATCTGCGCCAGCGCCACCACGTCCATATAGCCTTCCGTCACCAGCACGTAGCCCGCATCGCGGATCGCCTGGCGCGCTTCGAACAAGCCATACAGCTCGTGACCCTTTGAAAATAAAGGCGTTTCCGGGGAATTCAAGTATTTCGGTTCGCCGTGGTCCAACACCCGGCCGCCGAAAGCAATCACCTGCCCCTTGGTATTTTTGATCGGGAACATGACGCGCTCGCGGAAGCGGTCGTAGCGTTTCTTGTTGCTGCCGTCTTCATCCACCTTGTCGATCACCAGGCCGGACTCGGCCAGCACTACGGCATCGTATTCCGGGAACACGGAACGCAGGTTGTCCCAGCCGGTTGGCGCGTAGCCAAGGCCAAAGCGAGCGGCGATTTCGCCTGTCAGGCCGCGGTTTTTCAGGTAGGCGATGGCGTTGGGCGCGCTACGCAATTGCAGCTTGAAGAAGTCGCTGGCGCGGGTCATGGCCTCGGTCAGCGCCATGGTCTGGGCCTGCATCTGAGCGCGCTGCGCCGGCGGAATCTTGTCGTCCTGCTCAGGCACCACCATGCCGACGCCTTGCGCCAGCTCTTTGACGGCATCGACAAAACCCATGCCGGAGTATTCGATCATGAAGCCGATCGAGGTGCCATGCGCGCCGCAACCGAAGCAGTGGTAGAACTGCTTGGTCGGACTCACCGTGAAGCTGGGCGATTTTTCGCTATGAAACGGGCACAGCCCCATGAAATTCGCGCCGCCTTTTTTCAGCTGCACATAACGTCCGACAACGTCGACGATATCGACGCGGTTCAACAAATCGGCGATAAAAGATTGTGGGATCACAGGGCTGGACGGTCTTTGTTATGGATCAGACTATACCGCCGCCGTTGACGCGACCTTGAGGTGCATCAAACGGCGGCGGCGAACTACTTTAGGCTGGGGTCAGCGCTTTTTTCACCAGGGCGGACACCACGGTCATGTCGGCGCGGCCAGCCAGCTTCGGCTTGACGATACCCATGACTTTGCCCATATCCTGCGGACCAGCGGCGCCCAAAGCGGCCACGGCAGCAGCAACTTCAGCAGCGATTTCTTCGTCCGACAGGCCGGCAGGCATGTAGGCGCTCAGCACCACCAGTTCGGCTTTTTCGATATCAGCCAGGTCAGCACGACCACCAGCTTCGAACTGGGTGATCGAATCCTTGCGCTGCTTGATCATTTTTTCAATGATGGTAACGGTTTGCTCATCGCTGACTTCGATCCGCTCGTCCACTTCCTTGCGCTTGATTTCCGCCAGGATCAGGCGGATGGTCGCCAGGCGACCGGCTTCCTTGGCGCGCATGGCGTTTTTCATGTCTTCGGTGATTTGTGCTTTCAAGCCCATGAGTTTCTTTCGGAAAATAGTGGAGTAAAAATGCGAAAACCCGCGCAGGCTCGAAAGCCGGAGCGGGTATTCTCTTAGATGCCGCTAAACACAACCGGCATAGGCCAGGTTGGCTTGCGTAAGCAATCTTAGAAGAGTTTTTTCGGCAGCTGTTGGCTGCGGATGCGCTTGTAGTGACGCTTAACAGCAGCAGCCAGCTTACGCTTGCGTTCTGCGGTTGGCTTTTCGTAGAACTCGCGTGCGCGCAGTTCGGTCAGCAGGCCGGTTTTTTCGATGGTGCGCTTGAAGCGACGCATTGCGACTTCGAACGGCTCGTTTTCTTTAAGGCGAATAGTGGTCATGTAAATTCAAACCGTTGGAGGTTATAGGAAGAAAGAGATCATAGCACCATTTTTAAGCAAATGGAAGCCCCCGTTTGGTTTGCAGGACGGGGGCTGTTGCCAAAATGCCGGCGCCAGAGGCGCGCAAACTCAGGCTTTGCGGCGACGTGCGACGAAACCTACCAGACCCAGGCCAGCCATCAGCATGCCGTAGGTTGCTGGCTCAGGTACAGCCGATACGTTCAGGCTGACGTTGTCGATGAAGGCCGAGGTGTCGCCGTGATCCTGGGTCAGGCCCTGGAAGCTCAGCGTGTGCGCGCCAGCGCCCAGCGTGATCGACGAGGTGGAGAAGTTACCCCAGGCGGTAGAAGCAGCTGGGAAGGTGCCCAGATTATTGCCATCCAGAGTCACGCTGACCACTTGGCCGGCGTTGTAGCCCGAACGCAAGGCCATATCGAAGTTGATGCTGTACACGCCGCCAACGTCGCTGGTGAAGGTTTGCGAGATCGATGCGGCGGTCTGCAGCACGGCGAAATAATCGCCGCTGGCGGTCACGCCATTCCATGCGGTGTAGTTATGCGATACCGCACCACCACCGGTAAAGCTCCAGCCCGACGCGACATTGCCATAGGCATAGCCGTTACCGACGGTGTTGTCTTCAAAGCTGGCGTTGGTCAGCGATGGGACGGCAGCAAAGGCGCTGGTGCTCAGCAGGCCAACAACCGCAGCGGCGATTAGTTTTTTCATGTTATCTCCAGGGGATCAAGGGTAGAAACTCAACCACTTGATCTTGTTGAAATAACATGTCAAGTGTCTTAAGCGCAATCTAAGTATTCATAATGCAAGATCAATGAATTCATGTCAAGAAAATTATTATAATTTCTATACGGCAAGACCGGCCGCCACGCCCGATGCCCATGCCCACTGGAAGTTGTAACCGCCCAGCCAGCCTGTCACATCCACCGCTTCGCCGATGAAATACAGGCCCGGGACTTTGGTCGCCATCATGGTTTGCTGCGACAGTTCGCGGGTGTCGATGCCGCCGCGCGTGACTTCGGCCTTCTTGTAACCCTCGGAGCCATTCGGGGTGAGCGACCATTGATTGATGGCGGCGCCCAGCTTGCGCAGCTGCGCATCCGGCATATCGGCCAGGCGGGCGTCCAGCGCGAAACCATGGGCCAACAGCAAGCCCTCCGCCAGTCGCGCCGGTAGCCATTGCGACAGCACATTGCCCAGCTGCTTCTTGATGGTGCCCTTGCCTTCGATCAGGGTGGCCGCCAGGTCCAGCTCCGGCAACAGGTTGATCACAATCGGCGTGCCCGGCTGCCAGTAGGAGGAGATTTGCAGGATCGCCGGGCCAGACAGGCCGCGGTGGGTGAACAGAAGATCTTCGCGGAAGCGCCCGCCGGTCGGGTTACGGCCTTTCAGCGAGCCGGTTTCCACATCCACTTCCAGCGCGATGCCGGACATTTCTACGAACGGCGCCCATTGCTCGGCGTCGAAGGTCAGCGGCACCAGTGCCGGGCGCGGCTCGACCATGCGCAGGTCGAACTGGGCGGCGATGCGGTAGCCGAAGTCGGTTGCGCCGATTTTCGGGATCGACAGGCCGCCAGTGGCAATCACCACGCTTGGCGCTTCGATGCTGCCGCTGTCGGTTTCCAGCACAAAGCCTTCTGCCGTTTGCTCCAGCGACTCAACCTTGCACGGCATGCGCCAGTGGACGTCGCCGCCGGCGCATTCGTCTTTCAGCATCTCGATAATCTGCTCGGCGGAATCATCGCAGAACAACTGGCCGCGATGTTTCTCGTGGTAGCCGATGCGGTGTTTCTTCACCAGCGCGACGAAATCGGCCGGCGTGTAGCGCGACAAGGCGCTCTTGCAGAAGTGCGGATTCTCCGACAGGAAGTTGGCCGGGCCGGCGTTCACGTTGGTGAAGTTGCAGCGGCCACCGCCCGAGATGCGAATCTTCTCGGCCAGCTTGGTAGCATGGTCGATCAGCACCACGCGCAGTCCACGCTGGGCTGCCGTCGCTGCGCACATCATTCCGGCCGCGCCCGCGCCGATTACCGCTACATCAAACTTTGCCATGATTTTCCCGTCGTTTCAGTGAAGGGGCGAGATTTTACGCTATTGGCTCACTCACATGCTGGCGCGAGGCCACGGTGCGCGAAACCAGCAGGCACTGGGCTACCTGTTCTGCGATCGGCGGCGGCACCGCTACGTCGCCATCCAGCACCGACTTGATCCATGCAGCGGTAGTGGCTGCGTCCTTATTTTCCGGCAGCAGCGGCAGCTCGCCGACCAGCGTCTGCTTGGGCACCAGCGTCGTGCGCAGGGTGCCGTGGAACCAATCGATCTGCTGCGCCTTGTTGGCGTTGGCCACGGTCTCGCCTTCGGTGCCGCGCATCAGGAAAGCATCTCCACGATCGTGCGGGGCGGCAGTGGTGAAGTATTCGCCCAGCATTTCCAGATATTCCGGGTGGGTGTACGACACCAGCCGCAGCGCCGGTCCTGCAAACGGCTGCATGATCTTGACCAGCGTATGCGTCGAGTTGCGCACACCCAGTTTGCGCCGCAGCGACAGCAGATAAGCCAGCTTCGGCGCCATGGTCTCAATAGTGATGAAGGCCGGCTTGCGCTGCGACATGGCCTCCTCCGCCTCCGAACGGTGACGCGCAGCCGGCACGCCCAGCTCGGCAAACACTTCCGCCGTGGCCACGCGACCAAGATCAGTCGCCACGCCGTGCACCAGCACCGGCACACCCTCGCGCGCCAGCAGCATGGCCAGCAGCGGCGTCAGGTTGGCCATCTTGCGAGCGCCGTTGTAAGTCGGGATGACCACCGGCGCGAACTGGCCGGGTGGCCCATTGAACGGTTCAAACGCTGCTTCCGCCGCATCGAGGAAACCGGCAATCTCCTCCACCGACTCGCCCTTGATGCGCATCGACAGCAAGATGCCGCCCAGCTCCAGATCGGAAACGCGGCCGTCCAGCATGGCTTGGTACAGGTCATGGGCATCCGCACGGGTCATGCTGCGGGCGCCGTTCTTGCCGCGACCAATTTCTTTGATGAAACGTGCGGCTGGGAAAGGTTCAAATGTGGTCATGGCAGCAAGCTTAAACCACCAAGGCGCATTTCGGCTACACTATCTGGCTCCCGAAAATGAAACTAATGTAGAGATCATGATTTCCCCAGATATTGAAAACGTCAACGTCACCTCGTTTGCTCCGATGCCGTCGCCGGAAGCCTTGCACAGCAAGCTGCCGCTGACCGATCTGGCTTCCGAGACCGTGATGCAAGGCCGCGAAGCCCTGCGCAACATCATCGACCGCAAAGACAAGCGCCTGTTCGTGGTGGTCGGCCCATGCTCGATCCACGACCCGGTCGCCGGCCTGGATTACGCCCGCCGCCTGAAAGCACTGCAAGCCGAAGTGGCCGACACCATGCTGCTGGTCATGCGCGTGTATTTCGAAAAGCCGCGCACCACCACCGGCTGGAAGGGTTATATCAACGACCCGGACATGGACGATTCCTTCCGCGTCAACGTCGGCATGGAAAAAGCCCGCCAGTTCCTGCTGGACGTGTGCGAACTGGGCCTGCCTACCGCCACCGAAGCGCTGGACCCGATCTCGCCGCAATACCTGGGCGACCTGATCGCCTGGACCGCCATCGGCGCCCGCACCACCGAATCGCAGACCCACCGCGAGATGTCGTCCGGCCTGTCGACCCCGGTCGGCTTCAAGAACGGCACCGACGGCGATATCAGCATTGCCATCAACGCCATCCTGTCGTCGGCGCACCCGCACTCCTTCCTGGGCATCAACGCACAGGGCAATGTGTCGATCGTGCGTACCCGTGGCAACGCCTACGGCCACGTGGTGCTGCGCGGCGGCGATGGTCGTCCGAACTACGATTCGGTGTCGATCGCGATTGCCGAACAGTCGCTGGCCAAGGCCAAGTTGCCGGCCAACCTGGTAGTCGACTGCTCGCACGCCAACAGCTACAAGAAGCCGGAACTGCAACCGCTGGTGATGGCCGACGTCATCCACCAGATCGTGCAGGGCAACAAGTCGCTGGTGGGCGTGATGATTGAATCGAACATCGTCGGCGGCAACCAGAAGATTCCGGCGGACCTGAGCCAGCTGGTCTACGGCTGCTCGGTCACCGACGGCTGCATCGATTGGGACACCACCGAAAAGATGCTGCGCGACGCGCACCAGCAGCTGAAGAACCGCCCCTGAGCCCGTCGCTCCCGCGCAGGCGGGAGCCCATGCTGAGTATGGATTCCCGCGTACGCGGGAATGACGTTGCGCTAGTAGCAGTACGCTACAAGACTGGTGGCCACGCCAAATTGCCCCGCCAGCGCCGCTTCGGCCTTGCTGGCGGGCGCACTCAGTTCATCGAGGTCGAGATAGACCTTCACGCCCTCCACCTTCACCGAATAACGCCGCGAGCGATCGCAGTCGAGCACGGCATGCACGCTTTCTTCGCCGGTGCGGAACAAAGCCACGCCCGGTAACTCCTGCCACGCCAGCCCGCGCGGCACCAGGCGCACGCCACCGCCCAGCGGTACATCCTTCAATTTGCAGATCAGTTTCCAGTGTCTGTCCATCGCCATGCCCTCCCCTTGCCTGCATGAAGCAAAAGCGATGCCATTCAAAACAACATGAAATCCTGTCCATTTGGCAAAATTGCGCACCCGGCCAGTGCGGCCCGGTCCTGCGCTGGTGCATGCTTGCACGCCATTTCCATTACAATGGCGGATTCCCCTTTTGATTTCTGCTGCTTCCATGATCGTTCTTGGCGTTGAATCCTCCTGTGACGAAACCGGCCTTGCGCTGTACGACACGCAATCAGGCCTGCTTTCCCACGCCCTGCATTCGCAGGTCGCCATGCACGAGGAATACGGTGGCGTGGTGCCGGAACTCGCCTCGCGCGACCACATCCGCCGCGCCATCCCGCTGCTGACGCAGACGCTGGAACAAGCCGGCAAATCGCTCAACGATATCGACGCCATCGCCTACACCCAAGGTCCTGGCCTGGCTGGCGCGCTGCTGGTCGGTTCGTCGGTGGCATGCAGCCTCGGTCTGGCATTGGATAAGCCCGTGCTGGGCGTGCACCACCTCGAAGGCCACTTGCTGTCGCCGCTGCTAGCCTCGGAGCCGCCGGAGTTTCCGTTTATCGCCCTACTGGTCTCGGGCGGCCACACCCAGCTGATGCGGGTAGATGGCGTCGGCCAGTACACCCTGCTGGGCGAAACGCTGGATGACGCGGCTGGCGAAGCCTTCGACAAATCGGCCAAGCTGCTGGGCCTCGGCTATCCGGGCGGTCCGGCGATTTCGCGTCTGGCTGAATTCGGCGATCCGCTGGCCTACAAGTTGCCGCGCCCGATGATGCACACCAAGGATTTCAACTTCAGCTTCTCCGGCCTGAAAACGGCGGTGCTAACGGTGGTGAAGAACCATGAGGAAAAGATCGTCGCCAATATCTGCGAGCAGGACAAGGCCAACATCGCGCGCGGCTTCGTCGATGCGATTGTGGAAGTGCTGACGGCGAAATGCGTGTCCGCACTCAAGCACACCGGCCTGAAGCGGCTGGTGATTGCGGGCGGCGTGGGCGCGAATTCACAGCTGCGCGCTTCGTTGAACGCGGCGGCAGCCAAGAAGAAGTTCAAGGTCTACTACCCAGAACTGGAATTTTGCACCGATAACGGCGCGATGATCGCCTTCGCCGGGGCCATGCGTTTGATGATTAACCCGGACGCAGCAAAGAAAGACTACTCATTCAACGTGCGGCCGCGCTGGCCGCTCGATGAACTCAGAGTTATTTAACTCTGGGCGAACGCCATCCCGGCGAGGACGGCCAAGCCGACCAGCGGGATCAGGTATTTAGCTTTGCCGCTCCCCAGGCTAACGCCTTGGGCGGCAATGCGTTCGCTGCGCAGGCGATGATCATCGGCCGGCGATTCGTGTTGCACTACGGTTTTGTTGTCTTTTTCAGTTACGGTATTCATAACAGCCTCCATAGTCGTCGATCTTCTTCCTTTCTGGAGGGCAATGCAATTGTTGTGCCAACCAAATAGGCGGAAAGTGGCCTATACAGCTTGATTTTAGGTGCTTTTGTGGTGAAGCAGCCACACAGTACAACGCATCAGGCACCATTTCCGTGCACACGCGCGCATTCAAGCAATTCAGCGTCCTTTGACCGCGCGCCGCTGCGCCTGCAGCCGCAACGGCGCCTGCCCGGCCACAAAATCGATGAAGTGCCGCACCCGCAGCGGCATCTGAGTTCGCTGCGGGTAGTACATGAACACGCCGTTGTTGGCGGTGATGGTAGAAGTCAGCAACGGGACCAGCGCGCCGCTGGCCAGTTCGCGCTCGATCATAAAAATCGGCATCTGGCCGATACCCATGCCGTTCATCACCGCCGTCAACTCCCCTTCCACCGTATTGAAACTGGCGACGATCGGTACATCCTGATAGACCGTGGCGCCATCGACGTGGAATTCCCACGGCAGCAAGCGGCCCGTATTCGGCTGGCGGAAGCCGGTGCAGCGATGAGCGGCCAGGTCGGCCATCTTCTTGGGCGTGCCGTGCTGTTTGAGGTAAGACGGCGCGGCGCAAGTCAGCAGCGTCATCTCGCCCAGCTTGCGCGAAATGAGATTACGCTCGGGCGGACTGCCGGCGCGGAAGCCGACATCGATCTTGCTTTCCACCAGATCGGTGAAATGGTCGTCCAGCTGCATGTCGAAATGGGCGCCGGGGTAGCGCTGCTGGAATTCGTGCAGCAGCGGCACGATGATGGCCGTGCCGATCGACATGGGCGCCGCAATGCGGATCAAGCCTTCTACATCGAGACGGCTGCTCTGGATCTGCTCCAGCGCATCATCCAGCAGGCGCAGGCCGGGATTGGCCAGCTCGAACAGCCGCGCGCCCTCGTCGGTGAGGCTGAGGCTGCGCGTGGTGCGATGGAACAGGCGCACGCCGAGATGCTCTTCCAGCTGCCGCACCGCCTTGCTGACGGCTTGCGGCGTCAGGCCGGCATCCACCGCCGCCTGGCTGAAACTCTTGGCGCGCACCACGCCTATAAACAAACTGATGACCCGCGCTTTATCCATGATATTTACAACCAAAAGGTGAAAATCAAACAGCTTTCCTATGGCTAGTGTAGCAGGTGACGGAAGCCTAAACTGGGCTCCATCAACTCACATCGAAAGGAAAACATCATGAACAAAGTATGGTTTATTACCGGTGCATCGCGCGGCTTCGGCGTACTGACGGCACAAAAAGCACTTGAACGCGGCGACTTCGTAGTGGCTACCGCACGCGATCCGCAAACCGTCATCGCCGCGCTGGGCGAGCATCCCAACCTGCTGGCACTGCGTCTGGATGTGAAACTGGAAGCGCAAGCCATCACCGCCGCGCAGCAAGCGGTGGCGCGCTTCGGCCGCATCGACGTGTTGGTCAACAACGCCGGCTACGGCTTGCTGGGTGCAGTGGAGGAAGCCAACGCCGAGGAAGTGCGTGCGCTGTACGAGACCAACGTCTTCGGCCTGCTCAACGTCAGCCGCGCCGTGCTGCCGGTGATGCGCAAACAAGGCAGCGGCCATGTGATGAACATCTCGTCGGTGGGCGGCTACTCATCGTATGCCGGCTGGGGCGTGTACGGTTCGACCAAGTTTGCGGTGGAAGGTTTGAGCGAGGCGATGACGATGGAACTGGAACCGCTGGGCATCAAAGTGACGGTGGTGGAGCCGGGCTTCTTCCGCACTGACTTCCTCGATGCGACCTCGCTGGTGTCCACGCGTGAGCGCATCGAATCCTACGCCGCCACGGTTGGCGCGATGCGTGACTTCGCGGCCGGTGCCAATCACGCGCAGCCGGGCGATCCGCTCAAGCTGGCCGGCGCCCTGCTGCAACTGGCCGACAGCGACACGCCGCCGACTCGTTTGCAATTGGGCTCGGACACGGTGGCACGCGTGCGCGCCAAAAACCAGCACGTGGAAAAAGAGATGGCCGAATGGCTGGACGTCGCCCTCTCCACCGACCATGACGACGTGCAGAAAAAATCCGCCTAAAACAGGTCAGCACGCGGATAGCTCCATGCCGGCACGCCTTGCGGGCATGGAGCTTTTTCGTTCACTTGTAGCGAAGTGAAATTCCCGCGCGGCGTGGTGGCAAAGCGGTAATCGGACAGCACGCCGTCAGCCAGGATCGGCATGCGGCCGAAGCGCAGCCAGGCATCGACATGGCAGCTGCTCGCCTTCAATGCGCGCAGCTCCTGCAGGCTGCCGCTCACCGTCTGCACCGGCTCGCGCAGGCCGGCGGGACACGCATCCGCAGCCAGCCAGTCAGGCGCCACGCTGGTGACACCGCGCCGCAAGCGATACTGCGCGCCATTGCTGGCGATTCTGACATAGGCCCAGCACAGCGGCTGCGACGGGAACGCCGTCATCGCCACATCCAGCACGCGCGACGAAGGATCGGCGCGCTGCAACTCCGCCTCAATCTGCGCCCGGCCCGCGTGTGACGCCGCGCCTTGCACCGCGATGAACGCCACGCTGACACCCAGCGCCAGCAGCAAACCACCACGTCCCTGCTCGCCCGCACGCCACTGTGCAAAGCCGCAAGCAGCAGCAATCACCAGCAGCGCCGCAAACGACATCCACCCGATATAAGCACGCGCCGCAAAGAACACCAGCACCGCGAACAAAGCCAGCAAGCCAGCCACGCGCAGCCAGCGCCAGCGCATGATGAGCGCCATCGGCACACCAATCGCCACCCAGAACAACGGCTCAATAATGAACACCATATCGCCGTAGAACCAGCGCCCATCGAACGGATACCACGGATGCACACCATACGAATTGGTGAAGTCCATCAGCAAATGCAGCGCCAAACCGATGCCCACACTGAGCGCCAACCCAAGTCGCGCCGGCCTGCTAGCACGCAGCAGCGCACGCGCCGACGGCCAGCAAAGCCACAGCAACGCCGCCAGCAGCAACGCCTGCGGCACGGCCGACAACACCGTATGCGTATGCCCGCGATGATTGAGCAGATAGCCCAAAGGATCGGGCAATAGCTTGGTCAGGAAAAGATCGAGATCCGGAAAATTACTGGCCAGCGCACACGCCACCAACAACAGCCGATGGCGCACGCGCTGCGCCATCGAGTCCGCCTCCGCAGGCAGACTGCGATGCACTACCTCGCCCACGCCAAAGCCGATAATGCTGTGGGTGATGTTATCCAACTAGCGCTGCACCTCAACGCCACGCCAGAAAGCCACGTGGTCCTTGATCTGCGCCGCCTTCTCGGAAGGCTCCGGGTAGTACCACGCGGCGTTCTCGTTGATCTTGCCGTCCACGTTCAACGAGTAGTAGCTGGCCAAGCCTTTCCACGGACAACGCGAGGTGTGGCTGCTGGCCTGCAGGTATTCCCGCTTCACACTGGAAGGCGGGAAGTAGACATTGTTCTCCACGATTTGAACCTGGTCGTCGCTCGCCTGCGCGATGACGACACCATTCCAGCTTGCAGTAGGCATGACCACTCTCCTTTATTCGGCGCCGCACTCCACGCGATTACGGCCGCTACGCTTGGCGCGGTACAGCGCAGCGTCGGCCTGTTGCAACAGGCCGTCCGCATCATTGATGTCCATGTGATTGAACGTTCCCACGCCGATGCTGGCGGTGACCTGGAACTGGCGCGCACCAGCGGTATGCAGCTGCGCTTCGATTTTCAGACGCAGCGTGTCCGCCAGCTTGCACGCGCCTTCCACCGGCGTATTCGGCAGCACGACGCACAGTTCCTCGCCACCGTAGCGGCTCGGCAGGTCGATCACGCGCAAGCTCTCGCGCAGCAGGCGGCCGACATTAGCCAGCACCTGGTCACCCACCAGATGGCCATATTCATCGTTGATCTGTTTGAAGTGATCGAGATCGATCATCAGCGCCGACAGCGGCGAACGGAAACGGCGCGAGCGCGCCACTTCAAATTTCAGGCGATCCTGCAGCGAGCGGCGGTTGTGCAGGCCGGTCAGCTCGTCGGTAGTGGCCAGCAGTTCCAGCTCGCGCACCGCAGCGTTCAGGCTACGCTCATTGGCGCGCAGCTCAATCAGCGCCATCACCTGCCGCGCCAGTTTGGCCAGCGTGGTGCGCTGCTCGGCGCTCAGGCGGCCCGGCTGCGTGTTCATCACGCACAGCGTGCCGATGGCGTGACCGTCCGACGACGCCAGCGCCACGCTGCTGTACATGCGCATATAAGGCTCGCCGACCGTCAGCGCCATGTAGGCGGTGCGTGGGTCTTCGGTTAAATCGGCAATTTCAGTGACAGCGTCGCCCAGCACAGCCAGCGAGCAGTAGCTCTCGCCGCGCGGCAGTTCGCCGATCTGCATGCCGGTGCAGGATTTGATCCAGACGCGCTCTGCGTCAACCAGGGAAATGAAGGCGTACGGCACCTCGCAGACTTTGGCGGCCAGCTCGGTGAGGAAGCTGAAATCTTCGCAGGCGGGAGTATCCAGGATGTGATAACGATGCAGCGCGGCTAAACGGAACTGGTCAGCCTGCGGACGAGCGGTAATCAGCGTGTGTACTTTTTCTACGGCCAGCATGGGCCTCCCTGAGTAATTGACAAGATTCTTATCATTTTTACCCAAGGAGTGTATAGCAAAACAAGATCCAGCAAGGTGACTTTTTATGCCTTGCTCATAATCTCACGCAGCGCGCGTTCGAACACTTCGGCCGGCTGGCCGCCCGAAATCAGGTGGCGCTCGTTGATGATCACGGCCGGCACCGAATTGATGCCGTGGCGCTGGAAGAACTGCTCCGCCTCGCGCACTTCCGGACCGTACTCGCCCGAATGCAGCACCTGGCGCGCGGCGTCCTTGTCGAGACCCACTTCGCCGGCCAGGTAGATCAGCACTTCATGCGCGCTCGGGTCCAGGCCCTGCGTGAAGTAAGCCTTGAACAGCGCCTGCTTCAACTCCTTCTGCTTGCCTTGCAAACCGGCCCAATGCAGCAGGCGGTGGGCGTCGAAGGTGTTGTAGATGCGGCCGCGCTTGTCCATCGCGAACTCGAAACCGACTTCGGCGCCGCGCGCGCGGATCATCTCGCGTGCTTGCTGTTGCTGCTCGGCCGACGAACCGTATTTCTCGCTCAGGTGTTCGGTGATGTCCTGGCCTTCCGGCGGCATGTTGGCGTTCAGCTCGAACGGCTGGAAGTGGATGCTCACTTCGGCGTCAGGGCCGATGGCGGCCAG
Source organism: Duganella flavida (assembly GCF_009857445.1). Lineage (GTDB taxonomy): Bacteria > Pseudomonadota > Gammaproteobacteria > Burkholderiales > Burkholderiaceae_D > Rugamonas > Rugamonas flavida. The sequence goes on from NZ_WWCN01000006.1 coordinate 209,590, forward strand.
CGCCGTGTTCAGCGAACCGAGGCCGATGGCGCACCATGGGCAGGAAACGTCGGAGACGAAATCGATTTTGATAGGAGTTGCCATTTTTTACTTGCCTTTCGCTTTGCCGCCGATGCGGCTCTCCTTACCTGCGATCAGGTTGGAGATATTCTTCGAATGGCGGAACAGCAGCAGCGCGCTCATGGCAAACACGGCAAACAGCTGCGGCTCAACGCCAAACAATAAACCATAATAGAACGGCGCAAACACTGCCGCCACCAACGCTGCCAGCGACGAATAACGGAATGCAAACGCCACTGCCAGCCAAGTCACCAAGGTGGCGACGCCCAGCCAAGGATTCAAGCCCAACAGCACACCGGCGGCCGTCGCCACACCTTTGCCGCCCACAAAGCGGAAGAACACCGGCCACAAATGCCCCAGGAATACGGCAATCGCCACCAGCGCGATGGTTGCATCGCCGATATTCAGCTGGTCCTGGAAATGAATCGCCAGCCACACGGCCAGCCAGCCTTTAACCGCATCACCGATCAGCGTAGCGATGGCCGCGCCCTTGTTGCCACTTCGCAACACATTGGTAGCGCCGGGATTTTTCGAGCCGTAGGTGCGCGGGTCGGCCAGGCCGAACAACTTGCTGCTGACCACGGCAAACGAGATCGAGCCGATCAGATAGGCGGCTACGGTCATCCAAACAGTATTCATCTTTTCCTCAATTATTGTTATGGCCACAAAGGCAGCCGAAGAATATACACTGCCGCGCCTTACTCGGCCAGAGCGCAGTGTACTGCCTTCGCGTTGAGCAGCTCGACCAGCACCTGTGGCTTGATGCCCACGAGGTAGCCGCGCCGCCCACCATTGATATAAATCGTTTCCAGCGCAAGAATGCTATCCTCCACATACACTGGCATGCTCTTCCTGGTGCCGAACGGCGAAGTCCCGCCAATCATGTAGCCGCTGTGGCGCGTTGCCACGTCCGGCTTGCACGGTTCGACGGACTTGCAGCCGATGTTGCGCGCGAGATTTTTGGTCGAGACCTTGCAATCACCGTGCATGAGCACAATTAAAGGTTTAGCGGCCTCGTCTTGCATCACCAGGGTCTTGACCACGTGATGCTCGTCGACGCCCAGCGCGCGCGAAGACACGCCGGTGCCGCCGTGCTCCTCGTAATCGTAGGGGTGCTCGGAGAAGGCAACCTTGTGCTTGCGCAGCAGCTGGGTAGCCGGGGTTTCGGAGATATGCTCTTTTTTCGCCATGATCGGATCGGGGGAGTTGTCCATTATGCAGCAGGAAATTCGCTTTGCCACTTTCAATGTATGCAATCTTTCCCAGCCTGGGGCGAAATTGTACGACAATCTGGCGCCCCTGACCGAGGCCGAGTACGAAGCGAAAGTCGCCTGGACCGCGCAACAGCTCGATGAACTGGATGCCGACGTGATCGGCTTGCAGGAGATTTTCTCCCTGCCCGCCCTGCGCGACGTGCTGGCCAAAACCACCCGCTACCGCGACGCTACGCTGGCCGGCTTCGCGCCACCGCCCGATCCCGTCACCGGCGCACCGCGCCTGACGCCGGAAGTGGCGCTGGTCACGCGCTTGCCGCTGGCCGCGCCACCCACCGCCTACATCATGTTCCCCGACGGCGTGGCCCTGCCCGAAGGCAGCCGCGATGCCGACCGCTTCGCGCGCGCGCCACTACACGTGCAAGTGGTACTGCCGAACCAGCAAATTGCCGACGTGATCGTGGTCCACCTCAAATCCAAGCGCCCCGACTACCGCAACGGCGACGTCGGCGACGATCCCATGCTGCACGCGCAAGCCAACCTGCGCTCGCTGATCCGGCGCGGCACCGAGGCGGTGGCGCTGCGCGCCCTGCTCAGCGCAATGGACAAGGAGCAACGCCGCCCGCGCGTGGTGCTGGGCGATTTCAATGACACGGTGGACGCCGTCACCACCCACATCGTGATGGGTGCTGGCAAAGCCTGCGAGCCGGGCGAAGAACTGCGCGGCCAGCTGTTCGACTGCCGCCAGATCCAGTCCGGCCGCGAAAGCCACCGCGACGGCGGCTATACCATCACCCACGACGGCCGCCTGATGACTATCGACCATGTGCTGGTATCGGAGGAATTCCATCCCGCCTCGCCGCATGCGGTGGGCGAGGTGCTGCGGGTCGGCTACCTGAACGCCCACCTGCAGCCGCAGCGGCCAGAAGCGTCCGACCACGGCCAGGTACTGGTGCAGCTTATCCTGTATTAACTTCCAGCTAATCTCGTTTTTCTGCATTTCAGGCGTGTTTTTACACCGCCTATCGCATTCTGCTGGCTGCCGCACTTGCAACATCCTAAAGTGGCACCATGCGCAATCCACATTAGAAAAACGATATGAAACTTGAAACCCTTCCTCCGTACACCCAGCCTACCGTGCGCAGCAAACGCTGGCGCAAGCCGGTGGCTATTCTCATTGTGGTTGCGCTGGCCGGCGGCGGTTGGACCGTCTGGCATAGCAAACAAGCTGCGCCAGCACAGGCTACTGCCGCCGCCCCTGCGGCCAAAGAGAAAAAAGACATCTTCGAATTGTCGAGCGGCGACATCGCCGCCGTCGACGCCCGTTCATTGGCGGTCAGCTTGCCCTTATCCGGCTCGCTGGCGCCCCTGAGTTCCGCCACCATCAAGTCCAAGGTCTCGGGCGTGGTGGAAGCGACCACACTGCAGGAAGGCATGGCGGTGCACGCCGGCCAGGTGCTGGCCCGCATCGACCAGGCCGACCTGCGCGCGCGCCTGCAACAGCAGCAAGCCATGCTCGATGAAGCGCAGGCCAAGCTGGCGATGGCGACCAAGAACGAAACCAACAGCCAGGCGCTGCTCTCGCAAAAATACATCTCGCAAAACGCCTTCGACTCGACCCAGAACTCGGTCGATTTGGCGCGCGCGTCCGTGAAATCGGCAGCGGCGATGGTAGAAATTGCCCGCATCGCTTTGAACGATGGCGTGATCAAAGCACCGATCGACGGCGTGATCAGCAAACGTCACGTGCAGGCCGGCGAAAAGCTGGCGCTCGATATGCCGGTGTACAGCATCGTCAACCTGTCCGAGCTCACGCTGGAAGCGCAAGTGCCGGCCTCCGAAATCCCGCGCGTAAAAGTCGGCCAGGATGTGAAATTCCGCGTCGACGGCTACGCCCAGCGCGACTTCCACGGCAAAGTGGCGCGCATCAATCCGGCCACCGAAACCGGCTCGCGCTCGATGCTGGTCTACATCGCCGTCAAGAACGACGACAGCGCCCTGCGCGCCGGCATGTTCGCCAAGGGCAGCATCGTCACCGACCGTTCGACGGTAGCACCTATCGTACCGCTGGCCGCGCTGCGCAGCGACAAAAACGGCCAGCCTATCGTCTACAAAGTGGAAGGCGGCAAGCTGCTGTCGCAGCCGGTCAAACTGGGCCTGCGCAACGAGGATGAAGGTTACGCCGAAGTGCTGGAAGGTTTGCAGCAAGGCGCGCATGTAATCGTTTCGCGTCTCGACAGCCTGAAGCCGGGTACAGCCGTCAAGCTGCCTTCGGCTCCACCGCCGTCGGCACAAGCCATGAACGCTGAACCGGCGAAAGGCTGATCATGTGGATCACTAAAATCAGTATCCGCAATCCGGTCTTTGCCACCATGGTGATGGTGGCGCTGATGGTACTGGGCCTGTTCTCTTACCGGGGCTTGGGGCTGGAAGCCATGCCCAACGTCGACATCCCCGGCGCCGCCATCGAGGTGCAGTATCCGGGCGCCTCGCCGGAAGCGGTGGAGAACGACATCACCCGCCCGATCGAGGAAGCAGTCAACACCGTCAGCGGTATCAAGACCTTGCGCGCCAACTCGTGGGAAGGCCGCGCCGGCGTCTACATCGACTTCGAAATCTCGACCGACATGGACCGCGCCATGCAGGACTTGCGCGACAAGGTAGCGCAAGTGCGGCCGCGCTTCCCGCGCGAGGCCAAAGATCCGTTCATCATCCGCTTTGAGGGCGAGAACGCGCAACCGATCGCGCAGATCGGCCTGACCGCCAGCGAACACTCGCTGCGTGAACTGTCGACCATGGCCGACCAGATCATCGCCAAGCGCTTCCAGGGCGTGGCCGGCGTCGGCAAGGTACGCGTCAACGGCATGGCGGCACGCCAGATCCTGATCCAGCTGCGTCCCAATGACCTGAGCGCGCAAGCGGTCGGCGTCGACGAAGTGTTGAACGCGATCCAGAACACCAACACCAATCTGCCGACCGGCTTCATCAGCTACGGCGCCAGCGAGCGCCTGGTGCGCGTCGAAGGCAAGATGAAGGACCCGCGCGAATTCAACAAGATCATCGTGGCGCGCCGCGCCAACGGTCCGGTCTATCTTGAACAGGTGGCGACGGTGGAAGACGGCGCGCAGGAAGAGCTGTCGATCTCGCGCATCAACGGCCAGCGTTCGGTCACGCTCGACATCACCAAGGTGCAGGACGCCAACGTGGTGGAAGTGGGCAACCGTATCCAGAAAGTGGCCGCCGAACTGCAGAAATCCCTGCCAGCCGATATCAAGCTGGAAGTGCTGAACGATGAATCGCTCAAAGTGCAAAGCCAGCTCGACAACGTGAAAGAAACCATCATCGAAGGCGCAGTGCTGACCATGGTGATCGTGTTCTTCTTCCTGCACTCGTGGCGCTCGACCATCATCACCGGCCTGACTTTGCCGATTGCGGTGCTGGCCAGCTTTATCGCCATGAAGGCGTTCGGCTTCACCCTCAACTTCCTGACGTTGATGGCGCTGTCGCTGTGTATCGGCCTGCTGATTGACGATGCCATCGTGGTGCGCGAAAACATCGTGCGCCACCTCGGCATGGGCAAGAACCACCGCAAGGCGGCGGAAGACGGCACCAATGAAATCGGCCTGGCCGTGATGGCCACCACTTTTGCGATTGTAGCCGTGTTCATTCCGGTCGCCTTTATGCAGGGCATCATCGGCCGCTTCTTCCTGCAGTTCGGGATTACGGTGGCGGTGGCGGTGCTGGTGTCGCTGTTCGTCAGCTTCACGCTGGACCCGATGCTGTCGTCGGTGTGGCCGGATCCGGTCAAGGACCGCTTCAAATACCTGCCATGGCTGGGCCGCTTCATGCACTGGCTGGAAGGCGGCGTGGAATGGCTGCACGTGGTGTACGGCAAAGTGCTGGCACTCGCGCTGCGCTGGAAAAAACTGACGCTGGCCTCGGCCTTTGCACTGTTCGCCGGCTCCATCATGCTGGTGCCAATGATCGGCGGCGAGATGATGCCGGAGCAGGATAACGGCTGGGTCAACTTCATGATCAAGACCCCGGTCGGCTCCAGCCTGGACTACACCGACAACAAAATCCATCAGGTGGAAGCGGCGCTGAAAGAGTTCCCGGAAATCGACAAGGTGATCGCTGTAGTCGGCACCTGGGACGGCCGCAACACCGCCCAGCTGGATATGAAGCTGGCCGACCGCAAGCTGCACAAACGCCGCACCCAGCAAGAGATGGAAGCGGCCATCCGCGCGCGCCTGAACAAGATCGCTGGCATCACGCTGACGATGGGCCAGAAGCCGATCTTCATTGCCATCCTCGGCACCGATGAAGCCAAGCTGGACGACGTGGCCCACCGCTTGATGGACAAGATGCGCAAGATCAAGGGCATCGCCGACCTGGAATACAGCCAGGAAGGCGCCAACCCATCGACCAACATCAAGATCAACAACGAACTGGCCAGCGACCTTGGCCTGACCACGCAGCAGATTGGTGCCGCCCTGCGTCCATTCGTGGCGGGCGACACCAATTCGCACTTCCTCGCACCGGATGGCCAGAACTACGAGGTCAACGTGCAGCTGCCAAAATCGGGCCGCCAGAAAGTGGCCGACCTCGCCGACCTGATGCTGGCCTCCAGCAAACTCGGTGCAGACGGCCGTCCGATCATGGTGCCGCTGCGCCAGGTGGTGGACTTCGTGCCGGCCTTCAGCCCGCAAGTGCTGAAACGCCAGGCGCTGCAACGCCGCGTGGCAGTGTACGCCAGTACCGAAGGCCGTCCGGGCGGCGACGTCGACAGCGACGTCAAGAAAGCCATGAAGGAAATCGAACTGCCATCCGGCGTGCGCTTCGACGTCGGCGGCAATGCGCAGAATATGGAAGAGAGCATGAACTCGGCGCTGGTCGCGCTGGGCATTGCGGTGATCTTCATCTACCTGGTGCTGGCCTCGCAGTTCGGCAGCTTCCTGCAGCCGATTGCCATCATGATGTCGCTGCCGCTGTCGCTGATCGGCGTGCTGGTGGCGCTGCTGGTGACGCACACCACGCTCAACATCTTCTCGGTGATCGGCTTCATCATGCTGATGGGTCTGGTGACCAAGAACGCGATCTTGCTGGTGGACTTTACCAACCACGCGCAGAAGGAAGGCCTGAGCCAGCATGAAGCGCTGATGAGCGCCGGCCAGGTGCGGCTGCGTCCTATCGTGATGACCACGCTGGCGATGGTGTTCGGTATGCTGCCGATGGCGATCGGCATGGGTGATGGCGGCGAGACGCAAGCGCCCATGGGCCGCGCAGTGATCGGCGGCGTGCTGACCTCAACCCTGCTGACCCTGGTGGTGGTGCCGGTGGCTTACACCTACCTCGACAGCCTCGGCAAACGCTGCGCGCGCTTCTTCAAGGGGAACCACGAAGAAGAACACGCGCTGCATGAGGTTGAGAAAGAAGAAGCCGAGGTCGCTTAATTACGCGTCGTTACTCTTCGTCGCTGGGGGCGAGGCCGGAGGTCTCACCCTCAGCGAGATCCTCCTCGCCCTCCTGTGCCAACCCCGGATTGTTCTTCAACTCGGCCTTGCGCCGGTTCTTCTCTTCCTGCTTTTTCTTCTTTTCCAACTCCCGCTGCCGCTTTTCATATGCGAAGTTTGTCTTTGCCATTTGCTGCTCCTTCTAAAAGCGTTGCCCTGCGAACCCTCATTATGACCGAAGTTGCTCAACCACGAGGATGATGTTGCGCATGCAAATGCTTCAAACGCTCGCGCGCGACGTGGGTATAGATTTGTGTGGTCGAAATATCTGAATGTCCTAACAACAATTGCACAACCCGCAAGTCGGCGCCGTGGTTGAGCAAATGGGTGGCAAACGCATGCCGCAGGGTGTGCGGCGACAGCGGCGCGGTGATGCCAGCCTTCAGTGCATGCTTTTTAATTAAGACCCAGAACATCTGCCGCGTCATGGCCGAACCGCGCCCGGTGACAAATAGGGCGTCGTCCTGCTGGCCGTTGAGAATCACGCCACGCGCTTCCTTCAGGTAGCGCTCGATCCACACCCGCGCCTGCTGGCCAAACGGCACCAGCCGCGTCTTGGCGCCCTTGCCGGTGACGCGCAGCACGCCATCGTTCAGGCTCAGCTCCAGCAGCTTGAGGTCGACCAGCTCGGACACCCGCAAGCCGCTGGCATACATCAATTCCAGCATGGTGCGCTCGCGCAGGCCCAGCGGCGTGGTCAGGTCGGGGGCGGCCAGCAAGGCCTCCACCTGCGTTTCGCTCAGCGTGTGCACAAAACGCTGCGGCTGCTTGGCCGACGCCAGTTTCAAGCTGGGATCGACCTCGATACGCCGCTGCCGCAGCAGCATCTGGTAAAAGCGCTTGATCACCGACAGGCGGCGGTTGGAGGACGTGGCTTTGCCCTGCTCATGACGCGCCGAGATATAGCTTTCGATATCGTGCGCCTGCACCGCCAGCAAGCCGTTGACCTGCGTACGCTTCTGCTCCAGCCACTGGGTGAACAAACGCATATCGCGCCGGTAGGCTTCCAGCGTGTTCTTGGACAGCCCGTCCTCCAGCCACAGGCTGTCGCAGAACTCATCGATCAGAGCAAGGTTGTCTGCTGCCATGCGTATTCTTTCGAGCCTTCATGCGCCAGCAGCCAGCGCTTGATGCCCAGCAGGTAGCCGTTGGGATCATCGCTGTTGGAAAAGCCGCCCAAACCGCTGGCAGCCGTCACCCGATGACAAGGCACCACCACCGGGAACCAGTTGGCGCCGCAGGCCTGCCCCACCGCGCGCGGCGCCGAGCCAATGTGCTTGGCCAGTTCGCCATAGGTGCGCATGCCGCCACGCGGGATCGAGCTGATCGCCGTCCACACCTTATGCTGGAACTCCGTGCCCACCCGCGCCAGTGGCAGCGTGAACGGGTAATCGGCATCGGCGCAGTATTTCTCCATCTGGAAAGCCGCCAGTTCGGCGGTCGCGTCCTGGGGCGCTTTTGCCTCAAAATGGGGCGGCAGGTAGCACAGCTCAGTTATCACCGCGCCGGCGGTTCGTATCCCTAGCTTCCCGAAAGGCAGTACCAGTACGGCGGAAAACAGCTCACTGCCTTGTTGTATTTTGTTCACAGTTGCTTGCACCAAAAAGTTGTCTTTATGCACCATTATGTTGCATCCCTGCTACAGCAAATATGCTACATGGTTTGTATTGTAATTGGCGCGGGCAAAAAAAAACGCACCGTCTGGTGCGTTTTCAAATCCTGCTTCACGTTCCCGGTCACTTGCCTGGTTCCGTAGCACGCTTGTGGCGGCCTGCAGACCCTATAACAGCGACATTCTGTAAAACGTGTGTCTCCTCAATCTAGTGCCGGTATTAGTTACCGTTTCTATACACACTCCCCACTTACAATTCTGTGCTCTTAATTCTGTGCTCTTACTACCGGGCTGCATATCGATATGCACGTATCCCTGAGAGCGACGCCATCATAACGCAACCCCTGCGGTTTTTCGCAAATTTTTTGTGTTCGACGATCGAACCATTTGAGACATAAACAAAAAATCCGCAAACCAAAAAAGTTGTGGTATGCCCCTTTTATATGACTTAGTAATACCCCTTATTGCCACATTGACTACCCGAAGATAAGTTACCAACATACTGGATTTCCCAGTGCCAATAAAACCAGAGACACACACAATATGCTCACAAAAATCCTGGATCATCTGGAGGAGTGGATCATCACCTTCCTGATGGGCGGCGCAACGCTCATCATCTTCCTGTCCGTGGTGCACCGCTACGGCACCGGCCTGCCTATCCCATACGTGCAAGACTACCTGCTGCAACTGCACTTTGAGTGGGCGCAGGAACTAGCCATCATCATGTTCGTGTGGATGGCCAAGTTCGGCGCGGCCTACGGCGTACGCAAAGGCGTGCACGTCGGCGTCGACGTGCTGGTCAACCGCATGCCGCCGGAATGGCGCCGTTTCACGGTGCTGCTGGCGATCGGCTGCGGCATGCTGTTCACCGGCATCGTCGGCACGCTAGGCCTGACCTTCGTCTGGGAGAACGGCCTGCACCACGCGGCCTACACCCTGCTCGGCTGGGACGCCAGCGACGTGCCGGAAGGCCCGACCACGCCGGACCTGGAATGGCCGACCTGGTTCATCTACTCCGCCGTACCGCTGGGCTCCTACCTGATGTGCTTCCGCTTCATCCAAGTCGGCTGGACCTTCCTGCGTCACGGCGAGCTGCCGCACCACGATGAATCGCACGTGGAAGGCCTCGATGACGACGATGACGACGAGCTGTTCGCAGCCGCTCCACACCCAACGCCAGCCCATGGAGGTGCACGATGAGCGGCGCAGTCGCAATGCAGGGCATCGAGCCCTGGAGCAAAAAGAAAGCCGGCACCATCCTCGCGGTCATCGCCGGCATCCTGCTCAGTGTGTGCATCCTCGGCGGCAAAGTTGGCATCGTGTTTGCGCTGCTGATTTTGCTGATGCTAACCGGGATCCCGGTCTCCATCGCGCTCGGTCTGACGGTGCTGATGTTTATGTACCTGCTCACGCAAGTGCCGGTGGAGGCGGTGGCGCTGAAGCTGTTCAGCGGTATCGAGAAGTTCGAGATCATGGCCATCCCGCTGTTTATTTTGGCCGGTAACTTCCTGACCCACGGCGGCGTCGCCAAGCGCATGATCGCCTTTGCCACCAGCTTGATCGGCCACTGGCACGGCGGCCTGGCGCTGGCCGGCATCATCGCCTGCGCCATGTTTGCGCTGGTGTGCGGTTCGTCGGTGGCGACGGTGGTGGCAATCGGCTCCATCATCCTGCCGGCGATGGTCAAACAGGGCTACCCGAAGGCGTTTGGTGCGGGCGTGATCATCACGGCCGGTTCGCTGGGCATCCTGATGCTGCCGTCGATTCCGAAAGTGATCTACGCGATTTCGACCAACACCTCGATCGGCGCGCTGTTCCTGGCCGGCCTGTTCCCCGGCATCCTGCTGACCGTAATGCTGTGCGGGACCACCTGGGTACTGGCCAAGAAGAACGGCTACCCGCGCATGCGCAAAGCCAGCTGGAAGCAACGCTGGACTGCCTTCCGCAAGAGCGTGTGGGGCCTGATGCTGGTGGTGATTATCATTGGTGGTATCACCAAGGGCATCTTCACCCCGACCGAAGCGGCGGCCATGAGCGCGGTGTATGCGTTTCTGATTTCGGTGTTCGTCTACAAAGACATGCCGCTGTCGAAAACGCCGGAAGTGTTGAAGAAATCAGCGGCGCTGTCGGCCATGCTGTTGTACATCATCACCAACGCCGTGCTGTTCTCCTTCCTGATGGCGCACGAGAACATCCCGCAGGCGATGGCGGACTGGATTTTGAATAAGGACCTCGGCCAGGCTGGCTTCCTGTTCTTCACCAACATCCTGCTGCTGTTGGCTGGTAACGTGATGGAGCCGTCGTCGATCATCCTGGTGATGGCGCCGATCCTGCACCCTGCTGCGATTCGTTTGGGGATTGACGCCGTCCACTTCGGCATCATGATTGACGCGAACATGGAAGTGGGCCTGTGCCATCCACCAGTGGGCCTGAACCTGTACGTGGCAAGCGGCATTTCGAAGATGAGCATCTCGGAACTGACCGTGGCAGTGATGCCTTGGCTGATTACGATGCTGGTGTTCCTGGTGATTGTGACCTACTGGCCAGGATTGTCGCTCTGGCTACCGAAAGCGATGGGACTGATGTAGCATGCGTCGCTCCCGCGAAAGCGGGAGCCCATGCTGAGTTGGCGTTCTATAGGTTCCCGCTTTCGCGGGAACGACAGCAGATTACTTCGCAGCTTCCTTGTTAATCGCCGAGATCAGGTCCTTACCAATCCGGCCTTCCATTTGCTGCTGCACCGGCAGCAGCGCCTTGCGCCAGTCGGCTTGCTCTTTCACGCTGAGGGTGTAGATCTCAGTCTTGCCGGCCTTCTTGATCGCTTCCAGCGCCAGGTCGTTATCGCGTTGAGCAATCGCCTTCTCGAAAGTGGTGGCATCCTTCATCGCCTTATCCAGCGCGACGCGAATGTCGGCCGGCAGGCCGTCCCAGAACTTCTTGTTCACGATAACTGCATAGCCCAGGTAACCGTGATTCGACACGGTCACATACTTCTGCACCTCATGCATCTTCTGGGTGTACATATTCGACGGCGGATTCTCGGTGCCATCCACCACGCCGGTTTGCAGCGCCTGATACACCTCGGAGAACGCCAGCACCTGCGGGTTCGCGCCCAGTGCGCGCATCTGCGCGTCCAGCACTTTGGACGACTGGATACGCATCTTCAGGCCTTTGAAATCGGCCGGTGCGCGCAGCGGCTTATTGGCCGACATCACCTTGAAGCCGTTATCCCAGAACGCCAGGCCGGTAATGCCCTTCGGCTCCAGCTTCTTCAGCAGCGACTTGCCGATTTCGCCTTCGGTCACGTTGTACAACGCCGTCTTCGACGGGAAGATGTACGGCAGGTCGAAGGCTTCAAACTCCTTCACGCCCAGCGGACCGAATTTGGCCAGCGACGGCGCCAGCATCTGCACAGCGCCCAGCTGCAGTGCTTCCAGTTCTTCCTTGTCCTTGTACAGCTGACTATTCGGATACACCTCAACCTTCACGCGGCCATTGGTGGCCTTTTCCGCCAACTGCTTGAAACGCTCTGCGGCCTGGCCTTTCGGCGTGTCGGTAGCAACCACGTGGCTGAATTTAATGACGATAGGTGCTTGCGCGTATGCGTTGAAGCTCAGGGCCGCGCTCAGGACGAGCAGGACGGGTTTCAGTTTCATGAAGTCTCCTGGTGGGTTTAAAGTTACACTATTCTTCTATTCTGACTGATTGTTATAAATAGCAGCAAGCGTGGCAAGTGTGGATAACCACAATGGCCGCCCCACCACGACCAGCTAACCTGATCGCCCATGACGCCAGCCCACACTCCAGCGCCTACTGCGCGCCGCCGAACCCACTCCAGCACCTCGCTGCGCTGGCTGCTGCCTATCGTGCTGGTGTTGTTTTTCCTGGCGATCCTGATCTGGTTACCGTGGCAAGCGCGCCAGATGGAGAGCAATGAGCGCCAGGAGCAGCTGATTGCCGATACGCTGTGGGTCGAACAAACCATCCGCTTCCAGCTGGGGCGCGACGAAGAAAGCCTGCGCACGCTGGGCGTCGAAATCACCGCCGGCCACCTGTCGCCGGCGCAGCTGCACGAGCGCATGACACGGCTGCTGAAGAACGGCCACGAACTGCTGCGCGTGGTCTGGCTCAAGCCGGACGGACAACTGGGCGGCAGCAGCGATCCGCTGGCCGCACAGGTGGAACTCTCGCCCGCCTCCAAAAACACCGCCGACATCACGCGCAAAACGCGCCGCCCGATGTACACCCAGCCGGAGGCGCAGACGCATATCTCATCCGCCGCACCGGCCGCAGTGCTGATGGATTACCACGTGCCGCTATTCCATGGCGACGAATACCTCGGTGACCTGGTCGCAACGTATCAAACCAGCGCCCTGCTCGATGAAATGGTGCCGTGGTGGTTCGCCCAGGATAACCAGGTGTCGCTGGTGGACCGCGACGACAAAGTACTAGCACGGCGCGCGGCCGCTGGTCCGGGGCACGGCGTCTACACCCACAAGCGCGCACTGGATCTGCCGGGCGCCTCGGTCACGCTGGTGACGGACAGCGTGAAGAGCGAGCCGCAGCTGCTGCCTAACCTGCTGGTCGGCTCAGTGATCGTGCTGTCGCTTGGCCTGTTATGGAGCTTGCTCGCGCTGTGGGGCCACATCTCGAAACGCCTTGCGGCAGAAGGCGCGCTGCGTCAGCAAATGACGTTCCGCACAGCGATGGAAAACTCGCTGGTGACCGGCTTGCGCGCACGCGATCTGGAAGGCCGCATCACCTATGTCAATCCGGCGTTCTGCCAGATCGTCGGTTATCCGGCGGAGGAAATCGTCGGCAAGCTGCCACCCATGCCCTACTGGGCGCCGGAAGCGATGGCGGAATACCAGACGCGCTTTGCCTCCGTATTGGCCGGCAAAGTCACGCCGCAGTTCGAGACCTTCTTCCAGCGTCCCGACGGCGAACGCGTGCCGGTGCTGATCTTCGAAGCGCCGCTGGTGGATAACGATGGCAAGCAAACCGGCTGGATGGGCTCCATCCTCGACATCTCCGACCGCAAGCGCGTCGAAGAACTGAATCGCCAGCAACAGGAAAAGCTGCAGGCCTCCGCGCGCATGGCGACCATGGGCGAAATCGCCTCCATGCTGGCGCATGAACTGAACCAGCCGCTGGCCGCGATTTCGAGCTACACCACTGGCGCCTTGAACGTGCTGGATCGCGAAGGCGCGGTCGACTGCACCATCCTCAAACCGGCAATGGAACAGGCGCGCGCACAAGCGCAACGTGCCGGCCAGATTATCCGCAGCGTGCACGAATTTGTGAAGAAGCGCGAACCACTGCGACAGGAAGTGGAGATTACCTCGCTGCTGGACAGCATCCGTACGCTGATCGAACTGCAAGCGCGCCAAAGCTATGTCTCGTTCCGCACCGAGATTCCGGCCGACCTGCCGCCAGTACGCGCGGACCGCGTGATGATCGAGCAGGTGCTGCTCAACCTTACTCGCAACGGCATCGAAGCGATGCAGCACGTGCAGCCGCAGCGGCGCGTCCTCAATGTAGTGGCGGCGTATGACGAAGCGAGCGCGCAAGTCAGCGTGGCAGTGATCGACCACGGGCACGGCATACCGGAGGAAGTGGCACAGCGATTATTCTCGCCGTTCTTCTCGACCAAGGCGGAAGGCATGGGCATGGGTCTCAACATCTGCCGGACTGCGATAGAATTCCACGGTGGCGCACTGACCTTCCGCGCCAATCCCGAGGGCGGGACCATATTTACGTTCGTGCTGCCGGCCGTGCCGGTCGCCACGGAACAGGAGACATAACAAGATGCTGCATATCGTCGACGATGAAGCGGTCGTGCGCGACTCGCTTAGCTGGCTGGCCACTTCGCGATCCATTCCTGCACGCGCCTACGAATCGGGCGTGCACTTCCTCGCGCAAATCGGCAGCGGCGCGTTCGACGCCGGCGGCGACTGCGTGCTGCTCGACGTGCGTATGCCGGACATGAACGGCGTCGCCGTGTTCGACCAGTTGCTAGCACGCGGCGTGGCGCAGCGCATGCCGGTGATCTTCCTCACCGGCCACGGCGACGTGCCGATGGCGGTAGATACTTTGAAGCGCGGCGCTTTCGACTTTTTCGAGAAACCATTCAACGACAACCAGCTGATGGACCGCGTGCAGGAAGCGCTGGCCACCTCGCGCGGCGCCGGCGCCACCGCCGCCGTGCACGCGCGCTTGGCCACGCTGTCGGTACGCGAACGCGAAGTGCTGGACCTGATCCTGGCCGGCAAAATGAACAAAGTCGTGGCGGATCAACTGGGCATCAGCATGCGTACGGTAGAAGTCCACCGTGCCCATATCTTCGACAAAATGCAGGTCAAAACCGCCGTGGAGCTTGCCGGTTTGCTAAAATAACAAAAAACAACCGGAGAGAGCATGAGCACTACGCAGCAAGTCATCCCGTCTGTTCCAAGCTTCCGCAACCGCTTCTTCTCGCATCCCATCACACGCATGGTGCTTGGTGTGATCGCCACGCTGGGGCCGATCACGATCACCATGATCTTGGCCAATATCCTCATTCCCAAACAGCTGCGTGCGGGCGGCTGGACCTTCCTGCTGGCGGCGGCCATGAGCCTGTTGAGCTATCGCTGGTTCGTGCGCCGCACCGAACAGCGGCACACACTGGCGGAACTGGCGTTGCCCGGCGCGGCGCGTGAAGCCGGCGCCGGCATCGCGCTTGGTGCGATCCTTGGACTGATCGTCGCCGGCCTGCTGGCACTGGCCGGCGCGTTCAGCATCACCAGCAGCAACGACTGGACCATCGTGCTCAAGACTTTGCCCGAGCAAGTGATGGTCGCCATCTTCGAAGAACTGATCTTCCGCGCCGTGCTGTTCCGCATCACCGAACAACGCTGGGGCACGCGTGCAGCGCTGGTCTCCTCATTCATCCTGTTCGCGCTAGCGCATATGCCGAACGAAGGCATCAGCGTGCTGGCAGTGGTGATCACCGGCGTGGCCGGCGTAACCCTGAGCGCCGCCTACCTGCTGACGCGCCGCCTGTGGTTGCCGATCGGCCTGCACTTCGGCTGGAACTACCTGTTCGACGGCGTGTTCGCGGTCCCCGTCTCCGGCCATGCAGCACGCGGCTGGCTGCAAGTCAGCATGCCCGGCCCCGACTGGCTCAGCGGCGGCCACTACGGCGTAGAAGCCTCCGCCGCCACGCTGATCGTCTGGGCCACCACCACCCTCATCCTCCTCCACCGCGCCCGCCAAAAATAAATCAAAGGAATCGGTACGCTGGCACACAGTGCAGCTAGCGCGCCAGCGCTACAGTCGGTGCAGTCATCACGCCAACTGGAGATAACGAAATGAAGACTGCACGCTTTGCAACTGCATTTATCGCTTGCGCCGCAACCGCGCAATTCGCTTTCGCCCAGACGCCGATCAGCAAGGCTGATGCAGATCGTTTGGTCGCCATTGCTCAGGCCAATATCGCCGAAATCGCTGCGGGGAAGTTGGCGGTTGAGAAAAGCGCCAATGGAGAAATCAAACAGTTCGCCCAGATGATGATCGACGATCATAGCAAAGGACTCGCCGATACCCAAAAACTGGCCGCAGCCAAGAACGTCATCCTGCCGACTGAACCGGATGACGCCCACCAGAAAATGGCTACGGAGCTGAAGCAGCTCTCAGGAGCGGCTTTTGATAAAGCCTATGTCAGCAAGGCTGGTGTGCAAGACCACGTCAAAGTTCACGCAGCCCTGAAAAACGACATTGCCAGCGCCAAAGACACCGATGTCAAAGCCTTGGCCAGCAAACTAGAACCCATCGTCGGCCACCATGAAGCAATGGCAAAGAAACTGGACACCGCTACGCGCTAATCGGCAAGCTTGACGATTAGTCCTCAATCGCGGCCAAACCGTTGCGCATTTTTTCTTTGAGACTGTCGAGCATCAGTTGCAGCACTTCTGGCGGATGCCCCTGCCAATCCTCCACTTTACCCACAATTTTTAACGGGTGACGTGTGCGATAGGATTGGGTAGGGTTACCGGCAAAACGCTTGTTTGTCAGATTGGGATCATCCTCAAAGCTGCCTGTGGCTTCGACAATGTAGATGTAGCCGCGCCCCTCTGCTCCGGCAAGCGAGGTAGCCAATTCCGCGCCCCAGATAGCCGGCTCCATCAGGGCGCTGAAATACACGTTGTTTGAGATCCTCCCCGCATCGAAATTGGAGGCGAATCCAGGTACTAACAGGTCCCCTGTTTCGAGCTCGTATTTAGTACCGTGATAAAAAGGCCCTTTCACGCTACCACAACTCTCATGCGTAACAGGCGTCCAATCTGGATTGCTCATGTGCTCCTCCCTTCAACCCTTCTGCTGAACGATCCATTCGTCGACGACTTTTTCCAGCACCGACAGCGGGACGTTGCCGGTTTCGAGGACGGTGTTGTGAAAGGCTTTGATATTGAACTTGTCGCCCAAGGCCTTCTGCGCTTTGGCGCGCAGATCGAGGATACGGATCATGCCGATTTTGTAAGCGCAGGCCTGGCCAGGCATCACCACGTAACGATCCACTTCCGCCGGCGGAATGCCGTAGTCGATGCCTTGCTGGCGCGTCCACTTCATCGCGTGCACGCCGGTGTCCACCACCAGTCGACGCGCGCGGAACAGTTCTGCATCCAGCTGCCCCAGTTTGCCCACCACGTCATCGCCATACCAGCCGTTCTCCGACGCCAGCTGCTCGGCATACAGCGCCCAGCCTTCACCATACGCAGAACCGACACCGAACACACGGTCGCGGCGATAGCGCGGCAGACCAGTGTTCTCCTGCTGCAGCGCGACCTGGAAGTGGTGGCCCGGCACACCTTCGTGATAGACCAGCGTGCGCATGCCGACGATGCGGAAGTCAGGCCCCGGCAGCGGCGCCCAGAAGATGCCTGGGCGCGTGCCATCCTTGGCCGGACCAGTGTAATGCGCCGCCGCCGTCTTCTCGGTAAACAAAGGCTCGCGCTTTACCACCACCGGCGCTTTCGGCACTTTGTCGAACAAGTCCTTTGCGCGCGCTTCGGCATCGCGCAGAATCTCGTCATAGTGCGCCAGCAGTTGCGGACGCGGATCCGCTTCTTTCGGCTGCTGGTCTTTTTCCAGCTTGGTCATGCGCTCCTTGATGCTGCCCTCGGTGTAGCCGATCGACCCCAGCAAGCCATTCATCTCCTTCTCGATGCGCGCCACTTCCAGCTGGCCGATTTCATGAATCTGCTGTGGCGTGTAATCGGTGGTGGTCATCTGGCGCAGCACCACGGCATAAGCCTTGTCGCCATTCGGCAGGCGCCACAAGCCCGCGTCGTTGTTCGTGTTCGGCAGCTGTTCCTGCAGCAGCGTGCGCGTACGGTGGAACACTGGAATGATGGATTGCTTGACGATGGCCGTCGCCTCTTCCGTGAACTTGGCCTGGTCTTGCGCCGATACTTCCTTCACATTGGCCATGCGCTGCACCAGCGACGCCACAAACACATTGCTCTCCGGCGGACCATCGAGGAAACGATCCAGCTGACCAATCGACGCCTGCGTGATAAAGGTCGGCATCAGGATGCCGCGTCCCGCCGCGCCGCGCGCTTGCACAATGCCGGTATCCATCTTGCTCGCCACTGCTTTCAAACGCACCAGGTAATTTTCGATATCACGGCGATTGCGGATCGGGTGCTGCTGCGACAGGAAGTTCACCAGCTGCACATGCAAACCGGTGAACTGGTTGAACACAAAGTTATAGTCGCGATAGTTGTACGCATCGACTGTACCCTGCAAACTCCAGGCGATGGTGGCAGCACTGGCGCGTTGCTGCGGCGTCAGTTTCGACTGGTCGATCTTCGCCAGTTCCGCCAGCGACTTGCGCGCCGTCGCCACTTCCGCTGCGCGGAACACCACCGTGTTCGGCGTCAGCTTGCGGTCCAGCGCATCTTGCTCTTTGGCGTCGAAGTACTGCTTCTGCGTCGCTTGTTCCGGATCGCTGCGCACCTTGGCATTGGCGACCTTGTCGGCCCAATCGTCAAAGGAAACGGCATGCGCAGCGAAGGTGAACGATGCGCTAACCAGCAGCGACATGAATCTAATTGAAGTTTGCATTTCATGGGCCTTTGTAAGGAAAGAACCCAGCGAGTGTAGCCCACTCAGGCCAGCTTCTCAACCGTCGGCTGATCAAGCTCGGTGCGATTGCGGCCGCCCTGTTTGGCGCGGTACAGCGCGCGGTCGGCGCGCGAAATCCAGCGCTCGTAACTGGCATCGTCTTCATGCACGGTCGCCACGCCAAGGCTCACTTGCATCTGGAAGCTGCGCTCTTCATGCTTCACCAGCGACGCCGCCACTTCCTCGCGCAGGCGCTCCGCAAACGCATGGGCGCCGCGCAAGCTGGTATCGGGCAGCACGATCAGGAATTCCTCGCCGCCGTAGCGCGCTGCGAAATCGACCGTGCGCATCTCAGAAAAAATTACGCCGGCCAGACGGCGCAACGCTGCATCGCCAGCCGGATGGCCATACTGGTCGTTGACCTGCTTGAAGTGATCGATATCGAGCAGCACCATCGCCGTGCTGTGTCCAGAGCGGCGCGTGCGTTGCCACTCCGCCGCCATGCGGCGATCGGCTTCGCGCCGATTGAGCAAACCAGTAAGCGCGTCGGTGGTGGCCAGCTTTTCCATCTCGACCAACAGCGCGTCCTGCGACTTTTGCCAATGCAGGAACAGCTGATAACCAAAGAAGGCAATGAACAGCACAATGACTGCAAACACCCAGTAAAACACCCACATGGTCTGGCGCAGCGCGTCGAGGTTCACCTGGCTGTCGGCCAAGCCGGTGGTCGCATAGCCGTAGACCAGCACACCCAGCGTCACGGATGCCAGCAAACCAAGCAGGGTTTTGCGCGAACGGATATGGCCATCGCGCATCAGGCGCGGATGGGCAGATTGCCAGCGCTGCACCCACGGCCACAGCATCGCCATCAACGGCCCGACCAACAGTACGCTTTGCACGAAAGCGCCCAGCCACCAGCCCTGCCACACCGGCAGCAAGGCTGTGCGGTCGAAGTCATTGGTGTAGCTCCAGATCAGCGCACCGCTGGAACTGAACACGCAGGCCACAAACGACTGCTGCACGTAGAACAGCAAATCGGTCACGCCGCGCAAATCACGCCGCATATTGGTGGCGCGATAGCCGATCACCATCACCGCAAAGCCCAGCGGATTGGATAGTCCGAACAGCATGGCCCACTGCAAGGGCATGCCGGCATAGAGCGCGAGACACAGTGTGGCGCAGTAAGCGGGAATGGCGCCCCACCACCAACCCAGCGTGAGTGTCAGCAGCAGGCAAATCAGCAGTGGAGGATAAACGGTGAGGTAGACGGCGACGCCGCCAAATTCAAACGGGATGCCGGACCAGCCCCATTTCACCATGCCCACACCCAGCCAGGCGCATAGGACAAGCAGCATGAGCCAGCCACCGAACAGGAAGGTTTTCTGTAAGGGGCCGCCGTGACGCCACAAGCGCGAAGGCGACAGTTCCCGGTACGGCGGCGGTTGCACGGCAGGTTTGGACAAAGTGATTCCCCTTGATGTCCTGACAATTATACCGCCGCTGTCCTAGACGGAATGACAGGCCAGCGCCCACTCCACATGTTCGCGCACCAGCGGCGATGGATCGTCGCGCCGCGCCAACAGTGCAGCGACGATAGCTTCATCGCCCTGCGCGCCGGCCGCCGCCGCATTCCCCAGGCCGACGGCGATATTGCGCAGCCAGCGCTCATGGCCGATGCGGCGTATCGGACTGCCTTCCATCTTGCGGTTGAACTCATCCTCGCTCCACGCGAACAGCTCCACCATGGAGGCGTGGCCCAGGCCATGCCGTTCGTCGAAGTCCGGCAGCACGGCGCGCTGGGCGAATTTATTCCACGGGCAGGCGGTCTGGCAGTCATCGCAGCCGTAGATGCGGTTGCCGATCAGCGGACGCAGTTCCAGCGGAATCGCGTTTTTCAGTTCTATCGTCAGGTAGGAAATGCAGCGCCGCGCATCCAGCTTGCCCGGCCCGAGGATGGCTTGCGTCGGGCAAGCCGTGATGCACGCCGAGCACTGGCCGCAGTGAGCGCCGGTCGGTTCATCGATTGGCAGCGGCAGGTCGACCAGGAATTCTCCCATGAAGAACATCGAGCCAGCAGTACGCGACAGCAGCAAGGTATGCTTGCCGCGCCAGCCCAAACCGGCCTTCTCGGCCAGCGGCAGTTCCATCACCGGCGCCGAGTCGGTAAACACGCGGTAGCCGAAATCGCCGATCTGCGCTTTCACCTTGTCGGCCAGCTGCTGCAGGCGCGCGCGCAGTACTTTGTGATAGTCGCGGCCACGCGCGTAGACCGAGATGACGGCCGCGCCGGGATCGGCCAGCCGCGCCAGTTCGCGTTCGCGCCAGTTATGTTCACCACTCGTTTCAGTCTCCCTCGGCAGGTAGTCCATGCGGGCGCTGATCACGCGGATGGTGCCCGGCACCAGCTCTGCAGGGCGGGCGCGCTTCATGCCATGGGCCGCCATGTAGTCCATTTCGCCGTGCATGCCCGCGTCCAGCCAGGCCTGCAGGCCGGCTTCGGCGTGACTGAGGTCGACGTCGGTGATGCGGATTTCGGCAAAGCCCAGCTCTACACCCCAGCGCTTGATGCTGAGGGCTAGTTCGGCTAAATTGGTTTCAGACAGGGACATCGGCTTTAGGCTAACGGGTACAATGGCTGGCGATCCAACCAACCGGTATTTTAATTGATGCAGCACTTTACAGCCCATCTCCACGACGAAGAAGGCACCGCCGCCTTAGGCGCGGCCCTGGCGCGCGCGCTTGCGCCCGGCCTGTCGGTCCACCTGCACGGCGACCTTGGCGCCGGCAAAACTGCCCTCACGCGCGCGCTGCTGCACGCGGCAGGCCATACCGGCACCGTAAAAAGCCCGACCTACACGCTGTCCGAACCGTACAGCATTCAGCTCGACGGCCGTGCCGTCAGCGTGATCCACTTCGACTTGTACCGCATGGCCAGCGCCGAGGAATTCCTCGATGCCGGCTTCCGCGAAGACTTCAACGGCGACAATATCTGCATCGTTGAATGGCCTGAGAAGGCCGAAGGCGTGCTGCCGCCGCCTGACCTGAACCTGTTTTTGAATGTGGCCGGACACGGTCGTGATGTAGAATTGCAGGCGTCCACCGCCTTGGGTAACTCATGCCTTCAACGCCTCAAATTCGCGCCCAACATGTGAGCCGCCGCACCGTCCTGAAAGCCGGCGCCACCCTGCTGCTTTCCGTGACCGTTCCACTGCGCGCCAATGCCGCGCAAATTCTCGCCGTCCGCGTCTGGCCGGCGGACGACTATACCCGCGTCACGCTGGAGAACGACAGCGACCTCAAAGCCACGCACTTCATCGTCAAGGACCCGGAGCGCATGGTGGTCGACATTGAAGGCCTGGAGCTGAATCCGACGCTGAAAGGCCTGGTCGCCAAGATCCAATCGAATGACCCGTACATCAAGCAGGTACGCGTGGGCCAGAACCGCCCGAACGTGGTGCGGCTGGTGTTCGACCTGAAAGAAGAAGTCAAGCCGCAGGTGTTCACGCTGCCGCCTGCCGGCAATTACAAGCACCGGTTGATCTTCGACCTGTATCCGGTGAAGGCAGTCGATCCTATCGCCGCCATGATCGAAAAAGGCGACTGGTCCGATCCTGCTCCTGTGCCGGAACCGCCGACCGCGCCCAAGCTGGAGCCGCGCGAAGAACCTAAGCTCGCCGAGGCACTGCCTAAAGTCGACAAGCAAGGCAAGATGGTGCGCATGCTGACCATCGCGCTCGATCCGGGCCACGGCGGCGAAGATCCCGGCGCCTCCGGCAAGAATGGCAGCCGCGAAAAAGATATCGTACTGGCCATCGCCAAGCGCCTGAAGTCCAAGCTGGAAGACATTCCGAACATGCGCGTGATGCTCACGCGCGATGGCGACTACTTCGTCCCACTCGGCACCCGCGTCGAAAAAGCGCGCAAGGTGCAGGCCGATTTGTTCGTCTCGATCCACGCCGACGCTTTCGTGCAGCCGACTGCGCGCGGTTCGTCGGTGTTCGTGCTGTCGGAAAAAGGCGCCACTTCGTCGGCGGCGCGCTGGCTGGCGGACAAGGAAAATCTCGCCGACACCATCGGCGGCGTCAACGTCAAGAGCCATGACAAGCAGCTGGCCAGCGTGTTGTTCGATCTGTCCACCACGGCGCAGATCAACGACAGCATGAAGCTGGGCCGCTCCGTGCTGGGCGAAATCGGCGGCATCAACCGCCTGCACAAAGGCTCGGTCGAACAGGCTGGCTTCGCGGTGCTGAAGGCGCCGGATATTCCCTCCATCCTGATCGAGACGGCCTTCATCTCCAATCCGGAAGAAGAAGCCAAGCTGCTGGACGAGGCGTACCAGAACAAACTGGCCGACGCCATCGTCACCGGCATCCGCAGTTACTTCGCAAAGAATCCACCGCTGGCAAAGAACCGGCTTACCTGAGTTAAGAGAGACACATGGCTGCAGTTACGACCACCGAATACGGCGCCCTGCCGGCAGTACACATTACCGCAGCCGATGGCGCACAAGCGACGGTATCCTTGTTTGGTGCACACCTGCTGTCGTGGAAAACCGCCGATGGCAAGGAGCGCCTGTTCGTCAGCTCGCAAACGCCGTTGGACGGCAGCAAAGCAATCCGCGGCGGCGTGCCGGTGATCTTCCCGCAGTTTAATGTGCGCGGTCCCGGCCTGCGCCACGGCTTCGCGCGCGTCAGCACCTGGCGCTTGACCGGCCAGGGTGGCGACGGTGGCAGCTCCTTCATTGAATTCAGCCTGAATCAGGGCGACCTGTCGATGGAACACGCGCAAGCATGGCCGCACGCGTTTGAACTCACGCTGCGCTTCACGCTGCACGGCGACGCGTTGAATGTCGACTACACGGTCCACAACAGCGGCGCGCAGGAATTCCCGTTCGGCGTGGCGCTGCACACCTACTACGATGTCGGCCATCTCGACGCCACCAGCATCAGCGGCCTGCAGCACCAGCAGTACACCGACCACCACCTCAACACCCGCACGCAGGAATATCCGGCGCTGCATTTCACCGAGAAGCACGACCGCCTGTACCAGTCAACGCCGGCGCTGACGCTGAACACGGCCGATGCCACGCTGCGTTTAGAGCAGCAAGGCTTTAGCGAATGGGTGGTGTGGAATCCGGGCCAGGAAGATGCCAAAGCCCTGGTGGACCTGGCGGATGATGAGTACCAGCGCTTCGTCTGCATCGAACCGGCGCGCATCGACCAGCAGCCGCTGGCCGCCGGCGCCACGTGGACCGGCAAGCACGCCATCAGCGCTTGACCGTCGCTCCCGCGCATGCGGGAGCCCATGCTGAGCATGCGTTCTATGGATCCCGGCTTTCGCCGGGACGACGTGCTAGTTGGATTCCTTGATGATGCGGCCGGAACTCGGCTGCACCGGGCGCGCGTTCAGCGGATACAGGCGGCTGAACAGCGCCATCTGCTGCGGCGAGGCCTGCACCGGTTCCTTCATCACGATCCACAGCACGCCTTCCTGGCATGGCGGCGTGGTCATGGAACCCATGAAAGTGAAGTAGTCGCGGCGCGCCGGCAGCAGCTCCAGCGGATCGAGCACGGTTGACGGCGCGGCGGTGTCGAATTTTTCCAGCGGCAGGTTATTCCACACATTCTGGATCACCGGCTGCGGCCTGCCGCGTTCCAGCAGCACCGCCAGCATGGCGATATGGCCTTCCGCATCCTTGTGCACCATGTGCACCACCATCTCATAACCCTTGCCGTTGATACGCTCTTCCGACGGACGATGGAAGTGGAACTGAATCAGTTCATACATGCGGTTGCCGATGTTGAGGAAGTTACCGCCGCCGACCATCACCTGCACCGTCTTGCCGTTGTCCGTCACGTTGAATGAGGACGGATGATAGTCGAAGCCAATCTGCTCCAGCTCCACCTTCATGCCGTCGCGGATATCGATCGGCGACTGGCGATTGCCGGCGCCGCACTTGGCCCACGCCGGGTTGATGGAGGCCCAGTTGGCCGGGCCGCTCTCGCCTTCATACGACCACACATTGCTGTACACCTTGGGCTTGGCCGCTTCCACCGCCACCTTGGCTGCGGCTTCCTTCTTGGCCTTGGCCGCAGCGGCCACGCGCGCGGCCTGATTGGCGCGCATGATGGCCAGCCGCTCCTGGATCTTGGCCGACAGGTCGGCCTCGGCCTGCGCTTCCTGCTCGCGCTGGCTCAATTTACGCGTCGGGCCGGACGATGAAGAACTCGAAGACGACGACGCACCACTGCCCGCCGCGCCGCCCGCCGCCGTCTTGGTCGACGGCGAAATCAGCGGGTCGCTGGCCGCCGTGCTGGCTGCGCAAACGACGCAGCAAGAGGCAATCAGGGGAAGGACGAGAGAGCGCATGGGTATCCAGAATGAACAATTACACTCTGGTATACGGATGCTTTGGGGAAAAACTTGAGAGGAGATGGCCGCACAGGGTGAAAATTCTTTGCAAAACAACACGCTGCGGCGGCCGCGCAGCGTGGCTACATGCGGGTTTCAGCGGCGTTGCAGACGGCGCGACAACTTGTACACACCACCCAGCGCCATCGGCACTACGGCCACGCCAACGCCCACCAGCACGATCTCGGTCAGGTGGTCGCGCACGATAGGGATGTTGCCGAAGAAGTAGCCGGCGGTCGTCAGCAGCACCACCCACAGGATAGCGCCGGTGAAGTTATACATCTGGAAGCGGGCATGGGTCATGTCCGACACGCCGGCCACAAACGGCGCGAAAGTACGCACCACCGGCACGAAACGCGCCAGCACGATGGTCTTGCCGCCGTGTTTTTCAAAGAAATCATGGGTGCGCTTGAGGGCTTCTTTATTGAGCCAGCGGTAGTCGTGCGTGAACACGCGCTGCCCGACCTTTTCGCCGATCCAGTAATTGACGGTATTGCCGGTGATGGCGGCGGTACTGAGCAAGAACATCAGCAGCGGCAAATTCATTTCACCCACCGCGCACAGGGCGCCGGCGATGAACAACAGGGTGTCGCCGGGGAAGAAGAACAGGACCACCAGGCCGGTTTCGCAGAAAATGATGGCGAACAGCACGGCGTAAATCAGCGTCCCGTATTGTTGGATCAGCACTTCGAGAGTTTTGTCGACATGCAGGAGCATGCCAAAAAATTGCATAAAATCCATATTCTTCCTATAAAGTGTGGCGGAATCATACACCACCTGACATGCGGCGCAGGTAGTTTACAATCGCCGCAGCCCCCGCAGCAAGCGGCTTTGATCCCACAAGGAGACTTTGCATGGCTTTATCCCGTACGTTCCGCGTTTTATCCCTGCCTTTGCTGGCCTTGAGCGTGACTGCCAGCGCCGCCGATCTGCCGGTGCGCAAAAGCGCCGGCGAGATTATCAAGACGTCCCAGCCGTCCGACTGGCGTCCGCTGGACCCGGCCAACACGCTGTACATGGAGCTGCCGGGCGGCCGCGTAGTGATCGAGCTGGCGCCGGATTTTGCGCCGCTGGCCATCGCCAATATCAAGACGCTGGCCAAGGAACACTACTACGACGGGCTGGCCGTGAACCGCTCGCAGGATAACTACGTGGCGCAATGGGGCGATCCGAACGCCGAGACCACGCCAAAGTCGCTGGGCAGCGCCAAGGCCAAGGTGCCGGGCGAGTTCTCGGTGCCGATGTCGAACGATAAGCGCTTCGTGCGGCAAAAGGATTTTGACGGCTACGCGCCGCAAATCGGTCACTCGAACGGCTTCCCGGTCGGCCGCGACCCGAAAGCCAAGACCACCTGGCTGGCGCATTGCTACGGCATGGTCGGCGTGGGCCGCGACAACAATACCGATAGCGGCAGCGGCGCTGAGCTGTATGCGGTGAACGGCCACGCGCCGCGTCACCTCGACCGCAACATCACCGTGGTAGGCCGCGTGGTGGCCGGCATGCCGCTGCTGGCGACCTTGCCGCGCGGCGGCGAGACCATGGGTTTCTACGGCGCGAAAGAGGCGCGTACGCCGATTATCTCGGTGCGGCTGGCAGCCGATGTGCCGGAGGCGGAACGCAGCCATCTGGAGGTGATGCGCAGCGAAGCGCCGATTTATCAGGCAGTGATCGAAGCGCAGCGCAATCGCGGCGGTCCGTGGAATAAATACGCGGCCAACTACGTAGAGCTGTGCAACGCCACAATCCCGGTGCGGGAAGCGCCCAAGTTATAATCTCAGGATGAACGCCCCCGATACCTCCGCCCGCACGCCACGCCCTATCCAGGCCCTGCCCGACCAGCTGATTTCACAGATCGCCGCCGGCGAGGTGGTGGAGCGGCCGTCCGCCGTGGTCAAGGAGCTGCTGGAGAACGCGCTGGACGCGGGCGCCACGCAGGTCACCGTGCGGCTAGAGGAAGGCGGCGTAAAACGCATCGCCATCACCGACAATGGCCGTGGCATTCCGCCGGAGCAGATGCCTTTGGCGCTGGCACGCCACGCCACTTCCAAGATCGCTTCCCTGAACGATCTGGAAAACGTCGGCACGCTAGGCTTCCGTGGCGAGGCGCTGGCTTCCATCGCCTCGGTGGCGCAGGTGACCATCACATCGCGCACCGCCGACGTGGCGCATGCCTGGGAAATCGAAGGTTCGCATCTGGCCACGCCAACACCGTCGTCGGGCGCGCTGGGCACCACCATCGATGTCAAAGACCTGTACTACAACACGCCGGCGCGCCGCAAATTCCTCAAGTCCGAGCAGACCGAGTACGGCCACTGCGCGGAAGTGGTACGCCGCATTGCGCTGGCGCGGCCGGACGTGTCGTTCTCGCTGACCCACAACGGCCGCACGGTCGATCACTGGAACACCAGTGAAATCGCGCGCCGCAGTGCGCAGATCCTGGGCGACGGCTTTGCCGAGGCACGCCTGCCGGTTGATGAAACGATTGGCCCGCTGCGTTTGCACGGCTTTATCGGTCTGCCGACTGCCTCCAAAGCGCGTGCCGACGGCCAGTTCTTCTACGTGAACGGCCGCTTCGTGCGCGACAAGGTGCTGGTGCACGCCGTGAAAGCGGCCTATCAGGACGTGCTGCATGGCGACCGTTTCCCGTCCTACGTGCTGTCGCTGGATATGGATCCGGCACTGGTGGACGTCAACGTGCACCCGTCGAAAATTGAAGTGCGCTTCCGCGATGGACGCGCGGTGCACCAGTGCGTATTCCACGCCGTGCAGCGCGCGCTGGCGCAAACCTCGGCCACCTCGCACGGCAGCGTGCCGTCGCCGCTGCCGGCCGCTGATAGCCTGAGCACCACGCCGGTATGGCGCGGCGAACAAACCTCGTTCGGCCCACTGCTGGCGCCCGACTACGCACCAACCTTCTCGCCATCGCCGTTCGGATCGCGCAGCGCCGACACGGGTAGCGTCAGCACCTCCTACGCGCCGCCACGCTTCACCGCCGAAGGTGGTGTCGCCCAGAGCCTCGAAAATTACGGCGCCATGTTCCGTGGCGATGAACGCCCTGTCCCGCTCGCGCGCAACGAATCCGACATGACGCTGCCGCAGGCCAGCAGCTTCACCGTCTCCGCCGCCGCGATGGCACAGGAAGAATTCCCGCTCGGCTTCGCGCTGGCGCAACTGCACGGCATCTACATCCTGGCGCAGAACGCCAAGGGCCTGGTGCTGGTCGACATGCACGCCGCGCACGAACGCATCCTGTACGAACAACTGAAGAACGCCTTGAACAGCCGCGTGGCCGGCGAAGAAATGCAAGTGCAGCCGCTGCTCATCCCGATCACCTTCTATGCAGACGCAGTGGAAGTCGGCACCGCCGAAGAGCATCAGGAAACGCTGCAAGCCCTCGGCTTCGACATCGCCGTCCTCTCGCCCACCACGCTGGCCGTACGCTCCGTGCCGGTGCTACTGAAAAACGCCGATGCCCAAACGCTGGCCCGCGACGTCCTGCGCGACGTGCGCGAATTCGGCGGCTCGCGCGTGCTGATCGAGCGCCAGAACGAATTGCTCGGCACCCTCGCCTGCCACACCGCAGTGCGCGCCAACCGCATCCTGTCGCTGCAGGAGATGAATGCCCTGCTGCGCCAGATGGAAGTCACCGAGCGCGCCGACCAGTGCAACCACGGCCGCCCGACTTGGGTGCAGGTCGAAATCAGCGCCCTTGATAAGCTCTTCCTGCGCGGTCAATAATGATGAGTATCAAACCACTGGCCGTCGCCATCATGGGCCCGACGGCATCGGGCAAAACCGCCTCCGCACTGGCGATTGCAGAACGCATCCCATCCGAAATCATCTCGGTCGATTCCGCGCTCGTGTATCGCGGCATGGACATCGGCACTGCCAAGCCGACCAAGGAAGAACTGGCGGCCGTGCCGCATCACCTGATCGACATCATCGATCCGCTGGATTCGTACTCGGTGGCCCAGTTTCGCAAGGACACGCTGCGCCTGGTGGACGAGATCAACGCCCGCGGCAAACTGCCGCTGCTGGTCGGCGGCACCATGCTGTACTTCAAAGGCTTGGCAGATGGACTGGACGACCTGCCCGGCGCTGATCCGGAAGTGCGTGCCGCGCTGGATGAAGAAGCGGCCCGTCTCGGCTGGCCCGCCATGCACGCGCGCCTTGCCGCCGTCGATCCTGAAACGGCCGCGCGCCTTGCGCCAGCCGACGCGCAACGCATCCAGCGCGCACTGGAGATCTACACCCTGAGCGGCAAGCCGATGTCCGAACTGCTGGCACTACGCGAGAAAACCGAACTGCCGTTTGACCTGTTGTCGTTTGCGCTGGAACCGTCGGACCGCGCCGTGCTACACCAGCGCATCGTGCGCCGCTTCGACATCATGCTGGAAGAAACGCCGCAAGGTAATCTGATCACCGAAGTGGAAGCCCTGCGCAAGCGCGGCGACCTGCACCTCGGCCTGCCGTCGATCCGCTGCGTGGGTTATCGGCAGGCGTGGGAATACCTCGACGGCACCATCGGCTACGCGGCGATGCGCGAAACCGGCATCATCGCCACCCGCCAACTGGCCAAGCGCCAGCTGACGTGGCTGCGCTCCATGCCGGAGCGCGTGGTGCTCGACTGCCTCGGCCCGAACCCGGCCGGCGCCATGCTGGCGCAAATCGCCGAACGCCTTGGCTAAACCATCACTGCTTGGGCGGTTCGCCGCTCATGTACACCAGCTCCCACAGGTGGCCGTCGAGGTCCTGGTAGCCGTGGCCATACATGAAACCGTGATCCTGCGGCTCCTTGTAAGCGCTGCCGCCGGCTTCGATGGCCTTGGCAACCATCGCCGCCACCGCCTCGCGCGATGACAGCGTCAGGCACACCAGCACCTCGGTCGAAGTGTGCGCGTCGCTGATAGGTTTCGGCGTAAACTCCTTGAAGCGGGCCTCGGTCAGCAGCATCACATAGATATTCTCGGCCACGATCATGCAGGTGGCGCTCTCGTCCGTGTAGTTCTTGTTGAAGCTGTAGCCCAGGTGTGAGAAAAACTTGATCGATGCCTGCAAGTCGCGTACCGGCAGGTTCACAAAGATATTGGTTGCCATATCGTCTCCGTTGAAAAAATGCCCACTTCGCAGAATACCAATATGTTAAGGTTTTGACGACGGGGGCACGATAGCGCGCATTTTTTGAGAAAAAGTAGCTCGGGTTCCTTGACAGTGCAGGCCCCAACCCCGATAATGCTGGGCGTTGCAGGTGATATAGCTCAGTTGGTTAGAGCACAGCATTCATAATGCTGGGGTCGGTGGTTCAAGTCCACCTATCACCACCACAGAATTCATGACAAAATGGCCTCACCGGCAACGGCGCAGGCCATTTTGTTTCAGCGACAGTTTCGGTGATATAGCTCAGTTGGTTAGAGCACAGCATTCATAATGCTGGGGTCGGTGGTTCAAGTCCACCTATCACCACCAAATTCCGGAAGCCGTAAATCACGTGTGTGATTTACGGCTTTTTCGTTATTGGATCATGCACTCACATCCTGATTAACGCCCCCATGAGCTCGTCGGTTTTTTTCCACAAGCCGATATAGAAAATTTGCGTTGGTCTATATGAAGTCGGTATGCCTGACACGGCAAATAATCACCATATTGATTATTTTCACTTTATATACATCGTCAAAGACACCCTCTTCATCGATAAACCGCTTTACGCACCGTGTTGCTAGCGGCTTCCGAATTGTTTAGTCTTGGTCTTGGCAAGCCATCATGCAATCCAGCGCAATACTGGACGCAGCAGAAAGCCATCGCCGGCGCATGCTTCCCCAAAGACTACCCAGTGAATTATTCAATGACGATTACCTCAGCATCCCGCCGCCGCATACTGCGCGGCGCTGGCGCGGCAGCAGCTGCGAGCACCATCGGCAGCCTGCTGCTACCGCTGTCCGCACAAGCGGCCACCCGCTTCAGCATCGGCGAAACCGACTTCCTGCTGGATGGCCAGCGCCTGCAAATCCGCTGCGGCGAAATGCACTTCGCCCGCGTGCCGCGCGAATACTGGCAGCACCGCCTCAAAGCCATCAAGGCGATGGGCCTCAACACCGTATGCGCCTACCTGTTCTGGAACTATCACGAATGGCGCGAGGGACGCTTTGACTGGCAGGGCCAACGCGACGCGGCGGAGTTCTGCAAGCTCGCGCAGCAGGAAGGCTTGTGGGTCATCCTGCGTCCCGGCCCGTATGCCTGCGCCGAGTGGGAGATGGGCGGTCTTCCCTGGTGGCTGCTGAAGCAACCGGGCGACAGCTTCCTGCGCACGCGCGACGCCAATTTCGTGCAGCCTGCGCGGCGCTACATGAAGGAAGTGGGCCGCGTGCTCGGTCCACAGCAAATCACCCACGGCGGCCCGATACTGATGGTGCAAGTCGAGAATGAATATGGCTTCTTCGGCGAAGACCTGTCCTACATGCGCGAGATGCGCAGCATGCTGCAGGACGCAGGTTTTGATGTGCCGCTGTTCCAGTGCAATCCGACCAATGCAGTGGTCAAGTCGCATGTAGACGGCTTGTTCAACGTGGCCAATTTCGGCAGCGACCCCGTGGCCGGCTTCAAGGTGCTGGACCAGGTGCAGAAAGGCCCGCGCATGTGTGGCGAATACTATTCCGGCTGGTTCGATACATGGGGCGCACCGCATCGTCGCGGCTCGGCCAACGGCGCAGTGGCCGACATCCAGACCATGTTGAAGGCCAACGGCTCCTTTAGCTTGTACATGGCGCACGGCGGCACCAGCTTCGGCCTGTGGGGCGGCTGCGATCGTCCCTTCCGGCCCGATACCAGCAGCTACGACTACGATGCGCCAATCAGCGAAGCCGGATGGATCGGCGAAAAATTTGCTGCTTACCGCGACGGCATCAAACCTTTCCTGCCAGCCGGTGAAACGCTGCCGCCACCGCCACCGCAAAATCCCGTCATCGCCATCGCACCGTTTGCGTTGAAGGAGTCGTGTGCAGTGAGCGCCGCGCTACCGGCAAACGGCATCCGCGCGGTGTCGCCGCTGCCAATCGAGCAGTACGACATTAGCCGCGGCTTGGTGTCATATCGCGTCACACTGCCGGCCGGACCGGCGGGCACGCTGGAAGCAGCCCAGGTGCGCGACCTGGCCTGGGTCAGCATCGACGGCAAGCAAGTCGGCACCATGGATACCCGCTATCGCCGCTTCCGCGTCGACCTGCCCGCGCGCAGCAAGCCGGTGACGCTGGAAATCCTGCTGTACACCATCGCCCGCGTGAACTTTGGCGTCGAAATCCACGACCGCAAAGGCCTGCATGGGCCGGTGAGCTTCAACGGCCAACCACTGGAGAACTGGAATATCCGCGCCATCGACTTCGACGCGGATGGCGTGCTGCCGCCGCTGACGTGGAAGACCGGCCGTACGCAAGGCGCAGCCTTCTGGCGCGGCAGCTTTGATGTTGCACACAGCGGCGACACCTTCCTCGACATGTCCGGCTGGGGCATGGGTATTGTGTGGGTCAATGGCCGCTGCCTCGGGCGCTACTGGAGTATCGGCCCGACGCAAACCATGTACCTGCCCGGCCCGTGGATCAAACCAGGCCGCAACGAAGTGGTGGTGCTGGACCTCACCGGCCCACGCAGTGCACGTATCGCCGGATTGAAAGCGCCTATCCTCGACCAATTGCATCCGGAACTGGATCTCGCCCGCCCACCAAACAAAATGAAGCCCGCACTGGACGGCGTAACGCCAGTCCACGAAGGCGAATTCGCACGCGGTGCAGCAGTGCAGGATGTGATCTTTGCGCAGCCGGTGAAAGGCCGCCAGTTCTGCCTCGAAGCGCTGGATGCTTTCGACGGCAAGCAGTTTGCCGCCGTCGCCGAACTGGCCCTGTTGGGCAGCGATGGCAAGCCGCTCAACCAATCCAATTGGACCATCGCCTACGCCAGCAGCGAAGAAGCTACCAAGGAAGACGGCAGCGCCCTCAATGCCATCAACGGCCAGGCCACGGACCACTGGCACACAGCCTACAGCGGCAAGAACGCTGGCAAGCATCCGCATCAGATCATCATCGACCTTGGTAAGGAGGAGGTGATCATCGGCTTGCGCTATACGCCGCGCCAGGGCCCGGAAGCGGTCACTGGCCGCATCAAGCACTATCGCGCCTACGTCGGCCAGCAGCTAGCGCGCGGGTAGCATCTGGCGGTACTGGCTCGGCGTCAGGCCGGTGGTGGCTTTGAATTGGCGGGTGAAGGCGGAGTGGTCGCCGTAGCCGCAGGCTTGGGCGATTTCGGCGACGCTGGCATCGCCGCCCAGCATGCGCGAGGCGGCGTCGACGCGGGTCTGGATGATCATCTGGCGCGGCGTCAGGTGGAAGATGCGCAGGAAGTAGCGTTCGATCTGCGCCACCGACATATTCGCAATGCGCGCCAGCTCCGGCAGCTGCAAGGGCTGGCCGTACTGCTCGTGAATCACACTCACGGCCGCCGCTACTTTGCGGTAGGCCGGATTCTTCTTGTCCGCCATCGCCAGGTCGCGCGAGATGCCGGTCAGGCCAATGATGCGGCCATGGGCATCGCGCAGTGCCGTCTTGCGCGTCAGGCACCAGCCGGGATCGCGGTTGGGATAGAGATGCAGTTCCAGCTGGTCTTCGATGTCGGCATCACCGGCCAGCACCGCCATGTCCTGTGCCAGATAGGTCTGGCCGAACGGATGAGCAAATACCTCCGCCGGCGTGCGCCCGATCAGCGCCGACTTGTGCCGCTGGCCGCAACGCTGGACCAAGGTTTGGTTGACCACCACGTAGCGCCCTTCGAGATCCTTCACAAAAAACACCACGTCCGGCAAAGCATCGAACAGTCCCTCCGCAAAAAAGGGATCGGCAATATGTGCGCCCACAGAGCGGCGCAGGCTGTCATTGTTGATTGGCTCGGCGTGCATCATCCCATTGTGCACCTTTATGCAGATTTCGTCATCCATCGTGCGTAGACGGTGCAAGACAGGCAGCTTCACCCAGCCTAAGATTTATGGCATGAAAACCATCTCCATCATCGATTCCCACACCGGCGGCGAACCTACCCGCCTGGTGACCGCCGGCGGTCCGGAACTGGGCAACGGCCCGCTCAGCGAGCGCGTCGCCCTGCTGCGCGCCGCCCATGACAACTTCCGCTCCGCCGTGGTGTGCGAGCCGCGCGGTTCGGACGTGCTGGTGGGCGCCCTGCTGTGCGAACCGCACGCCGCGGATTGCGTGGCCGGCGTTATCTTCTTCAACAACGTTGGCTACCTTGGCATGTGCGGCCACGGCACCATTGGCCTCGTAGCATCGCTGGCTTTCATGGGCCGCATCGGGCCGGGACGCCACCGCATCGATACGCCGGTGGGCGTGGTGGAGGCGGAGCTGCACGCCGACGGCAGCGTCACCGTGGACAACGTGGCCTCCTACCGCAGCCGCGCCGCTGTCACGGTCGAAGTGCCGGGCCACGGCCCTGCCACCGGCGACATCGCCTACGGCGGCAACTGGTTCTTCCTGATTGCCGATCATGGCTTCGAACTGGGCGTGCACAATGTGGAAGCGCTGACCAACTACACAGTGGCCGTCGCTCAGGCACTGGCCGATCAAGGCATCACCGGCGACAACGGCGCCGTGATCGACCACATCGAACTGTTTGCCAATTCGCGCACCGGCGCGGACAGCCAGAGCTTCGTGCTCTGCCCCGGCAAAGCCTACGACCGTTCGCCATGCGGCACCGGCACCAGCGCCAAGCTGGCCTGCCTGGCTGCCGACGGCAAACTGGCCGAAGGCGAATTGTGGAAGCAGGAAAGCGTGATCGGCAGCGTGTTCGAAGCCTCCTACCGCGTGCGTGACGGCCAACTGCTGCCTAGCATCCGTGGCAAGGCGTGGGTCAACGCACAAGCGCAGCTGATCCTCGATCCAAGCGATCCATTCGTATGGGGCATCCGTTGAATAATGCCGACGTGATCGTCGTTGGCGCCGGCATCGTCGGCGCGGCGTGTGCGGATGCGCTCAGTGAGCGCGGCGTGCGCGTGGCGGTCATCGAGCAGGATATCGCCGGCGGCGGCGCGACGGCGGCCGGCATGGGCCACCTGGTGGTCATGGACGATAATTCGGCCGAACTGGCGCTATCGGCGTACTCGCTGTCGCTGTGGAAGGACTTGGTCGGCGACCGCCCGCAGCGCCACGAATACAGCGGCTGCGGCACCATCTGGGTCGCTGCCGATGAAGAAGAAATGCAAGCCGCAATGGAAAAGGCGCAAAACCTGTCCGGCCACGGCCTGCTGTGCGAAATGCTGACGCCTGCCGCGCTGTACGCGCGCGAGCCGCAGCTGCGCGCAGGCCTGGCCGGCGGTTTGCTGGTGCGCGGCGATGGGCTGGTGTATCCGCCCAAGACCACCCGCATCCTGCTGGACCGCGCCATGCGCCGCGGCGCCGTTACCAAGCGCGCCACCGTCACGGCGATCGAAGACAACTGCGTGGTGCTGGCCGACGGCACACGCCATCTGGCGCAGCACATCGTACTGGCAGCCGGCGCGCGTTCCAGCGCGCTGCTGCCCGAGCTGCCGATCCAGCCGAAGAAAGGACACCTGGCCATCACCGACCGCTATCCCGGCTTTGTGAAGCACCAGCTAGTGGAGCTGGGCTACATCAAGAGCGCGCACGCCGCCAGCGGCGATTCGGTGGCTTTCAATTTGCAGCCCCGCCCTACAGGGCAGATATTGATCGGCTCCTCCCGCCAGTTCGACACAATCGATCCGGCGGTGGAGCCGGCCATGCTGCAACGTATGCTGCGCCATGCCGCCAGCTTTACACCGCAACTGGCAGAACTGAATATCGTACGCACCTGGACCGGCTTCCGCGCCGCCACGCCGGACGGCCTGCCGCTGATCGGCCCTTGCACCGCAAGGCGCGGTTTGTGGCTGGCCACCGGCCACGAAGGGCTGGGCATCACCACCTCGCTGGCCACGGCGCAGCTGCTGGCCGCACAGATACAGAACGAAAACTCGCGCATCCCGTTTGCGCCGTACCTGCCGGGACGCTTCCATGACTGAGCAACTGATCACCCTCTGCATCGACGCGCGCAACATCAGCGTTGAAGCCGGCGTCACCGTGGCCGCCGCCGTCGCCAT
Source organism: Duganella flavida (assembly GCF_009857445.1). Classification (GTDB taxonomy): domain Bacteria; phylum Pseudomonadota; class Gammaproteobacteria; order Burkholderiales; family Burkholderiaceae_D; genus Rugamonas; species Rugamonas flavida. Next base: position 245,647 of record NZ_WWCN01000006.1, read on the forward strand.
GAACGGCAGCGGCATCACTCGCCTGTCAGTCGGCGGTGCGGCACGCGCGCCCTTGTGCGGTATGGGCATCTGCCAGGAATGCCGCGTCACCATCAATGGCCGGCCGCACCAGCTATCGTGTCAGACCTTGTGCGCCGACGGCATGCACGTGGTCACCGCCGGCGAGGTGGCGGCATGAAGCACTTCGATGTATTGATCGTTGGCGCCGGTCCTGCGGGGCTGGCGGCAGCGCATGCGGCAGCAGCCAAGGGGGCGCAAGTCGGCGTTATCGACGACAATCCGCTGGCTGGCGGCCAGATATGGCGCGGCGGTCCTGAAAAACAAAGCGACGCGCGCGCACCGCAGCTATGGCATGCCTTGCACCGCGCCGACAATGTCGAGTTCCTGCAGCAGACGCGCGTGATGTATGCACCGCAGCCGAACCATCTGCTGGTGCAAACGCCGGATGCTGCGCACACCGTGCACTACAAAAAACTGATACTCGCCACCGGTGCGCGCGAACGCCTGCTGCCCTTCCCCGGCTGGACGCTGCCCGGCGTGACCGGTGCGGGCGGCCTGCAAGCGCTGTCCAAAGGCGGCTATCCGCTGGCGGGCAAGCGCGTAGTGGTGGCGGGCAGCGGCCCTCTGCTGCTCGCTGCCGCCGCAACGCTGAAGAACAAGGGTGCGCACATCGTCGCCATCATCGAGCAGGCCAACACGCCGGCGCTGGTGCGTTTCGCATTCGGCCTGCTGGCCACGCCGTCGAAGATTTCACAAGCGCTGCAACTGGCGTCGCAATTACGCGGCGTGCCTTACCTGCGCAATAGCTATGTCCATTCGGCGCATGGCGACGGCACGCTGCAATCAATACAAGTGCAGCGCGGTGCAGAACGCGACCAGGAAACCCTGCAATGCGACTACCTCGCCTGCGGCTACGGCCTGCTGCCCAACGTGGAGCTGGCGCAGGCGCTGGGCTGTGACACCATCAAGCGCGATGGACAAACGGCAGTCGCCGTCGACGAATGGCAGCAGACCTCCGTGGAAGACGTCTACTGCGCCGGCGAAGGCACGGGCGTAGGCGGTGTCGATCTGGCGCTGGCAGAAGGCCGCATCGCCGGCCTGGCCGCTGTCGGCGACAAGGCCCAAGCAAAGCAGTCGTTCGCTGGCCGCGCATACTGGCAGCGCTTCGCCGCCCGCCTTGCGCGCGCATTCGCGTTACGGCCGGAGTTGCGCACGCTGGCTGGCGATGACACCATCGTCTGCCGCTGCGAAGACGTCTGCCACGGCGAGCTGCGCACGCACACCGCATGGCGCAGCGCCAAGCTGCAAACGCGCTGTGGCATGGGCCCATGCCAGGGCCGCATCTGCGGCGGCGCCACCGAAATCCTCTACGGCTGGCGGCCGGACGCGGTACGCATGCCGATCTCGCCGACACGCATTTCCAGCATCATCGACTAATTGCGCTTGACGGTGGAGCCGCGCAGGATCAGCTGCGGCTCGATCATAGTGGTGGATGGCGGCGATTTGCCGTCGATGGTGGCGATCAGCTTCTCCATCGCCACCGCGCCCATACGCTCGCTCTGCAGATCGACCGTGGTTAAAGGCGGAGAAGTGTATAAACCGTATTGAATATTATCGAAGCCGGCCACCGAAATATTTTCCGGCAGCTTGAAGCCCAGCGTCTGCGCGGCTTTCATGAAACCCAGCGCCATCAGGTCGTTGTAGCAGATCAGCGCATCCGGGTGCTCGGCGCCCAGCATGATGGAGGAAGCCACGCGCTCACCCTCGGCCGATGTCGGCGTTTCGCCTTCGTATATCGTCAGCTCCAGCCCTTGCGACGCAAGGCATTCGCGGATACCGCCCAAGCGTTCCTCGTCGCGGCGCGAGCGCGGGAAGCTCAGGTAGGCGATGCGCTTGTGACCCAGCGAGACCAGATGGCGCGTCAGCATGTAGGCACCGCGATGGTCGTCGCTGATCACCCACGGAATTTCAAGGCGATTCAGGCGGCCAAAGAATACCAGCGGCTTGCCCAGTTCCGTCATCCAGTCCATTTCCGTTTCCAGCATGCGCGAGAACACGATCATGCCGTCCACGCGGCGGCTCAACGCTTCCAGCAGCGGACGTTCACGGCCCGGGTTTTCTTCCGTGTCGACCAGCAGCAGCGTGTAGCCGTGCGCCAGCGCCACGCGGTTGGCGCCCTTGACGATGCTGGTGAAATGCGGATTGCTGACGTCCAGCACCGACAGGCCAATGCTCTTGGTGCGGCCGGTGATCATGGAAGCCGCCAAGGGGTTGGAACGGTAGTCCAGTTTCGCAATCACTTCCGTGATGGTCGCTTCCACGGCGGGCGAGAACCGCTGCGCGCCGTTGACGAACTTGGAAACGGTGGCGGTCGACACGCCGGCAGCGGCGGCCACGTCACGGATGGTTGCTACGGTTTTTTTCATGTTGGGACGGTCGAATGCAAAGGCGTTTACAGCGCCAAAGCGGCCATCTTATCATGAGGACATCACTACGCTAGTCAGCCTTGAAGCGGAAGCTGGTCATGGAACGGAACACCTGACCTGGATACAAGGCCGTGCTGGGGAAGTTGGCGTGGTTAGGACTGTCTGGCAGGTGCTGGGTTTCAAACGCAAATGCGCCGTGGCGCTGGTAGGCCACGCCCTCGCTACCGGTCTCGCTGCCGTCAAAGCCGTTGACGGTGTACAGCTGCACCGATGGCTCGTTGGTGCTGACCTCCATGCGGATGCCGCCGCCCTGTACCACTGCCACTGGCGCATACACGCCCAGCGTCTTGGAGAACAGCAGGCTGTGGTCATAGCCGCCCGCCACGGACGGCAGGCGCGCATGCACGCTAGCGGCGCGGCGGAAATCGAACGGCGTACCGCTCACGTCCAGCATCGCGCCGGTGGGCACGCGCGCGGCGTCGGTTTCCAGATAGCGATCGGCCGCGATCTGGAAGCGGTGGCCTTCCAGCGTGTTGGCCGCTGCGCCGGCGAGGTTGAAGTAGACGTGGTTGGTCAGATTGAGTACTGTTGGCGCGCTGGTCGTCGCTTGGTATTCGATGCGGAATTCGTCACGCTTGCGCAGCAATCGGTAGGTCACGCTGATGTCCATCGCGCCGGGGAAGCTCTGGTCGCCGTCGGGACTGTGCAAGCGGTAGATGGAGCCGATCGATTCCTTGTCGGCGAAGTCCTGGCGCTGCCATACGCGCTTGTCGTACGGCGCAGGGTCGCCATGCATGGCGATGCCTCGATTGTTGGGCGCCAGCTGCACGGTCTTGCTGTCCAGCGTGTAGCGTGCGCCTGCAATGCGGCCGGCATAACGGCCGATGATGGCGCCGTAGCGGCCGCGCGTGCGTTCAAATGCGGGAAGATTGGGCAGCGAAAGGATGACGTTGCGGCCGGCTACCTGCGCCTGTACCAGCGTGGCGCCGTAGTCGATGTAGGCCAGCCGCATGCCGCGCTCATTTTCGAGCACGACTTTCTCCACCGGCTGGCCGGCTTGCGTGACGCCGTACGCTTCCACGCGGATGCCCGCGTGGGCGGCAGCGAAGGCCGCCAGTAGCGCGGCTGCAAGCACGAGACGCATCACAAGTCGGTGATTTCCTTATGGCGCGGCACCAGCGCCTTCATCACCACCCATGCGCACAGATAGGCCAATGCGCAAATGCCGAACATGATCATGTAGCCGGTGTGGATATCGTTGACCGATTTGTAGTAGTCGAACACCCAGCCGCCCAATTTGGTCAGCAGCACGCCACCAAGGCCGCCGGCCATGCCGCCGATGCCGATTACCGACGCCACCGATTTTTGCGGGAACATGTCGGACACGGTGGTGAAGATATTCGCCGACCATGCCTGGTGCGCCGAGGCGCCGACGCCGATCAGCAGCACCGGGATCCAGTAGCTGATCGCGCCCAGCGGTTGCGCCAGCAGCACCACCAGCGGGAAGAAGGCGATCATCAGCATGGCTTTCATGCGGCCGTCGTACGGCGCGTAGCCGCGTGCCATGAAGTAGCTCGGGAACCAGCCGCCACCGATGGAGCCGATCATGGTCATGCTGTACAACACGGCCAGCGGAATCACGATGGCTTCGCCCTTCATGCCGTACTGTGCGGACAAATAAGTCGGTAGCCAGAACAGGAAGAACCACCACACACCGTCGGTCATGAATTTGCCGAAGGCGAAGGCCCAGGTCTGGCGATACTTCAGCAGCTGGAACCACGATACTTTCTTGGCCGGTGCGTCAACGCTGGCGGCCACCGGCGCAACGGAATCGCTGCGGATGTAAGCCAGTTCGCCGGCAGACAGGCGCGGCTGCTTTTCCGGTTTTTCGTACAGCCACAGCCACACACTCATCCAGATGAAGCCGAGCATGCCAATCATGATGAAGGCTGCTTGCCAGCCCCAGAGCGAAGCCAGCACCGGCACCGAGATCGGCGCCAGGATAGCGCCGACGTTGGCGCCGGAATTAAAGATGCCGGTCGCGAAGGAACGTTCTTTCTTCGGGAAATATTCCGCCGTAGCCTTGATGGCGGCTGGGAAGTTGCCGGCCTCGCCCACCGCCAGCACGGCGCGCGAAATCATGAAGCCGGCGATGGATGGCGCCGCCGCCACGCCAAACACGCCCAGCACGGCAACCGCCGCCGCGCCCACCGGCACCGAAGCCGCGTGCAGCAGCGCCCCCAGCGACCAGATGGTAATCGCCACCACGTAGGCGGACTTGGTGCCAATCTTATCGACCACGCGGCCAGCAAACAGCATCGAGATCGCGTACACGAACTGGAATGCGGCGGCGATGTTGGCGTAATCGGTATTACTCCAGCCGAACTCCACCGACAAAGCGGGTGCCAGCAGGCTCAGGACCTGGCGGTCGAGGTAGTTGACGGTGGTAGCAAAAAACAACAGGGCGCAGATGGTCCAGCGGTATTTACCGACGGATAGTCCCACCGCTTGCGCATTGACAGGCTCGCTCAGGTTCATGGCATCACTTATTGTGTGTTATTGGTGATGATCTCTCGGTCTCCACGAGATCATGCTTTAGTCGTATGTCATCGTACAACCATAAATGGGGTGAAGCAAGCAGAATCAGCGACTTGCCTCACCTATGTTGTATGATGACTGGAGCTGAGCTCACTTTGTTTTAACCAAGAGCAATGCAATCAGGCTGATCAGGGCGGCGCCCGACAGGTAGTAACCCACGTATTGCAGGCCGAGATTGGTGGCCAGCCAGGTGGCCGCGTACGGCGCCAGCGAGGCACCAAGGATGCCGGCCAGATTGAAAGTCAGCGAGGCGCCGGTGTAGCGCACCTCGGCCGGGAACAGCTCGGACAAAATGGTGCCCAGCGGGCCGTACGTCAGGCCCATCAGGCCCAGGCCCAGTGACAGGAAGATGGTCACTTGCGTAGCGTCGCCGGAGCCGAACAGCGGTGCCATCGTCAGGCCGAACACGGCAATCGCGGCCGAGACCCAGATCAGGGTCGAGCGGCGGCCCTTGCGGTCGGCCCACACGGCCGAGAACGGAATCGTCAGCGCGAAGAACAGCACCGCGAACAGTTGCTGGATCAGGAAGTCCTTGCGGGTGAATTTGAGCGCACTGGTGCCCCAGCTCAGCGCAAACACCGTCATCAGGTAGAACAGGACAAAGGTGGCCAGCGCGATCAGGGTGCCCAGCACCAGCACGCGGCGGTGGTCACGCCACACCGTCAACACCGGCACTTTGACGCGCTCGTTCTTGTCCAGCACTTTCTGGAAGTCCGGCGTTTCATGGATTTTCAAACGGATGTACAGACCGACGATCACCAGCAGCGAGCTGGCCAGGAATGGGATACGCCAGCCGTAGCTGAAGAATTCAGCGTCCGTCAGCACTTGGCTCAACAGCAGGAAGATACCGCCCGACAGGAAGAAGCCGATCGGCGCACCCAGCTGCGGAAACATGCCGTACCAGGCGCGCTTGCCCGGTGGCGCATTCTCAGTGGCCAGCAGCACCGCACCGCCCCACTCGCCGCCGAGGCCCAGACCCTGGCCAAAGCGGCACAGCGCCAGCAGCGCCGGCGCCAGCGTGCCGATCGAGGCGTAGGTCGGCAGCGCGCCGATCACCACGGTGGAGACACCCATCGTCAGCAGTGCCGCGACCAGCGTAGCCTTGCGGCCGATGCGGTCGCCGAAGTGGCCGAACACGGCCGACCCAACCGGACGCGCAAAGAAGGCGATGGCGAAGGTGGCGAGCGATTGCAAGGTGGCGGCAGCGGGATCGCTGGCAGGGAAAAACAGCTTGGGGAACACCAGCACGGCGGCGGTGGCGTAGATGTAGAAGTCGAAGAATTCGATGGTGGTGCCGATCAGGCTGGCAAACAACACGGTAGCCGCTGAATTGGTCTTGGGCGATCCTGGTTGACTCATGCTCGACGCTCCTCCAAGTAGTGTGCGGGCCATCATACACACCACATTGCTGGAATGCCAAGCATGACTAGCGGTCAATGGCCGTCAAGTTGCGTAAAGGCAGTGGAAATGTCGTCTGCTTTCAACGGCCGCACCAGCCGCGCCACTTCCTGGCCGTCGCGCAGGAAAATCAGCGTCGGCCACAGCTTGACGCGGAAGGAGCGGCCCAGCGGACGGCCAGGGCCATCCTCCACTTTGTAGTGAGTCACGCCCTCATGGCCGGCAAACGCTGCCTCCAACGGCGCTTGCGCGGCCATGCAGTGGCCGCACCAGTTGGCGCCAAACTCCAGCAGCACCGCGCCCTGCAAGGCGTCGATCTCGGCGCGCGGCGGCGCTTCGGGAATATAGCGTGTCTTCATTTCTTCACTTGCTTGCACGGGTCGTCGCGGGTTTGCGGCGCCAACGTCTGGATAGTATCGTAAAGGCCGCCGTTGTCGCGGCTCTCGATGAAACCGATGCTGCGCATGGTCAGCGCCGGCGCCGTCTGTTTCAGCCAATAGCCGACGCCAATGTCCTTGCGCACATGGCCGTTACCGGCGATCAGCACCACATCTTTCGGCTGCTGGTCGCGGATGATCTTGGCCATCCAGATATCGCGCGCCACCTGGGCGTTGACCATGCCGCCCACCATCATCTCGGGCAGCATATTGCAATGGCCGCTGACGATTTCCTGCTGCTGGGCGCCGGTCAGCGCGGCCGGTAGCGGCTGGTCCAGCTTGTAGTCCTTGATGCTTTGCGGGTCGAAAGTGGCGGTGATACCGTCACGCACCACGCGCGAGGCGTCGGCACGCGACAAGTTGCCCGCCACCAGCGGCAACTGGTAAGTTAGCGCCAGCTGGATCACTGGGTAGTACAGTTGCCAATCCCAGCGCCCACCACCCGCTACGCGGATCACGCACTGTGCATCGAGGCAACCTTTTTGCGCTTTGTTCAGAACATCCTGGTTTTCGCGGTCGAACTGCTCCATCACGATGGCCGGACGCCAACCCGCCTCGACCCGCTGGCGCAACAACTCGTAGCGCAGCTTGTGGCCTTGGGCGTTATCGTGCACCTCGCCCAACAGCAAGACCTGCAGGTTGCCCGTTTGCAACACATCAGGAGACGGCGCCACGGCCGGTTTGCCGCTGCTGGCGCAGCCGGACGCCAGCGCTGCTGCGGCGAGTGCAAAAGTCAATCGAATTGTAGGCTTATATTTTGAAATCATCTGATTAGCGCGAGTGTGCATAGAATTTAGTCGTTGGCGTGTTATAAATCTTCTGCGCCACTGGCAATCTGCCGGCGGGTGTTGTTGCGACGCAAAATTCCGTTGTCACGAAAGAAAAAGAGATGGCAAATTACTACGGGCTGTGATTTAATATCAGAACGGTAGCAAGTGCCATGCATCCGCGCCGTGAATTTACAGTCTTTGCTTTAAAGTGGTCTTAACATCCTGTTCAAAACAATGCAGGAGTGTATCGTGAAAGTTGTGTCCTTGATCTCGACAGCAATACTTGCTCTAAGCCTCGCCGGCGCCGTACAGGCTAAGCCTGCCGCACCGGCTAACAATGTTGCGCCTGCGACAATTGTACTCGCACATTGTGAGGCGAACGACCCTGCGCCATGCGGTATCAGCAGCAGTGCACCTGCCGTGAAATCCAGCGAAGCGGATCAAAACGCTTTGCCGCCGGCAGATTCGAAACAGCAATCTTCAACCGATCCGGCAACCCCGGTACCGGAACCACAAACCTTTGTCATGCTGATGTTGGGTTTGGTTGTACTCGGCTTCGCCTCGCGCCGCCGCCAAGGCTCGGAAAAATTCACAGACGAATAAACTTTCCCGGCTGTTTAGAAAAAAATCCCGCTTCAATGAGCGGGATTTTTTTTACATACAGATCGCGCGAATATTACTCAACGCTACCCCATGCGTGATGGCGCGCATCACGCAGCCCAGCTTGTGCCAGCCATCATCGGTTCCCACCACTGCCATCACCGCCAACACAGCACCTACGGCCAGCAAAATCAGCAGGCCTTTGATCGATTCTTTATCCATGCCGCCATTTTATAGCGTGTAATCGAAGTCGTAGTAGTGCTTCCCGTCCTCGATCCGGATATTTACATTGCCGCGCAGGCCGGTGAGTTCGCCGCTGCCGGAATCGGGCACCACCGCCACCGTCAGGCCCGGTGCACCGCGCGTCATGATACCGGTGTGATGCAGCAGGAAGCTGCCGCTGCGGCCTTCCACCGAACCGGTCACGCGCTCGACGGCGACGTAGACGCCTGAGCCAATCGCGCGGTCCATATACGCCAGCATTTCGCCCTTGCCTTCGGCCTGCAACGCGCCCTGGTAATGCTTGTTGAGCGACATGCGGCCGACGCCGCTATCGGCCGCTACAGCGGACATGGCTTCCGGTTGCATGGCAACGGTGAATTCTCCGGTAATGATGGGCATGAAGTCTTTCGTCGTTATGCGTGCAGGCGGGCGTCCGCGTGCAGGATGTGGTCATCGGTCGGCGTCACGCACGGCATGCGCAGCACGAAGCTGGCTCCCTGGCCCAGCACGCTGGACACGGTGATGCTGCCGCCGAACTGCTTGGCAATCAGGTTGAATACGATGTTCAGACCGAGACCAGTGCCGCCCTGGCCGCGCCGGGTGGTGACGAACGGGTCGAACACCTTATCCAGCATATCCGGCGGGATGCCTTTGCCGTTGTCGGTCACCTGCATTTCAATCCAGTCGCTCTGCTGCGCCACGCCGATCACGATGCGGCCTTCGTCGTCCGGACCGAAAGCATGCTCGACGCAGTTGAGCGTCAGGTTGGTGATCACCTGCGCCAGCGCGCCCGGGTAGCTGTCGAGCATGATGTCTGGTGGGCAGGCGATGCTGACGGTGATGCGCGTCTTCTTCAGCTTGGGCTGCAGGCTGGACACCACTTCGTTGATATAGTCGCGCAGCTCGAAGCGGCGGCGCGCCTCGCTCACCTGATCGACCGCGATCTGCTTGAAGCTGTGGATCAGGTGCGCCGCGCGGTAGGCATTGTTCATGATCAGGCGCGTGCTTTCAGATGCCGTTTCAAGGTAGCGCGTGATGTCAGATTTCTTGATGTTGCCATCCTGGACCGCGGCCTGCACTTTCTCGGTGGCCTCCATCAGCACCGAGGCGCTGGTCAGGGCGATGCCAACCGGCGTATTGATCTCGTGCGCCACGCCAGCCACCAGACCGCCCAGCGAGGCCAGGCGCTCGGCCTGCAGCAGCGATTCCTGGGTGCGGCGCAAATCGTCCATCGCCTTGGCGGTGGCTTGCGCCGATTTGCGCGCCTCGTCCTCGGCTTCGCGGATACGCTGGATGTTGGACTTCACCTTGCGCTGGATGGCGTTAAAGCCGCGGATCACTTCACCCAACTCGTCGTGGCGGCTGTCGGGCAGCTCTTCCACCTCGTCGCTGCCGCGCGTGGCGAGGTCGAACAAACCATCACGCAAGCGCTTCAGAGGATCGAACACAATCCGCAGCGACAGCGCCAGCGCTGCCACCAAAATCAGGTCCAGCAGCAGCACTTCAGTGACTTTGCGGCGCACCTCGGCCGCCAGCGTGGCGTCGATTTGCGCGCGGCTGAAGTTGACCACCACGCGGCCTACTATCACCGGCTTGAGCGAAGCGCCGGCCGCGCCGGAATCGCGGTAGGCCAGATCGGCCACCACCGGTGTGCCGCCGACGGCAGCGTCGTTTTCAATGGAAGCAATGGTGCCGTTCTCGTTGCGCAGTTTGCCGGAAAACAGGCCGACCGACGTATCGTAGACGCGGATGGAGACCAGCTCCGGCGGCATCATTTCAGCCGCGACGATGTTGTCGACTTTGGCTTTGTCCAGGTCCCACAGCGCCGATGGCAAGCTGGTTTGCAAGCGCGTCAGCACGCCCTGACGCAGGCGCTGGCTGCTGACCTCGAGTTCATGGCCTAGACTGTATTGGGCATAGGTTCCGGAGATCCCCAGCACCAGGGTGACAATCACCACAAAAAGCAGCGTCAAGCGGCCTTGAATACCAAACATCTAGCAATCTCCCGACTACATGGATTTGACGGCAACGCCCCAATGTACGGTATGGGCTGCGTCTTGGCAAGACAATGGTAAGATCGCAAAATATAGTTCAGGATGCAACCGGGAGGCAGCATGGCAGGTAATTATCATCAACTGGCACTGGCGGAGGTGCGGCCGGGCATGGTCTTATCCGACGTGCTGCTCGATGTGCAGGGCAATGTGCTGCTGCCGCAAGGCACGGTGCTGACCGACGCCATGCTGGCGCTGATGCCGCGCCACGGCATCGCCATGCTGCCCATCGTCACCGAGGAAGTAGCGCCGGAAGCGGTGGCGGCCACGCTGCAGCACCACGAGGCGCGTATCGCCCAGCTGTTCCGCAAGAACGATCCGGACAGCGACAGCGACTGGGCCACCGCCACGCTGCGCCGCTTCGTCACCGATTTCCGCCTGGGTGTAGAGGAGACACCGGAACATGAGTAACGCCACCCTCAGCTACGACGACGTGGTCCGCACGCTGGACGACCTGCCATCGCTGCCGGCAGTAGTGATGGAACTGCTCAACAGCATTGACCAGGACGATGTTGATATTTCCGTGCTGGCCAAGAAGGTCTCGTACGACCAGGCGCTGACGGCCAAGACCCTGCGTCTGGCCAACTCGTCGCTGTACGGTTTGCAGGTCAAGGTCACCACCATCCAGCAGGCGATTACCTTCCTCGGCTTCCAGACCACGCGCAACCTGATCACGGCCGCCGCCGTCACCGGCTGCTTTGCCGAGGGCCATTGCCCTGGCTTTGACCACAAGGCTTTCTGGCGCCACTCGATCGCCACCGCCGCCTGCTCCAAAGTGCTGGCGCGGCAGATGCGTTTCAACCAGGATTACGCCTTCACGGCCGGGCTGCTGCACGACATCGGGCGGCTGGTGCTGGTGTCCTGCTTCCCGGAGCAGTACGCCGCCACGCTGGCCTACCGCGCCGAGCACGACTGTTATTTGCTGGAAGCGGAGCGCACCGTACTGGGCGTCGATCACGTCGACGCCGGCCTGGCACTGGCAGAACACTGGAATTTTTCCGACACCATGCGGCTGGCCATCGGCGGCCATCACGACCCGGAAGCGCCGGGCGCTGGCTTCTTGGCGGCCATCATTCACGTGGCCGATGCGATTGTGCATGCGCTCGATCTGGCGCAGGCGCAGGACGACTTAGTCCCGCCGGTCTCTACCGTGGCCTGGACTGCATTGGGCCTCGATGAGGAAATTTATCTGCAATTATTCCGCGAGACGGAGCTGCAGTATGAAGAAATCTCTATGGTGCTGCTAACCTGAAGTGGCGGCCTGCCGGACCGGATTTAGCTTCGATACGGCAGGCGCGTGCGCAGGGCGCGCATCAATGATGAGCCGCGTTTCCGGCCAAGGCCTTGTCAGCTGCTGCACGGTCTTCCGGTTTCGGGCGGCCTTGGGCGTCGGACAGACGATATTTGGTACGGCGGTCGCCCATCAGGTCGCGCAGGTCGCGGATGCTCATGCCGGTCACTTCGTGCATGCGGATCAGCAGCGAAGCGCCGACCGGCAAGCGATGGTGGCGAATCTTGCTGATGACTGGTGGCGCGACTTCGAGCAGGCGCGACAGCGCGGCGTCATTTTTCAGCTGCATCTTGCCGAGCAAGATATCAAGCAGGTGGTTAGGGTTATAGCTTTCCTGGGATGCGAGTGCATGATGTGCCATGATTTTCCTCATTGGTTGGGGTGAACAGATAGTGCTGGCTTGAACTTAAGCAAAACTTAGCGAGTCAGATTGCCATTCATGCAAGATACCAGCGCGCACCGCGCTAAGATTGTTCGGCATCAATCAGAGGCTAGAAACCTTAGCAACAATGCTATTTCATCACACGGAACAAGAGTACGGCGCACGTCAGGGCCGTGAGGAAACAAACGGGGCAAACTCGGCGGGAAATCAGGCGGTAGTGTCGATGTTGCGGCCTAGCGTTTTTTCATTCGCACGGCGCTCGGTATCGGCTTTTTTGTCGGCTTGCTGGGCAGCGCGACGATCGGCGGCGGCCGCTTCGTCATTGGAGCGGGCCTCGCTGCGGGATGCTTCGGTGTTTTCTTTGACGCGCTGCTTGATAACGGCGCCATCCTTGTCCGAGCGACTGGTTTGCTCAGTGCGACGCGTCTCCACCGACTGCGCTTGACGCTGCTCGGTACGGTTAGCGCGGGTCTCACGCAGGTTCTGTTGCGCCGGGTCGGGACGCGGCACGTTGGTGATGTTGATGGCCATACCTGTAATGTAGAGCAAAGGCGCTACCGGCGGCAAATTACGATAAACTATCGCCTGTGCCGGTCACCGGCCCTCTCTCCTAAAAGCATCCCATTGAAAACCAAGACCCCAGTCCAGCCGCACTACTTCGTCCCCGAGCCGCTCGATAACGCGCGGCTGGCCCATTTGTGCGGCCCGCTCGACGAAAACCTGCGCCAGATTTCTGCCGCGCTGGACGTCACCATTTTCCGCCGCGGCGAAAAGTTTATCGTCAGCGGCCACAACGCCGAACGCGCGGTCGAGATCCTCGACCACTTCTACGCCATCGCCAACAAGATCGTGCCGATCGAGGAAGTGCAACTGGCGCTGGTCGAACAGCGCGCCAGCATGCATGCCGGGAATATCGCTGCACTGGCGCCTGAGCCAGCTGCCGATGACGCACCAGCCAGCAAGCCGCGCAAGATCGAACCCGTGCCGGCCGTCGAGATCGACATCAACAGTCCGATCTTGAAAACCCGCCGCGCCGACCTGCGCGGCCGCACGCCGCACCAGATCCGCTACCTGCGCAACATCCTCGAGCACGACATCAGCTTCGGCGTTGGTCCAGCCGGCACCGGCAAGACTTACCTGGCCGTGGCCTGCGCAGTCGATGCGCTGGAACGCGACGCCGTCAAGCGCATCATCCTGACCCGCCCTGCGGTGGAAGCGGGCGAGCGCCTTGGCTTCCTGCCGGGCGACCTGTCGCAAAAGGTCGATCCATATCTGCGTCCTTTGTACGATGCCCTGTACGACTTGCTCGGCTTCGACCGCACGCAGAAAATGTTCGAGAAGCAGGTGATTGAAATCGCCCCGCTGGCCTACATGCGCGGCCGCACCCTGAACCACGCTTTCGTGATCCTGGACGAGGCGCAGAACACCACGGTCGAGCAGATGAAGATGTTCCTGACCCGCATCGGCTTCGGCAGCAAGGCCGTAGTGACGGGCGACGTTACGCAAGTCGACCTGCACAAGAGCCAGAAAAGCGGCCTGGTGGATGCCATCCAGGTGCTGAAAGAAGTGCGCGGCATCGCCTTCAGCCACTTCAACAGCGAAGACGTGGTGCGCCATCCACTGGTGGCGCGCATCGTCGACGCCTACGAAACCGCTCACAACCACGAAGCGGAAATAGCTCCACTCCTCAAAGCCACGGCTCTCAAAAATGTCCGCAAAAAATAAATTGACGCTGTCGGTGCAATACGCCGATCCACGCCTGCAAGAAAGCATCACCCGCCCGATGATACGCAAATGGGTGCAAGCCGCGCTGTTCGCACCGGCCGAACTGACCATCCGCTTCGTCAATGCTGAGGAAGGCCAAACCCTGAACCGCGACTACCGCGGCAAAGACTACGCCACCAACGTGCTGACCTTCGCCTACAACGAAGGCGAAGAAGAACTGCCGGAAGACGCGCCGACGCAAGCCGACATCATCCTCTGCACCGACGTGCTGGAGAAGGAAGCGGCCGAGCAAAAGAAAACGGTAGAGGAACACACTGCCCACCTGATCGTCCACGGCGTGCTGCACGCCCAGGGTTACGACCACATGGACGACGAAGAAGCGGAAGAGATGGAAGGCATCGAAACCGAAATCCTCGCCGAACTCGGCTACGCCGATCCCTACGCTAGCTAAGCTTACTTGCTCACTTAGTTGTTCACTTATTTGCGCACATAGCGCGCAACGATGGCGGCAATACTGCCGCCGTCCCGCATCCGCCGCATGGCCCCCGCCAGCTTGTCCGCCGTCGCCGCGTCATAACTGCTGTTCGCATAATGCAGCCACGCTTCCCGGCTGGTAAGCGGTAGAAAATCCCCGATACGCTCAGGCGCGATGCCTTCTCCCTGGAACGCGTAATACAGCGATTCGCGCACACCGATCACCGCATCCACCCGCCCTAACGCCAGCATTTTCACCATCTGTGTCATGGTATTGGTGTTGTACTTCAAACTCGCGCTGTCCTGCTCGAACGGCGCAAAGTAATCGGCACTGCGCAGCTGGCCGACAGTCTTGCCGTGCAGATCGCTCAGCGCGCGCAAACGGATGCCGGACCGGGCTACGATGCCGACATCAAAACTGGCCACCAGCGCCACATGCCGCGCGCACGCTTGCAGTTCGGCACTGTCGAAGCCGATCATCAGGTCCGCCTCGCCAGCCTTGAGCAAGGCCTGGCCGCGCACCTTGGGCACCATGGCATTGGTGATCTGCACGCCGCTGGCGCGCGACAATTCGCTCATCACATCAACGAAAATGCCGCTGGGCGCGCCCTGCCCCTCCATGCCGAACAGCGGCGCCGTCAGCGTCACCGCGCGCAAGCCGGCTGGCGCGGCCATGACGCTGGCCGCCGGCAACGCCAAGCATAGCGCAGCGTCAATCAGCAGCGAACGTCTACCGGGCGAGAGCTTGCTCATGGAAGGCCTTTATGTGCGACGTGTTCATCAGCCACAAGCTTATAATAAAGGCAGCCTTCCTTGCTGTTTTTTTGACAAAAACGGCCTCACCTTCCCATTTGGTGTATCCTATGCCTCTTCGAAACAACCGGCTCTACGCCAGCTATGCAAGAGCACTCTAGTAGCGTCAAGACTGACGCTAAACCCCACAGGTCATTGTTTGAACGACTGACCGCCCTGATTTCCCCAGAGCCCGAGAACCGCTCGGAGCTGCTCGAAGTTCTGCACGACGCCCACGAACGCAACCTGATCGACGCCGACGCCTTGTCGATGATCGAGGGCGTGTTCCAGGTGTCCGACCTGTCCGCCCGCGATATCATGATCCCGCGCTCTCAGATGGACGTGATCGACATCTCCAAGCCGATAGAAGAATGGCTGCCCTTGGTGCTGCAAACCGCCCACTCGCGCTTCCCTGCCATTGAAGGCGAACGCGACAAGGTGATCGGCATCCTGCTGGCCAAGGACCTGCTGCGCTACTACGCCGAAGAATCGTTCGACGTGCGCGACATGCTGCGCCCAGCCATCTTCATCCCGGAATCGAAACGCCTGAACGTGCTGCTGCGCGATTTCCGCGCCAACCACAACCACATGGCCATCGTGGTGGATGAGTACAGCGGCGTCGCCGGCCTGATCACCATCGAAGACGTGCTGGAACAAATCGTCGGCGATATCGAGGACGAATACGATTTCGACGAGGAAGAGGACAATATCCTGTCGATCCGCGAAGGCCAGCACGGCCCGCGCTGGCGCATCAAGGCACTGACCGAGATCGAGCAATTCAACGACGAGCTGGACACCGCCCTGCCCGACGACGACGTCGACACCATCGGCGGCCTGGTCTCCAAGCACCTCGGCCGCATGGCCCACAAAGGCGACGTGTTCGACTTTGAAGGCCTGCGCTTTGAAGTGCTGCGCGCCGACGCCCGCCAGATCCACGTGCTGACGGTGGAAAAGCTGCCGCCGGCCCCTGATCACGGCGACGACGCATAATGCGTTTTCGCCGCGCCAAACCTGACGATCCTCCCAAGCCGCAACGCTCGACCCGAGGCCGCATGCTCATCACCGGCCTCGCCGGTGCGCTGTGCGTGTTAGCGTTCGCGCCGTTCGGCTGGTGGCCGCTGGAGATCCTCGGCCTGGCCACGCTGTTCTACCAGGTCCTGCGCAGCACCAGCGTTAAAGCCGCCGCGCTGATCGGCTGGGCCTTCGTGACCGGCTGGACTGCCGCTGGCGTGCACTGGCTGTATGTCTCCATGCACACCTACGGCGGCATGCCTGCGCCATTGGCGGCGCTGGCCGTGCTGCTGCTGGGCGCCGCCATGGGCTTGTACGGCGCCGGCGCGATGGGCACCGCATGGTGGCTGCGCAAGCGCTGGACATTGCCGCTGCCGGCTGCCAACTTGCTGGTATTCCCGGCGGTCTGGGCGCTGTTTGAATGGGTACGCGGCTGGCTGTTTACGGGTTTTCCGTGGCTGTCCTCCGGCTACGCCCACAACCACAGCCCGCTGGCCGGCTTCGCGCCGATCATCGGCATGTACGGCCTCGGCTGGCTGGCCGCCGTGATTGCTGGTGCCCTGCTGTTGCTACTGCACCGCACCCGCCTGCGCGCGGCCGGTCTGGCAATCGGCATCTGCGTGGCCGGCGTCGGCCTGAGCTTCCTGCAATGGACCTACCCGGAAGGCAAGCCAATCAGCGTGCGCCTGCTGCAAGGGAATATCCCGCAGGACGAAAAGTTCAACGGCGCCAAGATTGTGTCGAACATGAAGCTGTACCAGGAGGCCATCACCGCCGCACCGGCCGACCTGATCGCTACGCCGGAAACTGCCATCATCACGCTGCAACAGCAACTGCCGCCGGACTACCTGCCGAGCATTGCCCAATTCCTGAACAAAACGAATAGCAACCTGATCCTCGGCATCTTCACCGCCGACAGCCAGACTGCCTATTTCAACAGCGTGATCGGCATTCCGGCCAAACTGGGTTCGAGCTACTACCGCTACGACAAGCACCACCTGGTGCCGTACGGCGAGTTCATCCCCTACGGCTTCCGCTGGTTCGTCAACCTGATGTCGATCCCGCTGGGCGATATGACCAGCGGCCACGACATCCAGCCGGCGTTCCCGATCAAGGACCAGCGCGTGCTGCCCAACATCTGCTATGAAGACTTGTTCGGCGAAGAGATCGCGGCCCAGCTGAATCACCCGGCACAAGACCAGAAACCGGCGACCCTGCTGCTGAACACCTCCAACCTGGCCTGGTTTGGCGACACCATCGCCATCCCACAGCATTTGCAAATCTCGCAGATGCGCACGCTGGAAACCGGCCGCCCCATGCTGCGGGCGACCAATACCGGGGCCACTGCCATCATCAATGGCGCTGGCAAGGTGGTGCAGCAACTGCCGGTGAACACCTTCGGCACGTTGGCCGCCAACGTGCAGGGCATGGGCGGTAGCACCCCGTTCATCATCTGGGGCAACAAGCTGTTCCTCGCTTTGACCACCCTGTCCCTCGCAGGGGCGTGGTTTTGGGCAAAGCGCTCAAAAAACCAGCCAAAAGCCGCTTAACCCGCTAAAATCATCGCTTTAGCGAAACTGCAACCGCATGCCCGCCGGCGCTAGCCCGGGCATTGCCACCGACTGACAAAAGATGCTGACATTTCAACAAATTATCCTGACCTTGCAAACCTACTGGGACAAGCAAGGCTGCGCCCTGCTCCAGCCATACGACATGGAAGTCGGCGCCGGCACCTTCCACACTGGTACTTTCCTGCGCGCGATCGGCCCTGAGCCTTGGCGCGCTGCCTACGTCCAGCCGTCGCGCCGTCCGAAAGATGGCCGCTATGGCGAAAACCCGAATCGCGGCCAGCACTACTACCAATACCAGGTAGTGATGAAGCCTGCGCCGGAAAATATCCTCGACCTGTATCTGGGTTCGCTGGAAGCGCTGGGCCTGGACCTGAAGCAGAACGACGTCCGTTTCGTGGAAGATGACTGGGAATCGCCAACGCTGGGCGCGTGGGGCCTCGGTTGGGAAGTTTGGCTGAACGGCATGGAAGTGACGCAGTTCACCTACTTCCAGCAAGTCGGCGGCCTGGATTGCAAGCCGGTGCTGGGTGAAATCACCTACGGCGTTGAGCGTCTGGCCATGTACCTGCAGGGCGTCGAGAATATGTACGACCTGGTGTGGACCACCTGGGAAGAAAACGGCGAGACCAAAACGCTGAAATACGGCGACGTATTCCACCAAAACGAAGTAGAGCAATCGGCCTACAACTTCGAGCACTCCAACACCGAGCTGCTGTTCTCGCAGTTTAACAACCACGAATCGGAAGCCAAGCGCCTGATCGAAGCGCAACTGACGTTGCCAGCCTACGAGCAAATCATGAAGGCTTCGCACAGCTTCAACCTGCTGGATGCACGCGGCGCCATCTCCGTGACCGAGCGCGCCGCCTACATCGGCCGTGTGCGCGCCCTGTCGCGCCTTGTGGCCCAAGCCTACTACGACTCGCGTGAGCGCCTCGGTTTCCCGATGGCCCCGAAGACTGACGCCGCTGACGCAGTTGCAAAATAAACGATATAAACGATATGACTCAAACTCTGCTCATCGAACTGCTGACCGAAGAACTGCCGCCGAAGGCGCTCGCCAAACTGGGCAAGGCTTTCGCGGACGGCATCGTCAACGGCCTGAAATCGCGCGACTTCCTGGAAGCCGACAGCACCGCTACCGCCTACGCCACGCCGCGCCGCCTGGCCGTCTCCATCACCAAAGTGCGCGCCGTGTCGCCGGATAAATCGATCCGCGAAAAAGTGCTGCCGGTATCGGTCGCGCTGGACGCGAACGGCAACGGCACCGCGCCGCTGGCTAAAAAGCTGGCCGCACTGGGCTTCCCTGACCTGAGCGTAGCCGATCTGGAACGCGCGCAGGACGGCAAGGCCGAAAGCTTCTTCTACACCTACACCGCAGCCGGTAGCGCGCTGCAAGCGGGCCTGCAAGCCGCGCTGGAAGATTCGGTCGCCAAGCTGCCGATTCCAAAAGTAATGAGCTACCAGCGTCCGGACGGCGCCACCGTGCAATTCGTGCGTCCAGCCCACGCGCTGATCGCGCTGCATGGCGACGCCGTGCTGCCACTGACCTTGCTCGGCCTGACCGGTTCCAACGTCACCGAAGGCCACCGCTTCCTGACCGCACCGGGCCAGCGCGCCGTCACCATCGCCAACGCCGATGCTTACGCCGCCACCCTGAAAGCCGACGGCAAAGTACTGGCTTCGGTGGAAGAGCGCAAAGAACAAATCCGCGCCGAACTGCTGGCCAAAGCCGGTGCCGACACGGTGCTGATGCCGGAAGCCCTGCTGGACGAGGTGTCCGCGCTGGTCGAATGGCCAGTGGTCTACGAATGCAAATTCGAAGACGAATTCCTGGCCGTGCCACAGGAATGCCTGATCCTGACCATGCAGACCAATCAGAAATACTTCGCGCTGACCGACACCAACGGCAAGCTGCGTTCGCGCTTCCTGATCGTCTCCAACATCGCCACCGACACGCCGGCCGCCATCATCGGCGGTAACGAGCGCGTGGTGCGTCCGCGCCTGTCCGACGCCAAATTCTTCTTCGAGCAAGACAAGAAGAAAACCCTGGAATCGCGCCTGCCGCTGCTGAAGAACGTCGTCTACCACAACAAACTGGGCACGCAAGCAGAACGCAGCGACCGCGTGACCGCGCTGGCCGGCGCCATCGCCGCCAAGCTGGGCGCCGACGTGGCCCTGACCGAACGCGCGGCGCGCCTGTCGAAGGCCGACCTGCTGACCGACATGGTGGGCGAATTCCCTGAGCTGCAAGGCATCATGGGCACCTACTACGCCCGCAACGACGGCGAAAAAGAAGACGTCGCGCTGGCCGCATCGGAACACTACCAGCCGCGCTTCGCTGGCGACGCCCTGCCGTCGACCGTGACCGGCACCGCCGTCGCACTGGCCGACAAGCTGGAAACCCTGGTCGGCATCTGGGCCATCGGCCTGCAGCCTACCGGCGACAAAGATCCGTTCGCGCTGCGCCGCCACGCACTGGGCGTGCTGCGCATGCTGATCGAAAAGCGCCTGTCGCTGTCGATCTCCGGCCTGCTGGCTGATGCTGCAAAACAGTTCTCCACCGTAGCCGGCTTCAAAGATCCAACCGCCGACGTGGCAGCCTTCATGCTGGACCGCCTGCGCGGCATCCTGCGTGAGCGCGGTTTCTCGGTCAACGAAATCGAAGCCGTGGTCGCACAGAACCCGGACCGTCTGGACGATATCGTGCAGCGCCTGGAAGCCGTACAAGCCTTCGCCGCGCTGCCAGAATCGGCATCGCTGGCAGCTGCCAACAAGCGCATCACCAACATCCTGAAGAAGAACGAAGAAGCCCTCGCTGCCGCAGGTGGTGTTGGTGTGAATGTCACGCTGCTGCAAGACACCGCCGAGAAAAACCTGCACACCGCCGTAGTGCGCGTGCTGCCGGAAATCGATGCTGCCTTCAACCAGGGCGACTTCGCCGGCACGCTGAAAACGCTGGCCCAGCTGAAGGAAGAAGTGGATGCCTTCTTCAACGACGTCATGGTCATGGCCGAAGATGTCGCGCTGCGTAACAACCGTCTGGCCCTGCTGTCGTCCCTGCACGGGATGCTGAACCGCGTGGCCGACATCTCCAAGCTGGCGGTGTAAATGGGTACGCCGTCCATGAAGCTGGTCATCCTGGATCGGGACGGCGTCATCAACCACGATTCGCCGGACTTCATCAAATCGCCCGCGGAGTGGATTCCGGTGGCCGGTTCGCTGGAAGCCATCGCCCGTTTGAACCAGGCAGGTTATCGCGTGGTCGTGGCGTCGAACCAGTCGGGCATCGCCCGCGAGTTCTTCGACATGACCATCCTGAACGCGATCCACCAGAAGATGCACACGCTGGCGCAGCAAGTGGGCGCCAGCATCGACGCGGTGTTTTTCTGCCCGCACGCGGCGGCCGACAACTGCGACTGCCGCAAACCCAAACCGGGCATGTTCACAGAAATCTCGCAGCGCTATAAAATTAGTTTAAAAGGCGTGCCTGTCGTCGGCGATTCGCTGCGCGACCTGCAAGCGGGCTATGTGAGCGGCTGCGTGCCTTTTCTGGTCCTCACCGGCAAAGGCGAGAAAACCCAGGCCACCGGCGGTCTCCCGCCTGGCACCCTGGTATTCCCGGATTTGGCCGCGATGGTCACTCACCTGCTGAAAACCAGCACCGCGTCGGCGCTGCACGTCGTCAGTTAAACAGTTTTTGGAGTCTGCATTGGGTCATCCCGTCTTGTTTCTGCGTTCCCTGATTTTCACCCTCGTGATGGTGGTGTCGACCGTTATCTGGTCGCTGGTGTGCTTTGCAGCGGCGCCGCTGCCGTATCGACAGCGCTTCTTCATCACGTCGCGCTGGAACGTGTTCATGATCTGGTGCCTCAAAGTGATCTGCGGGATTCGTTATGAAATCCGCGGCATGGACAACCTGCCGGACGCACCGGCCATCCTGCTGTCCAAGCACCAATCGGCGTGGGAGACCATCTTCCTGCTGCCGCTGATGCCGCGTCCACTGGTGTTCGTGTTCAAAAAAGAGATCCTCTACATTCCGTTCTTCGGCTGGGCGATGGCGCTGCTGCGCATGATCCCGATCGACCGCAAGCAAGGCAAGAACGCCTTCAAGGAAGTGGTCCGCCACGGCAAGCGCCGCCTGGCGCAAGGCCTGTGGATCATCATGTTCCCGGAAGGGACCCGCATCCCGGTTGGCAAAGCGGGTAAGTACAAAAGCGGCGGCACGCGTCTTGCAATCGATACCGGTGCAGTGGTGGTGCCGATTGCGCACAACTCCGGCGAGTGCTGGCCAAAAAATTCCTTCATCAAACGTCCCGGCCTTGTTACAGTATCGATAGGTAAGCCAATTTCGTCCGAAGGCCAAACGCCCGACGACATGATGCAACAGGTGGAAAATTGGATCGAATCAGAAATGCGCGTCATTTCGCCCCACGCTTACAACGCTGGTTAGACGACCTGGCGACGCTGGTCAAACCAACGTCGCCTGATCCGAACCAGCCGGACCTGTTTAGCGGAGAGGGCCAGAAACCGGTGTACACAGCACCGGTATGGTCCATTCCACCTGCACCGAAAAAACCGCCTCCAGTCTCTCCTTACGTCGCTCCGCCGGAAACGGCAGTCCCAGTCAAGACACGTCCTTTAGTCGCGCCGCCGTCGGACCTGCCGCCGCGTCGCCAACTGCTGGTGGGAGAGTTCATCCTCGAATACGAATTGCGCCGCTCCACGCGCCGCTCGATCGGTTTCATGATCGACGACGACGGCTTGCGCGTGACCGCGCCCAAGCGCATCAGCATCGCAGAGATTGACGAAGCAATCCGCACCAAGCAGCACTGGATTTTGAGCAAACTGAAAGAGCGGCGCGAACGCCGCGCGGCACGGCTGCAAAAGCCGCCGGTGGAATGGATCGACGGCGCGCAGCTGCCGTACATGGGAGCCGACATCACCTTGCGCTTGCTGGTGGGTGGCCGCAATCGCAGCATCTACAACCCGAACACGCGCGAACTGTGGATGACGCTTTTGCCCGGCGCGAGTGAAGAAACGCTGAAGAACCGCGTGCAGACGTGGTATCAGCAGCAGGCAAAGACTTTATTCGAAGAGCGTCTGGATTCGTACGCGGAGCGATTGGGCGTGCAGTACCACTCGTTTGGCTTATCGTCAGCCGGCACCCGCTGGGGCTCATGCACAGCGGACCGCAAGATCCGCCTGAACTGGAAACTGATCCACTTCTCCCTGCCCCTGATCGACTACGTAGTAGCACACGAACTGTCGCACATCCTGGAAATGAACCACAGCCAGCAATTCTGGGACACCGTCGGCCTGATCTACCCCGAATACGAAGAAGCCAAAAACCTCCTCCGCAAACGCTCGCAAGAGCTGCCCGTACTGTTCCCGTAACTCAATTCAGGGTCAGCTCTGTCATTTGGACACGGGCAGTTCATGTTTGAGAAATATCAATGTGACATACCGCTGATGTGCTTTTAATTCGCACACCTAAAAAAATTATGCCCTCACAGACAAAATCTCTGCATTGATATTTATCAAACATCATGCGTGCATGTCCAAATGACAGAGCTGACCCCGAATTTAGATTAGGGGCTTCAGCAGGGCCAGCGTGCGGCGGGTGGCGCCGCGGTGTTGGTTGGCGAAGGTTTGGGCGT
This sequence comes from Duganella flavida, assembly GCF_009857445.1. Taxonomy (GTDB): domain Bacteria; phylum Pseudomonadota; class Gammaproteobacteria; order Burkholderiales; family Burkholderiaceae_D; genus Rugamonas; species Rugamonas flavida. The sequence goes on from NZ_WWCN01000006.1 coordinate 269,052, forward strand.
TTTGGCCCATGGTTTCGCGGGCGCTGGTGTCGTTCAGCAGGCTAGCGGCAGTGACCATTAAGTCGGCAGCGTCGGTGATGCGTTGGGCACCGCCGGCGGCTAGTGCATCTTCAGTGACTAGCTCGAAGTTGAAGGTGTGTTGGCCGATAAGGATAGGTTTGCCCAAGGCGGCTGGTTCGATCAGGTTCTGACCGCCCAGCGGCATCAGGCTGCCGCCGACGAAGGCGATGTCGCACGCGGCGTAGTAGGCGAACATTTCGCCCATTGAGTCGCCTAGCAGGACGTCGGCTTGCAGCACGCTGCCGTCGAGTGGCAACGCACTGCGGCGCTGTACTGTCAGACCGCGCGCGGCGATCATTTTTTCTACTTCGTCGAAGCGCTGTGGGTGGCGAGGGACGATCAACAGCAGCACATCCGCCAGCAATGCGATGCGCGCGCTTTCGAAGGCTTGCAGGATAAGGTCTTCTTCGCCTTCACGGGTGGAGGCGCACAGTAGAACAGGACGAGGGCCGATGGCGGTGCGCAGCTTGGCGCCGATGGCCAGTGCTGCTTCCGGCACCACGACGTCAAACTTGATGCTGCCGGTGATTTCTACGCGCTGCACACCCAGCGAGCGCACGCGCTGTGCATCGGCTTCGGTTTGGGCGGCGACTAGCGTGATGCCACGCGCGGCGTTCAACAGCAGCGAGCCAAGGCGCGTGGCTTTGCGCAGCGAGCGTTCGGACAGGCGCGCGTTAGCCAGCGCCACTGGCACGTTGCGCGCGTTGCAGACAGCGATCAGGTTGGGCCAGACTTCGGTCTCCATCAGGATGCAGACGCTGGGCTGGAAATGATGGATGAAACGCGAGACCATGCTGCCGGTATCGTATGGCAGGTAGGATTGCACCAGGCGCTCGCCGTGTTTGGCGAAGAGGGCTTTGCCGGTAGCGCGGCCGGTTGGCGTCATGTGGGTGAGGATGATGCGGCTTTGCGGGTAGTCGGCCAGCAAGGCGTCTACCAGAGGTTCGGCAGCGCGCGTTTCGCCAACGGAGACGGCGTGGACCCACACCACCGGCGCCGCAGCAGACGCCGTGGCGCGAGGATAGAAGCCGAGGCGCTCGGCCCAGTGTTGGCGGTAGCCCGGCTCTTTGCGGCCGCGCAGCCACAGGCGCGTGAGCACCAGCGGCAATGCGAGCCACCACATCAAGGAATAAAACAGTCGCATGATCAGCCCAGTAAACTCCGGGCCGCCGTCAGCACTTCCGCTACTGATGGCGGCGTGCCTTGGTCACCCAAGTTGATAATGCGCGGCGACCAGTTACCCTCAGTCTTCCAGCGCGGCGAATCCGCATAAATCTCCACCGTCGGCCGCACGAAGGCTGCCGCGATGTGTACCAGTCCCGTATCAACACCAATCACCAGCGACGCACGGCGCGCCACCATGATCGCATCGGCCATCGACAATTTCGGCAGCACGCGCGCATTGGGCAGGCCTGCTGCGATCTGCTCTGCTTCCGCTTTTTCTTTCGGCGAGCCCCAAGGCAGCAGGATAGGCATCGGCGCCAACTCGTGGCCAAGTGCAATCCAGTTCTCGGTCGCCCACTTCTTGGCATCGCGCGCGGTGCCGTGGAAGTAGACTGCGTACGACTCCGGCATCCATTCAGGACGCGGCGTGTCGTCCGACACTGCAGGCAAACCAAAGTCCGCCGGCGCATCGACCGCATAGCCCAGCGCCGCACCAGCAACGATACGCCCGCGCGCCACCGCGTGCGTACGCGGATCGGTTGGAATGCTCAGGTTATGGAAAATGCGCGAGATACCCTCGTAGCCAGAGCCCTCGCTGCCATTGGCCAGGCCCACTTTGCGGCCGCCCTTCACCATACGCGCAGCGCCCATGATGATGCCGGTCTTGAGCAAGCCTTGGGTGTCAAACACGTAGTCGTACTCCTGCTGGCGCAGGGTACGGAAAAACGATTTGATCTCGGCCCGCGTCTCCGCCTTGCCGAGGCTCTTGCGCCAACGCCGCAGCGCAAACGGAATCACATTGCGCACGCGCGCATTCATGCGCACCAAGCTAACAAAGCCCTCTTCCACCACCCAGTCGATATTCGCGTCGGGGAAGTGGCGGGCGATGTCGGCTACCATCGGCATGTTATGCAGCACGTCTCCCAGCGAGGAGACGCGTACCAGCAGAATGTTCAGGGGCCGCGTCATGAACTTAGAACGGCAATTCCGCGTCCGGCTTGGCCGCGAGGATCACATCACGGAACTGGCCTTGAATGCGTGCCAGCGCTTCCGGCGTTTCCGCTTCAAAGCGCATCACGATCACGGGCGTGGTGTTGGACGAACGCGCCAGGCCGAAGCCGTCCGCGTACTCCACACGCAAGCCGTCGATGGTGATGATGCGCTCATTGCCAGGGAACTTGGCGTCCGCGCGCAGCTTGTCCATCACGATGAAGTTCTCGCCCTCTTTCAGGTGCAGGTGCAGTTCCGGCGTGCTGTCCGACTGCGGCAGTGCGTTCAGCAGCGCGGATGGGTCCTGTTCCTTGGTCAGGATTTCCAGCATGCGCGCGCCGGCGTACAAGCCGTCGTCGAAGCCGTACCAGCGGTCCTTGAAGAAGATATGGCCGCTCATTTCGCCGCCCAGTGGCGAACCGGTTTCTTTCAGCTTGGCCTTCACCAGCGAGTGGCCGGTCTTGTACATCAGCGGCTTGCCGCCCGACTTCTCGATATACGGAGCCAGATGGCGGGTGCACTTCACGTCGTACAGGATTTCCGCGCCCGGATTGCGCGACAGGACATCCGCTGCGAACAGCATCATCTGGCGGTCCGGATAAATGATCTGGCCATCTTTGGTCACGAGGCCGAGGCGGTCGCCGTCGCCGTCGAAGGCCAGGCCGATTTCAGCGTCGGTTTCTTGCAGCGCGCGGATCAGGTCTTGCAGGTTTTCCGGATGCGCAGGATCAGGATGGTGGTTAGGGAAAGTGCCATCCACTTCGCAGAACAGTTCAATCACTTCGCAGCCCATGCCGCGATACAGGTCACCCGCGAATGCGCCGGCAACGCCGTTGCCGCAATCGACAGCGATCTTGATCGGACGCGAAACTTTCACGTCGCCGATGATGCGCTGCAGGTATTGCTCGCGGATGTCATGGGTGCTGTAGGCACCCGGCGTCGCCGAAGACGAACCGTCGTGCGCGAGGATGCTGTCATACAGGCCGGTGATCGCTTCGCCGTGAATCGCTTCGCCGGCCAGCACCATCTTGAAGCCGTTGTAGTCCGGCGGATTGTGGCTGCCGGTGACCATGATGCCCGACGCAGCGCCCAGCACATTGGTGCCAAAATAAACCATCGGCGTAGCCACCACGCCCAGGTCGATCACGTCCACGCCAGCCGATTGCAGGCCTTCCGCCAGCGCCTTGATCAGCGATGGACCGGACAGGCGGCCATCACGACCGATCACGACTTTCTTCTCGCCCTTGGCCAATGCAGCGCGGCCGAAAGCGGCGCCGATCTGGAACGCCACGCCGGCATCGAGCGTCTTGTCGATAATGCCGCGAATGTCGTAAGCCTTGAAAATCGTCTTGGATAAATTAACCATAGTGGGAACCTGCAAAAATAGAGGGAATAGTGTACATCAGTGCTTCTTATGCCGGATCATCCAGCGCGGCGCCTTGAAGCGCACGATACGCACGTAGATCCAGATGTAGCTGCCGATGAAGAGAATACAGGACAGCATCAGCACCCAGGTGTGGCGCCAGAACACGGTGGCCGGAATCACCGCCATCAGCGAGAACAGCCAAAGATACGGGGACGTCAGCGAATTACGGCGAATCAGCGCGCGCGCTTCCTTGCGGCCCACCGCCCACTGCACCACGCGGCGGAAAATCAGGCTATGCAAGTGAATCCCGTCCGGCATGGCCGGCGACTTCCCGCGCACGAACATGCGGCGATATACAGAGAACAAAGTCTCAAACGCCGGATAAATCAGCAGCAGCAGCGCATACCAGGTCGACACCTGCGGATTGCGCATCACCAGCAGCAGCGCCAGTTCGCCCAGCATGAAGCCGATGAAGTAGGCGCCGCCATCGCCAAGGAAAATCAGGCCCACCGGATAATTCCAGATCAGGAAACCAGCCGTGGCGCCGGCCACCATCAGCGCGGCGATCAGCACGAACATATCGTTGACCTGCAGCGCCACGTAACCGAGCGACAGCAGCATGCAGATGCACACCACGCTGGCCAGGCCATTGAATCCGTCGATGATATTTACCGCGTTGGCGATGCCGGCCACGGCCAGCACCGTCAGCGGCAGCGTGATCCACATATACGGCAGCGCCCACGCCGAAAACGCCCAGTCCAGGCGGTCGATGCGGGCGTCCAGCAGGAAGTAGCCGAGAGTGGCGGCCGCCATGGTCAGCAGCAGGCGGCGCAGCGGGCTGACGCGGCCGGTATAGTCTTCAACGATGCCGCCGACGAAAGCCACGGCTGAGCAGGCCAGCAGCGACAGCAGCCACTGACTCATCACCGGCACGCGCCAGATGGAAATAGCTGAGCTCAGCGCGACTGCCAGAAAAATCGACAGGCCGCCAATACGGGCCACATTATGGGAGTGCACTTTTTGCACGCCGTCGAAATTGGAGTCCAGCGCCGGACCGTGCAGTCTCGCTTCTTTAATCACCAACAGGGTAAGCAGCGCGGAAGCGATAAAGCTCAGTAGGAAGGAAAACATATTATTTTAAGTTCTGCGTTGTATCGCAACACGAAGCATTATCAGCATGCCAACTGCCGATTGTACCAGCACCGGCTGGCCCTAGTGGCAATGCTTACCAATCGATACAAACTCCGGGGTCAGGTCCTCCATTTCTACACGAGCCCTGCCGTAGCGAAGACAACGGCAGGGCTCGTGTAGAAATGGAGGACCTGACCCCGGAGTTAGCGCATACAAAGATGCAACGCTTCTTTCCAGTCTGGTAAGTGGCAAAAGCGCGCCATCAGGCGTTCCGACGACATCACGGAATACTGCGGCCGCTGGGCTGGCGTCGGGTATTCAGCCGTGGCAATCGGCAGCACTTTGCACGACAGCCCGGCCTCGGCGATGATGGCTTCGGTGAATTCATGCCAGGTGGTCTGGCCTTGCGCACTCAGGTGGTAGACGCCGCTGTTCTGCACCCACCATTCGCGTCCGCCCGCATGCGCTTGCGACAGCACTTGCGCCGTGGTGTCGGCGATGGTGCGGCTCCAGGTCGGCGCGCCGTGCTGGTCGGCCACCACGCGCAGCTCGGCGCGCTCTTTGGCCAGCCGCAGCATGGTCAGCAGGAAGTTCTTGCCGCGCATGCCGTACACCCAGCTGGTGCGGAAAATCAGGTGCGGAATGCCGGCTGCCGCAATCGCCTGCTCGCCAGCCAGCTTGCTGGCGCCGTAAACGTTGAGCGGGCCCAGCGGATCGTCTTCCACGCGCGGCGTGGCTTGCGAACCGTCGAATACATAATCGGTGGAGTAATGCACCAGCGCTGCGCCCAGCGCCTTGGCTTCCTCGGCCATCACGCCCGGTGCTTCGGCGTTGATGCGGAACGCCAGCTCGGGCTCGCTCTCGGCCTTGTCGACCGCCGTGTAGGCCGCCGGATTGACGATCAGCTTGGGCTGGACGCGGCGGATGACGTCGCGCACCTGGTCGAGGTTGGACAGGTCCATCTCGCTGCGGTCCACCGCCACCACTTCACCCACGCCCTGCAGACTGCGCGCCAGTTCGTAGCCGACCTGGCCGGTGCTGCCGGTCAGCAGAACCTTCATGCAAACACCTCGGCGTCGGCCAGCAGCTTCGCGGCCTGGTCCTTGCCCGACAACAGCGGCGCAGTGTCCAGCGCCGGCCACTGGATGCCGATGGCCGGGTCGTTCCACAGGATCGAGCGCTCGTGCTCTGGCGCCCAGTAGTCGGTGGTTTTGTACAGGAACTCAGCGCCGTCGGTCAGGGTCACGAAGCCGTGCGCGAAGCCGGCCGGTATCCACAACTGGCGCTTGTTCTCGGCCGACAGTTCGCAGCCATACCACTGGCCGAAGGTCGGCGAGTTCTTGCGAATATCCACCGCCACGTCAAACACCGCACCAGCGCTGGCGCGCACCAGCTTGCCCTGCGCTTGCTGGATCTGGTAGTGCAAGCCGCGCAGCACGCCTTTCGACGAGCGCGAATGGTTATCCTGCACGAACTCGGCAGTGACACCGGTCAGTTCGGCAAAGCGCTTGGCGTTGAAGCTTTCAAAGAAAAAACCGCGGTCGTCGCCGAACACGCGCGGCTCCAGTACCAGCAAGCCTTCCAGCGGCGTTTGAATAACGTTCATCGTGGCACAACCTTATCTTCCAAAATTTGCAGCAGGTATTGGCCGTACTGGTTTTTCTTCAGCGGCTCGGCCAGCTTGCGCAGCTGCTCGGCGTTGATGTAGCCCTTGCGGTAAGCGATCTCTTCCGGGCACGCGACTTTCAGGCCCTGGCGTTTTTCAATCGTGGCGATAAATTGGCCCGCTTCCAGCAGCGACTCGTGGGTGCCGGTGTCCAGCCAGGCCATGCCGCGACCCATCACTTCAACGTTGAGCTGGCCCTTGTCCAGGTAGACCTTGTTGACGTCGGTGATCTCCAGCTCGCCGCGCGCGGACGGCTTGATGCTGGCGGCGATGTCGCACACCTGCTTGTCGTAGAAGTACAGGCCGGTGACGGCGTAGTTCGATTTCGGCTGCTGCGGCTTTTCTTCGATCGATACGGCGGTGCGGTCCGCATCAAACTCAACCACGCCGTAACGCTCAGGGTCTTGTACGTGGTAGGCGAACACGGTGGCGCCATCGGTCTGCTCGGTAGCGTGGCGCAGCAGCGCGTCGAGGTCATTGCCGTAGTAGATGTTATCGCCAAGGATCAGCGCCGACGGCGAATCGCCGACGAATTCCTTGCCGATGATGAAGGCTTGCGCCAGACCGTCCGGCGAAGGCTGCACCGCGTAGCTGATGTTGATGCCCCACTGGCTACCATCGCCCAGCAAGTCCTTGAAGCGCGGCGTGTCTTGCGGCGTCGAGATCAGCAGGATGTCGGTCATCCCGGCCAGCATCAGCACGGTCAGCGGATGGTAGATCATCGGCTTGTCGTAGATCGGCAGCAGCTGCTTGGAGACGCTCATCGTGACCGGATACAAACGGGTGCCGGAGCCGCCCGCGAGAATAATGCCTTTGCGCTTATTGCTCATTACTGTCCCTCGCGATTGAAGTAATTGGTTTCCACCCACTTGGCGTAGCTGCCCGACTGCACGTCGGCCACCCAAGCCTGGTTATCCAGATACCACTGCACGGTCTTGGCGATGCCAGTCTGGAAGGTCTCGGCCGGTTTCCAGCCCAGTTCGCGCTCCAGCTTGCGCGCATCGATGGCGTAGCGGCGGTCGTGGCCCGGACGATCTTTGACGAAGGTGATCTGGTCGCGATAGCTGCCGGCCGCTTTCGGCTTCAGCTGGTCCAGCATGTCGCACAGGGTGTGCACCACGTCGAGGTTGGCCATTTCGTTCCAGCCGCCGACGTTGTAAGTCTCGCCGAGACGGCCCGCTTCCAGCACACGGCGGATAGCGGCGCAGTGGTCGCTGACGTACAGCCAGTCGCGCACTTGCTGGCCGTCGCCGTAGATCGGCAGCGGCTTGCCGGCTTGCGCATTGGCGATGATCAGCGGGATCAGTTTTTCAGGGAAGTGATACGGGCCGTAGTTGTTGGAGCAGTTGGTGGTCACCACCGGCAGGCCGTAGGTGTGGAAGTACGAACGCACCAGATGGTCGGACGCGGCTTTCGATGCCGAGTACGGGCTGTTCGGCGCGAACGCGGTGGTTTCGCTGAACGGCGCATCATCAGGACCGAGCGTGCCGTACACTTCATCGGTGGACACGTGCAGGAAACGGAAGGCGGCCTTCTCGTCATCCGGCAAGCCGGACCAGTAGGCTCGCGCCGCTTCCAGCAGGCTGAAGGTGCCGTTGATGTTGGTGTTGATGAATTCGCCCGGACCGAGGATGGAACGGTCAACGTGGCTTTCGGCCGCGAAGTGCACCACGGCGCGCGGCTTGTGCTGTTGGAACAGCGCCAGCACCTGGGCCTGGTCGCAGATGTCGCCGCGCACGAAGCTGTGGCGACCATCGTTCTTCAGCGAGGCCAGGTTGTTGAGATTGCCGGCGTAGGTCAGCTTGTCGTAGTTGAGGACAGGCTCATCCGACTGAGCCAGCCAGTCGAGGACAAAATTTGAGCCGATAAAACCAGCACCACCTGTTACAAAAATCATTTAGTATCCCGCAGCAAGAGTCAAATTAGTCGTATGCATGATTTTATGTGATGTGCCCCGTAACGGGGCAAAAATTCAGGGTAATTCAGCCCCTAAAGCAACGAACAAGTGAGTATCCATATGAAAACCTATGTAATCGGGGATTTGCAGGGCTGCCATGAGCAGACGCTGGCCATCCTCGACCGCATACGTGCGCACGCGGCGGCGGATGGCGTGGCCGAGCCTGCCATCTTGTTTGCAGGCGACCTGATCAACCGTGGCCCGGATTCACTGGCCACGCTGCGCCACGTGCGCAAGCTGGCGATGGCCAGCGGCGGGCTGATCGACAGCGTGCTGGGCAATCATGACTTGCATTTGCTGGCGGTGGCGTATGGCATCCGGCCAGAGCACAAGTCCGACACGCTGGCCGAGATCCTGCATGCGCCGGACCGCGCGGAGCTGATCGACTGGATACGGCACCGGCCGCTGGCGATTCATGTGCAAGGCCACGTGCTGGTGCATGCGGGCCTGCTGCCGCAATGGACTCCATCACAAGCGATGTCGCTGGCAGGCGAGGTGCAGGACATGCTGCGCAGCGACGGCATCGCCGAGTTTTTGGCTGAAATGTATGGCAACCATCCGGACCAGTGGTCGGATCAACTGGAAGGTGCGGAGCGGCTGCGCTGCATCATCAACGCCATGACGCGGCTGCGCTTCTGCAGCGCTGATGGCGTGATGGATTTCAAAATGAAGGAAAGCGGGACGGCAGATCCGGCCAGCGGCTTGATGCCATGGTTTGAGGTGCCGGGCCGGCGCAGCGCCAAAGAGACAGTGGTGTTTGGCCACTGGTCGGCCCTGGGCTTGACCCTGAAGCCAAATTTGATCGGCCTGGACAGCGGCTGCGTGTGGGGCGGCCAGCTATCCGCCGTGTGCCTGGAAGACCGCAGCCTGCTACAAGTGCAGTGTCCGCAGTTCCAGGCGCCCGGCAAGAAAGCTTAAACCGTCACACCCAATGCGGCGGCGACGACTTTGTGCGACGCTTCCGCCAGGTCGCGGCGATGCGCCCCAATGGTGTCCATCGGCGGCAGAATCATCAGCTTGGCTTTGACCGGCGGGCCGTTCAGGATCAGGATGATGCTTTCAGCGAAACTGGTCTCGCCGATGAAGTCCACTGACGGATGCGATGCGCCTGACGCATCTTCATAGGTCAGCGCATAAGGCTGCACTGGCACCTTGGCGTCAATCGCCGCTTCAAACAGATTCGCGTGGAACGGCAGCAAGCTACCCTGCGGCGCCGTGGTCCCCTCCGGAAAGAAGGCCACGCGCTCCCCCTTCTCCAGGCTGGTCACCAGCCCTTTGAAAATATGGCGCAGATCGCGCCGGTTGCCGCGTGCAATGAACACGGTACCGGCCTTCTCCGCCAGCCAGCCAGCCAGCGGCCAGGAACGGATCTCGGCCTTGGCCACGAAATGGCTAGGATGCAGGCTGTGCACCACGAAGATGTCCAGCCACGACACGTGGTTAGCCACCACCGCGCAATGTTCCAGCACAGGCGCGCTGCCGGCCGCCTGCTCCACTGTTACATTGCAGATGCGCAGCAGCCTGGTAGACCAGCGGCGGATATGGCCGTTACGCTTCTCCAGCCCGATCCACGGAAACACCACGGCACAAATCGCCATGCCCTTGAACACATGCAGCATCACCCGCGCGAGGCGGAATATCGTCGACAGTTTCATGCAAGCGTATCAGCGTTGGTAAGCGACGTGGCCAGCCACGATGGTGGTTTGTACTTGACCAGCGAGGTTGTAGCCGATGAATGGCGTGTGCTTGCCCTGGCTGGCCAGCGCCGACGCTTCCACCGTCCAGTGCGCACCAGCGTCGAACAGCACCACGTCCGCCGTGGCGCCGACCGACAGCGTGCCAGCGTCGAGGCCAGCGACACGCGCCGCTTCCGAGGTGATGCGGGACAGCGCGCGCGACAGCGGACGCATTGCATCTTTACCTGCGCCAGTGTCTTGCATCTTGGCGTAGTCTTCCGCCCACTTCAGGGTCAGCGACAGCAGCAGCTCCAGACCGGTGGCGCCCGGCGAAGCTTCGCCGAACGGCAGCAGTTTTTCATCATCATCGACCGGCGTATGGTCCGAGCACAGCGCATCGACGGTGCCATCCAGCAGGCCGAGGCGGATCGCATCGCGGTCGCGCTGGCTGCGGAATGGCGGGTCCATGCGCGCGTTCGAATCGAAGAAGCCGATGTCGGCGTCAGTCAGGTGTACGTGGTGCACGCCAACGTCGCAGGTCAGCGGCAGGCCTTCTTCCTTGGCCTTGCGGATCAGGTCCAGGCTGGCAGCGGCCGAGATGCGGCACAGGTGCACGCGTGCGCCGGAAGCACGCATCAGTTCGAAGATGGTGTGCAGGGCGATGGTTTCCGACATGACCGGCACGCCGGACAGGCCAAGGCGCGAAGCCAGCGGGCCCGAAGCGGCCACGCCGCCACGGCCGATGTGCGCATCCTGCGGACGCAGCCACACGGTGTAGCCGAAGGTTTTGGCGTACTGCATGGCGCGCAGCAGCACGTTGGTGTCTTCGATAGGCTGCTCGGCGTGCGAGAAGCCGATGCAGCCCGATGCGGTCAGCGCCGACATCTCGGTCAGCGCGTGGCCTTTCAGGCCCACGGTCAGCGCGCCCAGCGGGTGCACGTGCGCTTGATTGAGTTTTTGCGCGCGGTGTTTCAGCATCTCCACCAGGCCCGGTTCGTCCAGCACCGGATCGGTATCCGGCGGGCACACCAGGCTGGTGACGCCGCCTTGCATCGCGGCTTGCATTTCCGATTCCAGCGTGGCCTTGTATTCAAAGCCCGGCTCGCGCAGGCGTGCCGACAAATCGACAAAGCCCGGCGCCACGATCAGGCCGATGGCGTCGATGGTTTCGTCAGCGGTGAAGCCCGCAGGCGCGGCACCGATAGCCAGCACTTTGCCGTCAGCGATGTATAGGTCGTTGAGGCCGTCGATGCCGTTGGCTGGGTCGATGACGTGGCCGTTTTTAATGTGAATATTCTTCTTCATGCTTGCGTTCCTGCCACGATACTCATCACCGCCATGCGGACTGCGATACCAAACGTCACCTGCGGCAGGATCACTGCCTGCGCGCCGTCCGCCACGGCGGAGTCGATCTCGACGCCGCGGTTCATCGGGCCCGGGTGCATCACGATGGCGTCCGGCTTGGCCAGTGCCAAACGTTCAGGCGTCAGGCCATAACTCTTGAAGTATTCGCCAGCCGACGGCAACAGCGCGCCGCTCATGCGTTCGTTCTGCAGGCGCAGCATGATGATCACGTCGACGTCCTTCAGGCCTTCATCCATATTGGTGAAGGTGCGCACGCCCATCTGCTCCAGGCCGCCAGGCAGCAGGGTGTGCGGGCCGATGGCGCGCACTTCGGGCACGCCCAGCGTGGTCAGCGCGTGAATGTCGGAACGGGCCACGCGGCTGTGCAGAATGTCACCGACAATCGCCACGCGCAGGTTGGTGAAGTACTTCTTGTAGTGGCGGATGGTGTACATGTCCAGCAGGCCCTGCGTCGGGTGCGCGTGGCGGCCATCGCCCGCGTTCACCACGTGCACGTGGTTCTGCTTGGTCTCCATCAGGTGCTTGGCGATCAAATACGGTGCGCCCGATTGCGCGTGGCGCACCACGAACATGTCGGCGTGCATCGCCGCCAGGTTGTCGATGGTGTCCAGCAGCGATTCACCTTTGCTGGTCGAGGAAGCCTGGATGTTCAGATTGATCACGTCGGCCGACAAACGCTTGGCGGCGATTTCAAACGTGGTACGGGTGCGGGTCGAGTTCTCGAAGAACAGGTTGAACACCGATTTGCCGCGCATCAGCGGCACTTTCTTCACATCGCGGTCGGAGATGCCGACGAACGACGAGGCGGTGTCCAGGATGTGATTGAGGATGCCCTTCGGCAGGCCCTCGATCGACAGCAAGTGCTGGAGTTCGCCGTGTTTATTCAGTTGCGGATTAAGCATGGTCTTATTCAATGGTTAGCGTAAATTTTCCATCATCGGCGCGTTTCAGCACCAGCGCCTGCCCTTTCGGCACAGCCACGTGGCCGGCAACGAAGTCCGCTGCCACCGGCAGCTGGCGTTCGCCACGATCCACCAGCGCGGCCAGCATGATGCGCGCCGGACGGCCGTAATCGAACAACTCATTGATGGCGGCGCGCGTGGTGCGGCCGGTGTACAGCACGTCATCCACCAGCAGAATGTTGGCGGCCGCCACCTCGAAGGTGATGTTGGTCGGCTTGACGTCGGCTGGCAGGCCTTTCTTGGCGTAGTCGTCGCGGTAGAAGGACACGTCCAACACACCGCAGCGGGCTGACAGGCCGAGGTCGGCCGCGAGGCGCTCAGCGATCCAGGCGCCACCGGAGTGGATGCCGACAATCGCGACATCCGGCACGCCGGCCAGGCCGGCTTTTACATCGGCCAGCAGCGTTGCGTACAGCGCTTCGGCATCGAGTTGGTTGGGATTCAGGGTAGACATGGTCAGAGGGAGTCGAAATATTGTTGCAGGATGATGGCGGCGGCGCGATCGTCGATGATCTCACCGCGCTTGGCCGAAATCACGGCCGAGGAATAGCGTTCGTCCACCAGCTCGATCGGCAGGCCGAAGCGGCCGGTCAACTGATTGGCGAAGCGGCGCGCGCGCGCCGTCATGTCGTGTTCATTGCCGTCAGGGTGCATGGGCAGGCCGACCACCAGTTTGGCCGGCTTCCATTCGTCCAGTAGCTTCTGGATATCGGCAAAACGGGTGGCATTGTCTTCCGCCTTGATGACCTTCAGGGGTTCCGCCTGCAGCAGCATGGTGTTCCCCATCGCCACACCGATTCTCTTCACGCCGAAATCGAAAGCAAGGATGGTGTCGATACTGCTCATTTAAGCGTGGCCCGCCTCGGAAGTCAGCATCAGCGGATCGATGCCCAACAGCCGCATGGCGGCGGTGTAGCGTTCTTCGATCGGCAGGTTGAACAGAATCTCCGGATCGGCGCCGACGGTCAGCCAGCCGTTGCGGCTGATCTCTTCTTCCAACTGGCCCGGGCTCCAGCCCGAGTAGCCGATCGACACCAGCATGCGCGGCGGACCGTCACCGGCAGCCACGGCTTCCAGTACGTCGATGGAGGTGGTGAAAGCGATGTCCTTGGTCACCGTCAGCGAGGACGAATAGCGCTGGCCAGGCGTGTGCAGCACAAAGCCGCGGTCGTCCTGAACCGGGCCGCCAAACATGATAGGCTCGTCGTCATGCCCTTCGAGGCCGTGGTCGACCTTGAGGTCGATACGCTCGAACAGGGTGTGCATGGTCATGTCGGTCGGTTTGTTAATGACCACGCCGAGCACGCCGTTTTCGTTGTGTTCACAAACATACACCACCGTGCCGCCGAAGACCGGATCTTGCATGGATGGCATTGCAATAAGGAAATGATTTGCCAGATTGAGCGTGCTGGAGGCAGCGCCAAATGGTTCGAGGGGATCTCCGGCATCTTGCATCATGCCGGGAACAGCTAGAGTTTTGCTTATTTTGCTCTTCTTCATACAAGTTGCTCTCTCTGCTGGGTGCGTGTTCTCTCTGTGCTGCTGACAATTACTGTAGTATCGCGCGGCTAGCAACTCTGTTTTACCCGTAGTTTACACTGAAACGGGGGCACAGCCACGATTGCGTCCCCCACAAGCTTGATACAAACCGAATGAAACTGACTTCTTCCCTCGTCTGGCTGCGCCGCGACCTGCGCGTTTTCGATCATGTGGCCTTGCAGCAGGCCTTACTGGCCAGTGAAAAGGTGTATTGTGTTTTTATCTACGACACAACCATCCTTGACACGCTACCGCGACGCGACCGCCGCGTTGACTTCATCCACGCCAGCATCGCCGAGGTAGCGGCGGAGCTGGAACAACTGGGCGGCCACCTGATCGTGCGGCATGGCGATCCGGTCGAACAGATCCCCGCGCTGGCGGCGGAACTGGGCGTGCAGGCCGTGTTCTGCAATCACGATTATGAACCGCAAGCGATGGCGCGCGACGCCACGGTGGACAGCGCCCTGCAAGCAGCCGGGCGCAAGTTCTACAGCTACAAGGACCAGGTGATTTTCGAGCGCAGCGAAGTGCTGTCGCAGACCGGCGGCGTGTTCTCGGTGTTCACGCCGTATAAAAACGCGTGGTTGAAAAAGCTGGCGGCCGACCTGTCGGTGCTGGCGCCGTACAACATCGAGCCCCATGCGGCGCGTCTGGCGCCACCGCCCTCGCCCGCTCCGGCGCTGCCGACGCTGGCCGATCTGGGCTTCGAGCCTAGCAACCTGGCCGAGCTGAAAATCCCGACCGGCATGTCCGGCGCGGCACAATTGTTCGAAGACTTTTTAACGCGCATCTCCGATTACAACGTGGCACGCGATTTCCCTTCGGTGAAGGGACCGTCGTATTTGTCGATCCACTTCCGCTTTGGCACGCTGTCGGTGCGCCACATGGTGCGCACAGTGCTGGATTTGCAGGAGCGCGGCGTTGGTGGCGAAGGCGCTGCCGTGTGGCTGTCGGAACTGATCTGGCGCGAGTTCTACGCCATGATCCTCTACCACCATCCGCACGTGGTGGGCGCTTCCTTCAAGCCGGCCTACGATGCCATCGAATGGGAAACCGGGCCGGAGGCCGACGAAGCCTTTGCCGCATGGTGCGAAGGCCGCACCGGCTATCCACTGGTGGATGCGGCCATGCTGCAATTGAACCAGACCGGCTATATGCATAACCGCCTGCGCATGGTGACAGCGTGCTTCCTGATCAAAGACCTCGGCATCGACTGGCGTCGCGGCGAGGCATATTTCGCGCTGCATTTGAATGACTTTGACCTCGCCTCCAACAACGGCGGCTGGCAGTGGGCTTCGTCCTCCGGTTGCGATGCGCAGCCCTACTTCCGTATCTTCAACCCGGTGACACAATCGGAGAAGTTTGACGGCGAAGGGAAATTCATCCGTCGCTACCTGCCGCAGTTGAAGGAGCTAAGCAAGAAGGAGATCCACGCGCCGTGGCTGGCGCCACGCATGCTGGCGCCAGACTATTGGCCGCCTGTCGTGATGCACGACGAAGCGCGCAAGCTCACGCTTGAGCGCTACGAGGTGGTCAAGAAACCTGCTGCTTAAGGAAGCCAATGATCGCCTCCAGCAGCACGTCTTCCTGGAACGGTTTGCCGAAGTAGGCGTTCACGCCCAGCTCCAGTGCGACGTTGCGGTGTTTATCCGCGCTGCGTGAGGTGATCATGATGATCGGGATCTCGCGCGTACGCTCGTCACCGCGTACGTTTCGGGTGAGGTCGAAGCCGTCCATGCGCGGCATCTCGATATCGACCAGCATCAAGGCTGGCCGCATTTCCTGCAACTGTTCCAGCGCGTCCACGCCATCCTTGGCCAGCAGCACGCGGTAGCCTTCACGTTCCAGCAGGCGCTGGGTCACGCGGCGCACGGTCAGCGAATCGTCCACCACCATGATGGTGCGGCCTTGCTGCGCCGGCGCGGCAGGACTGTCGGCAGCCGCCTGCGCGTACTGCGCCTTCACTTCCGGGTGATGTGCCAAGTGCTGCGACAGCGCCACCGGATTCAAAATCAGCACGATATCGCCAGTGCCCAGCACCGTGGCGCCGGCAATGCCCACCATCCGCGACAGCTGTGGGCCGATGTTCTTGATCACCACCTCGCGGTTGCCCAGCACTTCGTCCACCTGCAAAGCCAGTTTGTCATTGCCGTTCTTGAGCATCATCACCGGCGATGAGCGCTGCACCGGCGGCTGCGCCGGATCGCCCAGCAAGGTAGGCAGGTACTGCATGCCATTGCTGCGCGCTTCGGCCAGCGCATGCTCTTTCATTTGCAGCACTTGCTCGACCAGGATGGCCGGCAGCGCGTAGGTCTTGCCACCAGCAGCCAGCACCACTACCTGCGTGACGGCCAGCGTCAATGGCAGTCGGATGGTGAAGCGCGTGCCTTGACCGGGCACCGAATGCAGGTCCACGCGACCGCCCAGTGCTTGCGCTTCCGACTGCACCACGTCCATGCCGACGCCGCGTCCAGACAGCTCGGTCAGCGCTTCGGCGGTGGAGAAGCCGGGTTCGAAAATCAGGTCGGCGATTTGGGCGTCGGTGGCTGGTTCGTCCTGGTCCAGCAGGCCGACGCTGATGGCTTTGGCCTTGATGCGCTCCAGATCGAGGCCGCCGCCGTCGTCGCTGAAGGCAATGACGACTTCATTGCCTTCTTGCGCCACCTGCACCAGAAGTTCGCCGGTTTCGTTTTTACCGGCGGCGCTGCGAACGTCGCGTGCTTCCACGCCGTGGGCGATGGCGTTGCGCAGCAGGTGCTCGAATGGCGCGGCCATGCGTTCCAACACGCTGCGGTCCACTTCCACGTTGCTGCCACGGATATCGAGGTTGACGCGCTTGTCGACGTCCTTGGCGCTTTGGCGGGCGACGCGGAAGAGGCGTTCGGAGATGCTGGCAAACGGCACCATGCGCACGCGCATCAGGTCACGCTGCAGGTCGCGCGTCAGGCGCGCTTGCTGCGTCAGGTCGCCGTGGGCGTTGTCAACGCTGCGGGTCAGGCTTTCATGGAAGCTGGCGACGTCGTTGACGCTTTCGGCCATCATGCGGGTGAGTTCTTGCAGGCGCGTGAAGCGGTCAAATTCCAGCGGATCGAATTCGCGCTCGCTGGAGACGGCCATGCGCGAGGCGATTTGCGATTCGGCTTGCATCTCGACTTCGCGCAGCTGGCGGCGCAGGCGGGCGAGATTGTCGGAGAAGTCGGCCAGCGAGTTGCGCAGGGTGCCGACTTCATTTTCAAGCTTGGAGCGCGAAATCGAGACTTCACCGGCTTGCGTGACCAGGCGATCAAGGATGTCGGCGCGCACGCGGACCAGCGGGGCTTTGACGCCGGCTTGCGCGTCGTCGCCGGTGGTCGGATGCGCGGCCACCGGCGCGGCTGCGGCAGGCATCGCGTCAGCCGTTGCGCCAGCGCCGCTGCCTTGCGTCAGTGGCGCGGCTTCGTTGCTGCCATCAGTCGGCGTGGTGATGCTACCGGCCGGGCCGGTAACGGCTGCGGCTTGCAGTGCGTTCGGGTTCTGCAGCTGTTCGAACAGGAGCAGCGCATGGTCGTAGTGTGCCAGTAGTTCATCGAAAGCGTGCGGCGTGGCGGAGCCGGCGTGCACCATATTTTCGATGTGGGTTTCGATTTCGTGGCAGTGCTGGCCGAGGCGCATTGCGCCGGCCATGCGCGCGCTGCCCTTCACGGTGTGCAGGAGGCGCAGCAGGCTTTGGGCGTGCGTGGTGTCGGTTGGCGTGTGCTGCCAGGCGCGCAATGCCTCGCCCACTTGCGGCAACAGATCGGCGCCTTCTTCGAGGAAGACCGGCAGCAGGTCGGCGTCCAGTTCATCGTGGAAGATGGCGGGAGCGGCGGCCAGGATTTCCGGTTCGGCCGGCGCCAACGCGATAATTTCGGCGTCCGGTTCCAACAGCGGTTCAGCAGCGATAGGCGGCAGCTCTTCGGTGACAGGCGCGGGCTCCGGTGCGGGCGCGGGGGCGAGCGGTTCGGCGATTTTTAGTGGCGGCTCGGCGAAGGCGTCGTCGAAGGCGGCGTTGAATAGATCGTCGATGCCGTCGTCGACATGCACTTCCGGCTTTTTCTTCAACGCCGGCGCGCTCGGCGCGTCGGACTCCGGCACGGTGCCGCTGATGGCGTTGTAGGTTTCGCGGAACAGCTGGTCCAGTGGCGATTCCTGCGATTCTTGCACCGGCTGCGGCGTATGCAGTTCGTCCATCGTTTCGGCGACCAGGTCATCGAGACGCGACTCGATCTCGTTGCTGGCTGCCGGTGGCGTCACCATCAGCTCATCGCGCAGGCCATGCAGTGCGCCGATCAACTCCGGCTGCGCTGGCGACAGTTCGCCAGCAGCAAAGCCCTGCAGCATCTGGCGGATGCGCTGGACGGTGAAGTCCAGCAGGTCATGCTGCGCCTGATCCAGATGCGGTGCGGGCGGCAGCAGCACTTCCAGCGTGCTTTCCAGCGCCAGCGCCAGTTCGCGCAGGGATTTGAAGCCGACCGTGCCCGAGGTGCCGGCCAGCGTGTGCGACGCCGCCAGCGCTTCCGGATTCACAGGACGGCGCGGCTCGTGGCGCCATTCGCCAAAGTCGGTTTCCAGCTTGCGTACCAGATCGTCGGATTCGTGCAGGTAGATGTTGTACAGCGGCAGGGGGATTTCCATGCCGCCGATCAGTTTCACGTTGTCGTCGCGCGGGACGGATGGCGCGATGGTCGGGAATTCGATCACATTTCCCTGGGCGACGAGCGGCGGTGAGGCCGGTGCGTCCGCAGGCGGCTCATCTGCGGCGAGCGAAGCGGGCTCGATGTCGACGACGTCGAGCGGTGGCTCGTCAGCTGCGGGCGGCGCAGGCTCGGTGGCGGTGGGAGCGGTGGCGGATGGGGCGAGGTCTGGTTCGCTGCCGTCTTGCACGCGCGCGGCGGCGGCGATCAGGGCGTCGGCATTGCGGGCCGAGACACCGTTGGCGACCAGCTCCGCTACCCAGGCGCTCATTTCTTGCGAAGCGCCGTTCAGCAGCTCATACAGCGCATCCGTGGCCGGGCGCGCATCGGCCAACCACACGTTCATCACCTTCTCGATCGCATAAGCAGCGTCGGCAAACTGGTTCAGGCCCACCATGCGCCCACTGCCCTTCAGCGTGTGGAAGGAACGGCGCAGTATGGTCAGATGCTCCTCCGTGCGCGCCAGCGGCAAGGTCTCGCCAACGAACACCAGCACTTCCTGCGCCTCGGAGATGAAGATCTCCAGCAGTTCCGCCTCCACCGCTGCATCGCTGGATGCAGGCGGCGGCGCTTCCACCGGCATCGCCACCGGCGCGGGCGCAGGCACCTGCTCTTCCAGCACCGGTATCGAATCCGACGCCGCCATCTTCTTGAACGGCACCGAACGGAAGGTGCCATGCGCTGCATCGAACGCAAAGCGCTCACGCGCACCGGCTGCATTCTGCGCCAGCATATCGACAAAGAATCCCAGCGCGCCGACGTTCTGCGCGATGTCATCCAACACCTTCGGCTCGTGCGATGGATCGCCGTCGCCATGCGCCAAGGCCTGCACCGACGACTTTACATGCTGCGCGGCGCGCATCGCGTCGTCCTGGTCCAGCACCGCCAGCGCGCCTTGCAGCTGGTGCAGCACCGGATCCAGCTCCAGCAAGGCCGGACGCTTGGACGGATCGGCGTAGTAATCGTCCAGCACCTTCTCCACCTGGCGCAGGCCGGTTTTCATTTCCATCGCCAGCGCAACGACGGTGTCGTCCTGCTGCATCTGGCGCGCCAGGCCTTTTTGCCATTGCGCCGGTTCGGGCGGCGTTGCGCCGGACACCAGCGCCAGCAAGCGTGCGCCGATGGTGTCGGCATGGGCAGCGAAATCGCCGGGCAGGTGGCGGATATGCTGCAGGCCGTGTTCTGCGAACAGCAAGGCGGTGGCCATTTCCAGCGCCAGTTCTTCGCTGCGGCCCGCCGATACGGCTTTGCGCGCGACATCTGCCAGCTGACGCAGCAAGGTGCCCAGTGCTGGCAAATTCAGTTTGTCAGTGTCGCCAGCCACGTCGTGCAACGCGGAGTCGAAAGCGGCGTCCAAATCGGGATCGATTTCGGCGTTGGCGAGGCGGTCCCAATTGGCTTTAGCCTGCACGATGCCGGTTTTGGCGCGTTCCAGCGCTTCGGCGTCAATTTGGCCATAACGGCGCGTTGCGTAATCGCTTGGCGCCAGGCCGTCCAGCGCGTAGGCCTTGCGCACTTGCTGCACTGTTGGCGATGCGGATTCCGCGCCGGCGGTGGCGATGAAGAACAGCGCGTCGCGCAGCATGGCTTCCGGCTGCGCGGCCTCGCCCTGGCTCAGGCGGCGGATTTGCAGGTTGATGAGGCCAAACAGCTGCTTGACATACAGGCCGCCGGGCTGCTGGCCATCGGCCACCAGTTCGGCGAAGGACTGCATGGCGAGCCAGAAGGCGCGAGCCTGGCCATCCTGCTGCGCGTCGGCCACCAGCTTGATGGCCTCCAGCAGTGCGTCCGCATCGCCAGCGCCTTTCAGGTACGGCAGCAGCGCGCGCTCGAAGCGTTGGCGGAAGGCCGCGTAGTCCGGCGCGGCGGGCGTGGCATCGGCGGCATCGTCAGCATCAGCGACAGCAGCCAGCGGCAAGGCGACTGGCTGCGACAAATCGGGATAGAACAAATCCGCCGGGTGGATGCGCTCCACGCCCATCATCTCCTGCACCGCGCGGTAGTACGGGAACAGCTTTGCCGGCTGCGACGACGCACCTTCCAGCAGCTCTTCCAGATACTCCACCAGCGCCTGATACAGCTGCGCCACCGTCTCCGCATGATCAGTGCTGCACTTCAGCGTGCCCGCCTTGAAGCGGTCCAGCGCCGCCTCGGCCACCTCGGTCATCAGGCTCACGCCCTCCACGTCCACCATCTGCAGCGCGCCGTGCGCCTGGTGCAAATGCGACTTCGCATGCTGCAGCTGCGTGGCCTGATCTTCCGGCGCCCGTCCGCCCGCCTCGAACAGCGCAGTGCGCGAACGTGCCAGCGACTCGCGAATTTCCACCATCACCCACGACAAGGGGCCGGTGTCCAATGGCGGTTGCTGAGGAGTCGAAAAATCAGTTGTGGTCATGCTCGGCCTTTAAGCGATGCGGAATCGCGCCACGGAGTTCTTCAACTCCTGCGCCAGCACCGATAACTTGTGAATCGATTGTGCGGTTTGCTGGGTGCCGTCCTGCGCCTGCTCGGTCACCGCAAGAATATGCTGGATGTTGTGCGCCACGCCGGACGCCGACGTCGCCTGCTGCCCGGTCGCCAGCGAGATCCCGGAAATCAGCTCGGCCAAACGGTTGGACACCTGCGAAATATCATGCAGCGCCGCCCCCGCCGCGTCGGACAGGCGCGCACCTTCCACCACGCCCTGCGTCGATTTTTCCATCGCCGCCACCGCGTCGTGCGTATCGGTCTGAATCGTGCGCACCAGCGCGCCAATCTGCTTGGCCGCTTCGGCCGAACGCTCTGCCAGCCGTTGCACCTCTTCCGCCACCACCGAGAAGCCGCGCCCCGCCTCGCCGGCCGATGCAGCCTGGATCGCCGCGTTCAGCGCCAGCACGTTGGTCTGTTCCGTAATGTCCGAAATCAGCTCGGTGATCTCGCCAATCTCCTGCGACGATTCGCCCAACCGCTTGATGCGCTTGGAGGTATCCTGAATCTGCTCGCGAATCTCGTGCATGCCCTTGATGGCGTTTTCCACCGCCGTCGAACCTTGGCGCGCCGCCGCCACCGACTGCCGCGCCACATCGGCCGACTCGCTGGCCGAACGCGATACGTCGGTAATCTCGTTGGCCATCTTGACGACGGTGGACGACGCATCCTGGATCTCGCGCGACTGCTGCTGCGACGCCGCCAGCAAATCGCTGGAAATGCTTTGCGCATGGGTGGACGCCTTGGTCACCTGCTCTGCGGTTGCCGTCACCCGTCCCACCAGACCGCGCAACTCTTCTACCGTGTAGTTGACCGAATCCGCAATCGCGCCGGTGATGTCTTCGGACACCGTGGCCTGCACCGTCAAGTCGCCGTCCGCCACTTCCTGCAACTCGTTCATCAGGCGCAGAATCGCCGCCTGATTCTGATCGTTCATCGACTTGGCTTCTTCTTCCTTGGTCTGCGCCTGCTGGCGCATGGCGTCCGCCTCTTGACGGCGGCGTTCCGCGCCGCGCGTGCGGTTGTTCGAATCCATCAGCAGTACACGGCCGATGGCGGCCGCCGACACCAGCGTCAGCATGCCGCCCGCCACCATCAACCAGAAGGTGATATCGAGCGAATCCTGATTCTCGCGATAGACCTGCTGCAGCAGGCCCAAACGCTGGCGCAGCGCCTCGTTGTCATTGAAGATCAGCTGTTCGGCCGCTTTGGCCGCGTTGAATTTGTCGAGCTTCTCCAGCACCACCGCTACCAGCTTCTGATACACCTCGAAAGAGCTTTGCAGTTCAGTGAACTTCACCCGCAGGTCCGGCTCGCGCACTGCGCCCAGGCCTTGCTGCGGGCTGCCATTAAGGAAGCCGTCGATGGTGTTGCGGAATACCGTGGTGTCGCGCCCCAGCTGGAACGCCGTCTCCGCGCTGATGCCGCCGGCGGTGAGGAATTCACCGGCGCTGCGGTTCATGCGCTGCGTCAGCATGGTCAGTTTGCCCAGTGCCGCGATCTCGCGTGCCGAGGCGCCGCGCTGCACTTTGAGGTTGATGATGTCCTCGGTGCGCAGCAGCAGGTCAGGCGACATCTCGTTCAGTTTTTGCAGCGTCTTGTCCATGCCGCTCAGGTCCGACTTGAGCGTGAGAATGGTACCGGCTGCGAGATCGGTTGCGGTCCACTGCTTGCGCGCGGCCGCCACCACAATGGCTATGTTCGAGCGCGGCTCGCCGATCGAGCGGCCCTGATACTGGCCGCCGCTGGTCATCAGCTTGATGTCGTTAGTGAGTTCTTTACGGCTTTCCTCCAGTTGGCGAAAGCCCTCGGCGCTGCCTTGCACCGCATTCGGTGCGGCCTTGCCGATGCGCTGCGAGTGCATCAGCGCATCGCTGGCAACCTGGGTTTGCGCCGAACGGTTGGCGCCCTGCATGGTGTTCAGCGCAACGAACACCGCGCTCAGACCCAGGGAGACCGCCAACGCGGTGGACAGCACGCTCAATTGGCGCTGCGCCGGCAGGTGGCCGATCAATGGCAGTTTGAAACCGGGGCCGGTATCGACTGGCTCGGAAGTGCTGCGGCGGCGGCCCAGCGCATCGCGCAGGCGCAGCGGGGCGTCGCTTTCATCCGCTTCTGCCGGCGGCGCAGGCGGCATAGCACCGGTGGCGGCTGTGGCAGTATGCAGGAACTGCGAGTCGCCAAACTCTGAATTTGCTGCTGCATCTGGTGCGGCACTCCGGCTGCCGCGCGAGAAAATACTCTTAAAAGCCATACACCCTCTCCGGATTAGTGTTTGCCTGCTATGCGCTATACGAGTCCTACCTGCACGAAACGCGGTTCCTGCACCAGCTGCGCCAGATCGATGCGCAGCCATTGTTGTCCTTCGCTGTCGCGGAATTCATCGTCCGCCACCGCTTCCATCTCGGCCAGCTTGCGCAGGCCAAGTACACGCTCGACCAGCAGCGCGCAGTTGAATCCCAGTCCCGGCGCAAACGTAATCAGGCGGCGCTCGGCGGGCGCCGCATCGCCTGCGCTGCGCTGCTGGTAACGCGCCAAATCAATCACGCCGGTCAAATGGCCGCGGATATTGGCCAACCCCAGATACCAGTCCTGCGTCAGCGGCACCGGCGTGGTCGCCTGCAGCGGCACGATCTCGCTGATCTGGGTCAGGTCCAGCAGGCATAAACGCCCACCGATCATCACGCCCAGTTCACGCCCGCCCTCTGCCGCGCCAGTCTTGGCGGCCTGCATGCGCTCCAAAAGCTGCACCTGGTATTGGCGCAGGCGGCTGCGGCGTTCCGGGACGGTCGCCATGGTTAGCCGAGGGCCGCGATCTTGGCCAGCAGTTCGGCCGGATCGACCGGCTTGACCAGGTAATCCTTGGCGCCCTGGCGCAGCGCCCAGATGCGGTCCGTTTCCTGGCTCTTGCTGGAGCAGATGATGATCGGCACATCCTTCAGTTCTGGATCGCGGGCGATCGAGCGTGTAACCTGGAAGCCGTTCGCACCGGGCATCACCACGTCCATCAGGATCAGTTCCGGCTTTTCGGCCTTAAGCTTTTCCAGCGCTTCCTCGCCGCTGACCGCGACCGACACAGTGTAGCCGCTGCGGGTCAGGATGTCGCTCAGGTAGTAGCGCTCCGTGGCCGAATCATCGACGATGAGAATTCTTTGTATGGCCATATATCCCCCTGCGGCTTTCTATTCTGGTGTAGCGACAGCGCCGCCGGTGTGCTCGCGCACCGCCGTCAGCAGGCTGTCCTTGGTAAATGGTTTGGTCAGGTAGGCGACTGCGCCCACCATGCTGCCACGCGCACGGTCGAACAAGCCATCCTTGGAGGACAGCATCAACACTGGCGTGGCATGGAATTTTGCACTCTTTTTAATCAGGGCGCAGGTTTGGTAGCCATCGAGACGCGGCATCAGAATGTCGCAGAAGATCAGCGCCGGATGATGGTCGTTGATCTTGGCGAGGGCGTCGAAGCCGTCTTCAGCCAGCACCACCTGGTAGCCGGCCTGGGTCAAAAAGATCTCGGCCGAGCGACGAATGGTGCTGCTGTCGTCGATCACCATGATTTTCAGAGCAGTTGTCGTCATAGTCGCAAGGCCGGTGGGCGCCTCAATTAGATGGCTACCATCTCAAAATCGTCCTTGCGGGCGCCGCATTCAGGGCAGCTCCAGTTCATCGGGACGTCGGCCCAGCGGGTGCCCGGAGCGATGCCTTCGTCCGGCAGGCCGGCTTCTTCATCGTAAATCCAGCCGCAGATCAGGCACATCCAGGTCTGGAACTCCTGCGTTGTTTCGTTGCTACTCACGTTTTGCCACCCTCAATCTAGTAAAATGCCGAATTAGGTATCTTAATCTACCCGCCGTGCAAAACCAAACTTCTCCTCTTATATTGAGCTTCGGCGCTGCCGATCCGGCTGGCGCCACCGGCGTCCAGGCTGACCTGGCGGCTTTTTCGGCCCTGTCCTGTACCGGCCTGGCCGTCACCACCGCGTTGCTGATCGGCGACAGTGCCCACGTCGAGGATATGCAGGACATCGATCCTGACTGGGTCGCCGACCAGGCCCGCCTGGTGCTGGAAGATATGACCATGGCCGCGTTCAAGGTCGGCGCCATCACCAATCTGGAGCAGGTGGCGGCGATTGCCGAGATCCTGTCCGATTATCCCGATGCGCCGCTGATCCTCGATCCATTCAGTTCGCGCCTGCCTGCGCTGCCCGACGACGACGCCGAAGACCTGATGACTGCCATCCGCCAGCTGCTGGTGCCGCAGGCCACACTGGTGATGTTATCGCAGGTAGAGCTGGGCCGCATGGCCGAGACGTGGCGTGAGACCGAAAACGAGAGTGACAGCAACGAAGCCGAAGCGGAAGGCGAAGGCGAAGACATGCTGCAATCGGACGTCGAGCACCTGCTGGCCTTGGGCTGCGAATTCGTACTGGTGACCGGCACCACGTCCGGCAGCCAGGGCGACGGCACGCTGGCCAACACCCTGTTCGGCGCCGATGGCGTCATCAGCCACGACGCCTGGCAGCATCTGCCCGGACCATTCATCGGCGCCGGCAACACCCTGTCGGCAGCACTGACGGCCTTCATGGCGCGCGGCGCCGAGGTGCCGGAAGCAGTAGCGGCGGCGCAGGAGTACACTGTCGGCGCGCTGGCGCATGCGCAGCGCTACGGCATGGGTAAGTTCGTGCCGAACCGATTTTTCCATTTTGAGATGCCATCATGACCACGATTTCCAAAAACGATCAGCTGTTTGAACGCGCCCAGAAAACCACACCGGGCGGCGTCAACTCGCCGGTGCGCGCCTTCCGTTCGGTGGGCGGCACGCCACGTTTCATCACCCGCGCCGAAGGCCCGTACTTCTGGGACGCGGATGGCAAGCGTTATATCGATTACATCGGTTCCTGGGGCCCGGCGATTGTCGGCCACGCGCACCCGGATGTGTTGAAAGCGGTGCAGGAAGCGGCCACGCGCGGCCTGTCGTTTGGCGCGCCGACCGAAGGCGAGATCGAAATGGCGGAAGAACTGGTGCGCCTGGTGCCGTCGCTGGAGCAAGTTCGTCTGGTATCGTCGGGCACCGAAGCCACCATGAGCGCCCTGCGTCTGGCGCGCGGCGCCACGGGCCGCGACAAGATCGTCAAGTTTGAAGGCTGCTACCACGGCCACGCCGATTCGCTGCTGGTGAAAGCGGGCAGCGGCCTGCTCACCTTCGGCAATCCAACGTCGGCCGGCGTACCAGAGGACTTCGTCAAGCACACGCTGGTGCTGGACTATAACAACGTAGCGCAGATCGAAGAGGCGTTTGCCAACTTCGGCGACGAAATCGCCTGCGTGATCGTGGAGCCGGTAGCCGGCAATATGAACCTGATCAAAGGCACCCGCGAGTTCCTGCAAGCGCTGCGCGACCTGTGCACCAAGCACGGCGCACTGCTCATCTTCGATGAGGTAATGTGCGGCTTCCGCGTGGCGCTGGGCGGCGCGCAGGAACTGTACGGCATCAAGCCAGACCTGACGGCGCTGGGTAAAGTCATTGGCGGCGGTTTGCCGGTGGCGGCCTTCGGCGGCAGCACGGCTTTGATGAGCAAGATGTCGCCAGTGGGCGCGGTGTACCAGGCCGGTACGCTGTCGGGCAACCCGGTGGCAGTGGCTGCGGGCATGACCACCTTGAAGCTGATCCAGCAGCCAGGCTTCTACGATCAGTTGAGCGCTTCGGCCAAACGCCTGGCCGATGGCCTGACGGCAGCGGCCAAGGATGCAGGCATTCCGTTCTGCGCCGATGCAGTAGGTGGCATGTTTGGCCTGTACTTCAGCGAGACGCCGCCAAACAACTACGCTGAAATGATGGCGGGGAACCGCGAGCGCTTCAACGTCTTCTTCCACCACATGCTGGATGAAGGCGTGTACTTTGCGCCGGCGGCGTTCGAGGCAGGCTTCGTCTCGGCGCAGCACACGGACGCGGTGATCGATGAAACCATCGCCGCCGCGCGCCGCGTGTTCGTCCAGCTTTAACCTTCTTCTTCCTCGTCCTCTTCGGAGCGCTGAATCACGCCGGTGTTGAAGTTGTATTCGAACAGGTCGCCGTAGCGGCCCCACTCGATGGCCACGCGCAGCGCGCGCTCGGCCTCTTCTTCGCTGAGCGTGAAGCGCAGCAGCTTGAGGAACAAGTCTTCCGGCAGATCGCCTGATTTGTCCTGTTCCAGGCCATGGCAGATGTAGGCGATCAGCGGCACGTGTTCCAGCAGCTGTTTGCCGAAGATGTCCTGGCGCTCGGCGTTATCGGCTTTCACATAACGGCCGCCCAGTTCCGTCAGCAGGATGTCGCCGTTGGTCAGGTAGGCAAAGCCCAGCAGCAGCAAGGCGTTCAGCACTTCCAGCAGCTCGGCGTCGGTCAGCTCCGTCTCTTCGGCGATCTTCGGCAAGTCGGCACGGCCGTGGAACGGTTCGTCGGCCAGCAATTCCAGAATACCTTCCATGTGCGCGATGTCCGCTTGCGGCAGGCGGTCGCCCAGTTGCAGCTTGACTTCGCGCTCGCTGATCAAGCCTCCACCGCCGCCACGACGGCCGGAGCTGGCGGTCATCAGTTCATAGACTTTGTCGATCAGCTGGCGTACTTCGGCGCTTTCCGCCTTGCGCGGCTGGTGCAGCGAAATCGGCAGCTCGGCGCGCACGCGGCCAGGGTCGCTGGCGAAAATCAGCACGCGATCAGCCATCATCACCGCTTCTTCGATATTGTGCGAGACCACCAGAATCGCTTTGGTCGGGATCTGGCCCGACTGCCACAATTCCAGGATCTCTTCGCGCAGGCGTTCGCCGGTCAGCACGTCCAGCGCGGAGAAGGCTTCGTCCATCAGCAGCACTTCCGGCTCCATCACCAGCGCGCGGGCGATGCCGACACGCTGGCGCATACCGCCGGACAGCTCGCGCGGCAGCGCGCCTTCAAAGCCGGACAGGCCGATCAAGTCGATCACTTTTTCAGCGCGACGCTCGCGTTCTTCCGGCGGCATGCCTTGCGCTTCCAGTCCCAGCTCAACGTTCTTTTGCACCGTCAGCCACGGGAATAGCGCAAACGACTGGAACACCATGCGGATCCCGCGCGCGGTGCCGTACAGCGGCATGCCGCGATACAGCACCTGGCCTTCATCGGCCTGGATCAGGCCCGCCATGATGCGCAACATGGTCGATTTGCCGGAGCCGGATTGGCCAAGCAGCGCGACGATCTCGCCTTCGCGCAGCGTGAAGTCGACGCCTTCCAGCACCGAGCGCGCGGAGCCGTCCGCGCTGCGGAAGTGTTTGCCGACGGCTTTCAGTTCAACGATAGGAGTGCTCATGATTCTGTTCCTAGAAATGCAGCCGGCTTTCGGCCATGGTGTACAAACGGCGCCAGACGAAGTGGTTAAAGCCCATCACGAAAATACACATGATGCCGATACCCAGCGCGATACGCGGGAAGTCGCCGGCGGCAGTCATCTCGCCGATGTAGCTGCCGATGCCGTGCGCCTTCAATGTGGTCGGTCCCCAGCTGACGATTTCCGCCACGATGGCGGCATTCCATGAGCCGCCCGACGCGGTGATCGCTCCCGTTACGAAGCTCGGGAAAATAGCCGGCAACAGGTAGCGGCGCCATTTCAGCCAACCGGTCAAACCGAAGTTCTTGGCCGCGTGACGCAGCTCGGTCGGGATGGTCGAGGCGCCGGCGATCACGTTAAACAACAGGTACCACTGGGTACCGAGAATCATCAACGGCGACAGCCAGATGTCCGGATTCAGGTGGTAGCGCACGATGATGATCACCGCCACCGGGAAGACGAGATTTGCCGGGAAGGCGGCCAGGAACTGCGCCACCGCCTGCGTGCGCGAAGCCCAGCGCGGGTTCATGCCGATCCAGATCCCGACCGGCACCCAGATCACAGCGGCCAGCGCCAGCAGCACCACCACACGGATCATGGTGTACACGCCCAGCACCACCACGTGCCCTACTTCGCCCCAACCGACTTCGGTGCGGATGAAGTGGACCAGGCTCCAAAGCGCGTAGAACACCACGGCGGCAATCACCGCATCCCACACGCGCTGCGGCACCAGCGATGGCTGGTCGCGACGGGCGCGGATCGAGGTGCCGTCGTGCGACAAACGGAACACGGCGATGGAGCGCGACAACTGGTGGCCGAACCACTCAACGATTTGTTGCGTGCGATCGGTGCGGCGCAGCCATGTCAGCAGCCACGAAGTCTGGGCGGTATCACTGCCGGTTTCTTCGAAGCGGAATTTATCGGCCCATGCCAGCAGTGGGCGGAAGAACAGCTGGTCGTAAGCCAGCACCGCGATCAGCATGGCGAAGATGGCCCAGCCGATGGCTTGCAGGTTACTCTGTTCAATCGCCAGCGCGATGTAGGAACCCATGCCGGGCAATTTAATCGTTTGGTTCGACACCACGATGGCTTCCGACGCCACCACGAAGAACCAGCCGCCGGACATGGACATCATCATATTCCACAGCAGGCCAGGCATCGCGAACGGCATCTCCAGGCGCCAGAAGCGCTGCCAGCCTGACAGCTGGAACACCTGCGCCGCTTCCGACAATTCAGGCGGCACCGAACGGAAACCCTGATACGCGGAAAAGGCCATATTCCATGCCTGCGAAGTGAAGATCGCAAAGATGGCGGCGCACTCCACGCCCAGCAGGTTGCCGGGGAAGAGCGCGATGAACGCGGTCACCGTAATCGACAGGAAGCCAAGGATGGGGATCGATTGCAGGATGTCGAGCATCGGCACCATCACCTTTTCGGCGACGCGGTACTTGGTGGTCAGCGCCGCGAACACACAGCTGAAAATCACCGACGCACCAAGCGCGATGAACATGCGCAGCGTGGTGCGCAGCACGTAGTACGGCAGATACCAGGGATCCAGCGTCATCGGTAGCGTCTGGCCGAGTTCATACGGGCGCGCCATTTGCTGGCTGCCATAGGCCATCAGCACGAAGATCGCGAGCACGATAGGCAGCAGCGCCCAGTCCCAGCGATTGCCGCCGGCCTCCACCACCTGGCGGGGGAAAAATTGCCGTTTCTTATTCATAGCTATTACTTTCTCTGGCGGCGCAGGAAGCGCCGCGATGAGCGAAGGGAGGGAGCGTTTCCGCTGGCCGCCATTCTAAATGATTAAGGCTACAAAATTATTACATTCATGAAAGTTAGTTATTATATAATTGCCATATATGAAACTGATCGCTGAAAAACGCTCGAAGACCGACAAGTATGACGTGCTGCGCTTTGTACGCAACAATGGCAGCTGCACGGATGCACTGATGCCGCGCCAGGGTATTTTGCCGCATGATCTCGTGCATTATGTAGTGGAGTCGGCGCTGCCGCTACGGCATGGTTTTTTGAGCCTGCTGGCGCGCGGGGCAGATGCCCGGTTCGTAATGGAGTCGGTACACGACAAGGCGAATCCGAATGTGGAGACGGAGGCGGTGCAAGCGGAAGCGATAGTGGAAGGTCTGCAGGCGCAATTGTGGTCCGGCGCCTTCGACGAAGAAGCGTTTTTAGCCGGCGCAGCAGCGGCCTGTACTGCCCGCAACAAGCCGCCCTTCGACTTCAGCCTGCTGGCCATGAATCTCAAGGAGGCGCTGTATGACCGCGCCCTCGCCTTGCACGAGCAATGGCATGCGGCGCCTTACTTCAGCACACTCTCACTGGAATTCGCCCCGCAACCAGTCTGACGGGTCGGGATGGACATGAGCCAGCCGCGCAAATTCTTGATCAGCGAGCGGCCACATTGCTCGTTGAGGACCTGAGCGCGCTCCACTACTTCCTGCTTGCCCTCGCGGTAGCGCACGGTACGGAAGCTGCTGGCCGGCGCGGCAGCGGCAGGCGCTGCTGCCGTCGCCGCCGTCAGTGCGATCTCCAGCGACTGTGCCAGCAAGGCCGCCGTTTCCTCACGCAAGCGGCGCCCCGCATGCCAGTAAGCCGACAGATTGTCGTGCTCAACACTGGCCGACACCACCCGGATTTTGCTTTGATAACCCGATTGCGGAGCGGTGCCGCGGCGATACACCGCCACCGTGTTATCCAGCACCAGCGCGCTCTGATCCTGCGTCATGGAAAACATCGGCACGCTTTCGACCAGCCAATCGCCGCTGGCGGGATCCGCAACACTCAACAGGCGCTTTTCGTGACCGGGTGCGGTCAGTTCCAGCGCCGCCTGCATGAGCTCTTTGTGGGTATAACCTGTCAGCAGATCCTGATAAGGATCGAGCACCTTGTCGGCGGCAATTTCAATCTCGCTGCGCTTTTGCTCCAGGCTGGAGCTGACCAGCACACCATGCGTGGCGACCGCCGCCAGCAACCCCACCAGGCCCGGCGCCGGATACAGCATGGTGCCAGGTCCCTGCCCTGCCTTGTCGTAATTCACCACGCCACGGAATTGCACTGCCTCCTGCGGAGGCAAGCGCAAGGCCCAGTCCAGCGGCACGGCCGCCGTACTGGCGGGCTGGTCTGCGGCCTGCACGTGCGGCAACCACCACAGCAGGCTGCCGACCAGGGCGATGCGAGCAATCAGTGCCATCTGGTTTAATTGAACGGTTGCAGCACGGCGTCATGCGCGCCTTCGATGGCCTGGAAATACGCGTTGGTCAGACCTGGAAACGATGGCGCCTCGTCCCAGTTGCCGCTGGCGCTGCGGGCGTGGTTCAGCGGCAGGTACCATTCGTAGGTATTGCTCTTCACGTTGATCAGGTAGGCAGTGCCTTGCACCAGGCCTTGCGGCGCGCTAGTCGGCACGTAGGCGGAATAGTTGCGCGACACGCCAATCTGGGCAATATCGATCACCAGCAGCTTGTCGACCTTGTATTTACTGGCCAGCGCGGAGAAGTCTTTGCGCGGCTGATTCGGCGCACTGCCACTCGCCTGCGGTATCGCGTCCATCTTGATGGCTTCTTCGATCACCGTGACGTCGTAGCCTTTCTTGCGCAGCGCATCAGCCATGTCCGCTTTCACGCGGGCCATATCGCTCGATGGCAGCGTCTGCACGTGCGTGGTCAGCGAGGAGTTGGCCATCGACGCAGCGGCCAGGCACAGCAGGCAACCGGCGCCCGGGAAGGACGTGTCCACCTTGGGCATGACGCTCATCGCCACGCCAACACGGCCGGATGGCGCCGACAGCGCCGCTGGCGACAGGGAAATCGCTTGCTGCGGAGGTGTTGCGCAACCCGACAGTAAAGCAACGCAGGACAACAGCAACACGGCAACACGATTTCTCATAATAGAACTCCGATGAAATTGGTAAAAAACCAATTGTAACATTCGCAATTCTTTGTGGAAATTTTTATTTCAACCAGCCACGGTGGCGGAAGTAGAGGAAGGGGGCGATGGCGCTAGCGACCATCAGGCCCAGTGCGAACGGGTAGCCCAGCTCCCAGTCCAGCTCAGGGAACCAGCCCTTGAAGTTCATGCCGTAGATCGAGGCAATCAGCGTCGGCGGCAGGAAGGCGACGCTGGCCACCGAGAAGATCTTGATGATCTTATTCTGGTTAATGTTGATGAAACCGACCGTGGCGTCCATCAGGAAGTTGATTTTGTCGAACAGGAAGGAGGTGTGGCCATCCAGCGATTCGATATCGCGCAGAATCTGGCGCGCTTCTTCAAACTGCTCCGAATTCAGCAGACGGCCGCGCATCAGGAAACTGACGGCGCGGCGGGTGTCCATCATGTTGCGGCGGATGCGGCCGTTCAAGTCTTCCTCATGCGCGATGGCGTTCAGCACGGCGGCAGCGTCTTGGTCGGTAACGTTTTCTTGCAGCACCCGGCTACTGACTTCTTCCAGCTGCTTGTAGATACCCTCCAGCGCATCGGCCGAATACTCGGCATCGGTGGCGTACAGGTCAAGCAGCACGTCCATGTAGTCGGCGATCGAACCGGGACGCGAGCGCGCGCGCATGCGCACCAGGCGGAATACCGGCAGGTCGTCGGTGTGGACCGAGAACAGGATTTTGCGGGCCAGGATAAACGCCACCGTCACAATGCGCGACGGGCCGTCTTCTTCTTCCAGCAGGAAGTCGGTGCGCAGGTGCAGGTCGCCGTTTTCCGCTTCGTAGTAGCGGGCCGAGGCTTCGATGTCCTTGACTTCGTCCTCACCCGGCAGGATCACGCCGAAGATGGTGCGTACCCAGGCCCGTTCTTCGTCCGTCGGATCGGTCAGGTCGACCCAGACCGGTTCAGCTTTTTCCAGGTCTTCGCGCGTGTCGATAGGAACCTGGTTGAGCCGGCCATTCTGGAGAACGAAAACATTAATCATGTGTACACGCGCCTTCTGGAAACAGCGCAAGTGTACCCGCAAAGCCCGGATTACGGTAGGTCGGCCGAGCCCATCCGGCGCAAAATCACGCCGGTGCGGCGGGCCAGATAGTTGGAATCGCGGTGTTTGTCGAAATAACGCGGATTGGGCAGCATCACCGCCAGTTTCGCCGCCTGCATGGCGCTCAAATTGGCCGCGCTGACGCCGTAGTAATGGCGCGATGCCGCTTCAGCGCCAAAGGTGCCGGTACCGAACTCCACCACGTTCAGGTAGATCTCGAAGATACGCTCCTTGTCCATCAACGACTCCAGCATAAAGGTGATGATCAGCTCCTCACCCTTGCGCACATAGCTGCGCGAACCGGACAGGAACAAATTCTTGGCCAGCTGCTGCGTGATGGTCGAGCCGCCCGACACCACCTTGTGCTTCTTGGTGTTCTTCTCGTAGGCCTTTTGCATGGCTTCCCAGTC
The DNA here is from genome assembly GCF_009857445.1 of Duganella flavida. Taxonomy (GTDB): domain Bacteria; phylum Pseudomonadota; class Gammaproteobacteria; order Burkholderiales; family Burkholderiaceae_D; genus Rugamonas; species Rugamonas flavida. Next base: position 302,854 of record NZ_WWCN01000006.1, read on the forward strand.
GACGCCGTCGTGGTCGGAGAAGTTGGCATCCTCGGAAGCGATGATGGCGCGCTTCAGGTTATTCGAGATGCGGTTGTACGGCACCCACTGCTGCTGGATATTGGCCTTGGGATTCTTCTCCTGCAACGCCGACTGCTGCTCGCGCATGAAGCTGGTCATGGACGGGTTATGGTCCACCCACCACCAGATCTGCAAGAAGAAATACAGCTGCACCACCAGGAATAGCAGTACAGGAATGATGAAGATCCACTTCACCCAGCGCCATTTGCCCGCAGACTTGCTCATAGCTTGGCGCGCAGGCTAGTCAACACATCGGCTGTAGCCGGCTGCACGCCGCGCCACAGGCTGAAGGCTTCGGCAGCCTGCTCGACCAGCATGCCCAAACCGTCACGCAACTGTGCGCCATGCTCGGCGGCGAACTGCAAAAATACGGTGGGGATGGCGCCATACATCATGTCCAAAGCCAAAGCGCCCGGTGCAAATACCGACGGCGAGATCGGCGGCAGCTCCGCGTTCAGGCTGGCCGCCGTGCCGTTGATGATGATGTCGTACTCGCCCTCGATATCGGCAAAGCCGCAAGCCGAGACCACGCCCTCACCGCCCAGCGCGGCAAACTGCTCGACCAGCTCCTCGGCCTTGGCCACGGTGCGGTTGGCAATCACCAGCTTCGCCGGGCGATGTTCCAGGATCGGCAGCACCGCGCCGCGCACCGCGCCGCCTGCGCCCAGCAGCAGCACGCGCTTGCTGGTAATCGCCACGCCAGCGTTATTGACGATGTCCGCCACCAAGCCCGCGCCGTCAGTGTTGTCGCCGATGATGCCGTCTTCGCTGAACACCAGCGTGTTGACCGCGCCGGCTGCGCGCGCGCGGATGGTCAGCGCTTGCGCCAGCTTCACTGCTTCCAGCTTGAACGGCACCGTCACGTTGGCGCCCTTGCCGCCCTCGGCCATGAAGGCGCGCACGGCGTCGGCAAAGCCGTCCAGCGGCGCCAGGCGGCGTTCGTATTGCAGGTCTTGCCCGGTGTGCGCCGCAAAGGCAGCATGAATCTCGGGCGATTTGCTATGGGCAATCGGGTTGCCGAACACGCAGTAGCGGTCCATATGATTAACGTCCTCCGCCGCTCAGGTCGGCTTGTAATTTGTCGTCGCGGGTGAATTTGAAGGTGGTGATGATGACCCACAAATCATCCTTGTCGCTCGACAGCATATTCGGCGGGAACCGGCCGAACGGCGCCGAGCGGCGCACGATGCGCATCGCCGCCTCGTCTAGCGCCGGGTTGCCGGAGCTGCGCTCGACTTTGATGCCACCTTCTTTTTCGTAGATGGTGCCGTCCTGGAATACCGGAATCGACAGCATCAGCTGACCATACAGCTTGCGCCCGTTCACATTCGGGAAGTTCAGCGTACCAATGTCCTCGATGCGCTTTTGCATGGTTTTGTAATAGGTCGCGTAGCCGACGCCGCGCGTGCTTGGCGTGATCTGCGTGCGGTTGGGACGCTTGTTCTGCTCTTCGATGGTCTCGCTGATTTCCGCAACACGGCGCGCGATGGCCTTGCTCGATTCGACCAGGTCGGTGCCGGTTGGCGTTGGATCAGGCTTGGCCTTTTCCGTGATCGGCGGCGCGGTCACTTGCGAGGACGAGTTCACTTGCGTCAGGAGATTCTTCTGGCGCTCTTCCAGTTCGCGAATGCGGCGCTTGCTGGCTTTGACGCTGTCGCCCATTTCGGTCTTGTGCATGTCCGGCATGGGCGACTTGGAGCGGCCCTGGTCGGCATTGCCGCCGCCGTCGAGATTGGCTTGCGCCACCGCGTCGGCCTTGAGCGGCGCCTTGTTGTGCTTGGCGTTGACGAGGATGACTTCCAGCCCTGGATCGGTGGCCTGCACCGGTGCCGGCGTCGGCGCAATGAAGCGCATCGCCAGCAAAGCGCCATGCGCCATCAGCGAGATGGCGAGGGCGATGTATAACAGGCGATTTTCCTTAAAAGACTTCACGCTGGCAGGTTTCTGGTTACGTCGGAACAGGTCGGTGCGCTGATTTTACTCGATTTGCTACGGTAGTCCGAACGGCTGCGGCTTCCATCGTCAGGCGGCGTTGCGGCGCAGGTTGAAGAAAGCATTGACCGTCAGCCGGCCCGTGTCCACGTCGTCGCGCAGCAGTGCCGGGCTGTGGATATCGGCGCTGTGCAGTACCGTGCCATGGTAGAAGATAGCCCGGTTCCACGCCGGCTCGGCCGTGTAGATCTTCTCGAAATAATGGTCCGATGCCACTGCGTAGCCATCGCCGGCGCCGGTCAGCGCCGAAAATCCGGTGCGATCCAGCGTGCCCGAGCGTACTACCATGTCGTGGAATTCGGCCTCGGAGCATTTTTGCCGGAAGAAGCCGGTACCGCCCAGGCGTGGATCGTTAAATAGATACAGCACCATGGCGCCGGTACCCGTCCGATTCGGCTGAGGCACGGTGTCGCGGTGACAGACCCGTTGCAGGTTCTGCAGTTGCGATGGCTGCAGCGTCGCCAGCGCCAGGCGCGTGGCCAGCATGTCGGTGCGCCGCGTGTCCAAAGGCTTGCGCACGTGCTCGACGATGAATTGGCCGAGCGCCCGCTCCATGTCGGGCGGCAGATTCAATTCGGGACCGGGAAAATAGTTGTGGTCCGCATCGGAAAACTCGGCGCGCGATTGCCTGGCCAGCTCGACCCACTGTTGCGGCTCGCGCAGCAAGTCGTCGACGATGACCAGATTCTCGCCGTCGTACAGGGGCACGACACGAATTTTGGGACGCGGATTGAACATCACGCTGCGGGCGTATCAGCAGCCGGCACAGCGCTGCTCTCGGCCGTGTTTTCCTCGGCGGTTTCGGCATCGGCGACCGGGCCGCTTTCCTCTTCCTCGTCGTCATCCAGTTCGGCATCGGTAGGCACCGCGTCGGTCGGGATTTCGAGGATGCGGGCTTCCACCGTCAGGTCCACTTCGTCCCAGCGCAGGATGTCCAGCTTGACGGTCGCGCCGCGCGCCACCGACGGCATGCCCGGCAGGCGAATGACCAGCGGGATATCGGTCAGGCGCAGCACTTCGTCCTTGAGCACCACGGCTTCCACCTGGCGTGCATTCTCCTGGCCCAGCCAGCGCAGGCACCAGTAGCGTTCCATGTTCGACTGGTGATCGGCGTAGGCGCCATACGCCGCATCAAACTGCGACACAATCGCGAACAGGCCCGCATCCTTGTGCTTGAAGTGCGCGACCAGCGGCGCCATCACGCCCTTCTCGGCGCAGGCCAGGATCTGCCATTGGTTGACGAGGTCGGTGTAGCGGCGCAGCGGCGAGGTGCTCCATGCGTACTGGTCCACGCCCAGGCCTTCGTGCGGCGCGGCGTGGGTCAGCATGCGCACTTGCATCTTGGCGTTCCAGCCGCCGACGCCACGGCCCTGGCTGCGGTAGATGCCCGGCACACCGTTATCGTGCATCATCTTGCCCCAGGTGCTGTTGGCGAAGATCATCAGTTCGGCGACGATCTTGTCCAGCGGCGCGCCGCGCTTGCGGCGGGTGACGCTGACCACGTCGTCTTCGACGTAGAAGTTGTAGTCCACGCGGTTATTTTGTTCCGGCTTGAGGCCGAACGCTTCGCGCTTGACCATGCGCGCCGCTTCCAGCACTTGTGCCCATTTCCAGATCAGGCACAGGTCGTCCTTGTGCGGATAGTCGCCCTCGCCGCTGGCCAGGGTTGCTTCGTTGACCAGATCGTCCAGATCGTTGTGGCGCAGGTTGTGCGCGATCGGCACCATCTCGGCGCGGGTTTCGCTGGAGATCACCGACCAGTCGGCCGGATTCAGCGTGGCGTACAGCGACAGTGCCGGGCAAGTCTTGCCTTCGGCCAGCGTGAAGGCATTCACCACCGCGTCCGGCAGCATGGTGATTTTATCGCCCGGCATGTAGACGGTGGACATGCGCGCACGCGCCATCTTGTCGACCGCGTCGTCCGGCTTGATGCCCAGGCCCGGCGCAGCAATGTGGATGCCGACCTTGACGTTGCCATCGGCCAGATGGGTGACCGAGAACGCGTCGTCGATCTCGGTGGTGGTCACATCATCGATAGAGAAGGCTTTGACATCAGCCAGCGGCAAGCCCGATGGCGTGGCCGGCACTGGTACGTCAGGGAAGCCTGCGCCTTTCGGGAAATTCTCAAACAGGAACTTGGCCATGTGCAGCTGCTTCGGCGACGGCACGCCGCCCACCGCCAGCATCAGGCGTTGCGGGTTGGTGTGCAGCTCGTTGCAGGCCGCTTCCAGCGCCTTGTATTCGATGCCGTTTTTGTCCGGCTTGAACAGCAGCTGCATGACGATGTTCTGCATCGCTTCCGGCAGCTTGTTGGCTTTCAGCTCTTCCACGTAACCGGCTTGAATCAGCGCCTGCTGTTTCTTTTTCTCGATGCCCGCCAGCGCCGCGCGCAGCGACTGCTCGGGCGCAGCCTTGTAGCGGCCACGGCCCTTCTTGTAGAAGTAGACCGGCGATGAATGCAGGCTCAGGATCAGACCAGCCGCTTCGGCCGGTTGCGGCGCATGACCAAAATATTCTGCGCCCAGCTCGGCAAAGCCGAACTCTTCCTCGCCCGCGACTTCCCACAGGAATTCCAGGTCGATGTCGGCGGAGATGGCCTTGGCCTGCTCCATCAGCTCGGCTGGCGACGGCTTGTCGAACTGCAGCAGCACGTCCTTGGTCTTGACCTTGGTGCGCTTGCCGCTGGCCATCTCGACTTGATAGGCCTCGCCGGCTTGCGTCATCACACTGCCGACCTTGAAATCGCCGGACTCTTCAAAAAATACGTTCATCGTTTGTTTTTACTCGTTGTTATCAGTTCCAGGACAGAAGGGAGGAACACTTCCGTCACCAGCAGGGTACCTTGCCGGCGCTGATATAAACAGCGCCGTGCATATAATATGTGTGCGTCAGGAGCATTTTCGCCAAGCGCCGCGCGTGCACGCAACGCCAAAGGATGCCCTTCCCGCAATCTTGCAAATTCCAAAACACCGCGCCGCACCAGCGGATCGCCAAACAGCGTGGTGCCCAGCGAACGCTCGCCCAGCGCGCTGAACAGCGGCCAATCGTTGGCGTTGGCCGACATCGGCACCACCGTGTGTGCAAACACCACGGGCGTATTATCACATCTCAGCAGCACTTCCCTTTCCCAGACGCGGCCGCGATGATGCATGCCGATCGCCACCGCCTCATCGCTGAGGCAGATCGCGGTGCGCTGATGCAGGCACTGCACGCGAAAGCTGTCGCTGTGCGCTTTCAGGCGCGCGGTCAGCGAACCACCTTCCACCAGCCATGGCACGTAGGCCGGCGGCGGGTTCAGCGCCAGCACATGCGGCTGCCACTGCGCCTGTCGCAGCGAGGCACTGCGCGGCGGCGCGCTCAAGCCTGCGCCCCGACGCCGCAGAAGGCCAGCACCGAATCCACGTATTGCGGGAATTCGGAGATGGCGTGGTCACTGCCTTCGATCACGTGCTGCTGTGCGCCTTGATAGTGAGCCAGCATGTCGCGGTAGTCCAGCACTTCGTCGCCGGTGGCGGCGATCAGGAAGTAGCGCTCCGGCTTGCTGATCTTGGGCACTGCCAGCGCGTGCAGCTCGTCTATATATTCGCGCTTGAATTCAAACGGCTGGTCGGAGTGGTACTGCGTGCTTACGCCGACGTGTTTGTCGAGGTTGATGCTCGGCACCACGGCTGGATTCAGCAGCACCGCCTTGCAGCCGATGCGCTCGGCCAGCCAGGTCGCGTAGTAGCCGCCCAGCGAGGAGCCGATGATGCTCAGCTCGTCCGCCGGAATGCCCTCTATTAAAGACAGCGCCAGTTCCATCGCCAGCTTGGGCGAGGCCGGCAGCTGCGGCGAGATCACTTGATCGGCCAGGCCCAGCGCCGCCATGCGCTCGCCAACCACGCGGGCTTTCATGGAGCTCGGCGAGGAGCGGAAGCCGTGCAGGTACAGGATCATTACGCCAGCGCTTTCAGGATCTTGTCGTGGATGCCGCCGAAGCCGCCGTTGCTCATCACAATAATCTGGTCGCCCGGCTGTGCGGCCTTGGCGATGGCAGCCACCAGCGTGTCGATGTCTTCATAAGCGCTGGCGATATCGCCCAATGGCGACAGGGCGGCGCCCACGCTCCAGCCCAGCGTTTTTTCAATGCCGTAGCCGAATACGAGGTCAGCATCTTTCAGGCTGCCCGGCAGCGCATCTTTCATCGCGCCCAGCTTCATGGTGTTGGAGCGCGGCTCCAGCACGGCCAGGATGCGGGTGTCCTTGCCGATTTTCTGGCGCAGGCCGCCGACCGTGGTTTCAATCGCGGTTGGATGGTGGGCAAAATCGTCGTACACGGTGATGTTGTTGACCACGCCGCGCACTTCCATGCGGCGCTTGACGCTTTCAAAGGCCGCCAGCGACTTGGCCGCTTGCGCGACCGGCACGCCGACGTGGCGGGCGGCGGCAATCGCGGCCAGCGCGTTGGCGCGGTTATGCTTGCCGGTCAGCTGCCACTCCACGCGGCCGGCCACTTCGCCTTTGAAGATAACATCGAACGTGCCGTCATCGTGCTCGTTCATCGTCCAATCCGTGCCCTCGCTGCGGCCGAAGCTTTCCTTCTCGCTCCAGCAGCCGCGCTTGAGCACGCGTTGCAGCGAATCTTCATCGCCATTGAAAACGACGCGGCCTATGCCCGGCACCGTGCGCACCAGATGGTGGAATTGGGTTTCGATCGCGCCCAGATCGGGGAAGATGTCGGCGTGATCGTATTCCAGGTTATTCAGGATGGCGGTCTTGGCATGGTAGTGCACGAACTTGCTGCGCTTGTCGAAGAAAGCGGTGTCGTACTCGTCCGCTTCGATCACGAAGAAGATCGAATCCTTATCACCCTGCATGCGGGCCGATACGCCAAAGTTCATCGGCACGCCGCCGATCAGGAAGCCCGGCGCGTAGCCCGCGTCTTCCAGGATCCAGGTCAACATGGCCGAGGTGGTGGTCTTGCCGTGCGTGCCGGCCACGGCCAGCACCCATTTGTCTCTTAATATATGGTCGCCGATCCACTGCGGTCCCGACACGAACGGCAGGCCGCGATTCATGATTTCCTCGATCAGCGGATTGCCACGTGTGACCACGTTACCGATGACATACAGGTCAGGATTGAGCGCGGTCTGTTCCGGGCCAAAGCCCTGGATCAATTCGATGCCCTGCGCTTCCAGCTGTGTGCTCATCGGTGGATAGACGTTGGCGTCGCAGCCAGTGACGCGGTGACCCGCTTCTTTGGCCAGCACGGCCAGGCCGCCCATAAAGGTGCCGCAAATACCGAGGATGTGAATGTGCATAAATAATTAGACGACATGTGAACAGCCGCGCCGTCATCCCCGCGCAAGCGGGGATCCATAGAACGCATGCTCAGTATGGATCCCCGCCTGCGCGGGGATGACGCGCGCGGGCTAACGAATACAGGATTTTACCCGACCCGCCGCGCTTTTCCCGGTTCAGAGTATTATCTCGTCCATGACGCCGAATGTTAATGACGAACTCCAGCTCCTGCGTGCCGAGATTGCGGCGGCCGCCGCACGCCTGATCGCCGAAGACGGGGCCGACTACAACACGGCCAAGCGCAAGGCGGCCAAGCAAATTCTCGGCGATACGCAACCGCCGCTCAACCTGCTGCCGGATAACGCGCAGATCGAAGCGGAAGTGCGCATCTACCAGTCGCTATTCCACGCCGACACCCAGCCAGCCCGCGTCTTCCGCCTGCGCACGCTGGCGGTCGACATCATGGAAGGCCTGGAGCGCTTTCAGCCCTTCTTAACTGGCTCAGTATTAAATGGCACAGCCGGTCCGCACGACGACATCCATCTGCAGCTGTTTGCCGACAGCGCCAAAGAGGTGGAAATCTTCCTGCTGAACCGTAATTTGCAAATCGACATCTCGGAAACGCCGCACTTTAAAGGGCCGCGCTATGGCATGGTCGAAACGGTCAGCTTCATGTGGCACAAGGAAGGCGTGCACGCTGCTTTATATGAGCTGGACGATTTGCGCGGCGCCGTCAAAACCCGCAGCGACGGCAAACTGGCCCGGGCCGATATTGCCGCCGTACGCGCCCTATTAGTTAACAGCACTCACAGTACCCCACCCTCACCATGAATCCAAAACACCTGAAAGCCTATATTGTTGTCGGTTTGATCTTCGCAGCATCCGGCGCCTACCTCGGCTATCAAAAACAAAATGTACCGCAAGTCGCGCCATTGACGGCTACCCAGCCGGCCGGCGTGACCGGCCCGGTGAACGAATTGTTCAAGCAAACGCTGCCGGATGCCAAGGGCGTGGCCACCACGCTGGCGCAATATAAAGGCAAGGCCATGCTGGTCAATTTCTGGGCCCCGTGGTGCGGACCATGCGTCCAGGAGATGCCGGAGCTATCGGCGCTGGCCTCAGGAGAAGAAGGCAAGAAGCTGCAAGTTATCGGCATTGGTATTGATTCGCCAACAAATATCGCGGAATTTAGCGACAAATACAAGATCACCTACCCGGTGCTGGTGGCCGGCATGAGCGGCACCGAGCTGTCGCGCCAGTTCGGCAACGCCGGCGGCGGCCTGCCCTTCACCGTCCTGATCGGCGCTGACGGCCAGGTCAAGAAGACCTACCTCGGCCGACTGAAATTCGACGAGCTGCGCAAAGATTTAGCAAGTCTGTAAATAAATTCATAAGTTTTTTTCTCTTGCCAAATGTCCGCAGTTGGCGTCAAAATGCGGATCTTTCGCGGAGAAGGCTCAAGAATCATGGCAAAAAACCTCCTACTGCTCAACGGACCCAACCTGAATTTGCTGGGCACCCGGGAGCCTGAGGTCTACGGCGCAAGCACTTTGGCCGACATCGAACACGCTGCCCAGGCACAGGCCCAGGCAGCGGGTGCGAGCTTGTCCTGCTTCCAGAGCAACCACGAAGGTGTACTGATCGACCGCATCCACGCAGCCAAGTCGGAAGGCGTGGACGCCATCGTCATCAATCCGGGCGGTTTGACCCATACCAGTGTCGCCCTGCGCGATGCGTTGGCAGGGGTGGCCATCCCGTTTGTGGAAGTGCACATTTCGAATATTTACCAACGCGAGTCGTTTCGCCACCACTCATTCCTGAGCGCGATTGCAATAGGCACTATCTGCGGACTGGGTATCGAAGGATATCGGTTTGCCATCGACTTTGTTCTTAAAAAGCGATAACCTACGCGATCCGCGCGCATTTTTACACACACAAGATATTCCTGGGGGTTACATGGATCTACGCAAGCTGAAGACCTTGATTGATTTGGTCGCAGAATCGGACATCGCCGAACTCGAAGTGACCGAAGGCGAAAGCAAAGTTCGCATCGTCAAGTCGTCCGCCATCGCGCAAAACCAAATGGTGATGATGCAGCCGCAAGCTATTCCTCAGTACCACGCCCCTGCCCCTGCTGGTGCAGCACCTGTCGCCGCCGCTCCAGTTGCAGCCGCTGCCGCAGAACCGACCGGCCACGTGGTGAAATCGCCGATGGTTGGCACCTTCTACCGTTCGTCGGCGCCAGGCGCGGCAGCGTTTGTGGAAGTTGGCGCCGTGGTCAAGGAAGGCGACACCCTGTGCATCATCGAAGCGATGAAGCTGCTGAATGAAATCGATGCCGACAAGTCCGGCACCATCACCCAGATCCTGGTCGAGAACGGCCAACCGGTCGAATTCGGCCAACCGCTGTTTGTGATCGGCTAAGAACGGCCAGCGCCCTCCCCTTCGGCGACGGGCGCGCCTTCTTGGTCCGCTTTCCTCCTCACCTGACGCAGCCACTGAAGAAGAGTTCTACTTCGCGGCGCTCACAGACATAGCGAACCTATCATGTTTGAAAAAATCCTTATTGCTAACCGTGGCGAAATCGCCCTCCGTATCCAGCGCGCTTGCCGCGAACTGGGTATCAAGACGGTTGTGGTCCACTCGGAAGCAGACAAAGACGCCAAATACGTGAAGTTGGCGGATGAATCGGTGTGCATCGGTCCAGCGCCATCGTCGCTGAGCTACCTGAACATGCCGGCCATCATCAGCGCCGCTGAAGTGACCGACGCCGAAGCAATCCACCCAGGCTACGGCTTCCTGTCGGAGAACGCCGACTTCGCCGAGCGCGTGGAAAAATCGGGCTTCGTCTTCATCGGCCCGCGTTCCGAATCGATCCGCATCATGGGCGACAAGGTGACTGCCAAGCAGACCATGATCAAAGCCGGCGTGCCATGCGTGCCGGGCTCGGAAGGCGCACTGCCGGACGATCCGAAAGCCATCGTGCAGATCGCCCGCAAGGTCGGCTATCCGGTCATCATTAAAGCGGCCGGCGGCGGCGGCGGTCGCGGCATGCGCGTGGTGCATACCGAGGCTGCGCTGATCAACGCAGTGCAAATGACCAAGACCGAAGCCGGTAGCGCCTTCGGCAATCCGGAAGTCTACATGGAGAAGTACCTGGAAAATCCACGCCACGTGGAAATCCAGATCCTCGCCGACGAACACAAAAACGCCGTCTGGCTGGGCGAACGCGACTGCTCGATGCAGCGCCGCCACCAGAAGGTGATCGAAGAAGCACCAGCACCAGGCATCCCACGCAAGCTGATCGAAAAAGTCGGCGAGCGTTGCGCGGAAGCTTGCCGCAAAATCGGCTACCGCGGTGCAGGTACCTTCGAATTCCTGTACGAGAACGGCGAGTTCTACTTCATCGAAATGAACACCCGCGTGCAGGTGGAACACCCGGTCACCGAAATGATCACCGGCATCGACATCGTGCAGGAACAGATCCGCATCGCCGCCGGCGAGAAGCTGCGCTTCCGCCAACGCGACGTGATGCTGTCCGGCCACTCGATCGAGTGCCGTATCAATGCGGAAGATCCGTTCAAATTCACGCCGTCGCCAGGCCGCATCACTTCCTGGCACGTGCCGGGTGGTCCGGGCGTACGCGTCGACTCGCACTCGTATGCGGGTTATTATGTGCCACCGCACTATGATTCGATGATCGGCAAGGTCATTACCTACGGCGCGACCCGTGAGCAGGCGATCCGCCGCATGCAAATCGCCCTGTCGGAAATGGTAGTCGAAGGTATCTCAACCAACATCCCGCTGCACCGCGAGCTGATGGTTGATGCCCGTTTCATTGAAGGCGGCACCAATATTCACTATCTTGAACAGAAGCTGGCCGATATGCCGGACCTGCACAAACTGAGCTTGAGCAACAAAGGGTAACAAATGAGCTGGACTGAAATCGTCATCGAAATCGCGCGTGACCACGCCGAGGCCCTCTCCGAGGCGCTGATGGATGTGGGCGCCTTGTCGGTTTCCGTGGAAGACGCGGACGAAGGCACCGACGCGGAAAAACCGCTGTTCGGCGAGCCGGGCATGGAACCTACCGAAGCTGCGTGGGATCACAGCCGCGTCGTCGCGCTGACCGACGAAGATGACGACCAGGCCGTGATCGTTGCGGCGGCGGCCGGCCAGATCGGCCTCACCACCCTGCCGAAGTTCACCACCCGCAAGGTGGAGGAGCAGGACTGGGTGCGTTTGACCCAATCGCAATTCGCACCTATCCCGATCGGCAAGAACATCTGGGTGGTGCCGTCGTGGCACGAAGCGCCGAATCCGGATGCGCTGATCCTGGAACTGGATCCGGGCCTGGCCTTCGGTACCGGCAGCCATCCGACCACCCGCCTGTGCATGGAGTGGCTGGAAGCCAATCCAGCGCCCGGCAAGACCGTGCTCGACTACGGCTGCGGCTCCGGCATCCTGGCGATGGTCGCCAAGAAGGTTGGTGCCGGCGAAGTGGTGGGCGTAGACATCGATCCGCAAGCGATTGAGTCGGCGGCTGACAATGCCACCCGCAACCACTGCGAGATCGCGTTCTTCCTGCCGGATAGCTTCGCCGAGTCGAAGCATGCGACGCAGCGCTTTGATATCGTAGTGGCCAACATCCTGTCCAGCCCGCTGAAACTGATGGCGCCAATGCTGTCGGGCCGCGTGGCTGATGGCGGTGCGCTGATCCTGTCGGGCGTGCTGGCGCGCCAGGCGGAAGAAGTAGCTGCGGCTTACGCACCGTTCATCAAGCTGGGCGTATGGGCCGAGCAAGAAGGCTGGGTGGCGCTGCATGGCCGCCTTGGTAGCGACACTGTCCCGGCTGCACGTTAAGCCCGGCAATGGCGCTCGCCACCAAATGCCCCCACTGCAACACGGTATTTCGGGTCGCTCATGACCAGTTGAAATTACGTGGGGGCATAGTCCGCTGTGGCTCCTGTAATGAAGTCTTTGATGGCAACGCGGCCCTGCTGGAGCCGCCTGCCACGCTCCCTCCCCCTATTCCCTTCGACCAGAAAATGGCCGCGCTCGATACGCGCGCCGCTGAAGTGCTGCACGCCGACGACGCCGAGCCGGTGCTGGAACTCGATGACGTGCTCGACGAGCTGCCAGCCGAGCAAGCGCCCACGCTTGAAGTGGAAGCCGAACCTGAGCCTGAGCCTGAGCCTGAGCCTCCTGTAACGACGGCGACGATTCCGCTACCTGCTGAACCAGCGCTCCTGCCGGCCAATACCGACGCCCTGTTCGACCTCGATCTGGATATCGAATCCGAGCCTGACCTGGAAGCCAGTAGCGAGCCGGCAGTCAGCGCCGCGCCGCTGGAAGACATCCTGGGCGCGGAAGAGATGAGCGAAGACGAGCTCGAAGCCGCGCTCGAAGCCGAACTGTCGGCCATGGAGCAAACGCTGGCCGACGTTCAGCACGACGGCGACGGCCTGCCAAGCGCCGACGATGCCTTCGCCAACATGTCCGGCGGCCGCATCGAGCCGACGTGGGACGATCCATCGCTGGACGACGAACCGCAAGCCGGCGCCGGTCCCGGCCTCGGCACCGCCCTCGCCGCTGCCGCCGACGCCATCGATGCCGCCGAGGCCGAGCAGCCTGCCGCAGCCGCAGCGACCGCTCCTGCCGACGACAACGCATCGGACGATGCCGACGTCCGCGCCTCCGAGCCGGCCGCGCCGCCGCTCGCACCACCAGCCTCCCCTGCCAGTCCAACGCTCGCCGATCAATTCGACGACGCCGACGAAGAAGCGCTGGTACAACTCTCAAGCGGCGGCCTGGCCGAAGCCCAGGCCGAGCGTGCCCACGCCTACCTGCACGCCCAGGCCGACGACGGTCTCGCGCCGGCCAACGAAGAACAAGCCGCACCGGAAGAACCAGGCTTCGTCACGCGCGACCGCCAGCGCCAGAAATTCGGCAAAGCCACCACCATCTTCATGAGCCTCGGCTCGGTGCTGCTGGTGGCTGCACTGCTGGCCCAAGCCGTCACCACCTTCCGCAACTCGCTGGCCGCAGCCATGCCGCCGCTGAAGCCGGTCCTGACCGCTGCCTGCCAGACGCTGGGCTGCAAAATCGAACTGCCCACGCAAATCGACGACCTCACCATCGAGCAAGGCGAACTGCAAACCCTGAGCGACACCGCGTTCTCCTTCACCACCCTGCTGCGCAACCAGAGCGCCACCGCGCAAGCCTGGCCATCGATCGAGCTGGTGCTGGACGACGACAAGGACAAGCACGTGCTGCGCCGCGTGTTCACGCCACGCGACTACCTGCACGCCGACATCGCGGTTGAGCACGGATTTGCCCCGCACACCGAACAAGCCGTTAAACTGTACTTTGAACTTCACGACCTAAAAGCATCCGGCTATCACATCGCAGTCTTCTACCCATAAAGAACTATCATGACCCAGACCTCTTTGATTTGCGGCTCGATCGCGATCGACACCATCCTGCAATTCCCTAACCGCTTCGACAGCATCCTGCTGCCGGACCAGCTGCACAAGGTGAACGTGTCCTTCCTGGCGCCGACCATGCGCACCGAGTTCGGCGGCTGCGCACCGAACATCGCCTACAACCTGATGCTGCTGGGCGGCGCACCGCGCATCGTCGGCGTGATGGGGCAGGATAACGCCGCCTACATGGCGCGCTTCCGCAAGCTGGGTCTGGCCACCGACAACATCCTGATCAAGGAAGACGCATACAACGCCCAGTGCTTCGTCACCGCCGACCAGGATAACAACCAGATCAACGCCTTCCACCCGGGCGCCATGTCGTACGCGCACGAGAACGAAGTAGCCAAGGCTGGCGCGGCACGCATCGCCATCATCTCGCCGGACGGCCACCTGGGCATGAAGAAGCACGCCGAAGACCTGTCCAAGCTGAACATCCCGTTCATCTTCGATCCGGGCCAGCAGCTGCCGATGTTCAATGGTGAAGAGCTGATCGCCTTCATCGACAAAGCCACCTACGTCACCACCAACGATTACGAAATCGAACTGCTGGTCGAACGTACCGGCCTGTCGCTGGAAGATATCGCCGGCCGCGTGGAAGCGCTGATCATCACGCGTGGCGAGCAGGGTTCGGAGATTTACACCAAGGGCCAGAAGATTGAGATCCCGGCCGTGAAGGTTGAAGCAGCGCTGGATCCAACCGGCTGCGGCGATGCGTATCGCGCCGGCCTGCTGTTCGGTATCACCAATAGCTGGAACTGGGAGACCACCGGCCGCCTGGCCAGCCTGCTGGGCGCCATCAAGATCGCCCACAAGGGTGCGCAGAACCACAGCTTCACCGCCGCAGAGATCGCGGACAAGTTCGAAGCAGCCTTCGGCTACCGCTTCTAAGCTATAAAAAAAGCCCCGCACTGCGGGGCTTTTTAATTATCGGCCGCTGAAGGCCATGCCTAACAACAGCTGCGCAATCTGCAGCAGGATCAAAGCCACCAGCAGCGACAGATCCAAACTCCCCACCAGCGGCACCACGCGACGGATCGGTCGCAGGATAGGCTCGTTCAGCGCGCGCACGAATGGCGCCAGCGGCGCATGCGGGTTCACCCAGCTGAAGATCGCCTCGACCACCAGCAAGGCCATAAAGCCGTACAAAATCCACTCCAGGAAGCGCTGGAACGCCATCAGCAGCACCATCGGCCCGGACCATCCGGCAAAGAACAGCACCGAAGTCGCCGCCAGCACGATCAGGAAGGCGCCGATCAGACTGGCCCAGTCATAACCGCCCACACCCGGCACGATGCGGCGCAACGGGCGCACCAGCCAGTCCGACAATTGGAACGTGAACTGCGCCACCGACGACGGCGGCCGCACACGGATCACCTGCATCCAGAAACGCAACAGCAAAGCACCGCCCAACAGCGTGGCGATGGCATCGACAATCAACTTAAGAATACTGAGCACGAATCCCCTCCAATAAAAAAGCCGCTGTGTGATTGTCTCACACAGCGGCCATTGCCTCAGCAGGCTTCTAAGCGTTTAAGACTTAGGAAGGGCGAGTGCTGGTTGGGAACGGCCATGCGGCGGCCGGAGCCAGTACAGTTTTCGCTGCAGGAGCGGCGACTGGAGCGGCAGGTGCGGCGGCGGCAGCTGGTGCTGCTGCTGGCTTGGCTGCTGCTACTGGCTTAGCGGCTTCCTTCTTCGGAGCGGCTGCTTTTTTAGGAGCGGCTGCTTTTTTTGCTGCTGGCTTAGCTGCTGGAGCTGGCGCTGCGGCGGCTACTGGAGCTGCTGCTGGTGCGGCGGCGACCGGAGCGGCCGCTGGCTTAGCGGCTGGCTTTGCGGCTTTTTTTACGGCTGGCTTTTTCGCTGCTGCTGGTTTAGCGGCGACAGGTTTAGCAGCTGCAGGCTTCGCAGCTGCTTTAACTGGCTTTTTTGCTGCTGGCTTAGCCGCTACCTTTGCAGCCGGTTTGGCTGCCGTTTTCGCTGCTGGTTTTTTGGCAGCTACTACTTTCTTAGCGGCTGGCTTGGCGGCGACTTTCTTGGCAGCTGGTTTAGCGGCTGCTTTAGGAGCGGCTTTTTTCGCGGCTGGTTTAGCGGCTACTTTTTTTGCTGCTGGCTTGGCGGCTGCTTTTGGAGCGGCTTTTTTAGCGGCTGCTTTAGGAGCGGCTTTTTTGGCTGCTGGCTTGGCGGCTACTTTTTTTGCTGCTGGTTTAGCGGCTGCTTTAGGAGCGGCTTTCTTCGCTGCTGGTTTAGCGGCTACTTTTTTCGCTGCTGGCTTAGCTGCTACTTTAGCGACGACTTTTTTCGCTGCTGGTTTAGCGGCGGCTTTTTTCACAGCTGGTTTAGCGGCTGCTTTTGGAGCGGCTTTTTTCACTGCTGGTTTAGCTACAGCTTTTTTCACTGCTGGTTTAGCGGCGGCTTTTTTCACAGCTGGTTTCGCTGCTGGTTTCGCTGCAGCTTTTTTCACTGCTGGCTTGGCGGCTGGTTTAGCAGCGGCTTTTTTCACTGCTGGTTTAGCGGCAGCTTTAGCGGCTACTGGTTTTTTTGCTGGAGCGGCGGCTTTCGCTGCTGCTGGTTTCTTGGCTGGAGCAGCTTTCTTAGCTGCTGGTTTCTTTGCGGCGGTTGCCATGTTTAGTTCTCCTTCATCGGGGATGGGAAAAAATTCGTTTACAAGATTTAAACCCGTCCAACCCAGGTGGGCCAGGCGAATTATTCATCGGCGCAAACCGTACTCCGTTTGCGCTAATGAATTCGGCACTAGCTGAACTGCTGCATCTCCTCACAAGTGCAGCGCTTCAGCCATCGATCCACCCGCCGTCCGAGGCCGGAGCGGCGTGTGGATACTAATCTTGTCGCGACGCTTTGCGGTGGTCCGGGCGTATCCTCAGCTCCTGAAACCTGCGTCGCAGCCACGACTCGTTTTTTGTTTTCAAACAAAAAACCGCCCAGCCTGAATTGAATCAGGCAAGGCGGTTGAACAAAAACGACGTGGTCTTGTGCATATCTGTTTGAATCAGTGTCCCGTATCGCGGTCATCTTTGCGTGGTGCGTCTTCCATTTTTTCGCACTTTTTAAAACACGCATTTTCAAGTTCGTAAAGTACACGAAAACCTTGTCGGTGCGCAACCGGCACGATAGAGATTCACGCGCTTTTTTTACGTTCACCGTGCGCTAACTCGCGCATGCATCCCGATTCAAACTGCCCGGCTGCTTCGCCGCGCGCACTTCACGCTCGCTCCATCGGGTTCGGAAAGTGCCGCGCGCATCGCGCCGGGAAATCACACTTCAAAGTAAGCCTTATGCTGGCTGGGTTTCTTTGACGCCGCCAAAATCGGCTGGCAAATCGCGTCACCCGCTTCCGAATCCGAGAGCGCTTGCGCGCGGTTCGCGCGTCGTCGCTGCTCGACGTTTTTAATTCGTCGCGATTATGAGACAGAGTAAGGCGAATAGCAAGCGGAATACGGCGCGAGACCGCACCGCCGCTGCGTTTTAGTAGGCGTGTTCGAACGCGATGGCGTGCGAGTGTGGAGGTGTAAATCGACGTTAAGGCAAGTGGATGCAGGCGGCGTTTGAAGTGCTGGAGGATCTACTCGTCGTCTTCTAGTTTGCGGCGCGCCACCCAGTCGTTCATGCCGGCGGCCATGCGCTTGAGCAGTCGCGCGAGATCGCGGCGCTCGGCGCTGCTCCAATCGGCCATCAGCTCACCGACGATCTCTTCGCGCATGCGGTCAATGGCGTCGGCCATCTCGCGTCCCAGCTCCGTCACTTCCGCTTCGCGCACACGCTTGTCGCGGGTGCCGGCGCGGCGCACGACCAGTCCCAGTTCATCGAGACGCGCCACCTGCCGGCTGACGGTGGTGTAATCGCGCCCCACCAGATCGGCCAACTCCACCACGCCGATCGGACCGCGCCGGTCGATGCGTACCAGTAGAGGAAGCAGCGCGCGCTCGAGTGGCATGGCCATCTCGGACATCAGTTCGACGTCTGGCTCGGGGCGGCTCATGAAGCCGATGATGTCGAGCAGCGCGTCATGCAAATCGCGAATATCTTTATTCATATGTGCATTATACACATAGTTATTGACACGGATTTTGGACCGGAATAATATGTGCAAAATACACATACATAGGAGAGCAGCATGCACACTGATATTCTGATCTGCGGCGCCGGCGCGGCCGGCCTGACACTGGCGATCGACCTGGCGCGCCGCAATGTGGACTTCATTTTGATCGACCAAGTGAGTGAACCGTTCGGCGGTTCACGCGGCAAAGGCATCCAGTCACGCACCCTGGAGATCTTCGAAGCGCTGGATATGGCCGACCGCATGATCGCTGCCGGCGGACGCTATCCGTCGCAGCGCCACTACGCGGCCGATGGCAGCTACCGCGATGAAGTCTCCGTCGCCGCTACCGCCGCCACGCCTTCGGAACCGTACGGCGAGCCGCTGATGCTGCCGCAGCACCTGACCGAAGGCATCCTGCGCGAACGGCTGGCGGAGCTGGGACATACGCCGCACTACGGCCACGCGCTGCTGGGATTTGAACAGGATGGCGGCGGCGTCACCGCGCACGTGTCATCCTCCGAAGGAAAGATAGCGATCCGCGCCCGCTATCTGGTCGGCGCCGATGGTGGCCGCAGCTTCGTGCGCAAAACGCTGGGCGTGGATTTTCCCGGCGAGTCGCTGGGCGCCCGCGCGGTGGTGGCCGACCTCACGCTCAGCGGATTGACCCGCGAGGTGTGGCATCGCTGGGGTAAAGGCACTGGGCAAATTAGCTTATGCCCTTTGCAGGGGACCACGCTGTTCCAGCTGCAGATGCCGATACCGCTGGAAGGCGAGTTCGATCTGTCGGACGCCAGCATCAGCGCAGCCATCACCGACCGCACCGGGTGCGATGGCATCGAAGTCCACGCTGTACATTGGCGCTCCGACTACGCGATGAGCGCACGGCTAGCAACGCGCTACCGAGTAGGCCGCGCCTTCCTCGCTGGCGATGCAGCGCACGTGCATCCGCCAACGGGTGGGCAAGGTCTGAACACCAGCGTGCAGGATGCATGGAACCTGGGTTGGAAACTGGCGGCCGTCCTGCGCGGCGCCGATGACGCGCTGCTCGACACCTATGAAGAAGAGCGCCGTGAAGTAGCCGCCGAGATGCTGGGCATGTCCACCCGCCTGCTCGACGCCGCCCGCGAACGCGGCGACCTGCGGCGCGGGCGCGAACAGCAGCAGCTGGACCTCGGCTATCCGGCGTCCTCGCTGTCACTCGACGAGCGCGGCGACGATGCGCTGCTACGCGCCGGCTACCGCGCACCGGACGCTCCTATGCGCGGCGCTGGCGGACAGCCATGCCGTTTGTTTTCGCTATTGAAATCGGGAGATTGGATTATGCTGCGCTATGAAGCGAGCGGCTCGCCAGCGTTCACGCCGCGCCGAGGACTCCGCATCATCACCATCGGCGAGCATGCCGCCTTACGCGACCATCAAGGCCATCTACGCACCGCCTACGGCTTGACACCAGGCGACATCGCCCTGCTCCGCCCCGACGGCTACCTCGCCGCCCTCACTCACGACGAGCACAGTCCGGCACTGGCTGCATATATAGAGCAGTCGGTCCGCTAAAAAGAAAAAGCCCCGCGATGCGGGGCTTGGTACTCGGGGCTGACGGGGATTAATCCCAGTTCAACGCGCCGCCGGTCTGGTACTCGATGACGCGGGTTTCGAAGAAGTTACGTTCCTTCTTCAAGTCGATCATCTCGCTCATCCATGGGAATGGATTCTCTTCCTGGTCAAACATCGCTTCCAGGCCGATCTGGGTGGCACGGCGGTTGGCGATGAAGCGCAGGTAGCCTTTGAACATGGCAGCATTCAGACCCAGCACGCCGCGTGGCATGGTGTCTTCAGCGTAGGCGTACTCCAGTTCCACCGCTTTCTGGAACAGCTGCTTGATCTCTTCCTTGAAGGCCGGAGTCCACAGCAGCGGGTTTTCCATCTTGATGGTGTTGATCAGATCGATGCCGAAGTTGCAATGCATCGATTCGTCGCGCAGGATGTATTGGTACTGCTCGGCAGCGCCCATCATCTTGTTCTGGCGGCCCAGCGCCAGGATCTGGGTGAAACCGACGTAGAAGAACAGGCCTTCCATCAGGCAGGCGAACACGATCAGCGATTTCAGCAGCTTCTGGTCGTTTTCCACGGTGCCGGTGGTGAAGGCCGGGTCGGTCAGGGTGTCGATGAACGGGATCAGGAACTCGTCCTTGTCGCGAATCGATTTGACTTCGTTGTAGGCGTTGAAGATCTCTTGCTCGTCCAGGCCCAGCGATTCAACGATGTACTGGTAGGCGTGGGTGTGGATCGCCTCTTCAAACGCCTGGCGCAGCAGGTACTGGCGGCACTCAGGAGCGGTGATGTGGCGGTAGGTGCCCAGCACGATGTTGTTGGCGGCCAGCGAGTCGGCGGTCACGAAGAAGCCCAGGTTGCGCTTCACCAGGCGACGCTCGTCGTCGGTCAGGCCGTTCGGGTTCTTCCACAGCTCGATGTCGCGCTGCATATTCACTTCCTGCGGCATCCAGTGGTTGGCGCAGCCGGCCAGGTATTTGTCCCAGGCCCATTTGTATTTGAACGGCACCAGCTGATTCACGTCGGTTTTGCCGTTGATGATGCGCTTGTCATCGGCATTGACGCGCAACGCGACTTGTTCAGCGCTGCCCTCGGAGGTGGCCAGCGTGGCTTGGTTAACTGCTTGTTTGGCCGGTGCGGCCTCTTCGTCCCAGGACAGCGACATAGTGAGTTCCTTCTATATATATGTAATGTGCGCCGTCCAAGACGGCGCACGCTTTATTTTACTGGCAAGCTTCGCATTCCTCGAAACCGTCGTCGCCTGGACGCAGGTAGCAGGCTTCGCCATCCGCTTCCACGGCGGCCGGAGCCACGGCCACTGGCGCCGGTGCGGCAGCTTGGGCGCTGGCCGACATGCCGCCATCCACTGCCACCGCGTTCAGCGCGCCGGTCTTGGAGGTCGACTTCTCGGTGTGGGTGGCCGAGGTGGTGCGCAGGTAGTAGGTGGTTTTCAGGCCACGCAGCCATGCCAGCTTGTAGGTTTCGTCCAGCTTCTTGCCCGATGCGCCAGCCATGTAGATGTTCAGCGACTGCGCCTGGTCGATCCACTTCTGGCGACGCGAGGCAGCTTCCACCAGCCAGCTTGGCGACACTTCAAACGCGGTGGCATAAATGTCACGCAGGTCGTTTGGAATGCGATCGATCTTGGCCAGCGAGCCGTCGAAGTATTTCAGGTCGGCGATCATCACTTCATCCCACAGGTCACGTGCTTTCAGGTCACGTACCAGGTAGGCGTTGATCTCGGTGAACTCGCCCGACAGGTTGGACTTCACGTACAGATTCTGGAAGGTCGGTTCGATGCAAGCCGACACGCCAATGATGTTCGAAATGGTCGCGGTCGGAGCGATCGCCACGCAGTTCGAGTTACGCATGCCGAACTTGGCGATGCGCTCGCGCACCGGGGTCCAGTCCATCGCTGCCGACAGATCTTGCTCCAGGTAGCCGCCGCGTTCTTCGGCCAGCAGCTTGATCGAGTCCTGTGGCAGGATGCCGCGATCCCACAGCGAACCTTTGTACGAAGCGTAGTGGCCGCGTTCTTCCGCCAGTTCGGTCGATGCCAGGTAGGCGTAGTAGCAGACCGCTTCCATCGAGGTATCAGCAAACTGCACCGACTCCATCGACGCGAACGGCACGCGCATCATGTGCAGGCAGTCCTGGAAGCCCATCACGCCCAGGCCTACCGGACGGTGACGCATATTCGCGTTACGCGCTTTTTCAACTGCGTAGTAGTTAATGTCGATCACGTTATCCAGCATGCGCATTGCGGTGCGGATGGTTTTTTGCAGCTTGACGTGATCCAGCTTGCCCTCTTTCATGTGGGCCGGCAGGTTGACCGAACCCAGGTTGCAGACGGCGATTTCGTCCGGACCGGTGTTCAGGGTGATCTCGGTGCACAGGTTCGAGCTGTGGACCATGCCCACGTGCTGCTGCGGCGAACGGATGTTGCACGGATCTTTGAAGGTGATCCATGGGTGGCCGGTTTCAAACAGCATCGACAGCATCTTGCGCCACAGGTCCAGCGCCTGGATTTTCTTGAACACGCGGATTTCGCCGGCGGCGGCTTTGGCTTCGTAGCCCAGGTAGGCTTTTTCGAAGGCTTTACCAACCAGGTCGTGCAGGTCCGGGGTATCGGATGGCGAGAACAGAGTCCACTCGCCTTTTTCCATCACGCGCTTCATGAACATGTCTGGAATCCAGTTGGCGGTGTTCATGTCGTGCGTACGGCGGCGGTCATCGCCGGTGTTCTTACGCAGGTCCAGGAACTCTTCGATGTCCATGTGCCAGGTTTCCAGGTAGGCGCAGACTGCACCTTTGCGCTTGCCGCCCTGGTTCACTGCCACAGCGGTGTCGTTGACCACTTTCAGGAACGGCACCACGCCTTGCGATTTGCCGTTGGTGCCCTTGATGTGGGCGCCCAGAGCACGTACTGGGGTCCAGTCGTTACCCAGGCCGCCGGCGAATTTCGCCAGCAGGGCGTTTTCCTTGATGGCGTCGTAGATGCCTTCCAGGTCGTCCGACACGGTGGTCAGGTAGCACGACGACAGCTGCGAACGCAGGGTGCCCGAGTTGAACAGGGTCGGGGTCGACGACATGAAGTCGAAGCTCGACAGCAGGTTGTAGAACTCGATGGCGCGCGCTTCGCGGTCGCTTTCGTTCAGGGCCAGGCCCATGGCGACACGCATGTAGAACGCCTGCGGCATTTCGATGCGGGTGTCGCGGATGTGCAGGAAATAGCGGTCATACAGGGTTTGCAGGCCGATGTAACCGAATTGCAGATCGCGGTCAGCGACGATAGCTTTGGCCAGACGGGCCAGATCGAACTCGCCCAGTTTGGTGTCCAGCAGTTCGGCAGCGATACCCTTGGCGATGTACTGCGGGAAGTAGGTCACGTATTCGGCAGCAGCGGCGCCTTGCGCAACTTCCTTGCCGAAGACTTCTTTACGAATGGTGTGCAGCAGGATGCGGGCGGTCACTTGCGAGTAAGCCGGATCCTTTTCCATCAGCGCGCGGGCAGCCAGGATGGCGGATTTGTGCAGCTCTTCGACCGGTACGCCGTCGTACAGGTTTTTCAGGGTTTCAGCGACGATAGCGTCGGCATCCACATGTTTTTCCAGGCCGATGCAGGCGGCGTTAATCAGGCCGGTCACACGCGACAGTTCCAGCGGCTTGCGCTCGCCGTTTTCCAGCACGTGGATTTGCGGTGCAGCGATGGTGGTGGCGCCCGACGCTTCCTTGGCCAGGCGACGCTCTTCCATTTGCTTGGCGCGGTACAGCACGTAAGCGCGAGCGACGTCGTGTTCGCCCGAACGCATCAGGGCCAGTTCAACCTGGTCTTGCACGTCTTCGATGTGGAAAGTGCCGCCCGATGGCTGACGGCGGACCAACGCCGCGACCACGCTAGCGGTCAGCTGCTCGACCAGTTCGCGGATGCGGGCCGAAGCCGCGCCTTGGCCGCCGTTCACGGCCAGGAAGGCCTTGGTCATGGCGACTGCAATTTTCGATGGTTCGAATGCGACGACTGCGCCGTTACGGCGGATGATGCGGTAGTCACCGAGGTCGCTCGCTGCCGTTACCGGGCTGCTGGCGGTACTCGCAGCCACTGCTGGTACCAGTGCTGGATTGATGGTGATGTCTTGAGTAGATTGCATTTAAGCTCCCCGGTTACAACGCGCAGTCATTGCTGCTCGCATATGTTTGTTTAACAAGAGTTGGCCCTGCGGCAACCACTAGATATAGTGCCTGACCCAACTCGATCCACTGATTGTAGTAGCCGGATTTTCCCGGTGCAAGGGGAAATTTTGTCGTTTACGGCAATTTTTCTATTGACTTTGCGAAAGGCCTTTTGCCACGCCTAGTCCGGCGATAGCGGCCACTAACGCGGGCTCATCAAGTGCCTTTTCTTTGAGCAATTTCTGATAATGTTCCCATTCAAACAACGGTCCGGGATCGGTCTTCCGGCCCGGCGCTATGTGTTCATGTCCCTGCACGTCGGTCAACGGATAGTGTTCCAGCAGCGCCAATGTCAGTTCGGCTAGTGCCGTGTACTGGGCCGCTTCAAACGGCACGAAATCACTGCCTTCCAGCTCTACGCCGATAGCAAAATCATTACATTTCTCGCGCCCGCGAAAGCTGGACACGCCGGCATGCCAGGCGCGTTCGTTAGCAGAAACGTATTGAATGATGCGGCCATCGCGGCGGATGAAAAAGTGGCTGGAAACCTTCAGCCCACGCAGGTTGACGAACGAGGGGTCAGCATTATAGTCGATCCGGCCGGTGAACAGGTCGGACACGTGCGGACCGCTGAATTCCCCACCCGGCAGCGAGATGTTGTGGACCACCAGCAGGGTGATGTCTTGCGGGTCCGGGCGGGCGTCGAAATTGGGACTGTCATAGCGCTGCGCCTGAGGCATCCAGCCATCAAAACCACTCACCGGGTTCACGTATCCGGCTCCTGGATATTCAGTTTCTGCATCTGGTAGCGCAGCTGGCGGAAGCTGATGCCCAGCAGTTGCGCGGCCTGGGTGCGGTTGAACTGCGTTTGCGCCAGCGCGCGCAGGATGATGTCGCGCTCGACCTGGATCAGGTATTCGGGCAGGCTGGATGGCAGCGAGTCCGGGTTCGGCGGCGACACTGGCGGTACCGGTGCGGCCGGAGCGGTCCATGCCGGCACCGGTGCAGGCAGCGGCGCTACCACTTCCGCAGTGCGCGCACCCTTCAATGCCAGGTCGCCGACTTCGATCACGCCATCGTTGGCAAAGGCCAGCGCGCGTTCGAGGATATTTTCCAGCTCGCGCACATTGCCGGGGAAGGAATAGCCTTTCAGCGCATCCAGCACGCCGGCGCCCAGCACCACCTTGTGTTCAAAGGTGCCGAGACGTTCGAGGATGGCGCCGGTCAGTTCGCCCAGGTCATCGAGCCGTTCGCGCAGCGGCGGCAGCGTCAGTTCGATCACGTTCAGGCGATAGAACAAGTCCTGCCGGAAGCTGCCCTGCTCCACGCATTGGGCCAGGTTCTTGTGGGTCGCACTAATAATACGCACATCGACCGGCTCTTCGGCGGTCGCGCCGATCTTGCGCACGCGCCGTTCTTGAATAGCGCGCAGCAGCTTGACCTGCATGGCCAGCGGCAGGTCAGCCACTTCGTCCAGCATCAGGGTGCCGCCGTTGGCGGCCTGGAAAAAGCCTTCGCGGTCGTCGGCCGCGCCGGTGAAGGAGCCTTTGCGATAGCCGAAGAACTCCGCTTCCATCAAGGCTTCCGGAATCGCGCCGCAGTTGACAGCGATGAAGGGTTTGCCCGCGCGCGAGCTTTGCGCGTGGATCTCGCGCGCCGCCAGTTCCTTGCCGCTGCCTGATTCGCCATGGATGTAGACCGGCGCCATCGAGCGCGCCAGCCGCGCGATCTGCGCGCGCAGCGCCTGGATCACGGCCGACTCGCCGCGCAAACGGCTGACGGTAGTCGCGGCGCTCGGCGCTTGTACGGCTGCCGGTCCGGCGTTCAGGCGCAAGGCCGATTGCACCATCACGCGCAGCTGGTCCAGCGCAACGGGCTTGGAGATGTAATCGAAAGCGCCGGCTTTCAGCGCCACCACCGCGTTGTCGGCACTGCCGAAGGCGGTGACCACCGCCACCGGCGTGTTCTTATATGCCGCCGTCACTTCGCGCACCAGTTCCAGCCCAAGGCCGTCCGGCAAGCGCATATCGGTCAGCACCAGTTGGTATTCTGTAGCCAGCAGCGCGCGCGCCTCGGCCAGCGTGGCGGCGCTGTCGACGTCCAGCCCCATTTTCAGCAGGGTCAGTTCCAGCAGTTCGCGCAGGTCGGCCTCGTCGTCGACGACCAGGACGCGCGGAACGCGAGAAGAAGCAACACTCATCAAACAGCCTTTCCTTGCTTCTGCCCGGGCGAGGCGAAGGTGATTACAAAGCGCCCGCTCAACGCCGGGCTGCCGTCGGCGCTGTCCTGATGATCAAAACGGTATTCATAGTCCAGCCGCGCTTCGTTATTCAAGCACAATTCCCGCGCCAGATACAGTCCCAGTCCCGTGCCTTTGCTGGATGTGGTGTAAAACGGTTCAAACAAGTGGGCGCGGACTTCGGGCGAAATGCCGGGGCCATCGTCCTGCACGTGCAGTTCCAGCCGCTGCGCCTTATCGCGCACTGCGTCGAGGCGGATCGACGCCGGCCCGCCGCTGGCGTAGCGCACCGCGTTGTTCAGCAGGTTGAGCACCACTTCGCGCAGGTGCAGGCCATCGAAGCGCACCAGCGTGCCCGGCGCCACCGTTACGCCGACGATCTCCGGCGCCAGGCTGTGGGTGTCGATGAATTCAGCGCGCAGCTCGGCCAGGAAGGTGTCCAGCGCCAGCGGCTCGCTGTGCGGCTGCGCCTTGCGCGACAGCTGCAGGATATCCTCCACCATGCGGTTCACGCGGGTGACATTGTCGCCGATGATTTTCAACAGGCGCTGGTGCACCGGGTCGGTAATGTCCTCGCCCAGCAGCGCGGTGGCGTGGCCGATGGCCGACAGCGGATTGCGCACCTCGTGCGCGATACTGGCGGTCAGTCGCCCCATCGACGCCAGCTTCAGTTGCTGCGCCTGATTCTCGATGCCGGTGACGTCCTGCAAAAAGATCACGCTGCGCTGGGCGCCAAGATCATGGGTATCGGCCGCGGCAAAGCGCACTTTCAGATGTGCGGCCAGGTCGCGGCGCGCGCTCCATGCAGCGGTCATGCCTTCCAGCGCAGCGTCGTTGAATGGTTTGATGGTAAGGAAGGCGGTCGAACGCGTGGCGTCGGCACGCCAGTCATGGTAAGCCTGTGCCAGCGGCGCCAGCGCCACCGCCGCCGACAGTTTAAATTTGAGCTCCGGCCCGACGAGGCCCAGCATGTGCGCCGCCGCCGGATTACCGGCAAACACCTGCCCGTCCGGATCCACCACCAGAATGCCGTCGCCGATATTCGCCATCACCAGCCGGTTGACGGCTTGCTGCACATTGATTTCGACGCCGCGCTGGTTGGCCAGTTCCTCCTGCCCGATCAACTTGGCGGCCATGCGGTTCACCACCAGCACGGCGGCCAGGAAGGCGGCACCGTACAAGCCGGCCTGCATCACATCACGGTCGCTTTCGGTGATGAAGATCTGCCAGGTGGTGTCGCCGAGCAGGAATAACGCCACCAGCGAGGCGCAGAACAGCGACATCACCAGCGGCGCCAGAATCGCCAGCCCGGCCAGCGGGAACAGATAGAGTATCGCCAGCCCGCTGCGCATACCGCCGCCGGCCAGGTACAGCAAGGAGATGATGGCAAGGTCGCAGGCGATCTGCGACAGCAGCTGCAGCACGAAGCGGCGCTGCACATACACCGCCGACAGCGTGAAGCAAATCGCCAGCCCAAGATAAATCAGGCAGATTTGCAGGTAAAGATACTGGCCCGATGCGCGCAGGCCGCGGTTATCGAAACTCAGGTAGACCAGCAGCACCAGCGCGATCACCACCCGCGTGGCGTTCAGCGTTTGCAGCGAGCGCCAGAAGGTAGCGCGCGATTCGGCCGACAGGGCTTGCAGGCGCGCGATCACGGCGCGAAGGCGTTACGCGGACGGCAGTGCGGCATGGGCCGCGCTGCAATAGTCACGGCCATTGGCCTGCACCGTTTCCGAGGCAGGATAGAAGATGCCGCAGTGCGCGCATTGCACCATCACCTCGGCATCGTTGGCCGCTTGCGAACGCGATGGCGCCTGCTGCGCCTGTGCCTGCGGCGCAGGCGGCTGTTGTTGTTGGCGGAACTGCTGCTGATGGCGCTTTTGCGCCTCACGGATCTTGGAACGGATTGCGAAGATCACCAGGAATACCAACGCTAGCCAGAAAATAATACGGCTCATGCCCAACCCTTATGCAAAACCACTTCAAACACAAAACGGCTGCCAACATACGCCAGCAGCAAAGTCGCAAAGCCGGCCAGCGTGAAGCTCAGCGCCGTCTTGCCGCGCCAGCCACGGAAGCGACGGCCGGCCAGCAGCGCGGCAAACAGCACCCATGACAGCAGCGTGAACACCGATTTGTGATCCCATTTCAGCGCCTGCCCGAACAACTCTTCCGAAAACACGATGCCCGACAACACGGTAAGGCTCAATAGCGCGAAGCCGAAGCCTATCATGCGGAACAACAGTTTTTCCATCGTCAGCAGCGCCGGCAGCTGGTCCAGCGCCCCGGACAAAAACGATTTGCGGTCGGTACGCGCATGCAGGCGCGACTCCTGCAACGCCATCAGCACGGCGTGGAAGGCGGCGATGGTCAGCGTCGAATACGCCATGGTGGCGATGGCGATGTGCCAGCCGAACAGCGGCGACTTGCCTTCCAGCGGCACCAGATTCCCCGGGAAGACCAGCTGCAGCAGCGCGGCGACGGCGGCCACCGGCATCACCAGCCGGCGCAGGCTATCGAGGCTAAAATTCTGGTTCTCGATCCAGTAAGCGGCTACCGACACCCACAGCGCCGACGACAGCATGGCGGCAAAGCCGAAACGCAGCGTGCCGCCGGCGGCGATTTCCGACCACAGGCCGGCGCCGTGCAGCAGCCATGCGGCCAGCGTGACAACCGAAATCAGGCCGCCGCGGCGCGAAGGCAGCGCGGCACACACGATGTACAGCACAATGGCTGCGATAAAAGAATAAGTCTGCATCCCGGCAGTCTACACCATCGCTCAATCCACGGCAGCCATGCGCAGCTCGTCGTGATGGTGGCGCTGCTGCTCCTCCATCACCAACTGACCCAGCTCGCGCTTGAGGGCATTGAATTCGGCGGCGGCCGGATCGCGCAGGCGCGGCAAGTCGATCAGCAGGTCGCGCTTGACGGTGCCGGGACGGTAGGTCATCACCACAATGCGGTCGGCCAGGTAAATCGCCTCTTCGATCGAGTGGGTGACGAAGATGATGGTCTTTTTCAGCTCGGACCAGATGCGCAGCAGTTCATCCTGCAGGTTGCGGCGCGTGAGCGCGTCCAACGCGCCGAACGGTTCGTCCATCAGCATGATGGGCGAATCCAGCGCCAGCACACGCGCAATCGCCACCCGCTGGCGCATGCCGCCCGACAGGTCTTTCGGATAGCGGTTGCGGAAGTCCTGCAGCGACAGCATATTCAGCAGCTTATCCACCGTGGCCTGGATCTGCGCTTTCGGCTGGCCCTTGATTTCCAGGCCGAAGGCGATGTTGTCGGCCACCGTCATCCACGGGAACAGCGCGTATTCCTGGAACACCATGCCGCGCTCCGGGCCGGGCGCGGTCACCAGCTTGCCGTCGGCGGTGATGCTGCCGGACGACGGCGGCGCGAAGCCTGCCACCGCGTTCAGCAGGGTCGACTTGCCGCAGCCGGAAGGTCCGAGCAAGCACACGAACTGGCCCTGCGGGATTTCCAGGTTGATGTCCTTGAGCGCCACCACTTCGCGTTCGGCGGTCTGGAACACCTTGTTCACTTGCGAGATGAGGATGTGCGACATCAATTCTCCAATCCGCGGTGCCAGCGCAGCAGGTAGTTATTCAACTTGTTCATGCCGACGTCGATGGCCAGGCCAATCAAACCGATGGTAATCATGCCAGCGATGATTTTGTCGGACCAGAAGTACTCGCGCGCTTCGAGGATGCGGAAGCCAAGGCCGTTATTCACCGCCACCATCTCGGCCACGATCACCACGATGAAGGCGGTGCCGATGCCGATGCGCACGCCGGACAGGATGTAGGGCACGGCGGCCGGCAGGATCACGCGGGTGAACATGGTGAAGCCGGAAGCGCCGAGATTGCGGGCGGCGCGGATATAAATACCGTCCACCTGGCGCACGCCGGCGATGGTATTCATCAGCACCGGGAAGAAAGCGCCCAGCGCGATCAGGAACACGGCCGGCGGATTGCCAAGGCCGAACCACAGCATCGACAGCGGAATGTAGGCAATCGGCGGAATCGGCCGCACCATCTGCACCAGCACATTGAACCAGTCGTAGACGCGGTTGCTCATGCCCATCGCCAGCCCAAGCGGCAAGGCCAGCCCGCCGCCGATCAGGAAGCCGACCACCACGCGGTACAAGCTACTCAGCGAATCGGTAATCAGCTCGCCGGAGACGGCCCAGTGCAGCCAGTTGCCGGCCGCCGGATCATACGGTTGCAGCGGCAGCAGGTAGGCGATCCACTTCTCCGCCACCGCCAGCGGCGACGGCAGCACTTGCGGATTGACCCAGCCCAGCGCCGCCACCGTCTGCCACACCGCTACCACCACGGCCGGCAGCACCAGCCCGATGCCGATCTGCCGCAAGGAGGACGAGTGCGAGCCGGCCGCCATTATTTAACGCCCAACGATTTCTTGGCGGCTTCCAGCAAGTCAGTCTTGACCCAATCCTTGGCCACCGGCGGCTTGGCCATGCGGCCGACGCCAGTCTTGACCATCACGTCGGTGGTGGTCTGGATATGTTCCGGCGTGATGTCGTAGCTGTACGGCGAATTGCCGATGGCATCGTCGAAATCATCCTTGGTAATCTGGCCCTTGAACACCACTTCGCGCACATACTTCTCGGCGATGGCCTTGTTGTCGATGAAGGTCTTGGTGGCTTGCACGAAGCAGCTCATGAACTTTTCGGCCAGCGGGCGCTTCTCTTTATAGAATTTCTCGGTCATCACCATGGTGCGTACCGGCTCGCCGATCGGCGTGTCGTACGGTTTGATGATCTCGGTGCCGAAGCCTTTGTTGATGGCCTGCGAGGATTGCGGCTCGGACTGCATCATGGCGTCGATCTGCTTGCCGAGCAGCGCTTGATTGAGGTCGGCGTAGGCCAGGAACACCAGCTGCACATCTTTGCCCGGCTGGTCGGAGACGGTCAGGCCGTTTTGCTGCAGCTCGGCCAGCAGCAGCACCTCCTGGATGCCGCCACGCGTGACGCCGACTTTTTTACCCTTGAGATCTTTGACGGTTTTGAGTTTGAGGTCGGCACGGCTGACCAGCTGCGCGCCACCCTTGGCAAAGCCGGCCACCACGAAAATCGGTGCGCCGCCAGCGCGGCCCGAGATGGCGGCTTCGGAAGCGGTGGTGCCGACATCAAGCTCGCCGGCGATAATCGCCTGCATCACGTCAAGGCCTTTGGCGAACACCCGCTCTTCCACCTTGATGCCACACTTGGGCGCGATTTCCTTGATATACGAGACGGCACCGTAGTGGGCGAACTTGAGGTTGCCCAGTCGGACCACTTCCTGCGCGTGGGCCGAACCGAACGTGGCGGTCATGACTACGGCGGTGCAAATCGCTTTCAGTTTCATCCGTCTCTCCAATTGTGTGGTTTGGAGAAATCATACCAAGCCCGGCAGGTCTTGCCTATCAGCGTATGCTGACTCGCCCGCTAGTGGTGCATGGCGGCGCGCACGTAGGCGATGCGCTCCTCGCTGGCCGGATGACTGGACAGATAGGCCGCCATCTCCGCGCCGTGCTCCTTCTCCACTTTTTGCAGGCGCTCGAATACCAGCAACAGGTGATCCAGCGGAATGCCGTTCCGCTGCAACATGGCGATGGCGTACTGGTCGGCGTCGCGTTCGGCGTCGCGCGAATACTTCATGTCCAGCATGGCAGTCGGTGCGGTGCTCAGCAGCGAGGAGACGTCGCCGAACAACACCGCCGCTCCCGCCGTCACCACCGCGCCCTGGATCACGCGGCGCATCATGTGGTGCTGGTGTAGGTGACCCAGCTCATGCGCCAGCACGCCCATCACAGCATCCTCGTCGTCCAGCAGGCGCACCATTTCGTCGGTCAGCACGATGTCGCCGGAAGGCAGCGCGAAGGCGTTGGGACCAAAACGGCTCTTGCGGAACACCAGCCGCCATTGCGTAGTCTCGCCGTCCGGCGGCTGCAACTGGCGGAAGCGCGCGCTCAGCGCATCCATGCGCTGGTCGGAAAAGCGCGACGGCTCGAACACCCGCTTATCGAGCACGGCCAGCACGCCCTGCCCCAGCTGACGCTCCATGCTGGGCGGCACAGCGCGCGCCAGCCAGTCTGCGGCCGCTGGCAGCGCGTAAATGTAGCCAAGGCTCAGCACTGCCACCGTGCCAACCGCTGCGGCCAAGGCGCCGCGCCAGCTCTGCTGGATGCGCACCACCCAGCTGTCGGCATGGCCGGTGCGATGCAGCAGCTGCGTCAGGCCGGCCAGGTCGTCGCGTACTTCGAGGTAGGCGCCATCGGGGAAAGTCACCTTGCGCGGCGCGTGGCGACTGCGCTCGGACACACGCAACTCGTCCAGCGCCGCATCGCGCTCGAACTCGCCGCGCACCTGCGCCACGCCTTCGGCCACTTGCAGCGTGACGTGGTACAGGCGCGAAGTGCGGCCGTCAAAATAGCTGGCGTAGACGCACTCGCTCATCAGATCGACAGGTCGAAGTCCAGCATGTCGGTGGCGCCGACGCCGGTGGCGGAGACGGCATCGTCCGCGCCAGCGGCAAACTCATCGAGGCTACCGGCCGGCAGCAGCGCGATCGACTCCAGGTGGTAGCGCGTCCAGCGCACAATGGCGAACGGCGTGAACAGGCCCAGCGTGCAGACAATGCCCAGCACGTTGGTCACCGACAGCAGCGCCACTTTGCCCCACTCCATGTCCGAGCTGAAGCGGTGCTCGCCGAGGCTGGTGTGGTTCCACACCAGGTTCTGGATCATGTTCATGAACACCGGAATCAGCAGCGCGAACCACAGGTAGCCGATGGCCACCGACACGAACACCGCCTTCGGCCCCAGGGACGCGCCCAGCACGGCGCTGGCGATGCCGATCACGATACCGCCCGCAAACATCAGTCCCAGCAGGATGAGGTAGCGCTTGTAGAACGCGCCGACGGTGGCGTCAAAGCTGAAGTGCTGCGAGCCGTAGCGGCTCTCGGTGTGCTGGAAGCGCTTGACGCGCTGGTGCACAAACGGCAGCGCCAGCGTCAGGCTCACCACATACAAAATCGGCAGCAGCAGGAAGTGGAAGTAAGCGGCTTTCAGCGAACCGCCAAAGCCGAAGCGGATGCCGCGGTAGCTGGTGTAGAACAGGCGGAACTTCAGGCTGTTCCAGACCAGGAACGGCATCACCGCGCCTAATAGCAGCAGCATGATCAAGCCGGCCACCGGCGAAAACTGGAACGCCAGATTATAGCCGCCGACCAGTACCAGCGCGATGATGCGGCCCTTCAGGATCGCCATCGGCTTGCCGTGGTATTCGAAGCTGGCGCCGGCCAGTTCAGTGCAGGAGTACATATACTGGTTGCGGCGCAACTTGGCCCAGGCCGAGTAGATGCCCAGCGTGGCAATGGTCAGCAGCAGGTTGACGATCCAGATGCGGAAATACTCGCTGCCGCTGGCGTGGAATTTGATGCGCTGCGGGCCCGGCACGGCCGGCGCTGGCGCCACGGCGGGTGCGTCGTCGAGGAACTGCTCCATATAACTCTCCTGGCAAAATTAAATAGATAACAAGACAATGCGCTGACAAAGCAACATTGTCAACAGGAAATTATATTTTTTGATAACAGCAGCAAATCCGCCGCGTACAGGGCGATGCGGTAAAATGGCGGCCGACGCTTACACCCACTGATCGATCACCATGCTAGATAACCTGACTCAACGCCTCGCCAAGGTCGTCAAGACCATGCGCGGCGAGGCCCGCCTGACCGAAGCCAACACCGCCGACATGCTGCGCGAAGTGCGCATGGCGCTGCTTGAGGCCGACGTCGCCCTGCCGGCCGTGCGCGAATTCATCGCCCGCGTTAAAGAGAAAGCACTAGGCGAGGAAGTGATTTCCTCGCTGTCGCCAGGCCAGGCGCTGGTCGGCGTGGTGCAGCGCGAGCTGGCCGCCCTGATGGGCGCCGACCTGGGACCGGAAGCGTCGCAGCTGAGCTTTGCCCAGCAGCCGCCTGCCATCATCCTGATGGCCGGCCTGCAAGGTGTGGGTAAAACCACCACCGTCGGTAAACTGGCCAAGTACCTCAAAGAGGAAAAGAAAAAGAAAGTGCTGACCGTGTCGGCCGACGTCTATCGTCCGGCCGCGATCGCCCAGCTGCAATCGGTGACCGCGCAAGTGGGCGCCGACTTCTTCCCGTCCACCGCGCAGGACAAACCGGTCGATATCGCGCTCAACGCGCTGGACTGGGCCAAGAAGCACTACCACGACGTCCTGATCATCGACACCGCCGGCCGTCTCGGTATCGACGAACAGATGATGCAGGAAATCGCCGCCGTGCACGGCGCCGTCAAGCCGATCGAAACCCTGTTCGTGGTCGACGCCATGCTCGGTCAGGATGCGATCAACACCGCCAAGGCCTTTAACGACGCCCTGCCGCTGACCGGTATCGTGCTGACTAAGCTGGACGGCGATTCGCGCGGCGGTGCGGCGCTGTCGGTGCGTCACATTACCGGCAAGCCGATCAAGTTTGCCGGCGTTTCGGAAAAGCTGGATGGCCTGGAAGCCTTCGATGCCACCCGCATGGCCAACCGCGTGCTGGGCATGGGCGACATCCTGGCGCTGGTGGAAGAAGCGCGCAAAGGCGTGGATGCCAAAGCGGCGGCCGAGCTGGCCGCCAAGGTCAAGTCGGGCGGCAAGTTCGACATGAATGACTTCAAGGCGCAGTTAAGCCAGATGAAGAATATGGGCGGCATGGCCAACCTGGTCGACAAGCTGCCGGCCCAGTTCCAGCAAGCGGCCGGCAACGCCAACATGGACCAGGCCGACAAGCAGGTGCGCCGCATGGTCGGCATCATCGACTCCATGACCAAGGCCGAACGCGCCAAGCCGGAACTGATCAAAGCCACCCGCAAGCGCCGCATCGCGGCCGGCGCCGGGGTTCAAGTACAAGAAGTCAACCGCATGCTGAACCAGTTCGAGCAGATGCAAACCATGATGAAGAAGCTCTCGGGCGGCGGCATGATGAAGATGATGCGTGCCATGAAGGGCATGATGCCGGGCATGCGCTAAGCTGGGGAAAACGCACCGCCGCAGAGCGAAAACCACGTAAACCGGGGCGACGCCCCTGGTTTACGTAGTGTTTCCGGGAAAAAACGCAAAAAACAGTTGCGCACGGGTTAAATCCCCACCAATATTACCCGGTGCGATCAATTGCGCAATTTTCCATGTGTTCGTTAAGGAGGCTCGAATATGGCAACAGCCAAAAAAGCAGCACCAGCTAAGAAACCGGCAGCGAAGCCTGCCGCGAAGAAAGCAGCAGCACCCGCAGCAAAAGCAGCAGCCAAACCAGCAGCAGTGAAAAAAGCACCAGCAGCACGTAAGCCTAACGCCGCTTTCATGAAAGCGATGACGCCGTCCGCCTCCCTGGCCGCCATCGTCGGCGCAGCAGCCCTGCCGCGCACCGAAGTGACCAAAAAAGTGTGGGACTACATCAAGAAGCACGACCTGCAAGATCCGGCCAACCGCCGCAACATCAATGCAGACGACAAGCTGAAAGCCGTCTTCGGCGGCAAAGCCCAGGTTTCCATGTTCGAAATGACCAAGCTCATTTCTGACCACCTGAAATAAGCTGACAAGCACGCAAAAAAAACCGGGGCAATCCCCGGTTTTTTTATGTCCGGCTCTTCGCCAAAACTTGGTGGAGCACAAATGCTATACACTAGCTCCAACGAGAACCGATGTGAGGCGCGTCATGGCACAACGATTGACAGTCGAATTGGACGAGCACGAGATGCGCAAGATCGAAGCCGCTGCTCGTGCCCATCAACTGGATCCGCAGAGCATGACTGCAAAGCAGCTGGTGCTCGCATTGGGGGCGGGCAATAGTGTAGCGGAAGCGCAATCTCACAATGCATCCACCGAGGCCAAACGCGCAAAGCGCCTGGCTGCGATCATGAGCATGCACGGTATTTGGAAAGATGATCCCAGCAAACCCAAAGACCCGGTCGCTTACCAGCGCGAGGTACGGGCGGAATGGCAATAGTCCTTTTCGACAGCAACATCCTGATGGACAATTTCAACGGCCACACTGCGGCCGCGCTAGAAATTTTTGCCTACGACGACGCTATCATCAGTTCGATCGTTTGGATGGAAGTCGCCTGCATCATGGACGACTTCCAAAGGACCGCCTTTGATACCCTGCTTGACGCCGCTGAAATCCGCATCGTCCATCCGAACGACAGCATCATGCGCTTGGCAGCCACGATACGCGGCAATAGCTTGGCGGACCACCACGCAGGTATCGGACGCAAGTTGGACCTGCCAGACTGCATTATTCGCGCGACTGCCGAGGTTGAGGGCAGGATTATTGTCACACGCAATCCTGCGGATTTTGGTGGGGCAAGACCAAACGTGCGTGTGCCATACGAGATTATTGATGGGGCGGCAGTCAACATCAAACCGCCACTGCTTTAGGCTTCTCTCACTTCCAGTTATTCCACGCAGCTAACACGGCGTTGGGATATTCCGGCTTGCCGCGGCTGCCGTTGTAGCGGCCGAGCGCCAAATACAAATTCCCCGCTTCCATATCCAGATACATGCGCAGGATGGCGCAACCGTAACGCAAATTGGTTTGCATGTCGAACAGCGCGCGCCGGTTGCGGTCGCCGATCACATTGGTCCAGAACGGCATCACTTGCATATAGCCGCGCGCGCCGACGATCGACACGGCGTACTTGCGGTAGGCCGACTCCACCTGGATCAAGCCCAGCACCATGCCCGGATCGAGCCCGGCGCGGCGTGCCTCATACCACACAGTGGCAAGGAATTCAGTGCGGGTCTGGTCGTCCGGCAGCTTGCGCTTGAGCCGGTAGGACATGGTCTCCAGCCAGTTTTGATAGCGCGCCTGGTCGGACGGATTGCGGAAGCTCGGCGTTGGCGGCGTGGCGTCCTTGATGGCGTTGGACAGCGCCAGCCGCACCGAGTCGGCCAGCGCTTCTTCCTTCTGGTTGCCGGCCAGCGCCAGCGGTGCTGCAACTACCAGCACCACGGCAGCCAGCCAGCGCAACAGCGCGTTCATCACTGCGCCATTTTGCCTTTGATGAAGCCGAGGATGTCGGCCACCGGCACGGCGGTCGCTTCGGTATCGCGGCGGCCCTGGTATTCCAGGTTGCCTTCTTTCAGGCCACGGTCGCCGATCACCACGCGGTGCGGCACGCCGATCAGTTCCCAGTCAGCAAACATCTGGCCCGGACGCTGGCCACGGTCGTCGAGGATGACGTCGATGCCAGCTGCTTGCGCGTCGGCGTACAGCTTCTCGGCCACTTCCTTGACCGCTTCGCTGCGGTCCATGCCCATCGGGCACAGCACCAGTTCAAACGGCGCCAGCGAGGCCGGCCAGATGATGCCCTTGTCGTCGTAGTTCTGCTCGATCGCCGCACCCAAAATACGGGTGATGCCAATGCCGTAGCAGCCCATCTGCAGCGGTGCCGGTTTGCCGTTCTCGTCCAGGAAGGTAGCTTTCATGGCTTCCGAGTAAGCGGTGCCCAGCTGGAACACGTGGCCCACTTCGATGCCGCGCTCGATCGCCAGCACGCCCTTGCCGTCCGGCGAGGCGTCACCTTCGACCACATTGCGCAGGTCGGCCACGATGGTTGGCTCGGCGGTATCGCGGCCCCAGTTGGCGCCGGTGTAGTGGTAGCCGGCGTCGTTAGCGCCGCAGACGAAATCGGCCATATTGGCCACGGTGCGGTCAGCCACCACGGTGACTGGCGCTTTGGTGCCGATCGGGCCCAGGTAGCCCGGCACGCAGCCATAGACTTCCAGGATTTCCGCTTCGGTCGAGAAGCGGTGCGCCGCCAGGCCCGGCACTTTGCCGACCTTGACTTCGTTCAGCTCGTGGTCGCCGCGCAACAACAACATGAAATACTGTTTAGTCTGTTTTCCGTCGGCATCCTGCTCGACGGTCAAAGCGATGGTCTTGACGGTCTGCGCCAGCGGCAGCTTGAGCAGCTCGGCCACGGCTTCGCACTTGGTGGCGTTAGGCGTTTCGGTCTTGGTCAGCGCCTGGGCGGCGGCGGGACGCGCGGCAGCCAGCGGCAGTGCTTCGGCCGCTTCCATATTGGCCGCGTAGTCCGAAGTCGGGCAGTACACCAGCGCGTCTTCGCCGGTGGAGGCGATCACGTGGAATTCATGCGAACCAGTGCCGCCGATGGCGCCGTTGTCGGCCGCCACCGCGCGGAACTTCAGGCCGAAGCGGTTGAAGATGCGGGTGTAGGCATCGTACATGATTTTGTACGATGCTTGCATGCCAGCCAGATCACGGTCGAAGGAGTAAGCATCCTTCATGGTGAACTCGCGGCCGCGCATCAGGCCGAAGCGCGGACGGCGCTCGTCGCGGAATTTGGTCTGGATGTGGTAAAAATTCAACGGCAGTTGACGGTACGATTTAATCTCCGTGCGCACCACATCGGTGATCACTTCTTCGGCGGTCGGCTGGAACGCGAACTCGCGGCCATGGCGGTCTTTCACGCGCAGCAGCTCGGCGCCCATTTTGTCCCAGCGGCCGGTCTCTTGCCACAGCTCAGCGGGCTGAATCAGGGGCATCAGCAGCTCAATCGCGTTCGACTGGTTCATTTCTTCGCGCACGATGGCCTCCACCTTGCGGATGATTTTCAGGCCCATCGGCATATAGGTGTAGATGCCCGAACCCAGGCGTTTGATCATGCCGGCGCGCATCATTAACTGATGGCTAACGATCTCGGCATCGGAAGGAGCTTCTTTAAGCGTGGAAATAAAAAAACGTGACGCGCGCATACGGTGAATTCTTTTTAAAAAGAGAGGGTTATAATCAACCTAATTTTAAAGGATTAGCTGGCTGATGCGTCCATACTTTATACAAATGCGTTCAATAATCGGCCCTGCCACCGCTTTCCTACCCGGAAAAGCCCGGTGGGCGGCCTTTTTGTGGGCAAAAATATAAGACGGGGAGCTCAGCCGCAGAAAGTTTGAGGTGCAATATGCTCGATCGGGAAGGGTTCCGCCCCAACGTCGGCATCATCCTGCTGAACGCCCAGAACGAGGTGTGGTGGGGCAAGCGGGTGCGCGAGCACTCATGGCAGTTTCCGCAAGGCGGCATCAAATACGGAGAAACGCCGGAACAGGCAATGTACCGGGAGCTGGAAGAGGAGATCGGTCTGCGGGCCGAGCACGTCAAGATCGTCGGTCGCACCCGCGACTGGCTGCGCTATGAGGTGCCGGACCATTTCATCAAGCGGGAAATCCGCGGCCACTACCGTGGCCAGAAGCAGATCTGGTTCCTGTTGCGTATGTGCGCCCGGGACAACGACGTCAACCTGCGCCTGACCGACCATCCGGAATTTGACG
Source organism: Duganella flavida (assembly GCF_009857445.1). GTDB lineage: Bacteria > Pseudomonadota > Gammaproteobacteria > Burkholderiales > Burkholderiaceae_D > Rugamonas > Rugamonas flavida. The sequence continues at coordinate 342,042 of NZ_WWCN01000006.1, forward strand.
CCTGGCGCTGGCATGACTATTGGGTCCCGCTGGATGTCGTGATTGAATTCAAGCGCGAAGTCTATCAGCGCGCCTTGCAGGAGCTGTCGCGCTTCCTGACCTGGCCGCCGAATGGCCACGACCGCCGGCAACACGGTTCGCGCTATCTGCGCCAGCCGCATCCGCCGCGCGCCACGCCAGCAGCGGCACCAGCAGGGTTGCCTGCCTGCGCGGCGGAAGAAGAGAAGAAGTAAAGCAAAACGGGACAGCCAGCTGTCCCGTTTTTTTTGCGCTTACAAAATCTGGCAAGCCTCGTCGAACGCCAGGCGCGGCGCGCGCGGGCGGATCTTGGCCGCGTCGCCGTAGCCGATATTGCAGATGAAGTTGGCCTTGATAGCGGTGCCGGCAAAGAAGGCCGCATCGACCTTGGCGTTATCGAAGCCCGACATCGGGCCCACGTCCAGCCCCAGCGCGCGCGCCGCCAGGATCAAATAGCCGCCCTGCAGCGACGAGTTGCGGAAGGCAGTCGCCTGGATCGCCGCGTCATTGCCGGCAAACCAGGAGCGCGCATCAACCGCTGGCGACAGCTGCGGCAGCTTCTCGTAGAACTCCATATCCATGCCGACGATGACCGTGACCGGCGCCGCCAGCGTCTTGGCCAGGTTACCTTCCGACAGCGCCGGCGCCAGCTTGGCCTTGGCTTCGGCCGAACGCACGAACACCAGCCGTGCCGGCGAGCCGTTGGCGGCGGTCGGCGCCCAGCGCAGCGCGTCATACAGTTGCTGCAGCTGTTCATCCGTGACCGGGCGGTCTTGCCAGCCGTTGTGGGTGTGGGCGTGGTAGAACAGAGTATCGAGGGCGGATTGGTTCAGCATGGTCTGCTCAATAAAGTTAGTGAGCTGGCATCATAACAGGCCACGCGCCATGCCCGCCTCCGGCAAAAGGTACAATGGCGCCATGTTTAATCCCTCTTCCGACGATGTGCGCCGCTTTTTCTGCGAGACCTTCCGCAAGCAGCGCGCCAACCAGATCCTGACGCCGCTCGAGACCATGGCGTCCGACTGGATCCGCCACCATCCTGAATATCACGACGTCCTGAGCGACGTCGAGACGGCGCTCACGCGCGACTACCAGGTCGACGGCGCACAAGCCAATCCCTTCCTGCATTTGTCGATGCACCTGTCGATCGACGAGCAAATCTCGATCGATCAGCCGCCCGGCATCCGGGCACTGGCGACCGAGCTCACCCTCAAACGCGACGATGCGCACGCAGCGCAGCATGACATCATGGAATGCCTGGGCGAGATGATCTGGAACGCCCAGCGCACCGGCACCCCGCCCGACGGCCTCGCCTACATCGACGCCATCAAGCGCCGCCTGTAAACGTCGGGGTCAACCGTCGGGGTCAGCTCTGTCAAATGGACATTTCACCTGCGAAATGTCCATTTGACAGAGCTGACCCCGAATTTCAACGGTGCACCGCCAGGCTGGTTGGCAGGCTGTGCAGGTAGGCGGCGACGTCCTTGATGTCCTGGTTGCTCAGCGGCTTGACCTGGCCGGTCATGATGGCGTTGTTGCGGCCGTTGGCGCCGTCGCCACGCTTGTAGCCTTTCAACGCGTGCTCCAGGTAGTCGCGGTGCTGGCCGGCCAGCTTCGGATAGCTGGGATCGATCGGGGTGTTGAAGTCCTTGCCGTGGCAGCTGAAGCAGGCGTATTTCTCGGTCAAGGCCTTGCCGGCCTCGATATTGCCAGACGCCTGGGCGGCGCCGGCAGCGATCAGGGTGAGGCCGACGGCCATCATCAGTTTTTTCATGAACTCAGTCCTCATTTCGGGTCGGCAGTGCGGGTCTGCTGCGAGTAGAACGCCGCCACATCGGCGATGTCCTGGTCCGACAGACTGCTGGCGATGCCCTTCATGGACGGATGCTTGCGGTCCCCTTTTTTGTAGGCCTGCAGCGCACTCTCGATGTACTTGGCCGACTGCCCGCCTATCATCGGAACCTGGAATACTTCAGGGAAGGTGGCTTTGTAGCCCGGGATGCCGTGGCAGCCGATGCACATTTCTATCTTGGCCTTGGCGTTCTGGGCATTGCCCACAACTTCCGCAGCAACGGCGACCTGGGTCAAGCCTGCGAGCACGAGGAGTGCGGTGAGTTTTTTCATGGTGTCTCTAAGTAAGTAATCGGATACAGCAATATCGGATACTTCTACCACGGGTGTCACTATATTGACTTTTCTACTATTTGTGCAGGGATTCTAACCCAAGTACTTTCCAGAAACAACACAGCGCCGGCGCCGACTCGAGCACCGGCTCTAGCGTTTCCTTCTATACTGTTTTATCTTTTTCTCTGTGGACCCCTCCCATGCAAGCACGTTTTGAAGGCTCCGACCAGTACGTCGCCACCGCCGACCTGAAACTGGCCGTGAACGCCGCCCTTACCCTGCAACGCCCGCTGCTGATCAAGGGCGAACCCGGCACTGGCAAGACCATGCTGGCCGAGGAAGTGGCGGCCGCGCTGGGCATGCCGCTGATGCAGTGGCACATCAAGTCCACCACCAAGGCCCAGCAGGGCCTGTACGAATACGACGCCGTCTCGCGCCTGCGCGACTCCCAGCTCGGCGACGAACGGGTGCGCGACATCCACAACTACATCGTCAAGGGCGTGCTGTGGCAAGCCTTTACCGCGCCGGAACCGGTGGTGCTGTTGATCGATGAAATCGACAAGGCCGACATCGAGTTCCCCAACGACTTGCTGCGCGAACTCGATCGCATGGAGTTCTACGTCTACGAAACCCGCGAGATGGTGCAGGCCAAACACCGCCCGCTGGTGATCATCACCTCCAACAATGAGAAGGAGTTGCCGGACGCCTTCCTGCGCCGCTGCTTCTTCCACTACATCCAATTCCCCGACCGCGACACCATGCAACAAATCGTCCAGGTGCACTACCCGCACCTGAAGCAGGAGCTGCTGGCGCAAGCGCTGCAAACCTTCTACCAGCTGCGCGAGGTGCAGGGTCTGAAGAAAAAACCGTCAACCTCGGAATTCCTCGACTGGCTCAAGCTCTTGATGGCGGAAGACATCCCGCCGGAAGCGCTGCGCAGCCAGGACAGCAAGGCCATCGTGCCGCCGCTGCACGGCGCGCTGCTGAAGAACGAACAGGATATCCACCTGTTCGAGCGCCTGGTGTTCATGTCGCGGACTAACCGCTGATGAATACCGTCCTGCCCACCACGCTGGAACTGCATGGCGTGCGCCTCGAACCGCTGGGCGCCCACCACGCCGACGGCTTGCGCGCGGCCGCCAGCGACGGCCAGCTGTGGCAGCTGCGCGTGACCTCGGTGCCGGCGCCGGACGAAGTGGACGCCTACATCGATAAGGCCATTGAGCAGCGCCCGACCCGGCTGGCGTTTGCCGTGATCGACATCGCCAGCGGCGCGCTGGTCGGCACCACCAGCTATCACGACATCGTGCCTGCCATCGGCCGGCTCGAAATCGGCTACACCTGGTACGCCAAACGCTGGCAGCGCAGCCACGTCAACACCAGCTGCAAGCTGCTGCTGATGACGCACGCCTTTGAAGCGCTGGGCGCGGCGCTGGTCGGCCTGCGCACCGATAACTTCAACCACGCTTCGCAAGCGGCCATCGAGCGCCTCGGCGCCAACAAGGACGGCGTGCTGCGCCACCACGCGCTGCGCCGCGACGGCACCGTGCGCGACACCGTCATGTACAGCATCACGGCCGGCGAATGGCCAGAGATCAAGGCGCACCTGCGCTACAAGCTGGCGCAGCACGGGACCCCATAATATGCTGATCGATTTTTTCTTCACGCTCAAAGACGCCAAGGTTCCGGTCTCCATCAAGGAATTTTTGACGCTGCTGGAAGCCATGCAAAAGCAAGTCATCACCACTTCGCTGGATGACTTCTACTACCTCGCGCGCCTGACGCTGGTAAAAGACGAAGCCCACTTCGACAAGTTCGACCGCGCTTTCGGCCTGTACTTCAAGGGCATCCAGGCCGCCTTCGACGACAACGGCAGCGTGCCGCTCGACTGGCTGGTGCAGCGCATGAAGCGCGAGCTCACGCCCGAGCAAATCGCAGCGCTGGAAAAATTCGGCTACGACCAGCTGATGGACCGCCTGCGCGAGCTGATGAAGGAGCAAAAGGAGCGCCACGAGGGCGGCAACAAGTGGATCGGCACCGGCGGCACCTCGCCCTTCGGTCACGGCGGCAGCAATCCGGAAGGTATCCGCATCGGCGGCAAGGGCGGCAACCGCAGCGCGGTGAAAGTGTGGGAAGCCCGCAGCTACCGGGACTATGACGGCGAGCGCGAAATCGGCACGCGCAATATCAAGCTGGCCTTGCGCCGCCTGCGCAAGTTCGCGCGCCAGGGCGCGGCCGAGGAACTGGCGCTGGACGACACCATCCGCGCCACCGCCAGCAACGCCGGCTATCTCGATATCAAGATGCAACCGGAACGGAAAAACAACATCAAAGTGCTGATGCTGTTTGACGTCGGCGGCACCATGGACGACCACATCGAGCGCACCGAGGAGCTGTTTTCAGCCGCCAGGTCGGAGTTCAAAAACATGGAGTTCTTCTACTTTCATAACTGCGTCTACGACTATCTGTGGAAGAACAACCGCCGCCGCCACTCGGAACGCTTTCCGACCTGGGATATCCTGCGCAAATACCCGCCCGACACCAAGCTGATTTTCGTTGGCGACGCTACCATGAGCCCTTACGAGATTCTGCAAGCCGGCGGATCGGTCGAATATAACAACGAGGAAGCGGGCAGCGCCTGGCTGGCGCGCTTTACGGCAGCCTTCCCCAAGTTCATCTGGTTGAATCCGGAGCCGGAGCATATCTGGCAGTACCGGCAGTCGATCGGCATCATGCGCCAGTTGATGAACCACCGCATGTTCCCCTTGACCATGGATGGGCTGGAGCGCGCCATGCGCACCTTGAGCAAATAAGGAAGCGCTGCTGTTTCTGCTCGACACCGGCGCCGCCGGCGGCGCTTTCGACCAGACCATCATCGACGATACCAAACAGGCGGCGCTGACCAAGGCCTTCACCGGCTACATCCAGGATGGCGCGCGGCTAAGCGCAGCGCCTACGGTAGCTGCAGGCGGTAGCCAACTGCGGTCTCGGTCAGCAGGTAGCGCGGCTGGGTCGGATCGGCTTCCAGCTTGTGGCGCAAGTGCCCCATGTAGATGCGCAGGTAGTGGCCATTCTCCGCTTGCGACGGCCCCCACACGGCGCGCAGCAGCTGCGGATTGGTCATCACGCGGTTGGCGTTGCTGACCAGCACTGCCAGCAGGCGGTACTCGGTCGGCGTCAAGTGCACATGCTCGCCACCGCGCGTGACGCGGCGGTTTTGCAAGTCCACCGCCACTTCCCCGAACTGGATCAAGCCATCGCTGGCGGCAGCCGGCTGGCGCTGGCGGCGCAAGGTGGCGCGCACCCGCGCCAGCAGCTCGCCGGTGCCGAACGGCTTGGTCAGATAGTCGTCGGCGCCGGCGTCCAGCGCGCGGATTTTCTCAGCCTCGCTGACGCGCGCCGACAACACGATCACCGGTACCGTCGACCATTTGCGCAAGTCGGTCACGAAGTCGATGCCGTCGCCGTCGGGCAGGCCGAGATCAAGCACGATCAGGTCCGGCTTGCGGGTGCCGGCGTCGATCAGGCCGCGCTGCAGGCCCGGTGCTTCATGCACCTGCCAGCCCTCCTCTTCCAGCGCGGCGCGCACGAAGCGGCGGATCTGCGGTTCATCTTCGACCAGCAAGGCGGTCGGCGCGGTGTCATTCATGCTGTTCCTCGTCCGGCATGGCCGGTGGTGTGCCCAGTGGCAGCGTAAAAGTAAAAGCGGCCCCGCCCAGCGCTGCGGCCGGTGCGGCCTGCTCTGCGTGGATGCTGCCGCCGTGCGCGCTGACGATGGCGCGGCAGATCGCCAGGCCCAGGCCCACGCCCGGCTTGTTCGACTCGCGCTCGCCACGGGTGAATTTTTCAAACAGCGCTTCCTCGCGCCCCGGCGGCAGGCCCGGACCGTCGTCGGCCACGGTGACGTTCAGCCAGGCGCCATGCAGCGCGGCGCTGATCTCGATCTGCGCCCCGGCCGGCGTGTACTTGGCGGCGTTTTCCAGCAGGTTGGCCAGCACGCGCTCGATCAGCACCGCATCGTAGCGCACCAGCGGCAAATCGGCCGGCAGACGCGTGCTGACGCGCTGCGCCTGCAACTGCGGGCCGCTGGCGCGCAGCGCGCTGCCCACCACTTCTTCCAGCGGCTGCCATTGCAGGTTGAGCTGCACTTCGCCGCTCTGGATGCGCGCCATGTCGAGCAGATTGGCCACCAGGGTGCTCATGCGCCGCGCTTCGTCGTGCAGCGCACGCGCGGTGTCTTGCTGGGCTGCACTCAGCGCCGGCTTGGAGCCGGCCAGTCCTTCCGACAGGCCGACCAGCGAGGTCAGCGGCGTGCGCAAGTCGTGCGACAGCGCCGCCAGCAGCGAGTTGCGCAAGCGCTCGGACTCCATGCTGACCAGCGCGTTCTGCGCCACTTCGATGTAGTGCACCCGCTCCAGTGCGATGGCGGCCAGCGCGGCAAAGGTGTCGAGCTGTTGGCGCTGTTCCGGGATCAGGATCCAGCGCCGCTGCTCCGGCTCGATCGCCAGCACGCCGCGCGTGCGCATCGGCGCCACCAGCGGCAGGTAGAAGATGCGGCTGGCCGGCAGGGTGCCAGTGCCCAGGCCGGCCGGCTCGGCGCGGTCGTAGGCCCACTGGGCGATGCCGGTGTCGAGCACCGACAGGTGGGCGCTGCTGGCCAGGTCGGCCGACGACATGGGCGGCAGCTGCAAGCGGCCAGCGTCGTCCGGCAGCAGCAGCGTGGCACGGGCGCGGAAAGCGCGCTGGATCACACTGCGGGTGCTGTCGAAGATTTGCTCGGTCTGCAGCACGCCCGAGAGTTCACGCGCGAATTCGTACAGGGCGCGGGCGCGCCGCTCACGCTGCGCCGCCACCCGCGCCTGGAAGCGCAGGTCGGCCGTCAGGTGGCCGGTGATCAGGCCGACGGCCAGCATCACCAGGAAGGTGATCAGGTACTGGAAATCGGTGACGGCAAAGGTGAAGCGCGGCGGCACGAAGAAGAAGTCGAAGCAGGCCACGCTGCAGCAGGTCGCCAGCACCGACGGCCCGCGCCCGTAGCGCACCGCCACCAGCACCACCACCAGCAGGAATAGCATGGCGATGTTGGCCAGGTCGAGATAGGCCAGCAGCGGCGTTGCCGCCAGCGCTGTCGCCACGCTGGACCCCGCTGCCACGAGGTAGCCGGCCGCGCGCCGCCGCCGACCCGACCTTGCCTCGCCGTCCAGCGCCGTGGC
>NZ_WWCN01000070.1 GCF_009857445.1 Duganella flavida
AAGGCGAGGCAGAGATGCGTAGCTGATGGGAAGCAGGTTAATATTCCTGCACCGTCGTATGATGCGATGGGGGGACGGATCGCGGAAGGTTGTCTGACTGTTGGAATAGTCAGTTTCTGCTTCATAGAAGGCACTTAGGCAAATCCGGGTGCGTAATTCAAGGGAGTGGGACGAGTGCACTAGTGCACGTAGCAATCGGAAGTGGTTCCAAGAAAAGCCTCTAAGCTTCAGTCATACGAGACCGTACCGCAAACCGACACAGGTGGGCGAGATGAGTATTCTAAGGCGCTTGAGAGAACTCGGGAGAAG
>NZ_WWCN01000071.1 GCF_009857445.1 Duganella flavida
CTTCTCCCGAGTTCTCTCAAGCGCCTTAGAATACTCATCTCGCCCACCTGTGTCGGTTTGCGGTACGGTCTCGTATGACTGAAGCTTAGAGGCTTTTCTTGGAACCACTTCCGATTGCTACGTGCACAAGTGCACTCGTCCCACTCCCTTGGATTACGTACCCGGATTTGCCTAAGTACCTCCTATGAAGCAGAAACTGACTATTCCAACAGTCAGACAACCTTCCGCGATCCGTCCCCCCATCGCATCATACGACGGTGCAGGAATATTAACCTGCTTCCCATCAGCTACGCATCTCTGCCTCGCCTT
>NZ_WWCN01000072.1 GCF_009857445.1 Duganella flavida
GTTCGAGTCCAACCAGCCCTACCAGTTGCCGGTATTTAGAAATACCCATGGGGGATTAGCTCAGCTGGGAGAGCACCTGCTTTGCAAGCAGGGGGTCGTCGGTTCGATCCCGTCATCCTCCACCACCGCTTTTACGTAAGGCTAAGCGCTTTAGGTAAAAGCAGTATCGTTCTTTAACAATCTGGAAGAAGTAAAGTTTTATTAAGCGTGTATCGACAGATACATGCTTGGGTAGTAAAACTCATCATCACAAGTAGTAAATGCTTAGAACTATAGCCGTCAAGGTTATAGGGA
>NZ_WWCN01000073.1 GCF_009857445.1 Duganella flavida
CATTTACTACTTGTGATGATGAGTTTTACTACCCAAGCATGTATCTGTCGATACACGCTTAATAAAACTTTACTTCTTCCAGATTGTTAAAGAACGTTACAGCAGATAAGTGTGAGCACTTGGCATGGTTCCGAAGAACCCTGCAAACTCTAGAAAGGAGGTGATCCAGCCGCACCTTCCGATACGGCTACCTTGTTACGACTTCACCCCAGTCACGAATCCTACCGTGGTAAGCGCCCTCCTTGCGGTTAAGCTACCTACTTCTG
>NZ_WWCN01000074.1 GCF_009857445.1 Duganella flavida
GTCTGGACCGTGTCTCAGTTCCAGTGTGGCTGGTCGTCCTCTCAGACCAGCTACTGATCGTTGCCTTGGTAGGCTTTTACCCTACCAACTAGCTAATCAGATATCGGCCGCTCCATGAGCATGAGGTTCTTGCGAATCCCCCACTTTCTCCCTTAGGACGTATGCGGTATTAGCGTAACTTTCGCTACGTTATCCCCCACTCCTGGGTACGTTCCGATATATTACTCACCCGTTCGCCACTCGCCACCAGAGCAAGCTCCGTGC
>NZ_WWCN01000075.1 GCF_009857445.1 Duganella flavida
GCAACTGGTAGGGCTGGTTGGACTCGAACCAACGACCCCCGCGTTATCAACACGGTGCTCTAACCAGCTGAGCTACAGCCCCAATATTTGCTGTTCTCTATTCGTTACAGTCGATAAGTGTGAGCGCTTGATATGTTCCGAAGAACCTGCAAACTCTAGAAAGGAGGTGATCCAGCCGCACCTTCCGATACGGCTACCTTGTTACGACTTCACCCCAGTCACGAATCCTACCGTGGTAAGCGCCCTCCTTGCGGTTAAG
>NZ_WWCN01000076.1 GCF_009857445.1 Duganella flavida
ACCCACAGCTCATCCCCTAATTTTTCAACATTAGTGGGTTCGGACCTCCAGTGCGTGTTACCGCACCTTCATCCTGGCCATGAGTAGATCACTTGGTTTCGGGTCTACACCCAGCGACTATCGCCCTGTTCGGACTCGATTTCTCTACGGCTTCCCTATTCGGTTAACCTTGCCACTGAATGTAAGTCGCTGACCCATTATACAAAAGGTACGCAGTCACCCCCGAAGAGGCTCCTACTGTTTGTATGCACACGG
>NZ_WWCN01000077.1 GCF_009857445.1 Duganella flavida
GGAATTGACGGGGACCCGCACAAGCGGTGGATGATGTGGATTAATTCGATGCAACGCGAAAAACCTTACCTACCCTTGACATGGCAAGAACCTCCGAGAGATTGGAGGGTGCTCGAAAGAGAACTTGCACACAGGTGCTGCATGGCTGTCGTCAGCTCGTGTCGTGAGATGTTGGGTTAAGTCCCGCAACGAGCGCAACCCTTGTCATTAGTTGCTACGCAAGAGCACTCTAATGAGACTGCCGGTGACAAACCG
>NZ_WWCN01000078.1 GCF_009857445.1 Duganella flavida
CGGTTTGTCACCGGCAGTCTCATTAGAGTGCTCTTGCGTAGCAACTAATGACAAGGGTTGCGCTCGTTGCGGGACTTAACCCAACATCTCACGACACGAGCTGACGACAGCCATGCAGCACCTGTGTACAAGTTCTCTTTCGAGCACCCTCCAATCTCTCGGAGGTTCTTGCCATGTCAAGGGTAGGTAAGGTTTTTCGCGTTGCATCGAATTAATCCACATCATCCACCGCTTGTGCGGGTCCCCGTCAATTCC
>NZ_WWCN01000079.1 GCF_009857445.1 Duganella flavida
TCGATTACGAGTATTTAGCCTTGGAGGATGGTCCCCCCATATTCAGACAGGATTTCTCGTGTCCCGCCCTACTTGTCGTACGCTTAGTACCACTGGTCTGATTTCATGTACGGGGCTATCACCCGCTGTGGCTGCCATTTCCAGAGCATTCCATTATCAGTCCAACTATCACGTACAGGCTCTTCCCATTTCGCTCGCCACTACTTTGGGAATCTCGGTTGATTTCTTTTCCTGCAGCTACTTAGATGTTTCAGT
>NZ_WWCN01000007.1 GCF_009857445.1 Duganella flavida
AGTACATCCGCTATTACAATTACGACCGTATTAAGATGAAACTAAAAGGGCTGAGTCCTGTGCAATACAGAACTCAGCCCTTGCATGCCTAGCAAACTAAACCGTCCAACTATTTGGGGTCAGTTCACTAGGCAGCGGTTTTTACTTTTACCAACCCTTGAAGGCGTAGCCGATGCTGACGTTCACTGCCAGCGGATCCAGGCGTACTTCCTGGGTCTGGCCGGTCGAGTAGTGAGCCGTGGTTTTCAGCTTGGTCTTGATGACCGACGCATCCACGAACCATTTGTCGTTGATCTTCACCGTGCCGCCGATCTGGAAGCTGGCGGTCAGCTTGTCATCCAGCTTGAACGTTGCTGGCTGGCCGCCGGTGTTCAGCACTGCCGTCAGCTGGGCCGAACCACGTTCCTTCTGGAACATGGCGTAGGTCAGGCCCAGGCCGACGTATGGACGCACCATCGAGTCAGCCTTCAGGAAGCGGTACTGGATGAAAGCGGTCGGCGGCAGCACTTCTGCCGTCGCCAGCTTGCCGGTGCCGTTGATGGCGCCGGCGCCGGTCAGCTCGTGCTTGTACGGCAGGCCCAAATCCAGCTCGGCCGAAATGTTATCGGTCACCATGTAGCCAATCGTGAAGCGTGGCTTGGTGTCCGAACCGACGTCGGTCTTGGTGTGCGGCAGCGCTGGCGCCGACACGTCGCCCGAATCCACTTTTGGGGTGATCTTGTTGACGCCCAGCGTACCCAGCCAGGTGCCAGCCTCTTGTTGTGCCGAGGCTGCCGAAGCTACCGTCATTGCGGCGACCAGCGCCAGCAGTTTTACCGTGTTCTTCATATTGTCTCCGAATTGTGATGTGTGATTACAGCCAACCTTTGGTCACCAGCGCCATCGACACATAGCGTGCCAGCAGCAGGTTGTTGTATGGGGTTGGGTGCACATCGTCCGCGAAGGACCAGTGGCTGACATCGCCCGACTTCAGATTGCTGGCATTGCACACCAGCGAGCTACCCAGTGGGTTCTTGGCGGTGGTCAGGTCGCAAGCGGTTTCAGACACGTTGGTCAGGCCGTATGGCGCTGGGTTGGTGGCCTGGTCGTGGCTCACTGCAAACACGTCCACCAGCACCACTTTCGACTCGCCGGACAGACCGGTGCTCAGGGCGGTGTTGAAGGCGGTAACCATGGCGTTGATCAGGGCCTGGGTCGATGCATCCTTGGAACGGCCCGCTGGGGTGGTAGCCACATCCGGCAGGTTGTTCACCACCACGTAGTTGGCGCCGTTGGCGATCAGCTGGCTTTTCACCAGTGCCACCAGTTCAGTGCCGGCCTGGCCCATCGCGGTCACCAGATCGGTGCCGTGAGCAGCGGCATAGTCAGCACCGGCTTTGGCGCCGGCGGTGGTGGCAGTGGTCTTGGCGGTAGCGACGATAGGACCGTAGACAGTTGGATCAGCAACGCTCGAAGCGCCCGGCTGGATGGCGGTAGCGCCGATGGCCACCAGGGTAATGCTTTCCTGGGTGCTGCCAGTGCGTGCGGCTTCAACGCCAACGGCAGCGGTAATGGCGGCGGCAGCGGTGGCTGGGTTGGTGGCCTTGGCGGCCAACTGGCTGACCAGGCTTTGGACGTAGGCTTGACCGCCAGCGGTGGTGCCGGCTGCGGTGGCTGCCGCGCTCAATGCGCCCAGCTGGAACAGGGCGTCGTTACCGCCGGCCATCACCAGCACCAGCTCGTCGCCCTTGAATTTGCCGCCAACGGCTTTCAGGTGGTTGGCGATCTGGGTCGCGACCGGGTAGGTCAGCGCGCCCAGCGCGCTACCGGTCAGTTTGTTGCTCGGGCCGACCGGATTGGTCACGCGCGAACCGCCCATGGCGTAGCCGTAGCAGCCGGCGTGCGCCGTTGCTGGTACGGAGAAGCCTTTGGTGGCGTCGCCATCAAGGCCGGTCACGGCGGCGCATGGTGCGGCCGCACCGATCTGGGCGGCCAGCAGCTCAGTCCAGTTCTTGCCAGTGAAGGTGGAATTGACGGCGGTATTGTCGCCGTTGATGGTGAATTTACCGCCTTTCAGTGCGGCAACGGTGCCGACGGCGTAGGAACCGACGTCGGACAGGCTATCGCCAAACGACACCTGCGCGCTGTATTTGACTTTAACGGATTGATTGCCGGGTGCTGGGTCGGTACCACCACAACCCGCAAGGACGGCCAGGGCCATTGCAGCGAGTGCAAGTTTCGTGTGACGCATGTTGTCTCCTCAAGATATTTTTGGCTAGTGTTACGAACGGCCGTGCTATTCGCAACCCAACTAATATGCCAGTCTTGACAACACTTGTATAGAGGAACGCCACTAAAAACCGGGGTTTGTGAGCAAAAAAGAACGCTTGCTCGGCGGATATTAATCTATATCAAACATCCACTCACCGCGATGCTGCAGAATCAAAGAAGGTACGCGTCTCGCGCAGGCAGAACGGCGCCACCAAACCGGCGTGGTAGGAGTCTTTCACGGACTGGTCAGCTTCGGCCGCAGTGTTGCCCCGCTCCAGCGCAATGCGCCGCACCAGTGCCTTGGCAGTGGCAAATTCCGCCCGCGTGGTGCGGAAGGGACCGAGCAGCGAAGTGTCATCCACATTCAGCACCGTCAACTGCAAGCTGCTACTGCCCTGGGCGCGGAAATAATCGGCAGTGGCGGTCGTGTTGTTATATGGCACCAGCGGATCGGCGTCGCCGCCGCACAGGAATAGCGGCGCGGTCGGCGTGTAGGTACGCAAATCGTTTTTCACCAGCCACTTGCGCAGCGCTTGCCCCGGCGTGCAGCTGAGTGGCTTGGCGCTGCTGGCATTGCACGGATTGGCCTTGAGGTCAGCCAGGTAGGTGTCGCGGTAGCTGGTCTTGATCAGATGGTCGGGACCGAAGAAGCTGCCGTAGCCGGCCGCCTGCGGCAGCGAATCGGCAGCAAACAGCACATCATCCGGTAGCTTGCCTGCCGTCACCAGCTCACCCAGGCTTTGCGTGCCCGGCAACAGGTTCTCGATGCCGCCGGCGTACTTGCTTTCGTAGACGTCGGCAGTGCTGGTGTACAGCGCCGCGCTGGCGCGCTGGCCGGCGTTGATCAGCATGGGAATAAAGCCGGCCGAGCCGGTGGTCGGCGCGCCGCCGAAGATGCCGTCGCCGAACTGGCTCAGCGCATATGGCCCGGACAGCGGCGCCGCCGCCGTCACCGTGAATTCCGACGCGTACTTGGTTTGCATGGCGCGCTGCGTGGCCAACGCCACGAAGCCGCCCTGCGAGTAGCCGGTCACCATCAGCCGCGATGAGGCGCTGGCGCCGATGCCGCTGAAAGCGCTGCGGGCGGCGCGCAAGGCGTCGACCATGTCGGCCGATTGCTGCTCGGCGTCCAGGTAAGGGTGGTAGCCGGCGGTGGAGCCGGCGTAACCCACGTAGTTCGGCGCCACCACGATGTAGCCTTGCGCGGCAAACATGCCGGCGATCAGGCGCGTTTCGCTGGCGGACAGGTTGGCCATGTCGGTACTCTTCTGTACCGAGGTACCGTGCGCATACAGCATGACCGGACGGCTGCCCTGGCAAACGGCATTGCCGCCCGACGGAACGTAGATGGCGGCGCCGGCTGGCGTGTCGGCAGCCAGCGAATCGATGGTGTGGTATTTGATCGAATAGACCGTGATGGAGCAATTCGGGTTGCCGGTGACGGCGGTGCCGTAGTCGGTCTGCATGTCGAGCAGGGTCTTGAAGGCGGCCGAATCCAGGGTGTTGACCGTGACGCCGCTGCTGACCGTGATCGGTGCCACGGTGGCGCTGCCGATCAGCTGGCCACGCAGCGACACCGGCGTTGGCGGCGTGACCACCACGGCGTCGGTCTGGTTGCCGGAACTGCCGCCTCCACCACCACAGGAAGCCAACGTGAAAACCAGTGGAATCAGGGCCAAACGAGCGTCGCGCATAATGCATCCTTGCAAGATGGCCGGGCGAGATTTTCGGCCGGCAACGAAGTCATCTTATCAGGAAAGCAATGAGAGAACGACCGCTCGCGCTGCAACAATAAAAACTTATTTTTGCAGCAGCTGCTCGACGATGCCGGCCGAGCCGAACACCGAGCGGCGCAGGCGGTCATTGACGCCCAGCCAGGCGCTGTCTTGCGGCGGCGTTTCGACCAGAATCAGGTCAGAGCCGGTCTGGTCCATGTCGCGCAGGGCGGCGTACAGGCCGTAAGCGTAGCCGGCCGGGTCGGCTGGCAGTTGGCGCTGGGCCTTGGCCGGCGCGTCCAGCGCATGGCTGATCAGCGCCACTTTGACGCCCTTGGCTTGCAGCTTGGCCAGTGCGTCCAGCAGAGCCTCAGCGGCCAGCATGGTGACTGGGGTGCGCGGCGCGTAGTGCGATTCCAGTGTGCCGGAGGCGCGCGGTGCGGCTTGGTCCGGTGCGGCCGGCAACATGCCGATCACGTCGGCAATCTGCTGCGCGCTGATGTGTCCGGGACGCAGCAGCACCGGGCCGTGGGTGGTCAGGCGCGACATGTCGACAATCGTGGATTCGATGCCAACCTGGCTGGCGCCGCCTTCCAGCACCACGCTGAGCGCGGAAGCCGAGCAGGCGGCGTCGCCGTTGAGGGCGCCGTCGTCATGGGCGTCGAGGCCGAACTCGTCGCGCACGTGCTGCGCGGTGGTCGGGCTGACGTTGCCGAATTTGTTGGCCGACGGTGCGGCCACGCCGCCCTTGCCACCCTTGAAGGCGCTCAGCAAGGCGATCGCCACCGGATGCGACGGGCAGCGGATGCCAACCGAATCCTGCCCCGCCGAGACGGCATCAGGAATTTGCGGATGGCGTTTCAGGATCAGCGTGAGCGGACCGGGCCAGAAGGCTTGCACCAGCTTGCGTGCTGCTTCCGGCACATCGGTGACCCAGTAGTCGAGATCGGCGCCGGGCGCGACGTGCACGATCACTGGATGGTCATGCGGACGGCCCTTGGCTTCATAGATGCGCGCCACGGCAGCCGGGTTTTCCGCATCCGCACCGAGGCCGTAGACGGTCTCGGTCGGGAAAGCGACCAGACCGCCCTCTTCCAGCACGGCTGCCGCTTCAGCGATGGCCGCTTGATCGGCTACGGTGGCGGATGGCTGCTTCACGGTGCAATACCCAAAATCACGCAAGCGGCGTTGAGCTGCTGCTGCGCTTGTGCCAGCGTCGGCGCGATGAAGGTCAGGTGACCCATCTTGCGGGCGCGGCGTGGATCATCCTTGCCGTACAGATGCAGGTTGGCGCCTGGCAGCGCCAGCACTTGATCCCATGCCGGTTCACGCGCAGTCTCGCCTTCAACCGCACTATCGCCTTCGAACCAGACGTCGCCCAGAATATTGAGCATGACGGCCGGCGAATGCTGGCGCACATCGCCCAGCGGCAGGCGCGCCATGGCACGCACTTGCTGCGCGAACTGGCTGGTGACGCAAGCGTCCATGGTGTAGTGACCGCTGTTGTGCGGACGCGGCGCCATTTCGTTGACCACCAGCGAACCGTCGGTCAGCACGAAGAACTCGATGCACAGCACGCCCACGTAGCCCAGCTCGGCCACGATGGCTTGCGCCGCCTGCTGCGCTTTCAGGGCACTCTCGTCGGACACGTTCGGGCCCGGCACGGTGGTGGTGAACAGGATGCCGTCACGGTGGACGTTTTCAGCGATCGGGTAGACCACCGATTCGCCGTCATGGCCGCGCGCGGTCAGGACGGACACCTCGTAGGCCAGCGGCAGCATTTTCTCCAGCAGGCAGGTGACTTTGCCCATGGATTCAAACGCGGCCTGCACGTCGGCGCGCGATGTCACGCGTACCTGGCCCTTGCCGTCGTAGCCCATGCGTACGGTTTTCAGGATGCCCGGCAGCAGCTTGTCATCGATGGCGTCGATGTCTTCCTGCGAGGCGATCACCTTGTGCGGCGCCGGCATGACGCCAGATTTGTCCGCGCAGCCAACGAAGAAGCTCTTCTCGGCAATGCGGTCCTGCGCTACCGACACACCATGCGCGTTCGGCGCCACGAACACCGATTGCGCCAGGCGCGACAGGCTGTCCGCAGGGACGTTTTCAAATTCGGTGGTCACGGCGGCGCATTGGGCGGCCAGTGCGTCGAGGCCGGCGGCGTCGCTGTAGCCAGCGTTGACCAAGCGCTGCGCAACCTGGCCGGCAGGACAGGCGTCCGCCGGCTCCAGCACAGCAACCTGATAGCCCATGGCTTGTGCGGCTTGGGCAAACATGCGGCCCAGCTGGCCGCCACCCATCACGCCCAGCCAGGCTGGGGGATTGGCGGCAGGCAGGATGGACGTGTACTTCGGATCAGTCATCTTATTCCAGCGGCAGTTTCATGGCCTTGGCGGCCTCGGTTTGCGATACGCGGAAGGCTTCCAGCTTGTCGGCCAGGGCGTCATCAGTCGATGCAATCATGGCGACGGCGGTCAGCGCTGCATTGGCGGCGCCCGCCTCGCCGATGGCGAAGGTCGACACCGGCACGCCTTTTGGCATTTGCAGGATGGACAGCATGGAGTCTTCGCCGCGCAGGTATTTGGACGGCACAGGCACGCCCAGCACCGGCACGATGGTCATGGCAGCCACCATGCCCGGCAAGTGCGCCGCACCGCCGGCACCGGCGATGATGGCGCGCAGGCCGCGCGCACGGGCGCTCTTGGCGTAAGCGTACATCTCGTCCGGCATGCGGTGGGCCGAAATCACTTGCGCTTCAAACGGCACGCCGAACTGCTTGAGGATGTTGACCGCGTTTTGCATCACGTCCCAGTCCGAGGACGAGCCCATGATGACACCCACCAGAGGTTTGTTCTGATCAGTCATCGCTTAAACCTTCAGCTTTTCGCCGGTCAGGCGTTCGATGGCTTCGAAGTACTTGGCTTGGGTTTTCTCGATGACTTCCGCCGGCAGCGCAGGCGCTGGTGCGGTTTTGCCCCAAGTCAGGGTTTCCAGGTAGTCGCGCACGAATTGCTTGTCGAACGATGGCGGGGAGATGCCGGTAGCGTACGAGTCAGCAGGCCAGAAGCGCGAGGAGTCGGCGGTCAGCACTTCATCCATCAGGTGCATGACGCCGTTTTCGTCCAGGCCGAATTCGAACTTGGTGTCAGCGATAATGATGCCGCGGGTGGCAGCGTATTCCGAGGCTTCGGTGTACAGCTGGATGGCGACGTCGCGCATTTTGGCAGCCAGTTCGGCGCCGATGCGGGTTTCCATTTCAGCGAAGCTGATGTTCTCGTCGTGCTCGCCCAGGTCGGCCTTGGCGGCTGGCGTGAAGATAGGCTGTGGCAGCTTTTCAGCTTGTTGCAGGCCTTCCGGCAGCTTGATGCCGCAGATCGAGCCGGTGTCCTGGTAGTCTTTCCAGCCCGAACCGATGATGTAGCCACGTACCACGGCTTCCACCATGATCGGCTTCAGGCGCTTGGCCACCACGGCGCGGCCTTTGACCTGCTCCACTTCGTCAGCGGCAACCACGGACTCTGGCGCGACGCCGGTCAGGTGGTTAGGGACGATGTGGCCCAGTTTCGAGAACCAGAAATCGGTCATCTGGTTCAGTACCTTGCCCTTGCCGGGAATCGGTTCATTCATGACAACATCGAAAGCCGACAGGCGGTCGGAGGTGACGATGAGGATTTTGTCATCGCCGACAGCGTAGTTGTCGCGGACTTTGCCGTGGCCGAGGAGTGGCAGGGACTTGATGGAAGACTGGTAGAGGCTGTTCATAGCAGGGAATGTAATGAAAAAGCAAAAAACCGGCGGTGAGGAGTTCCCTCGTTCGCCGGTTGAAGAGTCGAGGTTAATCCAAAAGGACTAACCCGTTATTTTACTTCACAATCTGGGCCAACTCGCCGGCGGCGTAACGCGCAGCCATTTTTTCCAGCGGGATGACCTTGATTTTCGACGCCTGGCCTTCGCAGCCGAATGCCTGGAAGCGGGCGCGCACGATCTGCTCGGCGGCAGCGCGGGCTGGCTTCAGGAAGTCGCGTGGGTCGAATTTCGATGGGTTTTCGAACAGGAATTGTCGGGTCGCAGCAGTCATCGCCAGACGGATGTCGGTGTCGATGTTGATCTTGCGCACGCCATGACGGATGCCTTCTTGAATTTCTTCAACTGGCACACCATAGGTTTCCTTCATGTCGCCGCCGAATTCGCGGATGATGGCCAGCAGTTCTTGCGGCACCGACGACGAACCGTGCATCACCAGGTGGGTGTTAGGGATGCGGGCGTGGATTTCCTTGATGCGGTCGATGGCCAGGATGTCGCCGGTTGGCTTGCGGGTGAACTTGTAAGCGCCGTGCGAGGTGCCGATGGCGATCGCCAGCGCGTCGCACTGGGTGCGTTGCACGAAGTCAGCGGCTTGCGCGACGTCGGTCAGCAGCTGTTCGCGGGTCATCAGGCCGTCGGCGCCGTGGCCGTCTTCCTTATCGCCCTTCATGGTTTCCAGCGAACCGAGCACTCCCAGTTCGGCTTCCACCGTCACGCCGATGGCGTGCGAGAACTTCACCACTTCTTTCGACACGTCGACGTTGTACTCGTACGAAGCGACCGATTTGCCGTCGGCTTCCAGCGAGCCGTCCATCATCACCGAGGTGAAGCCGGAGCGGATAGCCGCCTGGCAGACTGCCGGCGACTGGCCGTGATCCTGGTGCATGACGACCGGGATGTGCGGATACGCTTCGATAGCGGCGTCGATCAGGTGGCGCAGGAAGGCTTCACCGGCGTACTTACGCGCGCCAGCCGAAGCTTGCATGATCACCGGTGCGTTCAGCGCATCGGCAGCGGCCATGATGGCCTGCACTTGTTCCAGATTGTTGACGTTGAACGCAGGGATGCCATAGCCGTTTTCAGCAGCATGGTCCAGCAGTTGGCGCATGGATACGAGGGACATGGTAATACTCCAAACAATAAAAAAACCTGTCACGCCGTCGCCCCGGCGCAAGCCGGGGCCCATACTTCAGCTGCCATTCCGGCGCAGCATAGGTTCCCGCTTTCGCGGGAACGACGACGGCTTAACTAAATTCGCCGACCTTGACGATACGCAGTGCGTTGGTGCCGCCCACCTGGCCCATCGGCGAGCCCCAGGTGACCACGATGGTGTCGCCCTTCTTGACGATACCCTTGGCTTCCAACAGTTGCTCGGCCTGCTTCAGCACGGCAGCGCTGCTACCCTCCTGCGCCAGATTGTAGCCCTGGACGTTGCGGTACAGCGCTACCTTGCGCAGCGTCGTGGTCGACGGCGTCAGCGCGAAAATCGGCGTGTCGATGTTGTGGCGGCTCATCCAGAGTGCGGTCGAACCGGACTCGGTCAACGCCACAATCGCCTTCACATCCAAGTGGTGCGCGGTGAACAGCGCCGCGTAGGCGATCGACTGGTCGATACGGCTGAAGGTCACATTCACGAAGTCGGCGTCGAGCTTGTTGTACTCGGACTGCTCGGCTTCCACGCAAATGGCGGCCATCATTTCTACAGTTTCAATCGGGTAGCGGCCCGACGCGGTTTCGGCCGACGTCATCACGGCGTCGGTGCCGTCCAGCACGGCGTTGGCCACGTCCGATACTTCGGCGCGGGTCGGCACGGCGTTGAAGATCATCGACTCCATCATCTGGGTCGCGGTGATCGCCAGCTTGTTCGACTCGCGCGCCATGCGGATCATGCGTTTTTGCAGCGCCGGCACGGCGGCATTGCCCACTTCCACTGCCAGGTCGCCACGGGCCACCATGATGCCGTCGGATGCGTCGAGGATCTCCTGCAGCAGCGGGATCGCTTCGGCACGCTCGATCTTGGCGATCATCAGCGGCTTGTGGCCGAATGGCTCGCCGGCGATGTTGGCCAGCTGGCGCGCCATTTCCATATCGGTTGCGCTTTTCGGGAACGAGATTGCCAGGTAATCGCACTGGAAACTCATTGCCGTCTTGATGTCTTCCATGTCCTTGGCGGTCAGCGCCGGTGCGGTCAGGCCGCCCCCCAGGCGATTGATGCCCTTGTTGTTGGACAGTTCGCCACCGATTTTCACGGTGGTGTAAATCTCGCTACCAATCACTTTGTCGACCACCAGCACGATCAGGCCATCATTCAGCAGCAGCTGGTCGTCCGGGCGCACGTCTTGCGGCAGCGCCTTGTAGTCGAGGCCGACGCGTTCCTGGTTGCCCAGTTCGCCGTTCTCGCCCCACTTCGAATCGAGGATGAAATTGTCACCCTTGGTCAGCTCGATCTTACCATTCTCGAATTTGCCGACGCGGATTTTCGGGCCCTGCATGTCCGCCATGATCGCCACTTCGCGGCCGCATTCGGCGGCGGCTTCGCGTACCAGCTTGGCGCGGTCGATGTGATCCTGTGCCTTGCCATGCGAAAAGTTCAGGCGCACGACGTTCACACCGGCACGGATCATTTTGACCAGTACGTTGAAGTCGGTAGAAGCTGGGCCGATCGTGGCGACAATTTTGGTGCTACGAGACATAGTATTCCTTAGCGGTAGGTCATGCGAACAGTTTCCACAGAGTGGAAACCCGGGAGATGCATTCGTTGTGATTTAGTCATCAAATCTGTAGATTTGCTACAGATTTGATGCTCTTCACAGGCATAACACGGATTCTACTGTTAATTTGCTACAAAGCACGACCGTACTATTTACCAGGCTTTACTTCGCTGCGGCGCGTTGGGTCAGGATCTCGACCGCTGGCAGGATTTTGCCTTCCAGGAACTCCAGGAAAGCGCCGCCGCCGGTGGAGATGTAGCCCACTTGCTCGCCGATGTTGTACTTGGCAATGGCAGCCAGGGTGTCGCCACCACCGGCGATCGAAAACGCCTTCGACTGGGCGATGGCCAGCGCCAGCGTCTTGGTGCCTTCAGCGAACTGGTCGAATTCGAACACGCCTACCGGACCATTCCACACGATGGTGCCGGCAGCAGCGATTTGCTGCGCCAGCAGGGCTGCGGTTTTAGGACCAATATCGAGAATCATGTCGTCATCTGCGACATCTTTGACTTCTTTTACGGTGGCAGCGGCGGTCGGCGAGAATTCCTTGGCGCAGACCACGTCCACTGGAATCGGCACTTGCGCGCCGCGTGCGGCCATGATGTCGATGATGGCTTTGGCTTCGTCAACCAGATCGTTTTCCACCAGCGACTTGCCAATGTTCAGGCCGACGGCCTTCATGAAGGTGTTGGCAATGCCGCCACCAACGATCAGGTTATCGACCTTGTCAGCCAGTGCTTTCAAGATCGACAGTTTGGAGGAAACTTTCGAGCCGGCCACGATGGCCAGCAGCGGACGGGCTGGTGCGCCCAGCGCCTTGCCCAGTGCGTCCAGTTCGGCCGCCAGCAGCGGACCAGCGGCTGCGATGGGCGCGAACTTGGCGATGCCGTGGGTCGAGGCTTCTGCGCGGTGGGCGGTGCCGAAAGCATCATTGACGTAAATGTCGCACAAAGCGGCCATTTTCTGCGCCAGTTCGTCGCTGTTCTTCTTCTCGCCCTTGTTCACACGGACGTTTTCCAGCAGCACAACCTGACCAGCTTGCAGGCCTTCCAGGCCAGCGCCGTCTACCCAGTTCTGCTTCAGTTCAACCGGCTGGCCCAGCAGCTCGGACAGGCGCTGGGCGACCGGCGCCAGGCTGTCTTCCGGCTTGAACTCGCCTTCGGTTGGACGGCCCAGGTGGGACGTGACCATGACCTTGGCGCCGGCGGCAACTGCTGCCTTAATGGCGGGAACCGAAGCGCGAACGCGCGTATCTTCGGTGATATTGCCGGCATCGTCCTGCGGCACGTTCAGGTCGGCGCGGATGAAAACGCGCTTGCCTTGCAGTGCGTTTTGATCGATAAGGTCTTGCAGACGGATGAAGTTCAGAACAGCGGACATGGCTACCCAAGGTCGAGTTGTAGGAAGAGCGCTATTTTACCGCAAGCCCGGGGTGATTTTTCTGTTATTAAGTTACATGCATCAGTCGTAATGCAGTGAAGAAAGCCATGCCGAAGACGATGGTCTCCAACATATTGCGTCGCAGCAAATAATAGATCGTCGCCACAATGCCGGATACCAGTTTCAGGTTGCTGACATCCAGCACTGGCTGGCCGTTCGCGGCGAGAATCAGGTCCGGCGCCACAATGGCGGCCAGCGCGCAGGCTGGCGCAAAGCGCAGCATTTCCTGCACCCGTTTCGGAATATTGATGTGCTGGCCCACCAGCCAGAACGAACTGCGCGTGCAGGCAGTGGCCAGCGCCAGCACCAGGATCACTAGCCAGATTTCCCAATCAGCCACGCTTGTTTCTCCATTTTTCAGCGGTTTCTTCAATGACCATCGCGCTTAGCATGCCGACCAGCACTGCCAGCAGCAAGCCCAGTTTGTACGGCAAACCAGCCGCCAGCACCGACACGGCACCAGCCACCAGCACGCCGCATAGCGCCGGACGGCCGACCATCAGCGGGATCATCACGCAAATGATGGCCAAGGTGCCGGCAAAACTCAGGCCCCACTCCGGCGGCACTGTGCTGCCGAGGAAGATACCGGCAATCGAGCCGATCTGCCACGAGGCCCAGTTGGGGTACAGCAAACCTTTGAGATACGATAATTTGCCGACTTGCGGCGCTTCGGATGGGTACTTTTGCAGGAACAAGGCCACCGTCATGTCACCAGCCACGTAGCCCAGCGTCAGGCGCTGGCGCCACGGCAAATGGGAAAAATGTGGGGCCAGCAAGGCGGAAAAGATCACAAAACGCAGATTCACCACCAGTGCGGTGGCAAATATCACCCAAATTGGGGCATCTGCGGCGATCAGCGGCAAAGCGGCCAGTTGGGCGGAGCCGGCAAACACGACCAAGGTCATGCCCAGCGCCTGCGGAATGGTGAGCCCGGACTTGACCATCGCAATGCCGACCACCAAACCCCATGCGCCAATGCCAAACAGCGACGGCAGGCCGGTTTTGACGCCTTCGCGCCAGGAGGGTTCGTGGTGGGCCGCGACACAGGGAACGCTGGCGGTGCTGCTCGATTCAGTCATGGATAGCGTGTGGCATTCCTGCCACAGGAGGGGCGGCGCCGGGGTTGTGGAGGCGCTATTTTACCGACGATTTTTGCTCGGTGCGCGAATCCGTTAAAATCGTGGTTTTCTCTCAGCCATCCGGAGCCACCAGAATGACCACCCCTAACACCGCCGCCGCTGTTGAACTCGATGGCAAAGACCTGCCGGCCCACTGCCCTAACCCAGCCATGCCGCTGTGGTCGTCGCACCCGCGCGTGTTCCTCGAATTCAACCACGGCGAAGCCAAGTGCCCATATTGCGGCACCGCCTACCGCCTGAAGCCGGGCACCGTGGTCGGCCACCACTAAGCCACCGCCACGTACCGGACGCCACCATGCCAGCCAAGAAAGCGCACTACGGCAGCGCCGCTGAAACTGAAGCGGCTTTCTACGATGCGCTCAACCGGGCTGACCTGGAGGCGCTGATGGCCCTGTGGGCCGATGACGACGAGATCGTCTGCGTACATCCGGGCGGGCCGCGCCTGATCGGGCACGCGGCGATCCGCTCCTCGTGGTCCGCCATCCTTGAGCATGGCGGCCTGCACATC
This sequence comes from Duganella flavida, assembly GCF_009857445.1. Taxonomy (GTDB): domain Bacteria; phylum Pseudomonadota; class Gammaproteobacteria; order Burkholderiales; family Burkholderiaceae_D; genus Rugamonas; species Rugamonas flavida. The sequence goes on from NZ_WWCN01000007.1 coordinate 13,568, forward strand.
CTGCCGTCGCAACTGCACGAAACCCATACCTTGATGAGCTCGGTCCATACCGTGATCGAGGGCAGCACCGCTGCCACCGGCGAGCCGGCGCATCTGGTTGCCACCAATGTGTATGCGAAAACGCCACGCGGCTGGCGCATCGTGCTGCATCATGTCTCGATCGCCCCCGGTCCTGCGCCGGTTGATACGAGCACGCCTATCCTGCACTGATATCTGTATTCATAAACTGCCGTGAAGTACACCGCACCGTTCTGGCTGCCTAGCGGCCATTTGCAAACCATTTATCCGGCGATTGCGATCACCAAGCCGGCGGTCACCTTTCGCCGCGAGCGCTGGGATACACCGGACGGCGACTTCATCGATGTCGACTTTGTCGACGGCCAACCGGGCAAACCATTCGTGGTGCTGTTCCACGGCCTGGAAGGCTCGTCCGACAGCCACTACGCGCGCGCCCTGATGGCCGACGTGCAGGCACGCGGCTGGTCCGGCGCCGTGCCGCACTTCCGCGGCTGCTCTGACGAGCCGAACCGCGCGCCGCGCTTCTACCATTCCGGCGACGCGGCCGAAATCGACTGGATCATTCGCCGCCTGCACGCCCAGCGTGAACAGACGGCACACGACAACGGCAAGTTCTACGCCACCGGCGTCTCGTTGGGCGGCAACGCCTTGCTGCGCTGGCTGGGCGAATCGCAGCACCGCGCCGATTTTGTCAATGCGGCCTGCGCCGTCTCCGCGCCGCTGGACTTGGCGCAAGGCGGCGTGTCGCTGTCGAGCGGTTTCAACATGATTTACACGCGCATGTTCCTGCAAACGCTGAAGCCAAAGTGCGTAGCCAAACTACAGCAGTTCCCCGGCCTGTTCGATCTGGACGCCCTGCACGCGGCGCGCGACCTGTATGCCTTCGACAACGTAGTCACCGCGCCGCTGCACGGCTACCGCGATACCGACGACTACTGGCACCGCGCCAGCGCCAAGCACGTGTTGACCGACATTACGGTGCCGACGCTGGTATTGAACGCAAAAAACGATCCCTTCCTGCCGGGCCGCCACCTGCCGCAACGTGCGTCGTCGCGCGTGGTGTTGGATTATCCTGAGCATGGCGGCCATGTTGGCTTTGCTGTCGGCGGGCCGCCGGGCCGCCTCAACTGGCTGCCCAAAAAGCTGCTTACTTTTCTCGAACAACATGGATGACATCGTCAAACAAGCATTGGCCAAGTGGCCTAATGTGCCGCACTGCTACGGCTGGCTGGCGCTCGACGCGCGCGGCAACTGGCGCATGCGCGACGAACGCGCCCAGCACTTCAACCTGCCCGGCGACAAGCTGAACAACGCGGCGCTGGTCAGCTTCATTACGCGCAATTACGCGGTGAATGAGCGCGGCTGCTGGTATTTTCAGAACGGTCCGCAGCGGGTGTTTGTGCAGCTGGAAGCCACGCCCTACATCGTGCGCACGGATCCAGCAGCTGGCTGGCTGCTGCACACCGGCGCGCCGCTGGGGACGCCAGAGGCAGTCATACTGACCGACACTGGCGCGCTGATCCTGCAGCGCGGCGAGGTGGTGGCGCAACTCGACGACCGCGATTTCGCCGACGTGCTGCCACGCCTGCGCCTCAACGGCGCAGCAGTGGAAGATGAAGTTTTGCTGGAGTGGATCGAAGGCCGTGTGCGAGGCGCGCTGACGCTGGACGACGTGGCCGTCGAGCGCATCGGCGCCGACCAGTTGGCGGCGCGTTACGGCTTCGTCAGCGTACCATCGGCGCCGGTCGAGCCCTGACGGAAACGGTCGAGCGGGCTGGCAAACGGATTGTTGCTGCTGTTCTTGGCTTCCGTGCCTGACTTCAGCTCGGCCTTGAAGGCCGGGCGCGATTCCGCCATATCTTTCTTGCCCTTGTCGCCCATCTCTTCACGGCGACGCGCTTGCAATTCGCGTTCGCGCGCATCGATCAGCGACTGGTCGTAGAACGACGCATCCGGCGATTTGCGCGCGTAGTTCAGCTGATCCAGCGCCGACATGGTGCCACCCTGCAGCGCGTACGACTCAGCCAGCGCAAGGTGCTGCAAGGCCAGCTTGCCCTGCTGCGAATACACGCGCGCCAGAATGTCGTAGACCTCGATATCTTCACGGTACAGCTGCGCCTGATCGCGCAAATACACCCCAGCTTCTTCCAGCTGGCCGGCCGCCAGCATCGCCTCGCCATACTGATGCGCGATGCCGCGCGACAGTGGGAATTTCAGGTGCGCCGCTTCCGCCTCTTTCACGGCCTTGGCCAGCACCGTCTTGTTATCTGGCTGCGCCAGCTTGATCTCGATCGAGGTGGCGGCAAAAATCGTTTCCGCCTTGTCGCGACGGACAACGCCCAGCACACCGGCAGGCGGCGGACGGTTGACCGTTTCCAGCGCTTTGTCCAGCCAGCTCTGCGCAGCCACCGTGTCGCCCTGCTTCATGCTCAGGAAGGCCATGCCATACTGGCCGGCCGCCTTCTGCTGCCAGCTCTCCTGCAGAATCTGGGCCTGGAAGAACAACTTGGCTTCGTTATAGCCGTTGGAAGTCTGGTCCTGCAGCACACGGGCGCGCGAACGCACCAGGAAAAAGTCCAGGCTGTCGGAGCGCTGCTTGTACGGCTGCTCGCGGATGCGGGCCTGGATGTCGGCGATACGTTCCGAGGTCAACGGGTGGGTCAGCAGCCATGCGGGCACCAGGTCGCTATAGTTGCGGGTCGACGCCTGCATCTGCTGGAAAAAGGCCACCATGCCCGAGGTATCAAAACCGGCCTCGCCCATGATCTGGAAACCGATGCGGTCGGCTTCGCGCTCAGCGTCGCGGCCAAAGTTCAGCTGACGCTGGATGGCCAGGCCCTGGCCGCCGAGGAATACACCGATCGCCGCGTCACCGCCCTGGCGCGACGCCAGCGCTGCGAGGATCATGGCGGCCAGCGGAATCAGCGCATCCTGCTTCTGCTGGCCGATGGAGCGGGCGATGTGCCGTTGCACCACATGGCCGATCTCGTGGCCCAGTACCGAAGCCAACTCGGATTCAGTCTGCGCCTGCAACAGCAGCGCCGAGTGCACGGCGATGAAGCCGCCCGGCAGCGCAAATGCATTCAGCTGCGGATCGCGCACCACAAAGAAAAAGTAATCATACTTGGCCTCGCCGCGCGCGCCGGGACGGGCGTCCACCAGCGCGTTACCGAAGGTGTTCATGTACTCAAGGATGGGGCCGTCGTCGAGATAATCGCGGTCGCGGCGGATATCACGCATGATCTCCTCGCCCAGCTTGCGCTCCATCAGCGGCGACAAATCCTGGCTTTCGGTGCCGCCGAGGGCTGGCAGGTTGGGAATCTTGGCCGGTGCGAGCACGTTTTGCGCCATCGCCATCGGCATGGCGAGCAGCAGGGCAGCGGCGACCGCGCGCAGGCGGAGTGGGTAGGAGGATTTTGCTTTCACAGTGATATGATATCCGCAACAGGGTTGCTAAAGCTTAGCGCCAGATTATGACTCATTTTACGCCGCCACCATGACCACCGAACACCTGACCCACTTTGACGCCACCGGACAAGCCCATATGGTGGACGTCGGCGCCAAAGCGGAGACCCACCGCATCGCCCTCGCCACCGGCTCGATCCGCATGAAGCCGGAGACGCTGGCCCTGATCCTGAGCGGCAACGCCAAGAAAGGCGACGTGCTGGGCATCGCCCGCATCGCCGCCATCATGGCCTCCAAGCGCACCAGTGATTTGATCCCCCTGTGCCACCCGCTGGCCCTGACCCGCGTGACGGTGGATTTCGACACCGATGTCGAAAATTCCAGCGTCCACTGCAAAGCCCAGGTCGAAACCTACGGCAAAACCGGCGTCGAAATGGAAGCCCTGACCGCCGTGCAGGTCGGCCTGCTGACCGTTTATGACATGGTGAAAGCCGTCGACCGCGGCATGGTCATGTCCAATATCCGCGTGATGGAAAAGCACGGCGGTAAATCGGGCGACTGGAGTGCAACCAGCTAGTTAACTAATTGTATTGTCTGATTGTTACCCAAACTTGGCGGGTATATAATTAATGCCGCAGGGACAATTTTTTCACCGAGAAAGAGCTGAATGAGTAGCAACCCTCCGCCAAGCGAAGCCAAGACTCAGGAATACGAGTTCGAGCAAATGAACCTGCAAGTAGGCGGCAGGATACAGTTCATCACTCACCGCACCATGAAGCCGATCCAGCATTTCTCCACCTTGATCGGCTGGGTCAAGGACGAGTACATGATCGTCAAGGTGCCGTTCGAAAACAACGCTCCGATCGCACTCAATGAAGGCGACAAGCTGACTATCCGCGTGTTTTCCGGCGTCAACGTGTGCTCGTTCTCCTGCGTGGTGCAGCGCGTGTTCGCGCGGCCGCTGTTCTATGTGCACCTGAGTTTCCCGGTATCGATCCAGGGCACCAGCTTGCGCGCGGCAATGCGGGTCAAGGTCGATATCCCGGCGCAGGTGACCAGCGCCTCCGGCGCCGCCACCTCGGTATTCCTGGTCAACCTTAGCGTATCCGGCGCGCTGATCGAGTCGCCCAAGCAGCTGACCGAGGGCGATGCTCAAGTTGGGCTATCGTTCTACCTGATCGCCCAGCCCGGCAACCGCCAGGTGCGCGTCAATCCGAATGCCACCATCCGCAACATCAACGTGGTCAAGCCGGCCGCCGGCGACAAGCCGGAAGTGTTCACCTACGGCGTGCAGTTCATCGACCTCGATCCGGTCCACTACACCATGCTGCAAAACCTGACGTATGAAGCATTGATCGCCGACCGCCAGAAAATCGTCTGATCCAATGAAAAAAGCCCGGCATTTGCCGGGCTTTTGCGATACAGGCTAAACGCTAGCCTTAGATGCTGTTTTTGGTGATGGCAGCTGCAGCAGCGGTGTTGGCGACATCGGTCGTGATGGTCCAGGTAAGCGACGAACCGCCCGCAGCCAGGTTTGGTTTGAAGGTGATGGTTTTGCCATCCACGCCCGAAGCCACGCCGGTGGACTGGAAGGTCAAGATGATCACGCCAGCCGAGGTAGCTGCTTTCGCCACTTCCTTGGTTGCGGTGAAATCGGTGTCTTTCGGTACGCCATTAGTACCCGAGGTGCAGCCGCTGACGTCGCCACCAGCTTCCTGGGCGCACAGCGCTACAGCAGTTTTCAGCGAATCAACAGCCGACATGGCGTTCGCCACTTTGGCCTTGGCGGTGTAGTCGCTGTAAGCAGGAATCGCTACTGCGGCCAGGATACCGATAATCGCCACGACGATCATCAGTTCAATCAGGGTGAAGCCGGCCTGGGCTTGTTTCTTCATCATTTTCATGGATTTCATTTTGCGGCTCCTTGGGGTTTAAACACATTGTTGGGTGGTACACCTTCCATAGTGCAATTGGTGTGCCAGCCTGTTTTCGCCTAAAATTTCAGCAAAATACCCTCAAAAGTGCCATTTTTTGTCAGTCCGGACCGCCGCAATTTGTCATATCCCGCCCGGCTGACAATTATTGTCAGGCGATTCGGAATGCCATTTCTGTCCCGCTGAGGTCGATCACGTCGCCGTGGTTCAAGCGTTCGGCCGTTTGCGCATCCAGCGCCACCCCATTCAGCAGCGGCGCGACCTCGCCCTCGGTGTGGGTAATGGTGTAAAAGTCCGGCTGGCGATGGATCACCACCACCTGTACGCCGGCGCGGCCCAGCGTGGTCTGCGGCTTGGTCAGTGCCACGTGTTTGCCAGCGTTGTTGCCATTCAGGATAGAAATCTCGGCCAGCACTGGCTGCGCTGCCGCCAGCGGGCGGATGCCGTCGGCCACAAAGGTCAGCTCGAACTTGGCCATCTTGATGGCGTCCTGGTGCTGCAGGAAGTGCTTGCCGATGCGGTGGCCATTCACAAAAGTACCGTTGGTGCTGTGCAGGTCTTCCAGGAAGGAATCGTCGAGGATGGTGACAATCGCCGCATGCTCGCCACTCACGGCCGGATGCGTCAGCACGATGTCGTTGCGCGGGTGACGGCCCAGCGTCATGCGCTCTTTGCTCAATTGTATTTGCTGTTCTACTTGTCCGTTGCGCGAGATGATGAGCTTGGCCAAACCGTATTCTCCAAAAAATAAAGGGGAGCACGAGGCTCCCCTTTATTATTCCACAACCGAAATTACAGCATTGCTTTCAGCAGGCGTGCCATTTCCGATGGGTTTTTGGTGGCTTTGATGCCGCACTCTTCCATGATGTCCAGCTTGGCTTGCGCGGTGTCAGCGCCGCCCGAGATCAGCGCGCCGGCGTGGCCCATGCGCTTGCCTGGAGGAGCGGTAACGCCGGCGATGAAGCCAACAACCGGTTTCTTCATGTTGTCTTTAACCCAACGTGCAGCATTGGCTTCGTCTGGACCGCCAATTTCGCCAATCATGATGACCGCGTCGGTCTCAGGATCTTCGTTGAACATGCGCATCACGTCGATGTGCTTCAGACCGTTGATTGGGTCGCCGCCGATACCAACTGCCGACGATTGGCCCAGGCCCAGTGCGGTCAGCTGACCCACTGCTTCATAGGTCAGGGTGCCCGAACGCGACACCACGCCGATGCGGCCCTTACGGTGAATGTGACCTGGCATGATGCCGATCTTGATTTCGTCAGGGGTGATCAGGCCTGGGCAGTTAGGGCCCAGCAGCAGGGTTTTCGAACCAGCTTTAGCCATGCGATCCTTCAGGGCCATCATGTCACGGACAGGAATGCCTTCGGTGATGCAAATTGCCAGTTCCAGTTCAGCTTCAACAGCTTCCCAGATGGCGGCAGCGGCGCCTGCTGGCGGCACGTAGATCACCGACACGGTGGCGCCGGTGTTCGATGCAGCTTCTTTCACCGAACCGAAAATTGGAATGCCTTCGAAGTCTTCGCCGGCTTTCTTCGGGTTCACGCCTGCTACGAAGGCGTTTTTGCCGTTCGCGTATTCGCGGCACATACGGGTGTGGAACTGACCGGTTTTGCCGGTGATACCCTGGGTGATGACTTTGGTGTCTTTGTTGATCAGAATAGACATATCGGTTCCTTAATTATTTACCAGCAGCGGCTGCAACAACGCTCTTAGCTGCATCTTCCATGGTGTCAGCGGCGATGATTGGCAGGCCGGAGTCAGCCAGCATTTTCTTGCCCAGATCTTCGTTGGTGCCCTTCATGCGGACTACCAGCGGTACTTGCAGCGAAACTGCTTTCGATGCGGTGATCACGCCTTCGGCGATCACGTCGCAACGCATGATGCCGCCGAAGATGTTGACCAGGATGGCTTTCAGGCCTGGGTTTTTCAACATGATCTTGAAGGCTTCGGTTACTTTCTCAGCAGTAGCGCCACCGCCTACGTCCAGGAAGTTGGCTGGCTCGCCGCCGAACAGTTTGATGGTGTCCATGGTTGCCATGGCCAGACCAGCGCCGTTCACCAGGCAGCCGATGTTGCCGTCCAGCGAGATGTAAGCCAGGTCGAATTTCGATGCTTCAACTTCAGCTGGATCTTCTTCGTCCAGATCGCGGTAAGCGACGATTTCTGGTTGACGGAACAGTGCGTTGGCGTCGAAGTTGAATTTCGCGTCCAGCGCGATGATCTTGCCCGAACCGGTCACGATCAGTGGGTTGATTTCAGCCAGCGACGAGTCGGTTTCCCAGTAGGCTTTGTACAGGCCTTGCAGGTTGGTGACAGCGTCAGGGATCGAACCTGCTGGTACGCCGATTTTCGCAGCGATGTCAGCGGCTTCAGCATCGGTCAGGCCAACCACTGGATCGATAGCGATCGAGTGGATTTTTTCTGGGTGGGACTCAGCAACTTCTTCGATGTCCATGCCGCCTTCCGACGAGGCCATCAGCACAACGCGCTGGGTCACGCGGTCGGTAACCAGCGATACGTACAGTTCTTGCTTGATGTCCGCGCCTTCTTCGATCAGCAGGCGACGTACTTTTTGGCCTTCTGGACCGGTCTGGTGGGTGATCAGCTGCATGCCCAGGATCTGGTCAGCGTATTCTTTAACTTGTTCCAGCGACTTGGCAACTTTCACGCCGCCGCCTTTACCACGGCCACCGGCGTGGATTTGAGCTTTTACAACCCAGACTGGGCCGCCCAAGGTTTCAGCAGCTTTCACTGCTTCTTCTACGGACAGGCACGGAATGCCGCGCGGTACCGTCACTCCGTATTTTCGGAGGATTTCTTTGCCTTGATACTCATGGATTTTCATGCTGGCTTCCCTTCTGATGCTGATGTGTATAAATCGGTTGAATGATTAAGCAGATAAGTTTGAGCTACGCGCTACCCGGTGCTGCTTTGTCCACCCAGCGCGGGTACAACTTGGCCGCTGCGCCGTAGTTCGGGCTCAGGGCTAAAAATTTGGGGTGCTTGATGCAGAGGGGGCCGCCATTATCCCGTGCGCCATCCTTGCTATGGATAGCACTTGCGCGCGTGAGCCGCAGCGCACGTCGGATAACTGGAGTTAGCAGAGACATAAGATCGATACCGTTCTCACGGCATTTCTATTAGTTAGCAGCCTGGCGCATTTCTCTTATTAAAAACGCACGTTGCCGCAGCTTCTACGGACAACCACCGCACCCGCGGTGCTGCAAAAACCCGTAAAGTGTAGCACACCCCGGACCGAAGGGAAATTACTCGTCGAGGTCAGCGCCTTTGATAACCTTCTGCACCACACGTTGCGAGAAGCCACGCTGCATCAGGAAACGGATTTGTTTATGTCGTTCTTGGGGGTCGTTGGCGACGGTGCCGAACTTGCGCTGCCACACTTCGTTTGCACGCGCGATTTCGGTATCAGCCAGGTTGGATTTGAGTTCTTGCAGCGCTTCACCATTGACGCCGTGGCTTTGCAGCTCGGCCACGATGCGGCTGTTGCCGTAGCGCGCGGCACGGCGGTGGATCAGCGATTCGGAGAAGCGTTCTTGCGACAGCCAGTTATTTTTTTCCAGCAGATCGAGGAGTGCGTCAACATCATCGCCCTCCTCGGCATACTTGGACAGCTTGCGGCCCAGCTCCAGCCGGCTGTGCTCACGCATGGACAGAAAGCGCAGTGCCCGCGCTTTCAGGCTGAGTTGTGGTGCTGGCATAAATTCCCCGCAGCGCGTCGCCCCGGCGGAGGCCGGGGCCCATGCTGAGCACGCGTTCTATGGACTCCCGCCTGCGCGGGAGCGACGATTACGCAGCGTCCGCTTCAGGCTTGGCTGGCTTCAGCTTAACCACGGTATTGTCGGTCGGCAGTGGTGGCAGTGCGCGCACGCCCAGCGATTCACGTACCTTGTTTTCGATTTCCCATGCCAGCTCAGGACGCTCTTGCAGGAAGATACGCGCGTTGTCCTTACCCTGGCCGACGCGTTCGCCGTTATAGCTGTACCACGAGCCCGATTTCTCGACGATCTTGGCTTCCACGCCCAGGTCCAGAATCTCGCCTTCACGCGACGTACCGGCGCCGTACAGAATGTCGAAGTGCGCTTCCTTGAACGGTGGCGCAATCTTGTTCTTCACAACCTTGACCTTGGTTTCGTTACCGATCACCTCGTCGCCCGATTTGATCGAGCCGGTACGGCGGATGTCCAAACGCACCGAGGCGTAGAACTTCAGCGCGTTACCGCCGGTGGTGGTTTCCGGCGAGCCGAACATCACACCGATCTTCATACGGATCTGGTTAATGAAAATAACCAGGGTGTTGGTGCGGTTGATCGAACCGGTCAGCTTACGCAGTGCTTGCGACATCAGGCGGGCTTGCAGGCCTGGCAGGGAATCGCCCATGTCGCCTTCAATTTCAGCGCGTGGAGTCAGCGCGGCGACCGAGTCAACCACCACCAGGTCCACCGAACCGGAGCGCACCAGCGCATCGCAGATTTCCAGCGCTTGTTCGCCGGTATCCGGCTGCGAGATCAGCAGTTCGTGCAGATTGACGCCCAGCTTCTGCGCATAGCCCACGTCCAGCGCGTGTTCCGCGTCGATGAAGGCGCAGGTGCCGCCCAGTTTTTGCATCTCGGCGATGGTTTGCAGGGTCAGCGTGGTTTTACCCGACGATTCCGGACCGTAGATTTCCACCACGCGGCCGCGCGGCAGGCCACCGACGCCCAGCGCCACGTCCAGACCCAGCGAGCCGGTCGAGACAACTTGCACTTCTTCAATCGGGGCACTGGCGTCCATGCGCATGACGGAGCCTTTACCGAATTGCTTCTCGATCTGGGCCAGCGCGGCTGCCAGCGCCTTGGCTTTTTCAGATGCAGGTACTACGCCTTTTTTATCGTCCATGATGTGCTTTCCGCCAGTGGGGTTGTTTAATTCAGGTAGCACTGTATAAAAAAACAGTGCTTAATGCAAGCGGGATTTTGTATTTCTTTGCGAAAGAACAAAAAGTCGCCAAAATAGGGGCTTGTGCTGCCGGAGTGTTTTACATGCGTATTTTACTTGCCGAAGACGATAGCGTACTGGCCGACGGGCTGACCCGCTCGCTGCGCCAGTCGGGCTATGCCATCGATTGCGTACGAAATGGGCAGGAGGCCGATACCGCCCTCTCGACCCAGGAGTTCGACCTGCTGATCCTGGACCTGGGCTTGCCCAAGCTGTCCGGGCTGGAAGTGCTGCGCCGCCTGCGGTCGCGCGGCTCGCTGCTGCCGGTGCTGATCCTTACCGCTGCCGATTCGATCGAGCAGCGCGTCAACGGCCTCGACCTTGGCGCCGACGATTACATGGCCAAGCCGTTTGCCCTGTCCGAGCTGGAAGCGCGAGTGCGCGCCCTGACCCGGCGCGGCGCCGGCGGCGGCGCCACCGTCATCAAACACGGCCCGCTCAGTTACGACCAGGTCGGTCGCAGCGCCTACATCAACGACCAGATGCTGGATTTGTCGGCACGCGAACTGGGCCTGCTGGAAGTGCTGCTGGCGCGCACCGGCCGCCTGGTGTCGAAAGAGCAGCTGGTGGACCACCTGTGCGAATGGGGCGAGGAAGTCAGCAACAACGCCATCGAAGTGTATGTGCACCGCCTGCGCAAGAAGATCGAAGTGGGCGGGGTGCGCATTGCCACGGTGCGCGGCCTCGGCTACTGTCTTGAGAAATTCAATGATGCCCGCGCCAGCGCGGAAGCCGGGGATAGCCACAAGTGAACCAGTCGCCGGAAGCCGAACTGGAATATCAGCCGCCGCCACCCGAGGCGGATGAAGATATCCAGCACTCGCTGTTCGGCGAAATCCTCGACTGGATGCTGGCGCCGCTGCTACTGCTGTGGCCGATGAGCATTGCCATCACCTACCTGGTCGCCAAGTCGATCGCCAACCAGCCCTTCGACCATGCGCTGGAAGACAGCGTCACCGTGCTGGCGCAGCAAGTGCGTTCGGTCGATGGCAAGGTGATCAAGAGCCTCAGCGGCTCGGCGCGCGATATTTTGCGGGCCGACGATATCGACAACGTCTACTTCCAGATCCAGGGCCCGCGCGGCGAACACATCGACGGCGATCGCGATATGCCGCAGCCGGTCATCGACGACGAAGACAAGACCAGCTCCGGCGGCGTGCGCTTCCGCAACGACGGCATGCACGGCACGCCGGTGCGTATCGCCTTCGCTTACGTGCAGCTGGAACGCGACGATGGCGGCACGCCGCAGTTGGCGCTGGTGCAGGTGGCGGAAACGCTGGAGAAGCGCGCCCAGCTAGCCAACGCCATCATCAAGGGTGTGATCCTGCCCCAGTTCATTGTGCTGCCGATTGTGCTGGCCTTGGTATGGTTTGCCTTGGCGCGCGGCTTGTCACCGCTGGCGCAATTGCAGGAACGGATACGGGCGCGCAGTTCGGAAGACCTGAGTCCGATCGCCTCCAACCAGGTGCCGGAAGAAATCTCGCCGCTGGTGCGCTCGCTAAACGAGATGCTGTCGCGCCTGTCGCTCACGATTGATATGCAGAAGCGCTTCATTGCCGACGCGGCGCACCAGATGCGTACGCCACTGGCCGGCATGCGTATGCAGTCCGAGCTGGCCTTGCGCCAGACCGACAACGGTGAAATCCACCGCTCGTTGGAGCAGCTGGCCAAGAGTTCGGAAGCGGCCACACGCCTGGTCAACCAGCTGCTGGCACTGGCCCGCGCCGAGAACCAGCCGCAGACTGGTTCCGCCATGCAGGCGCTGGACCTCGGCGACCTGGCGCGCACGGTGGTGCAGGATTGGGTGCAGGCCTCGTTCGCGCATCGCATCGACCTCGGCTTTGAAGCGCCAGCAGAACCGCTGACCATTACCGGCAATCCGACCATGCTGCGCGAGCTGCTGTCCAACCTGATCGACAACGCTATGCGCTACACGCCGGCCGGTGGCAGCGTCACCGTGCGGGTGCGCAGCGATGAGCTGGAGCATGGCTATCTGGAAGTCGAGGACACCGGCCCCGGCATCGCGCAGGCCGAGCGCGAGCGCGTGTTCGAGCGTTTCTACCGCATCCTTGGCAATACCGCCGAGGGCAGCGGCCTCGGGCTGGCCATCGTGCGTGAGATCGCGCAGCAACATGGCGCCGAGGTCGATATCTTCAGCAATCCGCGCGCCATGCAAGCCAAGCTGCCGGGCGCCCTGTTCCGCCTGACCTTCCCGCTGCCGCCGACGCAACCGGAACAAAATGAAGAACCACCACACTATGGATAAGCCCATGCCGCCAGCCAGCGAGACGCCGCACGGACGGCCGCGCCTGGCGCGCACCGCGCACTGGCGCAAGGCGCGCCGCCTGACCACCGCCTTGCTGATGCTCTGGCTATTGACTGGCTTCTGCGCCGCCTTCTTCGCGCGCGAGCTGGCCGGCTTGAGCGTATTCGGCTGGCCGCTGTCTTTCTATCTGGCCGCGCAAGGCGCCTCGCTGGTCTACCTCGGCATCCTGGCCTTCTACGCCTGGCGCATGCGCAAGCTCGATAAGGAATCCGCTTGAAACCAGCCCGTACCTTCTTCCAGCGCCTGCGCCATTACTACATCCTGTTCACCGCCGGCTTCGCCTGCTTCCTGATCGCGCTGGCCGCGCTGGAACAGGAAGGCATGCCGCGCGTGTGGATCGGCTATTTGTTCATGTTTGCCACCATCGTGCTGTACGCGCTGATCGGCGTCATCAGCCGCACCTCCAACGTGCTCGAATACTATGTAGCCGGACGCCGCGTGCCCGCCATGTTCAACGGCATGGCCACCGCTGCCGACTGGATCTCGGCCGCCAGCTTCATCAGCCTTGCGGGCGGGCTGTACCTGCACGGCTTCGACGGCCTCGCCTACATCATGGGCTGGACCGGCGGCTATTGCCTGGTCGCGCTCTTGATCGCACCCTACCTGCGCAAGTTCGCGCAATACACCATCCCCGACTTCCTGGCCGAACGCTACGGCGGCGCCGACAACGCCGAGCGCGGCGGCCGCGCCGTGCGCATTCTCGCGGTGGTGGCCACCATCTCGGTCTCGTTCACCTACGTGGTAGCGCAGATTTATGCGGTGGGCCTGATCGCCTCGCGCTTCACCGGCGTCGATTTCTCGGTCGGCATCTTCCTCGGCCTCGCCAGTATTCTGGTGTGTTCCTTCCTCGGCGGCATGCGCGCCATCACGTGGACGCAGGTGGCACAGTACATCATCATCGTGGTGGCATTCTTGATCCCGGCCATCTGGCTGTCGGCCAAACATAGCGACAATCCGATTCCGCAAGTCGCCTACGGCAAGCTGCTGCCCAAGCTGAGTGCACGCGAGCACGTGCTGCAGGACGATCCCAAAGAAGCCGAAGTGCGCGCCATCTTCCGCCAGCGCGCTGCCGATTACGAAGCCCGCATCAAGACCCTGCCGGCTTCGTGGGAAGCCGGCCGCACCGACCTCCAGCGCAAACTCGACAGCGTGAAAGCCCGCAACGCCTCGCTGCTGGAGATCCGCAGCGCCGAGCGCGAGCTGGTGGCCTATCCGAAAAGCCCCGACGACGCCGAACACGCCTGGACCGAAGCGCGCGAACAAAACCTGCAGCGCGCCGAACCGATCACGCCGCACGCCACGCCCTACCCCGGCGACAAGGAAACCTCCGACATCAAGCGCAATAACTTCCTCGCGCTGGTGTTTTGCCTGATGCTGGGCACAGCTGCGCTGCCGCACATCCTGATGCGTTCCTACACCACGCCGTCGGTGCATGAAACGCGGGTGTCGGTGTTCTGGACCCTGTTCTTCATCCTGCTGATCTACCTGACCATCCCGGCGCTGGCGGTGCTGGTCAAGTACGATATTTACAGCGCGCTGGTCGGCACTGATTACGCCCACCTGCCTAACTGGGTCTCGTACTGGGCCAATGTAGACAAGGTCAACCCGCTGTTCAGCATCAGCGACATCAACCACGATGGCGTGGTGCAGCTGGCTGAAATCACCATCGATGCCGACGTGCTAGTGCTGGCCACGCCGGAAATCGCCGGCCTGCCTTACGTGATCTCCGGGCTGGTGGCGGCCGGCGGCCTGGCAGCTGCGCTATCGACTGCGGACGGCCTGCTGCTGGCCATCTCCAACGCGCTGTCACACGACGTCTACTACAAGCTGGTCGACCGCAGCGCCTCCACTCAAAAGCGTGTGACCATCTCCAAGCTGCTGTTGCTGGCGGTGGCCTTCATTGCCGCCTACGCCGCGTCGACCAAGCCGGGCGACATCCTGTCGCTAGTGGGCGCGGCCTTCTCGCTGGCCGGCTCGACACTGTTCCCGGCGCTGGTGCTGGGCGTGTTCTGGAAGCGCGCCAACCACTACGGCGCGATTGCCGGCATGGTGACCGGCTTCACGCTATGCATCTACTACATGCTGCACACCAGCCCGGTGCTGGGCGGCGCGCCGGCCAACCAGTGGTTCCACATCGCGCCGATTTCGGCCGGCATCTTCGGCATTCCGGCCGGCGTACTGGCGATTATCGCTGTCAGCCTGCTGACGCCGGCGCCCGGCCGCCAGACCGCCGCATTGGTCGACTACATCCGCGCACCAGAACAATAAAATACATACGCCTTGTGGCGGATTTGATAACTTGATGCTATTGTGCTCTCGTTACCAATTTCGCAACCACCACAACCCGCATATGCGCCTCCACCACCTCCTGCGCGCCACGGCTCTGGCCGGCGCCATCCTCTGCGGTCAGTCGCTGGCAGCCGCAGCGGCCAAGCCGCCCATCGCCGACTTCTTCAATAATCCGGAATTCAGTGACGCCGTGCTGTCGCCCAGCGGCAAATACCTGGCGGTACGCCTCGGCGGCAAGGACAAGCGCGACATGCTGGGCGTGGTCGACCTGGAAACCAATGCGGTCAAGGTGGTGGGCAATTTTTCCGATGCCGACATCGGCCGCTATGCCTGGGTGAATGACAAGCGGCTGGTGTTCAACGCCACTGACAAGGACCTGGCGCAAGGCGATATGCGCTATGCGCCCGGCCTGTACGCCATCAACCGCGACGGCACTGGTTTCCGCCAGCTGGCCATGCGCGATGGCAAGCCCTTCATCACCTCCGGCAATCCCAACCTGCAGCGCGAACTGCTGCCGTGGCATACCTACCTGCTGGACCAGGACGGCGCCCAGGATAGCGACTTCATCTACGTGGAAGACAATAGTTACAGCGGACCGGGCCAGCTCAACCACATCGACCTGGTCAAGCTGAATACCGTCACCGGCCGCATCGCCGGCGTCACCGAGCGCCCCGGCGACAGCAAATACTGGCTGCTCGATGCGCAGGGCGAGCCGCGCCTGACCATCGCCTCCGACAAGGGCACCAGCAGCATGTACTACCGCGACCCGGCCACCAAAGCCTGGCGCAAGCTGGGCGACTACGACAGCTACACCGGTCGCGGCGCCGACTTCCGCCCGCTGGCCTTCGGCCCGGACGGCACGCTGTACGTGGTCGCATGGCGCGGTGGCGACACGTCGGCCGTCTACACCTATGACATCAACAGCGGCAAGCTGTCCGACAAGCCGCTGGTCAAGCTGGACGGCTACGACTTCCACGGCAAGCTGATCATGAACCAGGACAAGCTGGTCGGCGTAAAGCACCTGACCGACGCCATGGGCACCACCTGGATCGATCCGGCCATGAAAGCCATGCAGGAAAAGGTCGACACCATCCTGCCCAACACCGTCAACCTGCTGACCCTGCCCAAGCGGCCGGAATCGCCGTGGGTGCTGGTAACGGCCTATGCCGACATCTGGCCCAAGCGCATGATGCTGTACAACAGCCAGACGCAAAAGATGACCCTGATCGGTGAGTCGCATCCGCGCATCTCGCCCAACGACATGGCGCAAACCACGCTGGTGCACTACCAGGCGCGCGACGGCCTGACCATTCCGGCATGGCTGACCTTGCCACGCGGCGGCAGCAAGAACCAGCCGATGGTGGTGCTGGTGCACGGCGGCCCCTATGTGCGCGGCAGCAGCTGGGGCTGGGATCCGCAAGTGCAGTTCCTGGCCTCGCGCGGCTACGCTGTGCTGCAGCCGGAATATCGCGGCAGCACCGGCTTCGGTAACAAGCATTTCGTGGCCGGCTGGAAGCAGTGGGGCTTGAAAATGCAGGACGATATCGCCGACGGCACCCGCTGGGCCATCGCCCAGGGCTATGCCGACAGCAAGCGCATCTGCATTGCCGGCGCCAGCTACGGCGGCTACGCCACGCTGATGGGCCTGGTCAACGATCCCGACCTCTACAAGTGCGGCGTGGAATGGGCTGGCGTCACCGACATCAACCTGATGTACGACGGCAGCTGGAACTTCACCTCCGACATGCCGGACGGCTACAAGCAATTCGGTATGCCGCAGCTGGTGGGCGACCAGGTTAAAGATGCAGAACAGCTGAAAGCCACCTCGCCGCTGCAACAGGCGGCCCGCATCAAGCAGCCGCTGCTGATGGCTTACGGCACCGCCGACATGCGCGTGCCGCTGCCGCATGGCACTAAGTTCTACAAGGCCGTCAAGCAAACCAACCCGAACGTCGAATGGATTGAATACGACGAAGAGGGCCACGGCTGGAAACTGCCGAAAAACCGCATCGACTGGTGGGGCAAAGTCGAGCAATTCCTCAATAAGAACATCGGATCTCCTCAATGACTTTACGCTTTACCCTGGCAGCACTGAGCACCCTGGGCGCGCTGGCGATCTTGCCGGCCGCCGCGCAAACCTCGCCGACCGCTATCCCGGCGGCGGCCTTTTTTGAAAACGCCAGCTTCAGCACGCCGCGCCTGTCGCCGGACGGCCGGCTGGTGGCGATCAAGGTGGCTGGCAAGAGTGGCCGCGTGCGTCTCGCAGTGGTCGATGCCGCCACCCGCAAGACCAGGGTGGTGGCTGCCTTCGACGATGCCGACATCAACCGCTACCACTGGGTCAATGACCAGCGCCTGGTCTTCAACGTCGGCGACCTCGGTACGGCGCAAGGCGAGGTGCGCTGGGGCGGCGGCCTGTGGGCCGTCAACGCCGACGGCAGCGAACTACGCCAGTTGGTGCGGCGCGACAGCGCCCAGAACGACGGTATCAGCAAAATACAAAACAAACTGTTGCCGTGGAATACCTTTATGTACAGCGGCGTTGGCAACCTCGACAGCGATGAGATCTTCGTCACCCAATACGAATACGGCGCCACCGGCTGGATGAACCAGATCGCCCTGCTGCGCCTGAATACCAGCAACGGCAAGTTCAAGACCTACGCCCACCCGGCCAACACCATGGGCTGGGTGGTCGACCGCCAAGGCGTGCCACGCATCACGGTCGCCTATCGCGACAACCAGCAAGTCATTTTCCACCGCACCGCAGACGACCAGCCGTGGACCCAGCTGGCCAGCTTCAAGCTATACCCGAGCACAGCCGACAACTTCGAACCGCAAGCCTTCGGCCCGGACGGCACGCTGTACGTGCGCGCCAGCCTGCAGGGCGCCGACGCGCTCTACCCGTACGACATCGCCAACCGCAAGCTGGGCGACAAGCCCGCCATCAGCACGCCCGGTTATGACTTGCAAGGCCAACTGGAGTACAACCAGGACAAGGTGCAGGGCTATCACTACGAGGTCGACGCCAAAGGTACGTGGTGGGTGGATGCCACCATGAAGGCGGTGCAGCAGGCGGTGGATGCGGCGCTGCCGGCCACCAACAATATGATCAGCACACCGCTGCGGCCGACCGCACCCTACGTGCTGGTGGAATCGAGCTCGGACGTACAGCCGGCCGTCTACCGCCTGTACAACACCGAAACACACAGCCTGAGCATGCTGGGCGGCGAGCATCCCGCCATCGCACCGGAGCTGATGTCGACCAAGGCGATGGTGCGCTACAAGGCCCGCGACGGGCTGGAAATCCCGGCCTACCTGACCACGCCCAAAGCCAGCAAGGGCAAGAACCTGCCATTGGTGGTGCTGGTCCACGGCGGCCCGTGGGTGCGCGGCGTGCACTGGGACTGGGATGCGGAAGTGCAGTTCCTGGCCTCGCGCGGCTATGCCGTGCTGGAGCCGGAATTCCGCGGCAGCACCGGCTACGGCCACCAGCTGTTCACCGCCGGCTGGAAGCAATGGGGCCTGAAGATGCAGGACGACGTGGCCGACGGCGCACGCTGGGCCATCGCCCAGGGCATCGCCGACAGCAAGCGCATCTGTATCGCCGGCGCCAGCTACGGCGGCTACGCCACGCTGATGGGTCTGGTCAACGATCCCGACCTCTATAAATGCGGCGTGGCCTGGGCCGGCGTCACCGACCTGAATATCCTCAAGGACGGCCACTGGACCAGCGAAAACAGCTGGTCCACCGGCGGCGCCTTCGACCGCTTCGGCTTCCCGGTGCTGATCGGCGGCGACGCAGCGCAGCTGGCCGCCACCTCGCCGCTGCAGCAGGCGGCCCGCATCAAGCAGCCGTTGCTGCTGGCGCACGGCGGCGCCGACCAGACTGTGCCCATCATCCACGGCACGGCGTTTAAAGATGCTGTGAGCAAAAACAATTCCTCAGTGGAATGGGTGCTCTATGCTGACGAAGGCCACGGCTGGTTCTTGCCGCAAAACCGGATCGACTTCTGGGGCAAGGTAGAAAAATTCCTCGACAAGCACATTGGAGCCTCTGCACCATGAACCTTTCACGCACCGTCGCCGCCAGCCTGCTGCTGGCGGTCTGCATCGCGCCGCGCGCTGCCGAGCTGCCGCCGGCCAGCGCCTTCTTTGAAAACAGCCGCTTCGGCAGTCCCAAGCTGTCGCCCGACGGCCGCTACCTGGCGGCGCGGGTGTCCAAGCCGGGCGAGCGCTACCGCCTGTCGGTGGTCAAGCTGGACGACATGAGCGTCAAGGTGGCCGCCATGTTCGGCGACGCCGACGTGGCTTACTTCGAATGGGTCAACGACAACCGGCTGGTATTCAACGGCACCGACCGCCGTGCCACCTTCAGCGACGAGCGCTTTGCCGCCGGCCTGTTTGCCGTCAACCGCGACGGTAGCGGCTACCGCCAACTGACCAAGACCAACTTCCGCGAAGGCGACGATGCCGCCACCGGCAGCAAGATCAGCGAGCGCCTGCTGGACTATAACCACTACTTGCTGGGCCAGCCCGGCAAGCAGGACAGCGACGAGGTGTATATCGTCAAGTACCAGATTAATAACAACTACACCGAGATCACCAACCACGTGCTGCTGCGCCTGAACACCGTGACCGGCCGCACCACCCCGGTCAGCAGTCCGGGCAAGGCCAGCGACTGGCTGCTCGACCAGCAGGGCGAACCACGCCTCGCCGTCAACGACCTCGACAAGCATCACACGGTCTATGTGCGCGAAGGCGAGCAATGGAACAAGCTGCTGGAAAGCGATGCTTACGGCACCAGCAACAATAACTTCAGCCCGATCGGCTTCGGCCCGGACGGCGCGCTGTACGTCTCGGCCCGCAACAACAGCGACAAGAGCGCGCTGTACCGCTACGACCTGGCCAAGCGCCAGCCCGCCGCCGAGCCGCTGGTCGGCCTGGATGACTACGACTTCCTGCCCGACTTCAATAGCGGCGCCGATGACGACAGCCTGATCGTGCGCGACAACAAGCTGGTCGGCGTGCGCTACAACGCCGATGTGCGCGGCGTGGCCTGGCTGGACGCCAAGGGCAAGGCGCTGCAGGACAAGATCGACAAGCTGCTGCCCGGCCTGGTCAACGTGATCACCCTGCCGAAACGGCCGGAAGCGCCGTGGGTGCTGGTGGCCAGCTATTCCGACGTGCAGCCGCTGGTACATCTGGTCTACAACACCGAGACCGGCAAGCTGGTCAAGGTCGGCGCCAGCCACGACGCTATCCGTCCAGAGCAGATGGGCCATCAGGAACTGGTGCGCTACAAGGCGCGCGACGGCATGCAAATCCCGGCGCTGCTGACCATCCCGCGCGGCGCGGCGAAGAAAAACCTGCCGCTGGTGGTGCTGGTGCACGGTGGCCCGTACGTACACGGCAGCGACTGGGGCTGGAACGCCGACGCCCAGTTCCTGGCCTCGCGCGGTTACATGGTGCTGGAACCAGCGTATCGCGGCAGCACCGGCTACGGCTGGCAGCACTTCCGCGCCGGCTGGAAGCAATGGGGCTTGAAGATGCAGGACGATATCGCCGACGGCGCGCGCTGGGCCATCGCGCAAGGCTACGCCGACGGCAAGCGTATCTGCATCGCCGGCGCCAGCTACGGCGGCTATGCCACGCTGATGGGACTGGTGAACGATCCGGACTTGTACAAGTGCGGCGTCAACTGGGCCGGCGTGACTGACATCAAGCTGATGTACACCGGCGCCTGGAGCGCGGTGTCCGACATGAGCGACCGCTGGCTGGCCTATGGCGCGCCCACCATGATCGGCGATCCGGCCAGCGATGCAGCCCAGCTGGCCGCCACCTCGCCGCTGGTGCAGGCGGCCCGCATCAAGCAGCCACTGCTGCTGGCCTACGGCGGCGATGACCGCCGCGTGCCGCTGTACCACGGCGAAAAATTCCTCAGCGCCGTTAAAGTCGGCAACCCGGATATCGAATGGATCGTCTACGACAAGGAAGGCCACGGCTGGCGCCTGCCGCAGAACCGCATCGATTTCTGGAACCGCGTTGAAAAATTCCTGGATCATCAGATTGGAGCAGCACATTAAATGGTAGTACGTACACTGATAGCAAGCCTGCTGCTGGCAGCCGGCGCGCAAGCCCTGGCAGCCCCGCCGCCGCTGTCCGCTTTCTTCGATAATTCCCCCTTCAACGGCGCCATGCTGTCGCCGGATGGTCGCTACCTGGCGGCCTTCATTGGCGCCAACGACAAGCGCGATGGCCTGGCCGTGGTGGAGCTGGACACCCTGAAAGCCACCATGGTGGCGCAGTTTTCCGATACCGATATCGGCCAGGCACAGTGGGTCAACAACCAGCGCCTGATGTTCAGCACCACCGACAAGGCGAGCGGCCAGCGCGACATGCGCTACGGTCCCGGCCTGTTCGTGGTCGAACGCGACGGCAAGCGTTTCCGCCAACTGGCGATGCGCCGCAACGCTTTCATCCGCAACGGCAGCGACGACAACAGGGAAATGCTGCCGTGGCATACCTTCATGCTTGACGAACCCGGCGCGCAGGACAGCGACTACGTTTACGTCACCGACGCCTCCATTACTAAAGCCGGCACGCTGGTCGCGCTCGACTTGCTGCGCCTGAACACCAGCAACGGCACAGCGCTGCCGGTCGCCCATCCGGGCACCGCGCGCTCGTGGACGCTGGACCAGAACGGTGAACCGCGCCTGCTGCAAACGCTGGACCAGGATAGCGCCAAACTGCTCTACCGCGATCCGGCCAGCAGCGAATGGCGCACGCTGAACAGCTACCAGGGCTACACTGGCGAAGGCCAGAACTTCACGCCACTGGCCTTCGGGCCGGATGGCGCTTTGTACGTGATCAGCAGCCAGGGCCGCGACCGGAGCGCGCTGTACCGCTACGATCTCGAACACAACAAGCTGCCGCCCCAGCACGTGCTGGAGCTGGACGGTTTCGACTTCCGGGGCAAACTCATCATCAGCAAGGGACGCTTGCTGGGTGTGCGCGTGCATGCCGACGCCACCGGCACCGAATGGTTCGACCCGGCCATGAAGACCCTGCAGGCGCAAATTGATGCGCGCCTGCCCGGCACCATCAACCTGGTGACGCCGCCGGTCCGGCCGGAGAGCGCCTGGGTGCTGGTGGAATCGTATTCCGACAAGCAGCCGCTGCGCTACCTGGTGTACAACACCGAGACCCAAAAATTCAGCGAAGTCGGCCGCATCGCGGCGCAAATCAAGCCGGCCGACATGGGCCCGCGCGAGCTCTACTACTACAAGGCGCGCGACGGCCTGCAAATCCCCGTATGGCTGACCTTACCGCCGGGCGGCGCCAAGAAAAACCTGCCGATGGTGGTGCTGGTGCACGGCGGCCCGTGGGTACGCGGTGGCCGCTGGGAGTGGAATGCCGACGCCGAATTCCTGGCCTCGCGCGGCTACGCCGTGCTGGAGCCGGAATTCCGCGGCAGCACCGGCTACGGCAAGCAGCTGTTCCGCGCCGGCTGGAAGCAATGGGGCTTGAAGATGCAGGACGATATCGCTGACGGCGCGCGCTGGGCGGTGGCGCAGGGCTATGCCGACGCCGGCCGCATCTGCATCGCCGGCGCCAGCTACGGCGGCTATGCCACGCTGATGGGGCTGATCCGCGATCCGGACTTGTACAAATGCGGCATCAACTGGGTGGGCGTCAGCGACATCAACCTGATGTACGACGGCGGCTGGTTCTACAGCTCGGATTTGTCGAACGAGTGGAAGCGCTATGGCATGCCGGCGCTGATCGGCGACCAGGTCAAGGATGCCGAGCAGCTGAAAGCCACCTCGCCGCTGCTGCAAGCCAGCCGCATCAAGCAGCCGCTGCTGCTGGCCTACGGCGGCGCCGACCGCCGCGTGCCGATCAACCACGGCCTCAAACTGTACGATGCGGTCAAGGCCGGCAACCCGAACGTCGAGTGGATCGAGTACAGCGAGGAAGGCCACGGCTGGCACTTGCCGAAAAACCGCATCGACTTCTGGGGCCGGGTCGAGCGTTTCCTTGACAAGAATATCGGCACGCCCTGAAGTTCGCGTTATAGTGGTCGGATAACTTCACCAGAGGAGAAGCGAGCATGTCGTCGGGAAAAATTCTGGTCGCACAGGGAGGCGGCCCCACCGCCGTCATCAACCAGTCGCTGGCGGGGGTGGTGCTGGAGGCGCGCCGCTTCCGCGAGGTGACGCGGGTGTACGGCGCGCTGCACGGCGTGCGCGGCATCATCAACGAGGATTTGGTGGATCTCACGCGCGAGACCAGCCACAACCTCGAACTGGTGGCGGCCACGCCCTCCTCGGCGCTGGGCTCGACCCGCGACAAACCGGACGAGGCTTACTGCAAGGAGATTTTCAAGGTCTTGCAGGCGCACCAGATCGAGCAGTTCTACTACATCGGCGGCAATGATTCGTCGGACACCGTGCGCATCGTCAGCGAGCAGGCGCAGGCCGCCAACTACGCGCTGCGCTGCATGCACATCCCCAAGACCATCGACAACGACCTGGTCGGCAATGACCATACGCCGGGCTTCCCGTCGGCAGCGCGCTTTGTGGCGCAGGCGTTTGCCGGCGCCAATCTGGACAACGCCTCGCTGCCGGGCGTGTATGTGGGCGTGGTGATGGGCCGGCACGCCGGCTTCCTCACCGCCGCCGCCGCGCTGGGCAAGAAGTTCCCGGACGATGGGCCGCATCTGATCTACCTGCCGGAGCGCGTGTTCTCGCTCGAACAGTTTTTGGCCGATGTGAAGGCAGTGTACGAGCGCTACGGCCGCTGCGTGATCGCCGTCTCGGAAGGCATCCACGATGCCAGCGGCGAAGCGATCGCGTCTTTGCTGGCGAAAGAAGTGGAGCGCGATGCGCACGGCAATGTGCAGCTGTCCGGCACTGGCGCGCTGGCCGATTTGCTGTGCGATGAAATCAAGGCCAAGCTCGGCATCAAGCGCGTGCGCGGTGATACCTTTGGCTACTTGCAGCGCTCCTTCATCGGCTGCGTGTCGGATGTGGACCAGCGCGAAGCGCGTGAAGTTGGCGAGAAAGCGGTACAGTTCGCCATGTGGGGCAAGCAGGACGGCTCGGTCGCCATCAAGCGCACCGGCTTCTACTCGGTCGATTACGAGTTGATGCCCCTGAGCGCCGTGGCCGGCAAAACGCGCGTGATGGAAGACGAGTTCATCAGCGCCAGCGGCACCGACGTCACCGACGCCTTCCGCATGTACCTGCGCCCCCTGCTCGGCTCCGGCCTGCCGGACGCCTTCCGCCTGCGTCCATCGCCAGTGGAAAAAATCCTCAAGCGCTAGGCCGCATCCTCACGCTGCGAAAACACGAAAGGTCGAACCGTTCCTCCGGTGCCAGCGTAGCGGTCATGCTTCATCGTAGGAACAAACAAGCACCTCGTCAACGATACAGGACAATGTCATGAGATCGCCCTGGCGGTGCCCGGCGACGCTAAGTTTTACCGGGCTTTACAGCGCCTTGACCGCAACTAACAGATGCGCGCAAGATAATGGCAGCTCATTGTTATCGGGAGTTGTCATGAAGTTGATTAAGCATTGGATGCTGGGCGCGGTGCTGGCCGCATGCGCAGCGGGCGCTTCGGCGCAAAACGGCCAGCGTCCTGACGGTCCACGTCCGGACGGTCCGCCACCGGGGCCGCCGCCGGAAGCAGTCGCAGCCTGCAAAGGTAAGGCCGAAGGCGCCAAAGTCGAATTCAAAGGCCGCCGCGACGAAACCGTCAAAGGCACTTGCAAGAAAATGGGCGAAGTGCTCGCAGCATGGCCGGAAGGCGGCCCACCGCCACCACCACCGCCGTCCCAGCGCTAAATCAAGATGGCTTAGCGAGCAAATTTATGCATAAATTCGCTCGCGTCTTGGACGTCGTCCACGGCCGCCTCCCGGATCAGCCGCCATCCGATTTCGACCTGCTGAGCATCGCCTTGAGCCCCATAAGGGAGGTTGCGACCATGCTCATACTTTGCCTTGGCGTAACCTAATGACGCCGCTGTCTTGAAATATTTCGCGGCCTGTCGCTCGTCCTTCAACACGAGATCACCAATCGCATAGCAAACGCCCAAGGCATATAACGCTGGCGCATAGCCTAATTCTGCGGAGCGCTTCAGAAACTGCAAGCTTCTCTTTTCAAACCTACGCTCAGATTCCTCGTTCGGCAAACTGAAGGTCGATCGCAAAAATAATGCTTCTGCATCTTGAGTATCCAGATGCGGTTTCAGCAAATCAGCAGCAGCTTCACCTTCTCTCCCTTGGGACCTGTGCAACGACATTGCACATGATGCGTGGACTTCGCTCCAAGTTTTTGCTTTGCTATTTTTTCCGCAGCCCTTCGAGCCAGAACTGGCGTGCTGCCCGTACCAGTCCCTATCGCAAACTCCTTGTTGTTGTGCGAGTAGTTATCAGCGCATCGACCGTCCCCATTCGCACGACAATTGCAGGTCCAGCCTCCTTGCCAAATCGGCGGGTACGACACATGCTGCGCCGCAAGGCCACTAAATCCGAAGTACCTATAGTGCCACATACTTTCCTCCCGCGATTCGATATACCGTTGAATCTAGCGAGAAGGCTGCAAGCCACTTTGATGGCTATTCAAAAACCATAAAAAAAAACGGCATGCTTTTGCATGCCGTTTTTGCGTCGACTACAACTAAGTGTTTTACACGACGATGGTCTGGTGCTCGTCACCCACGCGGGTGCGGATTTTACCGATGGTGTAGACAGTTTCGCCAGCAGCTTCCAGCTGGGCCTTGGCCGCTGCGGCGTTTTCTGCCGAGACGATCACGGTCATGCCGATACCGCAGTTGAACACGCGGTGCATTTCAGCGTCAGCCACGCCGCCGTGCTGTTGCAGCCACTGGAACAGCGGTGGCAGGGTCCAGCCTTTCGAGTCCAGCTCGGCTACCAGGCCAGGCTGCAGCACGCGTGGGATGTTCTCAACCAGGCCGCCGCCGGTGATGTGCACCATGCCTTTGACTTCGATCGCTTCCATCAGCGCCAGCAGCGGCTTGACGTAGATGCGGGTTGGCGCCATCAGCACGTCCGACAGCTTACGGCCGTGGAAGTCGCCTTCCAGGTCCGGCTTCGATACTTCAATGATCTTGCGCACCAGCGAGTAGCCGTTCGAGTGCACGCCCGACGAGGCCAGGCCCAGGATCACGTCGCCCGGAGCAATCTTGGTGCCGTCGATGATTTTCGATTTTTCCACCGCGCCCACCGCGAAACCGGCCAGGTCGTACTCGCCGTCCGGGTACATCGATGGCATTTCAGCGGTTTCGCCGCCGATCAGCGCGCAACCGGCTTGTTCGCAACCCTGGGCGATGCCCTTGATCACGTTCGAGGCGGTCGCCACGTCCAGCTTGCCGCATGCGAAGTAGTCGAGGAAGAACAGCGGCTCGGCACCCTGCACCAGGATGTCGTTGACGCTCATCGCTACCAGGTCGATACCGACGGTGTCGTGACGGTTCAGTTCAAACGCCAGGCGCAACTTGGTACCCACGCCGTCGGTGCCGGACACCAGCACTGGCTCTTTGTACTTTTTGCTGATCTCGAACATGGCACCGAAACCGCCCAAGCCGGCCAGCACGCCTTCGCGCATGGTGCGCTTGGCGTACGGCTTGATTGCTTCGACTAAAGCATCACCTGCGTCGATATCGACGCCGGCGTCACGGTAGGACAGGGAAACATTAGTAGTTTGGCTCATGGTGTATTTCGCAGCGGAGGCGGTAAAATAGAAGGCGGAGACCTGTTTCGTGACAAAATCACACGGAAATGCGCAAAAATCAGCGCAAGGATGAGCACAAAACACCGGTCAATCCGCTATTTTATCAAAATTGCCCCGTCTAACCGCCTTTTTAACCATCAAATACATCCTCCATGCCATTTCCCCTCACGGTAGAGCAAAAGCAAACGGCATTCTGGTTGGCGGTGTGGGCGGCATTCTTCTTCCTGCTGGTGACGCTGGGCCCGGTGCTGACGCCCTTCCTGGCCGCCGCAATTTTCGCGTATGCGCTCAACCCCGCTGTTGACCGTCTCGACCGCGTCCGCTTCGGCCGCCGCTTCAATCTGCCACGCGCGCTGTCGGTGGTGATTGTGGTGACGCTGTTCTTCAGCGCCATCACCACGCTGGTGCTGATCGTGGTGCCGGTGCTGCAAAAAGAAATCCCGCTGCTGCAAGCGCAAATCCCCGCCTTCCTGGCCAAGGCCAACGACCTGCTCGGCCCCAAGCTGCAAGAACTGGGCGTGAAAGTGCGCCTCGACAGCCAAGGTATCAAACAACTGGCCTCGGAACAAGTGGCCGCTTCCGGTGACGCCATCTGGTCCGCCGTACTGAATTCTGCCCGCGTCGGCGGTACCGCAGTACTGGGCTGGCTGGCCACCGTAATCCTGATCCCGGTAGTGCTGTTCTACCTGCTGCTGGACTGGCACGCCATGCTGGCCCGCATCGCCAACTGCGTGCCGCGCCGCTACATCGACGCCACCGTCGGCATGGCGCGCGAGGTCGACTCCCTGCTGGCCCAATACCTGCGCGGCCAGCTGCTGGTGATGGTGGTGCTGGCCATCTACTACTCGGTGACGCTGGCGATTGCCGGTTTCGACGTGGCGCTGCCGGTCGGGATCATCACCGGCCTGCTGGTGTTCATTCCCTACCTCGGCTTTGGCCTCGGACTGGTGCTGGCGCTGATTTCGGCGGTGCTGCAATTTACCGACTTCAGCGGCTTGATCGCGGTGGCCGTGATCTACGGCTGCGGCCAGGTGCTGGAAGGCTTCTTCCTGACGCCGCGCCTCGTTGGTGAGCGCATCGGCCTCAATCCGCTGGCCGTAATTTTCGCGCTGTTGGCCTTCGGCCAGCTGTTCGGCTTCGTCGGCGTGCTGCTTGCCTTGCCTGCATCGGCGGTGCTGATGGTGGCCTTTAAACACCTGCGTCGCCACTATCTGAGCAGCAGCTTTTATAATGCATGATGTGAAACACGAAAACGTTATGCAAAAGACTACAGGACGAACGCCATGAAGCAGCTGGTGCTCGATTTAGGCGCGGAACCCACGCACAGCCTCGGCTCCTTCGAGGTAGGACAGAATGCCGAAGCGGCAGCGCTGATGAAGCAATTCGCCAGCCGCACGTCGCGCGAACATTTCGCCTACCTGTGGGGCGCGGTCGGCGTCGGCAAATCGCACTTGCTCAAGGCGCTGGCCAGCGCCGGCAGCGAGGAAGAGCAGCTACGCGCGCGCTACATCTCGCCGTTCTCGATCGAATCCGAATTCGTCTACTCGCCGGAGGTGGACCTGTACCTGCTGGACGACTGCGAGAAGCTGTCGCCGCTGGCGCAGATCGACGCCTTCGCCCTGTTCAACGAAATCCGCGCCAACAACGCCTTCATGGTCTGCAGCGGCAACGTGGCGCCGGCGGTGCTGCCGGTGCGCGAAGACCTGCGCACGCGCATGGGCTGGGGCCTGATCTACCAGATCCACGGCCTGACCGACGAAGAGAAGAGCGCCGCATTGGCAGCTGCCGCAGCGGCGCGCGGCTTGACGCTGTCGGCCGGCGTGATACCCTACTTGCTGTCTCACTTCCAGCGCGACATGCGGTCGCTGTCGACCATCCTTGATTCGCTGGACCAGTATTCCCTTGAAACCCGACGCCCTATCACTCTGCCACTGCTGCGCGAGTGGCTGCAGGCGGAAGCTAAAGAATAATGAATCGAATGAATCTGGCTCTTTTTGACCTTGATCACACCCTGCTGCCGATCGACTCCGACTTCGAATGGGGCCAATTCCTGGTGCGTACCGGCGCCGTTGACGCCGTCGAATACGACCGCCGCAACCGCGAGTTCTTCGCCCAATATCAAGCCGGCACGCTGGATCCGGTAGAATACCTCGAGTTCACGCTGGGTACCTTGGCCGCCTTCCCGCGCGCCAAGCTGGATGATATGCACGCGCAGTACATGGCCGAAGTGGTGGCACCAGCGCTGCGCCCATCGGCGCGCGCCCTGCTGCAAAAGCACTTTGACGCCGGCGACTTGGTCGCCATCGTCACCGCCACCAACCACTTCGTGACCGCGCCGATTGCCAAAGCACTGGGCGTGGAGCACCTGATCGCAGCGATGCCGGAAGTCGACGCCGAGGGTAACCTGACCGGCAAGCTGCTTGGCACGCCGACGCAAGGCGCGGGCAAAATCGTCCACACCAAGGCGTGGCTGGAAAAAATGGGGAAAACGCTGGAAGATTTTGGCACCGTCCACTTCTACAGCGACTCGCACAACGACCTGCCGCTGATGTCCATCGTCAGCCATCCGGTAGCGACCAACCCCAATGAAAAACTGAAAACGCACGCCGCCGCACATGGCTGGCCACTGATTGAAATATTCAATGATTAAAAAACTGATCCGCAAAATCCTCGGCACCAAGAGTAAAGCGGCCCGCGATGCGAATACGCCGGTGGTGCTGGGCCCAGAAGGCCACGGCATCGACCCGCGCCTGCTGTCGAACAACGCCGTGCGCGTCACCAGCACCCTGCAGGAAGCCGGCTACGAAGCATTCGTGGTGGGCGGCGCGGTGCGCGACCTGCTGCTGGGCGTGAAGCCAAAAGACTTCGACATCGCCACCAACGCCACGCCGGAGCAGGTCAAGCGCCTGTTCCGCCGCGCCTTCATCATCGGCAAGCGCTTCCAGATCGTGCACGTCATGTTCGGTAACGACCTGCTGGAAGTGACCACCTTCCGTGGTACCACCTCGGCCAACGCGCCGAAAGATGAACATGGCCGCGTTTTGCGCGACAACACCTTCGGCTCGCAGGCGGAAGATGCGGAGCGCCGCGACTTCACCATCAACGCCATGTACTACAACCCTGCGAATCAGCAGGTGCTGGACTACCACGGCGGTATTGAAGACATTCGTGCGAAAACGCTGCGCATCATCGGCGTGCCGGAAGCGCGCTACCGCGAAGATCCGGTGCGCATGCTGCGCGTGGTGCGCTTTGCCGCCAAGCTGAAATTCTCCATCGAGCTGGAAACCGGCGCACCGATCAAGGTGATGGCGCCGCTGATCAACAACGTGCCAGCAGCGCGCGTGTTCGACGAAATGCTCAAACTCCTGATGAGCGGCCACGCGCTGGCCTGCCTGCAGCAACTGCGCAAGGAAGGCCTGCATCATGGCCTGCTGCCGCTGCTGGACGTGGTGCTGGAACAGCCGCTGGGCTTCAAGTTTGTGACGCTGGCGCTGGAATCAACCGACTCGCGCATCCACGCCGGCAAGACCGTATCGCCAGGCTTCCTGTTTGCGTCGCTGCTGTGGCATCAAGTGCTGGAGAAGTGGGAAGCCTACCGCGCAGCGGGCGAGCAGACCATCCCGGCGCTGCATCTGGCCGCCGACGACGTGTTGGATTCGCAAACCGAGAAGCTGGCCTTGCAGCGCAAGATCGGCTCCGACATGCGCGACATCTGGGCCATGCAGCCGCGCTTCGAGCGCCGCACCGGCAAGGCGCCGCACAAGCTGCTGGAGCATCAGCGCTTCCGCGCCGGCTACGACTTCCTGCTGCTGCGCTGCGCCTCGGGCGAGATCGACGCCGAAATCGGCGAATGGTGGACTGACTTCTACGAAAGCGACGAAGCCTCCCGCGAAGATTTGATTTCTTCGGCCAGCCAACCTGCGGGCAGCGGTGCTGGCGGCGCGGCGAAACGCAAGCGCGGTCCGCGTCGCGGCGGCCGTAATCGCAGCGGCGGTGGCCGTGGCGGCGAAGGTGGCGGCTCCGATGCCGGCGGCTCGCCATCGCACGACGGCGGCGGCGACTAAGCACGCCCAATCGCATAATTGCATAATTGCATAATTGCATCATGAATACCGTCATCACAGCGGGCCTCGCGCCCGCAACCCCGCAAGATGAGAAGGCGCCATTCGCCTTCACCATCGCCTACATCGGCATCGGCGCCAACCTCGGCGACGCCCGCGCCAATGTGCTGGACGCGCTGGAACGCCTGCAACGCCAGCCCGGCTGCACCCTGATGGCGGCATCGGGCCTGTACCGCACCGCGCCGATCGACTCCAGCGGCGACGACTACATCAACGCCGTCGCCCGCATCGCCACCACGCTGGATGCGGAAGCGCTGCTGCAAGCGCTGCAAGCTATCGAGCAGGCGCATGGCCGCGAGCGGGCATATCGCAACGCCCCGCGCACGCTCGATCTCGATCTGCTACTGTATGGCGACGCCACCATCAACAGCGCTACGCTGACCGTGCCGCATCCACGCATGACCGAGCGCGCGTTTGTGCTGGTACCGCTGCTGGAACTGGCGCCATCGATTCATATTCCAGGCCACGGAGCGGCGGCACAATATGCCGCCGGCGTGGCCGACCAGGGCATCAGCCCGATTTAATACGTAAAGGATTTACCATGTCTGGATACCTGCAAGGCAACGAAATGGCCGCGAGCCAAAAGCCCGCCGACGCCAACGCACCTGCACCGGCCAAAGCGGTCGTATCGAAAGCCGTCACCATCAACACCCTGGCGACGCTGCGCAATGCCGGCGAAAAAATCACCATGCTGACCTGCTACGACGCCAGCTTCGCCTCGCTGATGGACCGCTGCGGCGTTGAGATCCTGCTGATCGGCGATTCGCTGGGCATGGTGTGCGCGGGCCACCAATCGACGCTGCCAGTCACCATGACGGATATCGTCTACCACACCGCCTCCGTAGCACGCGGCACCAAGTCGGCGATGATCATGGCCGACCTGCCGTTTGGCGCCTACGGTACGCCGGAAACCGCGTACGCCAACGCCGTACTGGCGATGCAAGCCGGCGCGCACATGGTCAAGATCGAAGGCGGTGCATGGCTGGCCGACACCGTCAAATTCCTGACCGAGCGCGGTGTGCCAGTCTGCGCGCATTTGGGCCTGACGCCGCAATCGGTGCACCAGCTGGGCGGCTACAAAGTCCAGGGCAAAACCACCGAGAGCGCCGACCTGCTGAAGGCCGACGCCCTGAAATTGCAGGAAGCCGGCGCTGCGATAGTGCTGCTGGAAGCCATCCCTGCGCAGTTGGGCAAAGAAGTGACCGAACTGCTGTCGGTGCCAACCATCGGTATCGGTGCGGGCCCGGATTGCTCGGGCCAAGTGCTGGTGATGCACGACCTGCTGGGCGTCTTCCCAGGCCGCAAAGCGCGCTTCGTGAAAAACTTCATGGACGGCCAAACCAGCATCGACGCCGCCATCACCGCCTACGTCACGGCCGTCAAAAACGGCAGCTTCCCGGCACTGGAACACTGCTTCTAACGCAGTCTTCAAACGCGGCAAGTAGCTGCTGCACATCCTCCGCCCTGGTCTGAGGGCAGACCAGCAGCATGTTGTGGAAGGGTGTGATGAGCAGGCCGCGGTTGAGCAGGTAAAGATGGATAGCCTGCTCCAACTCACTATCCATCGCAGCTTGTGCCTCGGTGCCATTGCGCGGTGCTGATGGCGTGAACTGGAATTCGGTGCGGGCGCCGATTTGGGTGACGCACCATGGCAGCTGGTGCCGCGCGATGATCTCGCGCAGGCCGTTTGCTAGCTGCGCCGCCAGCGCGAACATGTGCTGGTAGGCTGCCTCGGTCATGACTTCTTCAAGGTTGGCGCGCATTGCGGCCATGGCGAACATGTTGGCGCTCAGCGTAGTGCCAATGCCGGAGTGGCCCGGCGGTGCGCTGCGCTTGGCGTGTTCTACGCGGCGCGCCAGTTCTTCTGTAAATCCATACACTGCGCACGGAATGCCGCCGCTGATTGGTTTGCCGACCACCAGCGCGTCCGGCTGCATGCCGTTGGCGCGGGCGTAGCCTCCCGGGCCGCTGCTAATGGTATGCGTTTCGTCGATCACCAGTAACGCGCCGTGCTGCTTGATCAGCTGCTGCGCGGCTTCCCAGAAACCTTCTTGCGGCAGCACCATGCCGACGTTGGTCATTACCGGTTCGGCCAGCACGCAAGCGATATCGCCCTGCTTCAGCGCGGCCTCCAATGCCGGCAGATCGTTGAACTCCACTACCACCGTGTGATCCGTCAGCTTGTGCACTTGCCCGAGCAGGCTGTCGCGCTGCGTCGGCACGCCGTCGACCAAGTCCACAAATACGTCGTCCACAGTGCCGTGGTAGCAGCCGTTGAAGACCAGGACTTTGCTGCGCCCTGTCGCAGCACGCAGCCAGCGCAGCACGAAGCGGTTGGCGTCCGAAGCCGATAACGCGAACTGCCAGCAGGGCAGACCGAAACGACGCGACAGTTCGGCGGCCACCGGGCCAGCGTCCTCTGACGGCAGCATAGCCGTGTAGCCGCGTGTAGACTGGCGGGCGATGGCTTGCGCTACCGGTTGCGGTGCGTGGCCGAACATGGCGCCGGTGTCCCCGAGGCAGAAGTCCACGTACTCATGGCCGTCCGCATCGCGGAAGCGCGCGCCGGAAGCTTCGCGCACGGTCAGCGCGAATGGCGTGGACCAGTCGTTCATCCAATGCATAGGCACGCCGAAAAGCAGGTGTTGCGCGGCCTCTCCTGCCAATCGTGCAGATTCAGGATTGCGCGCGATGTAGCTGGAGCGTTCGGCGCCGGCCAGCGCTTGCACGCGCTGCCAGTCGAGGCCTGCGCGCGTATTCATACCAGCAGCATCAAATGTTCGCGTTCCCACGAGCTGATAACGCGGCTGTAAGTGGCGAACTCCAGCTCCTTCACCTCGCAGAACGCTTGCACGAATAGTTCTCCCAGCATCTCGCTCAAAGGCTTGCACTCACGCAGACGCTGGATGGCGTCCTCCAGATTGCGCGGCAATTGATCATGCACATGCTCCGCGCTGCCCGACGTCGGCGCCGATGGCTTCAGGCCTTCCACCATGCCGAGATAGCCGCAAGCCAGCGTGGCCGCCATCGCCAGGTAAGGATTGACGTCCACACCCGGCACGCGATTCTCGACACGGCGATTCAGCGGCGCAGAGTTGGGAATGCGGATGCCGCAGGTGCGGTTGTCGTAGCCCCAATGCACATTAGTCGGCGCAGACATGAAGCGCGACAGACGACGGTAGGAATTCACATGCGGCGCAAACAACAGCGTGGCCGGTGCGATGTATCTTTCAAGTCCTGCGATGTAGTTGAAGAATAGATCGCTGGCGTCGCCATCCTTGCGCGAGAAGATATTCTGCCCACTGGTGGTATCCAGTACGCTTTGGTGGATGTGCATCGCGCTGCCCGGCTCCGTCTCCATCGGCTTGGCCATGAAGGTGGCGAAGATGCCGTGCCTGAGCGCTGTCTCGCGCACAGCGCGTTTGAACAGGAAAACGCGGTCGGCCAGTTCCAGCGCTTCGCCGTGCGTGAAGTTGATTTCCATTTGCCCTGCACCGGCTTCGTGGATCAGCGTTTCGACCCCAAGATCGTGCTGCTTGCAAAAGGTCGACAGCTCAAGGAAGAAAGGATCGAAGTCATTCACCGCATCGATGGAATAGGACTGACGGCCGGATTCCGGCTTGCCACTGCGGCCCAATGGTGGCGCCAGCGGCTCGTGCGGATTGCTGCTGCGCGCGACCAGATAAAACTCCATCTCAGGAGCCACCACCGGCTGCCAGCCGCGATCCTCATACATCCGCAGCACCTTGCGCAGCACGGCGCGCGGCGAAAGACCAACCGGCGTACCGTCGAAATTCTGGCAATCGTGGATCACCAGCGCGACGTTTTCCGCCGCCCACGGCACTTGCCGCAGCGTGGCAAGGTCCGGCATGCAGATCATGTCAGGATCGGTCGCGCCGACGTAAGGTGTGTTGTTGGGCTGCTCGCCGTTGACAGTGTTCAGCAGAACACTCTTGGGCAAGCGCATCTCGCCTTCGCTGAGGAACAAGTCCTTGGGCAGGATTTTCCCGCGCGCGATGCCGGTCATGTCCGCGATAACGCATTCGACTTCATGGATGTTCCGCTCCCGCAGGAAGTCTTTCATCGTCTGGCTCATCGCGGTCTCCGGTTTAGAAGCGGTTCAGGTAGCGTTCAGTTTCCCATGCGCTGACATGCTGGCTGTATTCGATCCATTCTGCGCTTTTCAGCGCGGCGAATTCGTGGACGATGGTTGCGCCCAGTGATTCTGCCAGCACGGTGTCGGCCTTGAAGGCTTCCGCCGCAGCGCCCAAATTTTGCGGCAGCAGCTTCAGTCCCAATTCGGCACGCTGTGCTGCGCTCATTTCGTAGACGTCCTGATTTACTGGCTCACCAGGATCAAGCTGCCGGTCAATGCCATCCAGCCCCGCCGCAATCACGCCTGCCAGCGCGAGGTAGGGATTGGCCGAGCTATCAGGCAAGCGCCACTCGACGCGTCCGTGCACGGTGCGCGCGACCACGGTTCGGTTGTTATCGCCATGGCCGATAAAGGCCGGCGCCCAGCTGGTACCGGACAGCGATTCACCACACATCAAGCGCTTGTACGAATTGACTGTCGGCGCACACAGCGCCGTCAACGCCGGTGCGTGGTGCAGCAAGCCGCCGAAGAAGTGTTCACTGATTACGGACACCGGATTGCCGTTATCGTCTTCCAGCGACAGGTGGAAGTGCAAACCGCTGCCTGGCCGCTCTGCGAACGGCTTGGGCATCATGGAGAACAGCATGCCCTCCTCTTCCGCGATGTGATGCGCAGCCATCTTGAACAGCATGAAATTGTCCGCCGCGCGCAAGGCGTCGGCGTAGTGGTAGTTCACTTCAAACTGGCCGGTCGCATCCTCGTGGTCGATCTGGTAGACGCCAAGGCCGCATTCGTTCAGCGACGTGGTTAGCTTGTCGAGGAAGGAACGGCGGCGCAACAGGCTTTTCGTGTCGTAGGACGGCTTCTCCAGCGTGTCTCCAGCTTCAGCATCGTGACCGTTGGCGCCTTTTTGCAGCAGGAAGAATTCCGGCTCAAGGCCGGCATTCAAGCTCCATCCGCGCGCGGCGAGGCGGGCGACCTGCTTGCGTAGAACCTGGCGCGGACAAGCGTCAAACGGCTCGCCCGCCACATGGCCGTCCAGCACCACGCGTGCGTAGCCGGGCAGCCAAGGCATCGGCTGCAAGGTGGTCAGGTCCGCGCGGCCGTAGTACTCAGAGCGTGGACCGTTGCGCGGCAAGCCCGTGCCCCAGATCGACGGCCCAGAGAAGCCCGCGCCCGGCGACACGATATCGCCAAGGTTCGCCAGCGGCACCAGCTTGCCCTTGGCCGCACCGTGGATATCGGTGAACTGCGCAAACACGTAACGCACGCCTTGCGCAGCAAGCTCTCCCTGCAGCTCTTCTAACCTACCTGTATCCATGTGGTCTTCAATTCCGTGTATTTATCGAACGCATGCAGCGACTTATCGCGGCCATTGCCGGACTGCTTGTAGCCGCCGAACGGCACCGTGATATCGTCGCCATCGTACTGATTGACGTGCACCGTGCCGGCGCGCAAAGCACGCGAGGTCTGAATCGCCTTGCTCAAATCCGCCGTCCACACAGCAGCGTGCAAACCGTACGGCGTGGCGTTAGCCTGTTTCACCGCATCCTGCACATCGGTAAAGCTTAACACCGACAGCACCGGCCCGAAGATCTCCTCACGCGCAATCGTCATGCCGCTGTTCACCTGATCGAAAATCGTCGGCTCAACGTAGTAGCCGCCCGTTTCAGTGCGTGCCTGCTTGCCGCCTGCCAGCAAGCGCGCGCCATCCGCATGGCCCGCCTCGATGTAGCCCATCACCGTCTTCAACTGCGTGGCATCGACAATCGCACCCATGACGGTGTTGTCGTCCAGTGGATCACCGGGCGCGAAGTTCGGCACCAGCGCCAGCGCCTTCTCCAGAAAGCGATCCTTGATCGACTCCTCCACGAACAAACGCGAAGGCGCGTTGCAGCTCTCGCCTTGATTGAAGTAGATGGAGCCAATCGAAGCCTCCACTGCAGCATCCAGATCCGGGCAGTCCGCGCACACGATGTTGGCAGATTTTCCGCCCAACTCCGTCCACGCGCGCTTCAGGTTCGACTGCCCCGCCATCTGCATGATCTGCTTGCCGATGCGCGTGGAACCGGTGAAGCCGATGCAATCCACATCCATGTGCAGCGCCAGCGCCGCACCCGCTTCGTGACCAAAGCCCGGCAGCACATTGAACACGCCCGGTGGCACGCCTGCTTCCAGCGCAATCTCCGCCAAGCGCAGCGCCGTCAGTGGCGACTTCTCGGATGGTTTGAGCACCACGCTATTCCCCGCCGCCAGCGCTGGACCGATCTTCCATGCAGCCATCAGCATCGGATAATTCCAAGGCACGATGGCCGCCACCACGCCCACCGCCTCGCGCGTGATCAGCGCAAGACTGTTAGCCGCCGTTGGCGCGATTTCATCATAGATCTTGTCGATCGCCTCGCCGTACCAGCGGATGCAGTTGGCCGCGCTGTTCACGTCCACGGACTGGCTGTATTTAATCGGCTTGCCCATGTCCAGCGTTTCCAGCAGCGCCAATTCCTGGCCGTGTTTCTGCATCAGGTCAGCAAATTTCACCAGCACCCGCTTGCGCTGCGCCGGCGACTTGCGCGCCCAGCGGCCGTCCTCGAACGCAGCGCGCGCCGCAGCGACAGCGATATCCACGTCCACGCTATCGCAACGCGCCACCATGCCCAGCTTGCGCCCATCGATAGGCGACAGGTTCTCAAACTGCTGCTCCGATTTCGCCCATACCCGCTCGCCGCCGATAAAGGCGCGGCCATCAGCTTTCACCTCTGCGGCCTTGTCATGCCATGTCGTCATCTCAGTCTCCTTATAGCCAGCCGCGTTCTTTGACGTCGGCGTAGGTCAGGTCGAGGCAGTGGCGGATCTGCGTCACCATTTCGTCGATCTGCGCCGTGGTCATCACCAGCGGTGGCGCAATAATCATGCGGTCGCCCACAGCGCGCATAATCATCCCGTTGTTGAACATATAGCCGCGGCACACCATGCCGACAGCCAGCGATTCGTCGAAGGCCACGTTGTCGTGCACCGTCGCACCCTTGCTGCGCACCAGATTCAAGCCAGCCACAAAGCCGCAGCTGTCGGCGTAGCCGACCAGCGGATGGTCTGCCAGTTCAGCAAAGCGCTTTTTCAGATAAGGCCCGGTTTCTTCGGCCACGCGCTCGACCAGTTTTTCTTCTTCAAGAATGCGGATATTTTCCAATGCTGCCGCACACGCCACTGGGTGACCGGAGTAAGTGAAACCGTGATTAAACTCGCCGCCCTGCTCGATCAGCACCTTGGCCACCCGGTCGCCAACCAGCACGCCGCCTAGCGGTACATAGCCCGAGGTCACACCCTTGGCAAAGGTAATCAAATCAGGCTTGATGCCGAACAGCTCCGACGCGAACCAGCGGCCCAGACGCCCAAAGCCGCAGATCACTTCATCGGCAATCAGCAGGATGCCGTACTTGTCGCAGATGCGCTGGATCTCAGGCCAGTAAGTGGAAGGTGGAATAATTACGCCGCCCGCACCTTGAACCGGTTCGCCGATAAACGCTGCCACCTTCTCGGCGCCCACCTCCAGGATTTTCTTCTCCAGCCACGAAGCAGCTTCAATGCCAAACGCCTCTTCAGTCATCCCTTTGCCGGATTCCAGATAATTCGGTTGGCCGATATGCACGATGCCCGGAATCGGCAAGCCGCCCTGCTCGTGCATGCCCGACATGCCACCCAGCGATGCACCGGCCATCGTGCTGCCGTGGTACGCATTGTGGCGGCTGATGATGGTGTGGCGATCCTTGTAGCCCAACACGTCCCAATAGCGGCGCACCATGCGCACATTGGTGTCGTTGCCCTCCGAGCCGGAGCCGGTGAAGTACACGTGGTTGAACTGCGGCGGCGAAATCTGCGCCAGCTTGGTCGCCAACTGCACCGCCGGCACATTGGTGGTGTTAAAGAAGCTGTTATAAAACGGCAGCGTCTCCATCTGCTGGTACACCGCTTTCGAAATGCTGGTGCGGCCGTAGCCCACGTTCACGCACCACAGGCCGGACATGCCGTCGATGATCTTCTTGCCTTCTGAATCCCACAGGTAGATGCCCTCGCCGCGTACCATCACGCGCGCGCCTTTTTCGCCCAGTGCCTTGTGATCGGTGAACGGGTGCATGTAGTGCGCCGTGTCCAGCTTCTGGATTTCGTTAGTATCATAGTTGCTCATGGGTCGACTCCTTAAACGTGCAGCAGCAGGTGCTCGCGCTCCCACGGACTAATAACGGTCATGAATTCCTGGTGTTCCAGATCCTTGATGGCGGCGTAGACGTCGATGAAGCGGTCACCCAGCACGCTACGCAGCTTGTCCTCCGCGCGCAGCAGTTGCAGCGCTTCCGGCAGGCCTTGCGGCAGTTCGACTTTCAGGTCGTAGGCGCTATCCACCGTCATCGGCGTCGGCTCCACTTGGTCGATCATGCCGAGGTAACCGCAAGCCAGCGTCACCGCCAAGGCCAGGTAGGGATTGGCGTCCGCACCGATGATGCGGTTCTCGACGCGGCGATCCTGCACGCCGGATTCCGGTACGCGGAAGCCCACGGTACGATTGTCCATGCCCCACTGGATGTTGATCGGCGCAGCGGTGTGGCGCACGATGCGACGGTACGAGTTCACATACGGCGCCACAATCGCCATCGCCGACGGCATGTAGCGTTGCAGGCCACCGATGTAGTGCTTGAACAGCGGCGACGCCGAACCGTCCTCGGAACTGAAGATGTTCTTGCCGGTCTTGCTATCGACCACGCTCTGATGCACGTGCATCGCGGAACCCGGCTCGCCGGCCATCGGCTTGGCCATGAAGGTCGCATACATATCATGCTTGAGCGCCGCTTCGCGCAAGGTACGCTTGAAGAAGAATACCTTGTCCGCAAGACCCAGCGGCTCGCCGTGCAGGAAGTTGATCTCCATCTGGCCTGCGCCGATTTCGTGAA
Source organism: Duganella flavida (assembly GCF_009857445.1). Taxonomy (GTDB): domain Bacteria; phylum Pseudomonadota; class Gammaproteobacteria; order Burkholderiales; family Burkholderiaceae_D; genus Rugamonas; species Rugamonas flavida. Next base: position 53,461 of record NZ_WWCN01000007.1, read on the forward strand.
TCAGCGTGTCGACGTCCAGTCCCATCAAATCGCAGTAATCGTAAATGTCCTCGAACAGTGGATCGAATTCATTCACCGCATCGATGCTGTAGACCTGGCGGCTGGTTTCTGCGCGGCCGCTACGGCCGATAGGCGGTTTCAAAGGCAGATCAGGATCGATGTTTTTTGCGGTGAGGTAGAACTCCAGTTCCGGCGCCACTACTGGCTTCCAGCCTTTGTCCGCATACAGCTTGAGCACGCGGCGCAGCACGGAGCGCGGCGCGAAATCGACCAGACGGCCGTCGGCGAAATAGCAGTCGTGTATCACCTGCGCGGTTGGATCATTCGCCCAAGGCACCATGGTGATGGTGGTCGGATCGGCCTTCAGGATCATGTCACGGTCAGTGCTGGAGATTGCGCGGTCGTAGCCTGCATCTTCCGTTGGATAGTTACCGGTCACGGTCATGCCCAGCACCGCTTCCGGAATGCGCATGCCACGCTCCTGCGTGAATTTGCCACGAGGGAGAATCTTCCCGCGCGCCACGCCGGTCAAGTCGGGCACTAAACATTCAATCTCTGTGACGTGCTTCTCGTTCAGCCACAGGTCCATATCGGTGTAAGTAAAATTTTCGCGAATTGCCATTTGCTTCTCTCATTTGTTTTTATCGGGTGGCCTTGTAGGCGCGACAGGCGTCGCCAAAGGCTCTGAATAATTTGACGGAATCCGGATTCTCGGCAAAGCGCCACTCAGGGTGCCACTGTACTGCCAGCGCAAATCCCTTGGCGTCCGCCACGCGGTAGGCTTCTACCAGTCCATCGTCGGCGCGCGCTTCGGCTAAGAGGCCTGGCGCCAGCTGGTTGATGCCTTGTCCGTGCAGCGAGTTGACTTGAATTTCGGTGGCTCCGTCCAGTATCTGCACCATGCGTCCTCCAGGATCCAGCAGCACGCGATGCGAAGGCGCGTATTGCTGGTCCAGTGTGTGTTCCTTGTTCTCGCGATGATCAGCCATGCCATCCACCGCATGCACGGCTTGATGCAGCGTGCCACCCAGCGCCACGTTGACTTCCTGGAAGCCGCGGCAGATCGCCATCAGCGGGATGCCGCGCTTGATGGCGGCGCGGATCAGCGGCAGCGTGGTGGCGTCGCGCGCTGCATCCTGCGGCAGCGATGGGTCCAGCACTTCTTCGCCGTACAAACTGGCGTGGACGTTGGATGGTGAGCCGGTCAGCATCACGCCATCGGCCAGCGACAGCAGCGCTTCGAAATCGGTGGAGTCACCGAGCGCCGGCACGATCAACGGTGTGCAGTGTGCGCCGTCGGCCACGGCGGCCACGTACTTGAGCTGCGCGGTGTGATTCAAATGTGCGCCGATCCGGTTGACGCATGCAGGGACTAAAACGACTGGACTACGCATAGAAGCTTTCATCTACAGGATTTAACTAAATCATATGCTTATTTTGGTATTATTGTGAGTGCCACTTTTTGAAACTTGATAGAACCACTTTTGTAGATGTCCCCGACTTCCGACCTGTTGGCCACCGCGCTGGCGCAAACCGGTGCACATCCGCGCCTCTCCCAGCAACGCAGGCTGTATGAAGCAGCGAAGGCTGCGATCCATCAGCAGCGGCTGGGCGCAGGCAGCAAACTTCCGTCCAGCCGTGATCTGGCGCGGGATCTGGGCATTGCGCGCAATACGGTGATTGCCGCGTTTGAGCAGCTGGCGGCCGAGGGCTACGTCATCACGTCGAAGGGCAGCGGCACCTACGTAGCTGATTTGCAGGCACACAACGCGTTGATGCGAGGTGTTGGCTCCGCGCCACAGGCACGCGTTGCGCAGCGCGCAGCATTGCCGTCCGTGCGCCTTTCGCGTCGCGGACAGGAGCTGACCAGCTATGCGGCTGGCCCACAATTCGAGATACAGCCTTTCGCACCGGGCGATCCTGATTTTTCCTCGTTCCCTTTCAAGCTGTGGCAACGGCTGCAAAACCGCGTGTGGCGCGAGGCGCGCAATGATTTACTGGACTACGGCCAGTCCGGCGGCCACCAGCCACTGCGCCAGGCCATCACCGAATACCTGCGCATTTCGCGCTCGGTGAAAGTGGAAGTGGAACAGGTGATGATCACCGCCGGCACGCAGCAATCGCTGGACCTGTGCGCGCAGTTGCTGGCCGATGCGGGTGATACCGCATGGGTTGAAGACCCGTGCTACTGGGGCGCGAGCCGCGTGTTCCAGGCGCGCGAACTGAAGCTGCGTCCCATCACCGTCGACCATGATGGCATGAAGCTGGACGACAAAGACCTCGCCACCAAACCGCGCCTGATCTACGTCACGCCATCGCACCAGTATCCAACCGGCGCAGTAATGAGCCTCGCGCGCCGCCGCGAACTGCTGGATGTCGCCGTGCGCAAGGACGCCTGGATACTGGAAGACGATTACGACAGCGAATTCCGCTACACCGGTCGTCCGCTGGCCGCGCTGCAAGGGCTCGATAACGATGACCGCGTGCTGTACATGGGCACCTTCTCCAAGGTGCTCTACCCCGGCATCAAGGTCGGCTACCTCGTGGTGCCGCCAGCATTGATTCCAGCCTTCCGAAGCGCGCTGTACGACTTGCAGCGCCCCGGCCAGCTGACGGTGCAAGCGACGCTGACAGACTTCATCACGCTCGGTCACTTCACCACCCACGTGCGCAAGATCCGCCAGACCTACGGTGCGCGGCGTGAGCTTCTGCGTCGCATGCTGGTACTCAGGCTACCGGCTGGCGTCACCATCTCAAAAGAGGAATCAGGCCTGCACCTCGTCATTGAACTGCCGGACAGCGTGGACGACGTAGCGCTGGCGCAGCGTGTGGCAGCGCTGGATATTTCGGTGAAAGCGCTATCCACCTACTACCTCAAGCCGCAAGTGCGGCGCGGCCTGCTGGTCGGCTATGCCTACTGCACGCCTGAGCAGATTACCGATTACGGCCGCCAGCTGGGCGCCATCATCGCGGCGGAGGTGGCGGCATGAGGAATATGCCTTGGCGTGATTTCACGGCGTTAGTGGCCAGCATCGGCGTAGTCGGCCTCGGGCTGGGCGCGACAATTCCATTGACCGCGCTGATGCTGGACCAGCGCGGCATCGGCTCCGGCATCATCGGCATGATTACTGCCATCAGCGCGTTTGGCATCTTGGGCGCTGCGCCTTTCGTTTCGCGCTGGGTGGCCGGGCATGGGCCGCGCGGGTGCATGATCGGCGCTATCTTCGCAGCGGCGCTGTCCACCGCGCTGATGGAAGCCACCGACAACCTGCTGGCATGGGGCGTGCTGCGTTTTGTGTTCGGCGCTTCGATGGGCGTGCTGTTCACCATCGGCGAGGCATGGGTCAACGACCTTGCACCGGAGAGTACGCGCGGACGCGTGGTAGCGATCTACACCACCGCCTTCACGCTGTTCCAGTTGATTGGCCCTGCACTGGTGGCAGCATTTGCCGACAAGGTACCGCTGCCCTTCGCCTCCTGCGGCGCGCTGTTCCTGCTTGCGATGCCAGGCATGCTGCTGATTAGCGGCGGCGCGCACAATCACGGCGATGAGCCGCCAGTCGCATGGCAACGCATCCTGCCGCGCATGTGGATGATCGCCATCGGTGCTGCCTTCTTTGCGATGTTTGATACGGTGGCATTGAGCCTGCTGCCGCTGTATGCCATGCGCCACGGCATAGCGACCGAGCTGGCGGTGCTGTCCGCCACGGTGGTGCTGGTGGGCGACACCGCGCTGCAATTTGCGTTTGGCTGGCTGGCGGATCACGTGGGGCGGCGCAAGGTGCATATTGGCTGCGGCATCGCCGTTTGCGTGCTGCTGCCCATGCTGCCTTTCGCAGCGGGCACTCCGTGGCTGTGGTGGACGCTGCTGCTGGTGCTGGGCGCAACCGCCGGTGCGATCTACATGCTGTCGCTGGTGGCATGCGGCGAGCGTTTCAACGGCCAGTCGTTGGTCGCTGCCAGCGCGGTGGTCAACGCCAGCTGGGGCATTACCAGCGCCGGCGGGCCTTTGGTGACGGGAGTTCTGATGCAAACGGCCGGCGTGAATGCACTGCCGGCCGTTCTGTGGGTTGGCGCTGCGATTTTCATCGCTAGCTCCGTGTGGGATAAAAATGAGCGGGGTTGACGCTGCTGGTCGCCGTAAAAGCTTGCGGCACCAACCCAACCCGCACACCGTTGGCGTCAGGGTCTGACCCCGTACGGGGTCAGACCCTTTTGTTAGGGGTGCCAGGAAGCAGCAAACCTGTTTGGGGCCTACTATTACTGATGCGCCGTACCCCTGTTAACCCTTGGCCGCTTGCGCCAGTTGCTTGGAACGCAAGCGCTCGGCGCGGGCGATGTACAGGCTCGATGCGATCACGCCAATCGACACCACCAGAATCGTCAAAGCCGCTACCGCATTCACGCGCGGGTCGAGGCCCAGGCGTGCACGCGAGAAGATCACGATCGGCATGGTCGACGAGCCGGGACCGGACAGGAAGGCCGACAGCACCACATCATCCAGCGACAGCGTGAACGTCAGCAGCCACGCGGAACCCAATGCCTGCTTGATGTTCGGCAGCGTCACCAGGAAGAACACCTGGAACGGCCGGCAGCCCAGATCCATCGCCGCTTCTTCCAGCGACTTGTTCATCTCCTGCAAACGCGATTGCACCACCACGGTCGCATAGGCCATACCAAGCAGGGTGTGCCCCAGCCAGATGGTCACGAGGCCACGCTCCGGGAAACCAAACATCTTCTGCACCGACACCAGCATCAGCAACAGCGACAGGCCGATAATCACCTCCGGCATCACCAGCGGTGCGCTCACCATGCCGGTGAACAGCGTGTGGCCAGCGAAGCGCTGGTAGCGGTCCAGCACAAACGCCGCAAACGTACCAAGGATCACCGAACCGCACGCCGTCAGCAACGCAATGCGCAACGACAAACCGAAGCCGCTGATGATCTCCTGGTCGTTCAGCAGCGCCGCATACCATTGCAGCGAGAAGCCGCTCCACACCATGTCCTGGCGCGAGCTGTTAAACGAGAACACCACCAGCACAACAATGGGAATGTAGAGGAACAGATAGCCGAGCGACAGCCAGCCGCGCCCGAACCAGCGATGCAGGAACTGGGTCATTTGCGGCCTCCCTGCTCCGCTTGATACTTATTGAAGATCGCCATCGGCACAAGAATCAGCAGGATCACCACCACCGTCACCGAGGACGCCAGCGGCCAATCGTTATTGGTAAAGAATTCGTCCCACAACTGGCGGCCGATCATCAGCGTTTCCGGGCCGCCCAGCAGCTCAGGAATCACGTACTCGCCCACCGCAGGAATGAACACCAGCATGGTGCCGGCGATGATGCCCGACTTCGACAGCGGCACGGTGATGCGCCAGAAGGTCTGCCACGGCGTTGCGCCCAGATCGGAAGCGGCTTCGATGAAGCGCACGTCCATCTTCACCAGATTCGCATACAGCGGCAAGATCATGAACGGCAGGTAGGCGTAGACCATGCCGATAATGAGCGAGAACTGGGTGTTCATCAAATGCAGCGGTTCGGTAATTGCGCCGATATCGATCAGGAAGCTGTTGAGAATCCCGTTGTTGGCCAGGATGCCCTTCCATGCATAGATACGCAGCAGGAAGGAAGTCCAGAACGGCATCATCACCAGCATCAGCAACACCGGACGCATGGCCGGCTTGGCGCGCGCCATGAAGTAAGCGAACGGATAACCGATGGCCAGGCACAGCGCCGCCGTAATCGCCGCAAACTTCACGGAGTTCAGGTAGGTAATCGCATACAGCTCGTCCTGCGCGATGAACAGGTAGTTGGCGAACTTGATCTTCAGCGTCATCACGCCGTCGACCATGGTCATCAAGGTGCCGAACGGACTGCCATCACCGGAATCCAGATCGGCAAAGCTGATGCGCAAGACGATCAGGAACGGAATCAGGAAGGCAAACGTCAGCCACAGAAACGGCACGGCAATCACCGTGGTGCGTCCCGGATTCTTGAACAGGTTCTTGAGGAAGTTCATGTCCGCCTGCCTTAGCTGGTCAGCACGACGACGTCGGCGCCGTCCCACCACGCGTACACGCGCTGGTCGCGCTTGAGCGCAGATTCGTCGTGACGCGCCGCATTGGTGCGTGACACCTTGAGCACCATGCCGCTATCGAGCGTGAGGTGGTAGCTGGTCTCGTTGCCGAAGTAGGAGATGCCGCTGATAGCACCCTGCACGCAGTTGTAACCATGCTCGGAGGCGTTGGCGCGCTGCTCCAGCGTTGGCGCGTCGGCCTGCAGTGCAATCTTCTCAGGACGCACCGCCACCGACACTGGCATGCCCAGCGTGCCGGTAATGCCGTGGGTGATGTAATGCTTGCCTTCCGGCGTTTCAACGATAACGTGGTCCGGCTGATCGACCGCCACGCTACCATTGAACAGGTTCACGCTGCCGATAAAGTCGGCGACGAAGCGGCAGTTCGGGGTCTCGTAAATTTCGTCCGGCGCGCCGACCTGCAGGATGCGGCCTGCGCTCATGACGGCGATGCGGGTGGCCATGCTCATGGCTTCATCCTGGTCGTGGGTGACCATCACACAAGTCACGCCCACTTCTTCGATGATGCTGACCAGTTCCATCTGGGTGCGTTCGCGCAGCTTCTTATCCAGTGCGCCGAGCGGCTCGTCCAGCAGCAGCAACTGCGGACGCTTGGCCAGCGAACGCGCCAGCGCCACGCGCTGCTGCTGGCCGCCGGACAGCTGGTGCGGCTTGCGCTTGGCGTAATCAGTCAGCTGGACCAGCGACAGCATCTTCTCAACGCGCGCGGCAATTTCGTCTTTCGGCAGGCCGTCGCGGCGCAGGCCAAAGGCGATGTTGTCCCATACCGACAGGTGCGGGAACAGCGCGTACGACTGGAACATCATATTGATAGGACGCTGGTACGGCGGCACGCTGACGATATCCTGCCCGGCCAGCGTGATGGTGCCCGAAGTCGGCGTTTCAAAGCCGGCCAACATGCGCAACAGGGTCGACTTGCCGCAGCCCGAACTGCCCAACAGTGCGAAGATTTCGCCCTTGTTGATCGTAACCGATACGTCATTGACGGCACGGTCGCCGTCGAATTCCTTCACCAGGTTCTTAATCAGGAGGAAAGGTTCAGCAACTCGCTCTATGGTCATGTTATTAGAAAAGTAAAATAATATTTGCCAAACCTGTGATTATAAAGGCAGCGCTCAAACATGCAGCAATAAGTGTTCCCGCTCCCAAGGGCTGATAACGGTCATGAACTCTTGATGCTCTAACTCTTTGATGGCGGTGTAGACGTCGATGAAGCGTTCACCCAGCACTTCGCGCAGCCGGTCTTCCTGTCGCAGCATGGTCAGCGCCTGCGGCAAACCTTGCGGCAGCTCGTATAAATGGTTGTAGGCGCTGCCGTTGTACATCGGCGTTGGTTCCAGCTGGTCGATCAGGCCAAGATAGCCGCAGGCCAGCGTCACAGCCATCGCCAGATACGGATTGGCGTCCGCACCAATGATGCGGTTCTCGACGCGGCGCTGCTCTACGCCGGAAATCGGAATACGGAAGCCCACAGTGCGATTGTCCATGCCCCACTGGATGTTGATCGGCGCTGCCGTATGGCGCACGATGCGGCGATACGAGTTCACATATGGTGCAAGGATGGCCATCGCGGCAGGCGTGTAACGCTGCAAGCCGCCGATGTAATAACGGAAGTGCGGCGACGGTGAGCCGTCGGGCAAATTAAAGATGTTACGGCCGGTGGCGGTGTCGCTCACGCTCTGGTGCACGTGCATGGCCGATCCGGGCTCTCCGGCCATCGGCTTGGCCATGAAGGTGGCGTACATGGAGTGCTTGAGCGCCGCTTCGCGCAAAGTGCGCTTGAAGTAGAACACATTGTCGGCCAGCGCCATCGCATCGCCGTGCTGGAAGTTGAGGCCCATCTGGCCGGCGCCGGTTTCATGGATCAACGTGTCCACGTCGAGATTCATCAACGCGCAGTAATCGTAGATGTCTTCAAACAGCGGATCGAATTCGTTGACCGCATCGATGCTGTAGACCTGGCGCGTGGTTTCGGAACGGCCGCTGCGGCCTATCGGCGCTTTCAGTGGCAGGTCGGGATCGATGTTCTTTTCAGTGAGGTAGAACTCCAGCTCCGGGCCCACTACCGGCGTCCAGCCTTTGTCTGCATACAGTTTGAGCACGCGGCGCAGCACGGAGCGTGGCGCGAAATCGACCAGCGTGCCGTCGGCGAAGTAGCAATCGTGGATTACCTGCGCGGTGGGATCGATGGCCCAAGGGACGGTGGTAATGCTGCCGGGGTCCGCGCGCAAAATCATGTCGCGGTCCGTGTTGGAGATGGCGCGGTCGTAAGCCGCATCTTCGGTCGGGTAGTTGCCGGTGACGGTCATGCCCAGCACCGCTTCCGGAATGCGCATGCCGCGCTCCTGGGTGAATTTGGCGCGAGGGAGAATCTTCCCGCGCGCCACGCCCGTCAGGTCGGGCACCAGGCATTCAATTTCAGTGACTCGGTTCTCATTGAGCCACTGGTCCATATCAGCATCGGAAAAATTTTCTCGGATAGACATGATGCATTCAAGGTTGCGATCGACAAGTCTAGCTTACCATAATCGCAACCTTGTTTACTGGGCCTCCGCTGCTTCCACGCGTGTTTGCACCAGTATCTTCTTAATCTCCGGGACGCAGGAACCACAGTTGCCGCCGGCCTTCAGGCAAGCCGTCACCTCCGGTACCGTCTTCAAGTCCTTCTCGATGATGGCGTTGCAGATGGTGTTGCGGCCAACGCCGAAGCATGAGCACACGGTAGGACCGGTGTCCGCGCCCTTCTCCACCGGCATGCCGACCAGCAGGCCAACACGATCGATTTCGCTCAACTGCTCTTTCACGAACAAGCTAGCCAGCCATGCGCGCGAAGGCATGTCCTGGCGCGGCGAGACGAAGATGCACTGATCGATGCGGTCATTCACCACGTGCACGGCGCGGTACACGCCGGCGGTGCGGTCTTCGTATTCGAGCCAATCAGCATCAAGGTCGGTCACGCCAAGCAGCTCGCGCCCCCAGGCAGGATAGTCCTTGATGGTGTTGCGGCCTGCGAGTTCGAAGCGCGCGAACTGGCGGCCTTGGATGCGGGTCCAGTGGGCCACGCTATCGAGGTTTACGTCCGAGCGGCTCAGGATGAAACCATGCCAGCTAACGCGGAACTCTTCCACACGCACTGGCGTGTGTTTGAATTCAGGCTCGCCGGAAACCGGGTCCACCACAGGATTGACCACCGCGCCGACGCGGGCGTCGGATGCGGTCTGGCCATTCCAGTGAATCGGAATGAACACCGCACCGCGCGGGATGCCGCCGCCGTGCTGCACACGCGCCACCATCGCACCCCACTCGGAAGTGATGCGTGCCAGTTCGCCTTCGCGCACGCCACTCAGCAACGCATCTTGTGGGTGCATGTCGACGAAGGACTCGGCGATGTGGTCAGCCAGCGTGGCGGATTTTCCGGTGCGGGTCATGGTGTGCCACTGGTCGCGCACGCGGCCCGTGTTGAGCGACAGCGGATAGTCTTCGCTGACGGCATGCTTCGGCGCGCGCGGCGCGGTGGCGATGAAGCGTGCCTTGCCGTCCGGGTGTGCGTAGACATTGTCCTTGAACAGGCGCACTTCAACTTGCAGCTCGCCAGAGGCGGTGCGACGCACCGGCCACTGGGTCGGCTCCATATCGTCGTACTCGCGCTGATTCAGACCGCCAAGGCCGGACATGTCAAATGCGCGCGGCACGTCGCCGACGGCGTTGCGGAAGCCGCTCAGGCGCGCGTGCTCATCGAACACGCCGTGCTGGCCACAGAAATCAAAACCGCTGTAGCCCATACGCTGCGCGAACAGCGACAGGATCTTCCAGTCCGGCAGCGCTTCGCCCGGCGTAGCGAGGAAGGCGCGCTGGCGCGAGATGCGGCGCTCGGAGTTGGTTACCGTGCCGTCCTTCTCGCCCCAGCCCAGCGCCGGCAGCAGCACGTCGGCGTAGGCGGTGGTGTCGGTGTTCTGCATGATGTCGGAGGAGATCACCAGCTCGCACTTTTCCAGCGCGCGACGCACCTGATCCGCATCCGGCAGGCTGACGACAGGATTGGTGGCGATCACCCACACCGATTTCACCTTGCCTTCTTCAATGGCCTGGAACAGGTCCACCGCTTTCAGGCCGCCCTTGTCGGCCATGGCCGGCGATTCCCAGAAAGTCTGCACCACGTCGCGGTGATCGGCGCGTTCCAGGTCCATGTGCGCGGCCAGCATGTTGGCCAAGCCGCCTACTTCGCGGCCACCCATGGCATTCGGCTGGCCAGTGATGGAGAACGGGCCCATGCCCGGCTTGCCGAGTCGGCCGCCGATCAAGTGGCAGTTGATGATGGCGTTGGCCTTGTCCGTACCCGCCGACGACTGGTTCACGCCCATCGAGTAAGCGGTGATGGTCTTGCGGGTGGCGGCGAACAGTTCGTAGAACTCCAGCAGCACCGGCAATTCGATACGGCAGATTTTGGCGACGACGGCTGGATCGGCGCAATCGGCGTTAGCGACGCCCAGCGCATTGTCAAAGCCGTTGGTGTGGTTCTCGATGAAGCGTGGATCGACTGCGCCAATGCGCGACAGATAGCTTAGCAAGCCATTGAACAGCCACACATCGGTGCCGGCTTTGACTGGCAGGTGCAGGTCGGCCAGTTCGCAGGTAGCAGTGCGGCGTGGGTCGATCACCACCAGCTTCATTTCAGGCCGCGCTTCTTTGGCTTTCAAAATGCGCTGGAACAGAATCGGGTGGCACCAAGCGGTGTTGGAGCCCACCAGCACGATCATATCGGCCAGTTCGAGATCGTCGTAGCAGACCGGCACCAGATCTTCGCCAAAGGCGCGCTTATAGCCCGCCACAGCGGAAGACATGCACAGGCGCGAGTTGGTGTCGATGTTGGCGCTGCCGACGTAGCCCTTCATCAGCTTATTGGCGACGTAGTAGTCTTCGGTCAGCAACTGGCCGGAGACGTACAGCGCCACCGCATCCGGGCCGTGTTCGGCGATGATGGTCTTCCACGCATCGGCCACTTTGCCGAGCGCTTCGTCCCACGAGGTGCGGCGCAGGCCACTCTCATCGCGCACTTGCGGATACAGCAGGCGACCTTCCAGCCCCACGGTTTCGCCCAAGGCAGAACCCTTCACGCACAGGCGGCCCTGGTTGGCCGGGTGCTGCTTGTCGCCGGCGATGGCGATCGTGCCGTCGGCCAGCGGCGTGGCCTGCACGCCGCAGCCTACGCCGCAGTATGCACAAGTAGTACGGATAGCCAGATGGTCGGTGGACAGGTTCAAGATAATCCTTCAGGCGGCCCGGTTGGACAGAGCTTCGCCAAATAACAGGGTTTGCCGGATTGGCGTAATGTCGGCGCGGTTCTGGATCAAACCGAAATACCACGGACCGTCCTTGACGTCACCATAAAGTACGGCGCCGGTAACGCGACCATCTTTAATCACCAGCCGCTTGTAGACGCCACGGCGTGCATCACGCAGCACCAGATCTTCACTGCCTTCGCCGCCGATAAAATCACCGACCGAGTACAGGTCCACGCCAGTCACCTTCAAGCGCGTTGGCGAAGTCGATTGCACGTAGCGGCGCACGCCGGCGCCAGCCAAGTGAGCGCCGCACACGCGGGCCTGGTCCCAGATAGGCGCCACAAGGCCGAAAGTGGCGCTGCGGTGTTGCACGCATTCGCCGACGGCGTACACGCGTGGGTCGTAGGTTTGCAGCGTGTCGTCCACCACAATCGCGCGGTCGCAATGCAGGCCGGCCGATTTGGCCAGCTCGATGTTAGGACGCACGCCGGCGGTCATTACCACCAGATCGGCAGGAATCACGGCACCATCCTTGAAACGTACGCCGGTCACGCGGTCAGGTCCAAGGATTTCTTCGGTCTGCGCACCCATCATGAACTTCAGGCCTTTGGCTTCCAGCGCTTTTTGCAGCAGCAGCGCGGCAGGCTTGTCGAGTTGCTGGTTCATCAGCGCGTCGGTCACGTGCACCACGGTCACGGACATGCCTTGGCGTTGCAGGCCATTGGCCGCTTCAAGACCCAGCAAGCCGCCGCCGATTACCACCGCGTGGCGATGATTGCGCGCCATGGCCAGCATGGTTTCCACGTCCTGAATATCACGGAAGGCCAGCACACCTTTCAATTTATGGCCCGGCACCGGGATGATGAAAGGCTTGGAGCCGGTGGCAATCAGCAAACGGTCATAGCGCACTTCGAGGCCGGACTTGGCACGCACGATGCGATTGCGGCGATCGATGTGCACCACTGGGTCACCGGCGTGCAGCGTGATGTTGTGCTGAACGTACCACTCGCGCGTGTTGAGCATGATGTCGTCGATGCTCTTCTCGCCCGCCAGCACCGGCGACAGCAGGATGCGGTTGTAGTTACCATGCGGCTCGGCGCCAAACACGGTAATGTCGTACATGTCGGGCGCCAGCTTGTACAGTTCTTCCACCGTACGCATGCCGGCCATGCCGTTGCCAATGACGACCAGCGCCGGTTTCATAAACCTACCCAGACCTTTCCGCCGTCAATGCGGGTTGGATAGGTGCCGACCGAGTGCTCCGGCGCTTCCAGGCATTCGCCGGTTTGCAGGTCGAAGTGCTGCTTGTAGATCGGCGAAGCGACAACTATGCGCTCGCCCAGCGAACCGACCAAGCCACGCGACAGCACCGAGGCTTCCGAATTCGGATCGTAGTTATCGATGGCGAACACGCGCGGGCCGCCGTCGTCGACGTGGAACACGGCCACTTGTTCGTCGTTCAGCAGCGCGCACACGCCGGTGTTAGGGACGATGTCCTCCAGGTTGCAGACGGCGACCCATTTATCGGTTTGGATATCACGGTGCATACAAATCTCCTTAAGCTGCCTTGACTGCGATAGGGATAACGCGTTTGCGCTCTTCGATAGTGGCCGGGCGAATCTGGCCGCGTTCTTCCATGAACAGCACGTTCTCGTCGCCCTTCTCGCTGTTGACGAAGTGGCGGAAGCGTTTGCGGGTCTCTGGATTTTCGACTGCTTCTTTCCACTCGCAAGCGTAGGTGCTGACCACGTGTGCCATGTCGGCTTCCAGCTCGGCGGCGATGCCCAGCTTGTCGTTGATGATCACGCTCTTCAGGTAATCCAGGCCGCCTTCCATGTTTTCGCGCCAGGTGCTGGTGCGTTGCAGGCGGTCGCCGGTGCGGCTGTAGAACATCAGGAAGCGGTCGATGTACTGTATCAGCGTGGCCTTATCCAGTTCCGTGGCGATCAGTTCCGCGTGGCGTGGCTTCATGCCGCCGTTGCCGCACACGTAAAGGTTCCAGCCTTTTTCGGTGGCGATGATGCCGACGTCTTTGCCTTGCGCTTCCGCGCATTCGCGGGTGCAGCCGGATACGCCGAACTTGATTTTGTGCGGCGTGCGCAGGCCTTTGTAGCGGTTCTCCAGTTCCACGGCCAGGCCGATGGAATCGTCAACGCCGTAACGGCACCAGGTCGAACCGACGCAGGACTTCACGGTACGCAGCGACTTGCCGTAGGCGTGGCCGGATTCAAAACCGGCAGCGATCAGCTCTTCCCAGATTAGCGGCAGCTGTTCAACGCGGGCGCCGAACATGTCGACACGCGCGCCGCCGGTGATCTTGGTGTACAAGCCGTACTTCTTGGCCACCATGCCGACTGCGATCAGGCCATCGGGCGTTACCTCACCTGCCGGCATGCGCGGCACCACCGAGTAAGTACCGTCTTTCTGGATATTGCCAAGGAAGTAGTCGTTGGTGTCTTGCAGGCTGGCGTGTTCCTTCTTCAGCACGAACTCGTTGTTGATGGTGGCGAGGATGCTGGCCGCCAGCGGTTTGCACACGTCGCAGCCCAAGCCCTTGCCATGCTTGTGCAGCAGGTCGCCAAAGGTGCTGATCTTGCCGACTTTAATCAGGTGGAACAGTTCCTGACGCGAGTAGCCAAAGTGTTCGCACACATGGTTGTTAACTTCCATGCCCTGCTTCTTCATCTCGGCCTTCATCACTTGCGTGACGAGTGGCACGCAGCCGCCGCACGCGGTGCCGGCGGTGGTGCACGACTTCAGTTCACCGATGGTGCAAGCGCCGTTGGCGACAGCGGCGCACAGCTGGCCTTTGGAGATGTTATTGCAGGAGCAGATCTGCGCGCTGTCAGGCAAAGCATCCACGCCCAGCGCCGGCCTGGCCGCGCCATCCGATTGCGGCAGGATCAGGAACTCCGGCGATTCCGGCAGCTCGATTTTGTTCAGCATCATTTGCAGCAGCGTGCCGTATTCGCTGGCGTCGCCCACCATCACGCCGCCCAGCAGGTACTTGCCGCAGCTGGAGACCACGATTTTTTTGTAGATCTGTTTGCGCTCGTCGATGAACTGGTAAGAATGGCTGCCCTCTTCCTTGCCGTGCGGGTCGCCGATCGAGGCCACGTCCACGCCCATCAGTTTCAGCTTGGTGCTCATATCGGCGCCAGCGAATTCGCCCGCTTCGCCCAGCATGTGCTTGACGGCGACGCGCGCCATTTCATAGCCCGGCGCCACCAGGCCGAAGATCATGCCGCCCCACAGCGCGCATTCGCCAATCGCGTACACGTGCGGATCGGAGGTGACGCAGTTGTTGTTGATTTCAATGCCGCCGCGTGGGCCGATGACCAGTCCAGCTTCTTTCGCCAGCATGTCGCGAGGCCGGATACCGGCCGAGAACACGATCATGTCGGCATCCAGATGGCCGCCATCGGCGAACTCCATGCGGTGGGTGCCATCCACGCCGTCAACGATGGCGGTGGTGTTTTTACCCGTGTGGACGGTCACGCCCAATTCTTCAATTTTACGGCGCAGCACACGGCCGCCGCCATCATCCACCTGCACTGCCATCAGGCGCGGCGAGAATTCAACCACGTGGGTTTCCAGCTTCATGTCGCGCAGGGCCTTGGCGCATTCGAGGCCCAACAAGCCGCCGCCGATTACCACACCGGTCTTCGAGCGCTGGCCGCATTCCAGCATCGCTTCCAGATCTTCGATGGTACGGTAGACGAAGCAATCCTTGCGCTCCTTGCCCGGCAGCGGTGGCACGAACGGGAAGGAGCCGGTGGCAATGACCAGTTTGTCGTAGTCCAGCACACTGCCATCGGCGACAGTAACCGTCTTCGCTTTAGTATCGATGGCGGTGGCGCGGCTGTTCAGGCGCAGCACCATGCTGTCGTTTTGCTCAAAGAAGCCCGGCTTCACCAGCGACAGGTCTTCCGCCGATTTACCCGAGAAGAATTCGGAAAGGTGCACACGGTCGTACGCGGGACGCGGCTCTTCGCACAGCACGGTCACTTGCAGATTCGGCGTACCGCTGTTGGCCAGGCTTTCCAGGAATTTGTGGCCAACCATGCCGTGGCCGATAACGATAATTTTCATGATGCGATTCCTATTAAGCTGCCAGCTTGGTGGCGATTGCGGATTCTTCTACGGCGTCGCTGCTGAAGCGTGCAGCCAGTGCGCACAGGGCGGATACCGCGACCAGCACGCCAAGGATGCTCAGAGTTTGTTGCACATCGCCAGTGCCCTTCATCAGGAAGCCTGCTGCGACAGCGCCTACATTGCCGCCAGCGCCGATGATGCCGGCTACGCCGCCCAGGGCGCGCTTGTCGACGAACGGCACCACGGCGTAAGTCGCACCGCAAGCCATGTGGGTGAACAGGCCGAAGAACAGCATGGCGGCGATAGCCAGCGTGGCGTTGCCAGCGTGGGCAAACATCAGCAGGCCAGCGCCTTCGCCCAGCATCAGCACGAACAGCAGGTTGACGCGGTTATTCAGATTGCCGGCGGCGGCGAATTTGTCCGAGGTCCAGCCGCCCAGTGCACGGGCGAACAGCGCCAGCAAACCGAAACTGCCTGCTGCCATGCCAGCTTGCGCCAGCGTCAGTTTGAAGTGGTCGACGTAGTAGGTGGCAGCGATGTTGTGGATGAAGATCTCGATACCGAAGCAAGCGCCGTAGGTGACGAACAGCAGCCATACGCGGTAGTTCGATGCAGCCAGTTTGAACGAATCCCAGCCGCCTTTCTTTCCCCCCTCAATCGTGATGCCGGCGGCACGCAGTTCGGCAAAGTTACCTTGCGGGCAGTCTTGCGTGAAGCGGTAGTAGACGCCGGCCATGATGATCATCAGGACGCCGGGCACGATCAGGGCAGCGCGCCAGCCGTAGCCTTCACCAACGCCCAGCATCACCATGGCGGCCATCAGCAGCGGCATGGCTGCTTGCGCTGCGCCGCCGCCGGCATTGCCCCAGCCTGCGGCGGCCGCGTTGGCGGTGCCCACCACTTTCGGCGCGAACATCACCGAGGTGTGGTACTGCGTAATCACAAAGCTGGCGCCGGCCGCGCCGATGGCGAGGCGGAAGAACAGGAAGCTCTCGTAGCTCTGCGCGAAGGCCACGCCGATCACCGGGATGGAACCCAGCAGCAGCAAGCCGGTGTAGGCTTTACGTGGGCCGAAGTGGTCGCACAGCGGACCGATAATCAGGCGCACAACGATGGTCACTGCCACCGCTGCGATGTTGATGTTGGCGATTTGCGCCACCGTCAAACCGAATTCGCCTTTAATCACCGGCATCAGCGGCGCGCAGGCGAACCATGCGAAGAAGCAGACGAAGAATGCCATCCAGGTCAAGTGGAACGCCCGCATCTGAGGCGTTGAAATCGAAAAGAGCTTGATGCTGGTAGCTTTGCTGGCCATTTTTTTATCCCGTTCAGAAAACAAAAAGGCGTCCGCACAACCACAGTCGCAAAGACCGGATTGGGCGGACGCCGTTGTCCTGCCAGTCCGTCCTTGGACCAGCTATGAATTCGTGTACTTCGGGGAGATCGCCGTTGATCCCTTGCCCTATGCATTGCAAGAGGTGTGCCAGCCTTGAAAATGCAGCGCTACAGGGGGAAAGAGCGATTCAACAACCGCGCAGGAGGCGCGACGGTGCGATGTTGCGGTGCACAGCGCACGCTATCGGTGCAATACGATGGTGCTATCCTCAAGAGATGAGCGCTACTAAATTTGAGACGATCGCCAGCTACCTGGCGGCTGTGGACGAGACCAAGGCGGGCACCCTTCGGTCTATCATTGACTTTGTCGCGGCCGAATTTCCGGCACTGAGCGTCAAGATGGCTTGGAACGTCCCGCATATTCATCGGGACGGTCAGTATGTGATGGGGCTAGCCGCATATAAGAAGCACCTGACACTTGCGCCGTGGAGCGTGTTTGTCATGGAGGACTTCAAGGACCGTCTCGCTCCACTGGTGGTGTTTAAGAATTGCTTCCAGATCCCGGTCGATTGGAAAATCGAACAGGACCTGCTGCGCGATCTGGTGCGCGCACGGCTGGCGGAGCTGGATTAGCACTAGCCCGCTGCTGCCAGCGCAGCGGCCACCATCTCATCGATCTCGCCGCTGATGTTGGACAGTACGCCCGCCACCACCGAGAACTCCTTGCCGGCCTGCCCTGCGCGCGCCGCCACGATGCGGGCGTTAAAAGCCACCATGCGCGCCTGGCGGTTGATGGTGTCAATATCCGTAATCACGCCACGCAACTGCTTCTTCATCAAGCGAGCGTGCAGCTTGGCCTGTTCTTCGTAGATGCCGGTGATTTGATTGAGAATCGCCAGCGTCGGCGTGGTGATGCTCACCAGCTCCCCCAGCAGTTCCGCGCTGTCGCTGACATCCTGCGCAATCGCGCGCAGCGTGCGCTCGGCCAGATCAGCAAACGCCGTGATGGCGCGGTCGCCTTGCAGCTTGCCGAAGTAAGCCTGCTCCAGCTCCGGGCAGAATACGCCCGGCAAGCCATCACCATCGGTCAGCAGCGATTTGTGCGCGGCGCGGAACAGCGCCAGCGTCTCTTGCGCAATCGCCGCTGCGCCGTCCTGCTGCTGCGATGCCAGCACGGCGTACAGCACCAGCCGCTGCGAGGTGAAGCGGCGACGCCCGGACAAATTAATCAGGGCGCCGAAGACTTCTCCCGGCAGTGGTTTGCCGCCATGCGAGCCGGCGGCGGGGGCGATAGGCGCATGCATATGCATCGTATTTCTCCTTTAGTTAAGCGGCTTTGGCGGGATGCGCCTGTTTCCGATACAGGAATTCCAGCACCGCAGTGCGATATTCCATGTACCTGGCATCCGACGCCAGCGCCACGCGGTCGCGTGGCCGCTCCAGCTGCACATCGACGATTTCACCAATGGTGGCAGCAGGGCCGTTGGTCATCATGACGATGCGGTCGGACAGCAGCACCGCTTCATCAACATCGTGCGTCACCATCACCACCGTGGACTTGGTGGCGGCGACAATCTTCAACAACTCATCTTGCAAGTGGGCGCGGGTCAGCGCGTCCAGTGCGCCGAACGGTTCGTCCATCAGCAGCACTTTCGGCTCCATCGCCAGTGCACGGGCAATGCCGACGCGCTGCTTCATGCCGCCCGAGATTTCATGCGGGCGCTTGGTTTCGGCAGGCGTCAGGCCGACCAGCGCCAGCGCCGCCATGGTGCGTTCCTTCAGCTGCACTTTGGTCTCGGTGGCGCCGAACACGCGCTCCACGCCGAGGTAGATGTTTTCGTAGCAGGTCAGCCAAGGCAGCAGTGAGTGATTCTGGAACACCACCGAGCGCTCCGGCGACGGTCCGGCGATCTCGCGGTTAGCGCACAGCAGCACGCCGTCGCTGGGCTTCAGCAAACCGGCGATCAGGTTGAGCAAGGTGGACTTGCCGCAGCCCGAGTGGCCAATCAGCGTAATGAATTCGCCCTTGGCGACTTTCAGGTCGATTTCACGTAGCGCGTGGAATACACCCTTCTTGGTGTGGAATACCATCTCCACGGCTTCGATATCGATGAATTTATCTTCCATGACCGCCGCTCCTTAGTTGGATACTTGTTCGTAGGTGAAGGCACGGGCCAGCGCTACCAGCGCCTGTTCGAGCAGCAAACCAACCAGGCCAATGGCGCCGATGGCGATGATGATGTGCGGGACGTTCAGGTTATTCCACTCATCCCATACCCAGAAGCCGATGCCCACGCCGCCGGTCAGCATCTCGGCAGCGACGATCACCAGCCACGCAGTGCCGATCGACAGGCGCACGCCAGTCAGCACAAATGGCAGCGCTGATGGCAGCAGGATCTTGGTCAGGATCTTCCACTCGGACAGGTTGAGCACACGGGCTACGTTCATGTAATCCTGTGGTACGCGCTGCACGCCGATGGCGGTGTTGATGATCATCGGCCAGATCGAGCAGATGAAGATCGACCAGATCGCAGCAGGGTTGGCCGACTTGAACACCAGCAGGCCAATCGGCAGCCAGGCCAGCGGCGACACAGGTTTCAGCAGGCTGATAATGGGACTAAACATGGCGTTCACAAATTGCACGCGGCCGATCAGGAAGCCCAGTGGAATACCGACCAGCGCCGCCAGGCCGAAGCCCATGCCCACGCGCTGCAAGGATGCCAGCAGGTTCCAACCGATGCCCTGGTCGTTAGGGCTGTTGCGATAGAACGGATCGGAGAACAGTTTGATCGCTTCTTGCAGCGTGGCGGCCGGCGTCGGGAAAGTGCTGTTTTTCACAGTGATGATCTGCCAGACCAGCACCAGCAAGGCTGCGCCCAGCAGCGGCGCGATGATTTTCAACGCGGTGGCCGAGATTTTTGCACGGGCGCGCGCCGTGGTGTTGGCGGCTAGCGGACGGCGTGGGCGACGAGCCGGCTTTTCGTCAGCTGCGGCAGCGGCGACAGGTTCGGCGCTGTCAGGTTTGAGCATGGCGTTCATGGCATCCTCCCGTCATCAGGCTTTGATCTTGAACGAGGCGGCGAACGCTTTCGGGTTCTTGCCGTCCCACACGGAACCATCCATCATCTTCGACGTACGCAGTGGGCTCTTAGGCACCGGCGTCTTGGTCATGGTGGCGGCATCCTTGAACAGATCGATCTGATTGACCGAGGTGGCCACGGCCAGGTAGTCAGGATCATCTTTCAGCAAGCCCCAGCGGCGGTGCTGCGTCATGAACCACATGCCATCCGACAGGTAAGGGAAGTTGACCGCGCCGTCGTTGTAGAACTTCATGTGATTCGGATCGTCCCAGGTCTTGCCCAGGCCATTCTGGTAGCGGCCCATGATGCGCTGGTCGATCGCATCCTTGCTGGTGTTGACGTAGGATTTATCGGCGATCACTTCAGCCATCTTGTTCTTGTTGGCCAGCGAGGAATCGATCCATTTGCCTGCTTCCAGAATCGCAGCCATCATGGCGCGGCAGGTGTTTGGATATTTTTTCGCGAATTCCAGCGTGGAGCCCAGCACCTTCTCCGGGTGATCCTTCCAGATTTCCTGGGTGGTAGTGGCGGTGATACCGACGCCGTCCATGATGGCGCGGTGATTCCACGGTTCGCCTACGCAGAAGCCATCCATATTCCCGACCCGCATATTGGCCACCATTTGCGGCGGCGGCACGGTAATGACCTTGGCATCCTTCAGCGGATTGATGCCGTTGGCGGCCAGCCAGTAGTAAAGCCACATGGCGTGAGTACCGGTCGGGAAGGTTTGCGCGAAGGTGTATTCGCGTGGATCGCTACGCATCAGCTTTGCCAGCGAGGCGCCATCGACGCCGCCCTTGTCCGCTACTTTTTTCGACAGCGTGATGGCCTGGCCGTTGTTATTGAGGCCCATCAGCACCGCCATGTCCTTCTTCTGGCCGCCGATGCCCATCTGTACGCCGTAAAGCAAGCCATACAGCACATGAGCTGCGTCAAGATCACCGTTGGACAATTTGTCGCGCACACCGGCCCACGAAGCCTCTTTGCTCAACACAAACTTGACGCCGTACTTCTTGTCGAAGCCCAGCACCGAGGCCATCACCACGGAGGCGCAGTCGGTCAGCGGGATGAAGCCGATCTTGATTTCTTCCTTCTCCGGCTTATCCGAACCTGCTGCCCAAACTCCCCCAGTCGACAAACCCAACATACTTCCCCCCGCTACAAGACCTGCACCATGAATGATTTTTCTGCGTGTTTCGTTGACGGCTTCCGTCTTCGGTGGCGTGCCTAGTTTCTTATAGTTCATGGTGCATCCCTTTTTGTAGTCGTCGATAACTATGAGCCAAAAAAAACGCCTACCCTCACGAAACGAATTCATGATTGGTAGACGTCGTTGTCTGGTGAGTCTTACCGCCGTTGGCAAGACACAGCCGCGCATCATTGCGCTTGCATACCGTTATGCAATGTCCATGCCAGCGGATTTACAGGGAAAAAGGGGCTTTTCAGGCAAAATGATGCACCGCTTTTGCGCGGTGCATCATTTTGGGTGGGCAGTTTTAGCCCAGCAGGTCTTCGACGTCGAGAATACGCTGGGCCACTTCGGACAGCTTGAGGTTTTTGCTCATCGCCATGGAGCGCAGCTTCTGGTAGGCCTGTTCCTCGGTGTAGCGCTGGCGCTCCATCAGCAAGCCCTTGGCGCGTTCAATCACCTTGCGCTCGGCCAGCTTGCTCTTGGTGTCACTGAGCTCGTCCAGCAGCTTCTGCTCGCGTTTAAACTGGGCTAGCGCCACTTGCAGCACCGGCTTGATGCGCTCTCCCTGCAGGCCGGCCACGATGTAGGCCGACACGCCCGCTTCCACGGCGGCTTCCATGCTTTCCGGGTCCTGGTCTTCGGTGAACATAACGATGGGACGGCGCTCGTCACGGGTGGCGATGACGATGTGTTCCAGCACATCGCGCGCGTCCGACTCGGCGTCGACGATGATCATATCGGGTTGCAGCTGGGCGATGCGCTCGGGCAGGTACATGTCCGGTGGCAGCGAGGCGATGATGTCGTAGCCCGCTTCCAGCAGGCCGATGCGCAGCACCCGCGCACGTTCGGCCTGTGCATGCAGCGACTCGTCATCCTCGTCATGGATGACGGTGTTGACAACGACGATACGCAAATTAGGCATGGCCGGCTTACGCATGGGAGTGATTCATGACTCTGCTGCAAGCAAGAATCAAACCAGTAATTTTGATGTGCATTTGCAGATTTTACGGCACAACGCACAACTCCTGCCAGACTATCCTCTAGCGTTGCATGCCCCAGCGGCGGATCGTCAAGGTTTCCAGTGGACGGAAAACCACGTTATCGACGATCAAGCCAATCAGGATGACGGCGGCCAAACCGGCGAACACCTTGTCGGTATAGAGCTCATTGCGGTTCTGGAAAATGTACCAGCCGAGGCCGCCCTGGCCGGCGGTGGTGCCGAATACCAGCTCGGCCGCGATCAGGGTGCGCCAGGCGAAAGCCCAGCCGATTTTCAGGCCAGAGACGATAGATGGCAGCGCTGCCGGGACCAGGATGTGCAGTACAAAACGCAGACCGGTGAGGCCGTAGTTGCGGCCGGCCATACGCAGAGTGTCAGGCACGGACTGGAAGCCGGCGTAGGCGCCCAGCGCCAGCGGCCACAGCACGGCATGCACGATCACGAACAGCAGGCTGGCTTTGCCGAGGCCGAACCACAGCAGTGCCAGCGGCAAGAGCGCGATAGCAGGAAGCGGGTTGAACATGGCGGTCAGCGTTTCCAGCAAGTCGCGGCCGATACGGGTTGACGCAGCCAGCGCGGTCAGGGCGAAGGCCGCAAGGATGCCGATTACATAGCCTTGCAGCAGGACGGTGAGCGAGACGCGTACACGGTCCAGCAGTTCGCCACTGGCGATTCCTTCAATGAAGGCTTGCGCGGTTTGCAGGAAGGTTGGCAACAGCAGATCGTTGGCCTGCCAGCGCGCGACGGCTTCCCACACGGCGGCCAGCAGAGTGAGGATGACGGCCTTGCGTAGCCAGCCCTGCTGCCACAAGTTGCGCGCTAGCGGCAGCGCCGGCGCAGCAGGCCGCAGCACGGGCGGCATGACGCTATATTCGCGCTCTTGACGAATCGGCGGATCGAGAACGAGGCTCATGGCGCAACCCCTCGCCCGTCATTCCCGCGCACGCGGGAATCCATAGACCGCTTGTCCGCACGCTCAGCATAGGCACCGGCTTGCGCCGGTGCGACGGCGCCTGCGGCCGCGTCGTCCGCGCCGAACAGCAATCCATGGATGCGTTGCGAGGCCGCCTGAAACTCCGCACTGCCCGCACTCGCCAAATCAAACTGATGGCTATTCAACTCCGCCCTCACCTGCCCCGGATGCGGCGACAACAGCAAAATCCGATTCCCCACCACCAGCGCCTCCTCAATCGAATGCGTGACAAACAGCAGCGTAAAGCGCAGCTCTTCCCACAAGCGTCCCAGCTCCTCCTGCATCTTGCGCCGTGTGAGCGCATCAAGCGCCGCAAACGGCTCGTCCATCAACAGCACCTCCGGCTGCATCGCCAGCGCGCGCGCAATCGCCACCCGCTGCTTCATGCCGCCTGACAGCGTGTGCGGATGCGCATTCTCAAATCCGCTGAGGCCCACCTTGGCTATCCAATGCATGGCCCGCTCGGCCGCCTCGTGACGACTCACACGCTTAGTCATCAGCAGCGGGAACATCACGTTCTCCTTCACCGTCTTCCAAGGCGGCAGCTGGTCGAACTCCTGGAACACCACGATGCGATCCGGTCCAGGCCCGCGCACCTCCTCGCCATTGATCGAGATACTGCCCGCCGCTGGCTTGATGAAGCCCGCTGCCGCCTTCAACAAGGAAGACTTGCCGCAACCCGAAGGCCCGAGCAGCACAAAGCGATCACCGCGATACACATCGAAGCTGACGTCGTGCGTGGCGCGCGTGCCGCCGTATTCGAGGCTCACGCCATCGGCACGCAGCAGCGGTGCGATGCCGCCGGTAGGGCTGACGACCTGCAGGCTCATGACCCGGCCGCAATCACAGGATCTTCAAAGAAGTAATCGCGCCAGCTGGCTGGCTGCTTCTTGATCGCACCAACGCGGTACAGAAACTGCGCCAGGCCATAAGTATTCTGCGGCGCGACGCTGAAATTCACCTGCGGGTTCTTGATAATCTTCAGCAGCAGCTCACGATCCACCTTGGCCTTGCTGATGCGCAGATACGTATCCGCCGCACCTTCAGGATTTTTGGCGATGTACTGCGCCGCTTCTGCCAATGCAGCGGTGAAGGCGCGATACGTTTTCGGATTCTCGTTGCGGAACTTCTCGGTTGCATACAGCACCGTGGCGGAGCTAGGCCCGCCCAACACATCGTAGGAATTCAGAATGATGCGCGCATTCGGATTCGCCGCCAGCTCCTGCTCCTGGAACGGCGGATTGCCGAAGTGACCGTTGATCTCCGTACCACCAGCAATGACGGCCGCCGCTGCATCCGGATGCGGAAGCGTCTGCGTAAATTTGTCCAGTCGTGCAAACTCCTTCTCGCCCCACTGCTTGGCCGCAGCGTACTGCAAAATGCGCGACTGCACCGACACCGTCACCGCAGGAAGCGCAATGCGATCCTTCTCGCTCAGGTCCGCGATCGACTTCACTTTCGGATTGGTGCTCACGAGGTAGTAAGGGAAGCTGCCCAGCGACGCCACGCCCTTCACATTCTGCTTGCCGTTGGTGCGGTCCCAAATCGTCAACAGCGGGCCGACGCCAGCGCCGGCGATATCGATAGCGCCCGACAGCAGCGCATCATTCACCGCCGAACCGCCCGACAACTGCAAGCGCTCCACCGTGATATCGACACCAAGCTTCTTGCCCTGCTTTTCAATCAGCTGCTGGTCCTGCGCCACATTAAGCAACAGATACACCACGCCGAACTGCTCGGCGATACGAATGCGTCCTTCGGCCTGCGCGGGTGTAGCGGCAGCGAGCGAGAGGGCGAGAACAGCGGCGGTCAATCTGAACATGGTCATCCTCTTCGAAGAGTTAGAAAGGCACATCGCCTTCAATGGTGGTGCGATACAGCTTGCGGCGCAGATGATCGGGCGTGCCACCGGCAAGGTGCATCAGCGAACGGTTATCCCAGAACACCAAATCATGCGGCGCCCAGCGATGGCGATACACATGCCCCGGCTTCACGCTATGCGCGAACAACTCGGCGAGCAGCGCGCGGCTCTCGTCTTCAGGAAGGCCGACGATACGGGTAGTGAAATGCTCGCTGACGAACAACGCCTTGCGGCCCGTCTCCGGGTGCGTGCGCGCTACCGGATGCTCGACCGGCTTGACCTCATCGATCTGCGCCTGCGTCAGCGCGGGGCGGAAGGGGCTGCGGCGGCGCAGCTCTTCATACTGCGCGAGATAACTGTGCTCAGCGCGCGCGCCTTGCACCGCATGGCGCAGCGCGGCCGGCAGCGTGTCGTAGGCGAGGTGCATATTGGCGAACAGGGTGTCGCCACCTTCCAGCGGCAGCTCCTGCGCGTGCAGCATCGAGCCGAGACTGGGCGTCTCTTTGTATGAAAGGTCCGAGTGCCAGAAATGGCCGGCATCGCCCAGGCCGAGCGGCTTACCGTTCTCGATGATATTGGAAATGATCAGCACTTCCGGATGGGAAGGCAGCTGGAAATTGCGCAGCACATGAATCTGCAGCGGGCCGAAGCGGCGGCTGAAATCGACCTGCTGTTGCGGCGTGATGCGCTGATCGCGGAACACCAGCAGATGGTGATCCAGATGCGCTTTATGAATGCGCTGGAAGTCCCGCTGCGGCAGCGGGCGGTTCAGGTCAAGCCCAAGAATCTCCGCACCGAGCGGCGCATCGAACAACTCAACCTGAAAAGAATCCTGAAGAACGGCAGCCATGACACACTCTCTTGTAAAGATGTGCCATACAGTCTATGCCGCCGTCCTTATTTAGAAAACGAAGCTTATCCGATATCGTTATGCGGATTTTAGACGGTTTCGTACTTTGCCAAACGCTGCTGCACTGCGGGAGCCAGTTGATCCAAGGCGCTGACAGCGATGCCCATGTCTTGCAGCTTGCCGTCGTTGATGCCGTAGACCCAGCCGTGCACGGTCAGTTCCTGGCCGCGATCCCAGGCGTCGCGCACGATGGTGGTTTGCACCACGTTGTTCACTTGCTCGACCACGTTCAGTTCCACCAGGCGTTCCGAACGTTTCTGCTCGTTGACCACGCTCCCCAGATAGCGCTCGTGCTTCTGGTTGACGTCGTAGACGTGGCGCAGCCAGTTGTCGACCAGGCCGACGCGGGCGCCGGTCATGGCGGCGTGTACGCCTTTGCAGCCGTAGTGGCCGACGATGATCACGTGCTTGACCTTCAGCACTTCAATCGCAAACTGCATTACCGACAGGCAGTTCAGATCCGAGTGCACCACTACGTTGGCGATATTGCGGTGGACGAACACGTCGCCCGGGGCCAGGCCCAGCAGTTCATTTGCCGGCACGCGGCTGTCGGAGCAACCGATCCACAGGTATTCCGGCGCGGCTTGCGTGGCCAGTCGGTTGAAGAAGTCCGGGTCACGTTCAACTTCCGATGCGGCCCACTGACGGTTGTTCTCCAGCAGGTGGCGCAGGGGGGATGTGCTGTTTTTCAGGCTTTCCATGATGCTCCTCTCGTACATAAGAAGACCGCCGGTCTGCCAAAAAAGGCAGCGCGGCGGTCCGATGTTACCAAGCTTGCGTGACCGGCAAATTACTCAAAAAAGTCCTTCACCTTGTCGCGCCAGGTCTTCGTCTGTGGGCTGTGCTTGGAGCCGCCCTCAGTGGTGGATTTCTCAAACTCGCGCAGCAGTTCCTTCTGCTTGTCGGTCAGCTTGATCGGGGTCTCAACTGCCACGTGGCAGAACAAGTCGCCCGCAAAGCCGGAACGCACGCCTTTGATGCCCTTGCCTTTGAGGCGGAAGGTCTTGCCCGACTGGGTGCCTTCAGGGATCGTAAACGATACTTTACCAGACAATGTCGGCACTTCGATTTCGCCGCCCAAGGCTGCCTTGGCAAACGAGATCGGCATTTCGCAATGCAGGTCGTCACCTTCGCGCTGGAACACCGGGTGCGCCTTGATGTGGATTTCCACGTACAAGTCGCCCGACGGCCCGCCATTGGTGCCCGGCTCGCCGTTGCCGGACGAGCGGATACGCATGCCGTTGTCGATACCGACCGGGATCTTCACTTCCAGCGTCTTGTTGCGCTTGATGCGGCCCTGGCCGGCGCATGCAGCGCATGGCTCAGGAATGATCTTGCCGGTGCCGTGGCATTTCGGGCAGGTCTGCTGGATGCTGAAGAAGCCCTGCTGCATGCGCACCTGGCCGTGGCCGGCGCAGGTCGAGCAAGTCACCGGCGAGGTGCCTGGCTTGGCGCCGGAACCGTGGCAGGTGTCGCACTTGTCCCACGACGGCACGCGGATGGTGGTGTCGAAGCCGTGTGCGGCCTGCTCCAGGGTGATCTCGAGGTTGTAGCGCAGGTCGGCGCCGCGGTACACCTGCGGGCCCTGGCTGCGGCCGCGGCCACCGCCAAAGATGTCGCCGAAGATGTCGCCAAACGCATCGCCGAAACCGCCAGCGCCGCCGCCGCCGAAACCTGCGCCCGCATTCGGGTCCACGCCAGCGTGACCGTAACGGTCATACGCTTCGCGCTTCTCCGGATTGGTCAGCATTTCGTAGGCTTCTTTGACTTCCTTGAACTTGTCTTCCGCGTCCTTGCTATCCGGATTGCGGTCCGGATGGTACTTCATAGCCAGTTTGCGATAGGCCTTCTTGATCTCGTCTTCGGTTGCGCTCTTTGCGACACCGAGTATCTCGTAGAAATCACGCTTTGCCATATTGTCGTAACCTTGCTTATATTCTGTACTGATTTATGCGAAAAAGCCGAGCCGGCGGCATGGCCACGCGACTCGGCGTCGTCGCTCCCGCGTAGGCGGGAGCCCATGCTGACTGTCCATATCCGACTCAGCATGGATCCCCGCCTGCGCGGGGATGACGGATCTTACTTGCTGTCTTTAACTTCTTTGAAGTCAGCGTCGACCACGTCGTCTTGTGGCTTGGCTTGCTCAGCACCTGGGGCTGCACCTTCAGCACCGCCGGCAGCTTGCTGCGCTTGCATGTCGGCGTACATCTTCTCGCCCAGCTTCTGCGAAGCGGTCGACAGTGCTGCCACCTTGGCGTCGATCTCGGCCTTGTCGCCCGATTTGATCGAGGCTTCCAGGTCGGTGATCGCCGCTTCGATCTTCTCTTTCTCGCCGGCTTCCAGCTTGTCGCCGTATTCGGTCAGCGATTTGCGGGTCGAGTGCACCAGTGCGTCGGCCTGGTTGCGCGACTCAGCCAGTTCTTTCACTTTCTTGTCTTCTTCAGCGTTGACTTCAGCGTCTTTCACCATCTTCTGGATTTCCGCTTCGGTCAGGCCCGAGTTAGCCTTGATCGTGATCTTGTTCTCTTTGCCGGTGGCCTTGTCTTTGGCGCCGACGTGCAGAATGCCGTTGGCGTCGATGTCGAAGGTCACTTCGATCTGTGGGGTGCCGCGTGCCGCTGGCGGGATGCCTTCCAGATTGAACTCGCCCAGGCCTTTGTTGCCAACCGCGATTTCGCGCTCGCCTTGGTAGACCTTGATGGTCACGGCTGGCTGGTTGTCGTCAGCGGTCGAGAACACTTGCGAGAACTTGGTAGGAATCGTGGTGTTCTTGTGAATCATCTTGGTCATCACGCCGCCCAGGGTTTCGATACCCAGCGACAGCGGGGTCACGTCCAGCAGCAGCAAATCTTTACGCTCGCCCGACAGAACCGAACCTTGGATCGCAGCGCCGACGGCCACAGCTTCATCCGGGTTCACGTCTTTACGTGGATCCTTGCCGAAGAACTCTTTGACCTTTTCCTGCACCTTAGGCATACGGGTCATACCGCCGACCAGAATGATGTCGTCGATGTCGGTGACTTTAACGCCTGCGTCTTTGATCGCGGTTTTGCATGGCTCGATGGTGGCGATGATCAGCTCTTCCACCAGCGATTCCAGCTTGGCGCGGGTCATTTTCAGGGTCAAGTGGACCGGCGCGCCGTTCGCCATGGCGATGTACGGCTCGTTGATTTCGGTCTGCTGCGACGACGACAGTTCGATCTTCGCGCGCTCAGCCGAAGCCTTGATACGCTGCAGAGCGATTGGATCTTTTTTCAGATCCAGACCGTTGATCTTCTTGAACTCTTCGATGATGTAATCGATGATGCGCTGGTCGAAGTCTTCACCGCCGAGGAAGGTGTCGCCGTTGGTCGACAGCACTTCGAACTGCTTCTCGCCGTCGACGTCAGCGATTTCAATGATCGATACGTCGAAGGTACCGCCGCCCAAGTCGTACACGGCGATTTTACGGTCGCCTTTTTCAGTCTTGTCCAAGCCGAACGCCAGAGCCGCTGCGGTTGGTTCGTTGATGATACGTTTGACTTCCAGGCCAGCGATACGGCCGGCGTCTTTGGTTGCCTGGCGCTGCGAGTCGTTGAAGTACGCAGGAACGGTGATGACGGCCTCGGTGACTTCTTCACCCAGGTAGTCTTCTGCGGTTTTCTTCATCTTGCGCAGCACTTCCGCCGAGATTTGCGGAGGAGCCAGTTTTTTGTCGCGTACGCCGATCCATGCATCGCCGTTGTCGGCTTTGGTGATCGAGTAAGGCATCAGGCCGATGTCCTTCTGCACTTCCTTCTCGTCGAATTTACGACCGATCAGGCGTTTGACCGCGAACAGGGTGTTCTTTGGATTGGTGACGGCCTGGCGTTTTGCCGGCGCGCCAACCAGAATTTCACCATCTTCTTGATAAGCAATGATAGATGGCGTCGTACGTGCGCCTTCAGCGTTCTCGATTACCTTAGGCTGACCGTTTTCCATAACGGAAACGCACGAGTTGGTGGTTCCCAAATCGATACCGATAATACGACCCATGATTTTTCTTCCTTATTTGCTAAAGTTCAGATGGTACTAATATGTGGAAAAGCTGTCTTATTTCAAGAGCTTATAGTTACTTGGCTTGCGCTGCGGTGACGATGGCCGGACGCAGCAGGCGGTCGGCAATCATATAACCCTTTTGCAGCACAGCAACAACGGTGTTGGCTTCCTGGTCGGCAGGCACCACGGCAACAGCCTGGTGCTTGTTCGGGTCCAGTTTTTCGCCTTGCGCCGGTTCAATGGCAATCAGGCGATTGCGTTCGAAGGCTGCGGACAGCTGCTTCAGCGTCATTTCAACGCCTTCCTTCAGCGATTCCAGCGTCGGCGCTTCGACTTTCAGAGCCATTTCCAGGCTGTCTTTCACGGGCACCAGCGCTTCGGCAAAGCTTTCTACCGCAAACTTGTGGGCCTTGGACACGTCTTCCTGGGCGCGGCGACGGATGTTTTCACCGTCGGCTTTGGCGCGCATGAAGGCGTCGTGCATGTCAGCCAGCTTGGCTTCGGTACCGGCCAGCTGCTGTTCCAGCGATGGCAAGCCTGCTTCCGGGGTCGATGGTTGGGCCGACGCAGCGGCTTCGGCCGCCTCTGGATTAGGTGGTACGGCTTGGTTTTCCTGATCTTGCATCTAAAGACTCCTACAATCGTATTTGTTTGACATTACTTTTGTTACCGCTGTGGCAGCAAATGGGGCAATAACCTACGATTTCAAGGGTTTATTTTGCCTGCCATTTCGACAACACGAGCTTGTATCAGGCGGCTATTTTAACAGGCTGGCACTCGTCACCCGCAAGTGCTGATTATGGGGTGACGGTGTGATTGTGGCGGGAATGTTGCTTTTCAGTCTGAGGCGCCGAGTTGCAAGGCGGCGACGCGGCCGGATTCTGCCTCTTTTTTCATCGCCTCGCGCTGGGATGGCGCCAGCTGAGTCGGCCAACCGATGATGTGCTGCTCGGCGATTTCGGCCAGCGCGGCAATCCAGGCCGGGGATTCGTTCAGGCAGGGAATGTAGTGGAATTCTTTGCCACCGTTGGTTTCGAAATCATGGCGAACCTCCATACTGATCTCTTCCAGCGTTTCCAGGCAATCGCTGATGAAGCCGGGGCAGATCACGTCAACGCGCTTGACGCCGTCGCGCGCCAGCTGGGCCACAGTAGGCGCAGTGTACGGTTGCAGCCACTCGGCCTTGCCGAAGCGCGACTGGAAGGTGACCACGTACTGGTCCGGCGTCAGCTTGAGGGCGGCGGCCAGCAGGCGCGCGGTTTTCAGGCATTCGCAGTGGTAGGGATCGCCCAGCATTAATGTGCGCTTGGGTACGCCGTGGAAGCTCATCACCAGCTTTTCCGGCTTGCCGTGCTGCTCCCAGTGGTTGAGCACAGATTGCTGGAGGGCGCGGATATAGCCGTCGTGGTCGTGGTAATTGCGGATGAAGCGCAGCTCGGGAATGTTGCGCACGGTGCCGTAGTGCTGGAATACAGCGTCATAGATAGAACCGGTGGTGGTGCCCGAGTATTGCGGGTAGGCCGGCAGCACCAGGATGCGCTCGGCGCCATCCGCCTTCAGTTTGCTCAACACTTCCGGCAGCGATGGAGAACCGTAGCGCATCGCCATCTCAACACTCAAATCCTGATGGCCGCGTTCGCCAAGCGCGCCGCGTAGATACAGCGCTTGCGCAGCAGTGTGCGTGCGCAGCGGCGAACCTTCGCGAGTCCAGATCGATTCGTACTTTTTAGCCGATTGGCCGGAGCGGAACGGCAGGATGATCAGGTTAAGAATAAACCACCAGACCGCACGCGGAATCTCAACCACGCGCGGATCGGACAGGAATTCTTTCAGGTAGCGGCGTACCGCAGAACGGGTCGGCGCGTCGGGCGTGCCCAGATTCACCAGAACGATGGCGCTACGGCCAACTGCGCCGTGCTTGTGATGAGGTTCTTTTTGAAAGGTCATAGATCAGGAAGCGAGAAGTTCGCGGGCGTGTTTGCGGGTGGTGGCGGTGATTTCGAGGCCGCCCAGCATGCGGGCGATTTCTTCGACGCGCGATTTGGAATCCAGCACGTCGATGCGCGAGGCGGTTTTGCCGTTGTCCAGCGTGCCCTTGGCGACCTGGAAATGCTGGCCCGCCTGGCTGGCCACTTGCGGCAAGTGCGTTACGCACAGTACCTGGCGCTCCTGGCCCAAGCGGCGCAGCAAGCGTCCTACTACTTCCGCCACGCCGCCGCCAATGCCGCTATCCACTTCATCGAAGATCAAGGTTGGCACGGTGGTCGCGTTGGAGGTGATCACGGAAATCGCCAGCGAGATACGCGCCAGCTCACCGCCCGATGCCACTTTCGCCAGCGACCGCGCCGCCACGCCGGCGTGACCAGCCACCAGAAACTCCACCTGCTCCAGTCCATACGCCGCCGGCTCGCATGCGTTCAGCGCGACTTCGAAGCGGCCGCCAGTCATGTTCAATTCCTGCATCGCTTTAGTGACGGCGTCGCCCAGCAACTGCGCGGCGCGCGTGCGCGTGGCCGACAGCTTCTGCGCTTCCGCCGTGTAGGTAGCCTTCAGCTTTTCTTCCTGCTTGCGCAAGCCTTCCAGATCGGTGGCATCGGCCAGTTGCGACAAACGCGTAGCCAGCTTGCTGTGCTCTTCTGGCAGCTCGTCTTCCAGCACGCGGAACTTGCGCGCTGCCGAATGGATCGCATCCATGCGCGCTTCCACCGTGCGCAAACGCGCCGGGTCCAGATCCACGCGATCCAGATAATCGTTCAGCGCATACACCGCTTCCTGCAGCTGGATGCGTGCCGGTTCGATCAAATCCACAATCGGCTGCAAGCCGCTATCGATATCGGCCAGCTTGCCCAGCTTCTGGTTCAGCGACGACAGCTGCGACAAAATCGGATGGTCCTCGGCTTCCGAGATGACGGCCAGCGCATCCTGCGCGCCCTCCATCAAACTGGCCGCGTGCGACAGGCGGCTCTGCTCATTGCTGACCTCCAGCCACTCGCCCGGCTTGACCGCCAGCTTTTCCAGCTCGTTGACTTGCCATTCCAAACGCTCGCGCTCATACAGCACGTTGGCCGCATTGGCCTCGAATTCTTCCAGTTGGCGTGACAGCGCACGCCATGCCTTGTAGGCAGCGGCCACGGAACGCGCCTCGCCGCCTGCACCGGCCTGGCCATCCAGCAGGTCGCGCTGCGCCTCGGTCTTCATCAGCGACTGGTGCGCGTGCTGGCCATGGATATCAACCAGCAGGTCGCCCAATTCGCGCAACTGCGCCGCCGTTGCCGCTACACCGTTGATATAAGCCTTGCTGCGGCCCGCGTTGTCGATCACGCGGCGCAGCAGCGCGCCGCCCTCCTCCACCGCAAATTCATTCGCCGCCAGCCACTCGCCGGCTTGCGCACTCGCCGCAAAATCCGCCGTGATGTCGGCCTTGGCCGCGCCTTCGCGCACCACGCTGGCATCACCGCGTCCGCCCAGCGCCAGCGTCAGCGCATCGATCAGGATCGATTTACCAGCCCCGGTTTCGCCGGTGAACACCGTAAAGCCGGCGGAGAATTCCAGTTCTATCGTATCGACGATAACGAAATCACGAATGGACAGGGTACGCAGCATGGAGACTTGTAGAAGTAGTTAAACGAGTTTGCCTTCACCGGAAGGGTACTCATTCCAGTGCAGTTTTTCACGCAAGGTGTGATAGTAGCTCCAGCCATCCGGATGCAGGAAGGTGATCGCATGCGGCGAACGCTGGATCACAATCCGGTCCTGCGATTGCAGGCTGGCGAAGGTTTGCATATCAAAGTTGACGCTGATGTCGCGGCCACGCACGATCTCAATCACGATCTCGCTGGACTCCGGCAGCACGATAGGACGGTTCGACAGCGCATGCGGCGCAATCGGCACCAGCACGATGCCGCCCAGCGCCGGGTGCAGCAGCGGGCCGCCGGCCGACAAGGCGTAAGCAGTGGAGCCGGTCGGC
Source organism: Duganella flavida (assembly GCF_009857445.1). Classification (GTDB taxonomy): domain Bacteria; phylum Pseudomonadota; class Gammaproteobacteria; order Burkholderiales; family Burkholderiaceae_D; genus Rugamonas; species Rugamonas flavida. The sequence goes on from NZ_WWCN01000007.1 coordinate 87,272, forward strand.
GTCGAGATAATCAGGCCGTCGGAGCGCTGGTTGTACATGAACTGCCCGTCCACATCGACGCGCAGCTCGGCCATGCCGGCACCGGTGCCACGCGAGACCACCACGTCGTTGACCGCCATGCCGACGTGGATCACGTCCGCGCCGCGCATCACGCGGCCTTCCAGCAAAGTGCGGCGTTCGGCCTTGTAGCTGCCGCTCAGGATGCGCGCCAACGCATCGTGCATGCCGTCTAGGGGAATGTCCGTCATGAAGCCGAGGCGGCCCTGGTTGATACCGATCAGCGGCACATTGAACGGCGATAGCTGGCGCGCGATGCCCAGCATGGTGCCATCGCCGCCCATGACGACGGCGGCGTCGCACTCGGCGCCGATGCCGGCCGCGTTCATCACGCGGCGGTCGTCCAGCTGCAGGCCGAGGTGGGATGCGGTCTGCTCTTCAAACACCACCTCGTAGCCGCCGTTTTCCAGGAACTCCACCACGCTGCCCACCGATTCAGCAATGCCGTCGGTATTCGGGCGCACGACCAGGGCGATGGTTTTAAAAACAGTGGACGTGAGGGTCATAAAAGTCTCGGCTTTCGGCTAGGGCGTCGTCACTGTACATTTAAACAGTGCCATGTGCAAGTTTAATGGCCGACCGTCAGGATGCCCATGCCAGCCGAAATCATCACCGCAAACGCCAGCGCCAGTATGTAGAACAGCATCAGCACCGACCAGCGCACGAAAGTGCCAAAGCGGCTGCTGTGGTAGACGCGCCGCATGGCCCATGGCAGGTAGCCGATCAGCCAGCACCACAGCAGGAACTGCAGCAGGCTGAATGGCGACAGCAGGACAGCACTGAACATCAGGAAGGCAAACGCATTGGTGTGCAACGCGAACAGCATATGCTCGCCGAAACGGCGGCCGGAGCCCAGATACAGCACCTTGAGCAGCAAGGCAAACACCGGCATCAGGCAGAAGATCGCGTACGGCGCATAGTGGTTCATGCCGTTCTTGAAGACCTTGACCTGCTCCTCCGGCGGCAGCTGGTTCAGCGCGTGCCACTGGCGGCGCAGCAGCGGCAGGCTGCTCAATTTGCCGTCGATGTATTCCTCGCTGATGTTGAGGTCCGCGTCGTTGCCATCCTTGGCGTCTTTGTCAGCTTTGTCGCCGCTATCGTTTTGCTCGGCCTTGGCGGCGCGGATGTCGGACTTGGCGTCTTCGGCCGCCATCTCGCTCATCGCATCAGCCAGCGCGTCGCGCGCGGCGGATTTGCTTGCCTCGCTGTCGGCGTCGTGCGGCTTGCCCGCCGCCGACACGGCCTGGGTGGCAATCGCCTGGCCGACGGTTTTCTTATCGCCGTGCGTCTCGCCGTCGCTGGTGAATTTTAGCAGCGCGAAAAACAGCACGCTGAAGGTCAGGTACATGCGCAGCGGCTGCACATAGCGCACGCGGCGGCCGCGGATGTATTCGTTGGTCAGTTCGCCCGGCATCAGGATCAGCCGCTTCAGCGAGCCCCACAGCTTGCCCTCCAGCGCCACGTAATGGCCGATGAACTCATGCAGGAACTCGCGCGTACTGGCGTGGTGCAGCACCGCCTCCTGCCCGCAATTGGCGCAGAAATGGCCGGTCAGCGGCGTTTCGCAGTTGGCGCAGTTATCCAGCTTGGCGGCAGAGCTCATGCAAAATATCCTGATGAAGAAATGTGGTCTAAATGATAAACGACTTTTCCTGCTGTTGTCAGAATTCAATCTGGCGACTGACGTAAAACCAACTTGCTAAGATGGCTTGAACCCATTGCGACGGAGACCGCCATGAAAGACCAGCACGTCAATACGGACGCCAAGGTAAAAGACGACGGCGTCAAACGCATGCCGCACGAGCGCGATGAAGCGCCTGACGACCAGGGCGCCAAGCCGCGCAGCATCATGCGCCAGGCCGCTGCCGACGTGGATAGCGGCATGGTCGATACCGACCTGCACAACCAGCGCGGCGTGGAAAAGCCGCGCAGCGACGCCAAGGCGCAACCGCAGCCCAACGTCAAGAGCGACTGAGCGAGGGAACAGCCATATGCGCTATGCCATTTCGCTGTTGCTCGCCGCCTGCGCGCCGCTGTTGACGCACGCCCAGTCCTTCCCGCCCGGTTTCGGGCCCAGCCCGCAGCTGCCCGAGCCTGAGCACAAGCTGATCCCGACCCTCAACGTGGCGCCGGCCGAACCGTTTTCAGCGCAACAGCGCCCGCTTGCACCGCCCGGCTTCAGCGTGACCGCCTATGCGCACGGACTCGATCATCCGCGCTGGCTGTACACGCTGCCGAATGGCGACGTGCTGGTGGCCGAAACTAATGCCCCGCCCAAGCCGGACGATAGCAAGGGCATCAAGGGCATGGTCATGAAGCAGCAAATGAAAAAAGCCGGTGCCGCCACCGAATCGGCCAACCGCATCACGCTACTGCGCGGTCTGGATGGCAAAGGCGAGGTGCAGAGCCGCAGCACCTACCTCACTGGCTTGCACTCGCCATTCGGCATGGCATTGGTCGGCAAAGACTTGTACGTGGCCGATACCGACGCCGTGCTGCGCTTCCCCTACCAGGAAGGCGCCACCAGCATCAGCACACCCGGCGTGAAGGTGATGGACCTGCCCGCCGGCACCATCAACCACCACTGGACCAAGAACATCATCGCCAGCCCGGACGGCAAATACTTGTACGTGACGGTCGGCTCCAACAGCAACGTCGGCGAAAACGGCATCGCAGCGGAAACCGGCCGCGCCGCGATCTGGCAACTGGAACTGGCCACCAATAAATCGCGCCTGTTCGCGACCGGCCTGCGCAACGCCAACGGCATGGGCTGGGAACCGCAGACGCACGCCCTGTGGACCACCGTCAACGAACGCGATGAGCTGGGCAACGACCTGGTGCCGGACTATATGACCTCGGTGAAGGAAGGCGGTTTCTACGGCTGGCCATACAGCTACTACGGCCAGCATGTCGATACCCGCGTGTCGCCGCAAAAGCCGGAGCTGGTGGCCAAGGCCATCGTGCCCGACTATGCACTGGGCGGGCATACTGCTTCGCTGGGATTGACCTTCTATGAATCGGCGCTGTTCCCGCAGCAGTATCGCGGCGGCGTATTCATTGGCCAGCATGGTTCGTGGAACCGCAAGCCGCACAGCGGCTACAAGGTGGTGTTTATCCCATTCAGCGGTGGCAAGCCGTCCGGGCCGCCGCAGGATTTCCTGTCCGGCTTCCTCAGCAGCGAAGGCAAGGCGCAAGGACGTCCGGTCGGCGTGACGGTGGACCGGCAAGGTGCGCTACTGGTAGCAGACGATGTGGCCAATGTTATCTGGCGGGTGGCGCCGTCGCCGACGCAATCGGCTGGGCGCTGATAAAATCCTTGTTTCGCTTCATCACCAACAAGGATTTACCATGCGCATCCTGCACACCATGCTGCGAGTCGGCGACCTGCAACGCTCCATCGATTTCTACACCAAGGTACTCGGCATGAAACTGCTGCGCACCAGCGACAACCCGGAGTACCAGTACACGCTGGCCTTCCTCGGCTTTGGCTCGAACCCTGACCACGCCGAGCTGGAACTGACCTATAACTACGGCACCACCAGCTACGACATGGGCACGGCCTACGGCCACATCGCGATTTCGGCGGAAGACATCTACAGCACCGCCGCCGCAGTGAAAGCCAATGGCGGCAATGTCACGCGCGAGCCGGGTCCGGTCAAGGGCGGCACCACCGTGATCGCCTTCGTTACCGATCCGGACGGCTACAAAATCGAACTGATCGAACGCAGCTTCGATGGCCAGGGCGCCGGCCTGTAAGTCGTCACACTGCGGCTGCGCCCAGCGCGGCGCAGGCCGCAATCACCATCAGGCTGACAGGATCCCGGCTGACATACAGCAGCGGATCCTCATTGACCTCGCCCCGGAACGACAACACCCACAAGCGCCCCAGCCACAGCATGGCCAGCGGCACAATACCGAACAGCCACGACGGATGGCGGTACAACTTGAGCACGTTCTCCGAATTAAAGTACAGCATAAAAATCACCACCGAGACGAAGGCGCTGTTCATGCCCAGCATGCCGATCGGCGCGCGGTCGGCGGTGGCGTAGCCGCGTCCGGAGGTTTTCTCCTTGCCCACGCGTTCCAGGTTGAACAACTCGCTGTGCCGCTTGAGCAGCGCCAGCGACAGGAACAGGAAGAAGGAAAACGCCAGCAACCAGAACGACGGTTCAATGCCCGTGGCCGCGCAGCCGCCCAGCACGCGCATGGTGTGCAGCAGCGCCAGCGTGACGGTATCGACCATCAGCAAGCGCTTCAGGTACATCGAGTAAGCGACGGTGGAGACGAAGTACACCGCTACCGCAGCCAGCAGCAGCCGGCCGTAGCAAGCGCACAAGGCCAAAGCGGCCAGCGCCAGCAGCACACTGACACCGCGCGCCAGCGTGGCCGACAAGGCGCCGCTGGCAATCGGACGATGGCGCTTGGTGGGGTGATGGCGGTCGTCTTCCGCATCCATCGCATCGTTGAGCAGGTAGGCGCTGGAAGCGCACAGGCAGAACGCCGCAAACGCCACCAGCGATTGCAACGCGGTGGCGCCGTTGATGGCGTGGCCGGCCAGCATCGGCACGAACACCAGCAGATTCTTCAGCCAATGGCGCGGACGCAGGCCCTGCCACAAAGCGCGCGCGGTGGACGGCTGCTGGCGCAGTTCGAATTCAGCGCTGGTCATGCCGGCACTTTCGCCGGCGTCCACTGCTCCAGCCGTGCTGCCAGCCACAAGGCGGCGAATGGCGCCAGCATTGGGTACAGGCCCCAGATGGCGCGGCCGTCGATGCGCACGCACAGCGCGGCGTACAGCGGCGGCAGCACCATCAACAACAGCAGCGATTTCAGCGGCTGCAGCGCCGGGGCGCTGGATGCAGAACCGCGCATGCCCAGCAGCGCCAGCGGCAGCACCAGCCCGGCCGCCGTCACCAGCGAGGCCAGCGAGCGCACGTCCTTCAAGGCGGTGATGACGGTGTAGATGCTCGGCGCCCACACATAGCTCGGCAGGCCGGGAATCAGCCACCAGCGCACCGCTACCATCCACGCGCCGGCGGCAGCCAGCGCCACCAGCCCCGGCATGATGGCGATGCGGCGCATGGCCAGCAGCCACACCAGCAGCAGGATGTTTTCTTCACGCACGGCAGCACCGGCGACGCCAGCCACAGCGGCCAACCACGGCTGGCCAGACAGCACTGCCAGCACGAAGGCAGCGCGGGCGCAGAGCGAGGCGGGGTCGGTCAGCAGGTAGGGCGCGTACCAAAAGGTGGGCACCGACAGTAGCAGCAGCAGGCCGGCGATGACTGCGCCTTTGCGGCCGATGCCTGCGCGCAGCGCGGCCAGCGTCATCATCACGGCGGTGGCGCTGATGCACAGCCAGTTGAGCAGGGCGAAGCTTTGGCGGGTGTCACCGGGTATCGCAGCAGCCAAGGCAGGCGCCAGCAAGCGGTATGGGAAAGGCGCGCGCAGCTCGCTCGCCGGGATTTCGCCGCGCAGGTAACGGGCGGTATTGAAGTATGCCAGCGAATCTTCCACCGTGCCGCCCCAGCGCCAGATCATGACCAGCAAGGCCAGCGCGGCAAAGCCGCCGATGAGGATGAGAAGTTGTTTGCGTGTCAGTGCTGCGGAGGTAGTCATGCGGCTTTAATGATTTGATAACGGACCGGATACTACCTCCTTCTTAACTTTTAGTCCATGCGCGCACATCGGCACCGTGATGTGTGCTCCTTACACCATGCCGCCGTTGGCACGCAGGGTCTGGCCGTTGATCCAGCTACCGTCCGGACCGGCGAGGAAGGACACGGCGCTGGCGATGTCTTCCGGCTGGCCCAGGCGCTCCAGCGGCGTCATCTTGGCGAGACGGTCGATCAGCTCCGGCGTTTTCCCGTCGAGGAACAGAGCAGTGGCGGTCGGTCCCGGCGCGACCGCGTTGACGGTGATATTCTTGCCACGCAGTTCCTTGGCCAGAATGGAGGTCATGGCTTCCACGCCGGCCTTGGTGGCGACGTAGGCCGAATAACCCGGCAGCAGCGTCCCCACCAAACTCGACGAGAAATTGATGATGCGGCCGCCCTGCTCCAGCTTGGCCGTGGCCTCGCGCATGGTATTGAAGCTGCCCTTGAGGTTGACGGCCACCAGGCGGTCAAAGGTGTCGTCATCGGTGGCGCCCAGCTGTGGCAGTTGCGGCGGCATGATGCCGGCATTGTTGACCAGCACGTCCACGCGGCCGAGTTGGGCGATGGTCTGCTCGAACAGCTTGCGCACCTCGGCCGCACTGGCAACGTCGGCCTGCACGGCGATGGCAGTGCCGCCTTGCGCGGCAATCGCGGCTACGACCTTGTCAGCCTCGGCCACGTTCCCGGCGTAGTTGACGACCACGGCAAAGCCGTCCTTGGCCAGACGCCGGGCGATGGCGGCGCCGATGCCACGGGATGCGCCGGTGATGATGGCTACTTGTTTCATGGTCTTGCTCCTTCGGATGTGTTTGGGATGTGTTCAGTATCCGCCTACACAAGGAATGAATAAATCCATGAAATTTGCTATGACTATGCAGTTTTCACTAATAATTAGGACAAAAAAATGCCGGCGCGAGGCCGGCATTGATCGAAGGTAAATCGTAGGTTTAGTGCACCAGCAGCGCGTTGATCGGCGCCAGGTCCGCTTCCTTCAGCGAGCCGGCCGCCGATTTCAGGCGCAGGCCATTCATGATGGTGTCGTAGCGGGCTTTCGACAGGTCTTTCTGGGTCGAGTACAACAGCTTTTGCGCATTCAGCACGTCGATGTTGATACGCACGCCGACCTGGTAGCCCAGCTTGTTCGAATCGAGCGAGGACTTGCTCGACACTTCCGCCGCTTCCAGCGCCTTGACCTGGGCCAGGCCGCTGGTCATGCCGAGGAAGGCCTGGCGCGCGGTCTGCGAGGCAGCGCGCTTGGTCGCTTCCAGGTCATTGCGGGCCTTGTCTTCCAGGGCGATGGTCTCGCGCACCTTGCTGGTCACGGCAAAGCCGCTGAAGATCGGGATGTTCCAGCTGACGCCGATGGCATTGTTGTTGATGGTACTGCCGCCGCCCGACTGGTAGGAGTGCGAGCTGCTGGCGATCAGATTGGCGGTCGGCAGGTGGTTGGCGCGGTTGCGCGAGATTTCACGCTTGGCGATTTCCACGTTCAGGCCGGCGGCCACCACCGAGTAGTTCTGCGTTTCAGCCGAGCTGATCCAAGGCTCCACGGCGGCCGGCGACGGCGGCGAGATCGTCACGCCGGTGCGCAGCGGCGCCAGGTCGGCGGTGCTCTGGCCGATGATCACTTGCAGCGCGGTGCGCTTGTTGTCCAGATCGTTGATGGCGGCAAATTCCTGCGCCACCACCAGGTCGTACGCGGCTTGCGCCTCGTGGGTATCGGTGATGGTCTGGGTGCCGACTTCAAAATTGCGCTTGGCCGAGGCCAGCTGTTCGGTGGTTGCCACTTTCTGCGCCTGGGTCGCGGTCAGGTTGTCCTGCGCGGTCAGCACGTCGAAATACGCTTGCGCCACGCGCACGATCAGGTCTTGCTGGGCTTGCGAGAAGGTGGCTTCGGCAGTGGCCTGGGCCAGCTTGCTTTGCTGGTAGGTTTCCCACGCGCCCCAGTTGATCAGCGGCTGCGACAGCGACACGGTGTAGCTGTTGGCGTGGTAATTGGTATCGCCCTTGACCATATTGCCGGTAAAGGCTTCGGCGGTGGTCAGGTCGCCGGAGTTGCGGGTATTGGAACCGCTGGCCGACACATTCGGCAGCAACACGGAGCGCCCCTGGGTGATGCGTTCCTGGCCGGCGGCAAGCGATGAGCGGGCGCCGGCGTAAGTGGCGTCATTGGCCAGTGCTTGCTGGTACACCTGGAGCAGGTCGGCCGCCTGTGCGTTGAGCGTCAAAAAGGCGCTGGTGATCAGCACGGCGATAAGGGGTCTCTGCATTGCAATCTCCGTTGGAGTCATCAAAAAAGTTGAACAAATCAAAAACACTACTTAGCGCCGCGCCGGCCGGCAGCGCGGCGGCCAGTTAATACTTGGCCATCGTGCTATCGACTTGCAGCGCCCAGGCGTGGATGCCGCCGGTCAGGTTGACCATCTTGCCGAAGCCATTACGCTCCAGGAAGGCGGCCACCTGCATACTGCGCGCACCGTGATGGCAGATGCAGACAATCGCTGCATCCTCATCGAGGTCGTCAATGCGCGCCGGGATGGTATTCATCGGGATCTGGACTGAGCCGTCGATGCGGCAAGTCTCGAATTCCCAGTTTTCTCGCACGTCCAGCAACATCGGGCTAGGACGGGCGTCGTCTGCCAGCCAGTCGGCCAGTTCCAGCGCGGTGATCTGCTGCATGGCTAACCTTCCCGCTTAAAACTTGAACTGCGACGGCGCTGCTGCCGAAGCCAGCGCTTTCACGTTGGTTTCAAACAGGGTGCGGGTGTCGTAGCCAGCTTCGCCGGTGCGGGTGATCAGCTGTGCCTTCATCGCCGGCGCCTGGCCGATGATGACTGCCAGGCGGCCGCCCACTTTCAATTGTTGCAACAGCGCTTCCGGCAGCACCGGCAGCGAACCGGACACCACGATCACATCGAACGGCGCGCCGTTGGTCCAGCCTTGCGCGCCATTGCCCTGCTCCACGGTCACGTTGGTGACGCCGTTGTCAGCCAGGTTCTTTTCCGCCAGTGCTTTCAGTTCCGGCGACAGTTCTACCGCCGTCACCTTCTGCGCCTTGTGGCCCAGCAGTGCCGCCAGGTAGCCGGAACCGGCGCCGATCAGCAGCACGGCTTCGTGCTTTTTCAGGCCCAGGTCTTGCAGCAGCCGGGCTTCAATCTTCGGCGCCAGCATCAGTTCGCCGCCAGGCAGCGGAATTTCGATGTCGGCAAAGGCCAGCGCCTTGTGCGCGGCCGGCACGAAGTTTTCACGTTTGACAACGTGCAGCAACTCCAGCACCTCGGCGTCCAGGACGTCCCAAGGACGGATTTGCTGTTCGATCATGTTGAAGCGGGCTTGTTCGATATTCATCTTATGACTCATGTCGGGATTAAATAATCCGTCATTTTATCGTTGAACTGGCATGGAGGCACATATTAACGATTCGACGGGCCGTTCGCGGGAAATTGCGACAGGTTGCAGTTTAAGGGGGGTGAACCTGCGAAAATGGCAAGCTGGACGGAAAAGTACAGGGTAGCACTCACGGTTTGGGCGCTTCCAGGCCAACCAGGGTGGTGCTGATAAAGGTGTCCAGGAAGGCGTGCGGGTCGACCGGCGGCATCTCGCAGGCCGGCATGATGGAGCGGTTCCACATCATCAGCATCATCACCGGGGCGATCAGCACCTGGGTCATGATGGCCGGATCGACCGGGCGGAATTCGCCGCTGGCGATGCCGCGCTCGAGCACGCCGGTGATCAGGGCGCTGCCACGCGCCACCACTTCTTCGTTGTGGAACTTGACCAGCTCGGGGAAATGATGGCCCTCGACCAGCATCAGCTTGGTGATGCCGGCGATCGGCGTGACGCAAATCCGCTCCCACCAGCGCATCAGCAAGGCACGCAGCAGTTCGCTGCTGGGACCGTCGAACACCGCCGCATCCTGCTCGGCCTCGCCGATGGTGGCCACGATGGTTTCGCGGATCACCGCCTTGAACAGTTCTTCCTTGTTGGTGAAATACAGGTACAAGGTGCCCTTGGACACGCCGGCGTGCTTGGCCACGTCCTCAAGACGCGTGGCGGCATAGCCACGCTCAACGAACTGGTCCAGCGCAGCCGCCAGCAACTCCTGCGGCCGCGCATCTTTGCGCCGCTCCCAGCGTGGCTTGGTATCCTGAGTGGCTTGCATGGGTGTAATGACAGTAACTTACTTGTGAGTCATTAATATAAACGCAAGCCGGGACAGCGTCAAGCAAGCTGATCTTAGAATGCCACAGCCTTGGCGCGCGTCACCATCTTCAAGCGGGGTGCAGCACTGGCCGCCGGGCGCGCTCTGGGCGGCAGGGCATGCTGCTGATCCAGCACGAACTTGCCTACCACGCCCGCCAGTTGCGCAGCCTGCCCCTGCAAGGATTCCGCCGCCGCTGCCGACTGTTCGACCAGCGCCGCATTCTGCTGGGTCACCCCATCCATCTGGATCACGGCCTGGTTGATCTGCTCTATCCCCAGGCTTTGTTCGCGGCTGGCGGCGGTGATTTCGGTAATGATGTCGCTCACCCGCCGCACGCTCTCCACCACATCCGTCATGGTCGCACCGGCCTGGTCCACCAATTGCGAGCCCGACTCCACCTTGCTGACCGAGTCACTGATCAGGGTTTTGATTTCTTTCGCGGCAGCAGCGCTGCGCTGCGCCAGGTTGCGCACCTCCGACGCCACCACCGCAAAGCCGCGGCCCTGCTCCCCTGCGCGCGCCGCCTCGACCGCCGCGTTCAGCGCCAGGATATTCGTCTGGAAGGCGATGCCGTCAATGACGCTGATGATCTCCACGATTTTCTTCGAGGAGTCGTTAATCGCGCTCATGGTATGCACCACATCGGCAATCACCAAGCCGCCGCGGCTGGCCACCTCCGATGCGGTACGGGCCAGACTGTCGGCCTGGCGGGCATTGTCGGCATTCTGCTTGACGGTGCTGGTCAGTTCCTCCATTGACGACGCGGTTTCTTCAAGCGAACTGGCTTGCTCCTCTGTGCGCGACGACAAGTCCAGATTGCCGGCGGCAATCTCTTGCGATGCGGTGCTCATGGTGTCGGTACCGGCGCGGACCTGGCTGACAATCGCCTGCAGGCTGTCGTTCATCGCCTTCAGCGCGCCCAGCAGCATGCTGGTTTCATCGCGGCCACTGACCTCGATCCGGCTGGTCAGGTCGCCGGCAGCCACGGTCTGGGCGATTTCCACCGCGCGGTTGATCGGCACGGTAATGCTGCGGGTAATCAGCTGGGCCAGCACGATGCCAAACAACACCGCCACCACCGTGATCACGATGACCATGTTGCGGGCGAATGCATAGTTAGCGCTGGCGGCCTCCGTCAGCTCTTCGTTCTGGTGCCGCTCCGATGCGACCAGCGCCGCCAGGCTCTTGCTCCAGCCCGCTTGTATCGGCAGCAGCTCGCCCATCAACAGCTTGATCGCCTCGGCATTTTGGTTCGCCTGCCCCAACTCCTGCACTTTCTGCATGAGCGGCCGGGCCGCAGCGGCGCGGTCCCTGATGTCGCCCGTCAGCTGGGTTTCGTCAGCCTGGAGGCCATACTCCTTGAACGTGGCGCTGAGCTTTTGCTCAGCCTCATCGTACTTTTTCAGTTGCTCGGCCACCCGCTCCACCTGCGCCTGCATCTGCGTGCGGTCTTCCAGCAAGACGATATTGCGCAGCGCGATCATGCGGTCATCCAGGCTCATTTTCATGTCCGACGCCAAATTTGCCTCGACATCATTGGCCTTGGTGATCTCGATCATCGCTTGCTGCATGGAAGCCATACGGCTGAGCCCCATGATCGCCACGCCCACCAGCATGCAAAGAATGATAGCGAACGCGACAGAGAGCCGAGGGCCAATTTTAAAGTTGCTGAGTGACATTTTTCTACTCCTATGCAAGGGGATTTGCAGCGGCGGGGCTAGGCCGTAGATGAGGTGCCGCGTTGGAGCACGGCGGCGATTTCTACAAGAATTGCAAAAAATCGATGGGGATCGTCAAGCGGTTTGGGGCGTGACGATGCTATGGTCGCAGTTTACAGTAATTTCCACTCGGAAACACAGCCTTTCCAAAATGATAGAGTCCGGCGCTACGGTTCTTAAGCCGTCGTATCGGTGGAATGGCCTAGCGTCTTTTGCCAGTAGCCGACATCCAGCCAGCGGCCAAATTTGAAGCCGACTTCACGGAACTGCGCGACCTGCTGGTAGCCCATTTTCTCATGCAGGGCGACGCTGGCGTCGTTCGGCAAGGCGATGCCGCCAATGACCAGATGACAGCCGCGTTCGGCCAGCTGCGCCAGCAAGGCCCCGTACAAGGCCGAGCCCACGCCCTGCCGCGCCGCCTCGGGCGCCAGGTACACCGAACTCTCCACTGAAAAACGATACGCATGCCGCACGCGCCATTTGGTGGCGTAGGCATAGCCCATCACCTTGCCGTCCTGTTCCGCCACCAGCCACGGCAAGCCGGCCGCCTGCACATCGGCGATGCGCTGCGCCATCGCCGCGTCCGTGACCGGCTCTTCTTCAAAACTGATGGTGGTGTTGAGGATGTAGGGATTGTAGATGGCGGCAATGGCCTTGGCGTCGTCGGCGTGAGCGGGGCGTATCGGCATGAATTCTCCTCTGGTAGCCACATGATAATCGCGATGCGTTGCGCGCGCTTTACTAAACACGGTCCAAAACGCAGAGATTGGTTGAAAGATCGCCAATCCAGCGGTACATTTTTCGTCACTAAAAACTAAAAATGGAGACACTATGCCTACTCGTCGCGGATTTATCGCGGCCGTGGCGGGCTTGGCGCTGGCCAAGCCGTCACTCGCCCAAACGCAGCCTTTGGTGGTGTATGACGATGAACTGAGAAACGGCTGGCAAAGCTGGAGCTGGGCCAAGGTCGACCTGGCCGTGCCGGTCAGTGGCGCCAAGCCGATCAAGGTGCAGGGTGACCCGTGGAGCGCGCTGGCGTTGCACCACGACGCCTTCTCCACTGCCGGCTACACCAAGCTCACCTTCACCATCAACGGTGGCGCCCAGGGCGGCCAATCGCTGATGATCAAGGCCATGGTCGACGGCAAGCCGGTCGATTCCAGCTTCGTCATCCAGCCCAAGGCCAAGACCTGGACCCAGGTCGAAGTCCCGCTCAAGGAGCTCATCGCCGAAGGCAAGACCATCGACGGCATCGCCTGGCAGGGGCAAGCCAACGCCTACAGTCCCTACTACATCACCCGCATCCAATTCGAATAAGCCCGGAGACGTACACGCATGACAGATCCCATTCGCGCAGCAAGCCTGCTGTTTCTGAGCGCTCTGGCCGCATCGGCCGGTGCAGAAACAGTGACCATTAAATCGCCCGATGGCCGCAACATCGTGGCGATCGATAGCGATAAATTCACCTACGCCGTCAGCCGCGACGGCAAGCGCATCATCGATGCTTCACCGCTTGGCCTCAATCTCGACATCGGCGCCATCGGTCGCGGTGCAAAGCTGGGCGGACAAACGCAGCGTGGCGTCAACGACACTTACCAGATCGTGGTTGGCAAGGCGCGCAGCGCGGCGGATCATTTCAACGAATCGGCGCTGTCCTTCGCCGCCAACGGCAAGGCGCCGCAATTCCAGCTGCTGGTGCGCGCCTACGACAACGGCGTGGCGCTGCGCTATGTGGTGCCGGAGCAGGCCGGCCTGTCTGCCTTCAAGGTAATGAATGAAGCCACGCAGTTCAACTTCGCCAAGGACTACGACTGCTGGGGCGCCAACATGGGCCGCTTCGACACCAGCTTTGAAGCGGAATACGACCAGACCAAAGCCTCCGCCATCCGCAACTTCCACAACTTCATCGCGCCGCTGGTGTGCAAGACCGGCAGCGCCACCTTCGCCATCGCCGAATCGGATGTGAAAGACTATCCGGGCTTCTACCTGTCCGGCCGTGGCGATGCGGGGCTGGGCGTGATGGTCACGCTGCCGCCGCGCTTCGACAACAACCGCGATTACCGCTTCCGCAAAACCGTCTCCGCCAATGTGCAGCTGAAGGGGCAAGGCTTCCAGAGCCCGTGGCGCGTGGTGATGCTGGGTGATACGCCGGGCGATCTCACCACCTCGTCGCTGATCCCGACGCTGGCCGCGCCATCGCAAATCAAGGACACCAGCTGGATCAAGCCATCCAAGACCGCGTGGGACTGGTGGAACGATTGGGCCGTCGACGTGCCGAATGCGGGCGTGAACACCGCCACCTACAAGGCCTTCGTCGACTTCTCGAAAGAGATGAAGCTGGACGATATCCTGATCGACGAAGGCTGGTCGGTCGGTAGCGACATCGAACCGAATCCGCAAGCCGACGTCACCCGCGCCAAGCCGGAGATGGACATGCCGGCCCTGCTGCAATACGCCAAATCGAAAAACGTCGGCGTGTGGCTGTGGGTGCAGTGGCAGCAGCTGGACAACCAGATGGACGCCGCCTTCGCGCAATACGCCGCATGGGGCATCAAGGGCGTGAAGGTCGACTTCATGAACCGCAACGACCAGGAGATGGTCGACTGGTATCACAAGGTACTGAGCAAGGCCGCCGAGCATAAGCTGATGGTGGACCTGCACGGCGCCTATCCGCCGAATGGCCTGAACCGCACATGGCCCAACTACATCACGCAGGAAGGCGTGCTCGGTGCAGAGAACAACAAGTGGAGCGCGCGCATCACGGCGACGCACAACGTCACACTGCCGTTCACGCGCATGATCCTTGGTCCGATGGATTACACGCCGGGTGGCTTCCACAACGCCACACCGTCCACCTTCGTCTCGCGCAACCACGAGCCGCAGGTGATGACCACGCGCGGCCAGGCCATCGCCATGTACGTGGTGTACGACAGTCCGTTCCAGATGGTGTCCGACAGCCCGGCCGCCTACAAGAACGCCGACGGCTCGTGGGCAGACGGCGCGCAGTTCATCCAGACCGTGCCAACGTCATGGGATGAAACGCGCATCCTCGCCGGTGATATCGGCCAGTACATCGTCTCGGCCCGCCGCAAGGGCGACACGTGGTACATCGGCGCGATGACCAATGAAACCGGCCGCACGCTCAAGCTGCCGCTGTCCTTCCTCGGCAAGGGCACGTTCAACGCGCAGCTGCTGCAGGACGGCGCTGATGCGAATCACCTGAACGCCAGCAGCAGCAAAGTCAACGCCGCACAAAGCATCACGCTGAAGCTGGCGCCATCCGGCGGCGCAGTGGCGGTGATCAGCGCGGCCCCTTAATCTCCTGCACGCGCCAGCCTTCCTCGCGTGACTGGAGGAAGGCCTGCATGGAGTCCACCGTCACAGCGTTGATGCGGTCCGAAAACCGCAGCGCGCTGGGATGATCATCAAACGCGATGTTCGCCTTGAACATGCGTCCACCGAGCCGCATCAGCGGGCCGATATTCATCTCGGTCGGCTGATAGCCGGCCAGCTTCAGCCAACCCTGCGCCTGCTCGCGCGTGCGCACGCGAACGTCGCTGGCTTCGGACGCCGCTACTACTTCCAGCACCCACTGGTTGGAGTTCTGGTACTTGGTCGAAAACGGATACGCCACCATGTTGTACTTCAACTGATGCAAGCGGCGCAGCGTGGCCGGATCGGCCAGCATCTCCTTCAGGTGCGCTGCTACCTTGGGCGGCGGCGACATCACCAGCACATCCAGTGTGAACGGATCGTCGAGGAAGAAATTCGCCAGCCCATCCACCCACAGTTCGGAATCGGCAGTGCCGCAATCGTTGAGCAGTTCATACACGCGCCACGGCTGGCCCGGTACGGGACGGAACGCCAATCCGGCGTGCGAATACTTCAAATGGTACTTGGATAAATCCTGCCCCTGCCGCGCCACCAGCGCCACATCGGCGCCAGATGCCTCGAGCGCTGATTGCAAGCCCAGGCCTGCTGCCATGGCGTCGCTAAAGGCTTTCTGTGTGATTGGCTTGTCTTCGCACGAGCGTCCCGCGTGCGCAGGAACAGCGCTGCAAGCGGCCAGCAGCGCGGCGATGCCGAGTGCGCGCCTCATTGGGCCGGCAGGCGCTTTTGCGACAGCAAGGCCTCGCCCAATGCATTGGGAATGAAGGCGACCACTTTGCCGGAGGCCACCAGCAGCGTGCCGGTAGTCTCGGAGATCACCGACACCGTGGTGCCGACCGACATACCGATTGCGTCCACCGTTTTGCCGCTGATCTTGACGGACAGCTTGGCGCCAGTCGATACCGACGACAACAAAATCTCCACCACGCCGGCCGCACCCTGCACAATGCCGCTGACCACATACGCACCACCCGCAATCATCGCCACCGAAGCTGCGCCCGGACCGGAATCACCATTGCCGGAACCGGCCACGCTGATCACCGGCGACGCCACGATGGACAAGGTGCCGATGGAGATTTTTTCGGACGCATTCATATTGCTCATGCCATCCGGACCAGCGATAGCGCCGGTGCTCAATACCACTGCAGCAGCCGCGATGGCCGCGCGAAATGCGGCTTGTGCCGTCATATGCTCTCTCCCTTCAAGGTAGTGTGCTTGGCCGCATAGTATTCCTAATTTGCCAACGTTTGCAAGCACCAGCCTTCGATGCCGGCCTCTAAACGATGCGTGAGACACAGCGCTTGCAGAAAGGTTTCATCGTGCGATACCACGAGTAGCGCGCCTTGATACTGGCGCAGCATCGCCTCCAGTGCCTCCAGCGACGCGAGGTCCAGGTGGTTGCTCGGTTCATCCAGCAGTAGCAGCTGCGCCGGCGGATACGCATACAGCGCGCAAGCCAGCGCCACCTTCAATCGCTCGCCGCCGCTTAGCGTTTCCAGTGGCGCTGCTGCCAGTTGCGCATCCAATCCCATTTGCGCGAGATGTGTGCGCAGTGCCGATTCACCGGCCTCGCAGTTTGCCGCCAGCAGGTGCTGGATCGCGGAATGCTGCGGCGTCAGGCCCGCAAGCTGCTGGTCGAGATACGCCGTGCGGACACGAACGTCGCATCGTCCTGCCAGCGGCGCAAGCTGCCTTGCCAGTATGCGCAACAAGGTTGATTTGCCGCAGCCGTTCGATCCAACCACGGCGATGCGCTGCTCGCCGCTGATAGTCAAACTGATGGCACGCGTGGCTTGCGGTGCATATGGCAGCACCACGTTTTCCAGTTCGGCGACACGCGCGCGTACTGCTTGCGGGCCCGCCAGCGCATGCATGGCGATGACGGCGGCAGGCGCAAGCTGCTGCGCAGCCTCGCACACGCGCTTCGACAATAATTCCTGCTGCTCCGCATGCTGCTGCCGCAACCTGCCGGCCGTGCCTTGCGCGCGGTTCTTCTGCCCACCCAACAGGATCTTGGCTTGGTTGGCATCGCGGCCATCGCTCGCGCCTTTCGCCATGCGACGCTCCTGCCGTTCGTGCTGCTCGCGCATGGCCGCGGTTTCGCGCTTGCGTTCCAGTTTACGTTGATCAAGTTGGCGTTGCGCGCTTTCGCGTTCAACGCGCTTGCATTCGGCGTAGAAGGAATAGCCGCCGCCATAGCTGCGCAAACCGAGCGGCGATAGTTCGACGATGCGGTCCATCTGCTCCAGCAGTTCGCGGTCATGGCTAATCACCAGCAGGCCATGCGGCCAGCGCTGCAACTGCGCCTGCAACGCCAGCCGGTTGGCGCGGTCCAGATGGTTGCTCGGTTCATCGAGAATCAGGAAGACTGCGGAAGACAGCCACGCAGCGATCAGCGACACGCGCATCGCTTCACCGCCACTCAGAGAGGCGACCAGCGTGTCGGGCCGCAGATGCGGCAAGCCGTGGCGATCGAGCTCGGACTGCAAGCGCTCACGCATATCCCACTGCTCGCCAACCGCATCGAAGTCCACCGGATCGGCGCTGCCGTTTTCAATGCGCGCCAACGCGGACAGCACGTTCTGCACGCCGGCCAGCGCAGCCACCGTGCCTTCTTGCGCGATATGCTGCGAAAGGTAGTGCACCTTGCCGCCGCAAGCCACACGGCCGGACGACGGCGCAAGTTCGCCCGCCATCAAACGAGCGAGCACACTCTTGCCCGCGCCGTTGCGGCCAACAAGGCCAGTGCGGCGCTGGTCAAAAACTTCGTTCAGGTCTTGGAAAAGCACGCGGCCATCGGCCAGCGTGAAAGAGACGCCATCCAGCGTCAGAAAGGTATTCGTCATGGTGAAGCCCAATAATGATGTGTCAAAACCGTCCCGGCAGGGACCAGCGTTAGGAAGACAACAGCATTAATTGCGCATCGGACGAATACCTCATATGTGAATGCGCCAAATATATCAGCGCGGCGGCCAGGCGTCTACCTGGTTCAGCATCGCGAACCAATCCTCCAGATGCCAGGTGTGGGTGATACGGTCTTCAGTCAGATGATGAAACTCGTGGATGGCGATGGCAATCGGCTTGCCGCTGGCGGGGATACCGAAGAATTCACCGCGATGGGTGCCAGTGATCTGCGCCCGCACCGCAGCGCGGCCATCGCGTCCAAAGATATCGTGGATCGTAATCTTCACATCCGGGAAAGCTGTGGTGAACATGGCGACAATCGGCCGCATACCGTCCCTTCCCGGCTGCTGGCCGGGACCGAGCGGAATGTCCTGCCAGTCCGCCGTCAGCGCCAGGTCGAGCAAATCGGGATTCTGTTCGTTGAAGGCGCGATAAAGGTTTTCAATTGCTTGCTGCTGGGCCGTGGTGAGGCCGTTTTCCTGCATAGTCATGATGCGGTTCCTGAGTGAATTAGCGACCCGCCCACTGTAGCTGCGCCAACACACGCAAGTCCAATCGATAATGGATATGCAGTATTATCCATTTTATGGATCTTCATGGCATCGACCTCAATCTACTGGTGGCCTTCGACGCGCTGATGTGCGAACGTAACGTCACGCGCGCCGGCGTACGCATCGGCCGCACCCAGCCCGCCATGAGCGCTGCGCTCTCGCGACTGCGCCTGCTGCTGAAGGACGACCTGTTCGTGCGCAGCGCCAGCGGCCTGCAACCGACGCCGCGCGCGCTGGAACTGGCTGCGCCGCTTGGCGAAGCACTGGCCAGCATCCAGCGCACGCTGGAGTTCACGCAGGAATTCGATCCATCGCGCTCCACCATCCGCTTCACAATCGGTCTGTCGGATCATCCAGCTTTCACCGTGCTGCCCGCGTTGCACAAACGGCTGTCGCAACTGGCGCCGAACGTTAAGCTGCACATCCGCTCATTCACCGCACGCGACGACGCCCTGGCGCTGCTGGACGCTGGTGAAGCCGATGTCGCCATCGGCGTCCCTGGCAGCAGCACGCCGCGCATTCCCACCATACCGCTGTTTGAAGAACGCTTCGTCTGCGTGGCGCGCAAGAAGCACTCGCTCACCAAAAAGAAAATGACATTGGACGCCTTCCTCGCGTGCCAGCACCTGCTGGTATCGCCGGAAGGCGACGGCGTCGGCCACGTCGATACTGTGCTGGCGCAGTTGGGCCGAAAACGCGATATCGCCGTCACGCTGCCGCAGATGTATGCGGCGCCCACCATCGTCGCCAACAGCGATTTGCTGGCGACGATGATGGAGGGTGCGATTCAGGCCAGCGGCTTGCGCGACCAGCTCGCGCTGCTTTCGCTGCCGAAGGAGATCACATTGGCGCCAGTGCCATTCGTGCTGCACTGGCATCGCCGCAACGATGCCCATCCGGCCCAGCGCTGGCTGCGGGAGCAGATCGCGCTGGTGTGCCGCCGCAAGGCTTAGTCCCAAACTGGCGCGAGGCCTTCAGGACTGGTCAGGCGTTCGCCGCGATCCAGCATTGCGATCTGCGCCATGTCCTCCTCGCTCAAATGCAGCGCCGTGGCGTTCGGCGATCTTCGCAATCACCGGATCACCCAGCACCTTGCGGTTTTGCAGATACGGATGCAGCTCGATCTGGTTGGTCGCAATCGCCTGCTGCATCAGCTGCAACGTGAAGATGGACACGCCGATCTGGCGCGCCAGGCCTAGCTCCTTGGCCTCCGCCAGCGCCAGCGCCATCACGAACTCCTGCACCAGCACTGCGCCGCCCGGCGATGGCCACTTCTGCTTCGTTACCGTAAATCTGCGCGGTATCGATTACGCGGTAGCCTGCTTCCAGGCCGTTACGCACCGAGTCCAACGCCGTTCAGGATCGAGTAGCTATAAAAGCGCTCCTTGTCGTCAAAGGCTTCCAAACGTTCGACGATAGCCTCACCGTCCGGATTGGCCAGCGTGCGTACGCGGCCGCCTTCACTCAACTCACTGTGCGGAATGTAGGGCAGCCAGTCCGGCAGCGCATTGAAGCCGCCGATCAGTTGCCACACACAGCCCGCACTCACGGGCAGCTGAATACTTGCAATGGTGTTGGCCATGTTCTTACTCCTTCGCGTCGCCAGGCAGCGGCGCGGCGGCCGATACCAGCTTCTGTTCACGCATCTCCTGCCAGAACGCGGCAGAAGGCTTTTCATTCAGCGCAGCGTGATCCTCTTCGATGCGCTCCGGACGGCTGGCGCCCGGGATAACAGCTGCCACAGCCGGATTGGCCAACGCGAACTGCAAAGCCGCCGCCTTGACGCTAACGTTGTGGCGCTGCGCGATGGCCTTGATACGCTCCACCTTAGCGATGATTTCCGGCGACGCCTGTTGATACTCAAAGTGCGCGCCACCCGCCAAAATACCCGAGCTGTAAGGGCCGCCGACCACGATGTCCATGCCTTGCTGGAGCGCGGCAGGCATCAGGCGTTGCAACGCACGTTCATGGTCGAGCAGCGTGTAGCGGCCGGCCAGCAGGGTCACGTCCGGTTTCGGTTCGTTCAGGTCCAGCAGCAGCTCCACCGCCTCGACGCGGTTGACACCCAGGCCCCAGCCCTTGATCACGCCTTCGTCACGCAGGCGGTCCAGCGCCCGGAAGGCGCCGGTGCGGGCAACTTCGAATTGCGCCAGCCATTCATCGCCGTAGAAATCCTGTGCCACGTCGTGCACGAACACGATGTCCAGATGGTCGGTCTTCAAGCGTTTCAGGCTGTCTTCGATTGAACGCAGGGTAGCGTCGGCGCTGTAGTCGTTGACGATCTTGTTCGGACGGCCGAACTGGAACACCCCGCCCTTCTCGCCCAGCTGGCGCGCAGCCGGATCTTCCACTTCATCCAAAATCACGCGGCCGACTTTGCTGCTCAGGATGTACTCGTCACGCTTGTGACCCGCCAGCGCTTCGCCGAGGCGGATTTCCGACAGGCCGGCGCCGTACAGCGGCGCGGTGTCGAAGTAGCGCACGCCCTTATCCCACGCCGCCTGCACAGTGGCCAGCGCCTCGGCGTCAGGGATGTTACGGAACATATTGCCCAGTGGAGCGGTGCCGAAGCCCAGTTTGCTTTTCAGTTTGTTACGGATACTCATCTTGATTCCTTGGTAAATGAAGAAAGTGAAGCCAGTTTAAGTTGACGTGATAAGACTGTCCAAGACATAATTTGCACAAGTTAAGTCACAAAAGGTCTGACATGTTAGACATCCGCCAACTTCAATACTTCGTCACCGTGGCCGAAGAGGAGCACGTGGGACGCGCCGCCGAAAAGCTGCACATCTCGCAGTCGCCCTTGAGCCGGCAGATCGCCCAGCTGGAAGAAAAACTGGGCCTGACGTTGTTCGAACGCAGCCAGCAGCGCATCCGCCTGACGCGCGACGGCCGCACCTTCCTGGCCGAGACGCAGGCTTTCCTGGTCCATGCCACGCGGCTGGAGGCGCTGGCCAAGCGGCTGGGACGCGGCGACGAAGGTGGCCTGTGCATCGGCTACGTCGAAAACGCCATGCACGCTGGCGTGCTGCCGGCCGGCCTGCGCGCGCTGCGTGCCGAGCGGCCGAACGTGCACGTGGCCTTGCATAGCCTGTACTCGTCCGAGCAGCTGGAAGGCCTGCGCCAGCGCAGCCTCGATATCGCGCTGGTGTGCGATCCGCCGGCGGAAAACGATCCCGACCTCGAACGCGCACGCGTGCTAAGCGACCCGATGATGCTGGCCCTGCCCCAGGGCCATCCGCTCAGCGCAAGCGGCCAAGCCTTGCAGCCGTCCGACCTGGCCGGCCTGGAATGGATCGCCGTACGCCACCACGAAACCGGCGAACATCACCACAACTTTGTGGCGGCATGCGTACGCTCCGGCTTCACGCCGCAGATCAAGATGGAAGCCAGTGAACCGGTGACCGCCTTGAGCCTTGTGGCGGCGGGACTGGGCGTGGCGATGGTGCAGCAAGGCTTGCAGCATCAGGCGCCGCCCGGTGTGGTGCTGCGCGAGCTGTCGTGGTTCGACTACCACGCGCCGCTGTGGGCGGCGTGGCACCGCATCAACCTGCGGCCGCTGGTGGCCACTTTCCGCGAAACGCTGTTGGATTTGGCGGCGACGACAAGCGAGCAATAGGCTACACTGGCAGTCATCTCTTTTTGTGTTGCCCGTCATGCCCGAGAAGAACCTGCCCGAACTCATCACCCTGAAACGTCTGATCGACGAAGGCGGGAAGCATCTGGAAGTGAGCACGCCGCACACGGTGCAGATGGACGGGCGCCACTTCCCGGTCTACACCATCGCGCTGGGCAATCCGAGTCCGGACGTGCCGGCGCTGGGCTTCTTCGGCGGCATCCACGGGCTGGAACGGATCGGCACCCAGGTGGTCCTGTCCTTCCTAGAAAGCCTGCTGGCGCGGCTGCGCTGGGACGCGACCTTGCACCAGCAACTGGAGTCGATGCGACTGGTGTTCATGCCGCTGGTGAACCCGGGCGGCATGTGGCAGGCCACCCGCTGCAATCCACACGGCGTAGACCTGATGCGCAACGCGCCGCTGAGCGCCGTCGAGAAAGTGCCGTTCATGCTGGGCGGGCAGCGCTACAGCCATCACCTGCCATGGTATCGCGGCGCCGAGGGCGCGCCGATGGAGCAGGAAAGCCAGGCCGTGTGCGACGTGGTGCAGCGCGAGCTGGTGCCACGCCGTTTCAGCATGGCGCTTGATTGCCACTCCGGTTTCGGCTTGCGCGACCGCATCTGGTTCCCGCATGCGCACACCACCACGCCGATCCCACACCTGGCCGACATCGGCGCGCTGGAAGAATTGTTCAGCACCGCCTACCCGAATCACAACTACGTGTTCGAGCCGCAAAGCCGCCAGTACCGCACCCACGGCGATTTGTGGGACTACCTGTACCTGAACAGCGATCACGTGTTCCTGCCGCTGACATTGGAGATGGGTTCGTGGCTGTGGGTGAAAAAAAATCCGCGCCAGATTTTCGACCGCATCGCCATCTTCAACCCGACCGCGCGCCACCGCCTGCAGCGCGTGCTGCGGCGGCACCTCGTCCTGTTCGATTTCCTGATGCGCGCCGCCTGCAGCCATGGACGCTGGACACCGGAAGGCATGGCCCGCACCGTGCAGCACCGGCGCGCGCTGGCGCAGTGGTATCACACATGAACAGCTGGATCCTGCTGCGCGGCTTGATGCGCGAGCAGCGCCACTGGGGCGACTTCCCCGGCCAACTGGCGCAAGCGCTGCCCGATGCCACCATCATCACACCCGACCTGCCGGGCAACGGCCAGCGCCACGCCATGCGCAGCGCGACCACGGTGGCGCAGATGGTGGAATTCTGCCGCCAGGACCTGCGCACGCGCGGCGTGCCGGCGCCCTACTCGCTGCTGGCCTTATCGCTGGGCGGCATGGTGGCGGTGGAGTGGGCCAGCCGCTATCCTCACGAGATAGAGCGCTGCGTCTTGATCAACACCAGTATGCGTCCCTACAGCCGCTTCCACCAGCGCCTGCGCTGGCAAAACTACCCTGCGATATTCAAGCTGCTGGCGCAAGGCGGTATTGAAAACCAGGAGCGCCTGATCCTGCGCCTGACCAGCCGCCGTGGCGACGCTGCGCAGCGCGCGGCGCTGCTGTCGCACTGGCTGGACTACCAGCACCAGTACCCGGTCACGCGTGGCAATGCGCTGCGCCAGCTGTGGTCCGCTGCCCGCTTCCGCGCACCGTCACGCAAGCCTGCGATGCCGACGCTGGTCCTGAGCAGCGCTGGCGACCAGCTGGTTGATCCACGCTGCTCGCTGAAACTGGCTCGCGCATGGCAAGCGCCGCACGCCGAACATCCCGATGCTGGCCACGACCTGCCGCTCGACGACGGCCCATGGGTGGCAGCGCAAGTCGCCGGATGGCTGCGGCAACTCAGGTAAAATACTGCCCCATCATGTCCTTCCAATGCCGCCCTGCTTGCGGCGCCTGCTGCACGGCGCCCTCCATCTCCTCCCCGATACCCGGTATGCCGAACGGTAAACCGGCCGGAGAGCGCTGCGTGCAGCTGGATGATAATGAGCGCTGCAAAATCTTTGGCCATCCCGACCGGCCAGCGGTCTGCGCATCGCTGCAGCCGAACGTCGAGTTTTGCGGTGAATCGCGTGAGCAAGCCATGCGCTGGCTGGGCTACGTCGAAGAAGCCACCCGGCCGTCCTGAATCAGCGCAGCGTTACCAGCTGCGCCAGCATTTTCATCAATTCTGCAGAAAACTTAGGCATCAGCGGCGCCTTGGCGGGGGCCGTGCAGCCGGGCTTGCAGGTGGGTGCGGCGGTCTGGATCATGGCAATCTCCTTCAAAGAAAACTTGTTCATTGGAGTTTTAACGGCTTATAGGTTATATTTTCTGCCAGTCTCGAAGTGTTATCAAACGAGTTATTTTCGCCATTTGAATAAGAAAAGCTTGTCCATGCCCAAACCGCTGCGCTCTCTTTCCGGCCTGCTCGATTTCGATTGCGCGGCGCGTTGGGGCAGTTTCAAACTGGCCGCGCAGGAGCTGCACAAGACCCCGGCCGCCATCAGCCTGCAGGTCAAGCAGCTGGAGGAAGCACTCGGCTTCGAACTGTTCGTGCGCCATCCGCGCCATATCGCGCTGACCGAGAAAGGCCAGGAGCTGGCCGCCACTGTGCGCCGCATGCTGGCCGACCTGAATACCAAGGTCGCCGCGCTGCAAACCGGCGACGAAGAAAAAATCCTGCGCATCTCGACCACGCATTCGCTGGCCATCAAGTGGCTGGTGCCGCGCCTGGCCAGCTTCACCAAGCTGTATCCGGAGCTCGATATCCGCATCGATTCCAGCGACAATCTGGTCAACATGGACGACGGCAGTACCGACATCGCGCTGCGCACCTACGACATCGTCCCCGGCGATCCGGACCTGTTATTCCACGACCGGCTGGTAGCGGTCTACAGCCCATCCTTAGTGCCGCCCGGCGCCACCGAGATTACGCTGGCGGACCTGCACCGCTATCCGCTACTGCACGAATTCACCACCGACACCTGGATCGCGCTGCTACGCCAGAACAATGCGCTCAAAGGCAAGTACAACTTCTCGCGTGCCTACACCAACTTCGCGGTGATGGTGCAATCGGCGGTGGCGGGACAAGGCATCGCCCTGGTGTCGCACGCCATTGCCAGTGAAGACTTGCGCAGCGGCGTGCTGAAAATGGTGTGCTGCGAAAGCGCGCCCTATCGCCGCGGCTACCGCATGATCGTCAGCCACGGCAAGCAAGGCATGGCCAAGATCACACATTTCTGCGACTGGCTGCGCGAGGAAGTAGCCGATATGCAGAAAGGCTTGCGTTGATGCGCACACCGATCATGGCCGCGCTGCTGGTGCTCGCGGGCGCAGTGCAAGCCGCCGACAAGCCACCGCTGCGCTACGTTGAAAAAGTCGACAACCTGCTGGGCGCTACCATGCCGGTGACGGAATTCCAGGACACGCTGGGCGCAGCGCTGGCGCGCCAGCTGGGCCGCAAGGTGGAGTATGTGAAACTGCCGCGCAATCGCATCATGGCGGCGCTGGAAAACGGCGACGGCGATGTGCTGTGCAGCTACCTGCCCGAGTGGCTGCCCGGTGATGTGGACTGGACTCGCGCCTTCATTCCGATCAGCGAAGTGGTGGTGTCGTCGCCACGCGTGAAAGCACCTGCCACGGTGGCGGAATTGCGCGGCAAGCGCCTGGGCATGGTGCTGGGCTTCCGCTATCCGGAATTGGAAAAGATACTGGGACAGGACTACATCCGCGACGACGCGCCATCCGCAGCACTGTCGGTGCGCAAATGGCTGGCGGGACGTTTCGACTATCTGGTAGTGCCGCGCAATGTGATCGATAAGCAGTTAAGCAAAGGCGCGCTGCCACGCGGCTATCACATTCTGACGGTCTACGAAGTGAAGACCAAGTGCGCGGTCTCGCGCAAGAGCCAGATCAGCGCCGCCGACTTTAACAACGCCATCGAGGCATTGGATAAAGCCGGCGAGCTGACGAAGATCCTCAAGCTGCGCTGATTACTGCGTGAGTTGCAGCGCGCTTTCGAGACGGATGTCGTCCGAAGCGCTGCCCACCATCAGTTTGAACTCGCCTGCCTCCGCGCCCCACTTTAATTGGCGATTGAAGAAAGACAGCGTATCGCGGTCGATGGTGAAGCTGACGCGCTGCGTCTGGCCCGGCTTCAAATGCACTTTCTGGAAGCCCTTCAACTCCTTCACCGGCCGCACCACCGACGACACCATGTCGCGCAGGTAGAGCTGTACGATCTCCGTGCCTTCCACCTTGCCGCTGTTGGCCAAATCGAAGGACAGCGTCACCTTCTGCGCACCGGCCATCGTGGCGCTGCTCAGTGCCAGGCCGCTGTATTTGAAGTCGGTGTAGCTCAAGCCATGACCAAAGGCGTAGCGCGGCGTGTTGACGGAATCAATGTAGGCCGAGCGGTACGTCACATTCTTTTCGTCTGTGACAGGCCGGCCGGTGTTGTACTGCGCGTACGACACCGGAATCTGGCCCACGCTGCGCGGGAAAGTGATCGGCAGTTTGCCGGACGGGTTGTAGTCGCCGAACAGCACATTCGCCACCGCGTTGCCACCTTCACTACCGGGGAACCAGGCGTAGATGATGGCATCGGCCTTGTCGGCAATGGTGTTGAACACCAGCGGACGGCCGGCCAGCATCACCACCACAATCGGCTTGCCTGTGGCCTTCAGCGCGTTGAACAGCGCTTCCTGCTGACCCGGTAGCGTGATGTCGGTGCGCGACTTGGCTTCACCGCTCATGTCCCACGTTTCACCCACGGCCAGCACGATCACGTCCGAACGCGCTGCGGTGGCGACGGCATCGGCAAAACCTTCGCTGCTGGCGCAGCCGGGTGCGCAGGCCTGGGCGTAGCTGATCTCCGCCTTGCCGGCGTGGCTGCGGATGCCGTCTACGATGCTGACCACTTTGGCGCGTTCGCCCTGTACTACCCAGCCGCCTTCCAGGTCACGCTGCGAATCGGCCAGCGGGCCTATCACCGCAATGCGCTTGGTCTCGCGCGACAGCGGCAGCAGTTTCCCCTCATTTTTCAGCAGCACGATGGACTTCTGCGCCACATCCAGCGCAGCGGCACGGTGCGACGCATCGCCCAGCACCGCCTTCTCGCGCGCCGCATCGGAGTAGCGGTACGGATCATCGAACAAGCCCAGTTCAAACTTCTTGGTCAACACACGGCGCACGGCTTCGTCCAGCACCGGCATCTTCACCTTGCCAGCCTTGACAGCCGCCTCCAGATGCTGGCTGTAGGCGTAGCCTTCCATGTCCATATCGCTGCCGGCGTTGATAGCCTTGACCGCTGCATCAGACAAATCGGCCGCATAGCCATGCGGTACCATTTCGCGCACCGAACCCCAGTCGCTGACCACAAAGCCCTTGTACTTCCAGGCGCCCTTCAAAATATCGCGCTGCAGGAAGGCGTTGCCGGTGGCTGGCACGCCGTTCAGCGTGTTGAAGGAATTCATAAACGTCGCCGCACCTGCATCGGCTGCGGCCTTGAACGGCGGCAGATACACCTCGTACAACTGCTGTTCGCTCATGTCGACCGCGTTATAGTCGCGGCCCGCAATCGCCGCGCCGTAGGCAGCGAAGTGCTTGGCGGTTGCCATCACCGAATCGGTGGCGCCCAGCTTCTTGCCCTGGAAGCCGTGCACGCGCGCGGTGGCGATCTGCGAACCGAGGTAAGTGTCTTCGCCCGCGCCTTCCATCACACGGCCCCAGCGCGGATCGCGGGCGATGTCCACCATCGGCGCAAAGGTCCAGTGAATGCCAGCGGCTGCGGCTTCTTTCGCAGCGACGTGCGCGGACAGCTCAATCGCATCCATGTCCCACGACGCAGCTTCACCCAGCGGCACCGGAAACACTGTCTTGTAGCCGTGGATGACGTCAAGGCTGAACAGCAGCGGAATCTTCAGGCGCGATTGCAGCGCCAGCGCCTGGATCTCGCGCGTGTCGGCCACGCCGGTCACGTTCAGCATCGAACCAACTTTGCCGGCGCGGATATCGGCCAGCTTGTCGGCGTATGCGCTGCTGGTTGGACCGGTGAACTGGCGGCCAGACAGTTGATGCAGCTGGCCGACTTTCTCGGTCACCGTCATCTGCTTCATCAGCTCCGTGACCTTGCGGTCGATTTGTGCGTCTTGCGCGTGGGCGGACAGCGCCAGGGCGGCGCTGATGGCCGCAGCAATTTTCAATGTCTTCATTTGTATTGTTGTTGCTTCAGTTCGTAGTAGGACTTCAGCGTGTAGAAGGCTTGCTTCTTCTTGCCGGTCTCGGAGATCAGACCCTTGCGGTTCCAGTAATCCTGGAAGTAAGGATGTGGACGGCGGGGCGAACGAAAGTCCGTCAGTACCCACGGCGTCATGCCACGCAAGCCGGGAATCGCATCCAGCAGCTTGAAGGTGTTTTTGTACAGCTGGTCCTGATACTCCTCGCTCCACTTGGTATCGCTATCCGCGTGGTAGCCGCCCAGCGCATCGGCGCCGAACTCCGTCACCAGCACCGGCTTGTTGTAATTGACCTTGAAGGAGAATTTCAGCATTTCTTTGTTGTTGGACCAGTACCAGCCGGCGTATTCATTGAAGCTGGCGAGGTCGATCTTCTCCGCCAGCGGGTCCTCCACCGTCACCACGTCGCCAACGCGATGCACTTCCAGCGCTGCGCCAACAAGGCGGGTACGGTCCAGCGAACGCACCGTGTCCGCCAGCTTGCCCATGAAGGCCGTACGCACAGGACTCACCGGCGTTTCATTCCCGATCGACCAGATGATGACGCTGGCGCGGTTCTTGTCGCGCACCACAAGGTCGGTCAGCTGCTGCGCCGCGTTGGCGTAGACTTCAGGCTTCTCCCACGAGATGGTCCAGTACACCGGAACCTCGGCCCACACCAGCAGGCCCATTTCGTCGGCCAGTTTGATCATCTCCTCGCTATGCGGATAGTGCGCGAGGCGGACGTAATTGCAGTTCATGTCCTTGGCCCATTGCAGCATCATGCGCATATCGCCTTCGCCGCGCAGGCGGCCTGGAATCAATGGATTCTCGTCGTGCAGCGAAATCCCGCGCAGGAATACCGACTTCCCGTTCAGCAGGATGTCGTGGCCGCGCGTTTCGATGCTGCGCAGGCCGATGCGGTCGGTCAGCGTATCGGTCGCGCCGGCGATAGTCACGTTGTACAGCTTAGGATCTTCCGGCGACCAGTAGCGCACCTTATTCTTCGGCAGCACGATGCTGACGGCGGCGCGGCCATTGGCGTCGGTGTGCACCAGCGTCTTCACGCCCAGCTCCGCGATGGAAATGGTGACGTCCTGCGCCCGCTTGGCACCGGCCAGTTGGACGTGGCCTTCAATGCGGCCCATATCGCCCTTGGCCAGTTGGATCTGGTAATCCTCGATGTAGGTATCCGGCGTTTCGGCCAACAGCACGTCACGCGTGATGCCGCCGTAGTTCCACCAGTCGGTGTTCACGGTCGGGATGTCGTCCTGGTGACGCGTGTTGTCAGCCTTGACCACCACCGTGTTCTCGCCGTTCTGCAAGCGGCCCGTCACCTCAAACTGGAATGGCGTGAAGCCGCCCTTGTGGCTACCCACCTTCTTGCCGTTCAGGTAGACGTGTGCCTCGTAATTGACCGCGCCAAAGTAAAGGAAGTAGCGCTTGCCGTCCTTCGGAGCAGCGTTGAACTTCTGGCGCAGCCACACCGTGCCTTCGTAGAATTCCAGCTTGGCCGCTTGCGAGTTCCAGTCGCCCGGCACCGCCATCGTCGGCGAGCCGTCGAAGTTGTATTCGACCGCATCGTCCTTGTCCTTCGGTTTGCGGTCATCGTAGAAACCACCCGCACCGCTTGGCGACTGGTCGAACGGCTGGCGGCGATAGTTGTAGTAGCCCGTCTCGTAAGGATCGATGATGTAGCTCCAGCGCCCGTTCAGCGACAGATGCTGGCGGCCGTAGATGTTTTGCAGCGTGGGCGGCTGCTTGGCCAGTTCGGCACGCGCGCCGGATCCCTTGTTGGCTTGCGCCTGTCCTGGCGCCTGGTCATCCTGCGCTGTCGCCGCGAAGTTCGCAGCCAGACAGCTTGCTAGCAACAGCAGCTTCCACATTTGTCGCATCCATGTCTCCTTTTATTGATATTTGATGGTCCACTTGATCGTCAGCGGCGCATTCATCGTCAGTTTGCCGGTGCTGCAGGTGACCAGCGTTTTCATCGGCCCATACGGTGCCATGAAATCCTTGCTGCCGTTGGTCGGCGCCGATGCGCATTGCTGCAAGCCGCTCACGCTGTACTCCTTCACATCGCCCTGCGCGAAGGTGACGGTATTGCCGTTCATCTTAGCCTGATCCGAGAACGACGCGAATTCCAGCGTGATGTTCGACACTTCCTGCGTGCCCACCGGCGTGTAGACATCGGTGCGGGTCATCGCGCCGTGTTCCAGCGTGTAGGTGGTTTGCAGCTTGATGCGCGCGTCTTTCTGGGGGCTCTTCTTGCCGAGGCGGTCCAATTCATCCTGATGGTACGTGACCGTGTAGCGCTGGCCATCCTTGCCGGTCTTGATGTCCTTGATCCACGCCGCGCCGATTAGCTGCGCGCCGTCCGCCATCGTGAACTTCGGCAGCAGCTGCGCATGTGCACCACCGCTATCGGCCACGCCAGAGACCAGGCCCGGCGCGAACGGCAACGGATAGTAAGGGCTGTTGTCATGCTGGCTGATGCCGCCGTTGATCATATTCAGGCCCACCACGTGCTTCCCGTCGCGGAAGATGGACAGGGCGCGGTCATACTCTCCTTGCGCAAAGGTGGTGGTACTGAACTGCGGGCGGTTCTTGTCCAGCCACGCTTGCAGGTCCGCCTTCGGCTGCACGTCCTTGAAGCCGGCCTTGTTCCACGTCTCGTTGGTGTAGATCAGCTGGTGCAGCAGCGAGAAGTTCTCGCCGAGGATGCGGTGCTTGCCACGATAAGTGTCGGTGCGGCGCCCCTTGCCCCACATGTCCAGCGAGTGCATGGCCGGGTCGTACCAGAAATTCATATAGCGCTCCGCGATGCGCGAGGAAAAGGCATATGCGTACTGCTTCTCTTCGGGCGTCAGCACATCGAGGTAGGCGGAGACAGACAATATCTCGATCAGCGCCGTCTCACCATACGGCCCGAGGCTGCGGCCAAAGCTGAAACCCTGGCCATCTTCGTTGGCGACATTCAGTGCGATGTCGGCAGCCTTGCGCAGCAGGCCTTTCAGCTCCTCGGTCGGCTGCAAGCCGGTTTCGAGGAAGCGCTCGCAAATCTCGGCGATCAGCAGGATGGAGTAGCGGTCGAAGCGCCCTTCGCCATCCGTCTCATCGGAGAAGCCGAATTTGCCAGAATATTTTTTGTAATGGGTGAGCATTTTCTCCAGCAGCACCTTGCCCGCGCTGTCGTCCTCCCAACCCATCATCATGCGCAGGCGCGCGATGCTGAATGCCACGCCGTAGTAATTGGTCGGCAGATTGATCAGGTCCCATTGCGGCGTAACGAAGGTGCGCCAGTCCAGCTGCTTGCGCAGTTTCTCCAGCGTAGCCGGGCTGACGGCGCGTTCCAGCAGGCCCGCCTCCTTCAGCTGCACCAGCGTGCCAATGTAGTAGTAAATGCCCCACGTGTGGTTGTCCATGCCGACCGTCATATCGGCGATGTCGCGGTATTCCTTCAACTTCCGCTCCAGCGACGGATCGTCCTTCGCGGTGTTGAGCAGCACATGGCCGAGACCTGCCGCCACCTTCCCCGGCAAAAATTTGTCGCCGCTCTTGAACGGCGAAGCGCCATCCAGCACCATGCCTTCCCGCTCCGCCACCAGCTTGGCAAAGAAGTAGTCCAGCTGCTGGTAGGCGTTGTCTTGGACGATGCGATTCATCGGGGCAGCAGCGAAGGCCGGCGCGCAGGCCAGCGCCGCCACCAGCGCGGCGGTAGTCGTGGGAAGGAATTTCATGGTGTCTCGATTATTATGGAAAACGTTTTACAAATAGTAGGCGATTTTGCCGATCAGGTAAACACTTACACGTTGCGGTTGAAGGTGGAATGGCGCAGCACCAGCTGCGGCTCGATGATGGTGGAAGGCTGCGCCGGCTGGTCGCCGATCTGCACCAGCAGCTGCGTCATCGCCGCTGCGCCCATCCGCTCACTTTGCAGATCAACCGTGGTTAAAGGCGGCATGCTGTAGCTGGCGAAATCGATGTTGTCGAAGCCCGCCACCGAAATATCTTCCGGCACGCGGAAGCCCAAGGTCTGCGTGGCCTTCATGAAGCCCATCGCCATCAAGTCGTTGTAGCAAATCAGCGCATCAGGATGCGAGGCGCCCAGCATGATGGAAGAACTCATGCGCTCACCTTCCTGCGCCGACGGCGAACCGCCGTCGAACACCGCCAGCTCCAGGCCGGCCACCAACAGGCAGTCGCGGATGCCGGCCAGCCGCTCCTCGTCGCGGCGCGATTTGGAGAAGCCAAGATAGGCGATGTGCTTATGCCCCAGCGTCATCAGGTGCCGCGCCAGCATGGCCGCGCCACGGCGGTCATCACCCGCCACCCACGGGATCTCGCGCTGCGTCAGGCGGCCGAGGAACACCAGCGGCTTGCCCAGTCCGACCATCCAGTCCATCTCCGTTTCCGGAATCCGCGAGATGACGATCATGCCGTCCACGCGGCGGCTCAGCGCCTCCAGCAGCGGGCGTTCGCGGTCCGGATTTTCCTCGGTATCGACCAGCAGCAGGTTGTAGCCGTGCGCCTGCGCCACGCGGTTGGCACCCTTCACCACGCTGCTGAAGTGCGGATTCGCCACATCCAGAACGGACAGGCCGATGCTCTGCGTGCGGCCCGTAATCATGGACTGCGCCAGTGGATTGGAACGATAGCCCAATTCCGCGATCACCCGCGTCACCGCCTCCTCCACGGCTGGCGAAAAACGCTGTGCGCCGTTGACGAATTTGGACACCGTGGCGGTCGACACACCGGCGCCGGCAGCCACATCGCGGATGGTGGGAACAGGCTTTTTCATGAATTGATTGACCCCGGTAAGAATTTCGATATACTGCTGATTAAACGTTTAACCACAATACCTCCACATACCCATAAAAGCAAGCCATGAGCAATACGAAACCATTCAAACGCATTCTGCTGACCGGCGCCGGCGGCGGTCTCGGTACCGTCCTGCGCGAACGCGCCAAGGCATGGGCGGACATCGTCCGCCTGAATGACGTGAAGGACCTCGGCCCCACCGGCGAGGGTGAGGAGATCGTCATCGGCGATCTGGGCGACCGCGATAAAGTCATGCAGATGATGGACGGCGTGGATGCGGTGCTGCACTTCGGCGGCATTTCAGTGGAAGACAAGTTCGAGCCGATCATGAACGCCAACATCCTCGGCCTGCACCACCTGTATGAAGCAATCCACAAGTGCGGCGTCAAGCGCGTGATCTACGCCAGCTCCAGCCACGTGGTGGGCTACTACAAGACCACCGATCTGGTGGACGCCAACATGCCGCTGCGTCCCGATGGTTTCTACGGCGTCTCGAAAGCCTTTGGCGAAGCGCTGTCGCGCTACTACTACGACCGCTTCGGCACCGAGACCGTCTGCCTGCGCATCGGCTCCTCCTTCCCGGAGCCGAAGAACCCGCGCATGATGGTCACCTACCTCGCCTACGACGATCTGGTGGAACTGATCCGCTGCTCGCTGTTCACGCCACGCGTAGGCCACACCATCACCTTCGGCACCTCGGACAATGCGACCAAATGGTGGGACAACAAACACGCTTCGCACCTGGGCTATGTGCCCAAGCACAGCTCCGCAGAATTCGCCGGCCACTTCCCGGATAGCGCAGATTATCCAGCGGCCGAAGACAAGCCAACCATTTATCAAGGCGGTCCGTTCGTCACGGCAGGCCCCATGTACAAATAAACTGAGACAAAGACCACATGACCTCATCGCACCTTCGCATCGCTGTTTTGGCTGCCATGGCAGCCATGTTCCAAACCGCGCACGCCGTTGCAGCCGAAGCGCCGGCCACGCAGGCCGCAGCGCCATCGGCAGCCATCAATCCGAAAGCCGTGCTGTCGGCGATGGAGCGCGTGGCCGACTGGCAGCTAGCCAACCCTAGCCAGCACCGTCCGGACGACTGGACGCAGGCGGTAGGCTACAACGGCATCATGGCGCTGGCGAATATCTCCGGCAGCAGCAAGTACCGCGATGCGATGATCGCAATGGGCGAAAAGAACAGCTGGAAGCTCGGTCCCAACCACTACCACGCGGACGATCATATCGTCGGCCAGACCTACGCCGAGCTGTATCTGCAACTGCGCGATCCGAAAATGATTGCGCCGCTGGGCGCCAGTTTTGACGACATCCTCACCAACCGCCGCAGCGGCTCGCTGGATTTCACCGTCAAAGGTAATCAGGATCGCTGGTCTTGGTGCGACGCGCTGTATATGGCGCCACCGGCGTGGCTGCGTTTGTGGGCCATCACCGGCGACCAGCGCTATCTGGACTTCGCCATCAGCGAGTGGTGGACCACCTCGGACTACCTGTACGACAAAGAAGAACACCTCTACTTCCGCGACTCCAACTACTTCGACAAGCGCGAAGCCAACGGCAAGAAGGTCTACTGGAGCCGGGGTAACGGCTGGGTGATGGGCGGCTTGGTACGCGTGCTGCAGTACCTGCCGGAGAATCACCCGGAGCGCCCACGCTTCATCCAGCAGTACCAGGACATGGCGGCCAAGCTACTCACGCTTCAACAAGCGGACGGCTTGTGGCGCGCCAGTCTGCTCGATCCGGCGACCTATCCGATGAAGGAATCGAGCGGTTCGGCGCTGTACACCTACGCCTTTGCATGGGGCGTGAATCAAGGCCTGCTCGATGCCAAGGCCTTCAAGCCCGCCGTGCAGAAAGCATGGACCGCGCTGATGGCCAACGTGCAGGCCGACGGCAAACTGACGCACGTGCAGCCGATCGGCCTTGCGCCGAAAGTCTTCGACGACAACCTGACCGAAGTCTATGGCGTCGGCGGCTTCCTGTTGGCAGGCAGCGAGGTGTATCGCATGGCAGTTCTGGAAAAGACCAAGCCGCAAACAGTGAGCGTGGCCAATCCAACCGACGGCGTGCGCGGCGACGAACTGGCGGAAGCGAAGCTCGGCGCCGGCATCAACAAGCCGGTGGTGATGGATGCCGCCACCTCGGCGATCGTCAACTCCCAAGTGATCGGCAAGCAGATTGTCTTCCCGGTCAATCTGGCAGCGGGCGAAACGCGCCGCTATCTGGTGCTGCCTGCGGAGCGCCTTGCAGCGGTGCCGCCGGCCGACGTCAGAGCCCACGCGCGCTTTGTGCCGGAGCGTCTCGACGATTTCGCCTGGGAGAGCGACCGCACCGCGCACCGCGTGTACGGCCCGGCCATCATCAAGGATCCAAAAGAGCACCTGATCAGCAGCGGCGTGGACGTGTGGGTGAAAAAGGTACGCACGCCGGTAATCGATAAATGGTACAAGCGCGGCGAGTACCACCACGACGTCGGCGAAGGCTTGGACTACTACGATGTAGGCCAGAGCCGCGGCTGCGGCGGCACCACCATCGTCGCCGACGGCCAGCTGCATAACTCGTCCAACTTCACCAAATACAAAGTGATTGCCGACGGTCCGCTGCGCGCGGTGTTCGAGCTGACGTACGGCGGTTTCGCGGTCGGCAACGGCCGCACCGTCTCCGAAGTGAAGCGCTTCTCCATCGACGCTGGCTCCAATATGACCCGCGTTGAAACCAGATACACCAGCAACAGCAAGGAGCCGTTGACGGTGGGTGTCGGCATCGTCCAGCGCGATGGCGTCGGCCACTACACCGCCGATGCCGGCGCGGGCTTCAACAGCTACTGGGAACCGGCGCGCGGCGACAACGGCAGCACCGGCTGCGGCGTGATCCTGCCGGCTGGCGTCAAAGCCTTCGACGTGATCGACAAACAGCAGCTCACGCTAGGCACGGCGCAACCGGGCCAGCCTTTCGTCTACTACTTCGGCGCCGGCTGGAGCAAGAGCGGCGACTTTATCGACGCTGCTGCATGGGACGCCTACGTGCGCGGCTACGCGCAGAAGCTGCAAGCACCACTCAAAGTCAGCACCAAATAATTCCCCTGCCGCCGAGGCTCTCGGCGGCTTTTTTCAACCTCGAAATGGAAGCGCTGCCACAAACTAGTTGAAGTACCCATACCAATAAAACTGGAGACACCACAATGCAATCGAACCAACCGAAACTGCGGCTCATCACAGCTGCGGTTGCCCTCACCCTGATCGGTGGCGCAGCCGCTGCGCAGGAAGCAGCACAAGCCGATAACGGCAAACTAGAATCCGTCATCGTCACCGCCAACAAGCGCGCGCAAAACCTGCAAGACGTGCCGGCCTCGATCACCGTCCTGAGCGACGCCGTCCTGCAACGCGCCAACGTGCGCGACCTGGAAGATGTACCGGCCCTGTCGCCGGCGCTGACGCTGTCCTACGGCACCCAGCCGGGCAATTTCAGCATCAATATGCGCGGCATCGGCACCTTCTCGCTGGGCATCGGCGTGGAGGCTGACGTGGCCGTAATCGTCGACGACGTGCCGCTGGGCATGCAGGCCGGTGCGTTCAAAGACCTGGCCGACGTTGGCCGCATCGAAGTGCTGAAAGGCCCGCAAAGCACGCTGTTCGGCAAGAGCTCGATTGCCGGTGCGATCAACATCACCACCAAGCCGATCGGCGGCGCCTGGAAAACCAACGCCACCACCTACGTCACCAACGACAACGAATGGCGCGCCGGTTTCAGCACCGGCGGCTCGGTGTCGGACACGCTGCGCCTGCGCATTGCCGCCAGCAAGACCAACTTCGACGGCACGCTCAACAACCTCACCACCGGCAAGAAGCTCAACGGCAGCAAGGGCGACAACCTCAGCGGCAAGCTGGAATGGCAACCGCTGGACCAGCTGACCCTGACGCTGACGCCGCACTACAACCGCACCGAAAAATTCTGCTGCTCGACCGCCTTCACCTCGATGTCGCCGGGCGCGCTGTACCGCAATGCGCCGCAGCTGCCGCCGTCGGTGGTGCTGTCCGGCATCCACATCAGCCCGGACAACCGCGACGTGCGCAACGATTATCCAACCGGCGGCAAGTTCCACGACGTTGGCACTGGCGTCAAGCTGGACTGGGCGTTTGACGACAACAGCGAGCTCAAGGGGCACACCCTGAGCTCGATCTCGTCTTACAGCAAGTACCATATGGACGACTACCAGGACAACGACAACACCGACGTCGACATCTTGCCTTTCCTGTTCCTGCCCAACGGCCAGCCAACCGGCATGCACGGCGGCCTGTACCAGTATGGTTACTTCGACGTCAAATCGACCACCCAGGAATTCCGCCTGACCTCGCCTGACAAAGGCGCGCTGCGCTACGTCGCCGGCCTGTGGTACGGCAAGAACGTCCTGACGCGCGAACTGACCAAGGCGCCGCTGATCCAGGCCTACGGCACCGCTTACGGCGCCGACGCCTGGAACATCAGCAAAGCCATCTACGGTCAGGGCTCGTGGGACTTCCGTCCGGACACCAGCCTGATCGCCGGCGCCCGCTACAACGATGAAGACACCGGCTACAACTTCCGCCGCTACACCGTGCCGCCGCAACCTAAAGCGCTGACCGAGTTCTACACCAAGGCCGACAACGACAAGAGCGCCACCTACAAACTCGGCCTCGAACACCGGCTGAATAAAGATGCGATGGTCTACGCCATGGCCTCCACCGGTCACAAGGGCAAGGCGTATGACCTGACCTCGGGCTTCACCGCAGCCACCGCCAAGCTGCCAGCCGTAGCGCCGGAAACCGCCGACAGCTACGAGTTGGGCTGGAAACAAAGCCTGCTGGATAACCGCGCGATGTTCAGCGTGGCGCTGTTCCGCACCAACTTCAAACACTTCCAGCAATCGTCCAGCTTCTTTGACGACGACGGCACTTTCCGCACTGGCCTGAACAGCATCGGCGGCCTGCGCACCCAGGGTCTGGAAGTGGAAGGCAATATACGCGTGACGCGCGAACTGCAGCTGAACGGCAGCTTCGCCTACACCCAGGCCACCATCCAGGAATTTGAGAATGGCCCGTGCTACAACGTCATCAATGCAGCTGGCACCGCCGGCACGCCGGGACCGGGCTGCGCGCAAAATCCGAAGTACAACAACACTTTTGTGCAGAATCTGGCCGGCAAAACCCTGCCGAATGCGCCGAAAGTGAAGGTCAACCTCGGTGGGCAATATGATTTGATGCTGCCGTCGTACGGCTTCAACGGCTTCATCGCCGGTTCCACGCGCTACCAGAGCCGCACCCAGTTCTCGCTGAGCCAGGATCCAAACACCATCCAGGGCGCGTATGCGATCACCAACGTCAGCTTCGGTGTGAAGGACAAACAGGACCGCTACAAAGTCACCTTCCTGGTCAACAACCTGTTCGACAAGCGCTACGCGACCGGCCTCAACAACGCCATCGCCAACGGCACCTGGAGCCCGAAAGCGCCGAACAAGCCGGTCGCGGTCAATACCACCGAATGGATGCCGCCACGCGACTTCCAACGCTACTTCGGCGCCCGCCTTGACGTGACGTTCTAAGTTTCAACCAGCATCTCCCTCGTCTTTTGCCCTCACAGCCCGCTGCGAGGGCTTTTTTTCGCCCTATTTTCGTCATTACGGTTGAGTGAGATTCATAAAAAATTAACGTTGACATGGTAAGCTTCGACCCCGGCACCCTCCACGCTGCCGCCACTTTCCCTCAACCTCCACCTGCAAAACTGAATTCATGGATATCGTACTCGCGCTTAAAGCCATCATCATGGGCCTGGTTGAAGGCTTCACGGAATTCCTGCCGATCTCCTCCACCGGCCACCTGATCCTGGCCGAGCACCTGCTGGGCTTCCAGGGCATGGAAGAAAAAATGAAGGTGTTCGAGATCGTGATCCAGGCCGGCGCCATCTTCGCCGTGGTCTGGGAGTACCGCGCCCGCATCGCCAAGGTGCTGAGCGGCCTGTTCAGCGACAAGCTGCAGCAGCGCTTTGCGCTCAACGTGGTCATTGCCTTCCTGCCGGCCGCCGTGCTGGGCGTGGCGTTCAACAAAGCCATCAAGGCGGTGCTGTTTGCGCCGGTGCCGGTGGCGATGGCCTTCATCATTGGCGGCTTCATTATCCTGTGGGTGGAAAAACGCGAAAAGGCGAATCCGGCCATGGCCCGCATCACCTCGGTCGACCAGATCACCCCTGTCGACGCGCTGAAAATCGGCCTGGCACAAGCGTTTGCGCTGATCCCGGGCACCAGCCGTTCCGGCGCCACCATCATGGGCAGCATGATCTTCGGCTTCTCGCGCCAGGTAGCGACCGAGTTCTCGTTCTTCCTCGCAATTCCGACTCTGCTGGGCGCTACTGTATACTCGCTGTACAAGGAGCGCGCGCTGTTGTCGGCCGCCGATTTGCCATTGTTCACGATCGGCACTGTGTCGGCCTTCATTTCGGCCTTCCTGTGCGTGCGCTGGCTGCTGCGTTACATCAGCTCGCATACCTTCACCGTCTTTGCCTGGTACCGCATCGCCTTTGGCCTGCTGGTGCTGGCAACCGCATACACCGGCACCGTCGTCTGGGCCGACTAACACGTAAAGTAGTCGCAGCATCATGGATCATCAGGATAACAACGAACGCGCTCTCCACCTGCTGCAAACCGTCTTCGGCTACCCAGCCTTCCGCGGCCACCAGGGGGACATCGTCGGCCACGTGGCCGGCGGCGGCGATGCGCTGGTCCTGATGCCCACCGGCGGCGGCAAGTCGCTGTGCTACCAGATCCCGGCCCTGCTGCGCGACGGTGTCGGCGTGGTGGTGTCGCCGCTGATCGCGCTGATGCAGGACCAGGTCGACGCGCTGGAAGAAGTCGGCGTGCGTGCGGCCTTCCTGAACTCCACCCAGTCGTACGAAGAAGCCAGCCGCATCGAGCGGCTGGTACGTACCGGCGAGATTGATCTGGTCTACGTCGCGCCCGAGCGGCTGATGACGGACCGCTGCCTGAACCTGTTCCAGAGTTCTAAAATTTCGCTGTTCGCGATTGACGAGGCGCACTGCGTATCGCAATGGGGACATGACTTCCGGCCTGAGTACATCAAGCTGTCGGTGCTGCACGAGCAGTTCCCCAACGTGCCGCGCATTGCGCTGACCGCGACTGCCGATCCGCAAACGCGCGCTGAAATCGTGCACCGCCTGCAGTTGGAGGATGCGGCGCAATTCGTGTCGTCGTTCGACCGCCCCAACATCCGCTACCAGATCGTCGAGAAAGCCAATGGCCGCAAGCAGCTGCTGGACTTCATCACTACCGAGCATGGCGGCGACTGCGGCATCGTCTACTGCCTGTCGCGCAAGAAGGTGGAAGAGACGGCGGAATTCCTGAACGAGAACGGCGTGCGCGCACTGGCTTATCACGCCGGCATGGAGCACTCGGTGCGGGCGGCGAATCAGGCCAAGTTCCTGCGCGAAGAGAACATCGTCATGTGCGCCACCATCGCTTTCGGCATGGGCATCGACAAACCGAACGTGCGCTTCGTCTGCCATTTGGATCTGCCGAAAAGTATCGAAGGCTATTATCAGGAGACCGGCCGCGCGGGACGCGATGGCGAGCCGTCCAGCGCCTGGATGGCCTACGGCTTGCAGGACGTGGTGCTGCAGCGGCGGATGATCGACGAATCCGAGGCCGACGAAACCTTCAAGCGCGTGCTGGGCAACAAGCTCGATGCGATGCTGGGCCTGTGCGAAACCCTGAGCTGCCGGCGCGTGCGCCTGCTCGAGTACTTCGGCGAGCAGGCCGGCCCTTGCGGCAATTGCGATACCTGCTTGATTCCGCCGGTGTCCTTTGATGGCACGGTGCCGGTGCAGAAGCTGCTGTCGACCGTGTACCGGGTCGACCAGCGCTTTGCGGCCGGCCATGTGGTCGACGTGCTGCGCGGGCAGGAGACGGATCGCATCAAGACCTGGCATCACGATTCGCTGTCGGTGTTCGGCATTGGCGCGGACCGCAGCGAGCAGGAATGGCGTGCCATCCTGCGTCAGGTGATCGCACTTGGCCTGCTGACCGTCGACCATGAACAATTCAGCTCATTGAAATTGACCGACGCCGCGCGTCCGGTGCTGAAAGGCGGGCAGAAAGTCCAGCTGCGCCAGTACCAGAAGCCGGTCAAGCAGAAGCCTAGCCGAGCCGCCAAAGGCTATGTGGAAAGCGACCTGTCGGCGCAAGAGCAAAAGATTTTCGACCGCCTGCGCTCGTGGCGTATGGGCACGGCGCGCGAGCACAACGTCGCCGCCTACATCATCTTCAACGACGCCACCCTGCGCGAAATCGCCAAAGCCC
This sequence comes from Duganella flavida, assembly GCF_009857445.1. Lineage (GTDB taxonomy): Bacteria > Pseudomonadota > Gammaproteobacteria > Burkholderiales > Burkholderiaceae_D > Rugamonas > Rugamonas flavida. Next base: position 128,693 of record NZ_WWCN01000007.1, read on the forward strand.
GCCCGACTGCGCTGGACGACTTGCGCGGCATCTCCGGCGTCGGCGAGAAAAAACTCGCCTCCTACGGCGACGAAATCGTCAGTTTGATCAGCGAGATGGAGTAACCCGTCACTCCTGTGCAGGCGGGAATCCATGCTGTACATAGGTTCCCGCTTTACGCGGGAACGACTCGGATGGCGCTGCGGTAGCGGCGTGGCGAAGCGCCGAGGGCATCGCGGAAGCGGTGGCTGAAGTGGCTAAGGTCTGCGTAGCCGCAGGCGTCGGCGATTTGCTGCAACGGTTGATCTGTGGTCTTCAGCAGCATACGTGCGTGTTCGATACGGCGCGCAGCGATCCATGCCGATGGCGGCATGCCGAATGAGACTTTGAACATCCGCACCAGGTGGAACTCCGACATGCACGCCAGCTGCGCCAGCACGCCCAGCGTGATGTTCTGCGCCAGATGCGCTTCGATGTAGTCGGCCAGCCGTCGCCGCACCGCCGGCGAGAGGCCGCCGCGCACGCGTGCTTGATGCTGCGGCACTGATTGCGCCAGCAGCAGGTGGCTCAGGGTTTCGTGCGTGACTTCGTTGGCGCGCAATTGGGCGTCTGGCCCATCCCACGACATCTCGGCCAGCGCCGCGCACAAGTGGCCGATGCGTTCGTGCTCAAAGTAGGTGCGGTCGGCCAACGTCAGCTCGCGTGGTTCGCGGTCCAGCTCCACCACCGCGCGCCGCGTGAAGTGCTCGGGCAGGAAGTAGATGTGCATGAAGTGCATTTGCCCGCGCACCGTCCACGAAGACTCGTGCCAGTCGGGCAAAGTGCACAGCCGCTTCGGCGCGCCATACAAACCAGGAAGCTCGGTGCGTTCGGTACGATGTCCGCCGTCCAGATAGTAGGACAACGTGTGGTGGCCCGGCTGGTTGTAGCTGGTTTCCGCGACCGGCGTATCGCGCCGCCAGATCGCCAACGCCAGTTCATCGCCCAGCCACGCAAAGCGCTCCAGCTGCGCATCGGTCTCCGACATGGTCTTGAAAACGGAATGCGACAGCTGCCCGTCCGGCAATGCGGACAGCAAGGTGGCAGGCAGGTTGTGGACGCGGGAGGACATGAATAAAGTCTAGCACGCTGCCACGCCACGCGCTGAGCGCGGGCGCGCGTTCAAGCCGATATGCGCAATTTCAGACAAGTCGCCCAGCTGCATGCCCGGCATGCTGGCGGCATGAATATCTTCCTCTACCTCCTCACCGTCCTGATCTGGGGCACTACGTGGATCGCCATCACCTTCCAGCTGGGCGTCGTGCCGGCGCCGGTGTCGATCGCTTACCGCTTCTGGATCGCCAGCGCCGTGCTAATGGTCGGCCTGCTGATCACGCGCCGACAGTGGTGGCCGCCGCGCCAGGCCTGGCCTTATCTGTTCGCACAAGGCATAGCACTGTTTTGCCTGAATTTCCTGTGCTTCTACTACGCCAGCCAGTGGGTCACCAGCGGCCTGGAAGCGGTGGTGTTCTCCACTGCGCCGCTGTGGAATGCCATCAACGGCCGCATCTTCCTCGGCCGCCCGATTAAGCCGCAGGTGATGTTTGGCGCGCTGCTCGGCCTTGGCGGCATTGTGCTGCTGTTCGCGCCGCAGATGGCCGGCCACTGGCACGACAGCCACACCCTGCTCGGCCTCGCGCTGACGCTGGGCGGCACACTGTGCTTCTCGTGCGGGAACCTGCTCTCCAGCCGCATGCAATCGCTGGGCCTCGGCCTGACGCCGTGGCTGACCAATAGCTGGGCGATGCTGATCGGCTCCACCACGCTGGGCGTGGCGGCGCTGGCGCTGGGCATGCCGTTCACGCTCGATCCCGCGCCGCGCTATCTCGGCGCCCTGCTCTACCTCGCGATTCCCGGCTCGGTGATCGGCTTCACCGCCTACCTGATGCTGGTCGGCCGCATTGGCCCGGACCGCGCGGCCTATTCCACGGTATTATTCCCCATCGTAGCGCTGACTATTTCGACTATTTACGAAGGCTACCATTGGACACCGCTGGCCCTGTGCGGGCTGGCGCTGGTGTTGATGGGGAATCTGCTGGCATTCCTGCCACCGTCCCTGCGCGCCAAACTGATGGGAGCCGCATAGACCAGGAGATTGCATGATCCGCACCGGCCTTTTCGCCGCACTGGCACTGAGCCTGACCGCACACGCCGCCGACAAACCCGCCGACACGGTCTACCGCAACGGCTACATCTACACGGTAGACGCCAAGGACAGCGTGCAGCAGGCACTGGCCGTGCGCGGCGGCCGCATCGTCTACGTCGGCGATGACGAAGGCGTGAAGGCCATCACCGGCAAGAAGACCGAGGTGATCGACCTGCAAGGCCGCATGCTGATGCCTGGTTTGATCGACGGCCATATGCATCCGCAATCCGGCGGCAGCCGCTTGCTCAACTGCAGCCTGAATTACGAGGCGCTGACGGTGGCCCAGTTCCAGTCGCGCATCCAGGCCTGCATCGACAAAGATAAAAAATCCGGGCCGGAGCGCTGGCTCATTGTGGTCAACTGGTTCCAGCAAGGGATGCTGCCAGATGGCGTGGAGACCACGGCGGCCACGCTGGATGCGCTGAAGACCGAGCGGCCGATCATCGTGCGTTCCTCGTTCGGCCACTCGGCACTGCTGAATTCCAAAGGCATCAAGGTCGCCAAGATTGAGCGCGACACGCAAGACCCGGCCGGCGGCAAGATCACGCGCGACGACAAAGGCAACGCCACCGGCTTGCTGGAAGATGCGGCGCAGGATCTCGCCATGAATTTGCTGCCGCCGTTGACGGTGGCCGAGAACCTAGCCGCGTCCAAGGCCGCACTGGCGGCAATGCGCCAGCAAGGCATCACCACCTTCCTCGACGCCTACACCGACCCGGAAACCATGACCGCCTTCGCCGACCTGCACAAGCAAGGCAAACTAACGGCACGGGCGCACTTCGCGGTGCTGATCGATCTGGATAAAGGCGCAACGCCGCAAAGCGCGGTGGCGGAACTGCTCAAGCAGCAGAAGCAGTTCGACCAGGGCCCGACCAAGGTTGCGCCATCAATGCAGGTGCGTCACGCCAAGCTGTTTATGGACGGCGTGATTTCCGCACCCGCCTTCACCGGCGCGATGATCGATCCTTACCTCGTCAACAAGGGCACGACGGAGAAGCCGAACTGGCAGCCCGGCCCACACAACGGGCCTGCAAGCTACTTCTCGGCGGAATCGCTGCGCGCCACGCTGACGGAGCTGGCGCATGCGCGCATCGACCCGCACATTCACGTTGATGGCGACCGTGCGGTGCGCGAGTCGCTTGATGCGATTGCCGACTTGCGCACCACGGCGGAAGGCAAGCGCGTACGGCCTGCGTTGGCGCACGATGAAATCGTCGCACCGGCGGACTATGCGCGCTTTGCGCAGCTCGACGTGACGCCGGTGCTGTCCTTCCAGTGGGCCAAGCCTGCGCCGGACACGGTGGGCGCGTTGAAGGACTTTATGGGGCCGCAGCGTTATGCACTAGTGGAGCCGCAAGCGCTGCTGCTCAATGCCGGCGCGCGCATTGCATATGGCAGCGATTGGCCGGTCGATCCGCTGGATGAATGGTTCGCGCTGAAGGTCGGCGTCACCCGCACTGCGGCGCCGGATGCGGGCAAGGAATACGCGGGTACGCTGACGGCGCAACCGGGCCTGCCGCGCGCTGCAGTGCTGCGCGCGATCACGCTCAACGCGGCGTACACGCTGCGGCAGGAGACGCAAACCGGTTCGCTGGAGGTGGGCAAGCTGGCGGACTTGATTGTCCTTGATCGTAACTTCTTCACGATACCAGCAGAGGACATCGCCAACATCAAGGTGCTGCAGACGGTGGTGGGCGGGAAAATCGTCTATCAGTCGAAAGGCATGCGGTAAGATATCGCCCTTTGCATAAACAGACACGCCATGACTTTCGCCATTTCCCTGTTGATCATCCTCGCCACGGCGGCGGTGGTTTACGCGATCATCAAAACTAATCCGAACAAGCCGCAGCCATTGCCCTTGCCGACCGGCGTGCCGTATGAGCCTAAGCTGCCGGATGCTGCGCCTGTGCTGCATTGGTCGGATGGCGGGCGATTCATGGTGGAGGTGATGACGGAGTCGCGTTACCAGCCGACTTTAAAAGCGCTGGCAGGAGAACATGGCGAGCGTGCGGCCGCCGCGCAGTATGTGGCGACGCTGATGCCGGATGATCACAACGCGTATGAGAACGAGGCGGTGGCGGTGTTTATCGAAGGCCGCATGGTGGGCTATCTGTCGCAGAAGGCGTCCATCAAGTTCCGCGAACTACTGCGCAAGAAGGAAGCCGCCGGCCAGCCTAGCACCTGCGACGCGCAAGTGCGCGGCGGCGCGCTGTGGGAAGGCAAGCGCCTGCAGTACGTGGTGGTGCTGGACGTAGAGCCGCTCGAAAAATGAAGATGCTCGCCGCCGCGCTTATCGCAGCAGTAATGCCGGCGTGGGCGGCCGAGCCGCCGCTGGTGGTGCACTACAACGAGCGGCCGCCGTATCACTACACTGAGCGTGGCGTGCCGGCCGGCGATGCGGTGGCAAAGGTGGCGGGCGCGCTCAAGGCCGCGCACATTCCATATCTGTTGCGCAGCACGCCGGCCAAGCAGCAACTGGTGCTGCTACAAAAGAACGAGTCGCCCGCCTGCATGCTGGCGTGGGTGGATCTGCCGGGCCGCGATGGCAAAGGTAAGCTGTCGGAAAAGATCTACGAAGAGCGCCGCCTGTGGTGTACCAAGGCGACGCCGGATGAGACGATGCAGCGCATCGATGCAGCACTGCGCAAGGCAGCGCTGCCGAAGTAATTACTGCTTGGTGAAGACCAGATCCCACACGCCGTGGCCCAGTTTCAGGCCGCGGTTTTCAAACTTGGTCAACGGACGATACGCCGGCTGCGGCGCGTAGCCGTCGGCAGTATTCTGCAAGCCCTCTTCAGCGCTCAGCACTTCCAGCATCTGCACCGCGTAGTCTTCCCAGTCGGTCGCCAGGTGGAGGTAGCCGCCCACTTCCAGCTTCTGCACCAGATGCTTCACAAACGGCGACTGCACCAGACGGCGCTTGTTATGGCGCGCCTTGTGCCACGGGTCCGGGAAGTAGATGTGCACACCGTGCAGCGAACCATCCGGAATCATGAAGTTCAACACTTCCACCGCATCGTGCTGGATCGCCTTCAGGTTGGTCAGCTCCTGCTCGCCGATCAGTTTCAGCAAGCTGCCCACGCCCGGCGTATGCACTTCCACGCCGATGAAGTCCTTCTCCGGCATCACGCCGGCGATATGCGCCGTGGTGCCACCCATGCCGAAGCCGATCTCCAGCACCACCGGCGCCTTGCGGCCAAAGGTCTGCTCATAATCCAGCGGCGCTTTCTGGTACTGGATCAGGAACTTCGGGCCCAGTTCTTCCAGCGAACGCGCTTGCGCGGTCGACAGGCGGCCGGCACGGGTCACGAAGCTGCGGATGCGGTGTTCGGTCGGGTCGTACAGCATGCCCCGCGCTGGGGCGTCTTTAGGCGTATCGGAAGACATGGTGGGAATCGTCGAAAATTATTTGAGGCGGCATTATATCAGGCTTAACCCCTTGTTTTTCCAAATCGATTGACACTCGCAGGCAGTTGAGGTCTAATCAAGACCTGAGGCGTGAAATCGTTTTCAAACGTAGCAATGTCCTCCATTTCGATCCTGACAAACTTATTAAAAAATGACCGATTTCACGCAATTCCCACCCTCGTTCACCTGGGGCGTCGCCACCAGTGCATTCCAGATTGAAGGCGCCTCCAGCGCCGACGGCAAGGGCCCATCGATCTGGGACACCTTCAGCCACACTCCCGGCAAAGTCATCGACGGCACCAATGGCGACGTGGCCTGCGACCATTACCACCGCTATCCGGAAGACGTCGCCATCATGGCTGGCCTGGGCGTGGACGCCTACCGCTTCTCGATGGCGTGGGCGCGCGTGCAGCCGCAAGGCAAAGGCGCATGGAACGAAGCCGGCTGGGACTTCTACGACCGCCTGCTGAAAGAACTGGAAGGCAAAGGCATTGCCGCCCACATCACCCTGTACCACTGGGACCTGCCGCAAGGTCTGGAGGACGAAGGCGGCTGGCTGAACCGCGACACCGCCTACCACTTCGCCGAGTACGCGGCGGAAGTGGCGCGGCGCTTCGGCAACCGCGTGAAAACGATTGCAACGCACAACGAGCCGTGGTGCACGGCCAATCTCGGCTACGGCAACGCGCAATTCGCGCCGGGCGTGGCCGACCTGAAGCAGTCGATTCAAGTGTCGCACCACCTGGTGCTGTCGCACGGCCTGGCCATGACCGCCATGCGCAAAGTCGGCAGCTCGGCCCAGCTGGGCATTGTGCTGAACCAGTGGACCGCCGACCCGGCCACCGACAGCGAAGCCGACAAGGCCGCCGCTGAATTCGAATATTCGCGCTCGGTTGAATGGTTCATGGATCCTATCTTCAAAGGCAAATACCCTGAGTACGCGCTCAAGGTCCACGGCGACAATGCACCGGTGGTGCAGGCCGGCGACCTGGAAGCGGCGCACCAGAAGATCGACTTCCTCGGCGTGAACTACTACTTCCGCGCCTTCTGCTCGACCGAAGTGCCACCACGCCAGCCGGAGTGCAAACTGGGCAAGACCGACATGGGCTGGGAAATCTTCCCGGACGGCCTGACCGAGCTGCTGCTCAAGCTGCACGATGCCTATGACCTGCCGCCGATCTACATCACCGAAAACGGCATGGCCAATCCGGACACCATCGTCAACGGCGAGATCCCGGATGCAGCGCGCATCGATTTCGTGCAGCGCCACCTGAAGGCCCTGAACGACGCCCGCCTGCAAGGCGTGAACATCCAGGGTTACTTCCTGTGGTCTCTGCTGGACAACTTTGAATGGAACTCGGGCTACGCCAAGCGTTTCGGCATCGTCCACGTGGACTACGCCACGCAGAAGCGCACGCTCAAGCACAGCGCGCTGTGGTATCGCGACTACCTGATCCAACAGCGTCCGCAGAAAACTGCGCACGCCGCCTGAGCAACGCAACTGTAGTACCGCCGCCGGCCTCGTGCCGGCGGCGCCCGTTCAAGCCGGCCGCAGAGCTGGTGCTACACTCCATAACGAGAACCAGAGGACGACAACATGACCACCGCGCAATCCGCAGTTCAGCAGGAACCACAAGCGCCGCAAGAGCAAGCGTCTCCCGGCGCCGTGCCGCCTTCCCTGTTCCGCGCCATGTTCGCGCGCGGCACGCCGATGCTGTGGGTGCCGAGCGGCTACTTCGCCATGGCGCTGACCTACATGATGCTCACCAGCGTGACCTCCATCATGTTCAAGAACCTCGGCATGGACAACGGCCAGGCCGCGCAATACGCGAGCTACCTGATCCTCGCCTACACCATCAAGCCGCTGTTCGCGCCCTTCGTTGAAATGTACCGTACCAAGAAGTTCTTCGTGCTGTGCGCGCAGCTGATCGTCGGCCTGGGCTTTGCCGGCGTGGCGCTGGCGATGTCGCTGCCCGACTACATGGTCATCATGGTGTTCTTGTTCGGCATCCTGTCGCTGGTGGGCGCAACGCAGGACATCGCCTCCGACGGCGTGTACGTCACCGCCCTCGACACCAAAACCCAGTCGCTGTTCTGCGGCATCCAGAGCCTGAGCTGGAACATCGGTCCCATCGTCGCCTCGGGCGGCATGGTGTACCTGAGCGGCTGGCTGCATACGCACTACTTCCACCACCAGGCCGGCACCTTTGGTCCCGAGTGGATCGATTCGTGGCGCATCATCTTCTTCATCGTGGCCGGCATTACCATCCTCACCGCGCTGTGGCATATGCGGGTGATGCCGGATGGCGCCAAGGCGGAAAACGCACCGAAGTCGGTCGGCGAAGCGGCCTACATCCTCAAGGATTCCTTCATCACCTTCTTCCAGAAGCGCGACGTGTGGCTGATGGTGGGCTTTGCCTTCGTGTTCCGCCTGAGTATCGGCCTGCTGGAAAAAATCGGCCCGTTCTTCATGGTGGACCCGGTGGCGCAAGGTGGCCTGGGTTTGTCGAACGAGATGCTGGGCCTGATCTACGGCACCTACGGCCTGATCGCCGTGCTGCTGGGCTCCCTGCTGGGCGGGATCTTCGTGGCGCGTCGCGGCTTGCAGAAAACCTTGTTCATCCTGTGCTGCGCGGTCAACATCCCGAACGTGACGTTCCTGCTGATGTCGATCTACCAGCCGGACAATCTGATCGCAATCTGCGCCGGCGTGGCAGTGGAAAAATTCTTCTTCGGCTTCGGCTCGGTGGGCTTCATGATCTACCTGATGCAGCAGCTGGCGCCGGGCAAATACACCACCACCCACTACGCCTTCGGCACCGGCCTGATGGGCCTGTGCATGATGGTGACCGGCGTGGTCAGCGGCCACCTGCAGCAGCTGCTGGGCTATGTGCACTACTTCTGGCTGGTGATGGCAGCGACCATCCCGTCCTTCCTGGTGACCTGGTTCGCGCCGTTCCACCACAAGGACTGATCAGGCACCGCCAGCGAGGGAGCGCAAATCTTCCTCGCGTACGCGGCGCTCGGGGCCCAGCACGCGGGCGATCACTTGCGGCTTGAGTCCCATCTTCTGCAACAGCGCCACCGCGCCGGGCGTGCCAATTTCACGCTGAACTTGCAGCGCCTGCCGCACGATGAAATCGTACGAGTGCCAGCCGGCGGTATCCGATGTTTGTGGCGCGCGCTGGCGCCGGTCATGGTCCGGGATCATCACGGCCTCCTCATCTTTGCATTGCAGGCGCTAGGGTAACGCAAGATGGCGCCGGCGCGGCGTACAGTAGGCCTACTCCTTGGCCGGGTCGTAAGACAGCACGACTTTGTAGTTCTCCGGCGCAATCGAGGTATCAAACGGATAGCTGCTGAGGTTCTGCTGGTCCAGCATCCCCAGTTTGACCAGGATGGTGTGTGGCTGCTCCTTGCCGCGCCCTTCCAGCAGATTGACGGCGGCATCGATCGCCACCCGCGCCTGGCTCACGCCCTTGGTATCGGCGGCCGCATAGATTTCCTTGTTGCGGACCAGGTGCGCGATCTCGCTGGTCAGGTCGAACGCCACCACGCGGATCTTGTCGTTCAGTCCCGCCGCCTTCAACGGCGCCAGCGCCGCCGGTGCGCAGCCGGTGCAGCCAAGGATGTAGTCGAGCCGCCTGCCATGCTTGCTGAGGATACGTTCCGTCAGCTGCGACTGCAGCGCGCGCTCGCTGTCGCCGTAGCGGATGTCGAGGATGTTCACTTCAATCGGTGCTTCCTGCGCGGCGATGCGCGTGCCATCGACCTCGCCCTTCACCCAGCCGGCGCCCATCGGCCCCGGCAGTAGTGCAATGTTGATCGACTTCAGACCGCGCTGCTGGGCGTCACGCACCGCCCAGCGGGTGGCTTCCATGCCCATGCCGCGCAGCGAGGTGGTCACCTTCAGGTTCAATTCTTCGCTGCGGCTGTCGTTGGCCAGTTCCAGCACCGGGATGCCGGCCGCCCGCGCCCGTACGATGGAGGGATTATTGGCCGTCATGCTGATCGGCGAAATTACAATCGCGTCGTACTTGGCGGCGATGGCCTCTTCCATTTTCTGCACTTGCCCATGCAGGTCGTCGTAGCCGGCGGCGGGCAGGATATCGACTACGATGCCCAGCCGCTTCGCTTCGGTAATGACACCGTAGGCGCAGCCGCTCCAATACGGGTCCTTCATGTGCGGGAACAGGAAAGCGATGCGCCAGCGTTTGCTGGCATGCGTGGCCGGCGCGTACGTGCCCTGCACCAGCCGGCCGCTGGCCAGCGCATCGTCCGCCGTGCCGTTCTGCTGCACCGGGCGGAAGATCGAGGTCACCGGGATCGGCACGAACTTGGCGCCTTGCTGCGCCAGTGCCGACGCCGACCATAGCGCCAGCAGGGATAAACTTACGATGGACTTCTTCATATTCAGGGCCTGTGTTTGTCGCTGCATGCCGCGGACGGCCGGGCCGCACCGTCGCTGGCCGGCACCAGCACGCCATTGCGGACGCCGAGCCGCGCCAGTTCGCCCGAACGTACCATCTCGGTGAACAGCACGTTGTAGCGGTCGCGTACAGCGGTGAATTGGGGATCGCGCGGGAAGGCCAGGTAGCCGTCCAGCGTTGTAATGTCGGGGCACAGCACGGCCAGCGACTCGCGCAAATGCAAGCTGTCGATCAAGCCGGTGGTGTTGCGTTCATTGGTGGCCAGCAGGTCGATGCGGCCGACCGCCAGCATCTGCATGCCGTTTTCCAGCTGCGGTGCTTCGCTGATGTCCAGCTGCGCACGCGCCAGATCGAACTGGGCGCCGTAATGCCAGCCGCGCACCGTGGCGATGCGGCGCTTGCCAAGCGCGGCGAAGTCGCCATGCCACGGCACCTCCGCCTCGCGGCGCGCGTAGAACACCATGCGGTCGCGATAGAAGGCCAAGTCGAGGAAGGCGTAGCGCTTGAGCCGCTCCGGCGATTTGTACGGTCCGACCAGAATGTCGGCCTGCGCCCGCTCCACCATCGCCTGCGCACGCGGCCATGGATACAGCCTGAACACGATGGTGTCGCCGGCGCGTGCGGCCAGCTCGCGCAGCACGTCCACGCCGAGTCCCTGCCACTGGCCGTCCGCATCCTGTTCAAAAATATGGCTGAAGGTGGCACCGACCGCAATCCGCTGCGCCGCGTAAGCGGCCTGCGGTGCGCTTGCACCGAGAACCACAGCCAGCAAGAGAGAGATCGTCACACGCATAGTGATACCAATACTAGCACGGCTAACGCAGATGCCGCCGCAGGAAAGCCACGCTGGCATCGACCGTCGGCTGCAGCCACGGGTCGAACAGCCAGAAGGAGTGCGGCGTATCGGGCAGCACCAGCTGGTCGGAGGCCACGCCCACTTGCGCCATCTTCTCCATCATGGCCTCGCGTCCGGCCGAAAAGCGCGGCTGGGCACTGCCGATGAACAGGATCGGCGCCATGCCGGCACGGACGTACTGGATCGGCGACGCGGCGCGCCACAGCGCGGCCTGGTCGGCGTAGCGGCCGCCGAACCAGGCGCCCGCCGCTGACGGATTTTTGTTCGGATCGTCCTCGTACTTGAGCGCCAGTGCGCTGGTGAAGTCGGACAGGCCGTCGATGTTGATGATGGCCTTGACCTCGCCGCCGCTGCCCGGCCCCACGCCGGCCAGGCTGGCGATTTGTCCGCCGGCCGAACCGCCGGCCAGCGCAATGCGCTGCGGATCGATGTGCAGTTCATCCGCATGCGCGCGCAGCCAGCGCACCGCTGCCTGCACGTCCTGCACCGCCGCCGGATAGCGCGCCTCGCCCGACAGGCGATAGCTGACCGTCACCGCCGCAAAACCCTGCTGCGCCAACCGCAGTGCCATCGGCACGAACTCGGAACGGTAGCCCGATTTCCAGCCGCCACCGTGCACCAGCACCACTGCCGGCAAGCGCTCGCCCGCCGGCAGGTAGGCATCCAGTTTCAGGCAATGCACGCCATGTTGGGCGTAGACTTGATCGGCCACCTTGCGCACGCCGTCCGGCAGCGCATCGCCGGCGATGCGGATCTGCGGATACTCGCGCGCCAGTTTGGCGTAGGTATGCGGCGCATCGTAAGTGTTGGTGGGATCGGGCGGCGCTTCCACACAGGCCAGTGCGGCGGCAGCGAGAACGGAACTCAGGACGGGCATGCAAACCTCAACGAGAAACACACGCTATGAGTATGGCATAAAAATATGACGTAAAAAAAACCCCTCGGCCGGGGGACGGCGCGAGGGGTGCTAAGACCACAGACAACACTGGACTACATGAAAAACTCTTTGCTTAGAACGAGCGGCCCACGTTGATGCCGAAGGTACGTGGCGGCAGGTACTGCGCTTGCCACGGACCGTTGGCGTTCATGGCGCTGGTCTTGATCTTGCCGTCTTCAACGTTACGCACGAAGGCGTCGAAATACCACTTCGAGTTGGCGTCGTAGCGCAGACCGAGGTCGGTACGGTTGTAGGCCTTCTGGCGGTCCGGCTCACCCAGGTTGAACACGCTCAGCCAGCTGGCGGTTTCGTAGTGGGTGCTGATGCGCGGGATCAGCGTGCCGTCTTCCAGCGCGAAGCTGTGCTGGTACTGCAGCTGGGCGCTGAACTTCGGTGCGTGCGGCATGGTGTTGCCGGTCACGTCCAGGCAGGTCGCGATTTGCTTGTCCGGGCACACTGGCAGCGCATAGTCGTTACTGCCGCCGACCAGGTGCTTCAGGACCGCGTGGGTGTAGGCGGCGGTGAACTGCACGCGGTCAACCGGCGTGATCTTGGCGGCAATCTCGGTCTCCACACCCCACACGGTAGCGCCTTCGGCGTTGCTGGTGGCCAGGCCGCGGGTACCGTCCGGATTGGTAACCGGCGCGCTGAACTGGAAGTCCTTGAACTTCGAGTAGTAGGCCGAGTTGTTCATACGGACTTTGCCACCCAGGAAGGTCGACTTCGAACCAACCTCGTAGTTGGTCAGCGTTTCGGCGCCGTAAGGACGGCCGCCGTCTTGCAGGCCGCCCGACTTGTAGCCGGTCGAGACCGACGCGAACACCATATTGTTCTTGTCGATGTCGTAGGTAACGCGGCCCAGGCCGGTCAGCTTGTTGTCGCTGTAGCTGCCGCTGTTGAACGAGTACGGCTTGAAGCCGTTGTTGCCGCCTGCGGCCAGCGGATCCATCGACGGGCTCACCGCTACTTGCGGTACGGTGTCATAGTTGCTCCAGCCATTGCCAAGGCCACCGATGTTTTCGCGTTTGTCCGAGGTGTAGCGGAAGCCGCCGGTCAGGTGCAGTTGCTCGCTAGCGTTCCAGGTCGCCTGGCCGAAAGCCGCTTTCGAATCCACGGTCTCTTTCGGCTGGATGAAGGAACCCTGCCAGCTGACGGTGCCGATCTCGGTGCCGTTCATGATCGGGATGTCGAAGCGGATGCCGTTGTCTTCGTTGGCGTAGTACAGGCCCAGCAGCCAGTCGACGTCACGCTTGCCAGTCGACATGATCTCCAGCTCATGGCTGTAGTTCTTGTACTTGGACCAGACGGTATTATTAGCCTGGTAGCCCGAGCTGCCGGTGCTGTTGGTGGCGGTGGTGAAGCTGGTGGCCGGGTTGGCGCCGCCGTCCTGGTCGAAGGTCGAGGAACCGTTGAAGCGCGAGTAGCCGGCGATGTAAGCCAGCGCCACATCCGGATTGATCTGGTAGTCGACACGGCTGCGCACCGAGTTGGAATCGCGGTTGACGTTAGGTGCGGTGTCGATCAGGGCCGACCAGAATGCCTGGCCCGGGCGCTGCTGCTGCAGCAAGTTCATGTTCGGCGTACCACGGTCGACGTAGTGCTCGTAAGCGATGTTCCACTTCAGGTCAGCCGACGGCTGCCACAGGAAGCTCAGGCGCACCGCGCTCTGGTCCTGGGCGTTGTACTTCTGGCCGTTGCGGATGTAGGCGTTCTCGTTGATCGGCTTGAAGGTGACCGGGTTCAACGGGTGCGCAGCGTTCCAGGAGGCGATGCCCGGTGCGGCGGCGGCTTGCTGGGCGGCCAGCGATGGAATCACCGGCGCCTGGTAGTCGACGTAACCGTCGTGCTGCTCGTGCACCACGGCCACGCGCATGGCGGTGGTGCTGCTCAGTGGAATATTGAACGCGCCACGGGCACCGATGCGGGTGTAGTTGCCGTAGCCGACTTCGAAGTTGCCGGCGTTGCTGCCGATTTCCGGCTTCACGGTCTGCATATTGACGGCGCCGACGGTCGAGTTACGGCCCCACAGCGTGCCTTGCGGGCCGCGCAGGACTTCAATCGCATCCAGGTCGAATAGCAGCGCGGTCGCGCCTTCCGGACGCGGCGAGTAGACGCCGTCGACGAAGCTGGCCACTTCCGGGTCGGCGTACTCGGTCTTGGCCGAGTCGTTACCGATGCCGCGCAGGGTCATGGTGATCACGCCGTGGTCGCCCTGGCCGGTGGCTGCAAAGCCCGGCACCAGGTTGACGACGTCCTGGATGGTTTGTACGTGGTTATCATCCAGAGCAGCGGCGTTCAGCGCGGTCACGGCGACCGGCGTCTTCTGCAACGAAGTCGTGCGCTTCGTGGCAGTGACATACACCTCGGTGATCTTGCTGGCGTCAGCCGGTGCGGCTTGTTCCGCTGCCGGTGCGGCGGCGGCCGCTGCAGTAGCTTGGGCGTCGTCGGCGGCGTAAGCGACGTTGGTGCCGGCCATCAGGGCGAAGATGGCCATCGAGATTGGGGACAGCAGCAAGCGCTTCCCGGACTGCGGTACGTGGACGTTCATAAGTCTCCTTGTGCGTAGCGATCGCCGAGGGGGAGGAGGCGGTGCTACCATTTATCTTAGAAAACGATTTCATGTTGTTTGAAAACGATTTCAATTTATCTGAAAACGTTTTCTGTATTTGTGAAATCGATTTCATGGTACATAATCTGTCTTACCGATGTCAAATTAAAAATTGTAGCAGCGTTGTATCTCCGGTCTCTCCCCTATGCCGGATGGCTGCTTTACGGAGACGAAGATGCTATGAAAACGTTACCAAAAAATGGTGTCAAGCAAGTTTTAATCGTTGGCGGTGGTACTGCCGGCTGGCTGACGGCCTGTTTTTTAGCCAAGCAACTGGGTGTGGGCGCCGAGGGCGCGGTGCAGGTCACGCTGGTGGAGTCCAAGGAGATCGGCATCATCGGCGTCGGTGAAGGCACTTTCCCATCAATCCGCGGCACGCTGGCCACCATCGGCATCGACGAAGCGCGCTTCATCCGCGAATGCAACGGCACCTTTAAACAAGGCATTCGCTTTAACGACTGGGTGCGCGAGCCGGGCGCACCGGGCGCGGACCACTACTTCCATCCATTCAGCCTGCCGAGCCAGCGCCCGGGCGGCCCGGAACTGCTGCCCTACTGGCTGCAAGGCGCGGCCGGCAAGGAGGTGGGCTTTGCCGCCGCCGCCACCATGCAAAAGCGCGTGGCCGATGCTTCGCACGCACCGAAGCGCGCCAGCGACGCCGATTTTATGGGGCCGCTCAATTACGCCTACCACTTCGACGCCGGCAAGTTCGCCGCCCTGCTCTCTACCCACGCCCAATCGCTGGGCGTGAAGCATGTGCAGGCCACGGTGGAACGGGTGGCGCTGGATGAAGATGGCGCCATCGGCGCGGTGCATACCAAGGAAGCGGGCGTGCTAACGGCTGACCTGTACATCGACTGCACCGGCTTCCGCGCGGCGCTGATCGGCGAGGCGCTGGGCACTTCCTTCCACAACATCAACGACGTGCTGTTTGTCGACCGCGCACTGGCGATGCAGGTGCCGTATGACCGCCCCGATGCGCCGATTGCGTCCTACACCATCGCCAGCGCGCACGAAGCGGGATGGACCTGGGATATCGGCCTGCACGAACGGCGCGGCATCGGCTACGTGTATTCGAGCCGCCACACCGACGATGCACGCGCCGAGCAAGTGCTGCGCAACTACATCGGCAAGCAGGCCGATGGCCTGAATCCGCGCCAGCTCAAACTGAACGTCGGCTACCGCGAGCAGCACTGGGTGAAGAATTGCGTGGCGGTGGGCCTGTCGGGCGGCTTCCTGGAGCCGCTGGAGTCGTCCGGCATCGGCCTGATTGAAACAGCGGCGTACCTGGTCAGCTACCTGTTCCCGCACGACGGCGATTTCGCGCCGGTGGCCAAGACCTTCAACGAAATGATGAAGGCGCGCTATGAGCGCATCGTCGATTTCGTCAAGCTGCACTACTGCCTCACGCAGCGCAAGGACAACCAGTTCTGGATCGATAACGCCGATATGGCCAGCGTGCCGCAATCGCTGCAGGACAAGCTGGCCATGTGGCGCCAGCGCGCGCCGCACCGCATGGACTTCGTGGTGGACTACGAGATGTACCCGCCATCGAGCTGGCAATATGTGCTGTACGGAATGGAATACCAGACCGGTTTGTACGCCAACGCCAAAACGCTGCCGCGCATGGAGGAAGCACGCCATGAGTTTGCGATGATTCAGCAAATGTCGCAGCGCGCCCTGGCCGACCTGCCGAGCCACCGGGCCATGGTCGAACACCTGGCGCGGCGCGGCGAACGCAAGACCGCTTGAATGTGGGCGCACGAACAGAGCGCATAAGTAGAGCAGCGCATGATGGGGCACCACCAATCAAGGAGCCATCATGCAAACACAAACACTACAAGCGAGCCATGCGGGCATAGCTGTTGCCACCGCGCCAGACGGCGATGGCTATGCCTCCGGCACTTCATGGGGCGCCATCCTGGCCGGCGCCGCAGCGGCGGCAGCGCTCTCCTTCATCCTGCTGATACTTGGCGTCGGCCTCGGACTGTCGTCAGTCTCGCCGTACCAGTACAACGCCACGCCGCTCGGTTCTGCCAGCGTGGGATGGATTGCTTTCACCCAGCTGGCCGCTGCCGGCGTCGGCGGCTACATGGCCGGCCGCCTGCGCGTGAAGTGGGCCGCCATCCACGGCGATGAAGTCTATTTCCGCGACACCGCACATGGCCTGCTGACGTGGGCCGTCGCCACGCTGGTGACGGTGGCAGTGCTGGCGGGCGGCGCGCGCGCAGTATTCAGCGGCGCCATCGATTCCGGCGCTGCAGTCGCCACCGCAGCTGCCACCGCAGTCGCACCAGCCGCCGGCCGCGCCAACACCTACTTTGCCGACATGCTCCTGCGTTCGCCGGATGGTGAAGTGGCCAGCGAATCGCAGCGCAATGAAATCAACCGCATCCTGCTGACCGATCTCGCCTCCGGCAAAATTAACGGCGGCGACCGCGCCTACCTTGCACAGCTGATTGCCAAACGTACCGGCATGGCGCAAGCCGACGCAGAGCAGCGCGTGGACCTGATCTACGCCCAGGCCAGCCAGGCTGCAGCCGATGCCAAAGCCAAGGCCACCGCCGCTGCCGAACAGGCACGCGTTGCGGCCGCCCATTCGGCGCTATGGATGTTCGTCGCCCTGCTGCTGGGCGCTTTCATCGCCGCGATCAGCGCCATTGCCGGCGGCCGTCACCGCGATCATGCGCGGGTCATTATTTAAACTTAGGAGAATACTATGCGCTCGATCTTACTCTGGATGCTAGGCATCCCACTCCCTATCATCATTCTGATCGCCCTGATACGCTAAGTACTACGCAGCTTTCGCCGCCGCGTCCAGTTTGGCGCTGGCGGCGATCAGCAGCACGCGTTTGCCACAGTATAGACAACACCTGGCTTACAGTTTTTCCAGATCGAGCACCGCTTGCGCAAAGGCGTCCGGTGCTTCCTGCGGCAGGTTGTGGCCTACGCCGCCGGCGATGTGCTGGTGCTGGTACTTGCCGGTAAAGCGCTTGGCGTAAGCGGCAGGTTCCGGATGCGGCGCGCCGTTGGCGTCACCTTCCATGGTGATGGTCGGCACCGAGATGCTCGGGAACTTGGCCAGCTGTGCTTCCAGCTGCGCATATTTCACATCGCTCTTTTCGAGGCCGAGACGCCAGCGGTAGTTCGATACTGTGACCGCTGCGTGATCCGGATTATCCAGCGACAGCGCGCTGCGTTCGTAGGTGGCGTCATCGAACTTCCACTGCGGCGAGGCCAGCTTCCAGATCAGCTTTGCAAAGTCGTGGTGATTCTTTTCGTAGCCCACGCGGCCGCGCTCCGTGGCGAAGTAGAACTGGTACCACCATTGCAGCTCCGCTTCCGGCGGCAAGGGCTGCTTGCCTGCCTCCTGGCTACCGATCAAATAACCGCTAACCGACACCAGGCCTTTCACACGCTGCGGCCACAAGGCGGCGACGATATCGGCGGTGCGTGCGCCCCAGTCGTAGCCGGCCAGCGTGGCCTTGTCGATTTTCAGCGCATCCATCAGCGCAATCACGTCGGATGCCAGCGCGGCCGGCTCGCCGTTGCGCGGTGCTTGCGCATCGAGGAAGCGCGTGCTGCCGTAGCCGCGCAGGTGCGGCACGATCACGCGATAGCCTTTGGTAGTCAGCTTCGGCACCACGTCGACAAAGCTGTTGATATCGTAAGGCCAACCGTGCAGCAGGATCACCACCGGGCCGTTGGCCGGGCCTTCGTCCACGTAGCCGACATTCAGCTCGCCGGCCTTCACCTGCTTGATGGTGCTAAACGTGGCCGGGGCGGCGGCGTGTGCCGGGGCGGCCAGTGCGGCGAAGGTGAGTGCGACGGCGGCGGCTACTTGGCGATAGGTGGTTTTCATTACGCGTCCTCCAGGATTACTGTGGAAAGGCTGGCGCCATCATTGACGCCGGCATCGAAGGCATACGGATCGACGCCGTCAAGGCAGCCGATATTGACGCGCCACAGCAAAGGATCTTTGCGCGTCTGGTGGAACGGATAAATCCCGCAGTGTTTGCAGAAATAGTGCCTGGCCACGCGGGTGTTGAACTGGTAGAGGGTGAGCGCATCCTCGCCCTGCACGATCTTCAACTCGGCCGCCGCGAACGGCGGTGACATCAGTGCGCCTTTCCGGCGGCACAGGCTGCAGTTGCAACGCGCGGCCGGCGACAGCACGGTGCGTACTTCAAACTGGACGGCGCCGCAGTGGCAGGAACCGTGGTGCAGATCGTTGGACATGATGTGCTCTCCCCTTTTCGCTTAGACCAGGTTGATCTCGACGTTGATATTGCCACGCGAGAGTTTGGAGTAAGGGCAGTTCTGGTGCGCACCGTCCACGATGGCTTGCGCCGTTTCGCGGTCCAGGCCCGGCAAGCTGACGTTCAGGCGTGCCTGCAGGAAATATCCAGTCTCATTGTTGACCAGATCGACTTCGGCATCTACTGCCGTTTGGGCGGGAAGTTTGATGTTCAATTGGCCCGCCGTCAGGCCCATGGCGCCGATGAAGCAAGCCGACCAGCCGGCCGCGAACAGCTGCTCCGGATTGGTGCCGGGCGCGCTGCTGCCAGGGGCCGACAGTTGCACGTCCAGGCGGCCGTCGCTGCTGCGGGCAGCGCCATCGCGGCCGCCGGTGGTATGGGTTTTGCCGGTGTACAGTACTTTGCTCATGATCTAACTCCTTGTTGGTTGATTTTACATCGCATTCGATTGAAGCGCATACGTTTCATATTATCAGCATTTTTAAGCGTGTCAAGCTCTTTCGATTAAATCGTATCCGATATATAATCGAGTCATCTACCAAAGGAGAGGCATCATGAACAAACCAGGCACGCCGCAGCTGTCGGATTTCCTGTGCTTTGCGGTCTATTCGGCCAACCTGGCGTTTGGCAAGGCCTACAAGCCCATCCTGGACAAGCTGGGCCTGACGTACACGCAGTACATCACCATCATCGCGCTGTGGGAAGAAGATAAGCAGACTGTGAGCGGGCTGGGCGAGAAACTCTATCTCGAATCCAACACGCTGACGCCGATTTTGAAGAAGCTGGAAGGTATGGGCTATGTGCACCGCGCACGCGACACCACCGACGAGCGCATCGTGCGCGTCGGCCTGACGCCGGAAGGCCGTGCCCTGCGCGAAAGCGCCCTGCAGATGAACTTGCGCAGCGCCACCGGCCTGACGCCGGAGGAATTCCCGGTGCTGCAAAAAGCGGTTGTCAAACTGCGCAACAACCTGGTGAAGGCAGCACCGGGGAAAGGCTGAGGCTTATTAGGCCTGCTTGCGGCGGCGCGCCACCAGCCCCATCAGACCGAGGCCGCCCAGCAGCATGCCGTAGGTAGCCGGCTCCGGCACTGCCGAGGTGACGTAGCCGTGGAACGGCTCGTAGCCGATTTCCACCGTGCCGTTCATGGACTTGGCGATGATATTGCCCTCCAGGTGGCCGGCGCCGCGCAACTCGGCGTTATTGGCCAGTACCGAGCCGTACACAAAGGTGTTGATGTTGACCACGCTGGCGTCAACCAGGTTATAGATCACATTGGCGCGCAGCGCCGCCAGCTGGCCATCCTGGCCGCCACTGAAAGTGACATCGGTGCCGGTCACATTGATCACCACCGTCGAGCCGGCCTTGATGTCGCTCAGCACCAGGTTCTTCACCGCGCCGCCGCTCAGGTTGAACACCTGCAGGTTGGAGGTCTTGTCGCCCTTCAGGTAAGTGCCGCTGCTGTCGATGGTGACACTGCCATTGCCGGCGGCGCTGCCCAGCGTGCTGGACAGGCTGGTAAAGCCGGTGCGGGCGGCGTCAAAGTCCAGCACGCCGGCGATATTGCTGCTCTTGTTCAGCGTCAGGTAGCTCACCGAGCTATTGGTGCCGCCGTAGATACCAAAACCATTCCAGTTCTTCGTATATTCCGTAATCGGGCCAATGCTGGCGTTGGTGTCGATGCCAGTACCTGGCGAGGCGTAAATCGTGCCGTCGCCCAGTTTGACATTCCCGCGCACCACCACCGATGGCAGACTGGTCGGCACCTGGGTGCGGTAGCCGATCGAGAAACCCGACGTCTTCAGATCACCGCCCACGGCCAAGCGCCCCTCGACGTCGGTCACCTTGTTCACATTGCCGTAGAAAAAGCCGCTGTAATCGGAAGCGACGCCGAAGTCGAAACTCGGTACAGCGGCCTGGACGGTGCTCATGACACCGGCAGCCAGACTTGCCGCAATCAGGCGGCCGATCAAAGTAGCTTTTTTCATGGTATTAAAGTGGTATGGCTTTTAGAGTCACGAAGTATATAACAATCGCAACACATGTGCTCATTTTTGCAATTAATTTTATGCAAAAACAAATACAAACGTTTCCAAAATGCATTTGAGAAACGAAAGCGCCGAAGTGCTACTATGAAGTCTGTTAAAGACCTTTAGAAGACCTCACCATGGACACTATCCTGGCGCCCTCCTCCGTAGGCATTAGCGAACTGAAGGCAAATCCAACCGCCGTGCTGGAGGCATCGGGCGACCAGCCAGTCGCCATCCTGAACAGGAACAAGCCAGTCGGCTATCTGCTGACAGCCAAGGCGTGGGCAAAAATCCACGAAATGCTGGAAGACAAAGAGCTCCTCAAGATAGCTGAGGGCAGGATGAAAGATGGGAAGAAACCAGTCAGGGTGACGCTGGATGACCTATAGCCTCGACTTCCATCCTGACGCCCTCAAAGAGTGGCACAAGCTGGACGAGAGCATCAAAGGCCCATTCAAAAAGAAGTTGAAAGAGCGCCTGGAACATCCCCGGGTTCCGAAAGCGCACATCAGTGGCGGCACAGACCTATACAAAATCAAGTTGGCATCAAGCGGATACCGGCTGATCTATAAAGTCATAGACGACACCATCACCATCTACGTTCTATCAGCAGGAAAACGACAAGACAATGCCGCTTATAAGAAGGCTCTGGAGCGAGATTCGTAAGCTTTAAGGACTGGAGCGGGTGAAGGGAATCGAACCCTCGTATGAAGCTTGGGAAGCTGCCGTTCTACCATTGAACTACACCCGCGTGCCACGCATTCTACGCGGCTTCACTGATCACTGACAACTTCTCTACCTGAAACTGATGACCGAGTCATTTGTGTTGCTGCGTATGATTTCACTAATCTTGGCGTCATCCTTGTATCTCACACTCAACGTCTTGAGCTGACTCTGGGCGCGTTTGCAGTACTTCACAACCGAGCGCTCGATTTCTCGCTGCCGTGCTTTGTTCAAGCCACCATCGAACTCGCCGGCAAAGTGCTTGCAATCCTCGGCATTGTGAATAAAGGCCTGGACATCTTGCGGAATGGTTTCCTTGGCCTGTGTCAAGGCTGAAAAAAGGCAAAGAACTAAGATCATTAGGATCTTCATTTTTTCCTCCTTAGCGCCCGTTGTTAGACCAATGCGGCACATCTTTGATTCCATCGTAGTACTTTTTTACGCCATAGGTAGCGCCGACTTCAATCAGCTGTTTATTCATTCCCGTGCGCGGACCGGTCTTGATCTGAACCAGTGCACCTGTCGCATCCTTGATGGATACGGCCCCTCGCCAACAGATCGACATGTCAACTGCCAAGCCAGCATTGTGCTGAGAACGAAGTGCAGGCTTAGTGCGGAGCCGACGAATAGAAAGCGCTTCCACCATCTCTCTGGCAGCATTGACCGATGCAGCAGTTGTAGGATGTACCCACTCGATGTCTACTCCAGGCACAGAGGGAATGGAGGACGGATCGATGCCATCGTTCACTATCCGCCACGACCAATGCATGAGGTAAGAGCGCTTTAAGGGCCGATAAGTCGCGCTGACAGAAACCTTGATGCCTGCCGCCGTCATCGCAGCAATAAAGTCTTCAACGGCGTAGCGAAACATACCAGACAGATCCCTTGTGTTGCTACTGCTATCAAAGCGTCTTACCCAGTGGGCGCCACTGAGCTTCGTAACGTGCGTAGTCATCTTAAACCTCCACTATCTTGGATTGAAGAGGTTCAAAGAGTACGCCTGGCGATTAAGCCTTACTTTGATCTAAACCGAATGCTAGTGATCTTCTGGATCGGACCACAGTGCCATGTAGAGCTCCGAGCGGTTGAGGAGGTTCTTGTCCATGTCTGGCAGGCGGTCTTTAGGCGGGTGGTAGGGATGCTGGTTGAAACCGCTGTAGCCGAGGGCCATGCGGCCGCCTGCTACTTTATAGCCGGCGAATTCGAGGATGGTCGGCATCAGGTCGAAATGCAGCAGCTGCTGGCGGTTCGGCGTTGGCGCGTCTTTCGAGATGAAGGTGTTGAAAATGGTGCGGTCCGGCAGTTGCGACAATTTCGGCGTCAGCGGATTCTTGCGCGACAGGTGGTCGCCCAGGATCACGATGTTGGTGTTCTCCAGATAGCCGTTGTCGCGCGCGTAGCGCACGAAGTCCGCCACGTCCGCCGCCGTGCACGAGATCACGCCGTCAAAGCCTTCATACCCGCGCTGCGCGCAGCTGGCCGACAGGTGGCCTTCCGGTTCGTGCGTATCCACCGTCAGCAAAGTCAGGTTGAACGGCTGCTGCGACGCCGACAACGTACGCAACTTGGTTTTGGCGCGGCTGAATAAATCGTTGTCGTATAGGCCCCAGCCATTCATGTCCTCCGCCGCCACGCCGCTCTTCAGCCATTCGTCCTTACCATACACCTCGTGATAATGGTGCTGGCTGAGGAACTTGTCCTTGCCCGCAAAATTGGTCGAGGCGCCGCCCATGAACACATTGCGATAACCGCGCGCCGCCAGCAAGTCGGTCAGGCACACGGCGTTCTTGAGGAAGGAGTTCATCACCTGCCCTTGCGTGTTACCGTCGAAGATAGTCATGCGCTCCAGCGGCACGCCGCACTGGGTCGACACCATGGCGGCGATGGTCCAGCCGGTACCTGGCACTTGCTGGTAGTCCGTAAAGCTGGTGCCATGCAAATCGTTGAGCGGTGCAAGCAGATCGCGACCGAAAGTGGCCTTGGTGCTGTAGCCCTGCTCCAGGCTTTCGACATAAATCAGGATCAGGTTTTTCGGCTTCTCCGCCAGCACGGCAACCTGCTCCGGCCGCACGTAGTTGGCGCCGAAATAATCCGGCCCGAAATCTGCTGTTACATACTTAAACGCCGAAACGTCGCACACCCAGAATGCAGTCGCACCAAACACCAGCAGCTGCGGGAACCAGCGGTGGATGCGATAGCACAGCATACGGC
Organism: Duganella flavida; assembly: GCF_009857445.1. Classification (GTDB taxonomy): domain Bacteria; phylum Pseudomonadota; class Gammaproteobacteria; order Burkholderiales; family Burkholderiaceae_D; genus Rugamonas; species Rugamonas flavida. The sequence continues at coordinate 152,319 of NZ_WWCN01000007.1, forward strand.
AGCTTTCCGGCGCGCGGACAATCGCGTTGCGCAGCCGCGTCTCGATGTAGAACAGCAGCGCCAAGAACGCCAGCGGCGCCATCACGCACCAGCGCACGAAGCGCCATGTCACGGCTGGATCGACGGTGTCCATCAACTCCACGCCGAAGTTCATGTGATAGGCAATCTGGTCGAGATCCGGCTGGCCGAACGAGCGGTGGATCCAGTAGCTGAAGCAGAGCAGGAACAGGGCCAGTAAATACAGGCCACTACGCAGCACGCGCGATCGGAGTTGTGTTTTCATTCCCCCATCTTGGCGAACCAACTTGTCTGTAAAGTTGCGAAGCGTGGGCGTTTTGTATCGTAGTGTTGGGCATCGCTTACATAGATTTACTTCGCAAGTTGATGCACAATGACCGGGCCTCTTTTTGACGATAAGGACTTGATATGAAAGTAGTTTTAGGTTTGAGCGTGGCGCTGGCGCTGGCCGCGCCGCTGGCTTCCGCGCAGACGCCGGCCGATCCGATCGCGGTGATGGTGAAGCAGCTGGAACTGGAGAAGTACAAGGCCACGATCAAGAGCCTGACCAAGTTCGGCGACCGTCGCCAAGGGACGGAGCGCAACCGCCAGGCACTCGACTGGATCGAGGCGCAACTCCAGTCCTACGGCTGCACCAACACCGAACGTTTGCAATATCAATTTACACAGCCGACGCCGGGCGAACCTGCGCCGAAGCGCGCGCCCGGCATTCCGAGCGGCGGCGCCGGCGGCCCGCCGGGACAAGGCGGCAGCACCTTGTTCGGCAACCGCATCCCAACCGGCGTGAATAGCGACCCAATGCGCCAGCCCGACGAGCGCCTGCGCGCGCTCAACGCCGAGCAAACGCCAGTCGGCACCTCGCTGCGCGAGAACGTCTACTGCACCAAGGTCGGGACTACGCATCCAGAAGAAATGTACATCGTCAGCGCCCACATGGACGGTATCGGTTTCGGCGAGGCGGCCAACGACGACGGCTCCGGCACCGCGTTGGTGATGGAGCTGGCGCGCATCTTCAGCATGCCGGGCGTGGAGACCGATCGCTCGATCCGCTTCGTCTTGTGGAACAACGAGGAGACCGGCCTGAATGGCGCTGCAGCCTACGTCGAGCAGCGCAAGAATTTGCAGGGCATCGAGTCGCCGAAGGGCTCGGGCAAATATCCTGAACCGAAGTGGCTCGGCATGATCCAGCACGACATGATGATGTACGATCATGGCATGCCGATTCCGAAAGTGGGGGCGGACGGCAAGACCACCTTCGTGTCGCCACCGGAGCAGCGCCTTGAGGCGGACGTCAACATCGAGTACCAGTCGACGTCCAAACAAGCCGAGGGTTCGGCCAAGCTGGCGTGGGCCTTCCGCGCCGCCAACGACAAGTACGCAACCAACTACCCAGCCGCTGTCGGCTTCCATATGACGAACACCGATTCGACGCCGTTCATGGATCTGGTGCCATCGATTTCGCTGCGCGAGAACGAGCGCGGACAGCAGATTGGCGCGGGCTGGAATCCGAACTGGCACCAGCCGACCGACAACTACGACAACTACTCCGACAAGGATTTCCTGCTTGGCCTGAACGCCGCGCAGACCACCTTGTCCGGCGTGGCGCAGCTGGCGGGCGTTCGCATCAAGAAGTAAGCGCCTGTAGCACGATGTCGTGCAGGCGCTGCGCCGGCGGATTCAGTTCCGCTTCGGCGCGATGCAGGCGCAGGCCGACGTCGGGCAGTGGCGGCAGCCCTGCCGCATCATGCACATCCAGCACGCGCAGCGACGGCGGCAAGCCCATGTCGGTGCGCACAGTCAGGCCCAGTCCTGCCGCCGCTGCGGCCCACACGCCGGACAAACCGGGACTGGTGAAGGCGATGCGCCATGCGATGCCTGCCTGGTCCAGCGCCCGCGTGGCGGCAGTGCGCATGATGCAGGGCGCGTCCATCATCACCAGCGGCAGCGGCTCGCGTGCGTTGAGGTCCAGCGCCAGCCGCGTGGTGTCGGCCGGGCCGATCCAGCGCATCGGCAAGCGGCCCACTTCTACCGCCAGCGGCGCGGCCGTGCCGTTGTCCCAGGCCAGCGCCAGATCCAGCTTGCCGCCGTCAAGTAACGCCATCAATTCCGTGTTGCGCGCCACCCGCGCCTCGATGCGCACTTGTGGATGTACGCGGGTGTACCTGCCCAGCACCTCGGTCAGCATTTGTTCGCCGAAATCCTGCTGGATGCCGAGCCGCACGCTACCCGCCAGTTCGGCGCCGCGCACAGCGCTTGCCGCTTCGTCGTTCAGGTCCAGCAGGCGGCGCGCGTAGGCGAGCAGCGATTCGCCGGCCGGTGTGGGCGTCATGCCACGGCCTTCCTTGCGCAGCACTGGCATGCCCAGTTGCTCTTCCAGTTTTTTTAGCTGCGCGCTGACGGCAGAGGTGGAGCGCCCCAGCCGGTCTGCCGCCTTGGCGAAGCTGCCCATGTCGACGCCGGTGACAAAGGTGCGCAGCACGTCGAGGTCAAAGGTGATACGTCGCATAACCATCCCGATTTATCGAACTATCGATCAAAATATTCCTGATTTTCAGGATTAATTTAGGCGCGTATCGTGTGGATGTCAACCAAAAAAAGGAGTGTCATCATGCCGATGAGCCGCATCTCCCTCTTGAAGGGCAAGTCTCCCGAATACATCCGCGCGCTGGGCGATAGCTTGCAACGTGCGATGGAGGAGTCGTTCAATGTGCCGAAGAACGACCGCTTCCAGCTGGTACACCAGCACGAGCCTTACGAAATGATGTTCGATCGTTCTTACGAGGGGGGACCGCGTTCAGATGATTTTGTACTGATCGCAATCACCATCGGCAAGCCACGTAGCACGGAGATGAAGCTGGCGTTTTATGAGCGGCTGGTGGGATTGCTGGCCGATTCGCCGGGCTTGCAGCCGGAGAATGTGATGATTGTGGTGTCGTCATCGCAGGGGGATGACTGGTCGTTTGGCGGCGGCCGTCCTGCGGCTTCGTTGCTGGGAGTGCGGTCGTGATTGCGATGCAGTATAGCTTTGTGCTGCCGGCGGATTACGACACGGGCGTGATCCGCGAGCGCATTGCGGTGAAGGGGCCGTTGCTGGATGAGTTGCCGGGATTGGTCTTCAAGGCGTATCTGCATGCGCTTGAGCCGGAGCAGACTTATGCGCCGTTTTATTTGTGGCGCGATGAGGAGGCGATGCATGGCTTTCTCAATGGGCCGGCGTTTGCTGGTGTGGCGCGGGCGTTTGGCTGGCCGTCTGTGAAGACGTGGACGCCGTGGCATGCAACCGTTGGCGCGAATGTGCGGCAGGCGCGGTTTGCCACGCGCAGTGGCGCGGTGATTGCGCCGTATAGCGTGTTGTCTGAACTGCGTCTGCAGGAAGAGACGTATGCGCGGCAGGCGTTGGCGCAGGGCGCGCTGGCGGTGGTGATTGGCTTCGAGCCGGTGACGTGGACGATCACGCGCATATGCCTGTGGCGCGATGCGCCGCCGGCAGCGGGCGAGCAGCGCTACGATGTCGGCCACGTGTCCGCGCCGGGCGTAGCGCGGGCGCGAGCGAGCGGCAAGCGGGGTTAGCGTAGCAGGAGCAAGGCTTGCTGCGGCAGGGCGTTGGCTTGGGCGACGATGGAGGCGCCGGCAGCGCGCAGGATTTTGGTGCGGGTGAGCTGCGTCGCTTCGTCGGCATAGTCGGCGTCGAGAATGCGCGAGCGGGCGGCCGATAAATTCTCGACCGTGTTACTCGCATTGCTGGCGGCGGCCGTCAGGCGGTTCATATCCGCGCCGAGCAGCGCGCGTACATCGTTCACTTCATCCAGTTTGCCGTCGAAGTAATCCAGCGCGTCGCTGGCGCCGGAGAAGGTCGACAAATCCATCGCTGGCTCGCCCGCCGTGTAGGTGGCGCGTGGCTGGTAGTCCGGCGCGCCCGAAGCCACCGACGCTTGCTTGCCGGCGACCAGCCCCGCCTGCGCCGGATTGTTCCCAGCGATGCGCATATTGTGCGCGCCCGGCTGCGGTGCCTCATTCACCGTCAACGTGCCCCGGTTCGTCCCTGCCGCCAGTCCCAGCGAACCAAGCGCACCGGCCACCGCTTCCGACAGCACAATGTCGCGGCCATCCACTGCCGTCAACGTAATCGTGCTGCCACTGGCGCTAGCCGTGACACCGCTGGTGCCTGCAGTTGCGCTAATCGCGCCCGCGGCATTGGCCGCACGCGCCGCCGCCGTGCCGCCGCCGATCGCGCCCACATCCACACCATTGACCGAGAACGCCGCACTCGCCAGCGCACCGCCAACACTAACGCCGCCGTCCAGCGTAGTGGTGGCGCTGGCGGTGATGTTGCGAATATTGGCGCGGTTGATCGCCGCTGCCGCCGCGAACGCGCTGCCGGCACTCTGCCCCGCCTGGGCACCAGCCGACGACGCCCCCACCACTGCGCCATTGATCACCACATCGCCATACTTCAACGCGCCTAGCACCGTGGTGCCAACCGCCGTGGCCTGCTGCGGCGCTATGTCCACCAGGCCGATTGAATAGCCGGCCGTGATCACCGCCTGCGGAATCGCCAACTGCATGATCTGACCGGACTGCGCGCCCACCTGTAGCTGCTGCGAGAACGAACCATCGAGCAGCTTCTGGCCGTTGAAGCGCGCGCCGTCGACGATATCGGCATTTGCCGACACCAGCGCGTTCACCTCGTTCTGGATGGCCGTGCGGTCAACCTTGCTGTTGGTATCATTGGCCGCCTGCACCGCCAGTTCGCGCATGCGCTGATAGTTCTCGTTGATCTGTCCCGCCGCGCCATCGGCCACCTGCAGTGCCGAAATACCATCGTTGATATTTTGATTCGCCCGCCGCATGCCGTTGATCTGCGATGTCATGCGCGAACTGATCGCCAGCCCTGCCGCATCGTCGCGCGCGGAATTAATCCGCTGCCCGCTCGATATGCGCTGCAAATGCACGTTCATATCCTCGCCAGCGCGCGTCAAGCTGCGCTGGGCGTTCAAGGATGTGATGTTCGAGTTGATTTGCATGGGCGGTCATCGTCCCAAGCGCGGAATTGCGCTTGTCGTCTAAATAACGGCCATGCAAAGGGGAACTTGAAAGGAAATTGCGCTTAACCGGGCAACAATTCCATGCGCTCGCGCGCCTGCGCCAGCTGCAATGGATCCATACGGCTGGCCGCATTCGGCAAATAGCGCGCAGCGGCGTTGTAGCCGGAGCGTTCCGCCATGGTCAACCACATCCACGCTTGCGCGGCATCCGAACGCACGCCCTGCCCGGCCAGGAACATCAGGCCGAGATTGAACTGCGCCCGCGTGTGGCCCTGCGATGCTGCCTGCAGATACCAGTGATAGGCCTGCGCATAATCCTGCGGCAGGCCGAGGCCATTGTCGTAGCGCAGGCCAAGCGCGAACTGCGCCTGCGTGTGGCCCTGCTCCGCCGCCTTCTGATACCACTGGTTGGCTTGGCGGCAGTCCGGCTGCGGGCCTTCGTCGTTGTCGTACAGGAGGCCAAGGCTGTACTGGGCCGCCACATAATCCTGCTCGGCGGCGCGGCGGTACCAGCTCATCGCCTTGCGATAATCCTGCGGCACACCGCGCCCCGTTTCATAGCGCAGGCCAAGGTCGAACTGCGCGCGCAAATGGCCTTGGTCGGCCGCCTTGCGATACCAGAAAATCGCTTCCTGATGATCGACCACCACGCCGTGGCCAGCGTCATAGATCAAGCCCAGATGGTACTGCGCGCCGGGGAAGCCCTGCTCCGCCGCCTTGCGATACCAGAACTGCGCCTGCTCGTAATCCTGCTCCACGCCCTGTCCGTGATCGTAGCGCAGGCCAAGATTATTCTGCGCCGCCGCGTGTCCCTGCTCGGCCGCCTTGCGATACCAGTCCAGCGCCTTCTGCTCATCGCGCGGCACGCCTTGCCCATTATCGTAGATCAGGCCCAGATTGAATTGCGAGCTGGCGTGATCCTGCTCCGCCGCGCGGCGATACCACAGGATGGCCTTCTGTGCATCCTGCGCAATGCCGTCGCCCTTATCAAAGCGCAGCGCGAGGTTGAACTGCGCCGGTGCGTAGCCTTGATCGGCCGCCTTGCGATACCACGACATGGCCTGTCCCACATCCTGCGGCACGCCTTGCCCATTGTCGTAACGAAGACCGAGATTGAACTGCGCGCGCGCATAGCCCTGCTCCGCTGCCTTGCGATACCAGAAGATAGCCTGCTTGAAGTCCTGCGGCACGCCCTTGCCGGTGTCGTACATCATGCCGAGATTATTTTGCGCGCCGGCATCGCCTTGTTCAGCGGCCTTGCTGAACCAGTGCATGGCCTGCAGCGTATCGTTAGGCACACCCTGGCCTTTGGCATACAGCCAGCCAAGGTTGTACTGCGCGGCCGCATAGCCCTGCTCCGCCGCCAGGCGATACCACGCCGCCGCCTCTTCGAAATTCTGCTCGACGCCCTGGCCCTTCTGGTACATCACACCCAGGTTGTACTGCGCGTGTTCGAGGCCCGCCTGCGCGGCCTGGCGATACCACACCACGGCCAGCTCAAAGCTCTGCGCCACGCCCTGTCCATTGAAATACATAAAGCCCAGGCTATGCTGGGCATTGGCGACGCCGCGTTCTGCCAGTCCCTTGACGCGTAGGAATTCAGCTGTGTATGTACTGCCGTTGTTCGCGTCGGCTTCGTTGGGACTGTATTTCGTCATGCTGTCTTATCAGGCTTGGATCGCAATCATCGCCGGTTGATCATCTTCGACGGTGGTGGGCACCGCGTGCAGCATAGCGACCGATGGCGACGACCGGCGATTCTGCTCTTGCAATACATCGATAAAACTCGCCAGCGAAATCGGGCGATGGTACAAATAACCTTGCATGGTGGTGCAGCCGTTGGCCTCCAGATAGCGCGACTGCACCTCGGTCTCCACGCCTTCCGCCACCAGGTGCAGGCCAAGCCCGCGCGCGATAGAGATGATCGCCAAAATGACCGGGTAGTGGCCATGCTCGTCGTGGATCTCTTTGACGAAGGACTGGTCGATCTTGATGGTGTGGATCGGGAAGCGGTGCAGGTAAGCCAGCGACGAGTAGCCGGTGCCAAAATCGTCAATCGCTACCGACACGCCCAGCTGGCACAATTTGTTCAGCTGTTCAATCGCATACTGCGGATTGCGGATGCAGATGTTCTCGGTGATTTCGACTTCGATCTGCGCCGGCGAAATGCCGTAACGCGTCAGCGCGCCGCGCATCTTCTCGAAGAAATCGCCGCGGTCCAGATATTGCGGCGACAAATTCAGCGACAGACGCAGCGCATCGCCGCCGTGGGCATTCCATTGCAGCAGGTCGCGGCACAAGGCGCCCAGCATCCAGTCGGAAATCGGCAGCATCAGGCCATTCTCTTCGGCGAACGGCAGGAACTCGCCGGCCGACAGCAAGCCGCGCTGCGGATGGTTCCAGCGCATCAGGCCCTCCGCGCCGATGATGCGGCCCGTGGCCACGTCGACTTGCGGCTGGTAGTACATTTCCAGTTCGTTGAACTCCAGCGCCTTGCGCAGCGCCTGTTCCAGTGCGATCTTCTGGTGCGACACATCCAGCATCGAGTTGTGATAGAAGCTGTGGCCATTTTTGCCCAACGCCTTCACCTGATACATGGCGATGTCCGCATGGCGCAGCAGTTCGTCGATGGTCTCGCCGTCGCCCGGATAAATCGCGATGCCGATCGAGGCCGAGATGTGCACCTGATGGCCATCGAGGTCGAATGGGCGTTGCAGGCTTTCGAGGAATTTATCGGCGATGGCCTTGGCGTCCTGGCGGTCGCGCAGCTCCGGCAGCACGATGGTGAATTCGTCGCCGCCCTGGCGCGCCAGCGTGTCTCCACGGCGCAGGCAATCCTTGAGGCGTTGCGCTGCCTGTTGCAGCAGCTCGTCGCCCTTCACGTGGCCCAGCGTATCGTTCACCAGCTTGAAGCGGTCAAGGTCAACAAACATCACTGCCAATTCGGTCAGCTTGCGCTTGGCCTGGATCACCGCGAGGCCAAGGCGGTCCTTGAACAACATGCGGTTCGGCAGGTCGGTCAGGATGTCGTGATACGCCTGGTAGGAGATCACTTCCTCGGCGCGCTTGCGGTCCGTGATGTCGCGCGCCACACCGTAGGTGCCAAAGAACTCGCGCGTCTTCACTTCGTGATCCGGGATGTGCATGCCGATCGCGTTCAGCGAGATCGTCATCAGCGTGTTGTTGAAGGTGCGCTCAACACCACCACCGATATTGCACTTCAAACGCAGCTCGACGTTGCGCGAGGCGCGTTCATCGACGCGGCGTTCGTTGAAGGCGTAGCGCGCGCGCTCCTGGTCTTCGTCGTGCACCAGTACAGAGTAATGGCGGCCAATCAGCTCTTCGCGGGTGAAGCCCAGCAGCTGCGTCACGCGGTCGTTCACAAAGGTGAACTTGCCTTCGTGGTTCAAGGTGTAGATGATGTCCGGCGACGAATCGACCAGATAGCGATACATCTTCTCCGAGTTTTCCAGCTTCGATGCGATGCGTTCATTGTCGATGGCGAGGCGGCGCTTTTGCAGCGCGTTCTCCACCGTCTTGAGCAGCTCCTCGCGGCTGTAAGGCTTGCGCAGGTAGTCGTAGGCGCCGCGTTTCAGCGCGCCGATGGCCGCTTCGATGCCGACGTCGCCGCTCATCACGATCACGTCGCCGTCGATCTCGCGCGCGTTGATGTAGTCCATGATCTCGTGGCCGCTCATGTCGGGCAGGCGCAGATCGAGCAGGATCAAATCGAATTTCAGTTTGGTCAGCTGGGCCAGCGCTTCGCTGCCGCAAGTGGCGGTGACCAGGTGGTAGTCACGGTCGCGCAGCAGTTCGTACAGGGATGACAGCAGCCGGGGTTCATCATCAACCAGCAGCAGGCGCGGACGGTTATCGTTGGAGAGAGCTTCGACAGGGGCGAGGTCGACAGGGTTCAGGTTCATCATGGCCTTAAACGGAATCCATCACCCGCGTTTGCACGCCGGCGACTTGGCTGGTACTGCCCTTGGCGGGCAGCAGGATTTCAAAGGTAGTACCCGTTTTGCCGGAGCGGCAGGTAATCAGGCCTTGCATTTTCTTGACCAGGCTATGGACGATGGACAGTCCCAGCCCGTGATTGGCCCCTTCCTTACTGCTGCGCACAGGCGAGAACAGGTTGGCCAGCACGTCGGCCGATAGACCCGGACCGGTATCACTCACCACCAGTTCCAGATACAGCTTGCGTTCACGGTTCACGTGACCGCGATTCGAAATCTCGATCTTGCCGCCGTCGCCCAGGGCTTCAACAGCGTTCTTGATCAGGTTCACCAGGATTTGTTTGAGCAGGTCGGCATCACCGTCGATTTCGGCCGGTTCCTCCTGCATGCGCACCACGATCTGCACCGAGGCCGGTATGAATTCAGTGGCGCGGAATAAACGCAGCACGTCGTCCACCACTTTGCCCACATCGGTAGTGCGCGCCGTTTCGGTCGGCTGCAAATCGGCCAAGCCGTTAATCAGCTGGCCGACGCGGTCGATCTCTTCGTTCAGGATCGACATCTCACCCACCACCGGCTCGCGCTTGGCCAGTTTGCCGTCGAGGACAGACAGGTAGTTCTTGATGATCGACAGCGGGTTGTTCACCTCATGCACCACGCGGCGCGAGGCTTCGCGATATTCTTCCGCCACGTGGGCGATCTGGCGCTTGGCGTGACCGCGTTCGCTGATTGCGGTTTCCAGCGACGCCGCAGCCTGTGTGCCGAACGATTGCAGGAAGCGTTCGCGCTTTTGCAGGTGCGGCATCTGCCAGGCCGGCGTGCCGCCGATCAGCACACCGAGGCAGCGCTGGTTTGCCACCAGCGGCAGGCACACCATGCTCTCGCTGCCGAGAATGCGGAACAGCTGTTCTTCCGACACGTTGAGCATCTGGCCTTCGCGGTTCACGTAAGCCAGTTTGCGCTCCAGCGCAGACTGCGCTACCGGGCCGCCCTTATTCAAGGGGATGACGAATTCCGCCAGCCGTTGCTGGCCTTCGCCGGTCGCCATGCCGTGCAGCGCGTGACCGGTTGGATTCTCCAGCAGCAGGACAGCGTTTTCAAAATCGAACAGGATGCGCGCCGAGCGGGTGATGGCTTCCAGCAGGCCCGCTTCGCCGTGTTGGCGCGCGAAGGTCTGGCCCATCTCGGACACCAGCATGATGTTGCGCACTTCTTCCGACAGCCGTTGCTGCACTGGGTCTACCAGCGGCGGCGCGTATGCGGTCGGCGCCACGATATCGTCGGCCCCGGCCAGATCGATGCCGAGGTAATTGGCCGACTTCTCCACTTGGCGCGCGGCGTTCTTGATGATCAGTTCCAGCTGGCCGGCATCGAGGTTGCACAGGCGCGCCGATTCGGCGATGGCCTGTTCCTGGTCGTCGTGGCAGCACAGCAGGTGCGCCAGGCGCACCATGCGGATCAACGGATGCGCCGCTTCCAGGCGCGTGATCGGCTCGTGGTGATACAGCACGCTGTCGGCCAGGAAGGAATCGAGATTCCAGCGCTCGATCAGCCATGCGCCGGCTTCCGAGTGGGTGATTTGCAGCGTACGTTGTTCGACCGCGCACAAGTCTTCATCGTCGCGCGCGGTGAAGTTGAAGGCGTATTCTTTCGGCGCGGTGGCCAGCAGCGCGAGACGGCCGACGTTGTGCAGCAGGCCGGCGAGATACGCTTCCTCGACGTGCGGGTATTCCATCTGTTTGGCGATGTCGCGCGCGATGACGGCGGTGGTGAGCGAGCCTTTCCAGAAGCCGCGCAAGTCGGTGCTACCCGAATGAGGGAAGCTGTTAAAGGTCTGGAATACCGATTCGCTGATCACCAGCGTCTTGATCATGTCGGTGCCGAGCGACACCAGCGATTGTTCGAGGCCCACCGTGCGCTGGTTGCGGTGGTAGGCCGAGCTATTGGCAACGGTGAGGATTTTGCTGGTCATCGCCGCATCTTTGGCGATCAGCGCGGCGAGTTCCGGCATGCCGGCGTCGTCAGCCTGCAAGTGCTCAATCAACTTGATGAGTATCTGCGGCATAGCCGGCAGACGGGCAATCAGCAGTCGATTGCGAATATCATGGTCAGATTGTTGATGCATCGTATCAAGCATTGCCGCCAATAGACATCGATCAGGGGGCGGAACTTAACGGCAAAATTCCACCAACGTTAGGTTTTATGCGGTTTCCAGCCGGTTTTTGGGGATGGAAACATTGCCTCAAAAAATTATATTATCATAAAGTCTGATAATAACTTAACAGCAAGCAAAATTTCTTTCTAAACTAAGTCAATTTCCTGCCGTTAATAATTATCGTTCCGGATAGCGCGTTAGCATGCTCCGGTAATAGCGCGACGTCAACCACAAAACGAGAGCAGAGGCACTAAAGCCCATCTGTCCTGCGGCTAACCACAGCGCGGAGTGTGATAGGAAGGGCGCAATCACCCCTGCCACAATCGCCCCCAGCAGGGTCACGGCGAACGATTGGCACGAGGCCACCGTGCCACGAATGTGGGGAAAGAGATCCAGCGCCAGCAAGGTCGCCCCCGGCGCCACCAGCGACATCCCGAAGGTATAAAACAACATCGGCAGCACGGTCCACGGCAGTGCCGGCGGCAGGAACACGTGGTAAATCAGGTTCAGCGCGGACGCCGACAGCAGGAAACAGAAGCCGATGCCGATCTGTCGCGAAAATGTCATTTTTCCGGCAATGCGATTCGCCGCCAGCGCGCCGAGGAAGATCCCGGCCACCGAAGGAATAAACAGCCAGCCGAATTGCGAGGCGCCGAGATGCAGCTCCTGCGGCAGGAATACCGGTGCGGCCGAGATGTAGATAAACAGGCCGGCGAAGTTCAGCGCCACTACGCCGGTCTTCAGGTGGAACAGCGGCGAGCGCAAGATCTCGCTGTAGTTACGGGCCAGGAAGCGCGGGTTGAACGGATGGCGCTTTTCCGGCGGCAGCGTCTCGGGCAGGCGGCGGTAGCAGAAAATGAACAGCAAGATGCTGTACGCCAGTAGCGACAGGAAGATGGCACGCCAATCAAATAGCGTCACAATCCAGCCGCCAAGAATCGGCGCGATGGCCGGGGCGATCGAGAAGATCATGGTCACCAGCGACAGCAGGCGCGCAGCCGCGGCGTCGGCGTACAGGTCGCGGATGATGGCGCGGCCCACCACCACCCCGGCGCCAGCTGACACGCCCTGCATGATGCGGAACACCCACAGGTAGTGCACCGTGTGCGCGGAAGCGCATCCCAGCGTGCCGATGGCGAACATGGCCAGCGATACTAATATGACGTTGCGGCGGCCGAAGGCGTCGGACAGTGCGCCGTGCCAGAGGACCATGCCGGCGAAGGCCAGCATATAAAAGGTCAGGCTTTGCTGCACTTCCAGCGGTGTGGCGTTCAGCGTGGACTGGATGTTGGGGAAAGCAGGAAGATAAGCGTCGATGGAGAACGGGCCGATCATCGACAGCCCGGCCAGCATGGTGGCAAGAGCAGCGGCAGTCAACGGCTTGCGGTGCGGCGGCTCGGGCGGAGGAAAGTCCTCGATGGTGTCCTGGTCGGGCAGGTCGGCTGGAGGTGTGGGCAGCATAAATCGTTTTCCTATTTGATCTGCCCTGCCCGCCGTCATTCCCGCGCAAGCGGGAATCCATACGCAGCGTGCGGGCATGCGATGCATGGGTTCCCGCCTGCGCGGGAACGACGTGCGTTTACTCTTTTGGCTTGGCAGCTTCGCGGCGGTTAAAGCCTGCCACCATATCGAAGCGGAACAGACGGCATTCCAGCGCGCCGTTGAAGAATGGCGTCTTGCGCGCTTCCTTCAAACGCAGCAGCTTAGGCACGCCCAGATCCGCCGTGAACAGGAATACCGTCCAGCCGGCGAAGCGCTGTTTCAGCGTGCTGCTGAAATCTGCATAGAAGCTGTTGGCCAAATCATCCTGCGCCAGCGAGCTGTCGCCACGCACACCGATACGCTCGCCGTACGGAGGATTGGTCAGCAGGATGCCCGGCTGCGCGGTTGGCGCCTGCACTTGCTGCGCTTCGATCTGCTTCAGCGGCACATCAAACAGAATGCCTGCGCTGCGCAGGTTGTGACGCGCCATCGCCACCATGTCGCCCGAGATATCGGAACCGAAAATGGTCGGCTCGGCCGGCAGCGGATTCGGTTTGATCGAGGTCTTCATGTCCATCCAAGGCTGCGGATCGAAGTCATGAAACTTCTCGAACGCGAAACTGCGGCGCGCGCCCGGCGGCACGCCTTGCACCATCTGCGCTGCTTCGCACAGGATGGTGCCGGAACCGCACATAGGGTCGAACAGCGGCATGCCCGGCTTCCAGCCCGACACGCGCAGCAGGCCAGCGGCCAGGTTTTCGCGCAACGGTGCGTCGCCGGTTTCGGTACGCCAGCCGCGCTTGAACAGCGCTTCGCCCGAAGTATCCAGATAGACGATGAACTGGTGCGCATCAACGAAGCCGAAAATGCGCATGTCCGGTTCCTTGGTATCAACCGACGGACGCTTTTTGTATTGATCGAGGAAGCGGTCGCAGATCGCATCTTTGATTTTCAGCGTGGTGAACTCCAGGCTTTTCAGCGGCGACTTCACCGCCGTCAGGTCGACGCGGATGGTATGGTCGTAGCCGAACCACTCTTCCCACGGCTGCGCCAGGGTCAGGTCGTAGATATCGTTCTCGTTCTTATAGCCGCCAGCGGCCATGCGCATCAACACGCGCGAGGCAATTCGCGAGTGCAGGTTGATGCGATACGAATCCGTGAGGTCGCCGGAAGCGTGCACGCCGCCAGGGACTTCGTTGTGCACCTTCATGGTGGTGCTTTGTTGCGCGATTTCGCGCAGTTCTTCGGCTAACGCCGCTTCCATGCCGCGTGGGCATGGGCAAAAGAAGGATGCCATAGGTGTACCTTTTGTCCGTTAAAAAAAACTGCCGTTTTACGATTAAAACGGCTTCACTACTACCAAAATCACGATCGCCAGCATGATGAATACTGGCAGCTCGTTAAATACGCGGAACCACTTGTGGCTACGTTTGTTTTCGCCGCGTTCAAACTTTTTCAGTATGCCGCCGCACATGTGGTGATAGCCGATCACCAGCACCACCAGCGTCAATTTGGCGTGCAGCCAGCCTGGCATGTGCACGCCGTACTGCATATAAACCAGAATCGCCCCGAACAGCACTGCAAACACCGACAACCACATCGAGAACCGGTACAACTTACGCGCCATCAGCAGCAGGCGCGCGGTGGTGTTCTTATCGGTCTCCATCGCCATGTTGACGAAGATGCGCGGCAGGTAGAACACGCCGGCCATCCAGGCGATGACGAAGAAAATGTGCAGTGCTTTAATCCAGAGCATGTAGTTCCTTAATTGCGTACTTCACCGTGGCCGAACACCACGTATTTCAGCGAGGTCAAACCTTCCAGTCCGACCGGGCCGCGTGCGTGCAGCTTGTCGTTCGAGATGCCGATTTCCGCGCCAAGGCCATATTCAAAACCGTCCGCGAAACGGGTGGAGGCGTTGATCATCACCGAGGCTGAATCCACTTCGCGCAGGAAGCGCATCGCTGCCGAATGGTCTTCGGTGATGATGGACTCCGTGTGCTTGGACGAGTAGGTGCTGATGTGATCCATCGCCTCGTCCATGTCGGCTACGATCTTGACCGACAAAATCGCGGCCAGGTATTCGGTCGACCAGTCTTCTTCCGTCGCATCGACCAGGTGCGGATAGCCGGCGGCGGCGAGGATCGCTTTCGCTTCAGCGTCCGCGCGCAGCTCGACTTCCTTGGTCGCATACAGCTTCGCCAATTCCGGCAGCACGACCGGCGCAATCGAGCGCGCCACCAGCAGCGTCTCCATCGTGTTGCAGGTGCCGTAGCGATGGCACTTGGCGTTGAAGCCGATGTCCAGCGCCTTCTTCATATCGGCTTTGCTGTCGATGTAGACGTGGCAGATGCCGTCCAAATGCTTAACCATCGGGACAGTCGCTTCCGCCATCAAGCGTGCGATCAGACCCTTGCCGCCGCGCGGCACGATCACATCTACATACTGCGGCATGGTGATCAGCGCACCGACAGCAGCGCGGTCGGTGGTGTCGACGACTTGCACGCCATCTTCGGGCAGGCCCGCTCCAAGCAAACCTTCCTTCACCAGCTTGGCCAGCGCGCGGTTGCAATGGATCGCTTCCGAACCGCCGCGCAGGATGGTGGCGTTACCGCTCTTGATGCACAGGCCCGCCGCATCCACCGTCACGTTCGGACGCGATTCGTAAATGATGCCGATCACGCCCAGCGGCACGCGCATCTGGCCGACTTGGATCCCGGTCGGGCGGAATTTCAAACCGGAGATCTCGCCGATCGGATCCGGCAGCGCGACGATCTGGCGCAAGCCTTCCACCATCGTGGCAATCGCCTTGTCCGACAAGGCCAGGCGATCCAGCATGGCCGGCTCCAGCCCATTGGCGGCAGCGGCGTCCATGTCCAGTTTATTGGCGGCGCGCAGGGCGTCGGCGTCACGTTCAATTGCATCGGCGATCAGCAGCAGCGCGCGGTTGCGCTGCGCCGTATCGGCGCGGGCCATCGCGCGCGCAGCCTTGCGCGCCTGCTGCCCCAGTTGTTCCATGTAGTGCTTGGTGTCCATCGTTGTCCCGTTCGAGCGGGTCAGCCGCGGGCGACCTTCAACGCCAATTGGAGCATGGCGTCCCATGCGTCGCCTGCATGCGCTTTCGCGCGCAGACCCTTGATCATCTTGTCCACTTGCGCGGCGTCCTGCATTGCCGCTTCCAGCGTTGGCAGCGAAATGCGGCGCAGCGCGGGATCCATCATGCGTTCTTTCGGTCCCCAGATGCGATGCTCTTTCAGCAGCGCGCCCAGAGGCCGGCCTTGCGCCATGCCCGCCTTCAGCTTGAGCAGCGTGCGGATCTCGTCCGACACCGCCCACAACACCAGCGGCAAAGCCTCGCCCTCGCCTTTCAGGCCATCCAGCATGCGGATCAACCGCGCCGGATCGCCTGCCAGCATCGCTTCACTGAGCTTGAACACATCGTAGCGCGCCACATTCAGCACCGCCTCGTGTATCTGCTCGTAAGTGAGCTTGCCCGGCTCGTGCAGCAAAGCCAGTTTTTGAATCTCCTGATGGGCCGCAAGCAGATTGCCTTCCACGCGGTCTGCGATGAAATCAATGCTCTGCCGGTCCGCGCTCTGCCCTTGTTGGGCAAGGCGCTGGCCTATCCAATTGGGCAAATGCGCCCGTTCCACCTGCGGGATGTCGATATACACCGCCGCTTGCTGCAGCGCGGTCACCCACGCTGCTTTCTGCGTCTGCCAATCTAATTTCGGCAACGTGATCAGAGTCAGGTTATCCGGACTCAGATCCTTCACATAATTTTGCAGCGCCGCGCCGCCATCCTTGCCCGGCTTGCCGGTCGGGATGCGCAGCTCGATCAGCTTCTTGTCGCCAAACAGCGATAAAGCCTGATTGGCCGCCAGCAGTTCGCCCCACTTGAAGCTGCGCTCCACGGTCAGCACATCGCGCTCGGAGTAGCCTTGCGCGCGCGCTGTCTTGCGGATTTTGTCCGCAGCTTCCAGCGCCAGCAAATGCTCGTCGCTGGTGATCACGTACAGCTGCGACAGCGATTTGCTTAAGTGGCCGTCGAGCGCCTCCAACCGTAATTGCATCGTCTGACCTTACTGCTTCGGCGGCAGCGACACGCCCGGCGTTTTCACGGCGGCGATACGGCGCATCATCTGCTGCACCAAATCGGTCTGCATGTCTTTGTACAGCAGCGCTTCTTCCTGCTCTTTGGCCAGCAGCTGCGTTTCGTTAAAGTCGATCGGGCGCGTCAGCGTGATCGTGGTCGGCGCCAGCAGCTCGCCGCCTTGCTTGTCCAGCACGCGGAACACGATGTTGTAGGTCAGCAGATACTGACGCACGCGGCCATTGCTGTTCAGGGACAGAATGGTTTTGGTCTTGGTCTTTTCAGGATTGGTCAGCACCTCGATCACGCCGTCGGCATCCTTGGCGTCATTGACTACCGTGGTGCCGCCATTGGCGCGGATGTTGCGCTTCAAATCGATCGCCAATGGCGACGACTCCGGCAGTCCCACGTACAGCGTCGGGAATGGCAGCGTGTAATGACCGCTGTCGCCGCGCAGGTGGAAGCCGCAGCCCGACAGCGCCAGCGTCGCCGCCAGCACGGCTGCACTCAGAAACTTGGAAGTAGTCGTCGCCATATCTGCCTTACACCACGATGTTGACCAATTTGCCCGGCACCACGATGATCTTCTTCGGCGTGCCTTCGATGAACTTCTGCACCGCTTCGTTGGCCAGTGCGGCGGCTTCGATGGCGGCTTTGTCAGCGCCCTTCGCTACCACCACGCTGCCACGCAGCTTGCCGTTCACCTGGATCATCATCTCGATTTCCGACTGCTCCAGCGCGGCTGGATCAACTTGCGGCCATGCGGCATCCAGGATGTCGCCAGAATTTTCACCATAGCCCAGCTCTTTCCACAGCACGTGGGTGATGTGCGGTGCGACTGGGTTCAGCAAGCGCAGGAAAATGGCGTAGCCTTCCGACAGCACGGCTGCTTCCACGTCCTTGGCCGATTCCAGCGTGTTCAGCATCTTCATGCAGGCCGATACCACGGTGTTGTACTGGATGCGCTTAACGTCGTAGTCAGCTTGCTGCAATACCTTGTGCACTTCGCGGCGCAGGGTTTTGCTGGCATCGGTGGTGGCAGCGGCGCTCAGTGGCGCGCCGGCGGCGGCGATGGCTTCACGCTGCGCGTAGCCGAAGTTCCATACGCGCTTGAGGAAGCGGTTCGCGCCTTCCACACCACTGCCCGACCATTCCAGCGTTTGCTCTGGCGGCGAGGCGAACATGGTAAACAGACGCGCGGTGTCGGCGCCGTATTGTTCGATCTGCGCTTGCGGGTCGATGCCGTTGTTCTTCGACTTCGACATTTTCTCGGTGCCGCCGATTTGCACTGGCTGGCCGTCGTCCTTGAACACCGCGCCTTGTGGGCGGCCTTTGTCGTCCACGGTCAGGTCAACGTCGGCTGGATTGAACCAGGTCTTCTTGCCGGAAGGGTCTTCGCGGTAATAGGTCTCGTTCAGCACCATGCCCTGGGTCAGCAGGTTGGTGAACGGCTCGTCGAATTTCACCAGGCCGAAGTCGCGCATCACTTTGGTCCAGAAGCGCGCGTACAGCAAGTGCAGAACAGCGTGTTCGATACCGCCGATGTACTGGTCCATCGGCATCCAGTAATCGTTGCGTGCATCGACCATCGAATCCGCGCCTGGCGAGGTATAGCGCATGTAGTACCACGACGAATCGACGAAGGTATCCATGGTGTCGGTTTCGCGACGCGCTGGCTTGCCGCACTGCGGGCAGTCGCAGGTCAGGAAGGCTTCGTACTTGTTCAGCGGGTTGCCGCTGCCATCAGGTACGCAGTCTTCCGGCAGCACCACCGGCAGGTCTTTCTCAGGCACCGGCACCGAGCCGCAATCGGCGCAGTTGATCATCGGAATCGGCGTGCCCCAGTAGCGCTGGCGCGAGATGCCCCAGTCACGCAGGCGGAAGGTGATCTTCTTCTCGCCCAGGCCTTTGGCAGCCATGTCGGCGGCAACGGCATCCACGGCTTCTGCGTAACGCAGGCCATCGTACTTGCCGGAGTTGGTGACGATCGAAACTTCCTTGTCGCCGTACCACTCTTGCCATGCCTCGGTCGAGAATTCCTGACCTTCAGCTTTGATGACTTGTTTGATCGACAGATTGTATTTTTTGGCGAAGGCGAAATCGCGTTCGTCGTGCGCAGGCACGCCCATCACCGCGCCGTCGCCGTAGGTCATCAGCACGTAATTACCGACCCAGACTTCGACTTGATCGCCGGTGATTGGATGGGTGACGAACAGGCCGGTCGGCATGCCCTTCTTCTCCATCGTTGCCATGTCGGCTTCGATCACCGAGCCCAGTTTGCATTCAGCGTTGAACGCGGCCAATTCCGGATTGGTTTGCGCGGCCAGCACGGCCAGCGGGTGTTCTGCAGCGACGGCGCAGAAGGTCACGCCCATCACGGTGTCCGGGCGGGTGGTGAAGACGTACATTTTGCCGTCGGTGATCAGATTGCCGTCGGCATCCTTGATCTCGTGCGGGAAGGCGAAGCGCACGCCGGTCGATTTGCCGATCCAGTTCGATTGCATGATGCGCACGCGCTCAGGCCAGCCTGGCAGCTTGTCGTCGACATAGCCCAGCAGCTCATCGGCGTAGTCGGTGATGCGCGCGTAGTACATCGGGATTTCGCGCTTCTCGATCACCGCGCCCGAGCGCCAGCCCTTGCCGTCGATAACCTGCTCATTGGCCAGCACGGTCTGATCGATCGGATCCCAGTTCACGGTGCCGGTCTTTTTGTAGATGATGCCTTTTTCCAGCATCTTCAGGAACATCCACTGGTTCCACTTGTAGTATTCCGGCTTGCACGCGGTCATTTCCCGCGACCAGTCGATGGCCAGGCCCATCAGCTCCATCTGCGAGCGCATGTGGGCGATGTTGGAGTAGGTCCACTGTGCTGGCGGCACGTTGTTGGCCATTGCCGCGTTTTCCGCAGGCATGCCGAACGCATCCCAGCCCATCGGCATCAGGACGTTGTAGCCGTTCATGCGCAGGTAGCGGTACATCACGTCATTGATCGTATAGTTGCGCACGTGGCCCATGTGCAGCTTGCCCGATGGGTAAGGCAACATGGAGCAAGCGTAGTATTTACCTTTCGGGAAGCGCGGATCGTGTTCGACGGCTTTGTAGGCGTCGATCGCCTTCCAGTGGGATTGAGCGGCTTTTTCTACGTCGGCGGGACTATATTTATCTTGCATGATGGTGTACGGCCAATTAGTGAATATGAACCGGACATTATACCTTGAGCTACGCCAGTACGGCGCGGCTGGCAGTGTCAACCTGTATAGGAGCGTATCTGATGTTTTATCGGGAGTATCCCCCTCACCCGGCTTTGGCGGCGCATGTGGAATGCGTTTGGGCGGCGCGTGCGCCGGGGTTTGCGCATGCGCATCGGGTGTTACCGGATAATTGTGTGGATATTCTTTGGCAGGATGCAGGTCAGCCGGGGTTTGCGGTCGGCATGATGAGTTCGGCCATCCTGGTTGCCAGCGAGCAGTCGGTGCGGACGCTGGCTGTGCGTTTCAAGCCGGGCATGGCGAGACTGTTTCTCGCCACGCCGCTGCATGCGATTACCGATCAGCGGGCAGATATCGACTTGCTGTGGGGCCGCAGCGATGCCGACCGGCTGGCCGATGCGCTATGGGAAGGCGATGCCTCCGAGCGCCAGCGGCTGGCAATCATCGAGCGGGAGTTGCTGCGGCGGCTACGAGCCGCCATTGCCGCCGCGACGCCACGCGGCGCGGCACTCGTGCAGCAGGCGCTGCGTGCGCTGGAGGGCAGCGGCGGCGCGCTGCGCGTCGAGGAATTGGCGGCGCAACTGAGCGTCTCGCGCCAGCATCTGGCGGCGCAGTTTCGCCAGCATGTCGGGCTTTCACCCAAGATGTTTGCGCGGATTTGCCGCTTCCGTGCGGCCACGGCAGCCATCCGAACCACGCCCACGCCGGAGTGGGCGCAGCTTGCGCTCGACTGCGGCTACTTCGATCAATCCCACCTGATCCACGATTTTCAAGCGCTGACGGCCACCACGCCCGAGCGATTCCATTTTTCCAATCACCGCGTTGCCTGATGTGCCATGATGGTGTTTTGACTATCTGGAGACACACATGATCAAGGGATTGCGCACGGTAGCCTACCCAGTGGCTGATCTGGCCGCGGCCAAGGAGTGGTACAGCAAGGTATTCGATACCGCGCCCTACTTCGACCAGCCATTCTATGTCGGCTTCAATATTGGCGGCTTTGAACTGGGCCTGATCCCGGACGGCACGCCCGGCACCACCGGCAGCGCGGTTTACTGGGGCGTCGATGATATCGAAGCGGAAGTCGCCCGCATCCTCGCTTTGGGCGCTACGGTGCACCACCCAATTCAAGACGTCGGCGAAGGCATCCGCACGGTGGAACTGGCCGATCCTTTCGGCAACACGCTGTGCCTGATCCTCAACCCGCACTTTGATTTGAAAGCGGTGCGCTAGTGATTGTGGGACAATACTGCCTCAGTAAATAACGAGGTAGTCCCCATGTCGTCCAACCGCCGTAACGCCAATCTCATCAAAACGCCCGAGCAGATGGTTCAAGCCCGTGTCGCCGCCCAACTGGCGGCCGATGTGCTGACCATGATCGCTCCCCACGTCAAACCGGGCGTGACGACGGCCTACCTCGACCAGCTGTGCAACGACTACATCGTCAATGTGCAGCAGGCAATCCCGGCCAACGTCGGCTATGGCGGCTTCCCGGCCACCGTGTGCAGCTCGGTCAACCATGTGGTGTGCCACGGCATTCCATCCGCCGAACAGGTGCTGAAGAACGGTGACATCATCAACATCGACGTGGCCGTTATCAAGGATGGCTGGCATGGCGACACCAGCCGCATGTACTACGTCGGCGAGCCAAGCAAGCCGACACGCAAACTGGTTGAAACGACTTACGCCGCCATGTGGGCCGGCATTCGCGCAGTGAAGCCGAAAGCCACCCTCGGTGACGTCGGTTTCGCGATCCAGACCGTGGCCGAGAAGGCCGGTTACAGCGTGGTGCTCGATTACTGCGGCCATGGCATCGGCATGGTCTACCACGAAGATCCGCAGGTGACGCACTACGGCCGTCCGGGCCAGGGCTTGGTACTGAAGCCGGGCATGCTGTTCACCATCGAACCGATGATCAACGCCGGCAAAGCCGCCACCAAAGAATTGAGCGACGGCTGGACCGTCGAGACGCGCGACAAATCCTTGTCGGCACAGTGGGAACACATGGTGCACGTGACCGAAACCGGCTTCGAAGTATTGACGCTGGCGCCGGGTGAAACCGGCGCCAAGGCCAGCATCCCGAACGCGCTGCCGGCCGGCGTCGAGCCGCCAGCCGCGCCTAGCGCAGCGTAAGTTTCAGGGCCGGCTTCTCACCGTAGTCTTCGTAGCGCTCGTTGAGGCCGGCCACGCAGTAAGTAATCTCTTCCAGAATATCAGGCACGGCGGCCTTCATGGCCTCCGTGTCCTTGATGACGATCTCCAGCAGCTCATTCGGCTTGAGCGAGAATTTGCTCATGCTGTCTTCATCGCGCAGATAGCTCAGGCAATCTACCCAGGCATCCATGGTATTGCCGTAAGAATCAGGAAAACCCATTGCGGCTTTGCACTCGGCGTGGAAGCTGTCGAAATCCTTGATTGCTGCGCCGTTCAATTCTGCGGTAGCCATTATTTTTTCTCCTTGGGGTCGGTGACGAAGCCCAATTTTGTTAGTCCATTACTCTGCGCTGCGGCCATCACCTGGGCCACCACTTCGTAGCGGGTGTCCTTGTCGGCGCGCAGTTGCAGTTCCGGTTGCGGGTCCAGCTTGGCCGCGTCAATCAAACGCGATTCCAATGCCTCCCGCTCCACCGGGTCGTTATTCCAGAAGATCTTGCCCTTGCCGTCAATCGACAGCGTGACCGTCGCTGCGGGCGCTGTTTGCGCGGCGGGCGCTTGCGCCTTCGGCAATTCCAGCTGCACCGAGCCGGTGAACATCGGCGCGGCCAGGATGAAAATCACCAGCAGCACCAGCATCACATCCACCATCGGCGTGACATTGATGTCGGCCATCGGGCCGGGATTGCGATGATGGTTGAAAGCGCCGAAAGCCATGATTTACTTCTTGGTCAGGTAGGCGTGCAGGTCGTGGGCAAATGCATCCAGTTCGGCCAGCGTCAGGCGATTGACGCGGTTAAATCCGTTATACGCCAATACGGCAGGAATCGCTACCGTCAGGCCTATGGCGGTCATCACCAGCGCCTCGCCCACCGGGCCGGCCACTTTGTCGATCTGCACCGTGCCATGCGAGGACACATTGGCCAGCGCATGGTAAATGCCCCACACCGTGCCCAGCAGGCCAACGAACGGCGCGGTGGCGCCAATCGAGGCAAGCAGCGTCAGGCCGCTTTCAAGCCGGTTGGTAGAGGTTTGAATCGCCGCGCGCAGTACGCGCGTGGCTTGCGCCGAACGGTCCATTTCGCCGCCCAGCGATGGCCGCGCCGAGGCAGCCAGCTGTGACGCGCCTTGCTGCGCCAACGGCAGGAAGATTTTTTCAGCGTCGGCCAGCGCCAGCGCATTCACGCCATCCTGCATGCTGGGAGCATCCCAGAACGCCTGCACTGCCGGCGCGCTGCGGCGGATGCGCCACGACGAATAGGCCTTGGCCAGGATGAAGAACCAACTTGCCAGCGACATCGCCAGCAGCACAAACGCTACCGCGTGGCTGATGGCGTCACCCTGCTCCCAGAAGCGGGCCAGAGTGAATTGGCTGGCGGCCGGGTTCATTTGTCTTTCAAGCCCAGCACGTCGTACATGTCGAACAGGCCGGTCGGCTTGTCGGCCAGGTAGCGGCAGGCGCGGATGGCGCCGTGCGCGTAGGTCACGCGGCTGCTGGATTTATGGCTGATCTCGATGCGCTCGCCAATGCCGGCAAACAGCACGGTGTGGTCGCCGACGATGTCGCCGCCACGAATGGTGGCAAAGCCGATCGACGATGGATCGCGCTCGCCGGTCACACCTTCGCGTGCGAACACGCCGTGTTCTTTCAGGTCGCGGCCCAGCGCATCGGCAATCACCTCGCCCATTTTCAGCGCGGTGCCCGATGGTGCATCGACCTTGAAGCGGTGGTGGGCTTCGACGATTTCGATATCGTAGCCAGTCGACAGCGCCTTGGCGGCTTGCTCCAGCAGCTTCATGGTCACGTTGACGCCGACCGAGAAGTTGGGCGAGAACACGATGGCGGTTTTCTTGGCTGCTTCAGCGATAGCGGCTTTGCCCGCATCGTCAAAACCGGTGGTGCCGATTACCAGCTTGATGCCGTGCTCAGCGCAGTACTTCAAGTGTTCGAGGGTCGCTTCAGGGCGGGTGAAGTCGATCAGGTACTCGGCAGCGGCCAGGCCCTTGCCGAACTCCGATTCCACTGCCACGCCAGCCGGCTTGCCGAGGAAGGCGGCAGCGTCGGCCTGCTCCGAACCAGCGCGGTCCAGCGCGCCCGACAAACGGGCATCGTCGGCGTTCTGTACGGCTTCGATCAGGATGCGGCCCATGCGGCCACCGGCGCCGGCGATGGCGATGTTCATTTGGGTCATGCTGTCAAATCCTTGTTATTTCTTGTCAGTGCTGATCGACGTGCCCACCGGGTTGTTGGCCGCCGGGTTGTCGGCGCCAGCTGGCAGCGGCGCGGTAGGCGCCGGCTTGGACAGGATGGCCTCAGTCTCGGCTTCCTTCTTCAGGTTCGGCGTAGGACCGGCGATACGGGCGATGTATTCTTTTTCGGTCGGCAGGTTGCCGCCTTCCCAGCGCGCCACCTTGCCGTCCTTGTCGAAGAACACGATCACGCGGCTGGTGGTGATTTCGCCGTTGCCCTTGGCCAGGCGGAAAGCGTAATCCCAGCGGCTACCGTGGAACGGGTCGGTCAGCAGCGCGGTGCCGAAGATGAAGCGGACCTGGTCCTGCGTCATGCCGACCTTCAACTGCGACAACATTTCCTCAGAGACAAAGTTGCCCTGTTGAATGTCTGGACGATATGGCGAGAAGAACCACATGAAGCGCTGCAGCTGGGTGATGGTGGTGGTTTGCGCGCCCTTGCTGGCGTCCAGCGTTGGTGCACTATCTTTCACATCCGTCGATCGCTCGCCCAGCGTGGTTTTGGTCGCGCAGCCGCCCAGCGCCAGCGCCACGCCTACGGCGGCGGCAACAGGAGTAAAACGGTGCAACAAAGACTGCGAAAAAGCCTGGGTGACGCGCATAAATGTCCTCAATCTGGTCGAGCGGATGTGCCGAAAAACGCTATATCATAAAGCACTGCGCACGGGACGGGGCAAATCTTTGTAACCGGATTAGTCGGAGTACGGTAAACTAGCGGCTAGCTATCGCCAACTATACAAAGAGTCTCCACATGGGTCACAATCCTACCGATCTGAAGGCCAGCGGCCTGAAAGCCACGCTGCCACGCATCAAAATCCTGGATATTTTCCAGAACAGTGAAGTGCGTCACCTGACCGCCGAGGATGTCTACAAGATCCTGTTGGCTGAGAATATGGATGTGGGCCTGGCCACCGTCTACCGCGTGCTGACCCAGTTCGAGCAAGCTGGCCTGCTGAACCGCAATCACTTCGAAACTGGCAAAGCCATCTTCGAGCTGAACGCCGGCTCCCACCACGATCACCTGGTGTGCGTGGACTGCGGCCGCGTGGAAGAGTTTTACGACGAGGCGATTGAAGAGCGCCAGCACGCCATCGCCGAAGAGCGCGGCTTCAAGATTGCCGAGCACGCACTGGCGATCTACGGCAATTGCACCAAGACCGCCTGCCCGCACCGCCCGTAAAAAGCCCCACTGGGGCTTTTAACTCTGACTCAAGGCGTTTGAGAGCAACTTCGCGGTGATATCGACGATCGGTATCACCCGCTCATACGCCATCCGCGTCGGGCCGATCACGCCCAAGGTGCCGACGATCTTGCCGTTGGCCGTGTACGGCGCCGTCACCACACTCATCTCATCCATCGGCACCAGGCTCGATTCGCCGCCGATGTAGATCTGCACCCCACTGGCCTTGGACGACACGTCCAGCAGCTGCATCAGGCCGGTCTTCTGCTCGAACATATCAAACATCTGGCGCAGCGACGTCATGTTGGACGACAGGTCGCTCACTGACAGCAGGTTGCGCTCGCCCGCGATCACCATATCGTCCGAGTTATCAGCCATCGCTTCGCTACCCGCCTCCACCGCCGCCTGCATCAGGCGGCCCATGTCGTCGCGCAGCTGGCGCACCTCGTGCTGCAGGCGCGTATGCACTTCGTCGAAGGCCAGCCCGCCGTAATTCTGGTTGATGTAGTTGGCCGACTGCACCAGCTGTACCGGCGTGTAGTCCACCTCGGTCAGCAGCAGGCGGTTCTGCACATCGCCGTTCGGCGCCACGATCACCAGCAGGATGCGCTTCTCGCCGAGACGCAGGAACTCGATCTGCTGGAATACCGACTCGCGGCGCGGGCTCAGCACCACGCCGGCAAACTGCGACAGCGAGGACAGCATTTGCGCCGCATTGGAAATCATCTTTTGCGGCTGCGGCGCTTGCAGGCGCAGCTGCGCGCCGACGGCCTGCTCGTCCAGATGCTGCACCGTCAGCAGGGTATCGACAAAGATGCGGTAGCCGCGCGGCGTCGGCACCCGGCCGGCCGAGGTGTGCGGGCTGGCCACGTAGCCCAGCTCTTCCAGATCGGCCATGATGTTGCGGATGGTGGCCGGCGACAGGTCCAGCCCGGAAATCTTGGACAGCGCACGCGAGCCCACCGGCTGGCCGTCCGCAATGTAGCGTTCGACCAGGGCCTTGAGCAGTGTTTGTGCGCGAGTATCGAGTTGCATGCTAAATATCGGTGTAGGTGTTGCGCCTATTATGCACGGCTATCCTGCATCTGCCCACGTATCCAGGCGAGTAGTTCCTCAAAAGTGACGCAAATGGCATCCGGCGTCACACCGGCTTCCAGATGGGCGGTGCTGCCGTGGCGGTTGATCCAGACTGCGCGCAGGCCAGCCGCTTGCGCGCCCTGCACGTCCAGCCGCAGGTCGTCGCCCACATAGACCGCGTCTTGCGGCGCCACGCCCATCGCGGCGCAGGCGGCGTGAAAAATGCCCGGATCCGGTTTGGCGCGGCCATGCTGCGAGGACGACAGCGCATACTCAAAGTGGTGGTCCATGCCGATCACTTCAAGGTCGGCGTTGCCGTTGGTGATCACGCCCAGCCGCAGCATGCCCTGCAACAGCGGCAGCACCGGCAGCACGTCGGCATATGGCACCACCAGGTTGCGCTGCACGGCAAAGTGCTGCATCGCGCCCTCGATGTGGACCGGGTCCTCGCCCAGCTCGGCAAACACCTCGCCTAGCGCCTCGCGCCGCAGGCGGTACAAGTCGGAGATCAGCTCCGGCCGCCGTTCCAGCAGCGCCATACGGCGCACCCGCAGCTCGGCCACGCTGAACGCCTGCGTCACCCTGGGTGCGTGGACGGCCAGCCAGGCGTGCCAGCTTTCCTCGGCGGCGACGATCACCGGGCCGATCGGCCACAAGGTGTCATCGAGGTCAAACAGCAGGGCGAGAGGGCGGCGAGTGGTCATGATGATGGGTCACAAATAAAACATATTGTAAGGGCATGGTAAATTATATGGATGCTATCCATCCTGAAACGTACCCTTCCCGTCGCGCTGCTGGCCGGCTGCGCTGCCACCAACCCACCGCCACCGCCAGACTTCACCTCCTACGTGGTGCTGGGCGAATACGGCGCCGCCGTGGCGCGCGTGCTGATCGACGCCCCGGCCTGCCCTGAAATCACCATCAACCAGCACAGCCAGGCCATGACGCTGCGCGCGCCAGCCGCCACCATCGCCCTGCGCAGCACGCCGTCCGCGCCGGCCGACTCCAAGCCGGCCGAGTTCCCGCTGCTGACCTGCGAGACCACGCTGCCGGCTGGCGCCACCAGCGCCACCGTGCTGGGCCGCGCCCTGCCGCTGCCGAAAGCCGAGCCGCGACGCATCGTGGTGCTGGGCGACACCGGCTGCCGCCTGCAAAAGAGCAGCAACAGCTACCAGGCCTGCAACGACAGCGCGCAATACCCGTTTGCCGCCGTGGCCGCCCAAGCCGCCGCCTGGAAGCCGGACCTGGTGATCCACGTCGGCGACTACCACTACCGCGAAAACGCCTGCCCCGAAGGCAACGCTGGTTGCGCCGGCAGTCCATGGGGCTACGGCTGGGATGCGTGGGACGATGATTTCTTCGCACCGGGCGCGCGATTGCTGGACGCCGCGCCGTGGATCATGGCGCGCGGCAATCACGAAAACTGCCTGCGCGGCGGCCAGGGCTACTGGCGCTTCCTCGATCCGCGTCCGCTGCTCAAAGGCCGCGACTGCAACGCCGCCGCCGATGATGATGTCGGCAATTACAGCGATCCCTACGCCATCCCGATCGGCCAGTCCACCCAGCTGCTGGTGCTGGACACCGCCAACACCACCTGGAAAGGCCTGAAGCCGGGCGATACTGGCTACGCCAAATACCGCGACCTGTACCGCAAGCTGGAGGCGCTGGCACAGCAAGCGCCGCGCAATATCGGCATCGACCACCACCCGCTGCTGGGCATGGGCGCCGACCGCAAGGCCGATGGCAGCATCGTGCTGCTGCCGGGCGACGCCGGCCTGCAAGCGAGTTTCGGTTCGGTCAACCCGCAGCTGTTCCCGGCATCGATACAAGCCATGCTGTCGGGCCACGTCCACCTGTGGCAGCAGGCCAGCTTCAGCAGCGCCCATCCGAGCCAGTTTATCGCCGGCTTTGCCGGCACGTCGGAAGACATCGTACCGCTGCCGGAGCAGCTGCCGGCGGGGGTGACGCCGGCGCCGGGCGCCGTGGTCGAGCACTTCAGCTCATGGGTAGACGGCTTCGGCTTTATGACCTTGGAACGCCGCAGCGCCGACCAGTGGGACGTGGAAGTACATGATTTACAAGGAAAAATCCGCAACCGCTGCCAGCTGGATGGACGCCATTCGGTATGCGAGGTGGCGCAGGTGAAATAAGCCGGCGACACACGCTGTTACATCCATTTGCAAGGCCGCTATTACCAAATGCACTAAAATACCGCGCACGAGTGTAATATGCTGCCTCCCGTGCGTGCTGCCGGGCCCTATTCGTTTTGGAGAGAGAGTTTCTATGAAAAGTTCGTATCTGCGTGCGGGCCTAGCCCTGCTGTGTGGTGTCATTCTGAGCGCCTGCGGCGGCAACAACGGCAGCCTGGCGCTGTCTGGCTCGATTGTTTTCAAACCAAACACCGTGACCAAGTCCGGCTTGGTGCTGATCAATAACAGCAACGGCGAAAAGCTCACCCCGGAAGCCACCGCCTCCACCTTTGTCTTCACCAAGCTGCTGGCCACCGACGAGAAGTTCAACGTCACCGTCGCCACCGACCCCATCGGCGCCCATTGCACCATTACCAACGGCGAAGGCGCGGCCAGCGTCTATACGGTCTACAGCCTGGTCGTCACCTGTACCGTCAATCCGCGGGTACTGGGCGGCACCGTCAAAAACCTGAAAGGCGCCGGCCTGGTACTGGCCAACGGCTCCGACTTGGTGGCGATACAGCCATCGGCCTCGGCCGGTGCAGACGTCAGCTTCGTCTTCCCGACTCAGGTGGCGGACGGCGCGCCATACGGCGGCACCGTGCTGACCCAGCCTAGCGGCCAGACCTGCGCCTTCGATTCCGCGCTGAACCCGGGCACCATGCCGGCCACGGACCAGAAGAGCCTGATCGTTAACTGCGTCAACAACTAAGCCGCAGCCGTACTCAACTTTGGAGAAATACATGAAATTTTCGTTCGTAAGCGCCGCTGTGGCGCTGGCCGCTGTGGCCGCACTGGCAGGTTGCGGCGGCAAGGCCGAGTTCACGGTACAAGGCAACCTCACCGACTCGTCCGGCAATCTGCTGCCCCTGGCCAATAGCGGCCTGGTGCTGGCCAACGGCAGCGACACGGTCACCGTGCCAGCCGGCGCCACCAGCTTTGCCTTCCCTAAGCAGATCCCCTACGGCACCGACTACAACATCACCATCAAGAACCCACCGGACCACATGAACTGTGCTGTGAGCGGTGCTTCGGGCTCGGCTGGCCACAACGTCGCCATCCGCGCGGCAGTTATCTGCGCCCAGAACGAGTACACGCTGGGCGGCCAGTTCACCGGCCTGACGGCAGCTGCCGACGGCACCGCCCGCACCGTAACCCTGCTGAACGGTTCGACCAGCACGGCGCTGATCAGCAGCGCGGCGGCCACCAACGGCGCTGGCGACTTCACCTTCTCCGCCACCGTCAAGGACGGCACCGCCTACGGCGTGACCGTGCTCGATCCGAACAATGGCCTGAGCTGCTCGATTGCCAACGGCACCGGCGTCATGCACGCAACCGCCGTCACCAACCTGCTGGTGACCTGCGTACCGAAATAAGGGAGGCTGGAGGAGATATTCAATATCGAAATAATTGATATTGGGAAAATAAAGTGGATTAATATGCTGTAACGCAGCATACTGCACTTGTCTCCTCCACTTCTTGCAAAGGAAATGGATTTAGCCCGCTAGCTTAGCGGGCTTTTTTTTTACTTCAACAGATTCGTCAGGGCGACGTACTGGGCCAGGCCGACGGCTTCCGGACGGTCGGTCGGGTTGATGCCGGCGGCAA
The DNA here is from genome assembly GCF_009857445.1 of Duganella flavida. GTDB lineage: Bacteria > Pseudomonadota > Gammaproteobacteria > Burkholderiales > Burkholderiaceae_D > Rugamonas > Rugamonas flavida. The sequence continues at coordinate 182,735 of NZ_WWCN01000007.1, forward strand.
TAATCTGCTCTTCGGTGAACATGCCGGCCAGGCAGTTGCGGATTACCTTGCGGCGCTGGGAGAAGGCTTTCAGCACCACGGCTTCCAGCTTTTCGCCGTCGCATTCCAACGGCTTGGCGACCGGGATCATGCGGATGATGGCTGAATCCACGCGCGGCGGCGGATCGAAGGCTTCCGGCGGCACCACAAACAGCAGCGACATGTCATAGCGCCACTGCAGCATCACCGACAGGCGGCCGTAGACCTTGCTGCCCGGCTCGGCCACCATGCGCTCCACCACCTCTTTTTGCAGCATGAAGTGCTGATCCTGCACCAGCGGCGCAAAGGTCGCCAGGTGGAACAGCAGCGGGCTGGAGATGTTGTACGGCAGGTTGCCGACGATGCGCAGCTTCTGGCCTTCCGCCACCGGAATGGTGCTGAAGTCAAATTTCAGGGCGTCGCCCGAATGCACCGTCAGCTTGTTCGGCGGGTAGGCTTTCTCCAGCCGCGCCACCAGGTCGCGATCCAGTTCGACCACGTGCATGTGCTTGAGCGTGCGCAGCAGCTGGTCGGTCATGGCCGCCAAACCGGGGCCGATTTCAACCATGCTGTCGCCCGGCGCCGGATCGATGGATTCGGTAATGCTGCTCAGTACATTCTGGTCATGCAGGAAGTTTTGGCCGAAGCGTTTGCGGGCTACGTGTTGTTTCATTTTTTATTGTCCAAAGAATTATTTGCCATCGCCAGCGCGGCGCTAATGGCCTGTTCCATGCTGCCGCTGTCGGCCTTGCTGAGACCTGGGCCTCGCGCGGCCAGGTCCAGCGCCGTGCCGTGATCGACCGAGGTGCGGATCAGCGGCAGGCCCAGCGTGATGTTGACGCCATTTCCAAACGTCGCGTATTTCAGTACCGGCAGGCCCTGATCGTGATACATCGCCAACACGCAGTCGGCGTCTTGCAGGTACTTGGGCTGGAACAGCGTATCGGCCGGATACGGGCCGGCAGCAGCTATGCCGCGCGCCTGTGCCGCCTGAATCGCCGGCGTGATGATGTCGATTTCCTCGCGGCCCAGGTAGCCGCCCTCGCCCGCGTGCGGGTTCAGGCCGCACACCAGAATACGTGGCGCAGCGATGCCGAATTTGTTGCGCAGGTCAGCGTCGATGATGTCGAGGATTTGCGCCAGGCCGTCCTGCGTCAGCGCGGCCGAGACGTCCTTCAACGGCAGATGCGTCGTCGCCAGCGCCACGCGCAGCTGCTCGCCGCCCAAGGCTTGTGGTCCGGCGAGCATCATCACCACTTGCGGCGTGCCGGTCTTTTCAGCGTAGTACTCGGTGTGGCCGGAGAACTTCACGCCGGCGTCGTTGATGGTGCTCTTTTGCAGCGGTGCCGTGACCACGGCCTCGAACCAGCCAGCCTGTATGCCCTCGATGGACGCATCCAGCGTGGCCAGCACAGCGCGGCCGTTTTCCTTGTCCAGCTTGCCCGGCACCACATGCGCGTCCAGCGGCACGTCGATCACCGTGATGCGGTCCGGTCCGAAATGCGGCAAGCCGCCATTGCGCACTGCCATCAGCGACAGCGCGGATAATTTAATGTCGGGATCGATATCGCCGGCCGTCATGGCCAGGAACGCAGCGTCGCCCAGCAGCACACAATTGACTTCGTGCCTGCGGGCCCACGCCGCGCGGATGGAGATTTCTGGACCAATGCCGGCTGGTTCACCAACCGTGACGGCAATGGCGGGGCGCACTCCCGGGCGCCGTTTGGATGAAGTGGCGCTCACTCGTGCTCCCCTTTCTTCTTACTTGCTGGCGGCGTTGGCAGCCTTGTCATCGTCGTTGCGGTACTCGACGTAGGCACGGTCGCGCACTTCACGCTGCCAGCTCTCGGTGGCTTCTTCCAGCTTGCGGTCGCGCAGTGCCTGGCGCGCGTTATTGCGCTCGCGCTCTTTCGAGACGTCGTCGCTCTTACGCTCCAGCACCTGGATCAGGTGCAGGCCGAAGCTGGTTTCAACCGGCTCGCTAACCTCGCCGATTTTCAGGTTGTTCATTGCCGCTTCAAATTCCGGCATGGTGTCGCCCGGGTACAGCCAGCCCAGATCGCCGCCTTTGGACGCCGAACCGTCGTTCGACACCAGGCGCGCTAGGTCTTCAAACTTGGCGGCGTTGTTGTCGAGGCGTTCCTTCAGTTCCATCAGCTTGCGCTTGGCGTCGGCCGCGCTCATGGCCGGCGTGACCTTGATCAGGATGTGGCGGGCGTGGGTCTGCTGCACGGCGGCCACGGCTTGCGCCTCGGCCAGGCTGCGGCGATCCACCGCCTTCAGGATGTGGAAGGCGCCGGTGCTCTTGATGATAGGCGTGACCTGGCCGGCTTTCAGCTTGACCAGCGCTTCAGCGAACACCGGTGGCAGGCGCTCAGGCTGGCGCCAGCCGACCGCGCCGCCTTGCAGTGCGTCGCTGGCGTCCGAGTAGGTGGCGGCCATCTTGGCGAAGTCGGCGCCGGTGCGCAGCTGGCGCATCACTTCTTCGGCGCGCGCACGGCGCTGGGCGATTACTTCCGCCGTGGCGTTGTCTGGAATGCGGACCATGATCTGCGCGATATTGATTTCGTACTGCTCGGCGGCAGCGGCTTTTTCAGCGGCCACAAAGCTGTCTACCTCGGCGTCGGAAATCTGGATCTTGGCGTCGACTTCATGCTCGCGCAGGCGCTGCATGATGATCTCTTCGCGGATGTCTTCGCGGAAGGCAGCGTACGGCGTGCCATCTTTTTCCATCTGGTCGCGCAGCTGCTGCACGTTCAGTTTTTGCGCTTCGGCGATCCGCTGGATGGCGCGGTCAAGCTGCAGGTCGTCCACGCGCACGCCCATTTCCTTGGCCATTTGCAGCTGCGAGCGTTCGACAATCATGCGCTCCAGCAGCTGGCGGCGCAGGTCGGCCGGATCCGGCATCTGCACGTTCTGCGCCTTCATGCGCACGGTCACGGTCTTGATGCGGTTGGACAGTTCGCGCTGGGTGATCACGTCGTCATTGACCACCACCACGATGGAGTCGATCGCCACATTGCCCGATTCACCCGGCGGGATGAAGCCGGCATTCGCGTCCTTCTTCGGCGCTGGCTTGGCGTCCGCTGCCGGTGCGGCCGCGGCAGGGGCGGCAGCTGGCGCCGGCACGGCGGCCGGCTCAGGCTTTTTCTTCGAGGAGAACAGGCTACAACCGCTGAGCGCGGCCGTGCACAACAAGACTGCGAGGAGTTTCATCTGGTACTTACTGGCATTACGCATGTTAAGAACGCTCAAGAGGTGTAAGAAAAAATCAAACCGAAGTGTACATGGAGTTAGCGGCCATAACCGTCATTCAGGCGCTGGTAGCCCGGAATACTGCTCTTCATCGCTTCCAGCGGGCTGCCCACGCCCAGGTGCGACAGGCCGTTCAGCTCCAACTGGAAGAAGATCTGGGTCGAGGCTTTGGTCGAGGTGGTCACGAAACGCTGGGCGCCGGTGCGGAACACCCAGCAGTCGGCGTTGTATTCGAGGCCCATCAGGCTCTCAAGAATCTTTTTGTCCTGCACCGAGTAGCTGACCCGGCCCACGCCATACCAGCGCTGGAAGATCGGCCACTGGCTCGACAGCTCGATATTCTTGAAGCTGCCGCGCAGGTAGCGGTAGCCCAAGTTCAGCACCTTCTTCGAACCGGGAATCCACTGCGCGGTATAGCTTTCCGAGACGATGCGGCTCTGGCTTGGGTTGTACTGCACGGCGCTGTCGAAGGTCCAGGTTTCCGAAATGCGGCCGGTCGCGGCCAGCAGGATGTCGGAGTGGGCGTCGACTACCGGCGTCGACGAATCGAGCTGCACCTTCTGGTCGCGGAAGTAGAAACGCTGGCCGAACGCCAGACGCAGCGCCTCGGCGCCGTTGGCGTCCAGGAAGCGCGAGGTCAGCGCGGCGGTCAACTGGTTGGCGTCGCCAATACGGTCCGAACCAACGAAGCGGTTTTCGCTGAAGATCTGGCTGAAGTTAAAGGTGGCGGCGTCGGTGTCGAAGGTCGGGAACTTGCTCTGGTCGCGGTACGGCGTGTTCACGTAGAACAGGCGTGGCTCCAGCGTCTGGGTCATGTCCTTGCCGCCGAGTTTGACGTCGCGCTCAAACACCAGGCCCGAGTCCAGCGAGAAGGTCGGCACCGAGCGCGACAGATTATCGGACTTCTGCCCGTTAAACGAATCCAGCTGGTAGCTGGCCATGTTGACCATCACCTTCGGCGTGATGAAGTAGCTCGGTCCGATGATCGGATAGCTCAGCTGCGGAATCGCCACCAGGCGGGTACCGTTGATCAGGGTCGGATGGTAGAAGCGGGTCAGCTCGGAATCGAAGGCCCAGTCGAAACCACCGGCCACATCGTACTGCGCGGCGTGCAGGTTAATCGCCGGCAGGCGGTCGTAGGGACGGGTTACGGTCAGCGATGGATCGACTGACGATTCCGGATCTTGCAGCACCTGATACTTCTGCACGCGCGCGGTCAGGGTCCAGAAATCGCCGTGGTAGTCGGTGCGCAGTTCGCGTAGCAGCTGACGCTCGGTCGAGCTCGACACCGTCTTGGAGAAATCATTCGGATAGTTGTCATCCGAGGCGCCGCGCAAGTTCCAGCTGTACTCCCAGTCCTTGCTCAGGTCCTGGGTATGAGTGGAGCGTATCATCCAGCGGTCGCTCTTTTTGTCCGGATTGGCTTGCGCGTATTCGCGGTCGTGCGGCAAATACTCGATATAGGTTTCGCCGTGGTAGTAGCCGCTGTCGGTCTCGCCCAGATAGCGGCCCAGCGCGCCGATTTGCAGGCCGCGGTTACCGATGATTTTCGGGTACACCGTCAAATCGCGATTCGGCGCGATGTTGAAGTAGTACGGCACCACCAGCTCGGCGCCGTTCTTGGAACCGAAGCCCGGCGTCGGCGATAGCCAGCCAGAGCGGCGCGCGCCCGACAGCGAGAACGACAAAGCCGGCGTGCCGATAATCGGCACGTCCTTGAAATAAATCAGCGTCTTGCCGGCGGTGCCGACGTCGCGTCCGGAATCAAGATTGAGCGTGTCCGACTTCAGGTACCAGTCCGGGTCCGCGCTCTGGCAGGTGCTGTAGGTGCCGTTGACCACCACCGCTTCATCTTCATTGACGAAGTTGAGGCGTTCGGCCTTGCCCTGCGCGTGGTTGGCTTCCAGCTTATAGGTCGGGTTGAGCATATAGCCCTTGCCCGTGTCCATGTTCAGCTTTAGCTCATCGCCGGTGAAATAGTCGCCGAAGCGCCAGATTTTCACATTGCCCTTGGCCTCGACTTCATCCTCAACCTGGCGGTAGCAGGCGGTGTCGGCCTTGACCTTGGTCTTGTCCTTGATGATTTCTGCGTCGCGATCCAGGTTCAACTCACGCTCGGGACGGCCGCTGATGTCCTCGGCCATGACGGTGGTGACGGCGTTCTTGTCTTCCACGCGCGGTGCGCGCTGCTTGGGCGGCGTTTGGGCGAACGAAGGCAACGCCGTAACGGTGAAGATAGCGGACAGGGCATACGCCAAGCGCTGCGGTTTGGGCATGCGACTCATGAAAAGAAGGAACCAAGCACCATGAAAGGCGATTTTTTGATTTGAATCCCTTATTATATGGGAATCTTCACCTGACGCCGGTTTCCTCGGCATGCTTCGATGTCTTTATTACAGAATTTAACTTCCGATACACGCCTGGCACTGGCGGTAACCTGGCTGCGCGGCCTGAATGTGGTCGACGTGGAAAGCTTGCGCCCTGCTTCGGCCGACGCTAGCTTCCGCCGTTATTTCCGTGTCAACGTTTTACCAGAACAGCAAGCTGCGCTGGGCCAGACTCTGATCGTCATGGACGCACCGCCGGAGCGCGAGAACGTCCTCGGCTTCGTCAAAGTTGACGAAATGCTCACGCATGCGGGCGTCACCGTGCCGCGCATCATCGCCACCGATTACGAAGCCGGCGTGATGCTGCTGTCCGACTTGGGCACCACCACCTTCCTGTCCGCGCTGAACCACGATAACGCTTCGACCATGTACGCCGAAGCGCTGGAGGCGCTGGTGAAATTCCAGCTGACCAGCCGTCCGGACGTGCTGCCGGAATACGACCGCGCCTTCCTGCTGCGCGAGATGAACTTGTTCCCCGAGTGGTACATCGGCCAGCATTTGAAAGCCACGCTGACCAACAAGCAGGCGGCCGAACTGCAAGGCGTGTTCGACGCGATTTTGGCCAACGTCACCGCGCAAGCGCAGGTGTATGTGCACCGTGATTTCCATTCGCGTAACCTGATGGTGGTCGACTCGGGCAATCCGGGCGTGCTGGACTTCCAGGACGCGCTGTACGGCCCGATGACCTACGACCTGGCCTCGCTGCTGCGCGATGCTTATGTGTCGTGGGACGAAGAGCTGGTGCTGGACTGGTCGATTCGCTACTGGCAGCACGCCAAGTCGCTGGGCCTGCCGGTCAACAGCGATATCGACGCCTTCTACAAGGACTTCGAGTACATGGCGCTACAACGCCACCTGAAGATCCTCGGCCTGTTCTGCCGCCTGAACTACCGCGATGGCAAAGCCCAGTATCTGGACGACCTGCCGACCGTGATGGAATACGTGCGCAAGACCGCCGGCCGCTACAAGGATCTGAAGCCGCTGGTGCGCCTGCTGGATCTGCTGGAAGACAGCAAGCCGCAAGTCGGCTACACCTTCTGAGGACCGGCGCATGAAAGCGATGATTTTCGCCGCTGGTCGCGGTGAGCGCATGCGCCCATTGACCGATACCACGCCCAAGCCGTTGCTGAAAGTGCGCGGCCGGCCGCTGATCGTGTGGCACATCCTGAATTTGGTGAAGGCCGGGATCACCGAGATCGTCATCAACCACGCGCATCTGGGCGATCAGATTGAGGCGGCGCTGGGCGACGGCAGCCAGTTTGGCGCCAAGCTGCTGTACTCTCACGAAGAGACGGCACTCGAAACGGCAGGCGGCATCGCCAAGGCGCGTGAGCTGCTGGGCGAGGAGCCGTTCGTGGCGATTTCGGGCGATATCTACACGCCTTACTTCGACTTCGAGCAGGTCAAGGACGTCTTGCATGACAAGGACATGTGGGGCAACCCCTACCCGGCCGACAAGCGCGATATCTGCTGGCTGTACATGGTGCCGAATCCAGACTGGCATCCGGATGGCGACTTCGGCATGAATATGTACACGCTGACCAACGACGGTTCGCCAAAATGGACCTTCGGGAATATCGGCGTGTACCGCATGGAGATGTTTGACCGCATTCCGGCCGGCGAGTACGCCAAGCTTGGCCCGCTGATCCGCGAATATGCGGACAAGAAGCAAGTCGGCGGCGAAGTGTACGAAGGTGAATGGCACAACGTCGGTACCGTCACGCAGCTGGACCTGCTGAACGCCCCACTGGCCGCGCTGGCCCCAGCCGGCAAAGGCGTGCAGTAATGACGCCCGCCGTCAGCACCGCCGCAGCCAGCGACGTGGCCCGCTACGCCGCCCGCCGCGCGCGCCTGCTGGCGCAGATACCGCTCGGCGCGGTGGCTGTGCTGCCGACCGCGCCGGAAGTAGCGCGTAACAGCGACAGCGATTACCTCTATCGCCACGATAGCTACTTCTACTACCTGACCGGCTTCACCGAACCGGAAGCGGTGGTGGTGCTGGTTGCGGCGCAAGGCGAAACGCCCGCCCGCGCCATCCTGTTCTGCCGCCCCAAAAACATCGACCGCGAAATCTGGGACGGCTACCGTTACGGCCCTGAAGGCGCACGCATCGCCTTTGGCTTCGACGAAGCACACGCCATCGAAACGCTGGACGAGCAAATGGCCACACTGCTCTCCAACACTCCATCGCTGTACTACCCGCTGGGCAGCAAGCTTGATCCACGCGTTGCAGGCTGGCTGTCCGCCGTGCGCGCCAAATCCCGCACCGGCGTCACACCGCCCGCAGCGACGGTCGACCTGCTGCCGCTGCTGGACGAAATGCGCCTGCTCAAAGACGACAGCGAACAAGCCACCATGCTGCGCGCCGCCACCATCTCGGCGCAAGCCCACATCCGCGCCATGCGCGCCGCCCGCGCTGGCGTCCACGAATACGAACTGGAAGCGGAACTGCTGTATGAATTCCGCCGCAACGGCGCACAAGCGCCAGCCTACACCTCCATCGTCGCAGCGGGCGCCAACGCCTGCGTGCTGCACTACAGCGCCAACAACGCCCAATCGAAAGACGGCGACCTGGTACTGATCGACGCCGGCTGCGAACTCGATGGCTACGCCTCCGACATCACCCGCACCTTCCCGGTCAACGGTCGTTTCAGCGCACCGCAAAAGCGCCTGTATGAACTGGTGCTGGACGCGCAAGCGGCCGCACTGAAAGCCATCGCTCCCGGCCTGTCCTACTCTGGCGCGCACGAGGCGGCGGTGAAAGTGCTGGCGCAAGGCATGCTGGATATCGGCCTGCTGAAAGGCACGCTGGAAGAAGTCATCGCCAGCAAGAGCTACCTGCAGTTCTACATGCACGGCACCGGCCACTGGCTCGGCATGGACGTGCACGACGTCGGCCAATACCGCGACGTCACGCAAGCCGACAAGCCATCGCGCGCGCTCAAGCCGGGCATGGTGGTGACAGTGGAACCGGGCATCTACGTACGTCCGGCCGAAGGCGTGCCGGAAGAGTACTGGAACATCGGCATCCGCATCGAAGACGACGTGCTGGTGACCGCCGACGGTTACACCATTCTGAGCGCCGCTGCGCCCAAGACCGTGGCCGAGATTGAAGAACTGATGCAGCATGACTGAACTGGATTACGACATCGCCATCTGCGGCGCAGGACCGGCCGGCATGGCGCTGGCGGCGCTGCTGATCAAGCGCGGCCTGCCTGCAGGGCGCATCGCGCTGATTGATGCGAAGACGCTGGAGCAAGCGGCCAAGGATCCGCGCTCGCTGGCGCTATCGTGGGGCAGCCGGCAGATACTGGAACCCATTGGTGGCTGGCCTGCTTCGGCCACCGCTATCGAACAAATCCACGTCTCGCGTCGAGGACAATTCGGCCGCAGCATGATCGACCGCAAGGACTACGACCTGCCAGCGCTGGGCTACGTGAGCCGCTACGGCCACCTGGTGAGCGCCTTGGGCACAGCCTGCTCGCACGCAGGCGTGGCCTCGCTGCGCCCCGCCCGCGTAACGGCATTGGAGGAAGGTGACGACGCCGTCACGCTGACCATCGCCATCGGCGACGAAACGCAAACACTGCGCGCCGCCATCGTGGTGCAAGCCGAGGGTGGGCTATTCAACGAACAGCAAACCCGCGCCACCAACCGCGATTACGAGCAAACCGCCATCATCGCGCAAGTGCGCAGCACCACCCCGCCGCCGCACCGCGCCTACGAACGCTTTACAGAACAAGGCCCGCTGGCACTGCTGCCGCAGGATGATGAATATTCGCTGGTATGGTGCGTGCGTCCCGACACCGCAGCCAAGCTGCAAGCGTTGGACGACAAAGAATTTCTGCAAGCGCTGGGCGCAGCTTTCGGCGACCGCGTTGGCAAATTCACGCATGCCACGCCGCGCCTCAGTTTCCGCCTTGGCCTCAATGCAGCAGGCCACAGCACCGCGCGCACCGTCGCCATCGGCAACGCCGCACAAACGCTGCACCCGGTAGCGGGCCAAGGCCTCAACCTCGGCCTACGCGATGTGACCGTGCTGGCGCGCCTGCTGGCACTAGGCGCGACGCCGACGCAACTGGCGCAATTCACCGAACAACGCCAGCACGACCGCAGCACCACCGTGCAAATCACCGACACCATGGCGCGCATCTTTGCCAACGACTCGCCAGCCCAAGCCCTGCTGGGCCTCTCGCTGGCCGCCATCGACATGGTCGGCCCAGCGCGAGGAATCCTGGCGGAACTGATGATGTACGGTCGCCGCTAATTACGTGCGGGTGATCGACGCGCCGCCATCCACCAGCGAGGCGGTGCCGGTCACGAACGAGGAATCGTCCGAAGCCAGGTACAGCACCGAACGCGCCAACTCTTCCGGCTGCGCCACGCGCTTAAGCGCATGCAGATTGGTGATGAACGAAGTCGACTCCGGCGTGTTATTCATGTCGCGGTACATCTGCGTATCCACAGCCCCCGGCAGCACGGCATTCACGCGCACGCCCTGCGGACCATATTCCGCCGCCAGTGCCTGGGTCAGGCCGATCAAGCCCGCCTTGCTGGCCGCATAAGCCGCCACACCCGGGAAGGCAAAACTATAACCAACAAAGGTCGAAGTGAAAATCACCGAGCCGCCGCCATTTTTGGCCATGGCCGGTACCTGGTGTTTCGCGCCGAGGAAAGCACTGGTCAGGTTAGCCGCCAGCGTGTCGTTCCAGCCCTGCTCGGAAACACCGCTGGTCTCGCCCATTTCGCCCAGCGTACCGGCGTTGTTATAAGCGATATCCAGACGACCATATGCCTCAACAGCGGTAGCAACCAGCTGCGCATTGAACGATTCGGAAGTAACGTCGCCAGCCAGCGCGATGGCTTGACCACCATCGGCCTTGATCTCAGCGACCAGGCTATCGAGTTCAGATTGACGGCGGGCGGCAACGACTACTTTGGCGCCTTCGGCGGCAAACAGTTTGGCAGTCGCGCGGCCGATGCCGGAGGATGCGCCAGTAACGATAGCAACTTTATTTTGCAGACGATTCATTTTAAAACTCCTTGAGGTGGGTTGATGTAGTCATCTTAGACTTCACCAAACCCACCATTAATCGGCTTAAAACGAATATATCATTCACAAAAAGTGAATTTACTCCACTGCCTTAACCATGTCCTCGATGACTTTCTTGGCGTCGCCGAAGACCATCATGGTGTTGGCCTGGTAGAACAGCTCATTGTCCAGGCCTGCGTAGCCGGAAGCCATCGAGCGCTTGTTGACGATGATGCTCTTGGCTTTGTACGCCTCCAGAATCGGCATGCCGGCGATCGGCGATTTCGGATCTTTGGCGGCCGGGTTGACCACGTCGTTCGCGCCCAGAATCAGCACCACGTCAGTCTGCCCGAACTCACCATTGATATCCTCCATCTCGAACACCTGATCGTACGGCACCTCGGCTTCCGCCAGCAGCACGTTCATGTGGCCCGGCATGCGTCCTGCCACCGGGTGAATCGCATACTTCACGGTCACGCCCTTGTGGGTCAGCTTCTCCACCAGCTCTTTCAGCGAGTGCTGCGCGCGCGCCACGGCCAGACCGTAACCCGGCACAATGATCACACTCTCCGCATTCGCCATGATGAACGACGCATCATCTGCCGAACCGGATTTCACCGGACGCTGTTCCTTCGCACCGCCGGCACCTACTTCCGCCGGCGCACCACCAAAGCCGCCCAGGATCACGTTGAAGAACGAACGGTTCATCGCCTTGCACATGATGTAGGACAGGATAGCGCCCGACGAACCCACCAGCGAACCTGCAATGATCAGCATCGAGTTATTCAGCGAGAAGCCGATACCTGCAGCCGCCCAGCCGGAGTAGGAGTTCAGCATCGACACCACCACCGGCATATCCGCACCGCCGATAGGAATGATGATGAGCACACCCAGCACAAACGCAATCGCGGTCATGATCAGGAACGGCACCCATGCAGGCTCCGTACCGCCAGCGACCACAAAGGTCAGGCCCAGGCCAACCATCACAATCGCCAGCACCAGATTCAGCAAATGCTGGCCAGCGAAGCTCACCGGCGCGCCCTGGAACAAACGGAATTTGTACTTGCCCGACAGTTTGCCGAACGCGATCACCGAACCGGAGAAGGTAATCGCGCCAACGAAGGTACCGATAAACAGCTCGATACGATTCCCGGTCGGCAGCGCTTCGCCAATCGCTGCAATGCCAAACGCATGCGGCTCCGATACCGCCGCCACCGCGATACACACCGCCGCCAAACCAATCAGCGAGTGCATTGCCGCCACCAGCTCCGGCATCTTGGTCATCTCGACCTTCTTGGCCAGCACCGCGCCAATGCCGCCGCCGACGATCACGCCCAGCGCCACCAGACCGAGGCCCAAACCGCTGCCCGCGCCGGCCGCCGCTGCCGCAGCAGCTTCCGATTGCAGCTTGAGGATTAGCGCAATCGTCGTCACAAACGCGATTGCCATGCCGGACATGCCGAACGCATTACCCAGGCGTGCCGTCGATGGCGACGACAAACCCTTCAGCGCCTGGATGAAACACACCGATGCAACCAGATACAGCATCGTCACCAGATTCATGGAGATGAAATTCATGCGCCATCTCCTTTCTTGGCTTTCGGTTCCTTCTTCTTGAACATCTCCAGCATGCGCTGCGTGACCAGGAAGCCGCCGAACACATTCACCGCCGCCAGCGCCACCGCCACCGTGCCGGCCACCTGCCCGACGATACCCTCGGTCAGCGAAGCCGCCAGCATGGCGCCGACGATGATGATGGCCGATACCGCATTGGTCACCGCCATCAGCGGCGTATGCAGCGCCGGCGTGACGGTCCAGACCACGTGGTAGCCAACGTAAATGGCGAGAACAAAAATAATCAAATTAATGATGGTATGACTGATTTCCATATTGATTCCCCGTTATTTGCGCAGCAGTTCACCGCCGGTGCACAGCAGCGTGGCCTTGATGATGTCGTCCTCGCGGTCGATCACCAGCTTGTCTTCCTTATCGATAATCAGCTTGAGGAAGTCCAGCACATTGCGCGCGTACAGCGCCGAGGCATCGGCCGCCACGAGGGTGGCCAGATCCGGCTCACCGACGATATGCACGCCATGCTTGACCACCGTCTTGTTCAACTCCGACAGCGGGCAGTTGCCGCCCTGCGATACGGCCAGGTCGACGATCACGGAGCCCGGCTTCATGGCCTTCACGGTTTCTTCGGAAATCAGCACTGGCGCCGGACGGCCTGGAATCAGTGCGGTGGTGATGATGATGTCGGCCAGCTTGGCGCGTTCGTGCACCAGCTCCGATTGACGGCGCATCCAGTCGGCCGGCATCGGACGCGCATAGCCGCCCACACCCTGCGCGATCTCTTTCTCCTCATCGGTCAGATAAGGCACGTCGATGAACTTGGCGCCCAGCGACTCTACCTGCTCCTTCACCGGCGGCCGCACGTCGGACGCTTCGATCACCGCGCCGAGGCGCTTGGCGGTGGCGATGGCCTGCAAACCGGCCACGCCGACGCCCATAATCAAGACCCGCGCCGCCTTCACCGTGCCGGCTGCCGTCATTAGCATCGGCATGAAACGCTGGTAGGTATTGGCTGCCACCATCACTGCCTTGTAGCCGGCGATGTTGGCTTGCGACGACAGTACGTCCATCGACTGCGCGCGCGTGATGCGCGGCACGGCTTCCAGCGCGAACGCTTGCAAGCCCGCCGTTGCCATTGCGGCATTGTTGTCGGCGTCGAAAGGATTGAGCATGCCGATCACCACCGCCCCCGGTTTGATCTGGGCGCGCTCTTCTGCATTGGGGGCACGAACTTTGAGGATCACATCGGCTGCCCATACTTCGCTGGCGGGCACAATTTGTGCACCAGCTGCAACATAGGCTTCATCGGTGACGGAAGCTGCCAAGCCTGCGCCGGCCTGCACCAGTATCTGGTGCTTGGCGGCCAGCTTCTTGACGGTCTCCGGGGTGGCCGCCACCCGGGTCTCACCCGGCCGTGTTTCGGCCGGTACGCTTATTCTCATGGTGCCTCCAAATGATTAATAAACTGACTAGAATCTATCATGGATTTTTGGACCATGATACTTAATACTTAATGTTTTATAGCCACTGGTTTCATCACTTCAAGTGTGACTATTTGTCATGAATTACCCCGCAATTTGGTGCAAGCGCAAACCAAATGGCCGGAACAGGCTAAAATATCGGCTCTTTCAAGGATGACTCATGCCGCGTATCTGGAAACCCTCTGTTACTGTTGCCGCCATCGTCGAAAAAGATGGCAAGTTCTTGCTGATCGAAGAGGAGACCAGCGATGGCATCCGCATCAACCAGCCCGCCGGACATCTCGACCCGTATGAGTCCTTGCAGGAAGCGGTGATCCGCGAAACCCTGGAGGAAACGGCCTACGACTTCACGCCAACCGCACTGGTCGGCATGTATATGGCGCGCTACACCTCCAACCGCACCGGCGAGGAAGTGACGTATCTGCGTTTCACTTTCTGCGGCTATCCGGGCGAGAAACACAACCGTCCACTGGACGAAGGCATTTTGCGCACCATGTGGCTGACGCGCGACGAACTGGCCGCTTGCGCCGACCGTCACCGCAGCCCGACGGTGCTGCAATGCGTCGATGAATATCTGGCGGGCCACCGGGCGCCGCTGGCACTGGTACAAACACACGCTTCCGTCTACAGGGAAGCGGTTAGCACTGCGAATGGATAAGTAATGAGTAAGAAACGGGTCGTTATCGGCATGTCGGGCGGGGTGGATTCCTCGGTCTCGGCGTGGCTGCTGAAAGAACAAGGCTATGAAGTCATTGGCCTGTTCATGAAGAACTGGGAAGACGACGACGACTCCGAGTACTGCTCCACCCGCCAGGACTGGATCGACGCGGCCTCGGTGGCCGACGTGGTGGGTGTGGATATTGAAGCGGTCAACTTCGCCAGCGAATACAAGGACCGCGTGTTTGCGGACTTCCTGCGCGAGTACCAGGCCGGCCGCACGCCGAACCCGGATGTGCTGTGCAACGCCGAGATCAAATTCAAGGCTTTCCTCGATCACGCCATGACGCTGGGCGCGGACTTGATCGCCACCGGCCACTATGCGCGCGTGCGCCAGCACAATGGCAAGAGCGAGCTGCTGAAGGCGGTCGATCACACCAAGGACCAGAGCTACTTCCTGCACCGCCTGAACCAGGCGCAGTTATCGCGCACCTTGTTCCCGCTGGGCGAGATTCCGAAAACCGAAGTGCGCAAGATTGCCGAGAAACTGAAACTGCCGAATGCGGCCAAGAAGGATTCGACCGGCATCTGCTTCATCGGCGAGCGTCCGTTCCGCGAGTTTTTGAACCGCTACCTGTCGTACAAACCGGGCCCGATGATGACGCCGGACGGCAAGGTGGTGGGCGAGCACGTGGGCCTGTCGTTCTACACGCTGGGCCAGCGCAAGGGCATCGGCGTCGGCGGCTTGAAGGCGTACAAGAACGCTGATGGCAGCAATGACGCGTGGTATGTGGCGAAGAAGGATGTGGCCAACAACGTGCTGTACATCGTGCAGGGCCATGACCATCCGTGGCTGCTGTCGTCGACGCTGCGCGCCGACCAGGCCAGCTGGGTCGCTGGCGAAGCGCCGGAAGCGCGCGCGATGTCGGCCAAGACCCGCTATCGCCAGGCCGATGTGGCGTGCGAAATCGCGCCGGAAGGCGAGTCTGACTTTGCGTTGAAATTCATGGATGCCCAGTGGGCTGTGACGCCGGGCCAGTCGGCCGTGCTGTACGACGGTGAAGTGTGCCTCGGCGGCGGCATCATCGACAGCTCGACCTTCGCTGGCTGATTAACCGGCGGCGGGTTCGTCGCCCTCTGCTGCCGGCGCTGCTTCGCTGGCAGCTTTCTCCATCGCGGCGCGCTGGCGTTTGACCATCGCGATCACCACGTTACGAATCGTATTCAACACCGTATCCGCCTTGAACGGCTTGACGATAAAACCGCTCACGCCGATCGCATGCGCGGCCTGGATGGTGCCGGCATCGAGCTCACTGGAGACCATGAAAATCAAGGTCTTCGGCCAGTTTTTGCGAATCTCGTTCAAGGATGCCGGATCGCTCTCAATCTGCTCCTTGGCGATGCAGACAATGTGCGGCTGGTGCTTGATCAGCAGCGTCATCGCTGCGAGCGTGGTGTGGGAGAGGCCCACCACATCGTAACCGCCATCCAGCAGCACGGTGTTGAGCAAGCCGCGAGCAACGGCGCTGGGATCGATAACGACTGCTTTTAACATCTTGCAAACCTTGTTATTAGTGGGACCAAGCCAGCATATTCCAGCTGACGCCAACCCGCACATCTGTTTTTAATGCTACCAGTTGTCGAGAAAGATACAGCATTTCGCGTTCTTTTCGTAGTGTTTCGCCGAGCGTATCCTTCAGAATGCCCGCGCCGGCCATGATGGCGTCCAGAGTGCCGTATGTACGCAACAGTTTGGCCGCCGTCTTCACGCCGACTTTGGACACGCCGGGGATGGAATCGGTGACGTCGCCCATCAGCGCCAGCAGGTCGGGCAGTTGCTCGGGCGGGATGCCCCACTTCTTCTCGACCCAGGCGCGGTCGTGCCATTCGCCCTTGAAGTGATCCCACACGCGGGCGCCATTGGCGATCAGGCCATGCAAGTCCTTATCGGTGGTAGCGATGGTGGCTTCGCCGCGGCCTTCGGCCAGCCAGCGCATTACCACCGTGCCGATCACATCGTCGGCCTCGACTTCGGGCACCGACACCACATGCAGGCCGAAACCTTGCAGCTTCTCGTAGAAAGCCGGCAGCGCATCGCGCAGCGGCGACGGCATCGGCGCGCGGCCTTCGCGGTAGCCAGCGTACAAATCGTGACGCCAGGTGAGGCCGCCGAAATCAAAGGCGGGCAGCACGTGCGTGGGGTCGTGGTCATGCAGCAAAGTGCGGAACGACGACAGCGCATGGCGCAGCGCGATGTCGGCCTTCTCGGGACTATCAGGTTCTTGGCTGGCTTCGTAGACGCGGCGCACAATATTGAGGCCGTCGATGGCAAGGAGTCTACCCATGTTCAACTTCATCCGGGCTTGGTCAAGCCGCCATTTTAACCGACCGATTAACGGCCGGCACCGCCAGGGAACAACTGGTCTACCAGTTCAGTAATTTTTTTGTCCGCGTTGATGAACTTACCGGTATTCAAGCCAGCGCGATTGGCGTCATAGATCGCTTGGCCGGCAGGCTTGCCGGCGTTGTACACCTTGATTTCAGCATAGGTCATATACATCGCCAGGTCCCAGCGCCAGTTGGCCGTGTAGGTCGACGTGATCGCGCATTCGACGATTGAGGCATCGGCTGGCATCTGCTGCGCGACGTAACCCTTGGCTTCGAGCGCATGCTTGTAGGCCGACAGGAAGCCATCTCTCACCGCCGGATTGTTGATGATGCAGACCTTCTTTTCCGCAAAGTGCTCGACCGGCTTGACGGTCTGGTGGATCGCACAGCCCGTAAACAATGGCGCGACAATGGCGAGCACAACGAGACGCTTCAGCATGATGAACTCCTGAGGAAGATAAAATTTAATGGCTAAACGATATCTTACCTCATGGCAATGCCTTCGGTGGTTATTTTAATAACTCGTACGGGCCGCCACGTTCGAGGGCGCGCTGGAAGGCGGGACGGCTGTGGATGCGCTTGAGAAAGGCGCTCAGGTTCGGACGGTTCTCGTCCAGCCCGCCACGCGCGAAGGCCGCTTCCAGCGGGAAGCTCATCTGGATGTCGGCCGCGCTGAATTCGGCGCCGGCAAACCACGGAGTCTTGTTCAGCTCCGCTTCCAGGTAATCAAGGTGGCGCGCGATCTGCGGCAGGATGTAGCTACCCTTGACCTTTTGCGCAATCCCGCGCGCGATCGGTTTGACGAAGAACGGCGCCGGGCCGTTTTCCACCCGGTCGAAGATCAGCTTCATCAGCAGCGGCGCCATCGCCGAGCCTTCGGCGTAATGCAGGAAGTAAGTCCACTGGCGGCGCTCCGCCGTACCGGCTGGCGGCACCAGGCGGCCATTGCCATATGTGTCAATCAGGTACTCGACAATCGCGCCCGATTCGGCCACCACGATCTCGCCATCGCTGATCACCGGCGACTTGCCCAGCGGATGAACGGCCAACAGTTCCGGCGGCGCCAGCATGGTCTTCGGGTCGCGCTGGTAGCGCACGATTTCGTACTCCAGGCCCAGCTCCTCCAGCAACCACAGCACCCGCTGCGAACGTGAGTTATTCAGATGGTGGACTACGATCATGGTGGGTATCCCGAGAAAAAAGAACGGCCGTGCGCCGCAACCTCGCTAGCTTAGCATTGTTGGACGCACAGCGCGTGCCGCCTCTCCTATGGCTATGGATTCCGCAGGGAAACAGCAGTACACTCGGAGGATCGCTAGCCGTCGCCGGAGTGTTCATGAATTTGCTTTCGCCGCGTTACCTTGTCCTCAATGCTGCAATCGTTACCCTGCCAGCCTCGCTGGCGCTGGGTGCGCCGTGGGAGATCCCGGTAGCGGCCGCCGCGCTCGTCGCGGTTGGTGTCAGCGACCTGCTGCAAACCAAACGCGCGCTGCGCCGCAATTACCCGATCATGGCGCACTTCCGCTTCTTCTTCGAATCGATACGGCCCGAGATCCGCCAGTACTTCCTGGAAGACGACACGGTGGCCGAACCGTTCTCGCGCAACCAGCGCAGCATCGTCTACCAGCGCGCCAAGCTCGACACCGACAAGCGTCCGTTCGGCACCCAGCTCGACGTCTACGCGCCTGGCTATGAATGGATCAACCACTCGATCGCCCCGGCAGCCGAGCAGCCGCATGACTTCCGCATCGAGATCGGCAACCATCCGGACTGCCCGCGCGCGCTGCCCTACTCGGCCAGCGTGTTCAACATTTCAGCGATGAGCTTTGGCGCATTGTCGGCCAACGCCATCCTCGCCTTGAACGGCGGCGCCAAGCAGGGCGGCTTCATGCACGACACCGGCGAAGGCAGCATCAGCCCCTACCACCGCCAGAACGGCGGCGACCTGATCTGGGAAATCGGCTCTGGTTACTTCGGCTGCCGCAACGACGATGGCACTTTCTCGGAAGCGAATTTCGTGGCCAACGCCACCGCGCCGCAAGTGAAGATGATCGAGCTGAAAATGTCGCAAGGCGCCAAACCGGGCCATGGCGGCGTGCTGCCGGGCGCCAAGGTCACCATCGAGATTGCGCAGACGCGCGGTGTGCCAGTGGGGCGCGATTGCATTTCGCCGTCGCGCCATTCGGCCTTCAGCACGCCGATTGAAATGCTGGAGTTTATCGACCGCCTGCGCACGCTGTCGGGCGGCAAGCCGACTGGTTTCAAGCTGGCGATTGGTCACCCGTGGGAATTTTTCGGCATCGTCAAAGCCATGCTGGCGACGGGCATCGTGCCGGATTTCATTGTGGTCGATGGTGGCGAAGGCGGCACCGGTGCGGCGCCGGTGGAGTTCACCGACCACATCGGCACGCCGCTGCAGGAAGCGCTGCTGCTGGTGCATAACACGCTGGTGGGCGCCAACCTGCGCGACAAGGTGAAGATTGGCGCTTCGGGCAAAATCATCACCGCCTTCGACATTGCGCGCACTTTGGCGCTGGGCGCGGACTGGTGCAACTCCGCGCGCGGCTTCATGTTCGCGCTGGGTTGCATCCAATCGCAAAGCTGCCACACCGACCGCTGCCCGACCGGCGTCGCCACGCAAGATCCGTCGCGCCAGCGCGCGCTGGTGGTGCCGGACAAAATCCAGCGTGTAGCCAACTTCCATGAGAACACCATGAAGGCGCTGGCGCAGCTGATTGCTGCCGCCGGTTTGACGCACCCATCGCAACTGCGCCCGCGCCACCTGGTGCGGCGCATCTCGACCAATCAGGTGAAACTGGCGTCGGCGCTGCTGCCGTATCTGGAACCGGGCGAACTGCTCGACCCAAGCCAGCTATCGCGCCTGCCGCCGGTGTTCGGCCACTACTGGCCTATGGCACAAGCCGAAACCTTTGATCCCTACTGCGGTTGAAGCTTACGCGGGAAACGGCACGTAGCCACGCTTGATCGCCCACTCGCGCAGCACGGCATTAATGCCCTGCTGCCAGTCATCGCCCTGCCGCTGGAACGCGGCAATCGTCGCCGCATCAAACTCCATCGTCAAAGAGACGGTAGGCGAGCCCGGCGGTGCTAGCAGCCGCGCACGCCAAGGGCGGAACTGCGCCAACTCCTCCTCCGTCAGCGGCTGCGCGTCTGGATCTGACAATGCAGCCACAGTGATGATCGCGTCCTCTTCCGGCGTGCAAAAAACTATCTTACGTTCTTTGTGATACATAACGTGCTTCCTCCGACGTTTTGGCTCTGCGCAAACTGATGATCCGCAAGACATCACTACGCTCAACAAACACCACACAATATAAGTTCGGGCCTATTCGACCTACGCCACACTCTCGAAGTTCCGCTTACGCCGGTTGAGCTTGTCTTTCTTGGGATCGAAGGTGATCACCATTTTTCATCTTATCCGCAGAAATTGAGAAATCAATCGTCTGCGAAGAAGATAAAACTGGCGTAGGTCGCTGGCTTTGCGCCAGCGCAGGGATTAGCGCTGCACGTGCAGCTTGATGACGCGTTTCAGAGAGGCTTCGGATTTAGCTGGTGGCGCGCTGTCGCAGGAGCCGCAGGACGAGCAGCCGGTATCGTCGCCGCAGCCGGATTTGATGTTGAACAGTTTGGACAGGCGCGCTTCATCGTAGCCGCGCTTGCTCAGCGCGCCCACGATCTGGCGGCGCAAGGCCGCTGGCAGGTACTTGGTGCAGAAGTGCGCCAAGGCTGCCACCACAATCAACGCCACAATAATCTGCTGCCACATATCAGCCTCCAAGCAGTGCCGACGAAATACGGAAGGTCAGGAACGACGCCGTGTACGCCAGCGCAAACATATAGCCAGCCATCAGCAGCGCGTAGCGCGTGCCGCCGGTCTCGCGGCGCACCACAGACAAGGTCGACATGCACTGCGGCGCAAACACATACCACGCCAGCAGCGACAAGGCGGTCGGCAAAGTCCACGACGCAGCGATGATAGGTTCCAGAGACTGCGCCAGTTCCTCGCCGCTCTGCGACAGCGCATACACCGTGCCCAGCGCACCTACCGCCACTTCACGCGCGGCCAGGCCCGGCACCAACGCGATGCAGATCTGCCAGTTGAAGCCGATCGGCGCAAAAATGTATTCCAGGCCGCGGCCTAGGATGCCGGCCAGGCTGTAGTAAATCGGCGGATGGGTCGCGCCTTCCGGTGCGCCCGGGAAGGAGCTCAGGAACCACAGCAGCACCATCAGCGTCAAAATAATCGTACCGACGCGCGACAGGAAGATCTTGCAACGCTCCCACAGGCCCAGCGCCAGGTTCTGCATGTGCGGCCAGTGGTAGGCCGGCAGTTCCAGCATCAGCGGCTGCTTCTGGTTGGCGCCCAGCGCGCGCTTGAAGAAGTACGCCACCGCCATCGCCGAGAAGATGCCAGCGAAGTACAGCGCAAACAGCACCAGCCCTTGCAGGCTCAGGAAGCCATACACTTCACGCTCCGGAATGAAGGCCGCAATAATCAGCGCATACACCGGCAGGCGCGCCGAGCACGTCATCAGCGGCGCAATCATGATGGTCACCAGACGGTCGCGCGGATTTTGAATGGTGCGCGCTGCCATCACGCCCGGAATCGCGCAAGCAAAGCTGGACAGCAGCGGAATGAAGGCGCGGCCCGACAAGCCCACGCCACCCATCAAACGATCCAGCAGGAAGGCCGCACGCGGCAGATAGCCGCAATCTTCCAGGATCAAAATGAAGAAGAACAAAATCAGAATCTGCGGCAGGAACACCAGCACGCTGCCGGCGCCGCCAAGGATACCTTCCACCAGCAGGCTGCGCAGGATGCCGTCTGCCATCGTCTCCTTGATCATGACGCCAACGCCGTCCACGCCAGCCTTGATCATATCCATCGGCACATTGGCCCAGCTGAACACGGCCTGGAATACCAGGAACATCAGCACCGCCAGAATGATCGGGCCCAGCACCGGATGCAGCACGACATCATCAACCTTCTCGCTCAGGCTATCTTCATTTGCACTTGGATTGCTGACCACCAGGTCGAGGATGCGGCGCACTTCGCGCTGCGTCTCTTCCACACCGACCGCGTCAATGGCCGACAGCGGATTCGGCTGGCTCACCGGCAGCGGCCACATCATGTCCAGCGCGCGCAGCAGCGATTTCTCACCGCCGGCCTGCACCGCCACGGTTTCCACCACCGGCATGCCCAGCTCTTGCGAAAGACGGTCAGCGTCGATGCTGATGCCGCGCTTCTTGGCGACGTCGACCATATTCAGCGCCAGCAGCATCGGCAGGCCGAGACGTTTAATTTCGAGTACCAGGCGCAGATTCAGGCGCAGGTTGGTGGCGTTGACCACGCACACCACCACGTCCGGCGCCGGCTCGCCCTTGCGCAGACCGGCCACCACGTCGCGCGTGATTTCCTCGTCCGGCGTGTGGGCCGACAAACTATAAGCACCCGGCAAATCCAGCACACGGAAGCCGTTGCCACCACCGGTGGTGAAGGCACCTTCCTTGCGCTCGATGGTCACACCAGCGTAGTTGGCGACCTTCTGGCGCGCGCCGGTCAGGCGATTGAACAGCGCGGTCTTGCCGCAATTCGGATTGCCCAGCAGCGCCACCATCGGCGTCCGGGTCACGGCCGGCGCCTGCGACGCCTGTTTTTCTACTGCACCCATTATTTATTCCGGTTGTATCGATACCAGCGCAGCTTCAAAGCGACGCAATGCAAAAGTGGAGCTGCCGACCTTGATCGCCAACGGTTCGCCGCCCGGCATGCCGCGTTTCAGCAGGCGGATTTTCTCGCCCGGCACAAAGCCCAGCTCCATCAGGCGACGCGCCAGTCCCAGCCCGGCGTCGGCAGCGTCGCCGGGCGAAACATGGACCACGGTGGCGGTGGCGCCAACCTTGAGCGTATCGAGCGTAATGAGGGGAGCAACGTGTGTCATGACTAATTTCCGGCCGGAATTTGATACTAGCATTATAAACGGTAATGCGAATGACTTCTATTTAGCTTGCATACTGCTGAACTTTAGGGCAGTATACGATTAATGATAATGATTCGCATTAAGTTACTAGCAATCATGTCAGGAAGAACTTAATCCAGACTTATTCAGCCTAGCCAGAAGGTGCATCAATGATTGTTTGTGTTTGCAACAACATCTCAGATCGCGAAATCCGTCAAGCCATGGACTTGGGTATCACGTCGATGGACGAATTGCGTGACGCGCTGGGTGTAGCCACCTGCTGCGGCCAATGCTTCTCCTGCGCCGAAGAGATCCTCACCGAACACCTGGCCGTGCAAGCCGCTGCCGAACTCAAAGAAACCGTGCTGAAACGCCCGGCCTTCGCCAACTAAATGAATACCATGACCTACAACCGGACGGCGTCGCTGTCCGGCGACGATACCGGCTTGGCGCTGGAACTCAAGCGCCGCAGCCGCAAGCTGGCGCCAATGGCAGCCATCGTTGTAGGTCACGTGGTAGTGTTTTATCTCGCCTATTCCGGCATGCTGCGCAATGTGACGCATGCCATCCTGCCGCAAGTAGTGAATGTCACCTTCGTCGCCGCGCCCGAGCCGCTGAAAGCGCCGCCGCCGCCGAAAACCGTGCCGCTGGTGCAGCCGAAGCAAAGCTTCGTGCCGCCGCTGCCGGTGGTGAATATCGTGCAGACTGAACCGACCATCACCCTGCCGCCGCCGCAACCGCGCCCGAGTGAGCCGACCACGGCCACGGCCGCGCCAGTGGCGCACGCCGCACCGCCGGCGCCGGCACAACCGGCCGCACCGAAAACTGTCTCGGGGGTGGAATACATCCGCGCGCCGAAGCCAGTCTATCCGAGCATTTCGCGCCGCATGGGCGAAACCGGCGTGGTCATGCTGCAGGTGCTGATCAATGAAAAGGGCTTGCCGGAGCAAGTCACCGTGCATACCTCATCCGGCTCCACCAATCTCGATGAATCCGGCCGCCAGTCCGTGCTGCGCGCGCTGTTCAAGCCGCACATGGAAGATGGCAAGGCCATCCCCGTGTACACGCTGGTACCGATCAACTTCCAGCTCGGCTAACAATCCACTACAGATCGAGCCTGCCTTCGATGGAGTCATCCATCGTCTTGCCGATGACGGCGCCGATCAGCATCTTCACGCTGGCCACGGCCTTGCCGTGTTTGGTATCCCAATAGTAGCCATAGGTCGGCGCAAACTTGATCAGCGTGATGCGCGGATCCTCTTCGCCTTCGTTAAACCAGGTCTTCATCGTAAAGCTCCACAGCTCCTTGAGCTTGAGCGGATCGCGCGTCACCGTCGCGATGCCTTCGAGGTGCATGAAGTCGGCATGCGACGAGCCCTGGAAGTACAGCGTGGCTGACGGATCGGCCGCCAACTCGATATTTTTCTGACTGTCGCTGGCGGAGATAAACCAGACATTACCCAACTCATCGACCTGCAGTGCCGTCATCGGCCGAGAGTCGCCGGGGCCACCACTGGCGTCACTGGTACAAAAAAAGCAGCCGGGGGTGCTTTCGACGAAATCGTGAATTTTGCGCACGGCGTCTTCGCCGATTAAATCCTGATGGTGTATGGCATCCATGTAGTCCTCCTGAGTGAAGCCTCATAGTAGCGACGCGGACGCTAACGCACAGTGGGTTGCCACACATTGCGAATGCTAATAATTTTCATTTGTTCCAATGTTTTCAGGCCGGGGATATTGGTACACTTTGGCGGCCATTCCTTGGCAATCGCTACACGTTGGCAGTCTGTTCATGGCAAAATAACGGCATTCCCGCAACCATTTTAGAAAGCCTCCCATGAAGGGCGACCAAGAAGTCATCCGCTTGCTGAACGCACAGCTGACCAACGAACTTACCGCGATCAACCAGTACTTCCTGCATGCACGCATGTACAAGCACTGGGGCCTGGAGAAAATCGCCAAGAAAGAATACGAAGAATCGATCGGCGAAATGAAGCACGCCGACAAACTGATCGACCGCATCCTGATGCTGGACGGCCTGCCTAACCTGCAAGCCATGCACAAGATCATGATCGGCGAGAACACCGAAGAGATGATCAACTGCGACCTGAAGCTGGAAAAGGGCGCACAGATCACTGTCAAGGAAGGCATCGCTGCCGCCGAGAAGGCCGCCGACTACGTGTCGCGCGACCTGCTGCTGATGATTTTGGAAGACACCGAAGAACACATCGACTGGCTGGAAACGCAGCTGGACCTGATCAGCAAGATCGGCATCCAGAACTACCTGCAAAGCCAGATCAACGAAGAGTAATAAACGAAGACGCCAGCCAATTTACGCTGGCGTTTTTTTTATCCTTACTTTAAACACGGCCACTGCGCCGCACAGCATCAACACGCCGGCCAGGCGGATCACATTCTCCGGATTGCCACCCAGCAGGCTGCGGTAGTACAGCGGCAGCGTGAAAATCTGGATGATCATCGGGATCACGATGAACATATTGAAGATGCCCATGTAGACGCCGGTGCGCTCCGGCGGAATACAGCCCGCCAGCATCACATACGGATTGCCCATGATGCTGGCCCACGCCAGCCCGATGCCCACCATCGGCACAAACAACAGCGCCGGTGTATGAATCTGCGGGATGCTCAGCATCGCCACACCAGCCAGCGCAAGGCAAACGCTGTGCATGATCTTCGGCCCATAGCGCCGCGTGAACGGTACCAGCGCCAGCGCGCCAACAAACGCGATGAAGTTGTAAAACGCGCCCACCTGCCCGGCCAGCAAACCGGCATCGCGGAAACCCTCTGAGGCCTGGTCGGTAGTGCCATAAATCGTGGTCGACAAGGACAGCATGATGTACTGCCAATAGCAGAACATCGCATACCACTGGAACAGCTTGACCCACGCCAGCTGGCGCATGGTGTGCGGCATCTCGCGCACCGCGCTCACAATGTCGCCGATTGCATGACGCCAGCCGGCCGGTTTGGCGCGCATGGCTTGCAGCTCGCTCTCGCTTAGCGGATTTTCCTTGGTCGTCTTCAACGTCCACAGCACGGAGCTAATCGAAAACACTGCACCGATCATGAACGCAACGATGACGATGTGCGGAATGTGGCTGCTGTTGACGGCATCCTTGTTCATGCCCAGCCAGACCAACAGCGACGGCGTTAAATAAGCCAGCGTTTGTCCGAGTCCGGTGAAAGCGCTTTGCGTCAGGAAGCCAATCGAATGCTGCTCCGGTTGCAGCTTGTCGCTGACGAAGGCGCGGTACGGCTCCATCGTCACGTTGTTGGCTGCGTCCAGTATCCACAGCAGGCTGGCCGCCATCCACAGCGTGGGGCTGAACGGCATCGCCAGCAAACCAAGGCTGCACAGGATGGCGCCGATCAGGAAGTAAGGCGTGCGCCGCCCCCAGCGTGTGACAGTGCGGTCGCTCATGGCGCCGATCAGCGGCTGCACCAGCAGGCCTGTCATCGGGCCGGCCAGCCAGAGATACGGCAGGCTGGCTTCATCGGCACCGAGGTATTTGTAGATGGGGCTCATGCTGCTTTGCTGCAGGCCGAAACTGAACTGGATGCCGAAGAATCCAATGTTCATGTTCACGATCTGCCAGAACGACAGGCGCGCCTTCATGACACGGCTCCCCAGCTTTTTATCCAAGGCGTGTAGAAGCTGATATCGGCCGGCACCGCGCCGGAGATACCGCAGATAGCACCGGCAAACGCATTCGCACGCGCCATCGTCAGCGGCAGCGGCCAACCTTGCGATTGCCCGAACAGAAACACCGCAGAGAAGGCATCGCCCGCACCGACGGTATCGACGATGTGCTCAGGCGCGTGGCTATCGTGGTTGGCAATCACCTCGCCCTCCGCACTGAAATACATCGCCCCGCGCTCGCCCAGCGTGACGATCAGGCCTTGCAGGCCGAAGGTGCGCATCAGCGTTTGGCAAGCGTCCTGCATGTCGGCTGGCTCGGTATGGGTGTACCAGCGGAACAGGTCTTTCAGCTCATCCTCATTGACCTTGACGATGTCGGCCAGCTTGAGCGACTCGTGTGCGATGCGCTCGGTGACCTGGCCTTCGCGCACATTCAGGTCGAGATAGCGCTGGGCGTTGCTGGCTTCCAGCATGGTCCGCAGCGTGCCGCGCGATTGCTCATGGCGTTGCGCCATCGTACCGAAGTAGATGACCTGTGGCTGCGCTGCCGCCAACGCCGCCAGTGCCGGCGCGGTCTCCACGTAGTCGTAGGCCTGGTCCGGCAGGATGATGAAGCGGTGGCCGTCCGCATTACGTTCGACCACCACGCAGCCGGTGGCTTCGCGCTCATCGACCTGCAACGCCGCTTCGCTCATGCCGAAGCGCGTGAACTCGTCGCAAATGCGCGCGCCGTTCTTGTCCGCACCGATGCGTGTGACCATCAGCGTGGCGACGCCGAACGCCGCCAGGTTGCGCGCCACATTGAACGGCGCACCGCCCACCACCTGCTCGGTGATGAAATCGTCCACCAGTGCCTCGCCGAAGACGGCGATGGTTTGTTTGCTCATTCTGCCGCTCCACGTTCCAGCCAGTGCATCGCATACGGCGCCAGCGTCACCGCGCCTGCCAGTATGTTCCCATCCATGCAGTCGATCCAGCGGCCTTGCAGCGCATAGCTTTGCGGCTGGCCAGAGAAGTTCATCAAGGCGAGGAAACGCTCGCCGCGCGCCAGCGCCAGCATGCCGTCCGGCGCATCGGCCAACAGCGTGCGTGGTGCGTTGGCGGCCAATTCATCATGCAGGCGGCGTGCGCGCACCATGCGGATCAGCGACTGATACATCTTGCCCGCGCTAGTGCCAGCGTAGTCCCGGCCCTTCCAGCGCGAACGATCGAATACGGGCCGCTGCAGCCAGCGGCTATCCATTGCGTGCTGTGGACGATGCAGGTAGCTCTCGTCGTTTTCCATCGCCAGTTCATCACCCATGTACAGCACCGGCAGCGCGCCAAAGCTCAAGGCCAGGCCATGCAGCAGTTGCAGGCGGCGCATGGCCAGTTCGCGTTCTTCATCGTTGTGCGCGGTTTGCAGGCCGACCAGCGATGCAGCCATGCCGTTACTGCCATGCGCTGCATTTGGATCGGTACTCTGGAACGATGCGCCGGCGGCGTAGCTGTTTTCTGCGCCGGTGTAGAAGCGGGCCGCGCGCGCGAGGCGTGCGTTGGCGTCATGCCCTCCGGCTGCGGCTTCGGCACGCAACACGTTCCAGCCGATGTCGTCGTGGCAGCGCACGTAACTGAGCCACGTGGCGGCTTGCGGCAGTTCGGGTGTGTTGCGGATCACTTCACGCAATGCGCTCGTGCCCTCCTCGGACAAGGCCAGCCAGCCAGCGGCCATCAGGCTGCTGTGATAGGCGATGTGGCATTCGCGCGCATCCGCGCTGCCAAGGTAGGCCGGCAGCTCGCGTGTCGGCACGATGGCTTCAGCTTTTAGCAGTACGCCCGGCGCCACGATATCGACAATCGCGCGCAAGGCTTGCAGGATCTGGTGCGCCTCCGGCTGGTTCATGCTGTTGGTGCCTTCGCGCTTCCACAGGAAGGCTGTGGAATCCAGGCGGAATACTTCGATGCCGCGATTCGCCAGTCGCAGCAAGGCTGCCGCCATTTCGGCGAACACCGCCGGGTTGGCGTAGTTCAGATCCCACTGGTACGGATAGAAGGTGCTCCACACCCAGCCGCCCATCGCTTGCACGTGCGTGAAATTGCCCGGTGCGACTTGCGGGAACACCTGCCCCAGCGTGGCCTCGTAGCGGTCCGGCATGGTGCGGTCGGGGAAGGTGAGGAACATGGCACGCGCAGCAGCGTCGCCATTCTTCGCGGCGACGGCCCACGCATGATCGTCCGCCACGTGATTCAAAATGAAGTCCGAGCACAAACTGATGCGGGCTGCGCGCAGCTGCGTGGTCAGCGCATCCAGATCAGCGTTGGTGCCCAGCGCCGGTTCAACGTCGTCAAAACTGGAGACGGCAAAACCGCCATCGTTCTCGCCTGCGCGCGCGCGCAAGAACGGCAGCAGGTGCAGGTAGCTGACGCCCATCTCCTGCAAATACGAGATGCGCTCCGCTACGCCATTCAGATCGCCGCCGAAGTTTTGCACATACGCGCAGTAACCCAGCATACGCTGGCTGAGGAACCAGTCCGGCTGCGCGGCGCGCTGCTCATCCAGCGCCCGCAATTCCGCCGGACGCGCCGAGTACAGCGCGCCCAGTGATGCCATCAACTCGCCCAGCCAAGCGTCGAAGTCCGCGTGCTCGCCATACAGGCCGGCCAGCAGCCGGCGCAGCACCGGCTCGTAGACGGCCAGGCGCTGCGCGGCTTGCGGCCGCAAGGCATTGGGCAGGACCGCAAGCATGCGGTCCGACATTTCTTTAGAAGGCATAGGACAGACTGACTTTCGCGGCGCGACCGGAGATGGAACGGGCGGCGTGACCGTCGCCTTCCACTTCAGTGTAGCCGATCTTGTTGAACAGGTTATTCACGCTCAGCGACAGTGTGGCTTTCGGCGTAACGCTGTAGTTGACGAAAGCATTTACCACTTCATACGCTGGCAGCTCGATGGTGTGTGCATCATCGCCCCACGACTTGCCGGTGCCGATCAAGCTGGCGCCGAAGGTCGCATCACCCAGGCTGTAGGAAGGCGCCAGTTGGTAGATATACTTGGCCTGACGACGTGGCGTATTGCCGATGTTGGCCACATCCGCTGCTGCGGTGCCGGTGATCTTGGCGTCGGTGTAAGTCATGCCGCCGGTGACGCGGAATGCGCCGTTGCTATACGCGCCTTCCAGCTCCACACCTTTCGCGTCGTACTTGTTGGACGTGCTGCGCTGCGTGGTGGCTTCGAAATTACTCTCATCAGTCTTGGCCTGGAACAGCGTGACGAAGGTGCTGATGCCGCCACTGCGCCATTTCACACCGCCCTCGATCTGCTTGACGGTGTTGATGTTGATCGGCGCGCTGCCATCCAACGGCGTGCCAAACAGGATGCGGTCGGCATTGAAGGCCACGCCGTCGCTGACGCGGGCAAACGCCGACAGGTTCTTCGAGAACGCATAGTTGCCGCCCACCGAGTACGAATTGTGATTCAGCTTGTAATCGACAAACTGCTCGGTGGCTGCGTCGTAGCGCAGCGCGCCGTTGTTCAGAGTCGCGATGTTGGCGGTGCCGCTGGCTTGCTGGCGGTCCTGACGGACGCTCGCATCGAGATTCAAAGGACCAGCCTCATAGCCAACGTTCAGATACGGCGACGTCAGTTTGTATTCCATGTCCACGGCGCGCGAGCAGCAGCCGCCGAAGGCCGGGCCGACCAGTCCTGGTGTGGTGCTGGTGGTTTGCAGCAGCGCCGGTTTGTCGCCGGTAGCCTGCATCAGGTACTCGTTGAAGTTCCAGGTCAGCGCCAGCTTTTGCGTCGACAGGTACAGGCCCGCCGTGGTGGTCAGCTTGGAACCATCGGCCAGCTTGAAGGTCTTGGCCAGCTTGGTGTCGTTCAGCGTATTGCCCGCATCATCGATCGAGGTGTTGAACACCACGGCGGAGAATGCACGGCCGTTGTAAGCCTTGCCCTTGTTCGGTCCCGTGGCAAAAGTGTAGCTGCCCACCGTGCCATTGTTCCCTGCAAAGACACCGGCAAAGCGGCCGCTGTTGCTGGAGGTGCGGAACTTGTCGCTCAGGTTCCAGCCGTCACCCAGATCGAACGAGCCTTCGAGGCCGAACGAATCGCTCTTCACTTTCAAGCCGTCGTTGACGTTGGTCGATACCGGCGTGTTGTTCTTGCTAAGGACCACGTCGCGCACCCAGTACGGCGAATAGAAGCTCACCGTACGCGGATCGATGCCCGGGATTTCCTGGATCTGCTTATTCACCACCTGCACCGGAACCGGCAGCGCGGTCGGCGATTTATCGTCCAGATGTTTGAACGACAGGCGGATAAAACCGTTATCCAGATCATGCGTGATATTGCCGCGAATTTGGCCGCCATCTTCGGTGCTCATGCCGGTATTGCGCACGCCTTCACCGGTGCGGTAGTTCCCACCGATGAAGAAGCGGGTCTTGTCCGAGATCGGCGCGCCGTAATCGAAGTCGTAGCGGGTTTCGTCGTAGCCCAGGCCGCGGCTGATGGCGATGTGGCCGCCCTTCTCTTCGCCGGTCTTGGTGATAAAGTTGATGATACCGCCCGGCGCATTGGTCGCCAGCGTGGAAGCCGAACCGCCGCGCACCACTTCCAGGTGATCCAGCGTGCCGTCGATTTTGACGTAGCTGTCCGGCGTGATGAAGTTGAAGTCGCCCGATTGCAGCACCGGCAGACCATCTTCCTGAATTTGCACGTAGCGCGCGCCGCCGGCAGAAATCGGCACGCCGCGCACAGTGATGTTGGCGTTGCCCTCGCCGCCCGACGATTCCGAACGCACGCCCGGCACCGAGCGCAGCACCTCGGCCGCGCTCAACGGCGCAGCGTTCTTGATGGCGTCGCCTTCGATGGTCGAGATCGACACACTGGTTTTCATTTTGGACGACGCGCCGCTGGTGCCGGTGACGACCACGCGCTCCATGTTCAGGCCGTCTGCGGCCGGGGCTTCTTGCGCGGCGGCGCCGCTCATGTGCAGGACTGCGGTTGCGACAGCGGCAGCAATGCCGCCCAGTTTAAGGGTGCGATGGTGCATGAATCGTCTCCAGTATTGTCGTTGCTGCTACTTTATTGAGCAGATGAACACATTATGCAATCGATTGCATGAAATTGCAAAACACTTTTTGTTACGGCTATTAAAGCCGTGTGCAATCGGTTGCACAAATCAGACGGAGCTGGAGCGGACGATCAGCTGGGTAGGCAGTTTTAGCGAGGGCGCTGGACGGCCCTCGGTCAATTCCAGCAGCGAGGCAACCAGCGCGCGGCCAGCCTCCCGCACCGGTTGCTGGACGGTGGTCAGCGGCGGATGGAAGTAGCTGGACAACTCGATATCGTCGTAGCCGATGACGGCCACGCGGCCCGGCACGTCGACGCCCAACTGGCGGAAGGTATTAATCGCGGTCATGGCCATCAGGTCGCTGCCGGCGAACACGGCGTCGAACACCACGCCACGGCGCTGCAGTTCCTCGACTGCGAGGCGGCCGCCGTCCGGCACAAACGAGGCCGGCACCAGCAGCGCAGGATCAGGCGTAATGCCAGCCTTCGCCAGCGCATTGCACAAGCCTTCGTAGCGCTGGCCGATTTCCGGCAAGTTGATGTCGCCAAAGAAGGCGATACGCTTGCGGCCCTGCGCCAGCAAGTGCGCACCAGCCAGCTCGCCGCCGGCCAGGTTGTCGCCGCCGACGGTGCAGTACAGCTGCTGCGGCAACTGCGCGCCCCACACCACGATCGGCACGTGGCGTGCCGCCAGTTGGTTCAGTTGATCGTGATGGCGCCACTGGCCGATCAGCACGATGCCGATCACGCGGCCAGTATCGAACGGCGCAGCGGCGGCATCGAGCTCACTGGCGTCCACGCGCGACACCAGCATATCGAAGCCCTGCTCGGTCAGCGCATCGGCCAGGCTGCCCAGCATGGACAGGAAGAAGGGATCGGACAAATGCTGGCGCGTGTCCGGGTCATACGGCACCACCACGCCCACGGTGCGATTCTGCTTCATGCGCAAATTCTGTGCACCGATGTTGATGTTGTACTTGAGCGAGCGCGCCAGTTCCATGACGCGGGTGCGCGTCTCTTCGCTGATCAGCTTGCTGCCGGCCAGCGCGCGCGAGACGGTGGAAGTCGATACGCCTGCCAGCCGCGCAATGTCGGCCATTTGCAGGCGCCGGCTATCCGCTTCTGGCGGCGTGGACTTGGGCATGGGCTTAGGCAGGAACCGTGTCCTTGAACGACTGGCGCTCGGACAGCTTGTCGTACAGCTTGGCCAGGTTGGCGTAGTCATCGCGCCAGGTGATTTCCGGGAAGCGGAACGACAGCCAGCCCAGCGCGCAACCCACCGCCACATCGGCCAGCGAGTAGTGGATGCCGGCGCAGTAAGCCTTGTCACCCAGTTGCTCCGACATTACCTTCAAGCCGAGCGTGACCTTGCCCATTTGGCGCGCCATCCACGCTTCGCTTTGCAGTTCTTTCGGACGCATGGTGCGCTCCAGGCGCACGCTCACGGCCGCATCCAGCATACCGTCGGCCAGCGCTTCCCAGCACTTGATGTCGGCGCGCTCGCGGCCGTTTGGCGGCAATAGCTTGCAGACCGGGGTCAGCGTGTCGAGGTATTCCGCCATCACGCGCGAATCGTACATCACCGAGCCATCTTCCATGACCAGGCTAGGCACTTTGCCGAGCGGGTTCAACTGGCTGATGGTGGTATCTGCGGCCCACACATTTTCCAGTTCAAACTGGTAATCGAGCTTTTTTTCCGCCAGCACGACACGTACTTTGCGGACATAAGGACTGGCGAGGGAACCGATAAGTTTCATAGACGCTCATAGAGGGAGAACAGGCCTCAGTATAACATCGGCGGGTTGGGGCCCGGCCAATGGTAAAATCTCGGTCTGCTCTTTCAACTTTCGCCCATTCCATCATGACCACTACTCCTTACTCCACGCTGTCGGCCCTGTCGCCGCTGGACGGCCGCTACGCCAGTAAAACTGATCTGCTGCGTCCTATCCTGTCCGAATCCGGCTTCATGCACCACCGCGTCAAAGTAGAAATCTCCTGGCTGCAAGCGCTGTCGCTGGCCGGTTTCGCGGAAATCAAGCCGTTCTCGGCCGCAGGCACCGCCCTGCTGGACAAGATCGCCTCTGACTTCACCGAAAAAGATGCGGCCCGCATCAAGGAAATCGAAGCCGTTACCAACCACGACGTCAAGGCCGTGGAATACTGGCTGAAAGAGCAAGTCAAAGATGTGCCGGAACTGGTGGCTGCGTCGGAGTTCATCCACTTCGCCTGCACCTCGGAAGACATCAACAACACCTCGCACGGCATGATGCTGAAGGCTGCGCGCGACAACGTCATGCTGCCATCGCTGCGCAACGTGATCGCCAAGCTGACCGACATCGCCCACGTCAACGCCGAACTGCCGATGCTGTCGCGCACCCACGGCCAGACCGCCAGCCCGACCACCCTGGGCAAGGAAATGGCTAACGTGGTTGCTCGCCTGCAGCGCGCCATCAAGCGTATTGAACAAGTTGAAATCCTGGGCAAGATGAACGGCGCCGTGGGTAACTACAATGCCCACCTGTCGGCTTACCCATCGTTCGACTGGCCTGCATTCTCGAAAGCCGTGATCGAGCAGCGCCTGGGCCTGGTGTTCAAT
This sequence comes from Duganella flavida, assembly GCF_009857445.1. Classification (GTDB taxonomy): domain Bacteria; phylum Pseudomonadota; class Gammaproteobacteria; order Burkholderiales; family Burkholderiaceae_D; genus Rugamonas; species Rugamonas flavida. The sequence continues at coordinate 216,810 of NZ_WWCN01000007.1, forward strand.
CCGTACACCATCCAGATCGAACCGCACGACTACATGGCTGAACTGTTCGACGCCTTCGCCCGCGCCAACACCATCCTGCTGGACCTGAACCGCGATATCTGGAGCTACGTCTCGCTGGGCTACTTCAAGCAGAAGCTGAAAGCCGGCGAAATCGGTTCGTCCACCATGCCGCACAAGGTCAACCCGATCGACTTCGAAAACTCGGAAGGCAATCTGGGCCTGGCCAACGCCGTGCTGAAGCACCTGTCGGAAAAACTGCCAGTCTCGCGCCTGCAGCGCGACCTGACCGATTCGACCGTGCTGCGCAACATCGGCGTCGGCTTCGGCTACACCCTGCTGGCTTACGACAGCTGCCTGCGCGGCCTGAACAAGCTGGAAGTGAATCCAGCCCGCCTGGAAGCCGACCTGGACGCGAACTGGGAAGTGCTGGCCGAGCCAGTGCAGACCGTGATGCGCCGCTATGGCATCGAGAATCCGTACGAACAGCTGAAAGAACTGACCCGCGGCAAAGGCATCTCGAAAGTGGCACTGCAAGAGTTCATCAATGGCTTGGCCGTACCACAGGAAGCCAAGGACCTGATGCTGGCCATGACGCCTGCCAACTACACCGGCATCGCCGCAGCTCTGGCAAAAGCCATCTGATGTAGAAAAGCAATCTGCTTTACACTAGCCCCGACGACGCTTCGCGTCCTCGGGGCTTTTTTTCGCCTTTTTGAGGGTGGCAAGCGCGCTTCAACATTCTTTGGTATATTTAGTCCTAATACGTACTATATTCTCGGAGCCGCATATGCCACGCTATACCAAAATCGCCATGTTGCTGCATTGGCTAGTCGCCTTGCTCATCATTGCTACTTTCTTCCTCGGCCTGTCGATGGTCGCCATCCCCGGCTTCTCGCCGACCAAGCTCAAATACTTCTCCTGGCACAAATGGATGGGCGTGACGGTGCTGTTGCTGGCCGTGATCCGCATCCTGTGGCGCAAGGCCAACCGTCCGCCGCCGCCGCTGGCGTCGATCCCGGCGTGGCAGCACAAAATCGCTGACGGCATGCACGTGCTGCTGTACCTGCTGATCTTCGCGGTGCCGATCTCCGGCTATTTCTACACCTACGCGGCCGGCGTGCCGGTGGTCTACCTCGGTCTGTGGCAAATGCCAGCCGTGATCGCACCAGATCCTGAACTTAAGGCAGCTTTAAAAACTGTTCATTATGTTTTGACCATGACGATGGCAGCAGCAGTAGTCGCCCACGCCCTGGCCGCATTGAAGCACCACTTTATCGACCGCGACGTCACGCTGAAACGCATGCTGCCGCTGTAACCAACAACTCACTGGAGCCCACTACATGAACACCTTCAAAAAAATCGCCCTCGTTTCCATGCTTGGCGTGGCCTTTGCCGCCAGCGCTGCTGCACTGAAAACCGATCCAGCCAAGAGCACCGTCACCGCCACCTTCAAGCAAATGAACGTGCCGATCGACGCCAAGTTCAAGAAATTCACCGCCAACATCGACTACGATGCGGCCAAGCCGGACGCAGCCAAAGCCACGGTGGAAGTGGAAACCGGCAGCATGGACCTGGGCGATGCCGACTACAACAAGGAAGTCGCCAAGAAAGAATGGTTCAACGCCGCGCAATTCCCGAAAGCCACCTTCGTCTCGTCCTCGATCAAGCCAGCCGGCGCCGGCAAGCTGACCGTGACCGGCAAGCTGACCATCAAAGGCAAAGCCACTGATGTGACCTTCCCGCTGACCGTCAAGGCCGACGGCAAGAACCAAGTGTTTGAAGGCGTGCTGCCGATCAAACGTCTGGCCTACAGCATCGGCGAAGGCGAATGGAAAGACACCAGCATGGTGGCTGACGACGTCACCATCAAATTCCACGTAGTAGCGCAATAAACCACCAAGGGAGATACGAAACGATGAAAGCACAGATCCTGATCGCCACGCTGCTGGCCGCCTCGGCCACGTCCGCCATTGCCGCCACCTACAACATCGACCCGACGCATACCTATCCAAGCTTCGAGGCTGACCACATGGGCCTGTCGGTATGGCGCGGCAAGTTCGATAAAACCAGCGGCACGGTGAATCTGGATCGCGCGGCCAAGACCGGTGCGCTGGATGTGAAAATCGAATCCTCCTCGATCGACTTTGGCTTCGACAAAATGAACACCCACGCCAAGGGCGCGGACATGTTCAACGCGGAGAAATTCCCGACCATCACCTACACCAGCAAAGCGTTCAAGTTTGAAGGCGACCAGCTGGTGGCGGTGGACGGCGAGCTGACCCTGCTGGGCGTGACCAAGCCGGTAGCGCTGAAGGTGAACAAGTTCAAGTGCATCATCCACCCACGCCTGAAGCGTGAAGTATGCGGCGCCGACGCCACTGCCGAGTTCAAGCGCAGCGACTTCGGTCTGAACTACGGCCTGCCAAACTTCTCGCCAGAAGTGAAGCTGGCCATCCAGATCGAAGCCATCAAAGCTGACTAAACCACTCCGGGGTCAGGTCCCCCATTTCTACATGAGCCCTGCCGTAGCCAGCGCTACAGCAGGGCTCGTGTAGAAATGGGGGACCTGACCCCGGATTAAAGTTGTACTGCGAGGGGGCCTTTGAAGGCCTCCATGATCAGCGACGCGGGCTGGCCGTGGCTGATCAGCTTGCCCATTGCATTCATGTATTGGGTGATGTGCTTGAAGTATTTCTTGTAGCTCGGGCACAGATAGTTCACGCCAGCCGATCCATCCGGCGCATGCGCGAAGCGGTTCTTCGGGCACTCGCCGTGGCAGGCGAACAAATACGGGCATTCCTTGCAGTAGTCCGGCAGCGTGCTGGACTTGGCCTCGCCAAACGCCTGCTGCTGCGCCGACGACGCCAGCGCCCCCACCTCGGTTTGATTCAAATTCCCCAGCAAGTATTCCGGATACATGAAGTGATCGCAGGAGTACACATCGCCATTGTGTTCAACGATCAGCGCCTTGCCGCAATTTTCCGAGAACAGGCACACCGTCGACGGCAAGCGCAGAAACGATGCCAGCGCCCACTCAAAGTTCATCACGTAGACCTTGCCGACATCGTGCCGCACCCACTCGTTGAAGATGGCGATCAAAAAATCGCCATACTCTTCGCGGCCCACGCTCTGCGGCGCCATCGCCAGTATCGGCCTTGACTGGCTGACCTGCCCCGGCTTGGCAAACGTCAGGCGAATCGCATGCTCGGAGCGATCCGGCAAACGCTCCACCACTGGATTGAACTGCACATGGGTCACGCCCTCGCGTTTGAGGAAGTGGTACAGCTCCAGCGGCTGCCTGGCGACGCGGCTGGTCACCGTCACCAGCACGTTGAAGTCGATGCGGTACTGCCGCAACAAGGCTATGCCGCGCATCACCGCATCAAACGTCGGCCGGCCCTGCTTATCGACCCGGTCAACATCATGCAGCTCGCGCGGCCCATCCAGACTAATCCCCACCATGAAGCCAGCACCAGCCAGAAAAGCGCACCATTCATCGTCCAGCAGCGTGCCATTGGTCTGCAGCGCATTGTTGATGCGCTTGCCATTGGCCAGTTCCTGCTGGATTTCTACTGCGCGCTGGTAGAACGCCAGACCGCGCAACATCGGTTCACCGCCCTGCCACGTGAACAGCACCTCCGGTCCCGCCTCACTCGCGATGCTCTGCGCGATGTAAGCACGCAGTGTTTCCTCTTCCATCAGGAAGCGGTTACGCGCCGGGTACAGCTGTTCCTTTTCCAGATAGAAGCAGTAGCTGCAATCCAGGTTGCACAAGGGCCCGGCCGGTTTGGCCATCAGGTGGAGACCACTCATTTTTTAAACGCCACCAGCGTGCTCACCACTTGCTTGTTGATGCTGCTGACCACGCGGCTACCTAGCGGCGCCCGGTAGTCGATGGTGATCTTGTCCAGCTTGCCGGTGAAGTTGAACGGCACTTTGTACTTCTCGCTGACCGGCGTTTGCTGGTCGCGGCCGATGTCGAAGCCTTCATCGTAGGCAAAGTAAGCGATGCCGAATTTTACCGGCGCCGTGCCCTTGCCGATGCGCTTGCCGTCCTGGTACAGCGTGATGTCTGCACCGCTCCACAGGTTGGGGCTGAACTCCACGGTCAGCTTGGTCTTGCCCGGCTTGACCGCTTCATCCGACGTCACCAGCGCCGATTCGAAGCCGTTGGTTTGCGCGTAGTACAGCTTGCCATCCTGGACGAACAGGCTGGAACCGCCGAAGCGTCCACCATTCGCCACCAGCACGCCTTCCGCGCCATTGGCCGGGATCTCCACGTTCGCCGTCAAACGGAAGTAAGTGCTGTTGATGGTTGGCGCGGTCAGCGGGAACAGGTGGCCCACGTCCGGCTTCAGCTCCACCACTTCCTGCCCTTTGTAGACGCTGTGGCTGCTGGCGAAGTCTTTGAACAAGGTGTCCTTCAACGGGAACACGTTGTACTTCTTGCCTTCGCTGTCGAACAGCGCTTTCAGCTCCTTCAGTTTTTCCGGGTTCTTGGCGGCCAGGTCGTTGACTTCGGTTGGATCGACGTTCAAGTTGTACAGCTCCCACACGTCTTTCTCAAACGGCGTGCCCGGCTTGTGCAGCGTGCCTGCCTTCCAGCCGTTGCTGTAGATCGAACGCGTGCCGTTGATTTCGTAGTACTGCGTCACGTGGCGCGACGGCGCAGCGGCGTTGGCGACCGTGTAGGCCAAACTGGTGCCTTCGATCTTGTCCTGCTTGACGCCGTTTACTTGCGCCGGCGTTTCCACCTTCGCCAGTTCCAGCGTGGTCGGCAGCAGGTCGATCACGTGGCCGTACTGGTTGCGCAAGCCGCCCTTTTCCTGAATACCGCGCGGATAGGACAGGATCAGTGGATTGCGCGTACCGCCTTCCGAATTGGCATCCTGCTTCCACTGTTTGAACGGCACGTTGGTCGCCTGTGCCCAGCCCAGCGGATAGTTCGGCGACGAGTAGTCGGTGCCGATCTTGTCGATGTTTTTCAGCTGCTGCGAGATATCCGCGTTCGGGTACAGCACGGCAGCGAGGCCATTGGTGGTGCCGTTGTCCGTGCCTTCCTTGCTGGCGCCGTTATCGCCGATCACTACCGCGATGATGGTGTTGTCGAACTGGCCGCTCTGCTTGAGCTGGTTGATCAGGCGGCCGATTTCCGCATCGGTGTAGCTGAGGAAGCCGGCATAGGTTTCGAAGTAGCGCGCGTACAAACGCTTCTCGTCCGCACTCAGCGAGGCCCACGCTTTCACGCCCGGATTGCGCGCTGGTAGCACGGTGTCCTTTGGAATCAGGCCCAGCTTCTTCTGGTTGGCGAACGCGGTTTCGCGATACGCGTCCCAGCCCGCATCGAACTTGCCTTTGTACTTGTCGATCCATTCCTTGGCAACCTGGTGCGGCGCGTGCGTTGCGCCCGGCGCGAAGTACAGGAAGAACGGCTGCGATGGATGCTCCACCTTCTGCCGCGTGACGTACTGGATCGCCTTGTCGGTCAGCAGCTCGTTGAGGTGACGGCCTTTCGGATCGTCATCCAGTGGACGGGTGTTTTCCACCAACTGCGGGTGCCACTGGTCGGTCTCGCCGTACAGGAAGCCGTAGTACTGCTCGAAGCCCTTGCCGGTCGGCCAGCGGTTGAACGGACCAGCAGGACCAGCCTCTTCCACCGGTGCCAGATGCCACTTGCCGACGGCGAAGGTGTTGTAGCCCTTGTCCTTGAGGATCTCGGCCACGGTCGCCTTGCTGGCCGGGATGCGCGCGTTGTAGCCCGGCGCATCGGTCGCGGTTTCCGGGAACAGGCCCACGCCTACGCTGTGGTGGTTGCGGCCGGTCAGCAGCGCCGCGCGCGTTGGCGAGCTGATCGCGGTGGTGTGGAAGTTGGTATAGCGCAGGCCTTGCGCCGCCAGCGCTTCGAGGTTGGGCGTATCGACCAGGCCACCGAACACGGAGCTGGCGCCGTAGCCGACGTCATCCAGCAAAATCCACAGTACATTCGGCGCGCCCTGCTCGGCCTTGTTGCTGGCCGGTTTGGCCGGTGCAGCCTGATTAACCGCATCGGCGGCAGGGGCGATGGCAACCGCCAGCGCACCGGTCAGCAGCGCACTATTGCGCGGCACTTTGTTCATGGTGAATCTCCCTATCGTTCAAGTTGATTTGTGCCGGCTGCTTGCCCCGGCTGGTGCGGAAAATTGGATACAGCCATTGCACGTACCACTTCTCGGTGCCGTGTTGATAGTCCTCCTCCAGCCCGAAGGCCGGCGGATAGCGCCGCGTAATCACGGCGGTGCCAAACAACACATCCCACACAAACAGCAGGTTGCTGAAGTTGCCCTTGTAGTGGCCGATGCCATCGTTATCGTGCAGCGCGTGATGCGCGAAGTGCGTGGCCGGCGTCGAAATGGTGCGTTCCACCACCCATGCCACCGGATGCAGCCACGCGTGCTTGTAGAGGAAACTGTCCCAGCGCAGCTCGCTATGCGCAGCCGCAGTGACCACCATCTTCAGCAGCTGGAACACCAGGTACACTTTGCCGAATCCGACGAAGATCAGCGCGCCGCTCAGCCACAGGTTGGGCATGAACAGGTAGTAGAAAAAGCCGTTGCGCAACCAGATTTTGATGCCCATGTACGGCGCCGCATGGTGCACGCGATGCAGCGGCCACAGCACCTTGAAGGTGTGCGCGGAGCGGTGCCACCAGTACTGCACCATGTCGTCCAGCAGCAGGAAGGCGATGAATTGCAGCCACAGCGGCGTCGCCGCCAGGCTGTCGCGTCCGGCCGGATACAGCCATCCCGCCAACGCCGCGCTGCCGATCGAAACAATAGGCCCGATGATGGCGATCGATTGCAGCAGCGCTAGTCCATCCAGCAGATGGTTTTGCCAACCCAGTCCCTTGAACCTGGTGCGGCCCAGCGCCACTTCTACTAGCAGGAAGCCGGCGAAGAGAGCGAGGAAGTAGCTCATTTAAAACTCCAGCCGCGCGGTGGCGCCCACGGTGCGCGGCGTGCCGACTGCGGCGGTGTACGCACCGCCACCGGTCAGCTGCGACGCTTGCGCGGTCAGGAAGTAGCGCTTGTCGAGCGCGTTCTTGGCCCACAGCGATACATCCCACTGGCGGCTGCCGCTGCCAAACTGCCAGCCGGTTGCCAGGTTCAGCAGGCCGTAGGCCGGTATGCGGGCGTATTTCGAGTCATCGATATAGCCTTGCGCATCCGAACGCCAGGCGTAGTTGGTGACCACGTACTGGCGCACGTCGTCGTTCAGGTGGAAGTCGTAGCGCGCGCCCGGATTGGCGATCCACTTCGGCGCGCCGACCACCGGTTGGCCGCTCAGGTCGGCCTTCGTGATGCCCGCTGCCGCCAGCTCCGCCGCTACCGGCGCGTTGTTGAACTTGGTGTAGTGCGCGTCGTTGTAGGAGCCGGTCAGGTTCAGGCTCAGGCCGCGTGCAGGACGGGCCTTGATGTCCAGTTCCACGCCGGAGCTCTTCACGTCGCCGGCGTTGGTCAGGATCAGCACCGGTGTGATCGGGCCTTGCACGAAAGCGTTGGTCTGGTAATCCTTGATGCGGGTCTGGAAGTAGTTGGCGTTAATCAGCAGGCGGCTGTTCAGCCATTTGCTCTTGAAGCCAAGCTCGAAGTTGTCCGCCTTCTCAGGACGAATCTTCAGCGAATCCGCGCCCAGCGTTGGCGCCGAGCCGACGCCGCTGATATTCACGCCGCCCGACTTTTCGCCGTGCGACAGCGTGGTGTAGGTCAGCAGATCCGGCGTGACTTTGTAGCTCAGCGTCGCCAGTCCGGACGGCGCGCGGCCAGATACGTGCAGGTCGCCGGAGTCGTAGGCGCCGCCGATGGCGTTGCGAGTCGCTGCCACGATCGGGCGTATTGTCGCTGGGTAGGCGGTCAGCGGAATGCCGCCCACCAAAGCGTCGCGATAGGTACGGGCGTCCTTGCTTTCGGAGGTGCCGCGCAGGCCGCCGGTGAATTCCAGCTGCTCGCTGATGTGCCAGTTGCCTTGGCCGAACAGCGCGTAGCTGTCGGTGGTGCTCTTGCCGTGCGACAGGCCGGTGGTGTTGTCGACCAGACCGAGACCGGCTGTACTGTTCAGCAGCAGGATGTCTGCCTTCGGTCCCAGCTGGATCAGGAAATCATCCTTGATGTTCTGGTGGTAGTAATAAGCGCCAACCACGTAATCAAAATTGGTGCCGACCGGCGAGGCGAAACGCAGCTCTTGCGAAAACTGCTTGTGCTTGACGATGAAGCCGCCATCCACCAGCGCCGAAGCGGCGGTCTGGTCGTTATCGTTATGCGGATGGAAGTTCCAGTAGCGCCATCCGGTAATCGAGGTCAGGCTGTAGCCGGAAGGCAGGCGCCAGTTGGCTTCCGCCGACACGCCGCCTTGATACACCACGGCACGCTGGTTGCCGTCGAAGTTGACTTCGTACTTGGTTGGATCGGTATTGATCGGCTGGCTGCCAGCGGGCAGGCCCAGCGCGGCTGCCGTCGCCTGTTGCAGGTTCAGCTTGCCCGGCGCCGATGGGCCGAAACCGTAGGAGATCAGCGTGCCTTGGGTATCGTTTTCCTGGTTGTAGTCGGCGATCAGGCGCAGGTCAAAATTGTCGTCCGGCTGGTAGAGCAACTGGCCGCGTAGGCCTTCGCGGCCGACGCTGTTGTAGGACTTGCCGTCGTACTTGTTGTCGAGCCAGCCGCGATCATGGGTTTTCGAAACCGACAGGCGGCCCGCCCAGTGCTCGCTGAGCGGACCGGAGGCCGAAGCCAGCGTCTGAAAGTAGCCGCGCTCGCCAGCTGACAGTTCGAGACTGTATTCCGGCTTGAAGGTCGGACGCTTGGTGGTCAGGTTAAGCACACCGGCAGTGGTGTTCTTGCCGAACAGCGTACCTTGCGGGCCGCGCAGCAAATCAACCTGCTCCAGATCCACCAGATCGATCGCCAGCATGCCAGGACGGCCTTGGTAGATATTGTCCACGTACAGGCCGACGCTGCCTTCCAAGCCTTCGTTGGCCGGATTGCTGCCGATGCCGCGAATCGCCACGCTCGACACGCGGGCGTGCATGAAGGCGGCGTTCACGCTTGGCAGCGCTTGCTGTAGATCCTGCACCTGGCTGATCAGCGCAGCTTTCAGGTCATCGCCTTTGACGACGCTGATCGGCGTTGGCACGTCCTGCTGTTTCTCGGTGCGGCGGCGCGCGGTGACGGTGACTTCAGACACCGTGGTTTCTTCAATCGCTTGCGGTGCGGCCAGTGCGGCAACGGCGGTGCTTGGTACATCGCTGTCTGCCGCGAATGCCGGGCCCAGCGCAGACAGCAGCGCGAGGGTCATGGTGCTACGGGTAAAAACCTTATTGCGATCCATACGTTTCCCTAATTGTTGGTGTTAGGCGGGTTCGAGTTTGTATTTGCCCACCTTGGCCAGGTCGGCCAGGTAATAGCGGCGCGCCAGCAGCAGCGCGCTCACCGATAAAGCGGTACTGATGAACACCGTGGCCAACAGCGCATTGGCCAGGCCGTAGCGGTCCGACAGCAGGCCGGCGATGAACGGGCCGGGCGCCGATCCCAGCAAGTGGATGGCGATGATGCTGCAGGTGGCGGACAGCGGACGCAGGTCCGGCGCCACCAGGTCCTGCGTCATGCCCAGCGTGGCGACGCCGCCGAGACCGTAGGTGAAGAAAGCAACCAGGATCAGGCCGTATTGCAGATTGGCGTCTTGCACCAGCCCGAAGGCGATGGCGTAGATAGCGGTGCCCATCACAGCCAGCGCAGGTGCGAAGCTGAGCTTGCGCAGTGGCGCGTGGCCGCTCCAGCGGTCCATGATCCAGCCGCCCAGCGGCACCGCGATGATGGCGAGGAACAGCAGGCCGCTCGTCATGTAGGAGGCAGTGTGCATGGGGATGCCGTGCACACGGTTGAAGAAGGTCGGCAGGAAGTAGAAGATCGGTACTTGCTGCAGCGTCGCGAAGCCCTGGCTCAAGAAGGCCAACACCAGTGACGGCGTGCTGAAGATGACTTTCAGGTGGCGGCGGTCTTGCGTCGGCGCGGCGACGGCAATGCTCTTGTAATCGCGGCCACGGTACAGCAGTACGGCGACCAGCAGTCCCGGCAACGCCATCAGGCCGAGCGCGTGGCGCCAGCCGAAACGGCTGCCGATATAGCCGCCCAGCGCAACGCCGAGCGCCATGCCGATCACCTGGCCGGACGAGAATAAGCCCAGCGCCAGCTGGCGGCGGCGCTTGGGAAACGCGGCCGAGATCCAGGCGTAGGAGGCTGGCGCGTAGCCTGCCTCGCCGATGCCGACTGCGGCGCGCGTGGCCGCCAGTTGCGTGATGTTGCCGGCCAGCGCACCAGCCGCCGAGGTGATGCTCCAGAAGATGCCCATCAGGCTGGCGGTCTTGATGCGGCCAAGGCGGTTGGTCAGCGCGACGGCGGGGAACGCGAACAGCACCATGCCGATGAACAGCACGCTGCTCAGCAAGCCCGCCTGCGCATCAGTGATGAGCCACTCGGCACGGATGGACGGCAGCAGCGAGGCGATGATCATGCGGTCGGCGAAGTCAAACACCATCAGCAAGCACAGCAGCGTGAACACGCGCAGCGTCGCGCCTTTGCCGAGCAGGTAGCCTTCTTCCGCAGGCGCGGCGGCGACGACCGGCTCTGCGACCGGGGCAGGGTTTAGTTGCGCGCTCATTCGAACTGGTTCCGTGGACGCGCGAGGCCGAGGTGCTCGCGCAGGGTGTGGCCGCGGTACTCGGTGCGGAACAGGCCGCGCCCTTGCAGCACCGGCACCACCAGCTCAACGAAATCATTCAAGCCCTGCGGCAGCGTCGGCGGCAGGATGTTGAAACCATCCGCCGCACCATTGACGAACCAATCCTCCAGCTGATCCGCCACCGTCTCCGCCGTGCCCAGCACAATGCGATGCCCACGCGCGCCACTGACGCGCTGGTACAACTGCCGCAAGGTCAAATTCTCGCGCCGCGCCAAATCCACAAATAACTTCTGCCGGCTCTGCCAGCCCTCAGTCAGCGGGAAATCCGGCACCGGCCCATCCAGCGGATACTTGCTCAAATCGATATTGCCGAGGAAGGCATTCAACAAGCCGACGCCCAGCACCGGATCAATCAGCGACTGCAACTGCTCATACTTATCCTTGGCCTCCTGCTCGGTGCGGCCGATGATCGGCAACACACCCGGCATGATCTTCAGGCTGTCCTCCGCACGGCCATGCTGCGCCAGCTGCGCCTTCAAGCCCGAGTAGAAGCCACGTGCATCCTCCAGCGTCTGCTGCGCCGTGAACACCACTTCCGCCGTCGCCGCCGCCAGCGCCTGCCCATCGGCCGACGAACCTGCCTGCACAATCACCGGATAACCCTGCGGCGGACGCTCCGACACCAGCGGCCCGCGCACGCGGAAACGCTCGCTCTGGTGATTCAGCACATGCAGCTTGTCCGGATCGAACACAACGCCCGCCTCCTTGTCGAAGCGCAGCGCATCGTCGCCCCAGCCATCCCACAAGCCCTTGACGATATCCACATACTCGCGCGCATAGCTGTAGCGTTCGGCGTGCGGCACCTGCGTTTCGAGGTTGAAGTTATGCGCTTCCCATTCCGTGCCCGAAGTGACCAGGTTCCATCCGGTGCGTCCACCACTCAGCACATCCAGCGACGCAAACTTGCGCGCCAGATGGAATGGCGGCAGATAGGTGGTGGAGACGGTCGAGATCAAACCAATCCGCTCAGTCACGCCGGCTACCACGGCCAGTTTGGTCAACGGCTCCAGATACGACGGCAGCAAACCACGCGCCAATAGCGCCGGCGGCGCTTCCGGCACGCCCAGGCTGTCAGCAAAAAAGATCGCATCAAACTTGCCGCGCTCGGCAGTGCGCGCCAGTTGCTTGAAATGGTCGAAGCGCAGCGCATTGCGCGGGTCCACATCCGGATGCCGCCAAGCGGCCAGGTGATGCCCCACCCCTTGCAGGAAGGCCCCCAGATGGAGTTGGCGTTGGTCGGCAGCGATGATATTTCCCCTTCAATTAATGTAACGGTTGCGTTACATTAGCTGAGGTGTTATCAGGGTGTGAACGAATTAAAACAGTTTTACTTATGACATTTTTCCGTGCCTGTACAATCCCGCTATGACCGCTCCATCCATTGCCCCTGCTGGCCGCCCTACCCTCGACGCCTCCAAAGAACTCGCTGCCCGCATCTTTGACGCAGCTCGTCAGGAATTCCTCGCCAAGGGGATTGAGGGCGCCAGCATCGAAGGCATCGCCGCCGCCGCCGGCTGCTCCAAGCTCACCATCTACCGCCGCTTCGGCAGCAAGAACGAGCTGTTCATGACGCTGGTAAAAGAGCGCGCACCCGACTACGGCGTGCAATTCCACGTCGACGTCACGCAGGCACCGGAGCAGGTGCTGTACCAGCTGGGACTGGGCATTGCCGCCTTCTTCTTCAAGCCGGAAAGCCTGCGCTTCATTCGCATGGTGGTGGCCGAAATGAGCCGCGTGGAAGGCCTGCCCGAGTTGATGAAGAACGAGGCCGACCGCTTCCGCGAGCCGGTCAAGCGCTGCCTCGAAGCGCTCAAGTCCAGCGGCAAGGGCCGCTTTGAAGATTCGACGCTGGCGGCAATCCAGTTCATCAACCTGTGCGTGCTGGGCCACTTCTACCTGATCGCCGGCTACACCTCGGAGGAAGTCTCGCCCGAGCAACAGGAGAAACTGGTGCGCTCCGCAGTGGCGCTGTTCGTCTCCACCTATTTTCCGCAAAATACCGGTTGACGCGCACGTAAGGTCTGACGATACTTTTGCTCGCCACAACCTCTCTGGAATACAAATGAAAAAATCCCTTCTCGTGCTCGCCATCCTGAGCACCGCTGCCTATGCCGACGAAGGCATGTGGATGCCACAACAGCTGCCACAAGTAGCCAAGCAACTGAAAGCCGCCGGCCTGAAACTGGATCCTGCCAACCTGACCAAGCTGACCGAGTTCCCGATGGGCGCCATCGTCAGCCTGGGCGGTTGCTCGGCGTCGTTCGTGTCGCCGCAAGGCCTGGTTGCCACCAACCACCACTGCGTGTACGGCAGCGTGGCGCACAACTCGACGCCGGAACGCAACCTGCTGGCCAACGGCTTCCTGGCGCATAACTTCGGCGAAGAACTGCCAGCTGCACCGGGCAGCCGCATCTACGTCACCAAGGCGGTGACCGATGTGAGCAAGCAGATCATCACCCCGGCTGTGGCCAAGCTGAGCGGCAAAGCCCGCAGCGACGCTATCGAGAAGAACCAGAAGGCGCTGCAGACCGACTGCGAAAAAGACGCGGGTCACCGCTGCACCGTGTCGTCCTACTACGGCGGCCTGGAGTTCTACCTGATCAAGCAACTGGAAATCCGCGACGTGCGCCTGGTGCACGCGCCGCCTGAAGGCGTGGGCAAATTCGGCGGCGACACCGACAACTGGATGTGGCCGCGCCACACCGGCGACTACGGTTTCTACCGCGCCTACGTCAGCAAGGACGGCAAGGCTGCCGACTTCAGCAAAGACAACGTGCCTTACGTGCCGCAGCACTACCTGAAGCTGGCCAAGGAAGGCGTGAAGGAAGGCGACTTCATCATGGTGCTGGGCTACCCGGGCCGCACCAACCGCCACCGCCTGCCGTCGGAAGTGGCATTCACCTTTGACTGGAGCTATCCAGCGTTCGTCAAGCAATCGGCCGAGAACCTGGCCATCATTGCCGACACCACCAAGGACAACAAGGACACCGCGCTGAAGTATGCATCGCAAGTGGCCAGCATCAACAACTACTACAAGAACCGTCAGGGCATGCTGGACTCCTACGCCGGCAGCGATGTGCTGTCGCGTAAAACCAGCGAGCACGAAGCGCTGAAGCAGTGGATCAACGCCGATGCCAAGCGCAAGGCAGAGTACGCCGGCGATATCGAAGCGGTGGAAAAACTGATCGCCCAGCGCGATGCCGACACCAAACACGAGTTCTACTTCCTGTCGTCCAAACCGCGCCTGCTGAACACGGCACGTACGCTGTACCGCCTGGCCAACGAAAGCGCCAAGCCGGATGCCGAACGCAAGTCGGGCTTCCAGCAGCGTGATGTACCACGTATCAAATCGGCAGTCGATGCGCTGGTGCGCAACTACGACGAGAAGGTCGATAAGGCGCTGGTGCTGAACAGCCTGTCCAAATACGCAGCACAGCCGTCTGCGCAGCGCAACGCGGCGTTTGACGCGGTGGTGGGCATCAAGGACGGCATGGGCAAGGCCGACCTGCAAGCGGCGCTGGACAAGCTGTACGCAGGCAGCAAGCTGGGCGACGCAGCCGAGCGCAAGGCATGGCTGGAGCGCAAGCCGGAAGAGTTCAAAGCCAGCGACGACGCCTTCATCAAGGCCGCCGTGGCGCTGTACGAGCCGGACCTGAAATCGGAAGCGGAAGAGGAAGAGCTGGGTGGCAAGCTGCAACAAGCTTACGCCAACTACATGAAGGCCAAGATCGCCTACATGCACAGCAAAGGCCAGGCCGTTTATCCTGATGCCAACAGCACTCTGCGCGTGACCTTCGGCAAAATCGCCGGCCGCGAACCGGGTTCGGACGGCACCAACTGGAAGGCCTTCACCACCGTGGCTGGCGTTGCCGCCAAAGCCACCGGCCAGGGCGAATTCAACGCCCCTGCTGCGCAGCTGAAAGCGATCAAGGACAAGGACTTCGGCAAGTATGTTGATCCGGTGCTGAAGTCGGTACCGGTGGCTTACCTGGCGACGCTGGACATCACCGGCGGCAACTCCGGCTCGGCGGCGCTGAACAGCAAAGGCGAATGGATCGGCCTGGCGTTTGACGGCACCTTGGACTCCATCATCTCCGACTGGGATTTCAACAAAGCCATGACCCGCGACATTCAAGTCGACCTGCGCTACATCTTGTGGAACATGAAACACGTCGACCACGCCGACAACCTGCTGAAAGAAATGAACGCTGAATAAGCGCTAACCCTGACAGCCAAAGCCACGCTCCGGAAACACAGCGTGGCTTTTTCTTTGACCAACAGATGCTTCGAGGAAAAATGCTACGCTGTGGGCGCCGCTTTAGGCATCCGAGCCCAATCGACAAAAGCGGCAATGATCTTCGATGTTTTCTCTAACATTTCAAGACGCAACTCATGGCTTATGGATGAACCTCCCCCATGCCGATTTCCGGTTGCCAATGGCCGAATAATATCCTTCACATAAGCTCGCGTATCTTCCGCAACTGGCAGTGCTTCCCAAAGGCGGTTCCAAGTTTGTGCTTCTTTGCCTTGTTCATCTACTACGAATACCTGTCGCAAATCTTCGACTACACGGTAACAAAAAAATGCAGTGTCCTCGTGAGATCGAATTGCCTCTCTATAGTCTGCAAGTGCTCGTCGATATTGAAGTTGGTAATCCCTCGGAACGGTAAGAAGCCTTTCAAAGACACTTTGAATATTCTCATCAGAATATGGAATTGGCCTAAAGTCTGCGGGCTTGACGCCATAGACAACATGGAGCCCTCCTGCACTTGAAACCTGAGTTACTTCTATGTCGTATCCACAAGTCAGCAGGAACCCCAAACAATCAACAATCATCCTGCACATTCCTTCGCACTCATGAGCCAAGGCTTGCAGGTCTGCGATTTCTTCTCTCGAATGCACAACTATACTTATCTGCGAACAAATCACCGCAACAACAACCACAGAGCCTTCAGGAATTGCTCTTCCAGGAAGAATTTTTAAGACAACGGATTTCGGCAGATTGACATTCGCTCGCTCTGGCAAGACTTTACCGCTCAATACGTATATTTCAGCTCCGCTGAGATCTCCTGCAGTCCTCAACTACTCTAAATTTTTATCCATATTTTCCCATTCTGGTTTCCACGTTGAAGATTTAGTGTCTTTACTTACTGCGCAATGGACGGATTGAACTCAGAATATCTGATGAACTTTGCCACCGACAAGGGAAATTGCCTGTGTGCAGTCGCTATCTCAGCACTTAAAGAAGCCTATCCTTTATTTCTCTCCTGCTGTTGATGCAACCGTATTTGCCTGTCGCGATGCCTAGTTAAGATTGGAATTCGGACAAATCCAATTGCAAGCCGTCGTCAACAGGGACATACTCAAATGCACGCGGTCTTTTGGGAGCTGCCGTCGTTTGCTCGGCATCGTGAACGCTACCTCAATGATGATGAGTACCGGGTATTGCAAATCGAGATGATGAGCAATCCGACTGCCGGCGCTGTCATTCCCGGTAGCGGTGGTCTGCGCAAACTGCGGCACGTGCATGCGGCGAAGAGCAGAGGAAAGCGCGGTGGCATCCGCGTCATTTATTTCTGGCGCCTGTCTGAGCATGAGTTCTGGCTATTCGCCATCTATGGCAAAGACCAAGCAATGGATCTGACACCAGAGCAGTTACAGATTCTGCGCTGGAGGCTAAAAGCCGAACTAGGGCAGCGAGGAGTTGAGTCATGAGAAAGCGCAATCTGTTTGACGAATTAATGGAAGGGTTCGATGCAGTGGAGGCTGAACGCGAGGGCAAGGGGCGTATCAAGAAGGTGCGTGCTGAGCTCGCTGACGAATCCCCCGTGCAAGAAGAATCGGGTACATTAGCAGTTCCCTCAACCAGCCCGAAGGAGATGTCATGCCCGCGAAGAAAATCGCCGTTGTGATCGGCAGCTTGCGCAAGGATTCGATTAACCGGAAGTTCGCCCACGAAATCATCGCACTGGCGCCGCCGTCGCTGACGTTTGAAATCGTTGAAATCGGCGAGTTGGCCATCTATAACCAGGACCTGGAAGAGAACGGCGCGGTAGCGCCGCAGGCGTGGACGCAGTTCCGCCAGCGCATCAAGGACGTCGACGGTGTGCTGTTCTTCACGCCGGAATACAACCGTTCCACCCCAGCAGCGCTGAAGAACGCTATCGACGTCGGCTCCCGTCCTTACGGCGCCAGCGTGTGGAGCGGTAAGCCGGCTGCCATCGTCAGCGTGTCGCCTGGCGCGACTGGCGGCTTCGGCGCCAACCATCACCTGCGCCAGTCGATGGTGTTTCTCGACATGCCACTGCTGCAGCAACCGGAAGCCTACATCGGCGGCGCCGCCAACCTGCTCACCCCAGACGGCAAGATCAACAACGACGGCACCAAGCAGTTTCTGAAAAAATTCATCGACACTTATGCAGCATGGGTCGAGACCACAGGTAAAAAATAATCAGCGCTTGTCCGCCGTAAAGGCATAGCCGGCCGCCGTCAACACGGCCGGCACATCCTTCAGCGGCGCGCCGCGATTCAGCGCCAACAAGCGCGGTGCACCACGTGCCGGCACCAGGGCCAGGTCCGCCCCCGGCAAACGCTGCGCCAGCGCCGCCGCCTCATCTTCCGCGCAACTGACGTAGACGCGGTACGACGAGCGGCTGTTGCCCAGCTCCAGCATGAAGCCCGCCACGCCACGCGTACCCTGGGCACCGGCCATCGCCGTCACCCGCAGCTTGGTGTTGGCCTTGCGCAGGTCCAGCGTTTCCCATGCCGCCATCGGGTACAGCTGCATGCCCTTGGACGAGATGGTCTCGCCAGGCGCCAGCGGAACAATCGCTGGCCGCCCCGGTGGCTTCATCAAAGGCCCAAGGCCGAAGAAGTGCCCAGCAGTCGGTGGCGTCACCAACACCAGGTCGGCCTCCGGCCAGTTCCGTGCCTCCTCGTCGCTGTAAGACTGGGTATCGGCGTCCACTGTCAAGACACTCAGTCCCTGGAAGCGTACTAACGCCATGCCGCGCCCCGCTAGCTGCACCCTCCCGCGCGCCATGCCCTCGGTGCTACCGCCCTGGCTGCGCAACTCGATCACATAGCGCGGCCCGATCTGCGCCACACCCCAACTGCAGGCCAGCGCCAGCACCGCCACCACAACCACCGCCCGCACGCCATATCCCATGCTGCTCTCCTGGCTGATCATCACCCCGCCAGTAAAACACCATCCGCTTCGATTTTCCTTGAGGCAACACAAACCCTGTCCCTCAAGCGCTCAAAAAACGGGCACGATGATACAATTCTGCCGGGCTTATCCAGCCCAGCCTCCCTACAACACCCCCTGAGATCCAGACGACCATGCACCCAGAGATGCCGACGCCTTATGAAAAAGGCAATCAAAACCAGACCACCACGTGGAGCGAATGCATCGCCTTCTACGAAGCACTGGCGCAGCACTTCCCGCAAGTGCTGCGGTTTGAACAGATCGGCACCTCCGACGGTGGCATTCCCGTCCACGCTGGCGTCGTCAGCGCCGATGGCGTGCATGACCGCGCCCAGATCAAGGCTGAAGGCCGCACCGTCTTCTTCAACAACAACGGCATCCACCCCGGCGAACCCGAAGGCGTGGATGCCTGCATGGCCATCGTGCGCGATCTGTGCTTCGATCCCGCCAAGCTCGCTGCACTGGGCAAGACCGTGCTGCTGTTCGTCCCGCTGTACAACGTCGACGGCGCACTGAACCGCGCCAACACCTCGCGCGTGAACCAGGACGGCCCGGAGCAATTCGGCTTCCGTGGCAATAGCCGCCACCTCGACCTGAACCGCGACTTCGTCAAATGCGATACGCTCAACGCCCGCCTGTTCAATCAACTGCTGACCAGCTGGGATCCGGACGTGATGGTAGACACCCACACCTCCAACGGTGCCGACTATCCGTACACCATGACCCTGATCCACACGCAGGCGGACAAGCTGGGCTACGGCCTCGGCCCCTTCCTGCGCGAGACCATGCTACCGCACATTTACAAGGAGATGGATGCCAAAGGCTGGCCAACCTGCCCCTACGTCAATCCAGTGCAGGACACGCCGGACGACGGCATCGCCGAATTCCTTGAAGTGCCGCGCTTCTCGACCGGCTTCGCCGCCCTGCACCATGTGATCGGCTTCATGCCGGAGACGCACATGCTCAAGCCGTTCAAGGACCGCTACGATTCGATGCGCGCGCTGCTGGACGTGACCATGGCTTTCACCACCTCGCACGGCGAACAAATCAAGCAGCTGCGCGCCGACGCCAAAGAGCAGGCCGCCAACGCCACCGAATGGACCGTGGCATGGAAGATGGACGAATCCAATCCATCCACCTTCCGCTTCAAAGGCTATGAAGCAAAGCGCAGCCCTTCGCTGCTGGGCGACTATCAGCGCCTGTCCTACGACCGCAGCAAACCGTGGGAAAAGGACATCGCCTACTACAACAGCTTCGTGCCGGCAGCCACCGTGCGCGCACCGAAAGGCTACATCGTGCCGCAAGCGTGGCGCGAAGCCATCGAGCGCCTGCAATGGAACGGCGTCGACATGGCCCGCTTCGATGAAGCCTCCACCGTGGAAGCGCAGTACTATCACATCGCCTCCGTGACCTCGCGCCCGACCGCCTACGAAGGCCATATGTACCACGACGACGTGCAGCTGGAGGCGCGCACCGGCAGCTTCACCGTGCAGCCTGGCGACTACTTCATCCCGCTCAAGCAGGCCAACGCCCGCTACGCCGTCGAGACGCTGGAACCGCAAGGCCACGACTCATTCTTCCGCTGGGGCTTCTTCAACAGCGTACTGGAGAAAAAAGAGAACTTCTCCGACTACGTGTTCGAAGATCTGGCGCTGGAGATGCTGCAAACCGAACCTGAACTGAAAGCGAAGTTCGACGCATGGAAGGCCGCCAATCCGGCACTGCTGTCGGACCAGGAAGCAGTACTCGGCTTCATCTTCGCCAACGGCAAGCGCCACGAAGAACCTGAATGGCGCCGCTATCCGGTGCTGTCGGTCTTCTAAAAAAATTTAAGTAGTAGTTTCTGCGTTACTCATCATGCGCACCGTGGCGATCCTGCGGTGCGCATGCAAGCTGCCCACAAGGCCATAGCCATGCATTACGCACTCAATCTGCGAACCTTCTTCTATAGCCATTATTTTTATCTTGGCTTGCGTTTCGCCGCCGGTCTGGTGGGCGTGACGCTATTCACGCTTCAATTTGCCGGCATGGCCACCGCCATGACGGTCTGCATCGGCGCACTCTGCACCGCGCTGATGGACATGCCTAGTCCCCTGCGCCACAAGTTCAACGAGATGAGCGCCTCGGTGCTGCTGTGCGGCGCCGTCACGCTGCTGATCAGCCTATGCGCGCCCTATCACACGCTGCTCATGACGATGCTGGTGGTGATTAGCTTTGGCGCCTGCATGATGGTGGTCTACGGCCGCAAATCCATGCCGCTGCAACTGGCCACGCTGTTCATCATGACCATGTCGATGGAGCACTCGATGACAGTGCGCGAGTCCTTCGTCCATACCGGCTTGTTCACGCTGGGCGCGGTGGCATATCTCGCGTATGCGATGGGCATCTCGTGGATACTGCGCCACCGCATCAAGCAGCAGGTGCTGGCGGAGGCCTTGTTCGAGCTGGCGGCTTACATCGACATCAAGGCCGATTTCTACGACACGCGCTACAACCTCACCGAACAATTCAACAAACTGATTCGCCATCAAAGCCTGCTGGCCGACCGCCAGCAAGCATCGCGCGATTTGATCCTGCGTTCGCATAACAATGCCAAGGATGCGATTGTGGTACAGGTCCACGTCTGCATGCTGGATTTGTATGAGCTAATCCTGTCCACGCATACCGACTACGCGCAGCTGCGCGTGCACCTCGTCGATTCGCCGGTGCTGAAAACGCTGTACGACCTGGCCTACAAGGCGGCGCGCGATATCGAATCGGTGGCGTACGACGTTACGCGCAAGAAGGCCTCCTATCCGGAGATTACCTACGGTCCGGAGCTGGACGCCATCGAGGCAGAACTGGCGGCGATCCAGCAGCGTATCGCAGAAGGCAAGCCACAACAGGAAGCGCTGGCCGTGCTGCGCGCGCAGCGCAACAAGATCCGCGCCATCATCAAGATGATCGGCGAGCTGCATCAGGCTAGCCAGAAGGCCTACGACACCATGCCATTCTGGGCTGATGCCGACATGGGCCCGTTCCTGTCGCAGCAGAAGTACGAGTTCCGCATGATCCTCTCGCACCTGCGCATGGATTCGCCGATCTTCCGCTTCTCGCTGCGCGTGGCGATGGCGATTTCCGCCGGCCTGCTGATCGGCGCGTGGCTGCCGTATGCGGCGCACAGCTACTGGATCGTGCTGACCATTGTGATTATCCTGAAGCCGTCGTTCAGCATGACCAAGCAGCGCCGGCGCGACCGCATCGTCGGCACGGTGATCGGCTGCTTCATCACGGCGCTGATCCTCAAGTTCCTCAACTACCCATCGTTCATTCTCGGCGCGCTGGTGCTGTCCACCGTGGCCATGCCGACCTTCGTCTACCTGCGCTATCGCTACGCAGCGGTGGCGGTCAGCGTGATGATCCTGCTGCAGATGTATCTGCTCACGCCGGGCAACGAGAACCTGATCATGGAGCGCTTGATCGATACCATCGTTGGCGCGGTGGTGGCGACGGCGTTCAGCTTTGTGCTGGCGAGCTGGGAGTACCAGACCTTGCCACGCTTGGTGCGCGGCGTGCTGGATGTGAACCTGCGCTACATGCAGGCCAGCTTCGATCTGCTGCAAGGCAAAGGCAAGGACGATTTCGCGTATCGCATTGAACGCAAGCGCTTGATGGATTCTTTGGCCGCGCTCAGCTCCGCGCTGGTGCGCATGCTCGACGAGCCATCCAGCAAGCAGCGCGCGGTGGAGGACATCAACCTGTTCATCGTGCAGAACTACCTGCTGATGGCCCACGTGGCCGCGCTGCGCGCCATCCTGCGCCGCCATGTGAAAGAGCTGCCGGCAGAACCAGTGAACGCCATGCTGGCCGAGAGCCACGACCAGGTGGTGCAGATTCTCGAACACGCACTGGACCCGCATGCGGCGGAAGCGAGTGACGATGCGCTGATGTCGCCTTCCACGCTGCATGCGCAGGAAGCTGCTGCGGCAGCAGCGGCGCAAGTGTCTTGGTCCGGCTGGCCGCTGGTCCAGCGCCGCATTCGATTGCTGCAAGCGGACGCGGTAAAGATTATCGTCCACAGCGAAGCAATCGTGCGCGATGTGACGTAACATAGGCGGATGACTTCCAACTCATCCTCCTTCACCACCCGCGACCTGCTCTCTGCCCTGCTGGTCGTGATCATCTGGGGCACCAACTTCGTCGCAATGAAGGTCGGCTTGCGCAGCATGACGCCGTTTCAGCTGGGCGCCGCGCGCTACGTGTTCGCCATCCTGCCGCTGATCCTGTTCGTCAAGCCGCCCAAGCTGGCGCCGAAGTGGGTGATCGCGTATGGTCTGAGCCAGGGCGTGGGCCAGTTCGGCCTCCTGTTCCTGTCGCTGAAGGTAGGCATGTCCGCTTCGCTGGCATCGGTGATTCTGCAGACGCAGGTCTTCTTCACCGCCATCTTCGGCTACATGCTGCTGAAGGAACGCACCAGCCGCGCGCTGCTGGCCGGCCTTGCGCTGGCAGCAGTGGGCTTGGCCTGCTTTGCGGCGAGCTCCTTGCAGGCTGGCGCTGGCAGCGACATCACGCCCGCCGGCTTTGTGCTGTGCCTGACCGGCGCCGCCATGTGGGCCGTCTCCAATATCGTGGTGCGCAGCGCGCAGAAAGCGTCACCGGGCTTTGATGTGATCAGCTTTATTGTGTGGTGCGGCGCGGTGCCCATCGTGCCGTTCGTGCTGCTGTCGCTGGCGTTTGACGATCCGGCCACGCGCTGGCAATGGGTCGATGCGCCATTCAACGCATGGATCGCTATCGCCTACATCGGCTGGATGTCCACCATCCTCGGTTACGCAATGTGGACACGGCTGCTGAAGCGCCACCCGGTCAATCGCGTGGCGCCATTCAGCTTGGGCGTGCCGGTGGTCGGCATCACGTCCGGCATGCTGGCGTTGGGTGACGTCATCACCGGCTGGCAGTGGGCCGGCATCGGGCTGATTGTGGCGGCGCTGGTGTGCACTATGTTCGGCGGCCGCTGGCTGGACCGCCGCGCTTAATCAGGCCGCGAAGCACACCTGGTTGCGGCCTGCTTCCTTGGCACGATACAGCAGCGCGTCGGCCTTTTGCAGCATGGCTTCCGCCGTACCGGCTGCGAGATCGGCGTACACGCCCATGCTCATCGTGACCTTCAATTCCGGATGCACCTGATGCCACGGGAAGGATTCGATAATCCCGCGCAGCTTGTCGCATAGCGCGGCGGCTTGCGGCAGTTCGGTCTCAGGGAAAGCGATCACAAATTCCTCGCCGCCGTAGCGTGCTACCAGGTCGCTCAAGCGCATATGGCTGCGCAGGATTTCTCCCACTTGGCGCAGCACTACGTCGCCGGTTGCGTGCGAGAACTGGTCGTTGATCTTCTTGAAGTAATCGATATCGCCGATCACCACACTCAGTGGACGCTTGTGGCGCACGGCATGGCTGAACAAGCTGGTGGCCTGCTCGTCGAAGTGGCGACGGTTGTGCAACTTGGTCAACGCGTCGCGCACACTGAGCTCGCGCATTTGCTCCGCTTGCAGCAGGATGGTCTGGTGCGACTCTTGCAATTCATTGTGCGTGCGCGCCAGCTTCTCGCTCATGTCGTTGAAGGCGGCGGCCAGTTCGGCCACTTCGTCCTTGCCCTCAACCGGTACGCGTTGCAGCAGCGAGCCGCCGTGCATGGCGCGTACGGCGCTGGTCAGGTGGCCGAGCGTGTGGCCAAGGCTGCGGCCGAGCAGCAGGCCGAGCGCCAGTGCCAGCACCGCCGCGCCACTCACGCCGAACCACAGCGCATCGCGCATGGCGTCCAGGTATTGGAGTTCCTGCTTGCTCGGCGTGATGACGCCTTCCGGTGAAACGTAAGCCACCGCGCGGCCATCGACGGTGACCGGGCGCGCATCCTTGCGCGCCGCTTCGGGCAGCGCTTCGCCATGATGATAGACGCCGCCGCCCAGCACTACCTTGAAATCCTGATCGGCGAGAATGAAGCGGTACGGCGGCTCGCCACGTCGGCCCGGCGGCGGCGGACGACGCTCGCCATCGCCCTCGCCGCGCTGCGGGCCGCGATCATCATCGCGCGGCGGTGGCGGGCGGCGCTCTTCACCCTGCGCACTGTCCGACAGCTGCGGTGGACCAGCGCGTTCGCGCGACTGCATGAATTCGTCGAAACCCTCCTTGCCCGGGCTAGCCTGCCAGCTGCCGTACTTTTGCAGATAGGCCGTAGCGGTCGAGTAGAAATGTTCCATGGCCTGCTCGCGCCGGATCATGTCCACCTTGCGGGTCATGCCGGTGTAGGCCAAACCGCCCACCATCGCCACCGCTGCCAATCCGGTCAACAACAAAGCCAGCATGAATTTCGTGCGCAAGGACATTCCAACCCCGTCAGATTATTGCAATTTGGACAGCAATGATACCTGAATTCCACTGCCACACGGCAATGCTTTTTCATAGGGCAAAAACAGAGTTATACGACTAACTTATGGCTCGTATCACAAATCAAAAGTTTATTTATTACTGAAGCAGGCGCATACTGCAACGCATCAAACGAATATTTATGGAGCTTCTGATGAGCGCAACGACCTACAACACCTTTGCTGAGACTGGCTACTTCGCCAATATTGCTACCGCCGCGCGTCAACTGTTCGCCGCTGTGTTCGCTGTACAGCCGGTTGTGTCGCAGCGCAACAAAGAAGAAACCATCTGGTGGCTCAACAGCCTGGCGAATGACTGCGAACTGCACTCGCCTAGCCTGTCCGCCGAACTGCGTTACTTCGCTTCCCGCGGTTAATCGAATCGTCGAATCTACTTTTAGGAGAACACTATGCTGACCATCATCGAAAACCTGCCTGCTGCAATCGCCCTGTCCGGCCTGGTGCTGCGCCTCTACCTCGGCGGCAAACCAGAAACCAAAGCAGAGTAAGCTGCCAAGTTACTGAGCAAAACGGCAAAAAGCCCCGGCACGCGCAAGCGCGGCCGGGGCTTTTTTAATGTTGATGCTGTTAGTTCAGGCGCGAGTTACGCAGACCGTAGAAGAAGTAGGTCAGAATCGCCGCACTCATCCAGATCACGAACACGGTGTAAGTCGTCATCGACAAACCGAACATCAGATATAAGCAAGCCGCAATACTCAGGCCCGGCACGAAGTAAGGACCGCCCGGCACGCGGAAGCCCTTCACCGCCGACACGCCCTCTTTGCGGCGCATCACCGGCACCGCCAGCGACACCACGATAAACGCCGTCAGCGTACCCATGCTGACCATATCCCAAAGGAAAGTCGCATCCACGAAGCCGGCCACCAAGCCGACCACGACGCACACGATCAGCGTGTTCTGCACCGGCGAACCAGTGCGCGGGCTAACCTTGCGGAAGGCAGGCGAAATCAGGCCATCCTTGGAAATCGCGTACAGGATGCGGGTCTGGCCGTAGATGGTCACCAGCGTCACCGAGAACACCGAAATCACGGCGCCTGCTGCCAGTACCAGCGCAGGCCAGGTCTGGCCGGTGACGTTTTGCAGGATCACGGCAAGGCCGGCTTCCTGGCCAGCGAATTTTGCCGCCGGCTGCGCACCCATCGCTGCCACCGCCACCAGCATGTAGAACACCGTCACGATGCCCAGCGCCGACAAGATACCGATCGGCACGTTGCGGGTTGGATTGCGCACTTCTTCACCGGCGGTGGCCACAGTGTCCAGGCCGATGAAGGAAAAGAACACAGTGGCCGCAGCAGCCGTCACACCGGCCATGCCGGTGATGTGGGTGCCGCCGTCCGGGCTGAAGAAAGGATGGAAATTGTTTATATCAAATCCGCTGAACGCGATCACCACGAAGAAAATCAGGATCGCCAGTTTAATCAGCACCATGATGGCGTTGGTGGTGGCCGACTCTTTGGCGCCGCGGATCAACAGCAGGCAGCACAGGCAGACCAGGATCACCGGCGGCAGATTCATGTGGCCGGCGTGGATCTCGATGCCGTGCGCAGTGGACACAATCATCGGCGAGCGCAACAGCTCGGGGATGTGCCAGCCGAAGGCGTTGTTAAGGAAGTTATTCAAATAATCAGACCAGCCAATCGCGGTGGCGCTGGCGGCCAAGCCGTACTCCAGCAGCAAGCAGGCGGCCATGATGAAGGCCAGGAACTCGCCGACGGTGGCGTAAGCGAACGAATACGAGGAACCGGAAGCTGGAATGCGGAACGATAATTCGGCGTAGCACAGCGCGGTCAAACCGGCGGTGATGGCAGCGATCAGGAACGACAGGATCACGGACGGGCCAGCCTTCGGAACGGCCTCCACCATCGTGAAGAAAATACCGGTGCCGATGGTGGCGCCGACGCCAATCATCGTCAGGGGAAACAGGCCAATGGAGCGGTGCAGGCCGTTGCTGCTGCTTGAAGCTTGTTCGGTGTTTTTATTGTCGACCGGCTTGGTACGGGTCAGTTTCTGGACCAGCGTTTGGTTCACAGGCAGTTCCTTGTGGGATATGGATGTTCGGGCAAAAACACAGCGATTATAGGGCTTTCCGTGCCACGCCCCTACAGGTATTTTGTGCCAGAAATGCAACCCCAACTGCCGTCGCGTTACAAGTGCTTACTTTTGATACAGCACCATGTATAGATTGGAAACTAGGCGCAGGTTACTCTTGAGGCAAGTGTTACCTATAGCCAAGAAGGAGCCCAGCCATGCCGATCAAAAAAATCCCCACCGTCTCTCGCCGCTTCCATCCCGCCGCCGTCACCGGCGCGGCAGTGATGCTGCTCGGCTTGGCTATCACCCTCACCGCGCTGATCGTTCGCGGCTAACCGATATAGAACGCGCCTGGCAGCCTGGCTGCCTTGCGGTCAAACGTCGCAGTGCGCGAGCAGCCGGCATTCTTTGCGATGCCGATAATCAGGCAGTCCGCCAAATCCACCGACGACACTTTAAACTGCCGAAGAGCCTGCAAGACCTGCGCAGTTTTTTCCACTTTCAACTCCGGCATATTCACGAGCTGAACCAGTACGGCGTGGAGCTCACCTCGGTCGAGCTGAAAGCCATAGCTCAAAGCCCAAACAAGTTCGGCAACTACAACGAGACTGACAAATCCTTGCTCGGTTCGTGAAAGTGAATTTATTAGCCTCCCCGCCTTAGCTGATTGACGGATATCGTCTTGCATGAAATACCTGAGCAACACGTTGGTATCCAGTCCAATCATTTATTGGCCCTTACTGCCCGCTTCGCAGCGATTTCCAACAAATCTTCAACAGAACAGTCCAGGTCATACTTAGACAATATGCCCTTGAGTTCAGTAATTGATCGATTCTTGACTATCATTAAGACTTGACCTTCCTCATACTTCAAAAGCTCAATACGATCGCCATACTTGAGGCCAAGTGCTTTCTGTATGGAGCGCGGCAGCTTAATCGTCCCGTCAGTCGCAAAAGTTGTCATAGCCATGATACCTCCTCTACTTGTGTCGCTCCACGATAGGCTGATGCTGAAAAAATTCAAGCGAGCACAAGCGCACAATTGAGGATGATCAATCCATCAGAGAGTGAAAAAGCTAAAGCATCCATGTTTACGCACTACTTGACAAAGCTCCCACTGGAATCCGATAGCGCGCGAAATCAAACGGGCCGCGCAAAGAGTTGAATCAGGCCAAAGCGTCGATATTGTTGCCGAGGCTGGAGGTGCTGCTGGTGGCGGCGGATTTGGCGGCTTGAGCACGGTCGTAGACTAGCTGCTCTTGCTCGGTGACGGTGCCGTCTTCGTTTTTGTCGGCAGCTGCGTAGGTCTTGCTTGAGCTGCTGGAGCTCACTGCGCTGGCGCCACTGCTGCCGCCACCTTGCGGTGCACCGCCGCCCTGCGCGCCGCCGGCGCCAGCGGCTCCGCCTTGTGGGCGTGGCGGTTTGAAGTCGCCGCTCTTGATGGCGCTTTCCAAATCATCTTTGGTAATCGAACCGGTACCCTGTTTGTCGATTGCGTTGTACTGCTTGGTCGCGTCGTCGGCCGAGACGCCTTTAGATTCAAGGCCTTTGACAAATTCGTCTTTGGTGACCGAACCATCGGAATCGGTATCCATGTCACTGAAGACTTTGGACGCGAGACGTGCTGCGTGTTTCGATGGATCGAACGAGGTTGCGGTGGTGCTGGTAGTGCTGCTGATTGCAGTGGTCATGGCTCTTACTCCGTGGTTAAGGACAATGCTGCTCCTATTAACGAAAGAATCCATGTATCTATGAGCCCACCAAGTGTAAAGGCGGGTAAAGATCAAAACCGATCAGCCGACGCGCACCACCATCAAGCCCGCACGCAAGCCAACACGCACATCAGGATTCGGGAATACCACCAACTCTTCCGGAAACTGCACGGTATAAACCGTATCGCCATCGCGCGCGATTTCCTCCCCTTGCTTCATGGCCGTGAAGTTGTGCGTCTCTTTGCCAAAGGCCATTTTGAACTGGTCGCTCAACTTGATGATCTGGCGCGCAGTGTTGAAGATGTGCGGCCGCTGCGTACCTGCGCGCTGCGGTGCACCGCGCAGCAAATCATCCAGCGCTTGCGATGCATCCTTGAACTGCGCCAGGTCGTTCTGCCCCAGCGTGCCAATGCGTCCCAGTTCAATCGTGGTCCCCGCCGCAGCGTGATGCTCGGACGAGTAGTAGCTATAAGTACCCACCGACGCAGGATTCATGATGATCGCGCCAATGCCAGCGAGGCCCAGCCAATCAATCAATGCGCCACGCGCCTGGTCGGGAATCAGCTCCGACACGATGGCGAAGGTTGGGTAGACCGATGGGCGGATTGCGGTGTGCAGATCGAGGTGCCAGCGCACCGGGCCTGCGTCCTTGAAGAAGTCAGTGGTGGCCGAGATCATCACGTCGGCGCGTGCGGCTTCCACGGTGCCTTCCAGCGTGCCGCGCTGTTCGCGGAACATGCGGTTCAGGTCTGCATCGATGAAACGCTTGCCGGCGCGGATGGCGCTGATGCTGCCAACGCACAGCATTAAGTCCACCGCCAGCTCGCGCGGCTGGTGTGACAGAGCGTCCAGCAGATAAGCCACCACTTCAATCGGGCCGGTCTCGTCGCCATGTACGCCAACGGAGACCAGTACCGCCGGCCGCGCCGCATCGTGCGCAGCGCCAGCAGCCTTGATCGTGATGATGCCGTCCGCCGGCTCGGCGACCGTGAATCCGGCCGCCGTGAAACGCTGCGCGACGGCGCTGAAGTCCGCCTCCGCCAGCGCGCGTACGGCTGGCGGCAACTGCTGCGGCAATGCTGCTGGTGAATCACTCATCGTATTACGCCGCCAATGCAGTCGAGCTGGCGTTGACCGCCTCCGACAAAGCCCACACGTCCAGCATCGCTTGTTCCAGATCCGTCGCCGCAGCGTAGCCCGACAAGCCCAGCGTGTTGGCGACGACTTCCACCGCCTCCGCCGCCGAGTGGTCGCCGGTAGCTTGCTTCAGCACTTGCGACAGCAAGCGTTGCTGCGTGCGGCGCAGCGCGTTCTGTGCGTAGCTGCGCAGCTGTTCTTGCGAACGGCTGACCGCCGCCAGCTTCAGGCCGCGCTCCAGCGTATCGATGCCGACTTGCGCACGCAGCGCCAAGCCAACTTGCAGGAAGGCCGGCAAGTCCATGCCTGCAGGACGCTGTACCGACAGCGCCGCGAACACAAACGCCGCCACAGCTTCAATCGCATCCACCGCCATCCACGCACGCACAAACTCCACGCGCAGGCCGGCAGTCAGTTCGGCTTCCGACTGGCCACTGGCAGGCGTCAGCTGCGCCAGCGTTTCTGGATTGGCGAACAGGCGAGTCAACTCGGCCACGCCGTTGCGCAGCTGGTCGGCAGGCACCGACAGCGCACCTTCAATCACAGCCTTCTGCAGCACGCGGGTGTGCGCATCAACCTTGATCGATACGGCACGCGGTATTTTCAGCGCATCAGCATCCAGCGCGTTGAACACCGGCGCCAGATTCAGCGCGGACCATGCCTGGCCCCACGCCAGGATCACTTCTGCTTCATCGACGCCATGTTCACCGGCCAGTTGGCGCAGCATCAGCGGACCGCAGCGGTTCACCGATTCATTCGCCAGCACGGTGGCGAGGATGGCGTTGGCCAGCGGGTGTGCCAGCGCTGGACGGGTGGCCACCAGCAGGTCCGGGAAGTACGGCTTCAGCACCGACTCGGCCCAGCTGTTATCCGTCAGCGGCAGCGCCGACAGGATGCGCTTGTAACGATTCTTCACGTTGGCGATGACCACCGCCAGTTCCGGCGTGGTCAGGCCACGGCCATCAGCCTTGCGGCGTGCCAGTTCGGCCACCGATGGCAGCTGCTCCAGTTCACGCGACAGCGCGCCCTCTTCTTCCAGCGACGCGATCAGCGCGGCGTAACCGTCCTGCACACCGGCGTCGGTTTGCGCTTGCAGCTCGCGCACCAGCAACTGGGTTTGCAGCGTGTTGTCGCGCAGGACCAGGCGTTCGATATCCAGCGTCATGTCGTTCAGGATGCGATTGCGGTCTGCTTCGCTCAACTGGCCGGCGTTCATTTCCACGTCCAGCCACATCTTCGCGTTCACTTCGTGGTCCGAGCAATCCACACCAGCCGAGTTATCGATCGCATCGGTGAAGATGCGGCCACCCGACAGCGCGAATTCAATGCGGCCCGCTTGCGTCGCGCCGAGGTTACCGCCTTCGGAAACCACTTTGCAGCGCAGCTCATTGCCATTGACGCGGATGTTGTCGTTGGCGCGATCCTTCACTTGCGCGTGGGTCTCGGCCGAGGACTTGATGTAGGTGCCGATACCGCCGTTGTAGAACAGATCCACAGGCGCCAGCAGGATGCGGTGCATCAGTTCTTCCGGCGGCAGCGCGGTTTCTTCGATATCCAGCACGGCGCGAATCTCTGGCGACAGTTCAATCGAACGCGCGTTACGTGGGAACACGCCACCACCTTTCGAGATCAGTTCCTTGTTGTAGTCTTCCCACGAGGAGCGCGGCAGCGCGAACATGCGCTCGCGTTCCTTGAACGAGACTTCCATGTCCGGATTCGGATCGAGGAAGATGTGACGGTGGTCAAACGCCGCCACGATCTTAAGCTTGCGCGACAGCAGCGCGCCGTTACCGAACACGTCGCCCGACATGTCGCCCACACCGACCATCGTTACTGGCGTGGCGTGAATGTCGTGATCCATTTCGTAGAAGTGGCGCTTGACCGCTTCGAACGCACCCTTGGCGGTAATGCCCATCTTCTTATGGTCATAGCCATTCGAGCCGCCCGATGCAAACGCATCACCCAGCCAGAAGCCGCGCTGCACCGCAATGCCGTTGGCGATGTCGGAGAAGGTTGCGGTGCCCTTGTCGGCTGCCACCACCAGATAAGGATCGCCGCCGTCGTAGCAGACGGTGTCAGTCGGTGCAACGATCTTGCCCAGCACGCGGTTATCGGTCACTTCCAGCAGGCTGGAAATGAACAGGCGATACACTGCTTCGCCTTCCGCCGCGATAGTTTCGCGCACGGCGTCTTTCGGCATCTGCTTGCAAACGAAGCCGCCTTTGGCGCCGGCCGGCACGATAACGGCGTTCTTCACCATTTGCGCTTTCACTAGGCCGAGAACTTCGGTGCGGTAGTCTTCCATGCGGTCCGACCAGCGCAAGCCACCGCGAGCGACAGGGCCGCCGCGCAGGTGTACGCCTTCGAAGCGGCGCGAGAATACGAAGATCTCGCGGAACGGACGCGGCTCCGGCACCAGCGCCAGGTTGCTGGTGTCGAATTTGAAAATGATCTTGTCGCCCTGCTGCGCGTTTTGGAAGTAGTTGGTACGCAGGGTCGCGCCGATCAGCGTAGCCATTGCGCCCAGCACTTCTTCGCTGTCGGCGTGGTTGATGGCAGGCAGACGGCTCTTGATATCGGCCAGCTTGTCCAGCGCAGCGGCGCGGGTAGCTTCTGGCAGCGCTGGATTGAAGCGCTGCAGGAACACGTCCACCAGCTCTTTCACGATTACCGGTTGCTTGCGCAGCGTTTCCGCCATGTAGCGCACCGAGAAGCGCGGGCTAGCCTGGCGCCAGTAACTCATGTAGGCGCGCACCAGCTGCACTTCGCGCACACTCAGACCACCTTCAACGACGAGACCATTCAGGCGGCCGTCTTCCGCTTCATTGTTGAACAGAGCGGCGAACAGTTCTTCCGCCACCGGCACGGTTTCCGACTGCGCCAGCTTGGCCGCGCTGGCGGCATCCACCGACAGGCTGGTGACGAAGTGACGCTCACCGTTCACGCGCAGCGAGTGTGCGTGTTCGCGGTCGATGGCAACGCCGGCGTTATGCAGCGCAGGCAGGATGGTCGACAGCGATGGTACGCGGTCTACCGAGTACAAACGAATAGTGGTGTGGCCGTTGTCTGCTTCCACGCGCACGCTGACGCGCGCTGGATCCGGGTTGCGCAGGATAGCGCCCAGATCGTGGAAGGCTGCCGATGGCGTGGTCGCAGCGACATAATCCGGCGGCAGCGTGGCGCACATCTTGCGCATGCTGGCGCGCAGCGGCACGTCGGTGACTGCATCGGCCAGTACGGAGAACTGGTCATGCCAGCCGTCCATCACGGCCAGCAGTGGTTGCTGGATATCGGTTTCCAGATCCAGCGGGTAGCGCGCGCCGTGGGCGATCAGGTAGACGCGAGCCAGCGGGCCGTCTGCCACCAGCGTTTGCGAGCTGACGTGCTGCGCGCCGGCGCTGGCTTGCAGCGCCTTCGCCAACGCGGAAGCGACGCTTGCGCTGTAACGCTCACGCGGCAGGTAGACCAATACGTTCAGGTGACGCGCATACACGTCGCGGCGCGCAAACACTTTGGCGCGTGGCTGCTTGTACAGCGAGACCACCGCGGCGCTGACTTCGGCCAGCCATTCAGGGTCCGCTTCCAGCGCTTCGGTGCGCGGCAGCGATTCAAGGATCTCGACGAACTTCTCGGCGCGGAAGCCTTCCTGGCGCACGCCGGCGATGCTCAGCACCTTGGCTACACGGCCGCGCGCGAACGGCAGGCGGTTCAGCGGGGTCGAGGCGGCAGCGCGGGTGAACAAGCCTACGAAGCAGTATTCACCGAGGATGGCGCCTTGCGCGTCGGTGTGGCGGATGCCGATGAAGTCCAGTTGCTGGTCGCGGTGCAGCGTGCCTTCCACGTCGGCCTTGACGATGGACAGGGTGTGGCCGCGCTTGGACAGCGTATCGAAATCGCCAGGGATATTGGCGAGACAGGTGCCGTACACCGGATGCGAAGTATCTTGCAGCACGCCGATGCGGCTAGGGATGTCACGCTCCAGTTCACGCACGCCCGGCTTCACGGCGTAATAGGCGTAACCGAACGGCTCGAAGCCATCGGTCTTGGCCCATTCCAGGAAGGCGGCGACTTCCTTGCCTTCTTCGTTGTGCGATGCGGCTTCGGCGCCGATGCGGCTGAAATGTTCGCGCATGGCGGCGGCGTCACGGCGCACTACAGCGGCGTCACGCGAGACCATCACGATGCGCTCCACCAGCATGCCGATTTCGGCTTCCGGCAGGTCTTCCGACAGCAGCACCAGCACGTAGGACTCCAGCTTGTCGCCGGCTTGACCGACATTAGTGACAGCGCCATCGGCGTTACGCGCGACTGGCAGCACGGCATTCAGCACGCCGTTGGCGGTGACGCGCAGTTTGCGCATCGCCATTACGATGGAGTCCACCAGATACGGCGCGTCGTCGTTGAGGATCAGCAGCGCGGTGGCCTTGCCGCCACGGCCATCGTCGTAACGCAGCTTGGCGATTTGCGCGCCGCTGCCGGTGCGCTTGGAAGCTTGAGTGAAACCGTCCCACAAAACCGGCGCCAGACTATCGGGCGCGGTGCCCGCCAAATCTTCATCATCGAGAGACCCGAGCCAGGCGCTGATCAGCGCTGCGACTTCGGTGGCGGGTTTGTTTGCGTTGACCAGGTCCAGCGTTTGTTTACGCAGGTCTTGTGGCGTTTGTTTCATCGTGCTTCTCCAATACGTTATAGGTATCTTATGTTGCAGACGCCGCGCCGGCTTGTGGCTGCGCGGCGTGTATTAATCGTACAAACCGGGGAGTCCCAGAATACGGCTCAACTCCTCCAGCGCATTATGCACTTCAATTGCCAGTTGTGGGTCCGCCAGATCGGCAGGCTCCAATCGGTCGCGGTAGTGTTTTTCTACCCACGCCACCAGCGTATGGTACAGCGTCTCGTTCATGACCACACCTTGATGCATGGCTGCGGCTTCGGCGTCGGTCAGCGCCACGCGCAGGCGCAGGCACGCAGGGCCGCCACCGTTGCGCATCGACTGGCGCAGGTCAAAGTGAATCAGTTCATCGATTGCGCTGCCGCTGGCGACCAGGCCTTCGAGGTACGCAGCGACGGAAGCGACTTCCTGGCATTCCTGTGGAATCACCAGTGCCATCTTGCCATCGGACTTGCTCAACAGCTGGCTGTTGAACAGGTAACTGGCGACGGCATCGGCCACCGGCACCTTGGCAGTATCAACGCGGATTGCGTTCAGGTCCGCACCCACGCCGGCCATCGCACGGCGCAGCTGATCGAGCGCGCCTGCTTCATCGGCGAATGCCTGCTCGTGGTAGAACAGGGCATTGGCGTTACCTACCCCGATCACGTCGTTGTGGAACACGCCTTGATCGATAACATCAGGATTTTGTTGAATGTAGACCGTGCGTTCCGCCGACAGGCCGTGCAGGCGGGCTACCGCTTGCGAAGCTTCCAGCGTTTGGCGTGCCGGGAATTTCTTCGGCGCCGATGCGGAGGCATCAAACTCGGTGCGGCCGTAGACGAACATTTCGACGCCGGCGCTGCCGTGGTCTTTGCACAGGCGGGTGTGATTGGCCGCGCCTTCATCGCCAAAGGCTGGAGTGCCCGGCAACGCATCGTGCACGGCGAAGTGCTTCTCGTCCTTGAAGATGGCGCGCAGTGCGCGCGCCGACTGCACGTGCTCAAACGCGCGATGCAGCTTGTTGTTCAGGTTCGCAGCGGTGAAGTGCAGGCGGCCGTCGGTGCTGTCGGCCGATGGACTGACCGTCGCAGCATTCGCGGTCCACATCGGCGAGGCCGAATACGCGCACGCCAGAATCACCGGCGACTCTTTCGCTGCTTTCGCCAGCACTTCTGCGTCGGTGCCGGTGAAGCCGATGCTGCGCAGCAGTCGGAAGTTCGGACGATCCTGCGGCGGCAGCAGCGCCTGGCCGAAGCCACGTGCCGCCAGCGCGCGCATCTTGGCGAGGCCTTGCAGCGCGGCCAGTTTAGGATTGGATGCGCTCTTGACGTTGTTGAACGATGCCACGTTGCCGAACGACAGACCAGCGTAGTTGTGCGATGGGCCGACCAGGCCGTCGAAGTTGAATTCGCGTGCGGACATTGCTGCTACCTTTTAGAAGTTCATGCCTGGCGACAGTTTCGCCGGCATTTCGAGGACAGGATTTTCAATCGATGCAACCGGGTAGGCGCAGTAGTCTGCCGCGTAGTAGGCGCTAGGACGGTGATTGCCCGACTGGCCCACGCCACCAAACGGAGCGCTGCTTGCAGCACCGGTGGTCGGACGGTTCCAGTTGACGATACCCGCGCGAGCGCGCACCTGGAAGATCTTCCACAGATTTTCGTCGTTGGAGATCAGGCCAGAAGCGAGGCCGAATTCAGTGTTGTTGGCAGCCTTGATGGCGCTGTCGAAATCCGCCACGCGGATGATTTGCAGCAGTGGGCCGAACCACTCTTCGTCCGGGATACCGTGTGCGTCGGTGACGTCCACGATGCCGGCGGTGACGAAGCCAGTTTTCTCGTCCAGCTGTTTCATTTCCAGCAGCAGCTTGCCGCCCTTGGCGACCAAATCAGCTTGCGCTTGCACCAGGCGTTTCGCAACGGTGGCCGACACCACAGGGCCCATGAATGGCGCAGGTTCGGCAGCCGGACCGCCGACGGTCAGGCGGCTCGCCACGTCAACCAGACGGGCGACGATAGCATCACCAGTTGCGCCAACAGGCAGGATCAAACGGCGCGCGCAGGTGCAGCGCTGGCCGGCCGAGATGAAGGCCGAGGACACGGCCATGAACACGGCAGCATCAACTTCTTTCGCGTCCCAGATCACCAGCGGATTGTTACCGCCCATTTCCAGCGCCAGCATCTTGCCCGGCTGGCCACCGAATTGTTTATGCAGCGCGGTGCCGGTCTGGCAGCTGCCGGTGAACAGCACGCCGTCCAGCAGTTTGCTCTGGCCCAGCGCGATGCCGGTTTCGCGGCCGCCGTTGACCAGATTGATCACGCCTTGCGGCAGGCCGGCCTTCTCCCACAGCTGCACGGTTTTGACGGCGGTGCGCGGTGCGTATTCGCTCGGCTTGAACACCACGGTGTTACCGGCGATCAGCGCAGGCACGATATGGCCGTTTGGTAGGTGGCCCGGGAAGTTGTAAGGACCGAACACGCCGAACACGCCGTGTGGACGGTGACGCAGCACAGCGTCGCCATCGGCGATCTTGTTGCTGGTCTCACCGGTGCGCGCGCCATGGGCTTGTACCGAGATATCGATCTTGTTGGCCATGGTGGTGACTTCGGTGCGCGCTTCCCACAGCGGCTTGCCCACTTCCTCAGAGATCAGCAGCGCCAGCTCTTCGGCTTCCTGCTTGAGCAGGTCGCGGAAGCGGGTGCAGACGGCAATGCGTTCCGCCAGAGGGGTCAGCGCCCATGCTTCGAATGCAGCGCGTGCGGCGGTCGTCGCTTGCGCCACGTCCTGCGCGGTGGACTCGTTGCTGCTCCAGGTTTGCTGGCCGGTGGCCGGGTTGATGGTGACCAGTTCTGCGCCGCTGCCGTGCAGCCATTCGCCGTTGATGAAATTACTGATGTTAGCTACTGAGTTAGCCATTGTTCTTCCTCGGATTGAGAGTCAAAGTGCGCACGGTGTCGCCGGTTTTGCAATGCAGGAGTTGCTGCTCCGCTTCCGGCAAAGCGACAGCACCGTTGACCGGTACCGATTGCGACAAAATCATGCGGAAATCTTTCAGCGTGGTGTTCGACACCAGCATCGGTTCCGCCGGTACGCTCTCGGGCGCGCAGGCGGAATCCCAATCGGTGGTCGGGCCGATGTCGGCCAGCGCGCTATCGCGCATGGCGCGCAGTTCGGACACGCGGGCTTGCAGCACCGGGCCAGCGTCGAAGATATCGACGTAGCCTTCGAAGTACATGCCTTCCTGCTCCAGCAGGCGGCGCGCCGGCGCGGTCGACATGTGGACCTTGCCGATGACGTCCTGCGCATCCTGCGGCAGGTAGTCGACATACAGCGGCTGGCGCGGCATCAGTTCGGCGATGAAGGACTTCTTGCCGACGGCGGTCAGCGCATCAACGTGATCGAAGTCCATCTTGAAGAAGTGGCGGCCCAGGCCTTCGTAGAACGGCGAGCGGCCATCCTCTTCCTGGTAGCCGCGCATTTCGGCGATCAGCTTTTCGGTGAACAGGTGCGGGAACTGCGCGATGAACAGGAAGCGGCTCTTGGACAGCAGCTTGCCGTTGTTGCCCGTGCGGTAGTCCGGGTGCAGGAACAGCGAGCACAGTTCAGTGCTGCCAGTCAGATCGTTCGACAGGTACAGCGTGTCCATGCGGGTGAACACATTCAGCTCGCGACTGGAATGCACCAGGGTGCCGATGCGGTAGTTGTAGAACGGTTCGGTCAGACCCACCGAGCCTTTGATGGCGCACACGCCAGCCAGGCGGCCCGTATCGGTGTCCTCCATGACGAACATGTAGTCGCGTTCATCGGGCGGAATGGTTTCGGCGAACGAGGCGACGGCGATGTTCAGGCGGTCGCCCATCATTTTCATGTCCGGCTTGAGCGTGGTCATGCCGCTGCCCACTTGCGTGGCCATGACATACAGGGCGTCGAGATCGTCGGCTTGGATTGCGCGTACAACTAGCATAGGTGGTCTCTTAAATTCTTACGCAAATGACGGTATCGCCTTCAGCGACGTTGAGCGCTTCCTGCACCTCTGCAGGCAGTGCCACGCTGAGTTGCGATTCCAGCGATGGGCAGTGCGTGATCACGGCACGGAAGTCGTGCTCCGAACCAGACGACACGGCGTAGCGCAGCTGCGGCTCGCGGCCACGGTCCGGCGTTTCCACCGAGGTGGCGACGCGGCGTTGCAGCGCGCCGGTGAAGGTGCGCAGCGAATTTTTATGGGACTGCAAAATCGGGCCGCCGTCGAAGATGTCGATGTAGTCGTCGGCTTCGAAGCCTTCTGCGGTCAGCAGGTTGAAGGCCAGTTCGCCCGACGGATGGATCTGGCCCATCGCGGCTTGCGCATCGCCCGGCAGCAGCGGCACGTAGACTGGATAGTGCGGCATCAGTTCGACGATCAGCGTGCGGTTACGGGCGCCGCCGATGGTGCGTTCGGCATCGAGGAAATCCATCTTGAAGAATTTGCGGCCCAGTGCATCCCAGAATGGCGAACCGCCTTCGCTATCGGTCACGCCGGCCAGCGGTACGAAGAAACGGTCGGCGAAGCGGTGCGGCGCCAGTACGGCGAACATCAACCGGGCGCGCGACAGCAGCGCGGCTTCCGGCGTGCCGTGTTCACGCTCACCGACGAAGAACGACGACAGTTGCGAGTAGCCGGTCAACTCGGAGCACAGCGTCAACGCGTGCACGCTGTGGCTGATGTTGAGGTCACGCGAGACTTGCTGGATAACGTCGTTGCGGAACGAGAAGTAGGTGCCGTTGGAACCAGCCGCCGCGAACATGGCGGCGGTGCCGACGATGGATTTATCTTCGGCCTCCAGCACCAGCAGGTAGGCTTCTTCGCTTGGGATGTCGACATGCGCAGCAAACGACGCGATCGACAGTTCGATCATGGCGAGGATTTTCTCGCGCGTCTTGGGCAAGGTATGCACTCCCGGCATGGGCACTGCGGCCAGCGCCTCAAGGGCTGCAATATCCGCAAGTTCAACCGGACGGACTACATACATGGGAACTCCTTTGATAATAGCCAAAAGCGTCGTTCCCGCGTAGGCGGGAATCCATAGAGCGCTGGCGAATCACGCGCAGCATGGATTCCCGCTTTCGCGGGAACGACGAGACAACACAATTAAGCTGCTTGCAGCAGGCCGTCCAGCGAGACGCGCAGGATGCGGTCGGCTTCGGCGATCTGCTCGTCCGAGACGATCAGCGCAGGCGCCAAACGCACCACGTCCATGCCGGCGATCAGCACCATCATGCCGTTGGCTTCAGCGGCTTTCTGGATATCCTTCGAGCGGCCTTTCCATGCATCGGTCACCACCACGCCCAGCAACAGGCCAGCGCCGCGCACTTGGGTGAACACTTGCGGGTAGTCAGCCGTCAGCTTCTCCAGCGTGGCGCGCAGCTTGTTGCCGGCTTCTTTCACACGCGCCAGGAAGGCCGGCTGGTTGATGGTTTCCAGCACGGTCAGCGCCACGGTGGCGGCCATCGGGTTGCCGCCGTAGGTGGTGCCGTGCGAGCCGACGTTCAGGGTTGCGGCCAGTTCGTGAGTGGTCAGCATCGCTGCGACCGGGAAGCCGTTGCCCAGCGCCTTGGCCGAGGTCAGGATGTCCGGGGTGATGCCGTAGCTCATGTAGTGGAACAGCTCGCCGGTGCGGCCCATGCCGGACTGCACTTCGTCGAAGATCAGCAGGGCGCCGGTTTTGGTGCACAGGTCGCGCAGCTCTTGCAGGAAGGCTTTGTCGCCAGGTACTACACCGCCTTCGCCTTGCAGCGGCTCAACGATCACAGCGCAAACGTCGTCACCGATGGCGGCGCGGGCCGACTCGATATCGTTGTAGGTGATGTGGTCGATCGATGGTGGCAGCGGCTCGAAGCCTTCGGTGTATTTCGACTGACCACCCACCGACACGGTGAACAAGGTACGGCCGTGGAACGACTGGTAGCACGAGATGATGCGCGATTTGTGCGCGCCGAATTTGGTGTGGGCGTGCTTACGGGCCAGCTTCAGTGCGGCTTCGTTGGCTTCCGCGCCGGAGTTGCAAAAGAAGGCGCGGTCGGCGAAGGTGGCTTCGGTCAGTGCCAGCGCCAGGCGCAGCACTGGCTCGTTGGTGTAGCCGTTGCCCAGGTGCCACAGGGTGTTGGCTTGGCGGGTCAGCGCTTCAACCACGATCGGGTTGCAGTGGCCCAGCGCGGCCACGGCGATGCCGGAGGTGAAGTCCAGGTAGTGTTTGCCGTTCTGGTCCCACAGGTCCAGGCCGGAACCGCGCACCGGTACCATCGCTGCCGGCGCATAGGTCGGCACCAGTACTTCGTCGAAGGTCTGACGAGTCACAGGACGGTTGAGAGCGGTCGATTCTACTTTGGCGTTCATGGCATTCCCTATCAATGGTGGGTACGGTGCGGCACAGCGCCGCGTGGGACCCATTATAAAAAGCGGGATGCTAAAGTTCTTTTCTAATGGCGACAAGAATTTTTACTTTTGGCCGCAAAGTAAACTTATCAAGGAAGCATGAGCTTGCGCTGGCGTTCTTCGCGCGGGGTGTTGCCGAATAGCGCGCCAAAGGCGGTCGAGAAATGCGAGCCGGACGAAAAGCCGCACATCAGCCCCACTTGCACGATGGAGTGGTTGGTTTCCAGCAGCAGCTGGCGCGCCCGTTGCAGGCGCAATTCGAGGTAATAGCGCGATGGCAAACTGCCAAGATATTGCTTGAACAGCCGCTCCAACTGGCGGCGCGACAGGCCGACCAGGTTGGCGATATCGTCGGTAGAGAGCGGTTCTTCGATATTGGTTTCCATCAGCGTCACCGCTTCCGACAGGCGCGGCTGCAGCGCGCCGAAGCGGGCTTGCAGCGCCACGCGCTGGCGCTCCTCGGGGCCGCGCACGCGCTCTACGCACAGGGTTTCCTTGATAGTGGCCTGCACGGCCGCGCCGAACAGGTGCTCGATCAGGGTCAGGGCGAAGTCGATGGAGGCGGCGCCGCCGCAGCAGCTCAAGTGGCGACCGTCCAGTTCGAACAGATGGGGCGTGAGGATGGCGCGGTCGGTAATGTCTTCGGTGTCGGCATACAGCGCCCACGGCAAGGCGATACGCACACCTGCCATCAAGCCAGCCTTGGCCAGCCACAGCACGCCGGCGCCGACGCCGCCCCAGTAGTCGGCCGAGCGGCAGCGCTCGATCACGGCGCGCGTTTGGGCGGGCGGCAGCGGCTCTTGGTGCTCGTCGGCCACCAGCAGGGCCATGTGCCAGCCCGGCTGGGCCAGCACCACTTGCGCTGGCGTCATGGTTTCCAGTTGCAGCACATCGCGGCCGAGCGCGGCTGCGGCCAGCCGCAGCGGCTGCACCAGCCCGGCCCAGGTGATGGCGTCCGCCTCGCTGGCATTCACCAGCAACAGGCGCAGAGGCCGCTGCTGGGCGAGGCTGGACAGGGTATCAAATGACATTCAGGCTACTCCGGCGCAAGGGCCGTGGCGGGACGCTCGGTACTCCATTGGCTCACTATCATACCGGAGATCAACAATGCGGCGCCGAGCAAACCGTTCCACGCCAGCGTTTCGCCCAGCCAGAAATAGGCAAAGATGGCAGCGCAGCCCGGCTCAAACGCGTAGATCACGGCCGCCTCGTTGGCGCTGCTGTGGCTCTGGCCCCAGGTTTGCAGCGAGATGATGGCGGCGGTGGCGATCACACCCAGATAGATCAGGTTGACGCTGTACATCTGCAAGCCCTTGCTGACGTAGGCAATGTAGTCGGGCAGGTCCTGCGCACGCTCGGCCCAGCCCAGCGGCACTTCGGTAATCAGCAGCCACAGCGCAGCGCACACGGCCACTGTGAGGATTTGCGAGGCGGTCAGCGCCATCAGCTTTTCCACCTTGCGGGTGGTGGTCTCCATCAGCTTGACGTAGATGCCGAAGAACAGCGCGCACAGCAGCGCCAGCGTGTCGCCACGGCCCCAGTTGAAGCTACCTTCCCAGCACAGCGCGAACAGGCCGGCCAGCGACAGCAGCAGCGCCGCCAGGATGCGGCGCTCAAGTTTCGCGCCCAGCGCCACGCCGATCAGTGGTGGCACCAGCACGTTGAGGCCGGTGATGAAGGCATTGCGGTTGGAGCTGGTCAGCGCCAGCCCTTCAATCTGGAACACGTAGCACAGGAACAACACCACCCCGGCCAGAATGCCCCAGCGCAGGTCGCGCCAGCGCACGCGCCACAGAAAGGGCAACAGCAGCGCACTGGCCAGCGCAAAGCGGCACAGCACGATCCAGCTGGCCGAGAGGTAGCCGGTCATGTCTTTCATTGCAGGGAAGGTGGTGCCCCAGACCAGGGTGACGAGCAACAAAGCGGCAACGCCGCGTAAATGTACAGGCATGGTTGTTGTTATGGTTAGCGTCTGCATAGTGTACCTGCCAGAAAGCGTGATGCGAAGCGGCTATAATCTCGTCCTATGGGTGAACGCTACTTGAAAAGCATCCGGCTGCTGGCCGAATGCATGCAAGGCTATGAACGGATCTCCGGCGAGTACGTGCGCCGGAGTGGTTTGACGCACGCGCAGTTCGATATCATCGCCACGCTGGGCAATACGCCCGGCATGTCCTATAAAGAACTGGGCGACAAGACGCTGATTACCAAGGGCACATTGACCGGGGTGATCGAGCGGCTGGAGCAAAAAGGGCTGGTGGAACGCCAGCGCAGTAATTGCGACAAGCGCTCGTTTTTCGTGAAATTGACGCCGGCCGGGGAGCAGACTTTCTGCACCGTGTTCCCGGAAGTGATCTCGCAAAGCGGCAAAGTGTTTGCCGATTTCAGCGAGGACGATTTCGCGCAGCTTGAAAAAACCCTGTCAGCGCTTAAAACTGTCATCATGGCCGGGCAAACAGGCACGCCGTCCATCCACGATTGCGATTAAAAACAAGGATACAGATTTGAAAACCTCTCTGCTGGACGGCAAAAAGCCGGCCAAATTCGACAAACACATTATCGGCAACCTGCTGCTGGACGTGGCGCCGCCTGACGAAGTACGTCAGGAAGCGCTGATCGTCGGCGTCCGTAACGAAGACGGCGAAATCTACCGTCTGATCGGCGCCAGCACCCACCGCAGCTTCATGAACGCCGTGGAAGAACTGTTCGACCTCGACCTGGTCGACGAGCTGGAAGACGTGGACGACCCGGTCGAAGGTTGCGACGCCATCTTCCGCGAAGAGTAAGTACCCACTTACAGGGCGTTGTTGGCTGCTTCTGTTGGGTGAAACCTACGCCGCAAAAAGTATTTTCTTAAAAAGTGCCACAAGGCAATCTTTTGAGTATAATTTTTGGCAATGGACAGACTCGACGCCTTCAAGACTATCGCCGCTCAAGCGAGCCGGGGCGAACTCACGTTCCCGGCCAACGTCAACGCTTCGCTGCGCTTGCAGCAGGCGCTGAATGATCCCGACTGTCACGTCGAACAAGCCGCCAGGCTGATCCAGGCGGACCCGTTGCTGGCGGCGCGTAGCGTCGCGATTGCCAACTCGGTCGCCTACAACCGTTCCGGAACTGAAATCTCCAGCGTACGCGCGGCCGTGCAACGGCTGGGCATCCGCACCCTGCAATCGCTGGTGGCGGCGGTGAT
This sequence comes from Duganella flavida, assembly GCF_009857445.1. Classification (GTDB taxonomy): domain Bacteria; phylum Pseudomonadota; class Gammaproteobacteria; order Burkholderiales; family Burkholderiaceae_D; genus Rugamonas; species Rugamonas flavida. Next base: position 260,344 of record NZ_WWCN01000007.1, read on the forward strand.
CGTGCGCCAGATCGGCAGCCAGGTCACCGAGCCTGCGCTGGCGGCCAAGATCAACCAGCTGTGGGAGCACACGGCGCACGTGGCGGCGCTGGCGCAAGTGATTGCGCGGCACGTCACCCATGTCGATCCTGATACGGCGCTGTTTGCCGGCATCGTGCACGAGGTGGCCGGTTTCTACATGTTGGCCAGTGCCGGTGAATATCCAGAAGTGATGAACGGCGAGCCGGAAGACTGGGTCGAGCACGGCGAGCTGGAAATCGGCCGAGGCGTGATGACTTATCTCGGCGTGCCGGACGGCGTCTACAAGGCGATTGAATCGATGTGGGTGGGCTTGCGCGCGCTGCCGCCGGAAACGCTGGGCGACACGCTATTGCTGGCCAATGATCTGTCGCCGGTACACTCGCCGCTGCACCAGCGGCCCGGCGCCACCACGCTGCAAGGCGCGCGCACCATCGACTTCGTGGTGGGAGAAGGCACACTGCACGCCATCATGAGCGAATCAGCGGAAGAAGTGCAGTCGCTGTACGCGGTGCTGATGCTGTAAAAAAAAGCCCGCTAGGCAGCGGGCAAAGTCCAAAACTAGGGATCTCCTCCAGAGGAGACAAATCCAGAATACTCCCCCCACCCTGCCCAGTTCTGTGCGCCAGTTCACATAGTGGACACAATTACCACACCGGCATGGTCTGCTTCCACGCATCAAGCTGTGCCACGCGCGCCAGCCATGCCATTAGCTTGGGATATTGGGTGACCGGCAGTTTGACTGGCTCGATGTAGGTCAGCGATGGGGCGATGGCGAGGTCGGCCAGCGTGAGCGTGTCGCCGACGATCCAGTCGCGGCCGGCGAGGTGCTGTTCGAGCACGCCGGCGAATTGCGCCACCAGCCGGCTGGCGCGGTCGATTTCCACCGGGTCCGGGCCGCCATTGCCACTCAGGCCCTTCCAGATGTGCTCGTAGACGATAACGCCCAGCGGTGGCGCGAAATGCTGTCCCGCCCACAGCATCCAGCGGTTGATGTCGGCGCGGATGAGGATGTTATCGGGATAGAGTTTTTGGCCATGGGTACGGTCGGCCAGGTACTGCATGATGGCGCACGACTCCCACAGCACGAACTCACCGTCCTGCAACACCGGCACCTTGCTGTTGGGGTTGAGTGTGGCCAGGCGGCGGCGGTCTTCTGCGCTCATCAGGTTGACTTCGGTCAGTTCCAGCCGTGTGCCCATGTGGACGGCAGCCAGCATCACGCGGCGCGAGCTGGAGGAGGCAGGATGGTAGTAGAGGCGCATTGGGGATCTCCGGTGAGTTGATGCCTTCATCGTAGATCCGGGCTGCGACAGTTTTTGTCAGGAGTCTTCGCGCAGGTTGTTTTCCTTGCGCCAGGTCTTCAGCAGGTCGTGGCGGCGCGCCGGGTAGCGCTGCTGCAGCGACTCCACCGCCGCGATGCGGTCAACGCGGAAGTGGCGGAACGCCATGCGCATCTCGCACCATGCAGCGAGCAGGCGCTTACCGTCAAAGAAAGCCAGCGCGAACGGCCACACAATGCGGTCCGACGGTGCGCCGTGCTCGTCGCAGTAGGACATGCGCAGGCGGTGCTGGTAGCGGATCGCCTCGCGCACCGGGCGCACGTGGATATCGCTGGCGTCTTGCTGGTCCTGGCCGATCGGCACCCACAAGCTGGTTTCGGCCATATCGTCGCGCAGGTCCTTGGGTGTGGCGGCGGCGATTTTGGCGAGCGCGTTGTTGGCGGCAGCAGCCAGCGTTTCATCGCCCTGCCGGCGCACCCAGCGTGCACCGAGCACCAGCGCTTCCAGCTCGTCGGCGCCAAACATCAACGGCGGCAAGAAGAAACCGGTCTTCAACATGTAGCCGACACCGGCCTCGCCTTCCAGCGGCGCACCCAGGCCGGACAGCGTTTGAATGTCGCGGTAAATGGTACGCTCGGAAACGCCCAACTGCTCCGCCAGCTTGGCCGCAGTAACGGGACGACGATAGCCGCGCATGGCGTCCATCAACATGAATAAGCGGCCGGTACGGCTCATGGTGCGGGTCTCACTCCAACAGGAAGTTGCGCTGCGGCGCCTCCAGGTTGGCGCTCTCGCTCGCGGTTTCGTCCTTCAGCGCAACGCCGGATAGTTGGCGTCGTCGCGACTCGGACAGCAGGTAGTGAAGCTTGAACGCTGCGGCCTCATAGGTCAAGCCCGCCGACCGGACATTGGAGATGCAATTGCGGTCGGCATCGCTCAGTCCTGGCCGAGGCGCCCAGGTCAGGTACAGGCCCATGCTGTCCGGCGAGCTGAGACCGGGACGTTCGCCAATCAGCACCACCACAATTTGCGCGCCCAGCAGATCCCCGATTTCGTCACCGATCGCCACCCGCCCTTGCCGGACGATGGTGATGGGTGCGATACGCCAGCCAGCCAACCGTGGCATCAAGGAGCGCAAGAACGGCGTGGCGTTCTGCTCAATCGCCAGCGCCGACAAGCCGTCCGCGACGACGAAGGCAAGGTCGTAGCGTGGGCCTGCGATGGCGGCCAGCTTTTCACGCGAGGCGTCATCGAGCCGGCGTCCGAGATCTGGGCGTTGCAGATAGACCTGGCGATCCCGCGCCGCACTCTGCACGCTCACACATTGCATGCCGCTTGCTGTCAATGTCTCGCCCAAGACCTCATGATCCAACGCCAGATGCACCGCGTCGCGCGCCCGTGCATGATCCAGTTGAAACGCCAGTTGCTCCGTCGTCGGCTGACTCACGCCACTGCGGCCCAGCGCAATCCGCGCTGCCGTAAAGCGCCGCAGCGATTGCCACGGATTGACCGTCACCGGCTTATCCATGCAGCACCTTCTGAAACACCGCAGGCATCGCATCCGGCAAGGTAAAGCGCTCATCGCCGCTGACGATACCCATACGCTGCAACCACGCCTCGAACTCCGGCGCCGGCTTCAAGCCCAACGCCCGCCGCACATACAGCGCATCGTGGAACGATGTGGTCTGATAATTGAGCATGATATCGTCCGCACCCGGTACGCCCATCACAAACGTGCAGCCGGCGGTACCGAGCATCGTCAGCAGCACGTCCATATCATCCTGATCCGCCTCTGCATGATTGGTGTAGCAAACGTCGCAGCCCATCGGCAGGCCAAGCAGCTTGGCGCAGAAATGATCCTCCAGGCCCGCACGCAAAATCTGCTTGCCGTCATACAGATACTCCGGCCCGATAAAGCCAACCACCGAATTCACCAGCAAAGGCTTGAAGCGCCGCGCCACTGCGTATGCTCGTGCCTCGCAAGTCTGCTGATCGACACCATGATGCGCATTAGCCGACAGCGCACTGCCCTGCCCCGTTTCGAAGTACATCACATTGCTGCCGACCGTACCACGCCCGAGCGACAACGCCGCCTGCCGCGCCTCTTCCAACAGTGACAGCGAAATACCAAAACCGGCATTCGCCGCCTGCGTCCCGGCGATCGATTGAAACACCAGATCCACCGGCGCGCCGCGCTCAATGGCGGCGATGGTATTGGTGACATGGGTCAGCACGCAAGATTGGGTAGGAATCGCATAACGCGCAATGATCTCGTCCAGCATGGAGACGAGGTGTATCACCTGCGGCACATTGTCGGTGGCGGGATTAATGCCGATCACCGCATCGCCGCTGGCATACAGAAGACCATCCAGCAGGCTGGCGGCAATGCCCGTCGCATCGTCGGTTGGATGATTGGGTTGCAGGCGCGTGGCCATCCGCCCCGGCAGTCCGATGGTATTGCGAAAGCGTGTAACGACGCTGCATTTCCGCGCCACCAGCACCAGGTCCTGCACGCGCATAATCTTGGACACCGCCGCCGCCATCTCCGGCGTCAGGCCGGGCGCCAGCGCAGTCAGCGCCGCAGTATCGGCATCATCGCTGAGCAGCCAGTTGCGGAAATCGCCAACGCTCAAATGCGACACCCGCGCAAATGCCGCAGCGTCGTGCGTATCGATAATCAGCCGCGTCACCTCGTCATCCTCATACGGCACCAGCGCCTCGTTGAGGAACACGCTGAGAGGCAGCTCGGCCAACGCCATCTGTGCCGCGACGCGCTCCTCCGCGCTGGCCGCCGCCACACCAGCCAGATAATCGCCCGAGCGCGCAGGCGTGGCCTTCGCCATCAAGTCCTTCAGATCGCGGAACTGGTACGTCTTACTGCCGACCCGGTGCCAATAACTGCCCATCGCCGCCCTTTCGGTTACGTTGCGGCGCGGTCGCAAGGAAGCAGCCATAGCCCAGCAACAGGAACGCCACAAATACGCAGAAGATCAGCCAATTGTAATAGATCATGGTCGCCGTGGAGATCACCGTGCAGACTTGTTCCACTCCATTTACCTCTCTTTCAATTGCCTGCTGAACGACGTCACATCTGGATGCGTGCTAGGATACTTTTCTAGCTAAGGAGGTGATATGTCAATTTATCGTCCTGAAGGATTACGTGCCTATTGCGAATTCGAAACGGCGCTTGCCGAAGAACACGCGGCGGTTCACGAATTGGCTCAATGCGCCAAGATTGAGGTCTACCACCTGTTAGCTAGCGATTTGTTCGACCGCGTTGCAGCCGCGCACGCGAAGACACTAGCCGCTTACAAACAAATTGAATGTTTTAAGCAGTAAGTTATTACCCGCCTAAAACTATACTGCCCGTAATGCCGAGACGTTAGCAACTGCAGGGCCATTTCGATGCAGAAGTCGTTTTCTGGAAGGAACGAAGCAGCGAAAATCTCCAAGCTGGGGGCGCAGCGCCATCGTGACTATCACCGGAGAGACATAATGGACTACATCACTCAAGACCGGACCCGTTGGGTGGAAGGGATATTGCGCGCCGGACGGGAGTTAGTCCTGGCTTCTATCAGGCCGGATGGTAGCCCTCATGCCTCCACGCTGAGCTATGCAAATGACGGCTTGAAAACTTACTGCTCCATTTCCCTCGATAGCCAGAAAGCCCACGATATACGACATGATGCGCAAGTAGCCTATGTGGTCAACAGCCCATATGGGGCGTGGGCGGAAATACAAGGCATCTCGGTCGATGCCAAGGCCAGCATGCTGAACGAGACGGAAGAGCTTCAACTGGCCTCGACCTTGTTGCTGCGGAAGTACCCGGAATTTTCCAAAGTAATTTCCGATACCCGAGCCCTACCGTGGCCGGGCTTGCTTTTCATCGTGTTGCAGCCTCAAGTGATTTCCCTACTCGACTATACCCGGAGCTTTGGGCACACGGAGCACTACGCGGTGCCGACCTCAAGTCCTGCTTAAGGTGGCGTGAACTGCGTATTGAGGTACGCACCTATCGCCGGCCAGGTAGCCCCTCCCCCAGCGGCCCGAAAGCACGCTTGCTGTAAGCGAACGTTCCCAAGAAAATTCTGGCATTCAAATTCCGAAAAAATATTTGGCGAAAACAAGCAGTGTTGCCACCACCGATTGAATCCGCAACCTTACACGGCCGATGGTGCACAAGGTAGCATCTAGCTCGACTGAAAAGTTCACGGATTGTCACCTCAACCAATCTTCTTCAGTCCGTCCCAAAAAAAATCCCTCCGCGAGGGAGGGATTTTCTGAGGCAACCGAAACTTAAACTACCGCGCCATCGGTTTCGTCTTTTTCCTTGATCGGCTTGATCAAGTCTTCGCGCTTCACGCCCAGCCACATGGCGACGGCGGCAGCCACAAACACCGACGAGTAGATGCCGAAGCAAATACCAATGGTCAGCGCCATGGCGAAGAAGTGCAGCGTTGGGCCGCCCAGGAACAGCATCGACAGCACCATCATCTGCGTGCAGCCGTGGGTAATGATGGTCCGCGAGATGGTCGAGGTAATGGCGTTGTCGATCACTTCATGTACCGACGCCTTGCGCTGCTTGCGGAAGTTTTCGCGGATACGGTCGAAGATAACCACCGACTCATTCACCGAGTAACCGAGTACCGCCAGCACGCCGGCCAGCACGGTCAGCGAGAACTCCCACTGGAAGAACGCGAAGAAGCCGAGGATGATCACGACGTCGTGCAAGTTAGCGACAATCGCCGCCACCGCAAACTTCCACTCGAAGCGGATAGCCAGGTAGATCATCACGCCGATCACCACCATCACCAGTGCATTCAAGCCGTTCTGGGTCAGCTCATCGCCCACCTGCGGACCGACGAACTCCACCTTCTGCAGCGATACCAGCTCGGCATCGCCAGCACCCGCGCACGATTGCTTGACCACGTGCTCGCCCTTGGCGGTCACGGTGTCGATCTGCTTCAGGCTACCGGTTTCAGCTTTGCACAGCGCCTCGAACACCTGCGCCGAGGCCGCGTTCGGGGTGATGCCCTTCACCACTGGCAGACGCAGCATCACGTCATGCGCGGTGCCGAAGCCGGTCGCTTCCGGCTGTTCGTAGCCGATGGTTTCCAGCGTGTGGCGGATCCGTTCCAGGTTGGCCGGCTGCTGGTATTTCAGTTCCATCACGGTGCCGCCGGTGAACTCTACCGACAGATGCAGGCCGCGATGCAACAGGAAGAACACAGCCGCCACGAAGGTCAACGCCGAAATGACGTTGAACACCAGCGCGTGGCGCATGAACGGGATGTCTTTTTTAATGCGGAAAAATTCCATCTTTTCTACCCCTGGTTATTTCTGGCCCGGTACCCAGACGGTACCGATAGCGATCGATTGCAGTTTCTTCTGGCGGCCGTACCAGAGGTTGACCACACCGCGCGAGACAAACACGGCGGAGAACATCGAGGTCAGGATACCCAGCGTGTGCACCACGGCGAAGCCGCGGATCGGACCGGAACCGAACACCCACAGCGCCACACCAACGATCAGGGTGGTGACGTTGGAGTCGATGATGGTGTCCCATGCGTGGCTGAAGCCGTCCGAGATCGCCTGCTTCGGCGTCGCGCCTTTGCGCAGCTCTTCGCGGATACGCTCGTTAATCAGCACGTTGGAGTCAATCGCCATACCCAGCGCCAGCGCAATTGCGGCCATGCCCGGCAGGGTCAGGGTCGCCTGCATCAGCGACAGGATCGCCACCAGCAGCAGCAGGTTGACGGCCAGCGCAAACACGCTGAAGAAGCCGAAGATCATGTAGTACACGATCATGAAGACAGCGATGGCAATGAAGCCGTACAGGGTCGAATGCAGGCCCTTGCTGATGTTCTCGGCGCCCAGTGCTGGGCCGATGGTGCGTTCTTCGATCACTTCCATCGGCGCCGACAGCGCGCCGGAGCGCAGCAGCAGCGCCAGTTCAGCCGAGTTCTCGGCGTTGCCCATGCCGGTGATGCGGAAACCGCTGCCGCCCAGTTCGCTCTGGATGGTGGCTACCGACAGCACTTCCGGCTTGCCTTTTTCAAACAGCACGATGGCCATGCGCTTGCCGACGCGGTCACGCGTCGCTTCGCGGATGCGGCGGCCGCCGTCGCCGCTCAGGTCGATGCTGACGGCTGGCTGGTGGTTTTCGTCGTAGGAAGCGGTCGCGCCGGAGATATGCTCGCCCGACAGCACCACGTCCTTGGTCAGCACCACTGGCACGCCTTTGCCGACGGTGAACAGCTCGGAATTCAGCGGAATCGCCGCCGACAGTTCGGTACCTGGAGTCACCGTATCGTCGACCATGCGCACTTCCAGCGTGGCGGTACGGCCAATCACGGCACGTGCACGCGCCACGTCCTGCACGCCTGGCAGCTGGACCACGATGCGGTCGGCGCCTTGCTGCTGGATCACCGGTTCGGCCACGCCCAGTTCGTTGACGCGTTTGGACAGGGTCGAGATGTTTTGCTTGACGCCTTCATCGACGGTCTGCTTCAGCGCAGCCGGTTTCAGGCTGATCACCGTTTTCAGGTCGCTGCCTTCGCCGGAATCCACAAACAGCAGGTCGCCCAGCTGGCCGGCCAGCACATCCTTGGCTTTCTGGCGGGTCGCCTCGTCGCGGAACTTGATTTCGACGGTGTCGCCGACGCCTTCGATGCCGGCGTGGCGCACATTCTTGTCACGCAGCAGGCTGCGGGCCGCAGTCTGGATACCTTGTACGCGCTTTTTCAGCACGGCTTTGGCGTCCACCTGCATCAGGAAGTGCACACCACCGCGCAAGTCGAGGCCGAGGTACATCGGCAGCGCGTGCAGGCTCTGCATCCATTTCGGGGTGTCTTCCTGCAGGTTCAGGGCGACCAGGTAGGTCGGATCTTCCGGATCGGCGTTCAGGCCTTTTTCCAGCACCGCCTTGGCGTGGAACTGGATGTCCGGGGTGGCGAAGCGCGCACGCACCGAGGCGTAGGTGCCGCTGCCGTCAAAGGTCAGGCCATTGTTGGCGATGCCGGCCTTGGTCAGCACATCGGCCACCTTGGCGGTCATGTCGGAGGTCATCTTGACCGTCGACTTGCCGCTGGTAACCTGCACCGCCGGCGACTGGCCGAAGAAGTTCGGCGCCGTGAACAGCGCGCCCAACAGGATGGCAACGACAATAAGGATATATTTCCAGACTGGATAACGATTCATATAGCTCTAACGTTCCGTGTAGACGTCAAAAGGCCCGCAGCGGGTGCGGGCCGGGGGAATTACACGCTCTTCAGCGTGCCGTTTGGCAGCACCATCGTGATCGAGTTCTTTTGCACCACCAGTTCGGCGCCGCTGGAGATTTCCAGGGTGATGTACAGGTCGGAGATCTTGGTGATCTTGCCCAGTACGCCGCCGGCGGTCACGACTTCATTGCCCTTGGCCAGTGCTTCCATCATGGCTTTTTGTTCCTTGGCGCGCTTCTGCTGAGGACGGATCATCAGGAAGTACATCGCCACGAACATCAGAATCAGGAAACCATACTGGCCCAGGAAGCCACCGCCGCCGCCGAGGGCTTCGAGTGGGTTGGATTGGGCATATGCATTGGAAATAAAGAACACAGTGACTCCGATATCTATAGTTTAAAAAGCAGCGCTGTATTCTAGCACTGGCCGCGCGGCGTTAGGACTTTTACACCCCTCGCGCACGATCGGCGTGGAATTGCTGGACCCAGGCCGGGAAACGGTCCGCATCCAGGGCATCGCGCATCTGCTGCATGATGTCCAGGTAGTAGTGCAGATTGTGGATGGTATTCAGGCGCGCACCGAGGATTTCCTGGGTACGGTTCAGGTGGTGCAGGTAGGCGCGCGAGAAGTTTTTGCAGGCGTAGCAGGAGCAGGTGCTGTCGTACGGCTCCTTGTCATCCTTGTAACGGGCGTTCTTGATCTTGACGTCGCCGAAGCGGGTGAAGATCCAGCCGTTACGGGCATTCCGGGTCGGCATCACGCAGTCGAACATGTCGACGCCGTTGGACACGCCAGCCACCAAGTCTTCCGGCGTGCCGACGCCCATCAGGTAGTGCGGCTTGTTGGCCGGCAGTTTCGGGCCAATGTGTTGCATGATGCGCATCATGTCTTCTTTTGGCTCGCCGACCGACAGGCCGCCGATGGCCAGGCCCGGGAAGTCGATCTTTTCCAAGCCTTCCAGCGATTCATCGCGCAGCTTCTCGAACATGCCGCCCTGGACGATGCCGAACAGCGCGTTCGGGTTCTCGCCACGGTGGAATTCGTCGTGCGAGCGCTGCGCCCAGCGCAGCGACATGCGCATCGACTTGGCCGCCTCGTCCAGCGTGGCCGGACGGTTGTCGATTTCGTAAGGGGTGCATTCGTCGAACTGCATCACGATGTCCGAATTCAGCACGCGCTGGATCTGCATCGAGATTTCTGGCGACAGGAACAGCTTGTCACCATTGATTGGCGAGTTGAAGTGCACGCCCTCTTCCGTGATCTTGCGCATCGCGCCCAGCGAGAACACCTGGAAGCCGCCCGAGTCGGTCAGAATCGGCTTGTCCCAGCCCATGAAGTCATGCAGGCCGCCGAACTTGGCCATCACGTCATTACCCGGGCGCAGCCACAGGTGGAAGGTGTTACCCAGAATGATCTGGGCGCCGATTTCCTTCAGCTCCAGCGGCGACATGGCCTTGACCGAGCCGTAGGTGCCGACCGGCATAAAGATCGGCGTTTGCACCACGCCGTGGTTCAGCTTGACCTCGCCACGACGGGCATTGGTCACGCCGGTGGTGTCGGTTTTGTGCAGTTTAAATTCCAACATATTTCGTCCTTTTTGTTACCGCCGTCGTTCCCGCGCAGGCGGGAACCCATACTCAGCATGGGTCCCCGCGTTCGCGAGGACGACGGTGCGGCGGTTAAGCTCGTTGTTCCGTGGTCAGCAGCATGGCGTCGCCGTAGCTGAAGAAGCGGTATTCATAGTCGATCGCGTGCGCGTACGCCTTGCGGATCTCTTCAAAACCGGCGAAGGCCGACACCAGCATCAGCAGGGTCGACTTAGGCAGGTGGAAATTGGTGATCAGACGGGTCACCGTCTTGAACTTGTAGCCCGGCGTGATGAACAGCGCGGTATCGGCGCTGCCGGCTTCCAGCTGACCGCTCTGCGAGGCCGATTCCAGCGCGCGCAGCGAGGTCGTACCCACTGCCACCACATCGCGGCCAGCCGCACGCGCGGCGCGCACTGCGTCCACGGTCTCTTGCGGCATGGTGTACCACTCGGTATGCATCTGGTGCTCGGACAGGTTCTCGTTACGCACCGGCTGGAAGGTGCCCGCGCCCACGTGCAGCGTGACGTAGGCGAAGTTGACGCCCTTGGCTTTCAGCTTTTCCAGCAGCGCTTCGTCGAAGTGCAGGCCGGCGGTCGGCGCGGCGACGGCGCCCGGCACCTTGTTGAACACGGTCTGGTAGCGGTTTTCGTCGAACGAATCGGCATCGTGCTCGATGTACGGTGGCAGCGGCAGGCGGCCGTGGGCTTCGATCAGGTCGAATACGTCGGCATCGAAATGCAACGTGAAGAATTCACCGGCACGCTCGCCGACGGTGACATCGAAAGCATCGGCCAGACGCATCTTGGTGCCGGCCAGCGGCGAACGCGAGGCGCGCACCTGCGCCAGCACGGTGCGGTTATCCAGCACGCGCTCGACCAGGGCTTCCACCTTGCCGCCGCTCTCCTTGGTACCGAAGAAACGGGCTTTCAGCACGCGGGTGTTGTTCATCACCAGCAGGTCGCCCGCCTGCAGCAGGCCGACGATATCGGCGAACTGGCGGTCAATAATCTGCTCACCGTCCAGGTGCAGCAGACGGGAGGCGCTGCGGTCTGGCAGCGGAAATTGCGCAATACGCTCTTGCGGCAAGTTAAAATCGAAATCGGAAAGCGAATACATGTGAGGACTCTGTTAACAAAATTACGGTAGGCCTTACAATACTGGCGGCCAACCCTCTATTTTACGCCATATGCCTGTTTCACCCCCGAAAACTGCTAAAAAAACCGTCAGCGCAGAAGCCAAACTGGCCAAACTGGGCCTGCACACGGACATGGACCTGGTGCTGCACCTGCCCATGCGCTATGAGGACGAGACACAGGTCATCACCATCGAGGAAGCCCGTCTGCACGGCGGCGACACTTCCCAAGTTGAAGGCATAGTTGTAAAAAACGAGATCGCTTTCAAGCCCCGGCGCCAACTTTTAGTCCATATCAGCGACGGCACCGGCGATTTGCAGCTGCGTTTCATGAATTTCTACGGCAGCCAGGTCAAGCAACTGGCCGAGGGCACGCGGGTGCGCGCGCGCGGCGAATTGAAGCACGGCTTCTTTGGCGCGGAGATGGTGCACCCGGCTTACAAGGTGGTGAACGAGGGTGCGCCGCTGCCGACTTCTTTAACGCCGGTCTATCCGTCCGGCGAAGGCCTGTCGCAGCCGGTGCTGCGCAAAGCGATTGGCGAAGCGATGAAGCGCGTCGACTGGACCGACACCCTGCCGCCCTCCCTGCGCGCCGAGTTGCAGCTGTCGGATCTTGAGCCGGCCGTGAAGCTGCTGCACTACCCGCCGCAGCAAGTGGACGAACACGCGCTGCTGGACCGCTCACATCCCGCCTGGACGCGCGTGAAGTTCGATGAACTGCTGGCGCAACAGCTGTCGCTGAAACGCGCCCAGCGCGCGCGCCGCGCCAAAGGCTCGCCTCCGCTGACCAAGGTCGGCGCGTTGTCGCGCGACCTGCAAGCAGTGCTGCCCTTCAAACTAACCGGCGCGCAGCAGCGCGTGCTGACCGAGATCAGCGCCGACCTGCGCCAGCCGTATCCCATGCAACGCCTGCTGCAAGGCGACGTAGGCAGCGGCAAGACCGTGGTGTCGGCGCTCGCCGCCGCGCAAGCGATCGACAGTGGCTATCAGGCCGCGCTGATGGCGCCGACCGAAATCCTCGCCGAACAGCACTTCCGCAAAATCGCCGCATGGATGGAACCCTTGGGCGTGAAGGTCGCATGGCTGACCGGCAGCTTGAAGAAAAAAGAAAAGCAGGCCGCCTACGACATGATCGAATCCGGCGAGGCGCGCCTCGTGGTGGGCACGCACGCGCTGCTGCAAGAGGTAGTGACGTTCTCGAATCTCGGCTTGTCCATCGTCGACGAGCAGCACCGCTTCGGCGTCGGCCAGCGCCTGACCTTGCGCAACAAGGGCAATGAAGGCGCAGTGCCGCACCAGTTGATGATGTCGGCCACGCCGATCCCGCGCACACTGGCCATGACTTACTACGCCGACCTGGAAGTGTCGGTAATTGATGAACTGCCGCCGGGCCGCAGTCCTATCGTCACGCGCGCCATCGACCAGAATCGCCGCGACGAAGTGATCGAGCGTGTACACGCCGCCGCGCAGGAGGGCCGCCAGATTTACTGGGTCTGCCCGCTGATCGAAGAATCGGAAGCACTGCAACTGCAAACCGCCACCGACACCCACGCCCTGCTGGCAGAAGCCCTGCCGGACCTGAACGTAGGACTGGTGCACGGCCGCATGAAGCCCGCAGAAAAGCAAGTCGTAATGGATGCGTTCACTGCCAACGAAATGCACGTGTTGGTCGCCACCACCGTGATCGAGGTTGGCGTCGATGTGCCGAATGCCTCGCTGATGGTGATCGAACATGCGGAACGATTCGGCCTGTCGCAACTGCACCAGCTGCGTGGACGCGTGGGCCGGGGATCGGCGGCGTCGGTGTGCTTGCTGCTGTATCAAAGCCCGTTAGGCCAAATCGCCAAGCAGCGCCTGATGACCATGCGCGAAACCACGGACGGTTTTGAAATCGCCCGCCGCGATCTGGAAATCCGCGGCCCCGGCGAATTCCTCGGCGCGCGCCAATCGGGTCAAGCGATGCTGCGCTTCGCTGATCTTGAAACCGACGCCTGGCTAGTCGACCAAGCGCGCGATGTCGCCCACGACCTGCTGCACGCAAACACACCAGAAAAAGCCGCCACCGTGGAAGCCCACCTGGCCCGCTGGCTAGGCGGCCGCGAAGAATTCCTCAAGGTTTAAAAGCATAGCCAGATCCGGTTCGCCAGATCCACCACAAAGTCCGGCTGCAAATACGCAGCGAACACCAGCGCCAGCACAATGGCGAAGGCGCCGCGTAGCAGCCAGGTTTTCATCATGCGGCCTGCGTGCGCGCCAGTGGGCGCTCGTTGATGGGCAGGTTAATCAGGCCGGACATGACGCCCAGCGCAATCGCAATCCCCCACACCATGTTGTAGCTACCCTGCGTCGAGTACAGATAGCCGCCCAGCCACACCCCGAGGAAGCTACCTAGCTGGTGCGAGAAGAACACTATCCCTGCCAGCATCGACATGTGCTTCACTCCGAACACGCCGGCGATGATGCCATTGGTGAGCGGCACCGTGGAGAGCCACAACACGCCCATCGCCGCGGCAAACAGATACACCGACATTGGCGCCAAAGGCGCCAGCAAGAACAGCGAAATCACTACGGAACGCGAGAAGTAAATCGTCGACAGCAGGTAGCGTTTAGGGAAGCGGCCACCAAGCTTGCCCGCGTAGTAGGAACCAAAAATATTGAACAAGCCAATCAGCGCCAGCGCCAGCACCGCAACGCTAGGATTGCCGATGCCCTGGTCGCGCAGGTAGGCCGGCAAGTGCACACCGATAAACACCACCTGGAAACCGCACACAAAATAGCCCGCGACCAGGAACAGGAAGGAGCGATTACCCAGCGCCTCGCTAGCCGCCTCACGGATGCTTTGTTGCGGGCCGTGTGCATGCTCCACCGCCGGCTCGCGCAGGTAGAAAGCCATCGGCACCATCAGCAGCACCAGCAACGCGCCCAGTATGTAAAAGGCGTTCTGCCAGCCGACTGCGGAAATCAATTGCTGCTCAATCGGCATCATCATGAACTGGCCAAAGGAACTGGCCGCGCCCGAAATACCAAACGCCCACGAACGCTTTTCCGGCGGCGCCACGCGGCCGATGATGCCGCTCACCGCGCCAAACGCAGTGCACGCAAGACCAAGGCCGATGAATACGCCGGAGCCCAGCACGAATAAGGTTGGATGCGTGATGGTCGCCATCCACACCAGTCCAAGCATGTAGGAGATTGCGCCCACCAGTACCACGCGCATGGTGCCAAAACGGTCGGCCGCCATGCCGGCGAACGGGCCGAATGCGCCCCACATCAGGTTTTGCATGGCCTGCGCCAGCGAGTAAGTCTCGCGCGTCCAACCGTTGGCTTGGGAGATCGGCTGCATCCAGAAGCCGAAGCCGTGGCGTACGCCCATCGCCAGCGTCAGGACGACGCCGGTGGCGAGCAGCACGTTTTTGAGGGTCAGTGTGCGGTCTGCGGTGAACATGGTTTCTCCCCTGTTATTCATTTCGTATCGGGAGATTGTAACCAGTTCGCGCCGACCGCGCTTGCGGCCTTTTATGCGTCGGCCGGATAGCGCAGGCCGATCTGCGCGCGGATCTCGTCCAGGGCGCCCATGATGGCCAGCGTTTCTGCGTGCGGCATTACCGGGCTTTCAATCAGGCCAGCGCGCAGGCAGCGGCCCACTTCCTGCGCTTCGTGGGTGTAGCCGTTGCCGCTTTTCGGCAGCGTGATGGTGCGCTCGCTGCGCGAGGCACCGTCCACCAGCGTGACGGTGAAGCTGTCGGTGTTGTGGAAGCGGTCGTGCAGGCGCACAAAGCCCTTCTCACCCGAGATGGTCAACTCGGTCGGCGTGCGCGAACGCAGGCTGCAAGCGCACGACGACACGCCGCCGCCTTCATGCGACAGCGTGACCGCGGTTTGCATATCGACGCCGGTAGCCGTCATCTCCGCCTGCGCTTTCACGCCGGTGACGCCGCCGAGGAAGAACGACGACATCGACAGCGGGTAGATGCCTAGGTCCAGCAGCGCACCTCCGCCCAGCTCCGGCGCGAACAAACGGTGCTCGGGACCAGCGTCCGACGTGAAACCGAAATCGGCGCTGACATGCGCTGGCTTGCCGATCTCGCCGCTATCGACAATGCGCTTGGCTTCCACGATGGCCGGCATGAAGCGCGTCCACATCGCCTCCATCACGAACAGTTTTTTGGTGCGGGCCAGGTTGATAATGTCCTCGGCCTGACGGCGGTTCATGGTGAACGACTTCTCCACCAGCACCGCCTTGCCGCCGTTGAGGCACATCAGCGCGTTCTCGTGGTGCATCGGGTGCGGCGTGGCGATGTAGATCACGTCCACGCCCGCATCATCGGCCAGCGCCTGGTAGCTGCCGTGGAAACGCTCAGCGCCGTATTGCTGGCCGAACGTGGTAGCGCTATCTACAGAGCGCGAAGCAACGGCCACCAGTTTGGCGTCAGGCGTGTCCTGCAAAGCAATGGCGAAGGCCTTGGCGATTTTGCCGGTGCCCAGAATACCCCAGCGAATTGGCTGCGTCATGGCGTGATCTTTCTGCCGCGTGGCGGCATCATGTTGGTTGAAATCGGAACGGCTATTTTACTGCGCTTGCGCGGCGTTTGCGCGCTTGGCACGGAACACGGTGGCGTCGGCGTAGAAGGCCTCGTCCTGATCCGGCCACCAGCCCGGCACGCCCAGCGCCTGCATCGGCGTGAAGCCGGCGGTGCTCAGGCCATCGTCGGCCAGCTGCTGCGCGACGGTGGCATCGATCCATGCGCGGCGCGCGGCGTGATCCAGTGTGAAGAATTCTGCACCGGCCAGCACGATGCGCGTGTGTGCGGTCATGGCCTTACGCGGTGCGACCAGTTTTTCCATTAGCGCGTGGCCGAACAGCCAGGCCTGCGCCTCCACGCCCCACTGCGCGCGGCGTTCAACGAAGGCTTCGTGCCAGCGATGCTCGTGCAGCGCATCAATCAGCGCATGGCCTGCTACGTTATCGCGCACGATCAGCAGCGCAGCGTTTTCGTCGAAGATGGTGGCGCCATCACGCGCAGGACCGCGCGATTTGCCGACGCCATCAAGCGCAATCTGCGCTGCCTGCAAAGCGTTCAGCTGGACTTTGATACGCGGGAAGGTCAGCCACACAAGGCCGTTGAAGAAGTCGTGCAGGTTGTCGCGCGTGGGCACACAACCGGTGGCGCCGATGTGCTGTTCGTAGGCAGTGCCGTCCGGCAGATCTTCCTGCTGCACGAAGGAGATCGGGCAGTCGAGGTGATTGCGCAGGCCCAGTGTGGCGGCCTGCTTGCTGAATTCATCGCGGAAGTGCGCGTCTTTCGACAAAAGGCTGGCCGCGTCGCGTACCGATTCGTACCACGGTTGCGACCAGTCGATTGTGTCCAGCACTTCCAACACTAATTACACCATTTTCCAGTTGATGGTTTCGCCGGCGTTGAGCGGGATCACTTGCTGGTCTGCCAGCGGCAGGGCTTCGGGCAGCGTCCATTGTTCGCGCTTCAGCGTGATCTTGCCTTCATTGACCGGCAGGTTGTAGAAGGCCGGGCCGTTCAGGGAAGCGAAGGCTTCCAGCTTGTCCAGCGCACCGGCGCGTTCGAAGGCTTCGGCGTACAGCTCCATCGCGTGCAGCGCGGTGTAGCAACCGGCGCAACCGCAGGCAGCTTCTTTCGCGCCTTGCGCGTGCGGCGCCGAGTCGGTGCCGAGGAAGAAGCGCTCATCGCCGCTGGTCGCTGCGGTCACCAGTGCGAGACGGTGCTCTTCGCGCTTCAGCACCGGCAGGCAGTAGTAGTGAGGGCGAATGCCGCCTTTGAAGATATCGTTACGGTTGTACAGCAGGTGATGCGCGGTGATGGTCGCGGCGATCGGGCCTTCAGCTTCTGCCACGTACTGCGCGGCGTGCTTGGTGGTGATGTGTTCAAACACGATATTCAGTGCCGGGAAATCGCGGCGCAGCGGGCGCATCACGCGCTCGATGAACACTGCTTCGCGGTCGAACAGGTCGATGTCCTGGTCAGTGACTTCGCCGTGGACCAGAAACGGCATGCCCAGTTCCTGCATCTTCTCCAGCGCTTTGTAGCAGTTGGACAGGTCGGTGACGCCGGCGTCCGAGTTGGTCGTCGCGCCGGCCGGGTACAGCTTCACCGCATGCACGATGCCGCTTTCCTGCGCGCGCACGATTTCGTCCGGCTGGGTGTTGTTGGTGAGGTAGAGCGTCATCAACGGCTCGAAGTCCATGCCCTGCGGCAGCGCCGCCAAAATGCGTTCGCGATAAGCGACAGCGGCAGCGGTGGTAGTGACCGGAGGTTTCAAATTCGGCATCACGATCGCGCGGGCGAACTGGCGGGCGCTGTGCGGCAGCACACTGGCCAGCGTCGCGCCATCGCGCAAATGCAGGTGCCAATCGTCTGGGCGGGTGATGGTGATGCTGGATGGAGTTTGAACGAGGTCGGACATGGCAGCGGGCTCTCAAAAGACGAATAGCCGATATTTTACCTCGTTGCGCCAGTCGCTTGACGGTACGTACGCATAAGCGTACGTTCGACCCACCTATCCCGGGGAGCAGTCATGGACACCATCTCCGTCACAATTACCGGCAAACGCAATAACGCCGTGCTGGTCTCCGCCGAAGATTGGGCTGCCATACAGGAAACCCTGTATTTGCTCTCGGTACCAGGTATGCGCGAATCGATCATTGCTGCCCACGCGGCCACCGTTTGAAAAACTGGTCGGTGACTTGGCGGGCACCTACTCGCGCAGGATCAACATTCATCACCGGTTAGTCTACGAAGTTTTTCCGGATCAGAAAATTGTGCGCATCCTGCGCATGTGGACACATTACGACTAGTTACGGCGCCGTAGTTTTCGCTGCCCAGGCCTTGGTGTCGGCCAGGATTTTGTCGAGGCGGGCGCGGTCGTAGAGGTTGCCGTGGCTAATCACAGTGCGGATCTTGCGCGTGGCGCTGATGTCTTGCAGCGGATTCGCATCCAACACCAGCACGTCAGCCGCCTTGCCGGCTTCCAGCGCGCCGTAGTGATCCAGCTTACCGAGGAAGCGCGGGCCGTTGATGACGGCGGATTGCAGCGCCTGCGCCGGCGTCAGGCCATAGTTCACGTACAGGCCAATTTCATCATGCAGCGCCTGCCCCGGATAGTCATACGAGTTCAGGAAGCCCGCATCGGTGCCGGCGATGATGCTCACGCCTTCCTGCTGCAAGATCGGCAGCAGCGACGCCGATTTCTCAAACACCGCCTTGCGCTGCGCAATCGCCGTTGCATCGTCCTGCGCCGCGCGCTGCACGCGCCAGTCGTAGGTGGCGCGCAGGCCGGCACCGATGTACTGCAAGGCTTCGTCATGCGCATGGTCGTCATGATCCAGATACGCCACTACGCGCGACACCGACAAAGTCGGCACCACCGCCGTGCCCTTGGATGCCATGTAACGGAACGACGAACGCGCCGTCGCTTCATCGTAGCTGTCCAGGCTTTGCTTGACCGCTTCCTTGCTAGTGATCTTGCCGGCGGCGACTTGCGCGGTCAGCTCTTCCTCACGCGGCGTGGAGGCGCGCAGCAGGTAAGACTGGTGCTCCACCGTACCCAGGCCTGCGTCGAACATGGTCTTCAGGGTCAGCTGCACCGGGATATGGCCCGAGGTGCGCATGCCGCGCTCCTTGGCCTGGCGCAGCGCTTCCAGGTAAATCTCCGGCTTCAGGGTGTTTTCGGTGATCTTCACGAAATCCACCTTCTGGCTTTGCAGCTTGTCCAGCGCGCGGCTGACTTCTTCCGGCGTGCCGACTTCAATCGTGCCCTTCCACAGCGGCTTGTAGCCTTCCAGCTTGGCGGCCGAGGTGAAGATGGTCGGACCTTCCAGCTTGCGCTGGTTGACCTCATCGCGCCACTGCAAGACGGTATCCGGCAAATCGCCCGAGCAATCACGCACGGCGGTGATGCCGTACGCCAGATACAACTGCAGCAAATGCTTGTTCTCGTCGATCAGCGCAGGGCCGCCGCCGAAGTGCACGTGCGTATCCCACAGGCCCGGCATCACATACTTGCCCGGCAAGCTGATGGTCTTCTTGGCCGCATAGTTGACCAGCTGCTTGTCGTCCACCACCGCCAGAATGGTGTCGCCCTTTAACACCACCGACTTGCCTTTGACCGCCTTGCCGCCGGCAACGTCGATCAGGGTAGCCTTGGTCAGCACCAGATCGGCCGCGATTTTATCCGCTGCATGAGCCGCGCTCAGCAGTCCCAGCGCCAGCATCGCGCCACTTAGTTGCTTAAAGGAAATGTTCATCAGTGAATTATACGGGCTAAAAAGTCGCGTGCACGTTCCGTTTGTGGGGCGCGGAAAAATTCGTCCTTGGCAGTGTCTTCCAGGATAACGCCGTGGTCCATGAACACCACCCGGTTAGCCACCTTGCGCGCAAAGCCCATCTCGTGGGTGACCACCATCATGGTCATGCCCTCCTGCGCCAGGCCAACCATGACATCCAGCACCTCGTTAATCATTTCCGGGTCCAGTGCCGAGGTGGGCTCGTCAAACAGCATGGCGATCGGGTCCATCGCCAGCGCGCGGGCGATCGCCACCCGCTGCTGCTGGCCGCCGGACAGCTGGGCCGGGAACTTGTCCTGGTGCGCCAGCAGGCCGACGCGGTCCAGATAATGCAGACCGCGCTCGACCGCCTCTTCCTTGCTGCGGCCCAGCACCTTGATCTGGCCCAGCGTCAGGTTGTCGCGCACCGATAAATGGGGGAACAGCTCGAAATTCTGGAACACCATGCCTATGCGCGCCCGCAGCGCCGGCAAATCCGTGTCCTTGGCGCCGACCGAGGTACCGTCGACCGAAATTTGCCCCTGCTGGAACGGTTCCAGCCCGTTGACGGTCTTAATCAACGTGGACTTGCCGGAACCGGACGGCCCGCAAATCACCATCACATCGCCTTTTTCGACCCGGGTGCTGCAGTCTTTCAGCACCTGGAACTGGCCATACCACTTGCTGATATTTTTGATTTCGATCATAAGAAAAGAGATTATTTTGCAGGCAGTCACGCGCTTGACAGCGCCCCTGCCCACAAGGATACTGCGGAACTTGCCAATAGTTTCAGCAGCCGGCGCACCCAAAACCGGCTGTCGCCACCACGAAGAAGACCGCAGCGGCGGCTACCCTGCCCGCTGTGCAGGCTCAAAGAGACACTACCACAGGAATCCCAAAAATATGAACAAACAAAGCCGATTGACCACGTACATCCTGATTGGACTGGCGCTAGGTATCGTCACTGGCTACTTCGCCAACAGCAATCTGGCCAATCCGACCGGCTTTGCCGACACGATGGCGCTGATCACCACCCTGTTCCTGCGCCTGATCAAGATGATTATCGCGCCACTGGTGTTCTCCACGCTGGTGTGCGGCATTGCCAAGATGGGCGATGCTTCCGCCGTCGGCCGCGTTGGCGTCAAGACGCTGGGCTGGTTCTTCATCGCTTCGTTGATGTCGCTGAGCCTGGGCCTGGTGCTGGTCAACCTGTTCCGTCCGGGCGACGCGCTGCTGGGCCACATGGCTGCCACCGCCGCCAAGGCCGATCTGGCCACCTCCAGCCTGACGCTGAAAGACTTCGTCACCCACCTGGTGCCGTCCTCCATCGTCGACGGCATGGCCAAGAATGAAATCCTGCAGATCGTGATCTTCTCGCTGTTCTTCGGCTCGGCCGCAGCAGCGGTAGGCCAGAAAGCCAACGCGCTGATCGAAGCGCTGGACGGCGTGGCGCACGTAATGCTGAAGGTCACCGGCTACGTGATGAAGTTCGCACCGTTTGCCGTGTTTGCAGCGGTCGCCGGCACCATCGCCAAAAGCGGCCTGGGTGTGTTGTCGACCTATGGCGTATTCATGGCCGAGTTCTACTTCGGCATCGCGCTGCTGTGGGCGCTGCTGATCTTCATCGGCTTCCTGTTCCTGAAAGGCCGCGTGTTCGCGCTGATGAAAGAGATGCGCAGCCCGGCGCTGCTGGCCTTCTCGACCGCGTCGAGCGAAGCGGCCTATCCGAAAACGCTGGAAGGCCTGGAGCGTTTCGGCGTGCGTAATCGTATTGCCTCGTTCGTGCTGCCGATTGGCTACTCGTTCAACCTCGATGGCTCGATGATGTACTGCACCTTCGCCACCGTGTTCATCGCGCAAGCCTACGGCATTGAAATGACGCTGGGCCAGCAGATGACCATGATGATGGTGTTGATGCTGACCTCGAAAGGCATGGCCGGCGTGCCGCGCGCCTCGCTGGTGGTGATCGCAGCGACGCTGGGTCAGTTCAACATTCCGGAAGCCGGCATGCTGCTATTGCTAGGCATCGACCACTTCCTCGACATGGCGCGCTCCGCGACCAACGTCATCGGCAACGGCATCGCCACCGCCGTCGTCGCCAAGTGGGAAGGCGAGATGGATCCGCCGAAGACTGCCGAAGTGGCTTAAGCCTCAAACAAAAACGCCACCTGCACGGTGGCGTTTTTTTGCGGGGTACGGTCAACGAAAGATCGCTAGCCTCAAACAGGTTTGCTCTCGTTAGTCCCCCAAAACGAAAGGGTCTGACCCCGTACGGGGTCAGACCCTGGCCGCAGCGGTGTGCGGGTTGGGGTAGTGCCGCGAATTTCTAAAGCAACAAACAGCGTCAAACCCGCTACAACCAAGTCCGCTTTCCTTCCGGCTTAGCCCCCATCTCCCGCAACCTGCGACGCAAGCGGGCGTTGTCGACGAGCGCTCCAATCATAGTAATCAGTATGATGATGTTGAGCGCGTCACTACCAAAGAACCTGAAGAACAAAGCTGCGCCACCCGCGCACAGCAGCCCAGTAATCAGTAACGCCAGGTTATCTTTCACTTTTTCCTCCGCTTGTAAATCTCAGGGTGATGCATCAGGACTGATGGTAGCCAAGGACGATGTAAGTGATTCATCTGAGCGTTGAGCAAAACATCAGCAATCGAAGTGCCTCCAGCTAACGTACGCCCTGTCGCTACAGCAATGCTACCTATCACCGCGCCTACATAATACGAAGCGCTCATCGCCCAGATCGTTGCTAGTTTTTCGCCGCGTATTCCCGCTCCGATCATCTCCCTGACAGTCACCTTCTTTCCAAATTTCTCCACATATCCAACCAATGTCATGGCAGAGCCAATAGCGAGTTGAGCATTGCCATACAGGCTTTCCGGAGCGGGCAGTCCCAACGCTTCCATATTCTCTTTGAAGTATTTGTAAAAGTCCGACATAAATCCTCCGATGTGAAAGGTGTCATCGAAGGGTAGTCCGCAAAATCATGATGCGCTTTGCGGCGGGTCATGGCAAGCAAGCGGGACGATTGCGCGGAATTGTTAGCTGGCTTGGCGCTTTTCGCAATTGCGATGGACGGCAAGGTGATGCACCATCTGGGGATAACAATACCTGGATGGAGACGATATGACTGCTACTCGACGCGCGGCGCTGAAGACTTTGTTGGCGGGGGCGGCGGTGGCGCCGCAGTTGGCGCTTGCTGCACCTGAGCAGAAGTGGGGACGCGGTGTTGAAGGTCAGCGCAAGGCCGATCTTGGCAACGGCACCTTCCTCAATCCCATCCTCGCCGGCGATCATCCCGATCCCACTATCCTCAAGGACGGCGACGATTACTACATGACGTTTTCGTCTTTCCTGTCCTACCCCGGTGTCATTATCTGGCACTCACAAGACCTGGTGAACTGGCAGCCCATCGGCCCTGCCCTCACCAAGCCGCTCGGCAGCATCTGGGCGATGGACCTCATTAAACACAAGGGCCGCTACTACATCTACATCCCTGCCGGCAGCAGCATTTACGTGATCTGGGCCGATAACATCCGCGGCCCATGGAGCGATCCCATCGACCTCAAAATCGAAGGCGCCATCGATCCTGGCCACGCAGTCGGCGAAGACGGCAAGCGCTACCTGTTCGTCAACGGCGTGCGCCGCATCGGCCTCACCGACGACGGCCTCGCCACCATCGGCAAACTGGAAAAAGTCTACGAACCATGGCGCTACCCTGCCGACTGGGTAGTCGAAATGTTCGCCCCCGAAGGCCCCAAGCTGCTCAAGCGCGGCGAATGGTTCTACCTCGTGATGGCGGTCGGCGGCACCTCCGGCCCGGCGACCAGCCACATGGTGATCGCCGCCCGCTCGCGCTCCATCCACGGCCCATGGGAAAACCATCCACAGAATCCGCTGGTGCGCACCAAAAGCGCCGACGAGAAGTGGTGGTCACGCGGCCACGCCACGCTGGTCGAAGGCCCTGCCGGCGATTGGTGGATGATCTATCACGGCTACGAAAACGGCTACCGCACGCTGGGGCGACAATGCCTGCTCGAACCAATCGAGTGGACCAAGGACGGCTGGTTCAAAGCCAAAGGCGGCGACCTCTCCGCACCACTGGCTATGCCGAAGAAAGGCAAGGCACTCCAGCACAACTTCGCCAAGTCCGATGATTTCAAAGCGCTGCGGTTCGGCGTGCAATGGAGCTTCTTCAATCCGGGACCGGATGAAATGAAACGCGTGCAGCACACACCTGGCGCGCTGGCCATCAAGGGCAAAGGCACTTCGCCAGCAGACTCCTCGCCGCTGACCTTCATTACCGGCGACCGCGCCTACGAAGCCACCATCACGCTCGATATCGGCGCCGATGCGGAAGGCGGTCTGCTACTGCACTACAACGAACGCGCCTACGTCGGCATCGGCTTTACACCGACCCAGATGAAAACCTTCGCGCACTCGCAAGAGCAAAGCTGGATGAGGGAAAAGATGGACGTCTCCACTGTCCATATCCGCGTGAAGAACGATCAGCACAACGTAACGTTCCACTACTCGCTGGACGGGAAGAACTGGATACAACATTCGTGGCAGCTGGAAGTCTCCGGCTTGCACCACAATGTGTTTGGTGGTTTCCTCAGCCTGAAACCCGGCGTGTACTGCGCGGGTGCAGGCGTGGTGACGATGCGCGACTTCAGATATCGCGCAATCGCTTAACGCTTAGTTCTGCTCAGCGTAGGTCTTCACCAGCTCGTGCAGGAACACGCGGCCTTCCATCAGCGACTGTACGCCGATGTATTCATTCAGGCCGTGGATATTGCCGAGGTCCGGCGTCAGGAAAATACCGCTGATGCCGTAGGTCGGAATGCCGGCCGCGTTGAGGAACTGGCCGTCGGTAGCGCCGGACTGCAGAATCGGCATCACCGGCACGCCAGGCCAGGTCTTCGCGGTCAGCTTTTCAACCGGCTCCATGATGGCGCGGGTCAGCGGAG
This sequence comes from Duganella flavida, assembly GCF_009857445.1. GTDB lineage: Bacteria > Pseudomonadota > Gammaproteobacteria > Burkholderiales > Burkholderiaceae_D > Rugamonas > Rugamonas flavida. The sequence goes on from NZ_WWCN01000007.1 coordinate 284,856, forward strand.
GCGGCGCCGAATTCTCGCCGCGAATCTCCAGCGTCTCCACCTTCACAGCAGGATCGTTGATCGCGCTGACCAAAGCCTGGCGCACCGTCTCCTGCGTTACACCCGGGAAGATGCGGCAGTTGATGTTGGCGCGTGCACGCTGCGGCAACGCATTGGTGGCGTGGCCTGCATCCAGCAGGGTCGCCACGCAAGTGGTGTGCAGCATGGCGGCCCAGCTAGTATCAGCATTCGACACCGTGGCAACCGCCTTGGTATCGCCAGGATTTTTCACCACGGCCAGCATAGCGTCTGCGACTTCCTTGTGGCCTGCTTCCAGCTGGATCTTGGACATCGCATTCAGATAGCCCTTGCTGCCATCGGTCAGCTGGATCGGAAATTCGTAACCCTGCACCTTGGTCAGCGCGCCGGCCAGATGGTAGATGGCGTTGTCCTTCATCGGGCGCGAGCTATGGCCACCACGATTGGTCACTTCCAGGCGATAGTTCTGCGACACTTTCTCGCCCGCCTGCACCGTCATCGTGATGCGCTTGCCGGCCGCATTCAATTCGCCGCCCGCGCCTTCGTTCAGCGCATAGCCTGCATCGATCAGGTCACGGCGATTCTTGGTCAGCCACTCCGCGCCGTTGAAGGCGCCGGAGGTCTCTTCACCGCAGGTCAGCGCCATCTTCAGCGTGTGACGCGGCTTGTAGCCTTCCTGTTTGAAACGGATCAGCGAATCCGCCCAGATGGCAGCTTGCGCTTTGTCGTCCACCACGCCGCGCGCGTAGAACTTGCCGTCTTCTTCGATCAGCGTGAACGGATCGCGCGTCCAGTCTTCGCGCTTGGCTTCCACCACATCGATGTGCGCCAGCAGCAGGATCGCTTTCGCTTTCGGATCACGGCCCGGCAGCACGGCCACCAAGCCACCTTCTTTCGGATGCGCCGGATCGGCAAACAGGTGCAGGTCGGATTCAGGGAAGCCCGCAGTCTTCAAACGCGCCGCGATGCGTTCCGCAGCCAGCGTGCAGCTGCCGGAGGACAGCGTGGTATTCGTCTCAACCAGCTCTTTGTAGAGGGCACGGAACTGCTGTTCGGTAGGATCGGCAGCGTAAGCACTTTGTACGCATGCCAGCATGGCGGTTACTGCACCCAACACAAAACGAGACTTCATGGACTATCCCTTTAATTAAACTATATTCACAGTGTCTTCTTCGTCAGCCTTAGCCTGCTGGCGCTCCCACATTTGAGCATAGAGTCCGTCCGCTGCCAATAGCGATTGATGCGTACCTCGTTCAACAATGCGACCATGATCGAGCACGATAATCTGCTGTGCATCGGCTACCGTGGACAAGCGGTGCGCAATCACCATCGTGGTGCGCGTGCGCGAGATTTCCTTCAACTGCGCCTGAATCGCCTGCTCCGCTTTCGAGTCCAGCGCCGACGTGGCTTCGTCGAAAATCAGGATGGCGGGATTCTTCAACAGCGTGCGCGCAATCGCCACGCGCTGCTTCTCGCCGCCGGAGAGTTTGAGGCCGCGCTCACCGACCATGGTCTTGTAGCCGTCCGGCAGGCTGTCGATGAAGTCGTGGATCGATGCGGCGCGCGCTGCGGCCACAATCTCATCGTGCGTCGCCCCCGGCTTGCCGTAGGCGATGTTGTATTCGATAGTGTCGTTGAACAGCACCGTATCCTGCGGCACGATGCCGATGGCGTGGCGCACCGAGTCCTGCGTCAGCGAGCGCAGGTCCTGGCCATCGATGGTGATGCCGCCAGCGTTCACTTCATAGAAACGGAACAGCAGGCGCGATAAGGTGGACTTGCCGGAACCGCTGTGGCCCACCACCGCCGTGGTGGTGCCGGGCGCGATGGTGAAGTCCACATCGAACAAAATCTGGCGCTTCGGATCGTAGCTGAAGTCCACGTGGTTGAAGCGCACTTGCGCGCCATGCGTGACTAGCGGACGCGCGTCCGGCGTGTCGGCGATTTCGCGATTCTGGTCCAGCAGCGAGAACAGCTTCTCCATGTCGGCCAGGCTTTGCTTGATCTCGCGGTAGATCACGCCGAGGAAGTTCAGCGGAATGTACAACTGGATCATGAAGGAGTTGACCAGTACCAGATCACCCAGCGTCATCTTGCCTTCAATGACGCCGACCGTGGCACGCCACAAAATCAGCGTGACTGCCACCGCGATAATCATCGACTGACCGGTGTTCAGCAGCGACAAAGAGGTCTGCGATTTCACGGCAGCGCTTTCGTAGCGCTGCAATCCTTCGTCGTAGCGTTTCGCTTCGTATTCCTCGTTGCCGAAGTACTTCACCGTTTCGTAGTTAATCAGCGAATCGATGGCCTTGGTGTTGGCCTTCGAATCCAGCTCGTTCATGGTGCGGCGGAAGTGCGTGCGCCAGTTGGTGATCAGGATGGTGAAGGTGATGTAGGACGCCAGCGCCACAAAGGTAATCACCGAGAACCAGATATCGTAGTGCGTGACGAGATAGCCCAGCACCAGCGTGATCTCGACCAGCGTCGGCAGGATGTTAAACAGGGTGTACGAAATCAGCGAGCCAACGGCGCGCGTGCCGCGTTCGATATCACGCGTCATGCCGCCGGTTTGTCGGTTAAGGTGGAAGCGCAGCGACAGTGCGTGCAGGTGTCGGAACACTTGCAGCGCGATGGTGCGCACCGCGCGCTGCGTCACGCGCGCGAACAGAAATTCGCGCAGCTCGGTGAACAAGGTAGTCGAGACACGCAGCATGCCGTAGGCAACCAGTGCGCCCAGCGGCAACACCAGCAGCGCTTGCGGATGCGATGGCGTGATGGTCAGCGAATCGATCAGCTTCTTCATCACCACCGGCACGCCAACGTTGGCCAGCTTGGCGCCGATCAGGCAGCCCAGCGCCAGCAGCACGCGCCATTTGTAGACCCATAAGTAGGGAATTAACGTTTTGATGGTGGCAGTATCGCTGCGGGTGGGAGCGGTTTTGCTGGCGGGGGCTGGCTGGGAGTCGGCGTAACGGCGCATGGCGGATCTTGGCTTTTTATGGTTCAATCCCGTTAATTGTAGCCCCAGAAGAGAAATCAAGATGACCACGCCCCAAATCCCCACCGTCAACACCATCAACCGCGGCCTGCCAGCCGGGAAGATGCCGGAACTGCGCATGATGCCTTCGCCGTCCGACGCCAATGTCTACGGCGATGTATTTGGCGGCTGGATCATGGCGCAGGTGGACATCGCCGGCTCGCTGCCGGCCACGCGCCGCGCCAATGGCCGTGTGGCCACCATTGCGGTGAATTCGTTCGTGTTCAAGAATCCAGTGTTCGTGGGCGACCTGCTGTCGTTCTATGCTGATATTGTCAAGGTTGGCAATACGTCCATTACCGTGCAGGTGGAAGTGTACGCAGAGCGCAACCGCCTGCAGGCCGACACCGTGAAAGTGACCGAAGCCACCCTGACCTACGTCGCCACCGACTCCGACCGCAAGCCGCGCAAAGTACCGTCGATCGAAACGCTGATCAATTCGTGATCCGCAGCGGCCCGCGCCTCGCAGCATGGACGAACAGCGCCGCAACTTCCTCGCCACCGCCAGCCGCCTCGGCGCGCTGGCCGCGACAACCACGCTAGCCGCGCCAGCCAGCACCAGCAACCTCTCCGCCGCCGGCGCACAGAATCGCAGCGCCACGAGCGACAGCGGCCACGCCTATCCCTTCAGTCTTGGCATCGCATCGGGCTCGCCACTGCCGGACGCTGTCATCATCTGGACGCGCATCCTGCACGATCCGCTCAACGCCGCCGCCACGCCAGTCATTGTCTTCAGCGTGCGCTGGGAGATGGCCGAGGATGAGCACTTCCGCCGCATCGTCGCCAAGGGCACAGCTGCCGCGCCGCCCGAACTCGCGCACAGTGTGCACGTCGACGTCACCGGCCTCCAGCCGGACCGCTGGTACTGGTATCGCTTCATGCTGGGCGACGCCGTCAGCCCGATTGGCCGCACACGCACCGCGCCCGCCAGCGCCAGCATGCCTAAGCAGCTCAAGCTAGCCGTAGCCTCCTGCCAGCACTGGGAATTCGGCACCTACGCCGCCCACCGGCACATCACCGCAGCAGCGCCCGATCTAGTGGCCTTCCTGGGCGATTACATCTATGAGTGGGGACCGCACCAGCTGCAACATCCAAAAACCGCGCTACGGACCGCTGAGAGCTTCACACTGGCCGACTATCGCGCCCGCTACGCCCAGTACAAAACTGACCGCGACCTGCAAGCCGCCCACCAGGCTGCCCCGTGGATCGTCACCTGGGACGACCACGAAGTCGCCAACGACTACGGCAACCTGCGCGACGAACGCCTCGACCCGCGCTTCGCCGAACGCCGCGCCGCCGCGTATCAAGCCTTCTACGAACACATGCCACTGCGCGTCGCTCCGCGCGACTTCGCCAACCTGCGCATGTACCAGCGCTATGACTGGGGTCAACTGGCGCGCTTCCACGTGCTGGACGACCGCCAGTACCGCGCCGTCCAGGCTTGCACGCCGCAAGGCCGCGGCGGTTCCAGCTCAGTCCTGCTGCGCGAATGCGCCGCCCTGAAAGACCGTAGCCGCAGCATGCTCGGTAAAGAACAAGAGCAATGGCTAGCGCAAGGCCTGTCCTCCTCAACCGCCCGCTGGAACATCCTCGCCCAGCAAACGCTGATGGCACAAAACAGCCAGCTACCGATCAAACAGGAAGACGACGGCCGCTTCTGGACCGACGGCTGGGATGGCTATCCGACGGCACGCCAGCTGCTGATGGACACACTGCACACCAGCCGCGCCAGCAATCCGCTGGTCATCTCCGGCGACGTGCACAGCTTCTTCGCCTGCGAGCTCGCACACAATCCATCACGCCCACGCTCGGCAACGAATCCAATACTGGCGACCGAATTCTGCGGCACCTCCGTCACCTCGCCCTCGCGCCCGCAAGCACGTACTGAGCAGTATGTATCGATGAACCACGGCATCAAGTATGGCCGCAGTGACAAACGTGGCTACATGCTACTGACTATCACGCCAGCCGACACCACCGCCCACTTCCTTGCATTGGACAACGTGCACGAAAGCCACAGCGCCATAGAGCGCGCCGCAGGCTTCGTCGTACGCAGCGGACGGCCAGGCCTGAACCGCGCTTGATTCGCGGCGGCCAGCTTCTATACTGGCTTGCAGGGGGTGGCATATGCTGAAAGTATCAGAGGACCAAATTGCGCACGAGCTTGATCGTTACTTGCATCAAGCATTGTCGCAAACCGTCGTAGTGGAAAAGGCCGACCAGGCTTCAGTGGTCGTGCTGTCGCTAGCCGAGTTTGAGCGGCTACAGGATGTGGACGATCAGCACTTTGCTGATGCCGCCCGCAAGGCGAACGTGGAGGGGTATCTCAATCAGGAGCACGAGGTACGCACCCGTTTGGCTACAGCCATGCGAGCCCGCCGGCTCGCATGTATCAGAAGGCCTTAGGCCTCAGTTAGGCCGCAGCCTTTTCGTCGCGCAGCTGGCGACGCAGGATTTTGCCGACGTTGGTCTTCGGCAGTTCATCGCGGAATTCGATGTACTTGGGCTTCTTGTAAGCGGTCAGTTCGTGCTTGCAGAAGTCCAGCACCTGCTCGGCGGTCAGGTTAGGATCCTTGCGCACGATGAACAGCTTCACGGCCTCGCCCGAGTTCTTGTCCGGTACGCCGATGCAAGCCACTTCCAGTACACCCGGATGGGCCGCCACCACGCCTTCCACTTCGTTCGGATAGACGTTGAACCCGGACACAATAATCATGTCCTTCTTGCGGTCGACGATGCGGGTAAAGCCGTTCTCGTCCATGATGCCGACGTCGCCAGTCTTGAAGAAGCCATCGCTGGTCATCGACTTGGCGGTCTCGTCTGGACGGTTCCAGTAGCCCGCCATCACCTGTGGGCCGCGAATCGCGATCTCACCGGTCGAACCCAGTGGTAGCTTGTTGCCGTCGTCGTCCAGGATCGCGACTTCGGTCGATGGTATCGGCAGGCCGATGGTGCCGGTGAATTCCTTGATGTCGACGCGGTTAGCGGTAGCCACTGGCGACGTCTCGGACAAGCCATAGCCTTCGATAATCGGGGTGCCAGTGACTTTCAGCCAGCGCTCGGCCACACTCTTCTGCACGGCCATGCCGCCGCCGTTGCACAGCTTGTAGGACGAGAAGTCCAGCTTGGCGAACTCGGCATTGTTCAGCAGTGCGTTGTACAGCGTGTTCACCGCAGGCAGCACGGTCACTTTGTATTTGGCCAGCTCTTTGACGAAGCCAGGAATATCGCGCGGGTTCGGAATCAGCACGCTCAGGCCGCCGGTACGCACGCTCATGAACGCGCTGATGGTCAGCGAGTAGATGTGGTACAGCGGCAGCGCAGCGACGAACACCATCTGATCGCCGCTGCCCTTCAGCTGCAGCCATGCTTCGTTTTGCAGCACGTTGGAGATGATGTTACGGTGCAGCAGGATCGCGCCCTTCGACACGCCGGTAGTACCGCCGGTGTACTGCAGGAAGGCGATATCGTCGTGGCCCTGCTTGGCCGGCTGCAAGGTCATGCCCGCGCCTTCGGCCAGCACTTTCTTGAAGGTGATCGAACCTGGCAGCGAGTACGCAGGCACCATCTTCTTCACATTGCGCACCACGAAGTTGACCAGCGTGCCTTTCAGGCCGCCCAGCAGGTCACCCATCGAGGCCACGATCACGTGCTTGACCGGCGTCTGCGCCAGCACTTGCTGCACGGTGGTGGCAAAATTTTCCAGCACGATGATGACTTCGGAACCCGAGTCCACCAGCTGGTGCTGCAACTCACGCGGGGTGTACAGCGGGTTGACGTTGACCACCGTATAGCCAGCGCGCAGCACGGCAGCCATCGCCACCGGATATTGCAGCACGTTCGGCATCATGATGGCGACGCGCGCACCCGGTTGCAGGCCTTTGCTCTGCAGCCAGGCGCCCATTTTTTGCGACAGTTGATCCAGCTCGCCGTAGGTCATGAACTTGTCCATGCACACGAAGGCGTTGCGGTCAGCGTACTTGCGGAACGATTCTTCCAGCAGGTGGGTGACCGAGCGGTATTGGGTGTTATCAATCTCCGCCGGTACGCCTTCGGGGTACGACTTCAGCCAAATCTTATCCATCTTTATGCAGCCTTTTTCTTATCGCCGGGTGGTTCGTCGCGCAGCATGCGGCGCAGAATTTTCCCGACATTGGTTTTCGGTAGCTCCTCGCGGAACTCAATGTATTTCGGCTTTTTATAGCCAGTAAATTGTTCTTTGCAGTAGGCCATCAGGGCTTCTTGCGTCAGGTTCGGGTCCTTGCGGACCACGAACACCTTGACCGCTTCGCCCGAGTGCTCATCCGGCACGCCGATCGCGGCGCACTCCAGCACGCCCGGGTGCGCGGCAATCACGCCTTCCAGTTCGTTCGGATAGACGTTGAAGCCGGACACCAGGATCATGTCCTTCTTGCGGTCAACGATCTTGACGAAGCCGTGCTCGTCCATCACGCCAACGTCGCCCGATTTGAAGTAGCCATCAGGCGTCATCACCTTGGCGGTTTCATCCGGACGGTTCCAGTAGCCGGCCATCACCTGCGGACCGCGAATCGCGATCTCGCCAGCCACACCCAGCGCCACTTCCTGGCCATCGTCATCGAGGATGGCAATCTCGGTCGACGGCACCGGCAAGCCGATGGTGGCCGTGAAGGCCTTGCTGTCGGCGCGGTTGCAGGTGGCCACCGGCGAAGTCTCGGACAAACCGTAGCCTTCGATGATGGACACGCCGGTCGCCGCCAGCCAGCGGTCGTTGACGGACTGCTGCACCGCCATGCCGCCGCCGTTGCAAATCTTCAGCGCCGAGAAATCCAGCTTGCCGAAGTCCGCATGGTTCAGCAGCGCGTTGTACAGCGTGTTCACGGCCGGCAGCATGTTGAACTTGTACTTCGCCAGCTCCTTGATGAAGCCGCCAATGTCGCGCGGATTCGGGATCAGGATGTTCAGCGCACCGACGCGGGTGCCCCACATGGCGCACGCCGTCAGCGCGAAGATGTGGTACAGCGGCAGCGCGCACACGATGGTGATCTGCTCACCCGAACCACCCAGCGCCGGTTGCGACCAGGCCTCGCTTTGCAGCAGGTTGGCCACGATATTCTTGTGCGTCAGCGTGGCGCCTTTCGACACGCCGGTAGTGCCGCCGGTGTACTGCAGGAACGCCGGATCGTTGTACTGGCGTTCGACCGGCGTCAGTTTCATGCCGCCACCCTGCGACAGCGCATCCTTGAAGCGCACCGCGTTCGGCAGCGAAAACGCTGGCACCATTTTCTTCACGCTGCGCACCACGAAATTCACCAGCATGCCTTTGAGGCCGCCGAGCATCTCGCCCATGCTGGCCACCACGATATGCTTGACCTGCGTTTTGCCCAGCACCTGTTCCAAGGTGGTGGCAAAGTTTTCGAGGATGATGATGGCCTCGGCGCCAGAGTCATTCAGCTGGTGCTCCAGCTCGCGCGGCGTGTACAGCGGGTTGACGTTGACCACCGTGTAGCCGGCGCGCAGGATCGCCGCAATCGCGATCGGATACTGCAGCACATTCGGCATCATGATGGCCACGCGCGCGCCCGGCTTCAGGCCACGGCTTTGCAGCCAGGCGCCGAGACGCTTGGAATACGCGTCGACTTCGGCATAGGTAAGGTACTTGTCCATGCAGACATACGCATTGCGGTCGGCGAACTTGTGGAAGGACTCTTCCAGCAGTTGCACCAGCGAACGGTACTGCCCCGTATCGACCTCGGTCTGCATGCCGGGCGGATACGACTTCAACCAGATTTTCTCCATCCTGTGCCTCTTGTCTCGAATATTATTTATCGTTGTCAGGCCGGCGCACAGAGCCGGTCAGGGAGCTTGCTCATGATGCGATGCTATCGGGCAGGACGCCCGTACGCAAGCGCATTTAACCATAATTAGAACGGAGGTTCTAACGGCTTTTCGTGCTGCGTCGCAACATCAATGCATGCCCTCAGCGGCCACCGGCGCGGCTTTGCCGCCTTCGGCATTGAGCATCGGCGGGCGGCCCAAGAGCTCCAACTGTTGTCGGCGTTGACCTACGTCAAGAGTTGCTATTTTTTGCACTGCACCATAAAAACGCACGAACGTTCGTTCCTGCTTTAACAAGGCCCGGAAGGCGGGCAAATAATCGTGGTAAGTTCCCACCGCGCTGAGGTGTGCATTGGTCAACGGCTCGGCAAACCAGCGGTCATAACCGGCATAACCGCCCCAGCTTTCCTTGAGTTTGACGTAGTCCGATTTCAGGTGAGCGAAGATGCGGGCTTTCTCGCTGCGCTTGTGACGCGTGCTGGTTTTGCTGGCATACAGGTCGGCCAGCATCGTGCGGTGCCGCACCAACAGAGCGAGGAAATCCTGCCGCCGCGCGTTGTAGCGCAGGTAGGCTTCGCGCATCGGATCGGTGCCGTACAGTTCCAGCCAGCGCGCCACACCGGCTTCCTCCACCGCCGTGGCAAAGCCCTCGTTGAACTGCGAATCGCCCGGTATGTACACCACCTGGTGCGCCAGTTCGTGGAACACCATGCGCGCCAGTTCGGCGTCCGAGTAGTTGATGAAGGTCGATAGCAACGGGTCGCTGAACCAGCCCAGCGTGGAATACGCAGGCACGCCGCCGACCTGCACGTCGTCGCGCTCCTTGCGCAGCTCTTCAGCGTAGGCTAGCGCGTCCTCCTTGCTGTAGTAACCGCGATAACTGACGCAGCCCGCAATCGGGAAGCACCACTGGATCGGACGCAGCGACAGCTCCGGCGTCGCCACCACATTCCACAGCACGAAGGGCCGCGACAGGGCGGCGTAGTTTTTATAGCTGGCGTTATCAGGCAGGCCCAGTTCCTTGACTGCGAACTTGCGGATCAGGAGCGCCTTTTCCAGACGAGCTTTGAGCTGGGGATCGGTGGTGGGGTCGCCCAGCCAGTCTTCAATCGGACGCGCGTCCGACCACAATGAATACTGGCCTTGGGCAGCCTGCATGTAGTACTTGAATTGCGCGCAACCGGCCAGCATGGCCGACACGCACGCCACCGCCAACCAGAACTTGGTGCGGAGGATGTGGCGTGCAATGTTGCGCATACATCACCTCATGAGGCGAGCCTTTCGACCTGTACCAGTGTATCGTAAAACGTCGGCGCGCGGCCCATGTCGGTCAACTGTTGGCTGGTAACCTCATTGGCGTTTTTGCCATCTTTCGCCAGCTTCTTCCACCACACCGACAGGCCTACTACCAGGCCTGCGCGCGCCTTGTCCGTCACCCGCGCTTTGGCAATGAAGGAACCACGGTCGTTGAAGATGCGGACCATGTCACCGTCCGCGATGCCGCGCGATGCGCTGTCGCCGGGATGGATGTCGAGGTGCGGCTCGCCCTCGCTCGAACGCAGGCTCTTGACGTTGACGAAGGTGGAGTTGAGGAAGTTGCGCGCCGGCGGAGAAATCATCGCCAGCGGATAGCGCGCCGCCAGTTCCGGATTGCTGGCCACCGATTCGTATGGCGGCAAATAGGTCGGCAGCGGATCGAGTCCGTCGGCTTCCATCTGCGCGGAATAAAACTCGCACTTGCCGGATGGCGTAGGGAAGCCGCCCTGCGCGAACGGCGCGTCCGGCATATTCAGTTTGCGCCAGCCCTTCTGCTTCAAGGCGTCCCAATCGAAACCGATGGCGCGCGCGTCCTGCGCGTTGAACGCCTGTGCGGCCAGTTCGTCGTCGCTCTCCTTGAAGCATGGATCGTCGAAGCCCATCTTCGCCGCCAGCAGGCGGAAGATTTCGGTGTTGGCCTTGGCCTCGCCCATCGGCGCGACGGCAGCGTTATTCGCCATCATGTACAGGTGGCCGTAGGAAGTGTGCGCGTCGATGTGCTCCAGCTGCGTGGTGGCCGGCAGCACGATGTCGGCGTAGTCTGCGGTGTCGGTCTGGAAGTGCTCCAGCACCACTGTGAACAGGTCTTCGCGCAGGAAGCCTTGCATCACCTTGTCCGAATCCGGCGCAATCGCCAGCGGGTTCGAGTTGTAGACGATGACCGCTTCCACTTGCGGCCCGAACTCCGGCGAAGCAGGCCGCAGCAGGTCGTCGCCGATGGTGGTCATGTTGATGGTGCGCGGGATCTTCTTCAGCAAATCCGTGCGCTGCAGCTTGGGCTTGTTGGTCGGGAAGGAGCCGCTGGACGACAGCTGTATGCCGCCAGCCGCATGGCGCCACGCGCCCACCAGCGCCGGCAGGCAGGCCATATTCCGCACCGACATGCCGCCGCCGCGCACGCGCTGCACGCCGTAGTTGGTACGGATCGCCACCGGCTCGCCGGCCTTCGCCATGCTGCCGTAAAGGCGCGCCAGGTCAACCACTTCATCGACCGTGATGCCGCAGGTTTGCGCCGTGCGTTCCGGCGTCCATTCAGCAGCGCGCTGCTTCAGTTCTTCAAAGCCCAGCGTGTACTGCGTGATGTAGTCGTGGTCCAGCAAATCTTCCTTGATCAGCACATGCATCAGGCCCAGCGCCAGCGCGGCGTCAGTGCCCGGCAGCAGCGCGATGTGCTGGTGGCACTTCTCCGCCGTCAAAGAGCGGTATGGGTCGATGGCGATCAGCTTGGCGCCGTTACGCTTGGCTTCCTGCGCGCGCATCCAGAAGTGCAGATTGGAGGCAATCGGATTGCCACCCCAGATAATTAGCAGCTTGGCGTTCTGGAACTGCTCCATGTCGGTGCCGATGGAGCCGCCGATGGTGTACTTGTAGCCAGTGAAGCCGGCCGTCGCGCAAATGGTGCGGTCCAGCAGCGAGGCGCCGATCTGGTTGAAGAAACGCGACGACATGGACTCGCCCTGAATCAGTCCCATGGTGCCGCAGTAGCTGTATGGCAGGATCGCTTCCGGCGCGCGCGCGGCGATCGGTTTCAGCTTGGCGGCGATGGTGTCCAGCGCCTCCTCCCAGCTGATGCGCTCGAACTTGCCCTCGCCTTTTTTGCCCACGCGTTTCAGCGGATGCAGCAGGCGGTCTTCGTGGTAAGTGCGTTCGGTATAGCGCGACACTTTGGTGCACAGCACGCCGGCCGTGGTCGGGTGGTCGGGATCGCCCTTGACGGCGGTGGCGACGCCGTCGTCCACCGTCACCAGCAGCGCGCAGGTGTCAGGGCAGTCAAGCGGGCAGACCGCGCGGACTTGTGTGGTTGTCATGTCAGGAGTCCAAAAAGCATTTGCTCAAAACAGTATCGTAAACCATTGCGCGTGCTCTGGCTTAACTCATCGGACAAGGGCTACAATGAGCAAACTGGAAACAGAGGAATAGTGGAGAAGTAGCATGAACCTGGTAGATCCCATCATTGCATTTCAATCCGAACTGCAGCAGATCCGGCGCGACCTGCACGCCCATCCTGAACTTTGCTATGAAGAACAACGCACTTCCGACGTGATAGCCGACAAGCTGAGCGAATGGGGCATCCCCGTCATTCGCGGCATGGGCATCACGGGCGTGGTTGGCATCATCAAGAACGGCAAGTCCAACCGCTCGATCGGCCTGCGCGCCGACATGGACGCCCTGCCGATGCAGGAAGTGAACACCTTCCCGCACGCCTCGGTCCACCCGGGCAAGATGCACGCCTGCGGCCACGACGGCCACACCGCCATGCTGCTGGGCGCCGCCAGGTATTTGGCCGAGCACCGCAACTTCGACGGCACCGTCTATCTGGTATTCCAGCCGGCCGAAGAAGGCGGCGCCGGCGCCAAGCGCATGATCGAAGACGGCCTGTTCGAACAATGCCCGATGGACGCCATCTACGGCATGCACAACTGGCCCGGCATTCCATCTGGCCACATGAGCGTGTGCGAAGGCCCGCTGATGGCTTCCAGTAACGAGTTCTACGTCACCGTCAAAGGCAAGGGCGGCCACGCGGCCCAGCCGCACAAGTGTATCGATCCGGTGATGGTGGCCGTGCAAATTGCGCAAAGCTGGCAAACCATCATCAGCCGCCGCACCAGCCCGCTCGATACCGCCGTGCTGTCGCTGACGCAAATCCAGGCGGGCACCGCCACCAACGTTATCCCTGACGAAGCCAAGATGGCCGGCACCGTGCGCACCCTGTCATGGGATGTGCTGGACATGCTGGAAAAGCAAATGGAACAGGTGGCGGTGAATACCGCCGCTGCCTTCGGCGCCGAAGTGGAATTCAAGTTCCGCCGCAACTACCCGCCGCTGATCAACCATCCGGAAGCGACGCGCTTTGCGGTGGAAGTCATGAAGAGCGTGGTCGGCGCCGACAAAGTGGACGACAAGACCGAACCATCGATGGCCGCCGAGGACTTCGCCTACTTCCTGCAGGCCAAACCGGGCTGCTACATCTTCATCGGCAACGGCGAGGGCGACCACCGCAGCGGCGGTCACGGCCTCGGCCCATGCGTGCTGCACAACGGCAGCTATGACTTCAACGACACGCTGCTGCCGGTCGGCGCCAGCTTCTGGGTCAAGCTGGTGGAAGCGAGTTTGCCGTCAACCTAACTGGTCGGGGGCAGTGCCGACGCGCTGCCCCGGATTCAATTGCTCCAGTCCGATCAAGGCGGCAGAGTGATCGGCTTGCGGTATCGTTTTGGACAGCGTCATGTAGCGCGCCGTCACCAGCTCCGTCAGCGGCAGCACCACGCCGGCCGCTTCCGCCGCAGCCAGGATGTTGCGCTGGTCCTTGAGCTGCGTCGTCACCTTGCCGCCGGCGACAAAGTTCCGGTCCAGCATGCGCTGGCCGTGCACCTCCAGTATCTTCGACTCGGCAAAGCCACCGCGTATCGCAGCCCGCATCGCCTCCGGATCCGCCCCCGCCGCCTGCGCCAGCAACATGGCTTCCGCAACAATGTTGATGGTTGCACCAACAATCAGCTGGTTGCACAGCTTGGCCACCTGCCCGCTGCCGGCCGGACCGACCAAGGTGGCGCGGCCCATTGCCGACAGCACTGGCTCAGCCTCAGCGAAATCTGCCGCCGTACCGCCGGCCATAATCGCCAGCGTGCCCGCTGCCGCACCGCCCACGCCGCCGGACACCGGCGCGTCGATGAAGCGGCGGCCCGAGGCGCTAAGTTGTTCATGGAAAGTTTGCGCCTCCGCCTGCTGCGTCGAACTCATATCGATCCACAGCGCATTCGGCGCCAGCGACGGCAGGGCCGCTTGCAGCACCAACGCCACCGTCGGACCGGCCTCCAGCATCGAGATGACGATCTGCGCACCGCGCACCGCTTCGCTGAGGTCGGCAACCGGCTTGGCGCCAGCCTCGGCCAGTGCCTGCGCTTTCGCTTGCGTGCGGTTCCAAACCGTGACTGGATGGCCAGCCGCGAGCAAGCGGCGCACCATCGGATCCCCCATCAAGCCTATGCCGAGAAAGGTAATTTGCGTAGACAATTGCGCTCCTGAATTATTTTCTGAACCCCGGTACAATCATAGGTTAGCCGTATACAATTTTCGAGATACAGCACACCCACTGCAAAGGATACTATGTTCAACAAAAAAATGATCGCGCTGGCAGCAGCGCTGGTCGTGTCGCAAGTCGCGCTGGCCGATGACAAGCTGATCGACTCCGTGTCGGTCGATTACGGCACCGCCGCCAAAGTGCGCATGGAACGCTTCAGCGTGGCCAAGGATTGGGATGTTCAATGGTTCCAGTCGAACGGCACCCACCTGAGCGGCTACTGGGAAGCCAGCGTCGGCCTGTGGCAGCAAAAGCAGTACAAGAATATTTCCGGTAACGACAAGAACCTGTGGGATATCGGCTTCACTCCAGTGTTCCGCTTCCAGAATGACAACAAGAAGGGCCTGTACTACGAAGGCGGCATCGGCGTGCACCGCCTGTCCGACCTGTACAACAACGACACCTACCGCCTGTCGACCCTGTTCCAGTTCGGCGACCACATCGGCGTAGGCTATGTGTTCGACAACAAATGGGAAGTGGCAGCGAAGGTGCAGCACTTCTCCAACGGTGGCTACAAGAAGCCGAATACCGGCATCAACTACCTCGAAGTGAAGGCTGCGTATCACTTCTAACTGGTGAAAAAAAGCCCTGTGGCCGTGCGGCGATCTTGAGCGCCGCAGCACACGGGCTTTTTTACACGTTCGACTCGGCGACGATCTTCCAGCTCTTGCCTTCCTTGGCCCAGTACTGCTTCTTGCGCACCGCATGACGGAACTTGCCGATCACGATCTGCTGCGTGAAGTTGCTGACGATGACCTCTTCCTGGCTAGGCTGGCGGAAGTAGCTCGGCTCGCTGACCGTCACCGTAATCTTCTTCGCGCCGGGCAGGTAGCGGTTCTTGTCCAGCCACGCATTGATGTCCTCATCTGCCGATGACTTGAAGCGCGCCGAATACAGCGACTTCAGGCCGGCGTCGTCGCGGTTTTCCACATCGCGCCGCCAGGTCTCGACCAATGAAGCGGCCTGGCGCAGATCCTTGTCCAGCTGGTCCTTGCTGACGAACTCCACCTGGTCGCCAATCAGAATCGGTGTCTTGCCGATTTCCACCACGCGCGTCAGGAAATTGAGATCATCGTTGCTGACCACCACGCAGCCGTCAGTCGACAACGGCGGACGGCTGAAGGTCTCCGGCGGCGTGCCATGCACCCAGATGCCGGAACCACTGCGGCCATTGATCTTGTCCCAGTCGTTCGGATAATCGAGCGGCAGCGCGCCTTTGCCATACATATCCGGCAGCTTCACGCCGGGCAGACGGCCGATCAGGTAGTACACGCCGACTGGCGTGCGCATATCGCCTTCTTTCACCTTGTTGATACCAAGCTTACCCTGGCTGACGTAGAAATCCTGCATCAGGCGCAGGCCATCATTGGTGTTCTCGTAGAGATAAAGGCGGGAATGTTTGGCGTCGACGATCAGCGCATGGCGCTGGTCCTTGCGCATCTGCAGCAGCGCGCGCGGCAGCAGGGTCGGCGCCGGACGCTCGGCCTGCAAGCGCACCGCAGCCTCGCGGCGCAGGTCGGCCAGCTTGGCTTCCGAACCCACCGGCACTTCGGCACCGAGGTTGCTCACGGCGCGGGTATGCATCAGCAGGATATCGCCACGAATCAGGTGGCCGAGACGGAAATTCGGATACGCCTCGACCAGCGCATCGGCTTTACGCTGTGCTGCGCCGAGATCATGCGCGGCCAGGTCCTTGTAGATATCGTTGAGCTGCTCTTCCGGATTCGGATTGGCTTTACGGGCAGCTTGCGCCCGCACCGGCTTTTTTGCGGCGTGGCTCAGCTCTCCTCCCATCAGGCTGAGAAGAACCACGCTGAGCACACTGCCCGCGCGCCATTTACGCAAAGTGGCTAGATGTGACATCAATTACCCGAGACTTCCTGCTTGATCTGCCATTTTCCGCCGTTCTTGACCATCACCAGCGTCTTGCGGCTGCGTGCCGACAGGCGGTCGGATTCATAGGTCTGGCGGAAGCTGACCCTGGCCGTGTTGCCATCGATCTTCACCTCAGGCCCGGCGATTTCCACGTGGATCCGGCCCTTGCCCTCGATACGGGCGCGGCGCTCATCAGCCCACGCTTTGCGGCTCACGCCTTTAGGCGGTTCGAACTGCTGGCTATAGTAACCCAAGTAGGAATCGACGTTCTGCGAGGCCCAGGCCTTGGCCCAGCCATTCACCTGCGCCACTACCGCATCGCGATCAGACGTGTCCGGCTTGGCGGCGACTTTTTCTGGCTCAGGCTTGGACGGCTTAGGCGGCTCCACCTTGGCAGGCAGCGGCGCAACCACCGGTGCCGGAGCAGGCGCTGGTGCGACAGCCACTTTCACTGGCGCCGGAGCAGGTGCTGGGGCAGGGGCCACTACAGGCGCAGCAGCCACTTTCACCGGCAGCTGTGCCGCCGGTGCAGGTGCGGGGGCTGGCAGCGGCTTGGCCGCGACTGGCGCCGCCGCTGGAACCGCTGCCACAGCAGTCGCCACTTTAGGCGCAGCGGCCGATGGCGGCGACACCGACAAGGCCGGAATCCGCTGCGGCGCATTCGCCTGCGCAGCATTCTGCGGTGGCAACTGCGAAATCAAAGGCGGCTGGGTGCTGGTAGCGGGACGCGCCGGCGCAACAACCGGTGCAGGCGTCGGCGCCGCCACTTGCGCAACGGCAGTCTCGGCGCCGACGATCTTGCCGCCGGTGCTGGTCGAGAACGTGCGCAGCATGGTCAGCTTGGACTTGGCCGGTACAGCCGAAATCGAGCCCAGCGCCAGGGCCTTGTCATAGGCCTGGCTGGCCATCTTGCCGTAGATATCGCCGAGGTTTTCGTACGCAGTCTGGTAGCTTGGATTGGTGCGGATCGCCTTTTCCAGTGCCGCGCGCGCCTTGTCGTACTGGCCATTGGCCGCGTACAGCACGGCCAGGTTGTTGTACGGCTCCGGCAGATCCTTGTAATCCTCGGTGAGCTTGGTGAAGATGGCGATCGCCTCTTCCGATTTATTCTGTTCCGTCAGCAGTACGCCCTTCATGAACCGCATCTGCGGATCGCTCGGGTGTTTGCCTAGGTATTCATTGGTCTTGTTGAGTGCTTCGACCACTTTACCGGCCTTGGCCAGTTTGCTGACATCGGCGTAATCATCGGCGCGGGCAGGAGCCGAGACCGACAGTGCCAATGCGCAGTACAGCATTGTTTGGGCTGTCTTGTTTTTCATTGAGGTTTGAAGCAAACGCGAAAGGGCACATGGTACACCTTTCATTTCCGCAGATCAAAACTGTGAGCAAAGACGTTGCGCCAAAGCAAAAAAGCCCCGCCGGATTTAATCCTGACGGGGCCTTCTTGGGAATAACTAGCTTGACGATAACCTACTTTCACACTGGTTGCAGCACTATCATCGGCGTAGAGTCGTTTCACGGTCCTGTTCGGGATGGGAAGGGGTGGGACCGACTTACTATGGTCATCAAGCTTTGACTTGTCTGCTGCGCAGCCGTTCTGGGCTACGCAGCGAATCTGGGAGAAGTAAAGTTTTGGGGTATTAACTCATCAAGAGTAAATGCACATAACCGTCAAGGTTATAGGGACAAGCCGTACGGGCAATTAGTATCAGTTAGCTTAATGCATTACTGCACTTCCACACCTGACCTATCAACGTCCTGGTCTCGAACGACCCTTCAAAGAGCTCAAGGCTCTGGGAA
>NZ_WWCN01000080.1 GCF_009857445.1 Duganella flavida
TGGCGGATGCCTTGGCGATTACAGGCGATGAAGGACGTAGTAGCTTGCGATAAGCTGCGGGGAGCTAGCAAACAAGCTTTGATCCGCAGATTTCCGAATGGGGAAACCCACCCTTTTAGGGTATCACCCACTGAATACATAGGTGTGTGAGGCGAACGCGGCGAACTGAAACATCTAAGTAGCTGCAGGAAAAGAAATCAACCGAGATTCCCAAAGTAGTGGCGAGCGAAATGGGAAGAGCCTGTACGTGATAGT
>NZ_WWCN01000081.1 GCF_009857445.1 Duganella flavida
CCGTGTGCATACAAACAGTAGGAGCCTCGTAAGGGGTGACTGCGTACCTTTTGTATAATGGGTCAGCGACTTACATTCAGTGGCAAGGTTAACCGAATAGGGAAGCCGTAGAGAAATCGAGTCCGAATAGGGCGATAGTCGCTGGGTGTAGACCCGAAACCAAGTGATCTACTCATGGCCAGGATGAAGGTGCGGTAACACGCACTGGAGGTCCGAACCCACTAATGTTGAAAAATTAGGGGATGAGCTGTGGGT
>NZ_WWCN01000082.1 GCF_009857445.1 Duganella flavida
GGGAGGCAGCAGTGGGGAATTTTGGACAATGGGCGAAAGCCTGATCCAGCAATGCCGCGTGAGTGAAGAAGGCCTTCGGGTTGTAAAGCTCTTTTGTCAGGGAAGAAAAGGGATTGGCTAATATCTGATCCTCATGACGGTACCTGAAGAATAAGCACCGGCTAACTACGTGCCAGCAGCCGCGGTAATACGTAGGGTGCAAGCGTTAATCGGAATTACTGGGCGTAAAGCGTGCGCAGGCGGTTTTGTAAGACT
>NZ_WWCN01000083.1 GCF_009857445.1 Duganella flavida
CGACTTCACCTTTGTAAGAGCGGTATTTCTTTGGTCGTACCAATGATTTAAGACCCAATTGGCTCATCAGACGCTGCACTTTTTTATGATTAATCTTGTGTCCTTGCTGACCGAGGGTGGCGGCGACACGACGATAGCCATAGCGCCCGTGATGGCGGGCGAAAATGGTTTGAATTTGTTTCTTGATTTGCTGGTGCTTATCTGGTGCCTGCAATACCTGCTGCTGATAGTAAAAGGTACTGCGCGCCAAACCAG
>NZ_WWCN01000084.1 GCF_009857445.1 Duganella flavida
CGACTTCACCTTTGTAAGAGCGGTATTTCTTTGGTCGTACCAATGATTTAAGACCCAATTGGCTCATCAGACGCTGCACTTTTTTATGATTAATCTTGTGTCCTTGCTGACCGAGGGTGGCGGCGACGCGACGATAGCCATAGCGCCCGTGATGGCGGGCGAAAATGGTTTGAATTTGTTTCTTGATTTGCTGGTGCTTATCTGGTGCCTGCAATACCTGCTGCTGATAGTAAAAGGTACTGCGCGCCAAACCAG
>NZ_WWCN01000085.1 GCF_009857445.1 Duganella flavida
GCGGAAAACGCTTGCTCGTTTTCTCGCCGAAAATACCTTTCTCATGAAGAACTTCACTGAAATATATTTTCGGGACATCGACAAGAACTCCTGGACCGAAGAGAGAATTTCCGTCATTGCGATTATCATTCAAATTCGATGACAGAGATATTCCTGTATTGGCATTTCCCGACGCAATACCAGCAGCTAATATACCTGAGAGTGCCGCTGCAGGACTCACATAAGGTGTAAATCCGACTTCGGAGCTGCCAACTA
>NZ_WWCN01000086.1 GCF_009857445.1 Duganella flavida
GTCTTACAAAACCGCCTGCGCACGCTTTACGCCCAGTAATTCCGATTAACGCTTGCACCCTACGTATTACCGCGGCTGCTGGCACGTAGTTAGCCGGTGCTTATTCTTCAGGTACCGTCATGAGGACCAGATATTAGCCAATCCCTTTTCTTCCCTGACAAAAGAGCTTTACAACCCGAAGGCCTTCTTCACTCACGCGGCATTGCTGGATCAGGCTTTCGCCCATTGTCCAAAATTCCCCACTGCTGCCTCCC
>NZ_WWCN01000087.1 GCF_009857445.1 Duganella flavida
TTGCATGTGTAAGGCATGCCGCCAGCGTTCAATCTGAGCCAGGATCAAACTCTTTAGTTTAATCTCTGTTTGTGACCACTGCTGGTCACTGGTTCGCTCACTCAAAATACTGACAGTATTACTACTGAATATTTCTTTGTTGAGCATTTAATGCTTTTTGTTGCAGCACCAAATGCCCACACTTATCGACTGTTAATTTTTAAAGATCTTGTCTTGCGCTGCGAAGCGTTTTGTTCGCAGCAGAGAGA
>NZ_WWCN01000088.1 GCF_009857445.1 Duganella flavida
TAGCTACCTTACCTGCAGAGAAATCAAGCTGCTGACGGAAATGGACATCGACAGCATGCCTGTCGGCCCGGTCGAAGCCAGCGGCATGAAGGCCAACTTGGCTATTATTCGGGCCTTGCAGGCACAGATCGATTTAATCGAGAAATCACTGTCGAATTACTGCCGATCAGCGCCGGGCTACCGTCTGCTTAACACGGTGTCAGGCATTGGCCCAATCTTGGCGACAGTGATC
>NZ_WWCN01000089.1 GCF_009857445.1 Duganella flavida
CGGATCAAAGCTTGTTTGCTAGCTCCCCGCAGCTTATCGCAAGCTACTACGTCCTTCATCGCCTGTAATCGCCAAGGCATCCGCCATGTGCACTTATTCACTTGTCCCTATAACCTTGACGGCTATAAGTCTAAGCATTTACTACTTGTGATGATGAGTTTTACTACCCAAGCATGTATCTGTCGATACACGCTTAATAAAACTTTACTTCTTCCAGATTGTTAAAGAACG
>NZ_WWCN01000008.1 GCF_009857445.1 Duganella flavida
CCGCCAGGCGTGGCCGCCGCGCCAGCCGCTCCAGCACTGGCTGTCACGCCGCAAGCTCCGGCTGCAGCGTACACGCCACCAGCCGCACCGCAAGCCGTTGCGCCAAGCGCTGCCGCGCCTGCGCGCCCTGCGCCGTGGGAAGACATGCCACCAGCTGCTGACGGTGGCGCTGCTGTCCTGGAAGCGCCGGTCCGCGTTGCGCCGCCAGCGGCAGCACCGCAGTACGTTGCGCCAGCACCGCAAGCCAAGGCCCCGCAACCAGTCGCCGATGAAGACGACTTGCCACCTTGGGTCACCGAATTCTCCGACGACTCCGCCATGCCGGCTCAAGGCGCCGCACATCCCTACGCACCGGAGCCAGGCACGCAAAGCGCGCCGGCCCAGCAAGCGAACGATCCGCACGCCATCGCCATGCCGGCCCGCGCCGCAGCGGCACCGGCCAAGGCGCCATACGCCTATGTCGTCACGCCTGTGCCTGAACTGAACTGGGACGGCAACTGGCCAGCCGTCGCCGCAGCACTGCCACTGCGCGGCACCGCCCAGCAACTGGCAATGCAAGCTGAAATGGTGAAGTGCTACTTCGAAGGCAACGCCGCCGTATTCAACCTGCGCGTGCCGATCGAAACCTGGCGCACGCCGGGCAACATCGAAAAACTGACCACTGCACTGGCTGAACGCTTTGGCCGCGTGGTGCGCGTGGACAGCGAACTGGGCGCCGTCTGGTACACCGCCAGCGCCGAAGCGCAAGCCTACCGCGAAGCCTGCCAGCGCATCGCCGAGGACATGGTCGCCAAAGATCCTTTCGTGAACAGCATGATCCGCGAACTGGACGCCTGGGTCGTGCCCGGCTCCATCGTGCCGCCGCAAACTGCAGCGGCCGCGGCTGCCTGATCGCCTCTTTAACAAACAACTTACCGCAACACGGAGAACCCTACCATGATGAAGAACCAACTGGCCGGCCTGATGAAACAAGCCCAGGCAATGCAAGACAACATGAAAAAAGCCCAGGACTCGCTGGCGCTGATCGAAGTCGAAGGCCAATCGGGCGCTGGCTTGGTCAAGGTCGTCATGACCTGCAAGAACGACGTCAAGCGCGTACAGATCGACCCATCGCTGCTGGCTGACGACAAAGACATGCTGGAAGACCTGGTGGCTGCCGCTTTCAACGACGCCGTGCGCAAAGCCGAAGCCACCGCCGCCGAGAAAATGAGCGGCCTGACTTCCGGCATGAATCTGCCGGCCGGCTTCAAGATGCCATTCTAAGGACGCATGTCCAAGTCGCTGGAATTCCTGACCGAAGCGCTGCGCCGCTTGCCGGGTGTTGGCCCGAAATCGGCGCAGCGCATGGCATTCCATCTGCTGCAGCATGACCGCGAAGGTGCGGACATGCTGTCGCGCGCATTGCACCAGGCGGTCAGCGCCGTGCACCACTGCGCGCTGTGCAATACCTTCACCGAAGAAGACGTCTGCGACACTTGTAACGACGAGCAGCGCGACCGCCGCCTGCTGTGCGTGGTCGAGACGCCTGCCGATCAATTGATGATCGAGCAGACCCTGACCTATAAGGGCCTGTACTTCGTGCTGATGGGCCGCCTGTCGCCGCTGGACGGCATCGGGCCGAAAGACATCCATCTCGAAAAACTAGTGGTGCGCGCTGCCGACGGGCTGGTTACCGAGGTGGTACTGGCCACCAATTTCACCAACGAGGGTGAAGCCACTGCCCACTACATCTCCGAGATGCTGAAGGCGCGCGGCCTGCGTGTGAGCCGTCTCGCACGCGGCGTGCCGGTTGGCGGTGAACTTGAATACGTCGATGCGGGCACCATCGCCCGTGCCATGCTGGATCGAAGGGCGACTTAATGAGCAAGAACACTTCCGGTCCTTTGGCCGGCATCAAGGTACTGGAACTGGGCACGCTGATCGCGGGCCCTTTTTGTGCGCGCATGCTGGCCGAGTTTGGCGCGGAAGTGATCAAGGTCGAGTCGCCCGATGGCGGCGACCCGATCCGCAAATGGCGCGTGCTGAAGGATGGTACGTCGCTGTGGTGGTCGGTGCAGTCGCGCAATAAGAAGTCGCTGACGTTGAACATGAAGCATGCGCAAGGCCGTGAGATCGCGCGCAAGCTGGCGCTGGAAGCGGACATCATTATCGAGAACTACCGTCCCGGTGTGCTGGAAAAGTGGGAGCTCGGTTTCGAACAACTGAAGGCGATCAATCCGTCGACCATCATGGTGCGCCTGTCCGGCTTCGGCCAGACCGGGCCGATGAAGGATTTGCCGGGCTTCGGCGCTATCGGCGAATCGATGGGCGGCTTGCGCTACGTTTCCGGCCACGCGGACCGCCCACCGGTGCGCGTGGGTGTATCGATTGGCGATTCGGTGGCCGCGCTGCACGGTGTGATCGGCGCCATGATGGCGCTGCGCCACCGCGACGCCACCGGCGGCAAGCTCAAAGGCGAAGGCCAGATGGTGGACGTGGCCTTGTACGAATCCGTGTTCAACCTGATGGAATCGCTGGTGCCGGAGTTCGACCACGCGGGCGTGGTGCGTGAGCGCACCGGCGGCTCGCTGCCGGGTATCGTACCGTCGAATACCTACACCACCAAGGATGGCGAGAACATCGTCATCGCGGGTAATGGCGATGCGATCTTCAAGCGGCTGGTGCTGGCGATGGGGCGCATCGACATGGCCGGCAATCCAGAACTGGAGCGTAACGACGGCCGCGTCAAGCACACGCAGATGATCGACGATGCAATCCAGGCCTGGTGCAACACGCAAACCATCGACAGTGCGCTGGAGGTGCTGAAAGCAGCCGACGTCCCGGCCGGCAAAATCTACTCGGTGCGCGACATGATGAGTGACCCGCAATTCCTGGCGCGCGACATGTTCGAGCAGCACCAGTTCGCGGACGGCACGCCGGTTAAGCTGCCGGCCATCTCGCCCAAACTGTCGGCCACGCCGGGCCACACCAAATGGCTGGGCCCAACGCTGGGCCAGCACAACGACGAAGTCCTGTTAGCCCTCGGCTACAGCCCCGATGCCATCGCTGCGATGAAGCAGGACGGGGTGCTGTAAGGCTTGATTGGCCAGCATGCGATGGATGGCGTCGGGCGGGGAGGGATGGCCAAGGTAGTAGCCTTGGACCATGTCGCAGCCGTATTGTTCCAGCAGGACTAGCTGGGCGTCGGTCTCCACGCCTTCGGCCACCACCGCCATCTTCAGGCCGTGCGCCATGGCGATGATGGCGTGGGTGATGGCAGCGTTCTCAGAATCCATCGGCAGGCCGCTGATGAAGCTCTTGTCGATTTTCAGCGCACGCACGTCGAAGCGCTTCAGATAATTCATCGACGAGTAGCCGGTGCCGAAATCGTCGATCGATAAATACACGCCGATGCCGCGCAGCTGTTCCAGCGTGACCATGGTGGCGCGGGCATCGTCCATCAGCGTGCTTTCGGTCAGCTCCAGTTCCAGCAGCTCGGGGGGCAGGCCGGTGTCGTGCAGCGCGGACAGCACGCTCTGGGTCAGGTTCTCGTCGTTGAACTGCTTGGCCGATAGATTCACCGCCACCCGCACCGGCGGCTTGCCTGCCAGCTGCCAAGTGGTCGCCTGCTGGCAGGCGGCGCGCAGCACCCATTCGCCGATCGGCACGATCAGGCCGGTCTCCTCGGCCAGCGGGATGAATTCGGTCGGCGAGATCACGCCGCGCTCGGGATGGCGCCAGCGCACCAAGGCTTCAAAGCCGACGATGCGCGAACTGCGCACGTCGATCTGCGGCTGGTACAGCAAGTACAGCTCGTCGTTCTGCAAAGCCTTGCGCAGGCCCACTTCCAGTTTGACGTGACTCATGATCTGCATGGTCAGTGACGAGCTGTACAGCTTGGCGTTGTTCTTGCCGCAGTTCTTGGCGTGGTACATGGCGGTGTCGGCGTACTTGAGCAGCGAGTTGCAGTCCTCGCCGTCTTCCGGATACAACGAGATGCCGATGCTGGCGGTGACAAAGATTTCGTGCGCCTCCAGCAGGAACGGACGGCGCATGGCTTCCTTCACGCGGTGCGCCACGTTGAGGGCGTTTTCTACCCGCTCCAGGTCGGGGATCAGGATGGTGAACTCATCGCCGCCCAGCCGCGCCAGGTTGGTGGCAGCCTCCGTGCGCGAGACCAGGTCGCCCGGCCGCGTGGTTTCGCGCAAGCGCTCGGAGACGGCTTTCAGTAAATGGTCGCCAACGTCGTGGCCCAGCGTGTCGTTGATGCGCTTGAAGGCATCAAGATCCATGAACAGCACGGCGAATTTCTTGTTGGCCTTGCGTGAGCGCACCAGCTCGGCTTCCAGCGTTTCGAGGAAGGCCTGGCGGTTGGGGATGCCGGTCAGCGAATCGCAGTAGGCGAGGCGGCGGATTTGTTCTTCGCTGCGCTTGCGCTCGCTGATGTCGCGTACCAGTCCCAGCACCTCGTCCGGCCCGGTGGCCACCAGCCGCGCTTCGAAATGCCGGCCCGGCAGCGGCGCCGCGCCGGGCAGCGGCAGTTCGTAATCGAGCGAGCGGATGTGCTGCGTGTCGAGCACGCGGTGCACTTGCTCCATCATGTGGCCAGCGATCTCGGGCGGCAGCACCTGGCTCAGGTGTTGGCCCACGCAGCGGTCGGTAGAAAACACGCTGCTGGCTTCGTGGCCTTGTTCGTAGTCGAGATAGTAGCCGTCCTTGTTCATGCGGAAGAAGGTATCGGGGATGGCCGCCAGCACCGCGCGGTGCTGGGCGTCGGCGATGCGCAGGCGGCTGATGGCGTCGCTGGCGCGCAGCACGTACAGCACGCGGTGGCCGAGGATGGGCCAGTTGATTGGCTTGGAGACGAAGTCGGTCGCGCCGGCCTCGTAGGCGCGGGTGACGGCGTCCAGCTCGTCGCCGCCGGTGACCATGATGATGGGGACGGTAGAGTGCGACTCCAGCTTGCGCAGCTCGCGGCACACGGCAAAGCCGTCCATGCCGGGCATGTCGACATCGAGCAGCACCAGGTCCGGCGTGACGGCCTGGAAGCAGGCCACGGCCTTCATGCCGTCCTCTGCTTCGATTGCGTCGAGGCCGACTTGGGCCAGCATTTCCAGCATGAGCAGGCGCATGGTGGGATCGTCGTCAGCGACCAGTACCAGACTGCGTTGGGGGGAAGTTGCCATGATCAAGTTTCCTTTTCCAGTAAAGCTCCCAACGCCTGCCGCGCGGCCTGGAAAGAGTGTTCCATGTCAGCCAGCAGTGCTGCGGCGCCGGCGGTAGTGTGATTGCGTCCTAGCTGTTCGAGCTCCTTGCTGCGCTGCGCCAGCGCACTGGCGCCGATGTTGGCGCTGCTCGATTTCAGGCTGTGTGCGGCCTTGCGCAGTTGGTCTGCATCGCCGGCGTGGATGGCTTGCCGGATGGTGTGCAGGTGGATAGGTGTGTCGCGCAGGAAGGCTTGCAGCACGCGCTCCAGCAGCGCGTTGCCGTTGACCGGACTCAGGGCGCGGATGTTGTCCAGCGCTTGCAGGTTGATGAGCTGGTCGTCCGGCGCCGTGTCGCCAGCCGCGTCGGCGTCGATGTCGATCACGGGCGCCGCCACGCGCGGCAGCTGGATCCAGCGCGACAGGGTTTGCCCCAGCGCTTGCTGGGTGAAGGGCTTGCTCAGGTAGTCGTCCATGCCGGCGGCAAGGCAGGATTCGCGGTCACCCTGCAGCGCGTTGGCGGTGATGGCGATGATGGGCATGCCGCGCGTGCGGCCGCGCTGCTGCTCGTGGCGGCGGATTTCGGTGGTGGCGGCGAAGCCGTCCATCACCGGCATCTGGCAGTCCATCAGGATAGCGTCGAAGTCGCCCGCTTGCACCGAGTGCAGCGCTTCCTCGCCGTTGCAGGCGCGGCGGACGTCAAGGCCCAGGCCTTCCAGCATCGCGCTGGCGACCTCGACGTTGACGGGATTGTCTTCCGCGAGCAGCACCTTGCGCCGCTTGCGTGCACGCACAACTGGCGCAGCCTCGCCAGTACCAGAGGAGTGCGCTGGCTGCGTGGCCGGCGGCTCCCCGGCTGGCCTTGCCTCGCGTCCGCGCAGTGGCAGGGTGATGGCGTCGTGCAGGTCGCACTCGCGTGCCGGTTTGATCAGCTGGAATGCCACGCCCGCTTCGCGCTGCTGCACGCTGTCGGCAGCAGTGCGCGCGGTGCTGAGCAACAGCAAGCGCGTCGATGCCAGCACCGTCTCGCTGCGGATGGCGGCGGCCAGCGCGAGGCCGCTGGTGCGTGGCAGTTCCATGTCGAGCAGCACGGCGTCGTAAGGGCGCCCGTTTGCCACCGCCTGCCGTAGCTGAGGCAGGACGTCGTGGGCATGGGCGCTGGCGCAGACGATGCGCCAGGCCGCCAGCTGGCGCTCCAGTGCAGCGCGGCTGGCGGGATTTTCATCGACGATCAAAATGCGGATTCCCTGGGTGGTGGTGTTGGAAGAATCGTCGCTGTCTACGCGACGTTTATCAAAATTTACGGCAAACCAAAACACCGAACCTTGAGTTAGCGCATGGTCGACGCCAATTGCGCCTCCCATCAGCTCCACCAGTTGTTTTGAGATCGCCAGGCCGAGGCCGGTGCCGCCGTGCTTGCGGGTGGTGGAGCCGTCGGCCTGCGAGAACGAATCGAAGATGCGCGCGCGTGCTTCGGGCGACACGCCGATGCCGGTGTCGTGCACCTCAAAGCGCAGGCCGACCGATTGCGCATCTTCGCGCGCCACCACCACCCGCAGCGTGATCTGGCCGGCATTGGTGAACTTGATGGCGTTGCCGAGCAGGTTGAAGATCACTTGCCGCAGCCGGTTCGGATCGCCGCAAATGCTGAGCGGAATGTTGGGCGCGATGTCCAGCTCCAGGCGCAAACCCTTGGCCTGCGCCTGCGGTGAAAACACATTATCGATATCATCCAGCAGGTTGCGGAAATTGAGGTGGATGTACTCCACCGTCAGCTTGCCCGCTTCAATTTTGGAGAAGTCGAGGATGTCGTTGATGATTACCAGCAGATGCTCGCCGGAGTGCTTGACCATGCTGGTGTAGTGGCGCTGTTGCTCGCTCAGGCGCGTGGCCAGTAGTAGATCGGTCATGCCCAGCATGCCGTTCATGGGGGTGCGGATTTCGTGGCTCATGGTGGCGAGGAAGGCGCTCTTGGCCTGGCTGGCTGCCTCGGCCGCGTTCTTGGCTTTCTCCAATTGCTCGGTGCGCACGCTGACTTGGCGCTCCAATTGATCGCGGTACTGTGCCAGCGCGGCGTCGCGACCTTCCACTTGCGCCAGCATATCGTTGAAGCTGTCGATCAGTGCACCCAGCTCGTCGCTGCGCTGGTGCTGAATGCGCGGCGTGGCTTGCCCTCGGCTGACTTGCTGCGCCGCCGCGATCAGCTGGCCGAGCGGTTCAGCGAGGCTGCCCTTGAACCGTGCCGCCCTCAGCAGCGCCATCACAAACGCCAAGGCTGCGGCCACCAAAGCGGCGCCGAGGTTTTTCAGTACATCGAGCCACATGCGGGTTTGCGCAGCTTCCACCATGGCCACGCTGCCGTTATCCAGTATGCGATAGACGCGCAGGGCGGGCGCCCATGGTGTGCCGCTGCGTTCGCTGCGAACTTCCGTGGCGCCCGGCATGGCCAGCGTGTCCGGCACGGCTTGGCCGGACGGCAGGCGCGGCGACAGGTAGCGCGCTTGCAGCTTGCCGTCGCGGTCGTACAGCGCGGCTTGCAGGATGTCGTCCTCGGCGGCTAGCGCGGCCAAGGCGCCGCTGTTGCCGACCACGCCTGCCAGCACGGTCAGCTGCTGCTGCGCATCGTCGCTGCGGCTGAGCACCGAGGCGGCGGCAAACGCGACGAAGACCAGCAGTAAGGCGCTGCCGGCGGAGAGCACGGACATGATCGTGAGTTTCATCGCGTAGGCCCATTCAAGAATGCCAATGAGAAAAATATATGCATCAGGCAAGCTCGACTTTGATCTGGATCTAATGCAGGCACGTTTGCGCTGCCTCAAACAACGTCGCAGCGGACGTCGCAAGCTGTGGGGATGGAACGCAAAAAAATCTTGTTTGTAGCGGAGGCGGTGACGCTGGCGCATGTCGGACGTCCGCTGGCGCTGGCGCGTACACTGGACCGGCAGCGCTACGATGTGCACTTCGCCTGCGCGCCCGGCTACGAACCGTTTTTCAAAGGCGCGGAGTTAAGTCACTGGCCGCTGAACAGCATCGCCAGCGCACGCTTTCTGGCAGCGCTGGCGGCGGGCAAACCGGTGTACGACGCCCGCACATTGCGCCAGTACGTGCTGGACGATATTCGCGTGTTGCAAGCAGTGCGGCCGGATGTGGTGATCGGCGATTTTCGTTTGTCGCTGTCGGTCAGTGCGCGGCTGGCGGAGGTGCCGTACGTGGCGCTGGCGAATGCCTACTGGAGTCCGTATGTAAACCAGCACTATCAGGTGCCGGCATTGCCTTTGTCGCGCGTGTTGCCGATCGCGCTGGCGGACCGGTTGTTCCGGCTGGTGCGGCCGCTGGCGTTTGCCTTGCACTGCCGGCCGCTCAATCGCGTACGGCGCGCGTATCACATGCCGTCGCTGGGCTATGACCTGCGGCGCATCTACACCGATGCCGACCATGTGCTGTATGCCGATATCCCGGAAATGTTTCCGGCGCACGAGCTACCGATAACGCACGCGTATCTTGGTCCGGTGACGTGGTCGCCGCCGACCGAACCGCCGCCGTGGTGGGACGCCTTGCCCGGCGGGCGCGAACTGGTCTACGTCACGCTGGGCAGTTCAGGGCAGGGCGCCTTGCTGCCGCGCGTGCTGCAGGCGTTGGCGCCGTTACCGTTGACCGTGATGGCAGCCACTGCCGGTACCATCGATCGCGGCCTGTTGCCGGACAATGCGTACGTGGCCAGCTATCTGCCGGGTGAACAGGCTGCACAGCGCTCGCGGCTGGTGATCTGCAATGGCGGTAGTCCGACCTGCCAGCAAGCGCTGGCGGCGGGCGTGCCGGTGCTGGGCATCGCCGGCAATCTCGACCAGTACCTGAACATGGATGGAGTGGTGCGTTCCGGCGCAGGCGTGCTGCTGCGCTCGGACCGTTTGATGGAAGAGCAGTTACGCTCAACCGCGCTGCGCCTGCTGCAAGATCCGGAACCACGCGCGGCGGCGGAACGGGTGGCGCAGCAATTCCTGCGTTACGATGCGGGCGCCCGGCTGGCTGGCCTGCTGGCGCAGCTGCCGGGCTAGTCGGTTACAGCGAGGTGCGCAGTTCCAGCGCAATCACGCGCGGCTTGGTCACATAGACGTATGGCGAACCAACTGCCGAGCCCAGCGTGCTGACGCTCGTGTACTGCTTGTTGGTCAGATTGTTGACCACCAGCGCCACGCCCCAGCGATTGCCTGGCGCCGACCAGCCGAGCCGCAGGTCGACCCGCTCGCGCGCCTTGCCAGCGCCGATCTCGCCGTCCGGCAGGCAGGTGCCGGTTTGACGCGTATCGACGTTGCAGCGCTTCTCGCCCTGGTAGCCGTACACCAGGCCGAAGTCGCCGTTGCCGTCCCATGCCGGCCAGCGTGCGTTCACACCGGCCGAAGCGCTCAGGTATGGCGCGCCTGCCGCCTGGCCGTTCAGGTTGACGCCGGTTGGCGCGGTGTAGTTGGCGTAGGTTTGGTCGAGGTATTCCAGTGAGCCGTTCAGGCGCCAGATGCGGTTCAACTTCCACTGCGCTTCGAGGTCGACACCGGTGGCGCTCTGGTCGCTGTTGACGATCTGGTAGCTCGGGATGCCGCTGGTAGCGCTGGCCGGCACCAGCGTCAGGCTTTGCAGATTGGTGTACCTGTAGCGGAACACCGAGGCGCCATACGTCAGGTTGATCGACTTCAGCGTGCCTTTCATACCGGCTTCCAGATTGGTCACCAGCTCCTTGTCATACTGGCCGTTGACGCCGACCGCATCGAAGCCGCCCGACTGGTAGCCCTTGCTCCACGACAGGTAGCCCATGTGGTCAGGCGTCAGGTGATGGTCGAGCACCACGCGCGGGCTGAAGTTGTTCCAGCTCTTGTCAGCGGTGAACGCGGACTTGGCCGAGCCCGGATTGGTGAACTGGATGTTGCTGGTCGTGACGGCCTTCAGCGTGGCGGCCTGCGTTGCGGTCAGCAGCTTGGCCGCCACCAGCGTCGGGAAGAAGTTGCCTGCATTGAGCGCGGCCAGCGTGGCGTCCAGCCCGGCCGCGGTGCGCGACGGGTTGTACCAGCTGAACGATTTCTGGTCGTGCGTGTAGCGGCCGCCCAGGGTCAGGTTGGTGGTATCGGTGACGTGCCAGATGGCGTCGCCATACGCGGCGTAGGCGCGGTACTCGCCCTTGTCATGCATGACCTCGGACCAGCCCTGGCCCAGCAGGTTGACGCTTTGCAGCGCGCTGTTGCCGGTGGCTTTGCCGAGGCCTTGCGCCAGCGCGGTCAGCATGGAATAGGGCGCCAGTCCGGCCGAGTGTTTGATGATGGTGTCGAGCGAAGTGGTGGTGGCCGACACGCTCTGCTCGGAGGTGGCGCGCTCGCGGTAGGCGCTGACGCCGCTCACCCAGTTGACCTTGCCGGTTTCTCCGCTTAGCTTGAACTCTTGCTGCCAGGTGGCGTTGGATTCGACGATGCCGGTCGACAGCGCCGAGGCTGCATTCGAGCCAGCGTCATTGTCCTGCCAGTTCTGCGCGTTGTAGTGGCGGTAGGCGGTGGTGCTGGTCAGCGTGGCAAACGACAGCGGCTTCTCGACGCGCAGCGTGACGCCGTCGAAAGTGCGGCCCTGCATATCCGGCTGGGCGTCGTTGTTGAGCTGGGTCTTGAGCGGATTGGTCCAGGTCGATGGACCGCCGTAGTTGATGGTGTTGTTGGTCAGCGAGAAGACCGGCGGGCCGGAGGCGCGCATCACTTCGTGCTCCCAGCTCAGCGTGGCGGAGGCGTCCTCGCCCTGCCAGCGCACGGCGGCGCGTACGCCGCGGTCGCCTTCATCGCCCATGCGCTGGCCGTTGTAGGCGTTGCGCACCCAGCCGTCGTCCTGCTGGGCGATGGCCGAGATGCGCAGCGCGATGGAATCGCTCAGTGGCGTGTTGTACAGCGCCTCCACATCGCGCTTGCCGTTATTGCCGACGCGGACCTGGCCGCTGGCCTGCACGCGGTTGATCGGCTCGTTGGTGACGATGGAGATGGCGCCGGCCGCAGCATTGCGGCCGAACAGCGTGCCCTGCGGGCCTTTCAGCACTTCGATACGTTTGACGTCGTTGAAGTTGAGCAGCGAGCCGCCGTTCTTGCCGGTGTAGACGCCATCGGTGTAAATGCCGACCGGCGAATCGGTACCGATGCCGAAGTCTTGCGTGCCGACGCCGCGCAAGTAGACCGACGGACGGGTCGACTGCGAGGTGTCGATGGCCAGGCCCGGTACGAAAGCGTCGACGTCGGCCAGGCTGGCCACGCCGAGGTCCTTGAGGGCGGCGCCGGACATGGTCTGCACCGCGATCGGCACGTTCTGGATTTGCTGGCTGCGGCTCTGGGCCGTCACCACCACGACTTGTTCGGTATCTTGCGCAAAACTCACGGACGCGGCCATGCTAGCCAGCGCCACACTAACCGCGCTCGCGCAGAGGCGCAGCGGCAGTCGTTGTTGAATCAAACTCACAGTCTTCTCCCGTTGAATGACACTTCAGAACGCCGGCCATATCGCCTGCTGAAATTGATTCTAAGGTTTGCACTATGATTAAAATAGGAGCATTATCGCCATAATTATGACCAATACCGCCACCACCGACACCCATTTCGAGGTCCAAGTCCTGTGTTTTCCAGAGGCCATCATGGGAACCGTGTTCAGCGCGGTGGACGTGCTGCGCCTGGCCGAAACCGTGTTGAAGTTGCGAAATCCCCACGCTCCCTGCTCCTTGAGCTGGAAATTGGTGACGCCGGAAGGCAGTCCGGCCCTGTTCGATGCCAGCTTGCCGGGCGCGTTTGCGTCGACGCCGGAGCGGCCGTCGCCGCCAGCAAAAAATACGCTCATCATGCTGCCGGCGTTGTATGCATCCAACGCTCCCGAGCTGGCGATTATCGCAGAACGCTATCCGGCGTTGCTGGCGCAGTTGGCCGCGCATACGGAGCGGGGCGGCATCATTGCTGCCTGTTCCACCGGACTGGTGTTCCCGGGACTGCTGGGCCAGCTGGCTGGTTTGACG
Source organism: Duganella flavida (assembly GCF_009857445.1). GTDB lineage: Bacteria > Pseudomonadota > Gammaproteobacteria > Burkholderiales > Burkholderiaceae_D > Rugamonas > Rugamonas flavida. Next base: position 12,202 of record NZ_WWCN01000008.1, read on the forward strand.
CTCGACACCCATTGGGCATTCAAGGCCTATTTCCGCCGCCGCTTTCCCGACTGTGATTTCTCCGGGCCGGAGTCGATGAGCTTTTACCCGCAGCTGTATTCCTGCGTGGCGCCATCCCAGCAGACTGAATTCATGATTGCGATTCTAGCGCGGATGCTGGATGAGCAGCTTGCGCAAGGCTGCGCCAGGTTGTTGCTGGTGCAGGCGGAACGCCAGCAGCTGGGCAACCAGCTAATGGAGCAAGACTGGCTGTCGATGACCTCCGACAGCCCGGTGTACCGCGCCAAGCAGTGGCTGGAGAACCACATCGAAGAACCCTACGACTTGGCGGCGCTGGCGGCAGTGGCGTCGTCCAGCGAGCGTACCTTGCTGCGCCACTTCCAGACCGTGCTCGGCATGACGCCGCTGGACTACCTGCAAGACTTGCGCGTGCAGCGCGCCAAGATGATGCTGGAGATTAGCCTGAATAGCCTGCAAACCATTGCCAACGCCTGCGGCTACACCAACGCCAGCACCTTCAGCAAACTGTTCCGCCGCGCCATGGGCATGAGTCCCGGCGAGTACCGCCGCCACCACACCTTCCGTACCAAGCGCTCGCACTGGCGCGTGACGCCACACTGAAAAAAAACGGACCGGCCAAGGATGCCGGTCCGTTGCAAAAGACCGCCGCTGCGGTCAGGACTGCACTTTGCGGCGCGTGCCCAGCGCGAGGCCCGCGAAGCCCAGGCCGATAAGTGCGAGGGTGGCAGGCTCCGGTATGGTGGCGAAGCTCTGCGAGGAGTCCACTTTGAGGAAGGGCACGGTGGTGGGCGTGGCGCCGTCCCACATCATGGTGGGGTTGAAGAACGACGGCACGTTGGTGGTGCCGGTGAACTTGTCGATGAAGATGCTACCGCTGACGGCGTCCAGGTAATTGTTGTCCACGTAGTCGATCATGAAGCGCGAATCGAAGGAGCCGGTGCCGACTGCACCGGAGGCGCTGAAGCTGGCCTCGTTGAACACCAGATGGCCGGACATGATCAGGACACCGTCGCCATCGCCGCCTCCGCCGCCGCAACCAGCCGAGGTGACGCCTTCGCCGTAGCAGCGTACGGTGGCGCCGCCATTGCCGGGCACGGCTTTGCTGCCGTCCGTGATGCGATCAAGATAGATGGCAACATTCTGTACGCCGGCGTGCGCCGCATCCACGTCCATTGCCGCCGATTGTGTAGCGGGCAGGCCGAAGTTGGCGGTGGTGGCAGTTTGCGAAGTGACCAGCTCCTGGAAGCGCACCACTTTGCTGATTTCAAACGTGGTGTTCAGCCCGGCCGGCGTAACGATGGCGGGGATATTGCTGTTCGACATAGTGCCGACCACCATTTGCGAACGCAGTTCGGTCAGGTAGGGCGCAGTGGCGCCCGGGCCGACGATACGGCCCGGAACAAAACCGGTAGCGAGACCGGTGTCAGTGACGTTGGTCCACAGGTCGGCATAGGTAGTGTAGGTGCCGGTACCGGTGGGATCAAGGCCGAGGGTGGGGCCGGCGCTGGCGGTCAGCGGCGCTGCCAGCGCGGCTGCTAGCATGGCGACGGCCAGCGCAGCTTGAGTGGTTTTCATGAATGCTCCTCGTGATAGGGCTACGGGAATCGAAGCCGTAGCACGCAAAGAGCAAAACCCTTGCCAGTACTGGCGCGCTTTTAAAATCAAGGACTTGCGGAAGACACTCCGCGCGAGTGTAAAAAATTCCGTCAGGCCGGGGCGGCTTTGATGCGGCGCGCTGGAATGCCACCCCAGATTTCGCCGGCCGCGATCTGCGTATCCTTGGTAACCACCGCGCCGGTTGAGACGATGGCGTTGTCGCCAATGTGCACGCCTGCCATCACCACTGCCTTGGCGCCGATGGTGACGGTGTTGCCGATGTGGACGGACTTGAGTTCCAGCCGCGTGCCTTCGATCACATGGGCAAAGATCACGGCGTCGTGGCCGATGATGGTGTTGCTGCCGATGCGTGTCAGCGGCGGGTCGAGCAGGGCGCCGGCGCTGTAGGTGTTGGCGCCCAGCCGTGCGCCGAGCGCGAGGTAAATCAGGCGCTGGATCGGCACCGGGATGAAGTGGGTGCGGATCAGCGAATTGAACAGCAGCAGATAGAACAGGATATTGACGTTGGCCGCCAGTTCCTGGCGCGTATGCTCGGGCACGTCACCCTCATGCAGCGGCAGCGCCAGCAGGAAGCAGCGGTAGACCAGGAAGGCGTACAGGTAGACCAGCAGCAGCGCGATCAAGAACAGCGTCACGCCGCGAAAGTCGCCGAGCGGCAGCGCGCCGAACACCAGCGCGGTAGTGCCGATGGCAAGCACCAGTATCAGCGCCAGCAAGCCGAGGAAGAGCGCGATCTGACTCGGCTTGATGGTGCGCATCACTGGCTCCCGGTCGGCACCAGCAGCTCGCGCAAGGGCCGCCGCAGCGAGCGCGACGTGGCCGGCTCGCCCGCGCCGATGCGGCCCATGAACACGGCCGACTCCCAGTCCTGCTGGCCGACCAGCGCCGCGCCTTGTTTCGACAGTGCGGCTGCGCGCTCCTGCATGCCCGGCGTGCTGGAGAACACGCGCTCTTCGCGCACGTAGCGCGAGAAGATCAGCGGCGTCATCTCCGGCTGCAGTTGCAGGCCTTGCGCCGTGGCTGTCAACCAGAAACGCTGCATGGCGCGGCCGGCGGCGATGTAGTCGTCCACGCGCTGCGCACGGCGCTCGGCCACCAGCACGAAATGCGCAGCACAGGCCAGGCCGGGAATCAGGTCCATCTGCAAGCGCGGCGCCAGCGTGCCGGCCAGCCAGGTGTTGAAGAAGTGCACGCGGCGCCAGTCTTGCATCACCCAGCGCATCAGCTTGGTGGTCATGGCGTCCGCGCCCAAGGCCTGGTCGGGCATGCGGTCTGCGCTGAAACGGGCGTTCCATTCGATGACGGATTTATGCACCCGATGCGCTTCCGGCATGGTCAGGCGCAGCTTGGCGTTGCGGAACATCAGGCGCGCAGCGGCGCCGCGCTGGCTGCCTTCCAGCCACAGCACGCGATAGCCATCCGGCAGCGTGCTGCTGAGTGCGTTCTTCTCCGACGCCGTCAACGGACGCCGGCTCAGCGCGCGCCGCTGCACGCTGCGCGGCAGGATGGCGTCGGCCAGCGGATCGGCTTCCATGGCCGGCGCGGGCACGAATTCGATGCTGAGCGTGGGGCGGTTATCGGGCGTGTCATGGTGGCGCATGCTGTGCATCGACAGCTGGAAAGTGCTGGCGGCGATGGCCATGGTTTCTAGTAGTGCGCCGATCGACATCTGGCTCGGATGGCCGTCGAGGTCGTACACGCAATGGTCGCGCGTGTCGTGGCCATGGATCACCAGGTGGCGTTCATCGAGCACTTCGAAGCGCCATGGCTGCGTGTTGTCACCGCTGGGCGCCCAGCGTGCCAACTCGAGGATTTGTTCCAGCGTTGCGTCCAGATGCAGCTCCATCTTGCTCATGTCTTCGCTCCAGGCCGTCGTCGCCGCGCCAGCATCATGGCTAGCCGCTGCAAGGGGTTGCGGTTGCCGCCGGGGCGCCACGTGCGCACCAGCTTGTTACGGAAGGCGTCGAACTGGTAACCCCACGGAGCCGCCCGAACGTCACCGCGTTGCAGTAAAATTTTCAGCGCCTCGGTGGCGGCCGCGCCGGCGCACAGTTCGCAGCCCATGATGGTAGACGGGCCGCGCTGTTCCTTCAAGTTGATGCTCGACGGATCGATCAGATAACCGCCGTGCAACCCGGCCGGCGCTAGCCCGACCAGGAAGCGCAGGGCTTTTTCCATGTCCGGCTTGTCGCCCCAGCCGAAGTATTCTTCAAACGTCATGTGCCCCGGCAGGAAGGTCAGCACCGCCGTGCCCATGCCCAACGGCGCCGCCGTGATGGCTGGAATGCCCAGCCGCGCGCAGGCCGCAAACGCCGCCTGCCGCGCGCCGAAGGCAAAGAAGTCCAAGCCGTCGACGTACAAGTCTACACCCTCGAAGAAACTGCTCAGGTTGTCCTGACTGAGGCCGGCAGGGAAGCGCACCAGTTTGAGCTCGGGATTGATGTCGAGCGCCATCTCGGCCAATACATCGACCTTGGGCTTGCCCAGCGTGGACATGGTGGCGCCCACTTGGCGGTTGAAGTTGGCGATGTCGAAGGTATCGAAGTCGGCAATGTGAAAGCTGCCGATGCCGAGCCGAGCCAGCGTCAGCAAATGCACGCCGCCGACTCCGCCCATGCCGGCAATGGCAATGCGCTTGCCGCGCAGTGTAGCCTGTTCGGCCGGTGTGACCCAGCCGATGTTGCGTGCGTACGCCTGTTGGTAAAGGTAAGCCATTTGAGTTAGATGCTCCGGCACGCTCGAAGTTCCGCGCAGGCGAAAAAAAACCGGCTCACTGTGGAGCCGGTTTCTCTCAACAACAACCGCCGCGCTTGCCTGCGCCGCCGTAGCGCGCCTCTTGCCGTTCGCGGAAGAATTCCTCGTACGTCATGTACGGCTCGCCGGGATGGGTGGTTTCCCGGTGCGTGACGTAAGCATCGTAATCAGGCAGGCCCATCATCAGGCGCATGCTTTGCCCGAGGTAACGGCCGGCCTTGGCGATATCGCTGAACATCACTGCACCTTGGCGGTTGACAGGACCATCGGGCTTTCGTTGGCGGTCGGCTTGCTATTGGCGCGCGCCGCCTGCACGGTGCGGGCGCCGAAGATCAGCACGCTCAGCACCACGATCACGAAGAAGCCGGCCAGCGAAGCGTCGAGGTAATCGTTGAAGATTACTTGCTGCATCTGGGCGATCGACTTGGCCGGGGCCAGAATCTTGCCTTCATCCAGCGCAGCCTGGTACTTGGCGGCGTGGGCCAGGAAGCCTACTTTCGGGTTGGCGTCGAAGATCTTCTGCCAGCCTGCGGTCAGCGTGCACAGCAGCAGCCAGATGGTCGGCACGATGGTCACCCATGCGTACTGGCCGCGCTTCATCTTGAACAGCACGCAGGTGCCGAGGATCAGCGCGATGGCAGCCAGCATCTGGTTGGCGATGCCGAACAGCGGCCACAGGGTGTTAATGCCACCCAGCGGATCGACCACGCCCTGGTACAGGAAGTAGCCCCAGGCGGCCACGCACAGGCCGGTGGCGGTCAGGTTGGCGAAGGTGTTTTCGGTTTTCTTCATGGCCGGGATAAAGGCGCCCAGCAAGTCCTGCAGCATGAAGCGGCCGGCACGGGTACCTGCATCGACTGCGGTCAGGATGAACAGCGCTTCAAACAGAATGGCGAAGTGGTACCAGAAGGCCATCATCTCTTTGCCGCCCAGTACGTCGGACAGGATGTGGGCCATGCCCACCGCCAAAGTCGGTGCACCGCCGGCACGCGAGATGATGCTGTGCTCGCCAACGTCCTTGGCGGTTTGCAGCAGCATCTCAGGCGTGATGTAGAAGCCCATCTGTGAGACAGCCTGAGCAGCGGATTCAGCAGTCGTACCCAGCAGCGCAGCCGGCGAGTTCATCGCGAAGTAGACGCCCGGATCGATGGTCGACGCAGCCACCAGCGCCATGATGGCGACGAAGGATTCCATCAGCATCGCGCCGTAGCCGATGAAGCGGGCGTGGCTTTCGTTCTCAATCATCTTCGGCGTGGTGCCGGACGAGATCAGCGCGTGGAAGCCGGACACGGCGCCGCAAGCGATGGTGATAAACAGGAACGGGAACAGCGAGCCCGCCCACACCGGGCCGGTGCCGTCGATGAACTTGGTCATCGATGGCATTTGCAAATGCGGTGCAACGATCAGGATGCCCAGCGCCAGGCCGACGATGGTGCCGATTTTCAGGAAGGTCGACAGGTAATCGCGCGGCGCCAGCAGCAGCCACACCGGCAGCACCGAAGCGACGAAGCCGTAGCCGATCAGCATCCAGGTCAGCTCGGTGCCAGTGAAGGTGAACATCGGCGCCAGCGCTGGATTCTCTTGCACATACTGGCCGCCGAAGATGGCTGCCATCAGCAGGATGAAACCGATGATGGACACTTCACCAATCTTGCCCACGCGGATGTAGCGCGAGTACACCCCCATGAACAGCGCGATCGGAATAGTGGCCATCACGGTGAAGCTACCCCACGGCGAGCCGGTCAGCGCCTTCACCACGATCAGCGCCAGCACCGCCAGGATGATGACCATGATCATGAAGGTGCCCAGCAGCGCGATGTTGCCGGGGATCGGGCCCAGCTCCGACTTGATCAGGTCGCCCAGCGAGCGGCCGTCACGGCGCATGGAAATGAACAGCACGATGAAGTCCTGCACCGCGCCGGCAAATACCACGCCAGCCAGAATCCACAGCATGCCGGGCAGGTAGCCCATCTGCGCGGCCAGTACCGGGCCGACCAGCGGACCGGCGCCGGCAATCGCGGCGAAGTGGTGGCCGAACAGTACGTACTTATTGGTCGGCACGTGGTCGAGGCCGTCGTTGAGCTTGTTAGCCGGGGTCATGCGGCGGGCGTCCAGGCCCAGCACTTTGTCGGCAATGTACAGGCTGTAGAAGCGATAGGCGATCAGGTAGACGCAGACCGCAGCAATCACGATCCAGATCGCGCTGATCGATTCGCCGCGATGCAGGGCGACGACGCCCAGCGCCGACGCGCCTGCGAGGGCCAGTGCGGCCCACCCGAGCTTGCTAGTCAGGGTATTCGGTGCGGTGTTCATGCTTCCTCCAAGGGTATTTTTTTAATTATGATCAGTATTCATGATTGTGATATCAGCTGCAAGCGCACCATTACGCAAGGCCGATGCGTAGAACTACGTAGGCTAGCAAGCGTGCAGGGGCGTAGAATTCGGGCTACAAGAACAAGGAGGGAGACGGGCGCGATGAAGTTGCGGCAAAAAGTACTATTTCTGGCGATCGCGCCGCTCATTTTGGCGCTGTGCGCGATTGCGCTGGCGGTGCGGCATCAGTCCGTCTTGCTGGCCCAGCAGCAGCGCGCCACCATCCAGCAAGCTTATCTGAGCAGCAAAGAGGCCGAGCTCAAGCACTACGTAGCGCTGGCCTCGCACTCGATTTCGCACTTGTACGATTCCGGCCGCGATGACCAGGCCACGCGCGAGGAAGCGATGCGCATCCTGTCCTCGCTCAGCTACGGCGATGATGGCTATTTCTTCCTCTACGACATGCAGGGCAATACGCTGATGCACCCGCGCCAGCCGGAGCTGGTCGGGCAGAACCTGTTCGGCCTGCGCGATGAGAACGGCCGGCTGACGATCCAGAACCTGATCCAGCGCGCCAAGGCCGGTGGCGGGCTGGAGCGCTACATGTGGGTCAAGCCCTCCACCCACAAGCCGGTCGCCAAGCTGGGCTACGTGATCGCCATGCCGAAGTGGGGCTGGATGATGGGCACTGGTATCTATCTGGACGACGTCGACCAGGCGCTGGCCAAGGTCGATGTCCAGCAGTCCGGCAACATCCACAACACCATGCTCTGGATCACCGGGATTGCGATTGCCGCCGCCGTGGCGGTGGCCAGTTCGGGACTGGCTTTAAACATCAGCGAGCTGCGCGTGGCCGACGCCAAGCTCAAGGTGCTGGCCCAGCGTGTGGTCGAGTCGCAGGAGGAGGAGAGGGCGCGCCTGTCGCGAGATTTGCATGACGGCATCAGCCAGTGGCTGGTGTCGATCAAGCTGCAAATCGAGGCCGGCATCATCCGGCTATCCGGCGGCAAGCCCGAGCAGCAGCAAGCCGCGCAAGCTGTGTTCGAGCACGCCGCCGACCAACTCAGCAATGTGATGGCCGAGGTGCGCCGCATTTCCCACAACCTGCGTCCGGCCATCCTCGATGACCTCGGGCTGGCGGCCGCGCTGCAGCACCTGGCCAAGGAGTACACCCTGTCTAGCGGAACCCCGGTACACTTTGAAGCGTCCGGTTGCACCGACGGTTTGCCCGAGGTTGCCAACACTGTGCTGTTCCGGCTGGCGCAAGAGGCGCTGACCAATATCGAACGCCATGCCGGCGCCAGCAGCATCCACATCACGCTGGCCGGCGCCGAGCCCGGCGTCACGCTGCGCATCCGCGATGACGGCCACGGTTTTGACGCCGAGGGCATCGCCCACCATCCGCAGCGCGGCATTGGCCTGCGCAATATGATGGAGCGGATGGACGCCATCGGCGGCCGCTTTGAAATCGTGTCGTCCACCGACGGCACCCTGGTGACGGCCTATGCCGCTAACGAATAAAGAAGCAATCAAGATGACGAACACGATCAAAATCCTGCTGGTAGACGACCACCCCCTGGTGCGCGACGGCTTGCGTGCGCGGCTGGAAGCCATGCCGCAGTTCGAAGTGGTGGCCGAAGCCGGCGGCGCGGCGGAAGCGCTGGAGCAAGCGGCCCGCCATCCGGTCGACCTGGTGCTGATGGACATTAATATGCGCGGCACCAACGGCATCGAAGCGACCGCGCAGTTCAGGCAAGCCTTCCCGCAGATTGCGGTGCTGATCCTGTCGATGCACGACAAGGTGGAATACGTGTCGCAAGCGATCCAGGCCGGCGCCCGTGGCTACGTGCTCAAGGATGCACCCGGCAAGGACATCGTGGTGGCGATTGAAACCGTGATGTCGGGCGGGATCTACTACAGCGCCGCGCTGGCCCGTCAGCTGGCCCAGCCGCAAAACCAGGACAACCAGCTGACCTCGCGCGAGCACGAAGTGTTGCGTCACATTGCCAACGGCGAATCGAACAAGCAAATCGCCCGTGCGCTCGACCTCAGCGTGCGTACCGTGGAGACCCACCGCCTCAACATCAAACGCAAGCTGGGCATCGAAGGGCAGGCCGAGCTGATCCGCTTTGCCGTGCAAAATGCGCAATGAGACCGCTACCATGTGGTGAAAATACCGACGCCCGCTTCTAATCCCATTGCGCATTTCTTAACAGTACGTGTTTCTACGGCAATATCTGATATATTCCTGCTGACCGCAGATTATTGCAATTGTGTAAAAGAAAACGTTTCGCGCGCCTTCAATTGGTCTTATACTGGTTACATTGCTAATTGCACTACTATCCTTATGGTATTTGGTTGCTTTAAGTCAAGTGTTGATCTAAGATGGCGCGCATAACCTCGATGAGATATTGATGTCTGCGCCTGAAATCAGCCTGTTTCCACTGGTGGAATTACAAGCAGTGTCCAACGCTCATAACGAGTGGGTGGCACTGACTTTTGAGCTATCGCACTTTGAAGGCGATGTTTTCCAGGCGGCTTTAACGCTGTTGAAAACGCCCGACGTGTTTGCCGCGTTAGCGCCGCTGGATTGCATCCTCCCCGTCCCGAATCCGCAACTGCTGGAGCAGTCTCATCTTGAGACGCTGCAAGCAAACCGCATCATCCTGCGCGTCCCGGCTGCTGCCTGCGCTGACGTCGGGATTCAGAAAAAACTCTCCGGCTTTGCCGACGCCGGCTATCGCATCATGCTGGACGGCGTGGCCCAGGGTTCGGCCGCCACCATGAGCGGCGCGCGCGCCCTGATCTTCGACGCGTCGATCACCTTGCCGCCGATGCTGGCACTGGTTGCCCAGCCGGGCCCGCACTTGGCCACTGGCATGCACAGCGAGATGCGCATCGCCGAATGTGCCAAGGCCGGCTTCAGCTGGTTTGCCGGCGATTTCGCACTGCATCCACCGCACGACAACAACCTCGGCGACGGCACCTCGCGCAAGCGCCTGCTGGCGCTGCTGGGCTTGTTAGCGCGCGATGCCGATTCGCGCGAGCTGGAAGTGCTGCTCAAGCAGGATCCGGCGCTGTCCTATCATTTATTGAAACTGGTGAACTCGGCCGCATTTGCGCTGAGCTCGCCGATCCACAGCTTCGGCCAGGCCATCAACGTGCTGGGCCGCCGCCAGCTGCAGCGCTGGCTGCAACTGCTGCTGTACGCGCGCCAGCAAGACGACGGCTTGTCCAATCCGCTGCTGCCGCTGGCGGCCGTGCGCGCCTCCATGATGGAAGGCCTGGCAAAGACGCTGGGCTGGGACCGCGACCAGCAGGACATGGCTTTCGTGGCCGGTGTGTTCTCGCTGCTGGACGTGCTGCTGGCGATGCCGATGACGGAAATCGTCGCCGCGCTGAGCCTGGACCTCGACGTGGTGCGCGCGCTGCTGGATCGCGCCGGCCCGCTGGGTGACCTGCTCAAGCTGGTGGAGCAACATGATAGCGCCAGCCTGGAACAGGCCGGTATCTCCCACGAGACCTATTGGGAAGCGCAGTTGCAGGCTTACCACTGGGCGATCCAGGTGAGCAGGAATATCTAACCGATGCTCGCGCAACCCGTCTCCGATTTCCTGACCAATAGCGCGGCTTTATGCGATGCCGTGCTACGCATGCGTGGCAGCGCGCTTACCGAGGAACTGGGACGCATCGTCCGTGCTGTGCTGAGTAGTCCGCTGGGCGAGTATGTGCCGGCCGATTCGTTCTCGGTGCTGCTGCCGCCGCCGGCCGAGCCGGTGCTGGCGGCCAACGACGACGCCATGCCGACGTTGAGCCAGGATATCCGTTACGACAACTACTACTTCGGCCGTTTCATCGTCTCCGGCCGCGCGCACTACACGGATCTGGACCGCCAGCATCTGGCCAGCCTGGCCAGCCTGGCGGCCAGCGTGCTGCAAGTGCACTCGGTAGCGCAGCGCACCACCCACGCCTACGTGCAGGTGGAGGCCAAGCTGCAGCACCAGGCGCAGATCCTCGACCAGATCCACGAGTCGGTGCTGACGATGGACATGAATGGCTTCATCATCAGCTGGAACAAGGGCGCGGAGCGTCTGTTCGGCTACACCGCCGTGGAAGCGGTGGGCCGCAACATCCTGTTCCTTTACGATGACGAAGACATGGGCTTCCAGGACGACTTCCTTGAACAAGGCGGCCGTTTGATGGAAGTGCGGCGCAAAAAGAAAAGCGGTGAAGTGTTCTGGGCCAGCCTGTCGCTGTCGCCGCTGTGCGACATCAACGATCGCTCGATCGGCTTGATCGCCTATCTGACCGATATCACGGAACGCAAGCTGGCGGAAGAACGCATCCACCATCTCGCCTACTACGACGCGCTGACCAACCTGCCGAACCGCACGCTGCTGACCAAACTGGTGGACCAGGCCTTGATGGTCGCACAGCGCAACAAGGCGCACGGCTGCGTGCTGTTCATCGACCTGAACCGGTTCAAGCTGATTAACGACACGCTGGGCCGCAAGATCGGCGACGAGCTGCTGGTGGAAGTGGCGCGCCGCTTCCGCACCGTGCTGCGTGATCAGGATTTGGTAGCGCGTTTGGGCGGCGACGAATTCGCGGTCGGCCTGTTCGACATCGGCCAGCATTTCGAGGCCAGCATGGTGGCGCAAAAGCTGCTGGCGACCTTGAACGAAGCGATCTACATCGACGGCCACGATCTGCGCGTGGGCGGCAGCATCGGCATCAGCGTCTATCCGCAGGACGGCCATGATGCGGAGACCTTGCTGCGCCTGGCCGACATCGCGATGTACCGCGCCAAGCAGGAAGGCGGCGCCGATGGCGACCACGTAGCCTTCTACAGCCAGGATATGAACCAGGGCATGCAGGAACGCATGCGCATCGAAACCGGCTTGCGCAACGCGCTCGGTAACGGCGAGCTGCTGCTGCACTATCAGCCGAAGTATTCGATCGCGGACGGGAAGATCATCGGTGCGGAAGCGCTGGTGCGCTGGCGCCATCCTGAGCGCGGCCTGGTGCCGCCGTCGGAATTCATTCCGCTGGCCGAGGCCACCGGTCTGGTGGTGCAGGTCGGTGAGTGGGTGCTGGAGACCGCGTGCGCGCAGGCGCAGGCCTGGAAGGATGCGGGATTGCCGCCGATACGGTTGGCGGTCAACGTGTCCGCGCGCGAGTTCACGGCGGCGCTGCCGGTGCGCGTCAGCGATACCTTGAAGCGCTATGGCCTTGAACCATCGTGGCTGGAGCTGGAGATTACCGAGAGCACGCTGATGAACAACATCGACCGCGTGATTGGCATCATGGACCGTATCACGGCGATGGGCGTGACCTTGTCGCTGGACGATTTCGGCACTGGCTATTCATCGCTGTCGTATTTGAAGCGCTTCCCGATTGATACGCTGAAGATTGACCGTTCGTTCACGGTCGGCATTCCGACTGACACCAATGACTGCGCGATTGCGAATACGATTATCAGCATCGCGCAGCAGTTGAAGCACAAGGTGATTGCGGAAGGCGTGGAGACGGTAGAGCAGCTGGCCTTCCTGAAGAATTCCGGCTGCAATGAAGTGCAGGGCTATCTGTTCTCCAAACCGCTGGAAGCGGACGCGTTTGAACAGGCTTTGCGCGAGAATTGGGCGCCGGGCAGGTCAAGTCGGGCGGCGTAAGAGGGGAACGGGTGGTTTTAGCCCGAGAAATCTGTATAATGTTGCACACTTAGGAAACGTGGCCGAGTGGTTGAAGGCAACAGTCTTGAAAACTGTCGACGGTGTGAGCCGTTCGTGAGTTCGAATCTCACCGTTTCCGCCAAGACATAAAAAAACCGCCAGCCTGAACGCGCTCAAGATCGCGCTCAGTGCTGGCGGTTTTTTTATGTCTTGGCGGAAACGAGGGGAGCGCCTGCGCGCTCCCCGTGTGAGATTCGAAGGGCATGGCCCTACCGGGCCATCCCGCTCCGAATCGCCCGTTTGCTGCCGCACAGCGGCAGCCCCGCGCGCCGAGGGCGCGCGACGCATGCATAATCTTTCGATGTTTGTACTGATAAATCTCAAAGTTCCTGTCCGCTTGTCCAAATGACAGAGCTGACCCCGTGGTCGCGGTGGTCGCGTGGTCGCAGAGCTGTCAAAGCGCGAAGCGCGGATGCTGCGGTGAATGGTGGCGTAACTTTTTGGCGTAACTATTATCAGTCCGCTGTGAACGTCATAGACGAATTGTACTGCTGCATCATAGGTGAAAGATCAGGTGCTGCGTCGATTTTTTGACGAGGAATTTCCAATCTTCATCATTGTTTTAGTATTATTCAGATACTTTGTTTTGATAAAAACGGATCAAGAGCCCATGGAACACGAGTTCGACCCTGATGCCTCCATCCCCTTCCGAACGTATATCCCCCAGCAAATTTGGGACGAGTATTATTTTGCCCTAGGGAAGTTCATGCATTGTTATGGTCGAGCTGAAGGTAGTCTCAGCGCTACCATTCGTGTGTTCGTGGGCGATCGGGTAACTCCACGCCATCCAGATGGCTATTTTGTCGTCGACGCCGTGCTTTCAAGCTTTCGTTTGAGTGCGGCGCAGGACACAATAAAGAGGTTGCTTCGAGTTACCAAGGCGCGAAGCGAAGTTCAGGAAGCGGCTCAGCAAATCCTAAGTAAATTCAGCGAAATCCAGTTCCTGCGAGACAAGATAGCGCATTATGGCGCTACTCCGGATATGCGGAATAAAGACCGTTGGTTTAGTACCGGTACTACGATGGTTAACGAATACGACAAGATGGAGCTCATTTATTTTAAGCCCCAGATGTTGCTAGATATGGCTGATGATTTACATTTAATACCAGATCTCCTTAATTACGTTATTAGCTATGATCCAGCTGACACGTTGACGCCTGATAGTCCGCGTGCGATGGTGATGGTTGGGGACTTCGGATTTTGGAAGTCTAACTCGAATGAGTTAAAACGAGAGGGGCCGAAGCATTACAAAGCGAAGTCAGTCGCATCGGTGAAAGCAGCCAAGCCAGCTAAGAAGTGAGGAGCCAGTTCGGTTCCGGAAATGCTTCTCGGAAAAAGTGGCATCCAAATGGAAAATTGATGCCTAAGCTATTGATTTATAGAGAAATTGGTTTCCGGCAAGCAGAAACGAGTCATCGGTAGAGTTCGACAGCGCGATATTTGCTGGCATCGATGGCAGTAGGTAGGAATGTCGGTACGTGTAATGGGTTGCGCTCTGTGAGGCGCATAAACGCTGGAGATGTGCATTACACCGCTTCCGCCAGGAAACAAATAAGAAACCGCCCATGAGGCGGTTTTTTTGTTCCCTGGCGGAAGCGAGGGGAGCGCCTGCGCGCTCCCCGTGTGAGATTCGAAGGGCATTTGCTAGCGCAACGCGCCAGCCCCGCGCGCCGAGGGCGTGCGTTTCACACCTAGCCATCCGTCCATGGCTCAGCCCATGTCTGAATTCAAGACCCCACCCCATCACCCGATTGAAGGGAATGCCCATTCAGGCAAGAAATTTAGAATTAAATAAATGCCATCCGTATTATTTTATATTCTCGATGCAATTAAATTCCATTAATAAACTTCGCACGATTGCAATTAAATTATTATTCAGCTGATTATTCGGTTAGTATCTTCTGCAGTGTTTATGCAGTTTTACCTTTGAAGAATGAAGGTGACTGATTTTCATGCATGTGGCTAATTAATGAAATTTTAAGCCGTATATTGATTTAATTAAATTTATTAAAGGTATTTATGTATCCATATTCCAAATCTGTTTCCCCTGCTGTTCGTACCCATCTGGAAGCGCAAAATGCGTTTTTGAATGACGTGTCGAAATCTATCTTTAATTCTTTCCAGCAATTCAGTAACCTGAATATGCAACTGGCGCAGACTTTGCTGGAAGAAACCACCATCGCAGGCCAGCAACTGTTGACTGCTGACCAGCATCCTGACGTGGCCGCTGTTGCTTCGCGTGCCCAGCCTGTCGCCGACAAGTTGCGTGCTTACCAGCAGCATATCTCGCGTCTGGCTGCGGACACCCAAGTCGACTTGTCGCGTGTCACCGAAGAGCACGTTAAGGAAACCACGCAGACTGCCAACGCACTGGCGCAGGAAGTTGCACGTACTTCGGCTGAGGATAGCGAACGCAATATCCAGAAACAGGAAGAATCGATCCGTCAATTTACTGATCCGTTCAACAAAAATAATGGCAAGCGTGGTAATAGCGGCAATACAGTGCATGCTGCTGGCGCTAGTATGCAAAGCGGCTCGGGCGGTAATGCGCAGGGTGGCTCGCCTGAAAGTGGTAAGAACTCCGGAAAGCCGGCATAACTTTTTGTAATAATGTGAGTTTGCTTTTAAAGAAACCGCCTGATGGCGGTTTTTTTATGGCTCATTAAGTTCGGCGCCAGATGGCAATGCTCAGGGATAATGCGGAGAGCAGGAAATAAAATGCGCCGAATCCTGCGTAGCCTGCGACGGTGGCGATTGACGGCACGGCCGGCGACTGTGCCTGGAACATAAACACGGCACCGGCAAGGGCCGATTGGCCGCCGCTGAGCATCATTGCCCATTGCGCGCCGTACTGTTTGCGACGGCGCAGTCCCGCTCCCAGTTGCAGCAGGCCGGACAGGATGGCCCAGAAGCCGAACACGCCCAGTACGTGGTTCATGTCAGGCAGGGCAAGGTAGACCGCTGCCGCAATCATCAGGCTGACTACAACGTTGAAGGCCTGCGGCCGGTTGCTGGCAAGGCCGCCGCTGCGTTGTGCGTCGATCAGGTTGGCGAGCGCATCCCAGAGGGGATAGCACACCAGCAGGAGATCGGCGATGCCTCTTGAGTGCGCTCCCACTGTTACGGCTGCGGCTAGCCAGGCGAACGAGAAGGCCGCGCGCGCGAAGTAGTATTTCTTTAGCCAGGTTTCATTGGTAGAAGTTTGCATGGTTAGCTCCGTAAAATAAACTACCTACTAATTGGTAGGTTTGTGGGTTAAAAAAAGCGGCGTCAATCTTTTGCTGCGAAACGCTTCAGTTGCGGCGCCATGATGACGCCAAAGATTTCAGGATTGCCGTAAGCGCGCGCTGACAACATGGCGCCGTGCACCGTCGCCATGAAGGCTTCCGCCTCGATGCGTGGCGTATAGTGCAGCGAAATCACGCCTTGCTGCACGCCGCGTTCCAGCACCCCAGTCAGCCATCCCGACAGGAAGCGGAAATAGACGCGGATTTCCTGCGCTACTTCCTCCGGCAAGGCAGGGAGTTCACTGGCCAGCAGTGCGCACACGCAGAACGGCGCACTGGCGTCAGCGATACACGTGGTCCAATACTGGACATAGGCGCGCAACTGTTCGCGTGGATCTGCAATGCTGTGCTCAAGGTTTTTGATGCCATTCTCGGCCGACTCGCGGTAACGGCGGGCCAGCACAGTCGCCAAATCCACTTTGCTCGGGAAATGGTGATGAATGCTGGCCTTGCGTATCCCCACCACATCGGCGATGTCGGCATAGCTGAAGCCGTTGTAGCCACCGGCGATAATGAGCTTGTGGGCACAGGCCAGGATGTCGTCTGAGGTGGTGGATGATTTTGCCATTCGCGAAGCCTACCTTCTGGTAGGTTGGAAGTCAAGCTTTTTGCGACAACGCCCGGGCACGGTATGATATGGCTTCAATATTTTGTGAGGGCATCATGGCTGCTAATGATTGGGATTGGAATCCAGAAAAACAAAAAAGCATCGTCGTACAACAAGTCGACGCGATTGCGATCTATACCAATGTGCGCGGCGAGATTGTGATCCGCCAGCAGGGCTTCGCGGGCCAGGAGGATGCCATCGTGGCGTTCCCGCGCGCCTACGCAGAAACGATCATTGCCGCACTCACCGCCGAGGCTGGCAAGGCGTAATATTTGAAACGTTGTCATTTCACTGGCAATCGTGTTTAACCTGAATCCCTATCGCATTTACACTGGCTGCTTACCTTGGCGGCTAGAGGATGAAACGATATGGATGATCTTGACGACATCAGTCTTTCGCGGCGAAGCTTGCTGATCGCCAGCGCTTTGTCCGCCACTGCCACGGCCGTGCCGCTGGTGGCCGAGGCGCAGCAGGAGCGGCCGGCGGTATCGCCCCCGCCGTCCATGGTTAAATTTTCACTCCGGGTCAACGGCAAGCAGCAGGCGCTGGAGGTCGATACGCGCACCACGCTGCTCGATGCCTTACGTGAACATCTGCATCTCACTGGCACCAAGAAGGGTTGCGATCATGGTCAATGCGGCGCTTGCACGGTGATTGTCGATGGGCGCCGCATCAATTCCTGCCTGACCTTGGCCGTGATGCATGACGGCGGCAAGATCACCACCATCGAAGGCCTTGGCATACCTGAGCGCCTGCATCCAATGCAGGCCGCGTTCATCAAGCACGATGGCTACCAATGCGGCTACTGTACACCTGGACAGATCTGTTCCTCCGTGGCGGTGCTGGATGAAATCAAACAAGGTATTCCCAGCCACGTCACCAATGACCTCACTGCCAAGCCACTGCTGAACGCGACTGAACTGCGTGAACGCATGAGCGGTAACATCTGTCGCTGTGGCGCCTACTCCAACATCATCGATGCGATCACCGAGGTGGCGACATGAAGGCGTTCACTTACCAGCGCGCGCAGTCGCCCGCAGAGGCTGCCGCTGCGGCAGCGCGCACGCCCGGAGCACGCTTCATTGCTGGCGGCACCAATCTGCTGGATTTGATGAAACTGCAGATTGAAACTCCGCCTCATCTCATCGACGTCAACGGCCTCGGGCTGGACCAGATCGAAGCCACACCCGGTGGCGGCTTGCGCATCGGCGCGCTGGTGCGCAACACCGATCTGGCGGCCGATCCCCGTGTGCGGCGCGATTACGCCGTACTGTCGCGCGCCTTGCTGGCTGGGGCTTCCGCGCAATTGCGCAACAAGGCCACCACGGCAGGCAATCTGTTGCAGCGCACGCGCTGCCCGTACTTCTACGACACCAATCAGCCATGCAACAAGCGCGTGCCTGGTAGCGGCTGCTCGGCCATCGGCGGCTACAGCCGCAACCATGCGATTCTCGGTGCCAGCACGGCTTGCATTGCGACCCACCCGAGCGACATGGCGGTGGCGATGGCATTGCTGGACGCTACGGTGGAAACCATCAAGCCAGACGGCGCAACACGCACAATTCCGATTGCCGACTTTCACCGCTTGCCGGGCAATACGCCGCACATCGAGCACGCCTTGGCGCAAGGCGAATTGATCACCGGCGTGACGCTGCCCAAGCCCATCGGTGGCGCGCACATTTACCGCAAGGTGCGCGACCGTTCCTCATACGCCTTTGCGCTGGTCTCGGTGGCGGCGGTGGTGATGCCGGATGGCAGTGGCCGCGTCGCACTAGGCGGCGTGGCGCATAAGCCGTGGCGCGTGCCGGCGGCCGACGCCAGCTTGGCCCAGGGGCCGCAAGCCGCGGCCGAGCGTCTACTGGCTGGCGCCCAGCCCAGCAAGGAGAGTGCTTACAAGATCACGCTGGTGCAGCGCACGCTGGCCGCTGTGATGGCCGATGCAAGGAAGGGCTAACCAAATGAAATTCACCACACCTGCTACAACCAATCCGATCGACCAATTGAAGGTGATCGGTCACGCCACCGACCGTATCGATGGGCCGTATAAAACCACCGGCACCGCACCCTACGCCTACGAACACCAGAAGCCGGCTGCTTACGGTTATGTCGTCGGCGCCGCGATTGCGAAGGGCCGCATCACCTCGCTCGATGTGAGCGCAGCCAAGCGCGCGCCGGGCGTGCTGGCGGTGGTGACGGCGGAATCCGCCGGCAAGCTCGGCAAGGGTAAGTTCAATACCGCCAAGCTGCTGGGCGGCCCGGAGATTCAGCACTATCATCAGGCGATCGCTTTGGTGGTGGCGCAGACCTTCGAGCAAGCGCGCGCTGCGGCGCAGTTGGTGCAGGCACGGTACAGCACGGAGCAGGGCGACTACGATTTGGCCATGGTACGCGACAAGGCCAAGCCGGACAAGGACAAGGAAAACCAGGATCAGAAGGTAGGCGATTTTGATACTGCCTACAGTGCCGCACCAGTACGGCTGGACGCGCACTACACCACGCCCGACCAGTCCCACGCCATGATGGAGCCGCACGCTTCGCTGGCCGAATGGCAGGGCGACCAGCTGACGCTGTGGACCTCCAACCAGATGATCAACTGGAGCAAAGGTGACCTGGCGAAAACGCTGGGCATTCCGCCAGATAAGGTGCGGCTGGTGTCACCTTACATCGGTGGCGGTTTCGGCGGGAAATTGTTCCTGCGGGCTGAAGCGCTGCTGGCGGCGCTGGGCGCCAAGGCGGCGGGGCAGCCGGTCAAGGTGGCGCTACAACGGCCATTGATGATGAATAACACCACGCACCGGCCTGCCACGATCCAGCGCATCCGTATCGGCGCCAGTCGCGAAGGCAAGATCAGCGCCATTGCGCACGAAAGCTGGTCAGGCGATCTGCCGGACGGCAAGCCGGAAACGGCCGTGCAGCAAACGAAACTGCTGTATGCCGGCCCCAATCGCTTGACGCGCATGCGGCTGGCGGTGCTCGATCTGCCGGAGGGCAACGCCATGCGCGCCCCCGGCGAAGCGCCGGGCTTGATGGCACTGGAAATCGCCATCGATGAAATGGCGGAAAAGCTGAAGATGGATCCGCTCACCTTCCGCATCATTAACGACACTACCGTCGATCCGGCCAAGCGTGAGCGCAAATTTTCACAGCGCCATTTGGTCGAGTGCCTGCGCACCGGCGCCGAGCGTTTTGGCTGGGATCAGCGTAAGCCGCAACCGGGCCAGGTGCGCGATGGACGCTGGCTGGTCGGCATTGGCTTGGCAGCGGCGTTCCGCAACAACCTGGTGCAGAAATCTGCCGCCCGCGTGCGGCTGGGTAGCGATGGCGTGATCACGGTGGAAACCGACATGACCGATATCGGCACTGGTAGCTACACCATCATCGCGCAAACTGCTGCGGAGATGATGGGGGTGCCGCTAAAGCAAGTCGTGGTCAAGCTGGGCGATTCGGATTTTCCTGTGTCCTCCGGTTCAGGCGGACAGTGGGGCGGCAATAGCTCGACGGCGGGCGTATATGCAGCCTGCGTTAAGTTGCGCGAAGCGGTGGCGCAGAAACTGGGCTTGCCGGACGATGCGGAATTTGTCGACGGTATGGTGCGGGCCGGCGGCCGCTCGCTGCCGCTGCGGCAGGCCGGTGAACTGGTGGCGGAAGATACGATGGAGTACGGCGATCTCGACAAGAAATTCCAACAGTCGACGTTTGGCGCGCACTTTGTTGAAGTAGGCGTTGATGCCGCCACTGGCGAGGTCCGCGTACGCCGCATGCTGGCCGTGTGTGCGGCGGGCCGTATCCTGAATCCGAAATCGGCGCGCAGCCAGGTCATCGGCGCAATGACAATGGGCGTGGGCGCGGCGTTGATGGAAGAGCTGGTGATTGACCAGCGCGGCGGCTTCTTCGTCAATCACGACTTGGCCGGCTACGAGGTGCCGGTGCATGCGGATATTCCGCATCAGGAAGTGATCTTCCTGGACGAAACCGATCCTATCTCATCGCCCATGAAAGCCAAGGGCGTGGGCGAGCTGGGCATTTGCGGCGTGGCGGCGGCCTTGGCCAACGCCGTCTATAACGCCACCGGCGTGCGGGTGCGCGATTACCCGGTCACGCTCGATAAGCTGATCGCAAAAATGCCTGCTTATGCGAGTTAGTGCTATCCTAGCTGAACGCTCTGAATAGGGAGGATATATGCCTGCTTCTCACGACACATACACGCGCCGTCAAGGTTTAAAGCAAACCTATGACGTGGAGTACACGGCGCTGCGATACAAAATTTCTCTCGGCAATAAGGTGCTCAAGGATATCGAGCTCGGCCTGCAATCGGCGCCGGTGTTCGATCCGGAAGTCGCCTGGCGCCACGCGGTAGCCGATATCGAAAACCTGCGTGGCATGACCGAGCAATAGCTCAGCGGCTTATCGCTTAGACTGCGCCGCAAACCACGGTTTCATGCGCCGGATTGCTTCGGCGATCTCCGGCGTAGAGACCGCAAAGCTGAAGCGAATGAAGTGACGCCCATCGACCGGATCGAAATCGATACCGGGCGCACTTGCTATGCCCGTATCTTCCAGTAATTGTTTGCAGAAGGCGAGGCTATCGTCCGTCAAATGCGCGATGCTGGCGTAGATGTAGAATGCGCCATCGGGCGGGGCGACGGTGGTCAGGCCCAGTTCCGGCAAGGCGGCCAGCAGCAGGCGGCGGTTTTCGCGGTAGACGTCGATGTGGCTTTCCAGTTCATCGAGCGCATCGAAGGCGGCCAGGCCGGCGTGCTGGCTCAGCGACGGTGCGGTGAGGAACAGATTGCCGCAGTAAGCCTGTGCGCGTTCAACGTGTTCAGGCGGCGTCAGCAGCCAGCCGAGTCGCCATCCCGCCATGCTGAAATATTTCGAGAAGCTGCTTACCACTAGCGCCTGCGGTTCGTAGGCGAGGATGGTTTGTGCTGGCTCGACGTAGCTCAATCCGTGATAAATCTCGTCGGAGATGATGCGGATGCCGCGCTCGCGGCACACGGCCACGATGGCTTGCAGCTCATCGGCCTTGATCAGCGTGCCGGTCGGATTGGCCGGGCTGGCGATGATCACGCCATTTGGCGCCGGTTCTACCGCAGCCAGCGCGGCGGCAGTCAGCTGGAAGCCAACATCTTCACCGCAAGCGATTTCCACCGGCTCCATGTGCAGCGCCTTCAGCGTGTTGCGATACGCCACATAGCCCGGCCGCGCCATGGCGATGCGGTCGCCCGGCGAGAACATCGAACTCAGCGCAAGCACCAGCGCCGGCGAAGCGCCACAAGTCAGGACGAACTGGTCGGCTGAAACCATCACGCCGTAGCGCTCCTGGTAAAACTGCGCCAGCCGCTCTTTCAGTGGCGCGCTTTCCCAGTAGCCCATGCTTTCGGCGTCCAGCACGGCGTGTGCCTTGGCGATGGCGGGCTTGGGCGCGCCGGTGGACGGCTGGCCAAACTCCATGTGGATGATCGATCGTCCCTGGGCTTTCAGGGCGTGGGCCAGCTTGCTGATGGCGATGGCGTGGAAGGGTTCAAGTTGCGCATTCATCCTTGGATTATACTGTTGCCTGTAACATAAAAAAAGCAAAGGTTGGCGGGTATGACGATACGATGGAAGCGATGGGCGATAGGCGCGGCGAGCGCGGTCGGGGTGTACGCGGCGGCGGGCTTTTGGTTGCTGCCGAGTGTCATCAAGAGCCAGCTTCCGAAGTATGCCGAGACCGAACTGGAGCGCAAGGCCAGCATAGCCCAGCTGCATTTCAACCCTTTCACGCTGCGGCTTGAAGCGCAGGATGTGCGCCTGACCGAGGCCGACGGTGCGCCGCTGTTTGCGGTCGGTGGTCTGGCGGTGGAGATGCAGTGGCGCTCGCTGTTCCGCCGCGCCTGGAGCTTTGCCGAGATTCGCATTACCGAGCCGTTGGTGCAGCTGACGATCGCCAAGGATGGCAAGTTCAACATAGCCGCCTTCCTCGATACGCTGGACAAGCACAAGAAGGATGAGCCGGACTCGCCGACGCCGCGCCTGATCATCGAGCATTTTGCGCTGGATGGCGGCAAGGTGGCGATGCATGACCAGCACGCAGGCTATCAAGACACTTTCACGCCGATTACTTTTGCGCTCAATAACCTGAGTACGCTGCCGGATGCGAACGGCGATTACACGCTGAGCGCAGATGCTGGTCTCGGCGGCAAACTGCGCTGGAAGGGCGTGGCGTCGATGAATCCGATTGGCGGCAGCGGTGTGCTGACGCTGGATAACCTGGCCTTACCTGGCATGGCGGCGTATCTGAAGGCGTATTCGCGGATTGTGGTGGCGGAGGGTAAGTTGTCGGCGCAGCTGCCGTATAAGTTCGCCTACAAGGATGGCAAGCTGGATGCGAGCCTGTTGGGGGCGAGCTTGGGTTTGAGTTCGTTGTCGCTGAAGCGTGATGCGGATGCGCCGTTTGTTAAGTTCAAGCAGCTGGCGGTCAGCGATGTGGGCGTGGATTTGCTGAAGCGCTCGGTGCAGATTGGTGGCTTGCAGCTGAACGGCGGTGCGCTGGCGGTGCGGCGTGATGCGCGTGGTGAACTGGATGTGGCTGGCCTGATGCTGCCTGCGCCCGCTGCCGTTGCTGCACCGGTTCCGTTGCCGGCCAAGTCTGCGGCCAAGGAAGCCAGCTGGAAAGTGAGCTTCAAGCAGATCGGCCTGAACGAGGTCGCGCTCAGTTATGTTGATGAGTCAGTGAAGCCAGCGCTCAAGGTCACGGCGGATAACGCCAAGCTGAAGCTGGGCTTGCAGATGGATGGCGATAAGCTAAGCCTGGACGGCGCAGAGTTTGCAATGGATAACGTGGCGATGAGCAGCGGCGCGCTGGCGCCACTCAAGCTGTCGCGCATTGGCTTTGATGAGGCGTCACTGGACCTGGCGGCGCGCAAGGCCAGCGTGGGACGCGTGTACGCGGACGGCGGCCAGCTCGATCTGTCGCGCGATGCGAAAGGGCAGTTCCTGTTCCTCGCCGCGCTGCCGGGCAGCGGCAGTGGTGGTGCGCCAGCCGCCGCGCCAACCAAGGCCGCGCCGGCAGCACCGGCTTGGACGGCCAGCGTGAAGGCCGTCGAGTTGAACAAGTTCGGTGCGCGCTTTGACGACGCCAGCACCGGCATCAAAGTCAACCTGCAAGACTTCAACCTGAAAGTGCGCGACGCGGGCACGGACTTGAAGAAGCCGCTGGCTTTTGATGGCAGCGTCGCTTTGCGCGAAGGCGGCCAACTGACGGCCAAGGGCCAATTGGTGCCGTCCACTGGCGCGGTGGATGCGCAACTGAAGCTCACCAAGCTGGCGCTGACGCCAGTCGCGCCGCTACTGGGCAAGTACGTCAAGCTCAAGCTGGCCGACGGCGTCGTCAACGCACAAGGCCGTTTGCGCACGGGCGCGGGCGGTAGCAAGGCCGATCCGGCGCTGCGTTATGACGGCTCGTTCGAAGTCGCCGAACTCTCGCTCAACGAATTGGATAACGACCGCTTCGCCCACTGGAAATCTGTGCGTGCCGAGCAATTGGCTGTGAGCCTGAAACCGAACCTGCTGGACGTGGCTGAACTGCGCATCGTCGAACCGAATGCCATCCTGATCATCGAAAACGACCGCAGTTTCAACGCCCAGCGTCTGCTGGTGGAGCAGCCGGCCGCCGCGCCCACCAAGCCCGCGCCGCAAGCTGCTGCCAACGAGCCATTCCCGGTTCGCGTGCGCCGCGTGCGCGTGCAGAACGCCAAGCTGGACTTCACTGACCTGAGCCTGCGCCCCCAGTTTGCCGCCAAAATATATGAGCTGAACGGCGTCGTCACCGGCCTCTCGTCCAAGCGTGACGCGCGCAGCCAGATCGAACTCGATGGCCGCGTTGACGACTACGGCCTCGCGCGTGTACGCGGCCAGCTGAATCCGTTTGTGCCGGCCGAAAACACCGACCTCAATGTGGTGTTCAAAAACGTCGACATGGTCTCCGCCTCGCCGTACAGCATGAAGTTCGCGGGCTATAAAATCGCCGAAGGCAAGATTTCGCTGGACCTGCAATACAAGGTCCGCAACAACCAGCTGGAGGGCAATAACCAGGTGGTGCTCGACAACCTCACGCTGGGCGACCGCATCGACAGTCCGGACGCGCTCAAGCTGCCGCTGGAACTGGCGCTGGCCATCCTCAAGGACAGCAATGGCCGCATCGATCTTGGCATTCCCGTCTCCGGCAACCTGAATGATCCGGATTTCAGCTACGGCGCCGTGGTGTGGAAAGCGGTCGGCAATATCATGTCCAAGATCGTGACCTCGCCATTCCGCGCGTTGGGCCGCCTGTTCGGCGTTAGTGGCGAAAAGCTGGAGGCGGTTGAATTCGACCCTGGCAGCGACGTGGTGCTGCCACCGGAACGGGAGAAGCTGCAGCACGTGGCCAAGATCCTGGTCAGCAAGCCCGGCCTGAAACTGGCCGTGCCCGGCGCCTACAGCGAAGCCACCGACAGCGCCGCCCTGCGCGCGCAAGCCCTGCGCCGCGTCGTGCTGGCCCGCGCCGAGATCAAGCTGGCAGCCGATGAACAACCGGGCCCGCTGGACATCGGGCAACGCAAAGTACGCGGCGCACTGCGCGACCTGTACGCCGAGCGCTTCGGCGCGCCCGAACTGGACAAACTGAAAAAAGCCGCCGAGGCCACCAACGGTGCGGAAGAGGGCGCAGCTCCGAAGAAGCTGCCGATGCTGCAGCGCCTCGGCAAGCTGGTGCAAGGCGAACCGCAAGTGGCCGACCCTACCGAGTTCTACGACAAGCTGCAGCAACGCCTCGAACAAAACCAGCCGATCGCCAAGGACGCCTTGCAGCAACTGGGCACGCGCCGCGCTGCGGCGATCACGGCTTTGTTGACAGAAGCCGGTGCGAGCGCGGCTGCGGTGACCGCAACCGCGCCCGTCAGCACGGATAGCGATGCAGGCAAACCAGTGGCACTGAAGCTGGAATTGTCAGCGAAATAAAATGACTGAAGAAAAAATTCAAACGCCCGGCAATCCGTGGCTGGCCGGGCTGGCGTTGTTGTGCAGCCAGTTGTCCTTGAACGTGGGCGCGGCGATAGCCAAGGACCTGTTCCCCAAGATCGGCGTGGAGGGCGTGACGGCTTACCGTGTTGGCATTTCGGCGCTGGTGATGCTGCTGATGTTCCGTCCGTGGCGCACGCCGCTGACCACCAAGCAAGCCATCAACGTCGCCATCTACGGCTCGGTGATTGGCCTGATGAACCTGTTGATTTACCGGTCCTTCAGCCGCATCCCGATGGGCATTGCGGTGGCGATTGAAGTGGCGGGGCCGTTGACGGTGGCGGTGCTGTCCTCGCATCGTCCGCGTGACTTTGTGGCGGTCTGCCTGGCGGCGGTGGGCCTGTACTTCTTGCTGCCGATTCACGGCGAGGTTGACCAGCTCGATCCGGTGGGTGTGGCCTATGCAGCAGGCGCGGCCGTATGCTGGGCTTTGTACATCATCTACGGCAAGCGCGTGTCGGCCATGTCGGGCGGACAGTCGGTGGCGTGGGGCATGCTGGCGGCATCGATGTTCATCGTGCCGATCGGCGTCTACCATGCAGGTGCGCAGTTGCTGACACCATCCTTCCTGCTGGTCGGTGCGGCGATTGCGGTGATGTCGAGCGCGCTGCCGTACACGCTGGAGATGCTCTCGATGCGCACGCTGTCGTCGCGCACCTTCAGCATGTTCAGCAGCGCCGCGCCGGCATTGAGCGCGCTGGCCGGCATGGTGGTGCTGGGCGAACATTTGACGCTGACGCAATGGCTGGCCATCGCCGCCATTGTTGCCGCCTCGGCGCTGACCTCGTTGCGCTAGCTTGTTGATTTTGTAAGCAGTTCGTGGCAGCATACCCGCTTATCCAAGGAGATGTCATGCAGATCGAACGCGCACAACAACCTATCGCCGCCGCCGCTGTCACGCTGGTGCTGCTGATTGTCAGCATCGCGTTGTTCATGCCGCCGCTGTTTGAAAAATACACCAGCCAGTCGGTACTGTTTATTATCGGCGCTGGCATCAGCATTTGCGTGTGCCTGGTGCTGCATTTTGTGTTCATCGGCATTGCCGCCAAGGAGCTGGGCCGCTCGCCGGTGCTGTGGGTGCTGCTGTCGCTGTGCACGCTGCCGATCGGCTCCATCATCGGCCTGATTTTGTTCGAGTGGTTCAGCGAACAGCAAAAACAAGCCGCCGTGTAAAACGCTAGACAGACGTGAACGGGATCGTCTAGTATCGATCCCGATGCAATTAGCATCGACGTCGCTCGGACGGATCCGGGCGCTTACGTGGACAATTCATGACTGACTCTTCATCGCCGCGCAGCTTTGCGCGCATCGATCGCCTACCCCCATACGTTTTCAATGTCACCGCCGAGCTCAAGCTCGCGGCACGCCGTCGCGGCGAGGATATCATCGACATGTCGATGGGTAATCCCGATGGCGCCACGCCGCCGCACATCGTGAGCAAGCTGGTCGACACGGTACAACGGCCCGACACCCACGGCTACTCGGCCTCCAAAGGCATCCCGCGTTTGCGCCGCGCCATCTCCAAGTGGTACCAGACGCGCTATGACGTGAGCTTTGATCCGGACTCGGAAGCCATCGTTACTATCGGCTCCAAGGAAGGCCTGGCGCACCTGATGTTGGCCACGCTGGATCAGGGCGACACCGTGCTGGTGCCGAATCCAAGCTACCCCATCCACATCTGGGGCGCGGTGATTGCCGGTGCAAATATCCGTTCGGTGCGCATGACGCCCGGCGTCGATTTCTTCGACGAACTGGAACGCGCGGTGCGTGAGAGCTATCCGAAGCCGAAGATGATGATCCTCGGCTTCCCGTCGAATCCAACCGCGCAGTGCGTGGAGCTGGAATTCTTCGAACGCGTGGTGGCGCTGGCCAAGCAGCACAACATCCTGGTGGTGCACGACCTGGCCTACGCCGACATCGTGTTTGATGGCTGGAAAGCGCCGTCCATCATGCAGGTGCCGGGCGCGCGCGAGGTGGCGGTGGAATTCTTCACGCTGTCCAAGAGCTATAACATGGCGGGCTGGCGCGTCGGCTTCATGGTGGGCAACAAGGAACTGGTGGCGGCGCTGGCGCGCATCAAGAGCTATCACGATTACGGTAGCTTCACGCCGGTGCAGGTGGCGGCGATTGCGGCGCTGGAAGGCGATCAACACTGCGTGAGCGAGATTTGCGCCCAATACCAAAGCCGCCGCGACGTGTTGCACAAAGGTTTGTGCGAAGCCGGCTGGCCGGTCGACAAGCCGAAAGCCTCGATGTACATCTGGGCGCGCATTCCGGAAGCGTATCGCCATCTCGGTTCGCTGGAGTTTTCCAAGCTGCTGCTGGCTGAGGCCAAGGTTTGCGTCTCCCCCGGCATCGGTTTCGGAGAGTACGGGGATGAATATGTGCGCTTCGCCTTGATCGAGAACGAAGCGCGGATTCGCCAGGGCTTGCGTGGTATCAAAGCCATGTTGCGCAAGACTTCTGCATAAATCTGCACGAAGTTTAAGCTGCATCAAATCATTTATTTGATGCGGCGGCTACCGTAGCTCTCAGGACCATCTTCGGAGCTACCGCCATGTCAAACTTTCCCACAGGAGCCAGCGCACGGCGCCTGGTCTCCTCAGTCCAAAAGTTGGAACGTACCTTGGCCACTGCCGGTTTGCCGCGCTTTGTCGCGCGGTTGCCGGTGTGCTGGCTAAGCTGGCATTACTGTCGCATGCTGGACCAGAAAATCTCGCGCATGCGCAAGATCGCCGGCAAGTTTGACAGCTGGGGACCGACCATCCGCGAAATTTCGCCGAGGGCGCAGGAAAAGCTGGAAATGCTGGACCTTGATCGCAGCATGCGCACCGACATCGAATTTACCAAGACCACCATGATGGAGCTGCGCGATTACTGCGTAGATATCGGCCGTCTGTTCGAGCAGCTGGGCTACCAGTCGGCCGGGCTGCATCGCCGCCAGACCATGCTGATGGAAGTGCTGGAAGCGTCCTGCGCCTCAGCCAGCCGCATGCAGGAAGCTCTGACGCAGCATGACGAGATGGTACTGGCGCGCCTGCGGGCCGAGGCGGATGCCACGACGGCCGCAGCGGCGAAGGCTTTAGTTTAGAAGCCTTCGAGCACAATCTTGCCCTTGGCAGTATTGCTTTCGATCAGGGCGTGCGCGCGCTTGAGGTTGGCGGCGTTGATTTTGCCGTAGCGCTCCGCCAGCGTGGTTTTCACCGCTCCGGTCTCGACCAGCTTGGCGACATCGTTTAACAGCTGGTGCTGTTTCTGGATGTCGTCGGTCTGGAACATCGAGCGCGTGTACATAAATTCCCAGTGCAGCGAGACGCTCTTGCGTTTCAGCGTGCGCACGTCAAGCGAGGCTGGATCGTCGATCAGCGCGACCTTGCCTTGCGGCGCGACTAGCTCGCTGATGGCGTTCCAGTGGTGATCGGTCTGGTTCAGCGCGGCGACGTAAGTCACCGGCGGCAAGCCGAGGCGGGCGATTTCTTCGTTCAGCGGTTTGCTGTGGTCGATCACGTGATGCGCCCCCAGCTGCTTGATCCACTCGCCGGTTTCCGGACGCGAGGCGGTGCCGATGATGGTCAGGCCGGTCAGCTGGCGCGCCAGCTGGACCAGGATGGAGCCCACGCCGCCTGCGGCGCCGATCACCAGCAGCGATTTGCCTTGTGCGGCGCCGGCGTCGCGGCTCACTTCCAGACGGTCGAACAGCAATTCCCATGCGGTGATGGTGGTCAGCGGCAGTGCGGCGGCTTGCGCGAAGTCGATGTTCTTCGGCTTGTGGCCGACGATGCGTTCGTCCACCAGGTGCAGTTCGCTGTTGGTGCCAGCGCGGGTCAGGTCGCCGGCGTACCAGACTTCATCGCCTACCTTGAACAGCGTAACGTCAGGGCCGACCGCTTTCACCACACCTGCAGCATCCCAGCCGATGACTTTTGCCTGGCCTTCAGCCGGGGCAACGTTACGGCGGATCTTGGTGTCGACCGGGTTGACCGAAATGGCGCGCACTTCAACCAGCAAATCGCGGCCGGTGGCTTGTGGGGCAGGCAGTTCGATATCGATCAGGGCGTCGGCGTGATCGATCGGCAGGGACTGGCGGTAGGCGATGGCTTTCATTCTTCAAATGCTCCGAAAAGGTTGGTATGGGCGTATCATCATTTATTTCGTAGTGCCGAAAAAGAGGCGTTTCGCCGAAACACTTTCAAAAAATTGAAGAAAATGCTGAGACTGGATGATTTGACCGTGTTTGTGAGTACCGCTGACCGCGGCAGCTTGTCGGCCGCCGCACGCGAGCTGGAAATTTCCCCTGCGCTGGCCAGTGCCGCCGTCAAGCGGCTGGAAGGCGAGTTGAAGCTGCGACTGTTCGCCCGCACTACGCGCTCGCTGCGGTTGACTGAGGAGGGCGAACACTACTTGCGCCATGCGCGCGAGGCGCTGCGGCTGCTGAAGGAAGGCCACGATACGCTCAAGCAAGGGCAGGAAACGCTGGGCGGCACGCTGAAAATCTCCATGCCATCCGACCTTGGCCGCAACATGGTGATCGCCTGGCTGGATGAATTCCAGGCGCTGTATCCCAAGGTTAGCTTTCAGCTCAGCATCAGCGACCGTGTGTCGGACATGTACCGCCAGCCGGTTGATATCGCCATCCGCTACGGCGTGCAGGAAGATTCCAGCCTGATCGCGTTTCCGCTGGCGCCGGAAAACCGCCGCGTGCTGGTGGCGTCGCCTGAGTACATCAAACAGCACGGCAAGCTGGCATCGCTCGACGAACTCGCTCGCCACAACTGCCTGCGCTTCATGCTGGACGACGTGATCCACGACCGCTGGAGTTTCTACCGCGACGCCGGCGCCGAGCCGGAAATCATCCACGTCAACGGCAACCGCAGCGTCGATGATGCGGACGTGGTGCGGCGCTGGGCGGTGGCAGGCGTCGGTATCGCCTACAAATCACGTCTCGACCTGAGCGCCGACATCCGCGCCGGCCGGCTGCAAGTGCTGCTGCCCGATGTGCTGGGCGAACGGACCGCGCTCCATATGCTGTGCATGCACCGCTCGCAGGTCACGCCGACCGTGCTGGCGCTGCGCGACTTCCTGCGTACCCAGTGTGAAAAAGCTTAAAGCCGCCTGAAATCGGCCAATGCCGTACTTGCGCTGCAACAAAAAACGCTTACCATAGCGGCAATAAAACAATTTCGGGAGAGAGTCATGACCGACACCCAGCGCGATATCCTGAGCGCCGGTTTTTCGCTGACATTGATTGCGCTGGCCGCATTCGTGATGCAGCGCTTCTTCCTGCCGCTGATCTGGGCCGGGATTTTGTGCGTGGCCACGTGGCCGCTGTACCTGCGCATGCGGGCGCGCTTTGGCCGCCATCATATCTGGGCGGCGGCCGTGCTGACCTTGCTGCTGGCGGCGGTGTTCATCGTGCCGGTGCTGCTGGGTGTGGCGCAGGCGGCGAAGCAAGCGCCTGAGCTGGCCAATTATGTCGTCACCGCCAACACGGACGGCATCCCGGTACCGGCGTTTATCCAGCACTTGCCGGGCATCGGCGATTCAATCACTGAGTGGTGGCAAGCCACACTGAGCCAGCCGCACGGCTTGTCGCACTTGATGTCGGACCGCGAAATCAACGGCTTCCACTCGGCCAGCGACATGATCAAGGTAGCCGGCGTCGGCTTCATGCACCGGCTGGTGAATTTCGGCCTGGCTTTCCTGTGCCTGTTCTTCTTCTACAAAGACGGCGAAGTACTGAATCGCCAGATCACCGCCATCGGCAGCCACTGGTTCGGTGATGTGCGATGGGGCCACTACGCGCAGAAAATCCCGACCGCCATCCGCGCCACCGTCAATGGACTAGTTCTGGTGGGCTTGGCTGAAGGCGTGTTGATCGGCATCGGTTACGCCATTGCCGGCTTGCCGTCCGCAGCGCTGTGGGCGGCGGCAACTGGCATTCTGGCGATCATTCCTTTTGGCGCGCCTATCGCTTTCCTTGGTGCTGCTGGTGTGCTGGTCTTTAACGGCGCCATTCCGGCCGCTATCGCAGTGGCGGTATGGGGCGGTGTCGTGCTGTTCGTCGCGGATCACTTTGTACGGCCTGGCATCATAGGCAACGCCACGCGGCTGCCATTCCTGGCCGTACTGTTCGGCATACTCGGCGGGGTGGAAACCCTGGGCCTGGTTGGACTATTTATCGGTCCGGTCGTGATGGTTCTGTTTGTGACGCTGTGGCACGAAGCGCATCCTGCGGATGTCGGTTCGCCAGTTGCCAAACCCAGGTGAGGAGCGCTAACGAAGCAGCGGCGCTGGCCGGCCTGTCATGCGACTGGGATGGGCAACTGGCACCGGCAACCATTAATGAGCCTTCGATTTCGACAGGATCAGCAACCAGCGGCGGAACAGCAGCACTTCCAGATGGCCAGCTTGCACGCCGGTGTCGCATTCCATAATTGGGTTGACGGCATAGAAGCGCTTGCGGAAGTCGCGGCACACCATCATTTCGCGTTTGCCCATGCGAACCATGAAAGAGGTTGGCAGGTATTCCAGACCGAAACGGGAACCATAGCTGCTGTTCAGAGTGCTCATGTGAATTCCTTAAGTTGGTGATGTGTTTAACGAGGAGTTCAGAATAGCATAACTACTGTATGAATAAACAGGTACTGTGCAAATAAACAGTAAATTTGCCATTTCGTAGTTTTTACGCCAACTTCATCGGCGGACCGCTTAGGAGCACCAAATTTTCAGCAAATTGCGTAGTTTCGTGGAGGCAAGACTGTCTCCGGGCGGGGAATTCGGCCTGCACCTGACCGTCGGCATGGTATTGCTGCTGGCGTCGGGCTATGTTTTTCATGAACTGGCCGAGGCGGTGATGGGGCAGGAGGCCATCACGCTGTTGGACGTGCAGGTGGCGCACTGGTTCAACATGCATGCGGCCGAGCCGCTGACCAGCTTGATGCTTGGCGTGTCGGCCGTGCACTCGGTGGCCGGCATGGTGCTGCTGTTTTGCTTGCTGGCGGTATGGCTGTGGCGCCAGCGGGCTTACTACTGGCTATTGGCGTTGGTGTTCTCGGTGCCGGGCGGAATGGTGTTGAACGTGGCGCTCAAGCATGTGTTCCAGCGCGCGCGGCCGGCGTTTGAGGATCCGCTGGTAACGCTGGCGACCTACAGCTTCCCCAGCGGCCACACCACGGCGGCGACGTGTTTCTACGGCCTGCTGGCCAGCTATCTGGTCATCGTCCGGCCGGCGTGGAACGTGCGCGTGGCAACAGTCGCGTTATGCCTGGCGATGATATTGTTGGTGGCGTTTAGCCGCGTCTATCTGGGCGCACACTATGTCAGCGATGTGCTGGCTGCGATGGCCGAGAGTGTGGCGTGGCTGGCCGTGTGCATTACCGCCATCTCCACCTTGCGCCGTCGCCGTGAACTCAAAACAGTATAAATCGTATGGATAAAATCATCGTCATTGTGAATGCAAAGGCAGGCTTGGGCTACTGTGGTGGCTGGCAAGCTGCGTTAGCCGAGAAGTTCCGCGCCCAAGGTGTGGAGGCCGATATCACGCTGGCGCAAAGCGGCGACGAGATGATCGCCCGCGCTGAGCGTGCTGTGGCTGAAGGTGTTGCCACGGTGGTGGCCGGCGGCGGTGACGGCACCATCAACGCGGTGGCGTCGGTGCTGGCGGGCACGCCGGTGCGGCTGGGGGTGCTGCCGCTGGGCACGCTGAATCACTTTGCCAAAGACCTGAAGATTCCGCTGGAGCTGGACGAAGCCGTTGCCAACGCGGTGCACGGCGCGGCGGCCAAGGTGGACGTGGGCGAGATCAACGGCCGCATCTTCCTCAACAACTCCAGCCTCGGCATCTACCCGGACATCGTGCGTGACCGTGAGCAGCAGCAACGTCATCTTGGACGCAGCAAATGGCCCGCATTCGGCTGGGCGCTGGTCACGGCCTTGCGGCGTTTTCCCTTCCTCAACGTGCGGCTCAAGATCAACGGCGAAGAGCATTTGCGGCGCACTCCCTTCGTCTTCATCGGCAACAATGAATATCTGCAGGGCCTGACGCTGGGCGCGCGCGAACGGCTCGACAGCGGCCAGCTGTGCCTGTACGTGGCGCAGAAACCGACCCGCCTCGGCCTGCTGCGCTATGCCGCGCACGCGCTGTTCGGCCGCCTGAAAGCGGCGCGCGATTTTGATGTGCTGTCGGCGCCATCGCTGGTAATCGAGACCCGCCACCAGCGCCTGCGTGTGGCGACCGATGGCGAAGTCACGCTGATGAGCCCGCCGTTGTGCTATCGTTCAAGGGCAGCGGCGCTGACGGTGATTGTGCCGGCCGCCTAGGAGGGGAGCATGCGCACCATCGTCCACTTATCCGATCTGCATTTCGGTCGCGTCGATCTGGATTTGCTGCGGCCCTTGCAGCAGCGGGTGGCCGGGCTGGCGCCGGACGTGGTGGTGGTCTCCGGCGACCTGACCCAGCGCGCCAAGACCGAAGAATTCCAGGCCGCGCGCGCTTTCCTCGACACCTTGCCGGGGCCACAGATCGTGGTGCCGGGTAATCACGACATCCCGCTGTACAACGTCGCCAGCCGCTTTCTGGCACCGCTGCGCAAGTACACGCGCTACGTTACATTGGACCTGGCGCCGGAATATGTGGACGAGGAGATCGCCATCCTCGGCATCAACACCGCACGCTCGCTGACGTTTAAAGATGGCCGCGTCAACCAGGAGCAGCTGGCACAGGTGCGCCAGCGCATGCAGGCGGTGGGACCTGACCATACGCGCATCATCGTCACCCACCATCCTTTCGATTTGCCGGAGCATTACGATCCGGATGACCTGGTCGACCGCGCGCCGATGGCGATGCAGGCGTTTGCCGAATGCGGCGTCGACGTGCTGCTGGCCGGCCACCTGCACGCCAGCCATGCGGGCAGCAGCGCGCAGCGCTACAAGATCAGCGGCTACGCGGCGCTGGCGGTGCAAGCCGGCACCGCCACCTCCACGCGCGGGCGCGGCGAATCCAACTCCTTCAATGTGCTGCGGGTGGCGCCGGATGATGTGCAGGTGGAGCGCTACAGCTGGATCGAAGGCACGGGCAGCTTTGAATCCGTGCACACCGAATACTTCCGCCGCAGCGGCGACGTGTGGTCGCTGGCGGCGGAGGCTTAAAGCCAGTAATTCATCAGCCGCGCGGTCCATTCCTTCATGCGCTGGAACACCGAGCGGTCGCGCCACTGCTCCAGCGTGATGGGCGTGGAGTCGCGTATGTCTTCCTGAAACGCGCGCTCCATTTCGCCGCCAAAGGCCGTACCCATGACGATTACGTTGACCTCGCTGTTGTGCAGGAAGCTGCGCATGTCGATATTGGTTGAACCCACCGTTGACCAGGTACCGTCAATGACGGCAGTCTTGGCGTGCAGCACGGCCAGCTTGAGCTGGTAGATGTGCACACCCGCCGCCAGCAAGTCATCATAGAACGCATGGCCGGCATAGAACACCAGCCCGCTATCCGACACGCCTGGCAGCACGATCTTCACATCCACGCCGCGCTTGGCCGCCGCAATCAGCGCATCCACGGTCTGCCGGTCCGGCACGAAGTAGGCGGCGGTGATGTGGATGGATTTCTGCGCTTCCTGTATCGCCAGCGCGTAAGCCTTGTAGATTTCAAACTGTCCGCCGGGTTCGCTGCCCAGCACGCGCACCGCCTTGTCGCCGGCGATCACCGGCGTAGGGAAGTACTCGGCTTCCGGCAGTTCGAGCTTGTCCTGCCCCATCCACTGGCGCACGAACAGCCACTGCATGGCGCGCACCGCTGGTCCTTCGATCTTGACGTGGGTATCGCGCCAGCCTACCTGCGATTTGTCGGTCGGCTTGGAGCCCGAGCGGAACAGCGAACTCTTCGCGTAGGTGGCGCTGATGTTGATGCCGCCCGTGAATGCCACCTTGCCGTCCACAATCAACACCTTGCGATGGTCGCGGTTATTGAGTTTCCAGTCGTCCCCGCCAACCTTGGCTGGGTTCACCGGATTGAATTCGATCAGGCGGATGCCGGCATCGCGCATGCGCTTGAAGAACTCGGCCGGCACACCGATGGTACCGACGCTGTCATACAAGATGTTGACGGTCACACCTTGCTGCTGCTTCTCGATCAGCGCATCGGCAAACTTCAGGCCCAGTTCATCCTGGTCGAAGATGTAGGTTTCGAAGTTGATGTTGTTGCGTGCACCGGCAATCGCCTTCAGCATTTCCGACAACGTTTGCGGGCCGTCGAACAGCAGCGTGACTTTATTGCCGGCGATGAGAGGCTGGCCAGTGGCGGCCTCTTCCTGCGCGGCGGTGGGCCAGCGTTTGTTGAGCTTGCTGGTGGTGGCGGCTGGCGTCACCTTGGCGCTCAAGTCCTGCACATCCGGTAACGACGCGCATGCGCCCAGCAATCCCCAGCACATTAATAACAAGGGCAGCCAGCAGCGTATGCGCGTGGATTTCATAGTTGTTCTTCCTTCGCTCCAAAGAAGAAGGCAACGGGCGCTTCAAGGAAGCGGCGTCCCAAAGCCTTCAGTAGTTGCCAGCCGTGATTGAAACGCACCTGGCGCGAACGCAGTGCCACCCACAGCGCCAGCCCAAAACTTACCAGCAGATTGACCATGCCGATGGACAGGAAACCTGCCACCGAAGTCACAACCAGTTCCCAGCTGACATTGTGATCGAGTCCAACAATAGCTGTCGCAAAGTTGGCGGAGGAGAAGGTGACGTGGCGGATGTCCAGCGGAATGCCCAGCACGAAGCCGATGAACGGCATCACGCCCAGCAAAATACCGAAGAAGAAATTCCCCATCAGCCCGCCGAGATTGTTTTCCATGTAGACGCCGAGGCGGTCCAGCCGCTCTTGTCCCAGCAGCCAGCGCAGGCCGCGCAGTTGCGAGATGCGCTGCGCCCAGCGCGTGTACAGCGCCTTGTTGTCGTAGTAGCCCGAGATCAGGCCAGCCACGAACAGGCAGATGCCGGCAATCGCTGCATAGATCAAGGTCGGTGCATGGATAGGGTCGATATCGTGCAGCAGGTGCATGGCCTTGTCCGGCGACACCAGATGGTGACCGGTGATATGCGGCCATGCCAGCGCGATGGCGTACGCAGTTGGGATCGCCACCGCCAGGTTGCCCAGCACCGCCATGATCTGCGTGCGGATCACCTTGGCGCACAGCTCGGCCATGCTGTCGATATCGATGTTGCGGCCATCCTTGGAGTGCAGGCCGGAGGCGATGCGCGAAGCAGTCATGGCCGGCTGCTTGGTCGCCACCGTGAAGTGCAGCAAGTGGATAAACATGAAGCCCAGCGAGTAGTTCATGCTGAACAGGAAGGCTTCCACCAGCGGCGCCGCGCGCAGGTAGGACATCAAAATTTTAAACAGCGCCATGAAGCCGATCACCAGCCCGGCGCCCGCCGCTTGCACGAACATGCCGCCCAGCTGTTTGCGGTTGTCGGCCACATAGTGCTCGCCGGTGTGGCTGGCGTTCTCGGTGATGTTACGGGCCAGCAGGTCGACGTTATCGCGCAGCAGATCGGTCACCTTGTACTTGTTGTTGTGCGCTTCAACCAGCTCCAGTCCCAGCGCCACGGCGGCGTTGCGGCGCGCGTCGTCATGCTGCTCATCGACCAGGAACAGCAGCTTGCGCATGCGGTTCAGGCTTTGCGTTAGCGACACCAGCAGATAGGTGAGGGCAACGGTGGTGCCCTGGCTCAGTGCCTTCTTGCGGATTTTGGCGACGACGGCGTCGCACTGGTCCAGCATCACCAGCAGGTGGCGCGTGTCTTCCAGCGTGACGTCTTCGCCGGCCAGCTTGCGCTGGTAGGCGTCGAGATAAGCGTTGACCTCGAAGTTCTGCACCATGAACGGTGATTCGTAGGTCTCCATCTCGGTATGGAAATTGGTCAGGCGTGGCTCAAGGCCGATGGCGCACACGCGGTAGGACAGGGTGCGGATGGCGTCGAGCAGGCCGGGCAGCATCAGGTTGCCGCCATCCGGCGCGGCGTGCTGCACCACGTCCAGCAAGGCCAGCCAGTCTTCCGCCGGCACGGTGGTCATCCAGATGTAATCGGTGCGCTTGTAGACGATCTGGTCCAGCGCGTCGCTCAGGTAGTCGTTGCCCAGCGCCGGCGGCAGGATGCGGTAGGCGATGCGGGTGCGCAGTTCGGAGAAAAAGCCGTCGTTCGACAGCACACCGATTTCGGTGTATAGGCTGGCGTGGCGGCGCGCGGCGATGATGTTGCGCACGTACTGGCGCAGCGCCAGTGCATGTTGCGGATTGCCCTTCAACAGCTGGCACAGGGTGCGGACGTTGGCAGTAGCCCGCGCGCCATCGCTGGCGCGGTGGGGACGGAGGGTGCCGAACAGTTCGACCAGCAGGCCGATATCGCTACTGTCCGCATTGATTTTTTCGAGGATTTCTAGCATCGCGCCAGTATAACGGCATGACGGGCTGCTGTATGTACGCTATCGTACATAGCGATTTCCTCGTGAAATCAAGACCTTACATCGGCTTGGCCGGGCAGGTGGCGCTCAGCCAGCGGCCTTTCGACTCGACGTCCGCCGAGCGCGGGCCGGCGCCAGCGGCATTGGTGACATGCATGGTCATGGTGTAGGCATTGTCGCCGTCGAAGCGCAGCTGGCCGTTGCCGCTGGAGGCTGGATCGGTGCAGGTGAACGACACATTCATGCCGCCCGACACCGGCTCCTGCTTGGAGCTGCACTTGCCTTTCTGATTCATCGGCAGTTCCTTGCGCGCGGCCATTTCCGGCGTCACGCAAGCGGTGAGGGTGATGCCGCCGTCGCCGCCAACCTTGGGCATGGAGATGCCGTTCTTGGCCATCATCGCCTCGATCTGTGCGCGTTGCTCGGGCGGCATGGCGGCGAACTGGGCGGCAGCCGCGCTCATGGCCTGGTCTTGCTGGGCGTTGCCGGTCTTGACCTTGCTGGTCATTTCCCACAGGCCTGGTTTGATGGTTTGCGCAGAGGCTTGAACTGCCGCCAACATTGCCAAGGTAAGCACTAGACGTTTCATAAGTCCTCCCCAAAACGACAAGCATAAACGAAAACGGCGCCTCACAGTGGAGGCGCCGTTTCGGCAGGCTGCGGAGATGGCTACACGCCGCGTCCGCTAATCAGGCGCAGCAGCACCATGATGATGGCGACCACCAGCAGGATGTGGATGAAACCGCCGATGGTGTAGGAAGTAACGAGGCCCAGCAGCCACAGGATGAGCAGAACGACAGCGATGGTGTAAAGCATGATTATCTCCTCGGGTTGTGTTGGGATGATTATCGGTACGCACCGTATTTGTTTCTGTACGCTGGCGTACCTAGTGGGCTTAGTCCATCGAACGCAGCTGGCCATTCACCACGCGCACCGAGTCGCCCGAGCGCCACGATGGCTGCTGCGCGTTGTGGAAGGTGCGCTTGGTGCCGTTGTCCATGCGGACCACGACGTCCCAGCTTTGGGTGGTTTTCATATTGCCTTCGATCTGGTTGCCGGCCACTGCGCCGCCGACCGCACCGGCCACCGTGGCCAGCTGGCGGCCGTGGCCGCTACCGACCTGGTTGCCCAGCAAGCCGCCCAGCACCGCGCCGCCCACTGCGCCGACGCCGCTGCCTTTGGGACGGTGTTCAATCGCACGCACCGATTCCACCACGCCGCAGTTGCTGCATGGAGCCTGGCGCGCTTCCTGTTCCTGCTGCTGGCCCTGCGGCAGCGCTGCATCGTTGTAGGCGGACTTAGGTGCTTGCTCCGGCGCTGGCGGCAGGCCGCTCACTTGGGCCGGCACGGTGGCGTTGGAGTTCGGCAGCCATCCCAGGATCGCTGCGCTACCGACGCCGCAGAACAGCACCACCGCCACGGCGGCGATGACCATGATCGGATGGGTAGCTGGTTTGTTTGGGGTGTCCATGTTGGGGTGTCCTTGGTTATTTGTTGAAGCGCATATTTTCC
Organism: Duganella flavida; assembly: GCF_009857445.1. Lineage (GTDB taxonomy): Bacteria > Pseudomonadota > Gammaproteobacteria > Burkholderiales > Burkholderiaceae_D > Rugamonas > Rugamonas flavida. Next base: position 51,532 of record NZ_WWCN01000008.1, read on the forward strand.
TCAAGGACATCTAATCCTTCCGTGCGTCACCGTACATACAGTGCAAATAATTGCCTTTAATCTGCAAGCATGCATACCTCGACCTTTAACGCCACCGATGAAGACCGCATGCCCTCCCGGCTGGCGAACAATCGCTTGCTGGCCAGCCTGTCGGACGAGGACCAGCAGCAGCTGGCGGCAAGATGCGAGATTGTGCGGGTCGAAAACGGCCAGCTATTGTCGGAAGCAGGGCAGCAGATGCGCTACGTGTACTTTCCCATTGATTGCCTGGTCTCCTTGCTCGGCGTGGCGCAAGGCCGCATGACGCTGGAGGTTGGCGCGCTGGGCCGCGAAGGCATGCTGGGGGCGTCGGCGGTGCTGGGGAGCGAACAGGCGCAAGTGCGCGCCGTGGTGCAGCGCTCGGGCCGTGCGTATCGTATGGACATTGGCGACTTCGTCACCGAGTTCCATCGCATGGAAGCCTTGCAGCGGCTGCTGCATCGCTACACCGACATCATGCTGGCGCAAGCAATCCAGATTGCCGTGTGCAGCCGCTTCCACGTGCTGGAAGCGCGGCTGGCGCGTTCGCTGCTCATCACGCGCGACCGTTTGCAGTCCGATAAATTCCACCTGACGCACGAGTTCCTGGCCCATGCGTTGGGCGTGCGCCGCGTCGGTGTCACCAAGGCGGCCAGTGCGCTGCAGCTGCAAAAGCTGATCACCTACAGCCGCGGCAATATCGAAATTCTCGACGCGACCGGTCTGGAAGCGGCCTCCTGCCACTGCTACGATTTGTTCAAGGAGAAGTAAACGTGTCATTCCCGCGAAAGCGGGAATCCATAGAGCGCTGGACTGCACGCTCAGCATGGATTCCCGCCTGCGCGGGAATGACGCAGTGATATCGGGTTTTAACGCGGTGGCTTCTGCACTTGATTACCAATGACACCACCCACTGCTGCGCCGCCCACGGTGCCGATTGGGCTACCGCCGGTCAATACCGAGCCGGCCACTGCGCCGACGCCCGCGCCGATGGCGGTGTTTTTGTCTTGCCCCGACATATTGGCGCAAGCACTCAGGCCCAAGGTTGCCGTCACAATGGCGGCAGTTGCTGCAATACGTTTGACGTTATTCATGATCTGCTCCTTGTGTTGTAGATGCTGGTCACAAGGATAAGCAAACGCACCGCTCGCTTCCGTTCGACACCGCACGCTAGTGGCGTATCTGCGCCATCAAGGCTTTACACTCGGAGCTTACGCCGGGCGCGGTGCTGACCAGCGGCACGATCGCCGCCACCGGCGCCACCACCGCCAGCGCCAGTGCGCCGCCGGCGCGCAAGGCCAGCGTACCCTTGTCCACGCTGAGATCCGGCTCCTTGAAGGTGCCGCGCACATAAATCGGCGCCCGCAGCGAAATCACGCGCATGCTTTTGGCGTCGGGCCGCAGCGTCAGGTCCAGTTTTTCGTTGCCGAGGTTGACCGTGCCGCCGATATCAATGCGCGCCTCGGAGGTATCGACCACGAACAGGCGCGATTTCATCACGCCGTTGGTGACAGCAAAATCAGTCACCATGCAATTCAGCTTGACCTGCTTGTCGCCTACCAGCTTGGTCAGCACCACGCTGCCGATGTTGAGGCCCATCGCCTCCAGCAGCAGCTTGCTGACGCTGCCCTGGCTGACCACGCCTGTCAATTCGCCGTTGGACGCGCCCAGCAGACTGGCCACCGAATTGCCGGCGGCCGTCAGCCTCACGTCCGCGTTGACTTCTCCCACCGTGGCCTGCATGCCCTCAATGCCGGGGAACAGCTGCCGCAGTTGCAGCTTGCGCGCGCCGGCCTTGAGTTCGGCGCGGATGGCGTGTGGATCGACCTGGCCGCTGCCGTCCAGCTTGACGGTGGACGTGAAGCGGCCGCCGGCGATGTCGAAGTCCAAAGGCGTCAGCGCCAGCACGCCATCCTTCAGGTGGATTTGCGTTTCCAGATTCTGGATCGGCAGGTCCTTGTTGCGCGTGATTTGTTTGGCTTTGAAATTGACATCGGCATCGATGGCGGTCCAGTGTTCAGTACGGAACTGTTCCACTGGCAGTACTTTGTTGCCCGGCTGGGTAGTATCTGCGCCGCGCGCTTCCTTGCTGGCATTGGAGTCGGCACCGATCAGCGGCCCGAGGTCGGCCACTTGCAGCAGCTTCGACTGCACCGTGCCGCTCAGCACCGGGCGTGGCGCGCCGGTCTTGAAATCGAGCTTGCCGCCGATATCGCTGCGGCCGACCGTGCCGGTGAACTGATCGTAAATCCAGTGGCTGGCATTGGCGCCGAGATTGCCGGTGAGGTGGCCGGCAGTGGCGAACGGCGGCGTTTCCGGCAGCAGCACGCCGGTCAGGCCGTACAGGCGCGCCATGCTGGGGCCGGACAGTTTGAGCTGCACGTCGAGCGCCGCCAGCGAGGCAGGCTTGGTCAGCGTGCCTTCAAAGCTGATGCTGGTGCCGCCGATGTTGAGGTCGGCCGCGAGCGGGAAGGGCGCGTTTTGCTGCTGCAAGGACAGCACTGCGCCAGCCTTGCCGCTGCCGCTCACATCCTGCTGGTTCCACTTGCCGCGCAACTGCCAGGCCACGCCGTAGCGGGCGTCGCTGATGGTATCGACCTTGGCGGTGGCGTCCATGTGCGTCAGCGCATCAATGTAGCGCACCGAGCCTTTGGTGAAGACGATGCTGTGGACGTCGAGCGTCCACGCCGACGGTTTGTCATCGCGCTTGAAGGTCCAGTTGTTCTTGCCGTCGGCGTCGCGTTGCAGCAGCAGGGCGGGATTGGTGAAGCGCAGCTCGGGAATCTCGATGCGCTGGCGCAGCAGCGGCAGCAGTTCAATCGCAAACGCAAACTGATCGACGCTGACCATTTCCGATGGCGCCTGCATGCCGCGTGGATTGCCGACGTGAACATCGCGCGCCACCAGGTGCGGCAACGGTAGCCAATGGCCTTGCCGCTGCCACGCCAGCGATACCTCGCCGCGAATCTCAAACGGCCGGTCGATTGCCGTGCTGATCTTGTCGTTAAGCCACGGACGCGCCTTGTTCCAATCGACGCTATTGAGTGCGACGACGACAGCCAGCACAGGAACGCCGGCGGCAAGGGCGATACGGGAACGACGGGACAGGGGCATGATGGGCCTTGGTTTTTATAGTTGCATCATTTTACACACTCCCGGTTTGGTGCGTCACCGTACTGATGCTGTTTCGCCATCAGCATATAACTACGGTTATCCCAACCATCTTGAGGAGAAAAATAATGAACCATGTAACCAAGCTGTGCGGCATCGCACTGGTGCTGGGCCTGAGCGCCTGCGCCAGCGACAAAACCCCTGCCACCGCTGATGTCGCGGTCTCGCGTGAAGCAGTCGCTGCTGCCACCAGTGCAGGCGCGGCCGATCTGGCGCCAGTGGAAATGCAATCGGCACGTGACAAGCTGATGCGCGCCAACCAGGCGCTGGCCGCCAAGGATTACAAAACGGCGCAAGACCTCGCCACGCAAGCGCAGGCTGACGCCCAGCTGGCGCAGAGCAAGGCCAACTCGGCCAAGGCCACCAGCGCTGCCGACGAGCTGCAACAAAACATCCGCCTGCTGCGTGAAGAACTGCAGCGCGCCAACGCCACCAGCCAACAATAAAACAAGGAGTCGATCATGAAAAAACTCATCCTGCTGCCTAGCGTATTTGCCATGTCCGTGATGTTTGCCGCGTGCAGCACCACGCCCACCACCACCAGCCAGCTGGATCAGGCGCGCGGCGACTTCATGGCGGCGCAAAATAATCCATCAGTTGCTGCTAACGCACCACTGGAATTCAAGGCCGCCTCCGATGCACTGGACCGTGCCAACGCTGCGGCCGCCAAAAAAGAAAGCCTGAATGAGATCGACAAGCTGGCCTACATCGCCAAGCAGAAGATCGCCACTGCGCAGGAAGCCGCCCGCGCCAAGCAGGCTGAGGCTGACGTGGCCAACGCCGGCCGCCAGCGCGATGAAATCCGCCTGCAAGCCCGCACCGCCGAAGCCGAGCAGGCCCGCATGAGCGCCGACCGCGCCAAATCGCAAGCCGAGCAAGCCAAGGCCGACGCCGACGCCGCACGCGCCCAAGCCGACGCCGCCGCCAATTCGGCGCGTGATGAAGCGGCCAAGAATGCCGCCCTGCAGCAGCAACTGGCTGACCTGCAGGCCAAGCAAACTGATCGCGGCATCATCATCACGCTGAGCGATGTGCTGTTCAACGTTGACCGCGCCGAGCTGAGTGCCGAAGGCATGCGCACCGCGCAAAAACTGGCCGACGTGCTGATGCAGGAACCACAAAGCGTGGTGCTGGTCGAAGGATTTACCGATAGCACCGGCACCTCGGCGCACAACCTTGAACTGTCGCAACGCCGCGCTGAATCGGTGCGTGCTGCGCTGATCGGGCTGGGTGTCCCAAGCGGCAAGATCGGCACGCGTGGCTATGGCGAAGCTTATCCCGTGGCCAGCAATGCCGACGCCGGCAGCCGCCAACTGAATCGCCGGGTGGAAATCGTGCTGTCGCAAAACGGCGCACCGATCGCCAACCGCCGTTAATTTTTGAAAAGGAAGGACTGACCCATGGCTGAATCTACCCCATCCGGCATCGATGTCGACGCCATCCGCGCGGCCGCCCGCAACCTGCAGGACGGTCCCGTTACCGCCGGCTACCAGGGTGACCGGGAAGCCGTCATCAGCATGCTGAACGACGCGCTGGCCACCGAACTGGTGTGCGTCATGCGCTACAAGCGCCACTACTACACGGTGGCCGGCCGCGACAACGCCGGCATCAAGGCCGAGTTCCTTGAGCACGCGCAACAGGAACAGGAGCACGCCGACTGGCTGGCTGAACGCATCGTCCAGCTCAACGGCGATCCTGATTTCAATCCGGCAACATTGCTCGCACGCAGCCATGCCGAGTATGATGCGTCAGAAGACGTACAATCGATGGTGCGGGCCAATCTGATCGCAGAGCGGGTCGCCATTGAATCGTACCGGCAAATGATCGCCCGCATCGGCGATAGCGATCCGACCACACGCCATCTTTTGATCCAGATCATGGCGGTGGAAGAAGAACACGCTGACGATATGCGAGATCTGCTTGACGAGCACCGTTGAGGCGGCGCGGCGTTATTTGCGGTACAGTTTCACACCAACAACCACAACAGGAGCTTCATCATGCTGGAACAAAACATCAGTACCGTGAATAACGACGTGAAAACCCTGGTGAAGGATGCGCAAGCCCTGTTCACCGCCGCCACCGCGCTGACCGGTGAAAAGGCCGAAGAACTGCGCGGCCGCGGCATGCGCGCGCTGGACACGGCCTTGGCCAAAGCCCAGGAAGCGCAAATCAGCGCGGTGGCTGCGACCAAGGAAGCGGCCAAACAGGCGGACGAGTACGTCAAGGAAAACCCATGGCGTTCGATTGCCCTGGCAGCCGGCGTGGGCCTGCTGATCGGCGTGATCATCGGCCGCAAGTAAGCTATCGTGGCACACGAAGAAGAACATGGCCAACCGGGTTTGATTGCGTCGCTGGGCCGCGTGGTCCGCAACGCACTCGGCCTGCTGCTCAACCGGCTGGAACTGGCCGCGCTTGAGCTGGCGGAAGTGCGCGACCACCTGCTCAAGCTGGTGGTCGTTTTTGCGTTGGCGATGCTGCTGGGCGGTTTTGCGCTGATCTATGCTTCGGTTACGATTGTGTACCTGGCATGGGCGGCGATCGGCTGGGTGATCCTGCCGATCGTTACTGGCGTGTTCCTGCTGCTGGCGATAGCGCTGGTGTTGTACGCACGCGGACTGATCCGCAGCGGCACACTGTCGTTGCCGGCGACCATGGCGGAACTCAAGTCCGACCGTGACATGCTGCTGTAAGGAGAAGCGATGAACAAGCTGGAAGCAGCGGTCGCGCGCGCGGCCGAGAAGGAAAGATTGATCCGTGAAGGCGAGCTGTATCGTATCAAGGTAGTCCATTCGAAAGCGCTGGTAGGGCAGGCGCTGCAACCGGATGCGCTGCTGCATGGCGCGATGGAGCACGCGGTGGGTCTGGCGCAAGCGCGTCTCGGCGGGCTGTTGACGCCGGGCGGCCTGAGCGGCCTCAACTTCAAATCACTGAAATCGCTGATGCCATATGTTTTGACCATCGGCTCCTTCATTGCGCGCAAGCGTTTGGTGAAGCCAGCTATTGCACTGGTTGTTGCAGCCGGTGCAGGCGCGGCCTGGCTGATGCGCAACAAGCGGCCACCGGAAGAGTAAAGCCCAGTAGAGGCCGCGTTTAGCGGCCTTTTTCTTTATTGGGACTGCGTCAGCAGTTGCGGGATGGTGGCGAGATCGTGCTGGTAGGTAGCCTGGGCGTCTTTCTGGCAGGTGCTGCGGTCAGCGGCGGCGCCTTTCTGGCAGGCTTGTTTGGCTTCGGCCAGTGCAGCGCCGATTTCCTTGCGCAATGTGCGTTCGCGTTCAGCCTTGGTGGCGTCTGCTTGCGACCAGCGTGCTGGCTCGCCCTTGGCAATTTCCTGTTTTTGCAGTGCGGCGTTTTGTGGCGGCGTGGTGTCTTGCGCGTGCGCGGCAGGGAGTGCCGCGCACGCCACCATCGCTGAGCTGATGATGAGTTGGCGAATCATGATGGTCTCCCGCAGTTATAGCCTGCCCGTGAGCAGCATAATCAACAGTATAACCACGACCAGGCCGGTGATGCCGCTGGGCGCATAGCCCCAGTTGCGGCTGTGCGGCCAGGTCGGCAGTGCGCCGATCAAGGCCAGCACCAGGATAATCAGAATGATGGTGCCCATATTGCTCTCCTTGGTTTAGTAACGATACAAACGGCCATCGATCAGGCGCACGCGATTGCCCACGCGCAGATCGTAGACACTGTCCTGCTGCACGGTGCGGTAATCACCGTTATCCATGCGCACGCTGATCTGGTATTCCTGCTTGGCGTCGCGGGCATTCTCGACGTTGTTGCCGACCATCGCACCACCGACAGCACCAGCGACGGTTGCTGCCGTGCGGCCGCCGCCGGAACCGACCTGGTTACCCAGCAAGCCGCCGATCAGGCCACCGGTGATGGCGCCGGCGCCGGAGCTGCCGCGCGCCTGCATGACCTGGATCGAATCGATGGTGCCGTAGCTGGAGCTGTCGTTACTAATATAGCCGATCTGTTGCGGCTGCTGGCTGGTGCTGGCGCAGCCGCTCAAAACAGCCACGCCGGCAAACAGCGCGGCGGCAAGCGTAGTTGAGCGTTTCATGATGTCCTCCTGGAAAAGTGTGATGCCAGCATAGGCAGGGCACGCAATCCAGTCTGTGCGATTGCGCACCGTGCGGCAAGTGGCGGTTTTTGTACGCTACCGTACAGAGGCGCGACGCAACTCGGCGTTTAATGGCGACATCGGCTGGTTCGCTGGCTGACCAACCCAATCGTCAAACACTAAGGAGAAGCGCCATGAAAATCGCACATAAAATCGCCACCGCCCTGTTCACTGTTTCGCTGCTGGGCGCCGTCACCGGCTGCGCATCGACCAACACCAAGGAAGGCACCGGCGAGTATGTCGACGATTCCGTCATCACCACCAAAGTCAAAGCCAGCATCTTCAACGAGCCTAGCCTGAAATCGACCGAGATTAACGTCGAGACCTTCAAAGGCACGGTGCAGCTGAGCGGCTTTGTGGCCCAGCCTGAAGACATCGCCAAAGCCGGCAACATTGCGCGCGGTGTCAAAGGTGTGACCAATGTGAAAAACGACATCCACGTCAAGTAAGCCATCATGAACCAGCCCGCCGAGGACATTGCATCGCGCATTCCCTTGCATGTCAACGCGCGCGGTCTGGCGCTGGGCGTGCTGGCCACTGTGGCGTTCCTGTATGCGCTGCAGTGGTCGCGCGACTTTCTGGTGCCGGTGGTGCTGGGCATCCTTATCACCTATATGCTGAGCCCGCTCGTATGCTGGCTCGAGCGCATGCGCATTCCGCGCATGGTCGGCGCCACGCTGGTGACGGCCGCCATTCTCGGCGGCTCGGTGCTGGTGGTCGATAAAGTACAGGGCGAATTCCAATCTATTGTTGATGAACTGCCCAACGCAGGGCACAAATTGTCGCGCCTGCTGTCCGAGCGTTTGCACAGCGGCGGTCCCAGCGCCTTGCAGCGCATTCAGGACGTCGCGACGGAACTCCAGCAGGCGACGGCCGGTGCGCAAGAGAAGCGTGCGGCACGGCGCGCTGCGCCAGCGCCGGCGCCGGACGGCATCCCGGTCATGAACTGGATCTGGGCCGGCTCCATGAGTGTGATGGGCTTCCTCAGCCAGGCCACCATGGTGATCTTCCTGGTGTTCTTCTTGCTGCTGTCGGGCGACACTTTCAAGCGCAAGCTGGTCAAGCTGACCGGGCCGTCGCTGACCAATAAGCGCATCACGGTGCACATCCTCGAAGACATCAATAGCTCGATCCAGAAATACATGCTGATGCTGCTGGTCACCAACGCCGCATTGGCGCTGCTGATGTGGGCGGCCTTGCGCTGTATCGGGCTGGAGAACGCCGGCGCCTGGGCCATCGTGGCCGGCCTGCTGCATCTGATGCCATACTTCGGTCCCTTGCTGATCATGCTGGCAACCGGCACCGTGGCCTTCCTCCAATTCGAATCGCTGCAAATGAGCTTGCTGGTGATGGGCGCTTCGCTGGCCATCGCCACTCTGATCGGCACCGTCGTCACTACCTGGATGACCGGCCGCTTCGCCCGCATGAACGCGGCGGCGGTGTTTGTCAGCCTGTTGTTCTGGGGCTGGCTATGGGGCGTGTGGGGACTGCTGCTGGGCGTGCCGCTGATCGTGATCGTGAAGGTGGTGGCCGAGCGGGTGGAAGGGATGGAAGTGGTGGCTGAGCTACTTGGCGAGTGAGCCGCGCTGCAACGCATATTGGCGCGCAAATTCGGCGCCGAGGAAGAAGATCTGCGCCGAGTAGTACACCCACAGCAGCAAGGCAATCAGCGAGCCAGCCGCGCCGTAACTACCCGCTACACCGCTGTTGCCGATGTAAGCACCAATCGCATATTTCCCCAGCGTGAACAAGGCCGCCGTACCGAGCGCGCCGATGCTGACGTCATGCCACGACAGCTGCACGCGCGGCAGCATCTTGAAAATCACCCCGAACAAGGCAGCAATCACGATGAAGCCGATCAGCGCGTTCAACACCGTTAGCGCCATGCCGGCGTCGCGCCACACACTGCTCCAGTAGTTTTCCAGCAGCGTCAGCGCTGCGCTCACCACCAGCGACACCATCAGCAGGAAAGCCAGCACTAGCACCATGCCGAAGGACAGCAGGCGTGTGCGCACCACGTCCCACAAGTTGCCGTGGGTGAGGGGCGGAACTTGCCAGATGGCGTCGAGGCTGGCCTTAAGTTCGGCAAACACCGTCGTCGCGCCAAAGAGCAAAAGGCCGCTCGCAACCAGCGTTGCGAGACGGCCTTCTTCTTTGTTGCGGGCGCCGGCCAGCACCAGCTGGATGGCTTCCGCACCCTGCGCGCCGACCAGGCCGCGCAGCTGCGCAAACAACTCGCCTTGCGCCGCTTGCGGTCCGTAGAACCAGCCGGCGATCGCCAGCACCAGTACTAAAATCGGCGCCAGCGAAAACAGGGTGTAGAACGCCAGCGCCGCACCCATGCTGCCGCCACGGTGCTCGAACCATTCAGAGACCGTGCATTTCAGCAGCGACAGCATGGCTGGCCCTGCGCGTTACTGCACGCGGCGCTCGATGGTGATCTGTTCCACCTCGACGCGGCGGTTCGGTTCGAGGCAGGTGATCAGGTCGGCGCGTTTCTTGTTGTTGCACTGGACCACAGGATTAGCTTCGCCTTTGCCTTCGGCTTTCAGGCGGCTGTCGGCCACGCCTTTGCTGACCAGGTAAGCCTTGACCGCATTGGCGCGGCGTTCAGACAGTTTCTGGTTGTACTTGTCGCTGCCCAGACGGTCGGTGTAGCCGGTGATGACCACATTGTCGATGCCGGTATTGGCGTTGAGTGCAGCGGCGATTTCGTCCAGCTTCGGCGTATCGGCGGCCAGTTTGTCGCTGTCAAACGCGAACAGTTTGGTGGCCGACATGGTGATTTTCTCGAAGCGCGCCGGTGGTGGCGGAGGAGGTGGCAGCGGTGCTGGCGGTGGTGGCGGCGGCGGCGCTACTTCAGGCTGCGGTGCTGGCGGCGCTGGTGGCGCAGCGCGCGGCGGCGCGTTGAAGGCGATGTTCAGGCCAACGGTGGCATAGTAGTTATTGCTTTTACTGTTGGGAAATTCATCGCCACGGATGAAGCCGTGCACATTGCGGATATCGGCCTGCAGCGCAACGCGCTCGCTCAGGTCGGCCTGGAAACCGAGGCCGGCGCTGACATACGGCGAATTTTTCTTGCGCTCGACGCCACCCAGCAGGTTGGCCTTGTCGCGCTCGGCGCCCACGCCCAGCAGGATGAAGGGACGGAAGCTTTTGCGCGAGAACAGGTAGAGACCATCCACGCCCAGCGTGTCCTGCTGGTAGCGCTGGCCGTTTTCACGCGAGCGGCCGTAGGTGTAGCCGCCTTGCACGTCCCAGTTTTCATTCACGGCCTTGCCGAACTTGAGGCCGGCGCCGTAGCCGCGCTTGTCCACGCCAAAGTCAGAGTCCGGCTTGACGCCATTGACGCTGGGCTGGATGTACCACGATGGATTGATGACCGCATCCTGCGCGAGGGCGGAAAACGACGCACACAGGGCTGCGGCGGCGAGGGCGATTTTCTTGGATTTATTCACAGGTGAACTCCCGGTTTGTTATCAAAATATTTCATTGCCAGCAATGTTGTTGCACTGCTGTTGGACCGAAGGTAAGGCAACTTGGTGCACGGCTTCCGTTCGCTACCGCACCTAAGTTTGTGCTGTATCAAATTCATCACATTTCCTGAAACTTATTTGCGCGCACCTTGTCCCACGTTAAGGCTATAGAAGCACCAATAATGTTCGTTGCCGCACAGACTGGGGCGAGGCAAGCGGGCATTCTCTTCCTAAACGCGATACCGAATTGTTTAAAGGAGTGTTCCCATGCATGCAGTCAGCAAACAACAAACCCTGGTCCAGAACGAGATGAAAGCCTCGACGGAGATGCACTCCACCACGGCGCGCCTGACGCTGATGGAGCGTTCGACGCCAGCCCCCCTGGACCGCAAGCCGGCCTTGTCGATGGCGTCGATTGAGCGCGTGCGTTCGACCTCGGCCACCCTGCGCCGTATCGAAAATATGCAAAAGCTCATCGCGGAATTGACCCAGCACGAGATGCTGGCCGATGAAATTGCGTGGTTCCTCAAGTTTTCGCCCTCCGGCGCCCGCAAATACATCCGCGACCTGCGCGAAGCCGGCGTGATCGAGCTGTCGCGCTACGTGGAAGGCACGGCGACCTATCTGGGCAAAGCGGTGTACCAGCTGACGCCGGATCCGGAGCGCATCGCGGCCTTCCTCGCCGCCATCGCCCAGCCGAAGCGCGAAGGTGCGCCACCGCGCAAGGAGCGTCCAGGCCTGCGTGAACAGGCAATGGCAGGCAATGGCCGCCACTTCCACATTCTGGCGGACGACACGCACTACGCCATCCGCGTCAACCGCGGCCCGGTGATGCGCGATCCGTTGGTAGCGGCCTTGTTCGGCGTGCCGATGTCGCAGCAAAAAGCTGAATAAAACCACGTGCCGCAGGGGTATGATGTTTGCATATTGAAATGCAAACATGCAACCCCAACTATTCCGTCAAGACATTAAACGGACTTGCGGCACATGGAAGCTTTGATCTGGATCGGCCTGACGGCGCTAGCGATCGCGCTGCCTTTTTATTTCCCGCGCTGGCGCTTGCGGCGCGTGCTGGCGAGGCCATTGCCGCCCGAGGCCGAGGCGGTGCTGCAGCGAAATATCCCTGTCTACAAAAACATGAGCCCGGATCTGCAACAGCAGCTGCGGCGCATGGTGGTGCAGTTCCTGCATCAGAAAAAATTCATCGGTTGTGAAGGGTTGGACGTGACGGATGAAATGGCCGTCACTATCGCTGGCCAGGCGTGTATGCTGCTGCTGAACCGGCCCAGCAAGGTCTATCCGGCCTTGCACACCATCATGGTCTACCCCAGCGAATTCGTGGCGCAGCGGGCCGAAGTAGGGCCGGGCGGCGTGATCACGCCGGGCCACCAGCGCATGCTGGGCGAGTCCTGGGATGACGGCCGCGTAGTGCTGTCGTGGGACAATGTGCGCCGTGGCGCCGCTGACTGGACCGACGGCCACAACGTGGTGCTGCACGAGTTTGCGCACCAGCTGGACAGCGAGTCCGGCCGCGCCAACGGTGCGCCTTATCTCGGCCATCCGGATAGTTACCGAGAATGGTCGGAAGTACTGTCGCGCGACTATCAAAACCTGCGCATGAATGCCATGTACCGCCAGCACACGGTGATGGACCATTACGGCGCCACCAATCCGGCCGAATTCTTCGCCGTCGCCACCGAGACTTTCTTCGAGAAACCCTATCAAATGGCCGAGCATCACGCCGAGCTGTACGGGGAATTCCTCAAATACTACCGGGTCGATCCGCGTGCATGGATGTCGCCGCCACCCCCACCGCCGCCACCGGAAATATCGCCGTACGCCTACGTCGCTGGCTGGTGAGCAAGACCTGCTGCCGCAAGTAATTTGTATTTTTGCCACTAGCAGCTAAAAGTGGTTACTGCAATCGCTAAACATGGGAGTATTTGATCCGCATCAATGCTGCGATGCGTCAAATCCCCCCTAGATTGCAGGAGAATATGATGACCTTGCGTTCGTCTTTGGCTTTGCTGTCTCTCGCGTTTGGCTGTGCACAAGCAGCCAGTTCATTGCCGGGCTTTGCTGCCGATCCCAGCGGCACTTCGGTGTCCGGCCTGTCTTCCGGCGCTTTTATGGCAGTGCAATATCAAGTGGCATATTCCAGCGAAGTGGTGGGCTCCGGCATCGTCGCCGGCGGGCCGTACTACTGCGCTGCCGGGCTGATAATGAATGCCGGCATTTGCATGGGCTCGGTGCCGCTGGTGGCGCCGAATCCTTACCTGATGGTGGGCGCGGCCCAGAGCTACGCCGGCCTCAACCTGATCGACCCGCTCAGCAACCTGGCCAAGGACCGCATCTACGTCTTCAGCGGCACCAAGGATACGGTGGTGTACCAGAAGGCGGTTGACGCCACGGTGGGCTTCTTCAAGGAGGCGGGCGTGCCGGCGGCTAACCTGCAGTATGTGAACTCGCTGCCGGCCGGGCACGCGCTGATCATTCCGTCGTTCGGCAATCCCTGTCCGGACAACAAGTCGCCCTACATCAGCCATTGCGCCATCTCCACCAAGGACTATGACCAGCCCGCGGAAATCCTGACCCACATCTACGGTCCGCTGAATCCGCGCGCTGTCACCCGCAGCGGCCAGCTGATCTCCTTCAAGCAGAGCGAGTTCGGCACCTCCGCCATCAGCATGGCGGACGAAGCCTATGTCTACGTGCCGGCCAGTTGCCAGCAGGGCGGCTGCAAGGTGCACGTGGCTTTCCACGGCTGCAAGCAGTCGGCAGAATCGGTGAAGGATGATTTCTACAACAAGAGCAGCTACAACGACTGGGCCGACAGCAACCACCTGATCGTACTGTACCCGCAGGTGAACAAGTCGCCGGTGGTGCCGTTCAACCCGGAAGGCTGCTGGGATTGGTTCGGCTACACCGGCGCGCTGTACGCCACCAAGAGTGGGCCGCAGATCCAGGCCATCCACGCCATGGTCCAGCGTTTGACTTCGCCGGTGTCAGCGCAGGTGGCGTCGGCGCAATAACTATAGGATCACCGAGCCGTCGTCGCTGCGCTTGACGTGCAGCAGGCCCGGCTCTTCTTCCTCCAGCCGCTGCGCTTCCAGGTCCTGTGCGCTGGGAGCGTGGCCGGCTTCTTCGAGCAGGCGCTGGCGTTCCTCCAGTCCCCGCAAGATGTTTTGCTCCAGTTCCGACTGCTGCCACGGCTTGGGGATGAAGCGGAATACGTGGGCGTCGTTGATGGCCGCCATCGCCGTTTTGAAATCGGTGGAGGCGCTCAGCATGATGCGTACCGTGGTCGGCGCCACGTCCTTCAAGGCTTGCAGGAATTCGCCGCCGCTCATTTCCGGCATCATGAAATCGGACACCACCAGGTCGAACTCGCATACGCAGATGCGGTTCAGCGCATCAAACGGATTGGTGAAGGTTTCGATCTGCGCGCCAGCCAGCGGCTTGCTTTGCCGTAGCGCGCGTTGCAGAGCGCTCAGCATATTCGGTTCATCGTCGACCAGCAGGATGCGGCTCATAACTGTTCCTCCGTGTGGCGGACCGGCAGCAGCACGCGGAAGCAGGTGCCGCGTCCCAGCTCGGTATCGACCTCGATGCGGCCGCCGTGTTTTTTAACGATGCCATACGCCAGCGACAAACCCAGCCCCGTGCCTTTGCCGACCGCCTTGGTGGTGAAGAAGGGATCGAAGATGCGCGACAGCGCGTCGGGCGCGATGCCGGAGCCGGTGTCTTCCACTTCCAGCTTGACGGTGCGCTGGTCGGCCATGCCGGTACGCAGCGTGATCATGCCGCGCTCCGGCCCCATCGCGTGCGCAGCGTTGACCACCAGGTTCAGCACCACCTGGTTGATCTGCAGCGGCAGGCACTCGATCTCCGGTATGTCGCCGTAAGCCTTGACCACATCGGCGCAGTACTTGACCTCATTGGCGACGATGTTGAGGGTGGAGTCTATGCCTTGGTGCAGGTCGGCGCGGCTCCAGTCCTGGCTGGCGTCGGCGCGCGAAAAGTCCTTGAGGTCTTCAACGATGTGGCGCACGCGCACGATGCCTTCGCGTGATTCGCGCATCAGCGCCGGAATGTCCTGGCGCAGGAAATCCAGGTCGATGCGCTCGCGCATGGCGCGCAGGCGCGAGGTCACGGCCGGCTGGGCGATGCTGGTTTCAGCTTCCTGGTAAGCGTCCAGCATGCCGAACAACTGGTCGAGATAATTTTGCAGCGTGCCGACGTTGGAGAAAATGTAGCCGATCGGATTGTTGATTTCGTGCGCCACGCCGGCCGCCAGCTGGCCGATGGAGGCCATCTTTTCGGCCTGCACCAGTTGCTGCTGCGCGGTGGTGAGCAGATCGTTCAGTTCGGTCAGCTGGCGGATGTCGTCTTCCAGCTTGTCGTTGGCCTGCGCCAGCTGGGCGGTGCGCTTTTCGACGATGTGTTCGAGGCCATCCTTGGCCTTGCGCAGCGCGTTCTCGGCGACGCGGCGTTCGGTCACGTCGCGCAGGGTTTCGATGGCGCCGACGATATTGCCGTCAAGGTCACGCAACGGCGCGGCGGTGAAGTGCAGCCAGTGGCCGCTGGCGCCGATGTTGGGGAAGAAGTCTTCCGACTCATACGCGCCGGGGATCAGCGTGGAGCGCTGGCTGTGGCCCGGATAATGTTCGTCGATATTGTCGTCGCCGGCCACGATCAGGTCCGACAACAGCGGGCGCTCCTTCGTATAGAACGGCTGCCACTGGTTGCGGGTGCCGACCATGCAGGAGCGGGTCCAGCCCAGCAGCTGCTCGCAGGCCTTGTTCCAGTGCGTGATGACGTGATGGCGATTGATGGCAAAGGTGGCGACCGGATGGCCGTCGAAGAATTCGGATAACGCCACTTCCGCTTGCGAGCTCAGTTTCATCGGTGCTCCTCAGTTCACCAGGATTTGACACATATCGCTGATCATCAGCGTGCATTTTTCAGTTAGCTGCTGGCGCTGCTCGTCTTCGAAGGCCAGCGTGCGCCATGCGTGTTCACCATCATCGGCCGGTTGCGCCAGCAGGTGCGCCATGCCCACTGCCAGCGCCAGACCGGTGGCGTCGGCGCGGTGCTGGTGGCTGATGGCGTCCTGGATCGCTTGCGGGAATTTCCAGTAGGCCGCCAGCGCGCTGCCGGCATGCGTGTGGTCGACGCCGAACACTGCCAGCTCAGCCTCGGCCACGGTGGCGTCTTCATGTTCGTTGCGCCACAGCGGCACCGCCGCGTACTCGTCCGGAAAGCGCGTGGCCAGCACCAGCGTGCCGAGGTTGTGCAGCAGGCCGGCGGTGAAGGCGGTATCCGGGCTTTGCCGCAAGTGCTTCGCCAGCGCACGCGCCCACACAGCGGTGGCGATGGCGTGGCGCCAGAAGGCGTCGAAGTCGAGCGCGGCATCGGCGGTTTTCGGCACAGCACCGATCACGCCGCAAGCCGTCACCAGCGTGCGCACACTGTGCAGGCCCAGCACCGACATGGCCTGCTGGATGCTGGTGACCTTGGACGGCATGCCGTAGAACGAGGAGTTGGCCAGCCGCAGCGTCTTGGCGGTGAGCGCCTGGTCGAGCGCGAGGCGGCCGGACAGGTAGTGCAGGTCGACGTCGTCCTCTTCCATGCTGGACAGCAGCTCAGCCACCACGGCCGGCAGCGAAGGCAGGTCGTGGATGCGGCGCACCACTTCGTCGAGCGCGACCTGGCTCATGATGCGGCCTCGCTGGGACTGAGTGTGATCAGGCTGCCGCGCGAGGCCGAGTGCATGCCCATCGGGTAAGTGCGCACAGCGTAGCGGCGGCCCTCGATGTCGGTGTGATGGCCGCCGGGCAGGGTGGCGCCGGGCGCGAACAGTTCGGGCAGCACGGCGCAAGCCTCGTTGCCGAGCAAGGCGCCGCTGCGCCGGAACACGCTGCCAGCGGCGCCGTTGATGAAGGCGATCATGCCTTCGTCATCCATGCCGATCACCGGCAGCGGCAATTGCTGCAGGATTTCGCGCGCGATGCTGAGGCTGATTTCATCGCGGGCTATCTGGCGCTGCATCTGGTGCAGCAACTGTTCCATGCGGCGGTTGGCGCTGGCTAGCTCGCGGTTGGCGTTGCGCACTTCCATATTGAGGCGGATGTTGTCGTCGGCGATTTCCTTGAGGCGGAAAGCGTCGGCCAAGTGGGCGCGCAGCTGCTCGTCGTTCCACGGCTTGGTGAGGAATTTGTAGATCGCACCCTCGTTGACCGCGTCGGTCACCGATTGCAGCTCGGTGTAACCGGACAGCATGATGCGAATGGTGTCCGGCCGCAGGTTGCGCGCATGGCGCAGGAAGTCGGCGCCGCTCAGGCCTGGCATGCGCTGGTCGGAGATGATGACGTCGACCGGCTGCTGCATCAGCAGTTCCATGCCTTGCTCGCCGCAGTTGGCGGTGATGATGTCGTAGCCGTCCGGACGCAGCAGGCGCTTGAGTGCGGACAGGATGTTGGCCTCGTCATCGACCAGCAGCAGGCAGCGGCGTTTGGCCTGCACGCGCAGCAGGTGCGGCGGCAGGCGGCGATCGTCGCGCAGCAGGGCGCCGATCTCGTCCGGTGACAGCGGTGCGGCGTACACCTCGCCCTGCACCAGGTCGCACAGATTGGTGCGCAGGAAGGCGCACTGCGCTTCGGTGTGGACGCCATCGGCGGCGATGCGGATGCCGAGATGGTGCGCCATCGCCATCAGCGCCTGGCACAGCGCGGCGGCAGCTTCATCGTCGGCGACCTCGCGCACGCGGGCGGCGTCGAGCTTGATGTAGTCGAAGGGGTAGCGCTGCAGGTGGTGGAGGCAGGCCGGGCCTGCGCCGAACTGGTCCAGCGTCAGGCAGGCGCCCAGTTGCTTGAAGAAATCGAGGGCAGTGTCGCTGGCGCTCGGATCGTGGGTGAGGGCGGCTTCGCTCAGTTCCAGCGTCAACGCGGCTGGCTGGATGGCGTGTTCTTCCAGTACGGCCGCCACGGCGGGGCCGAAGCGTGGATCGTGCAGCTGCGCGGGCGCGACCTGGATCGCCACTTGCAGGTCGTCGGCATCGACTGCACCGCCTTGCCACAGTGCGCGGTCGGCGCAGGTGCGGCGCAGCAGCGCCAGGCTGTTGGCGCTGGAGGACAGCGTAGCCAGGCCGGCGACCGCGCCATTGCGCAAATCGACCAGCGGCTGGTACTGCGGCGCGTGATCGTCGAACTCCATCAGGCGTTCCTATCGAAATGGAAGCTGGCTGCTCGAAAATACTATCGGTCGATTATACGGCGAAACCGTGGTGTGGACGACAGCGGGCTCGTGCGGTGGCAACAGTGTCGGCTTGTTATCCCACTGATGGCTAGTGCTGTTGCTTATCGGAGACTATGGTATTGCGCTGAGCAATTTTCGGTATGATAGTCGCTAGACACCAACCGAAGAACGGGAGGCGGCAATGACACAGGCATGGCTAGTGCTCACTCGTCCGGACGGGCGCGATGTGGCGGCGCCGTCCGAGGCCCAACTGGCGGCGGCGCTGGCCGACGTCTACGGCGGCAAGGCTGCCAGCAATGACGGCGGCCCCGGCAGCGCCGTGCTGCGCTTCGGTTACGACGACGGCCTGATGTACGAGATGGAAGTGTCGAGCGGCGGCGCGGTGCGCTTTGCCGAATGGTCGGACCGCGATTGCGAAATCGCCCTGGCCTCGCCGCGCACCATGACCGTGGCGGCGCAGGCCGACGCCTTGCAGCTGTGGCGCTTGATGGCGCAGCGGCAGGTGGCCAAGATCCGCAACCAGCCCTGGCGTGATGACTAGCGTTGGCGCTGTTCCATCCGCGTCTGGCAGTTGATGCAGAAGCGCGCTTCCGGGCGCGCGTTCAAGCGCGAGTAGCCGATGGCCTCGCCGCAGTGTTCACACAATCCATAACTTTGAGCGCCGAACTTGGCCAGTGCATGGCGCACGATGTCGAGCTGGCGCGCCGTGTGTGCTGCCGCCTCGTGCACGGCGGCGTGCAGCGTGCGCTGGCTGGCGTTGTCGGCCGGCGAAGCTTCCGCCACGTGCGGTAGCGGCAGGCGCAGATCGGTGGTGTGATCGAGATCATCCGCAAGCTGGCTGAGCAACGCGATGCGGGCGCGTTCCAGCCGCGCCTGCATGCTAGCCCATTCCTGTTCGCCAAGTCCGTTCATGCCGCACACTCCTTGCGGTGTTGGACCAGGGCGGCGGCGAATCGTTCTACAGCGCGTCGAGATGGTGCTTGAGTTGCTCCAGCGGCGCCAGCACGTGGTCCGGCTTGCCGGCGGCGAGGGCGGCGGCTAGCGTGAGCAGCTCGGCGGCGAGGTCGGCCAGGTCCTTGAAGCGGTCGATGCGGGCGATGGCATCGGTGGCGCGCGCGGTTAGCGCCAGCAGGGTTTGCTGGTCGGCGGCGAGGCCGGCGGCGGCCAGGTGGGCGGCGTCGAGGTAGAGACTGTCGGCTTGCGTGCGCAGGCCGATTTCGTCTTCAAACAAGGCTTGCGTGTGTTCGCGCGGCGCGCCGTTGCGGATGGCGCGCATCAGCTGTACGTGCAGAGCGTTGGCGCTGGCGGACAGCTGGTCGGCCAGGGCTTCGATATCGGTGGCGGTGGTCATGGCGTTTCCGGATCAGGGTTGTGGCGGCAGCTGGGCCGTCAGTGCGCGGTGCTGCTGCTCGATAGCGTCCAGGTTCTTGCGCGCCAGCGTGTAGCGCAGGCCGATCAGCCGGTACTCGCTGGTCTTCTCCTGCCGCTGCGCGCGGGCCAGGGCCAGCAGCAAGCGCTCGCGCTGCGGATCGACATAGGGAATCTCCGTTTCCAGCATGCCCAGCACGGTGCGTGCTTCGTTATCGTTGGTCTTGTCGTACAGGCGCAGCAGGGTGCGCATGGCATCCAGCAGCTCCTGCACTGGCTGCTGGCCTTCGCGCAGCAGCTCGTTGACGGTTTGCTCCTGCAGCGGCCGCGTAATGCCGCGCGCGATCAGGCGCGTAAGGCCGGCGAAGGCGTTGACGTGGCGGTCTTCGAGGCCGGAATCGGGCCACGCCTTGATGCCGCTGTTGAGATTCTTGACCTGGTCTTCCAGATCGTACTGCTTGTCGCCGGCCAGCTTGCCCAGTGTTTGCATATAGGCCTGCAAGCCATATTGCAGCTGGACGAAATCATCGCAGGCTTGCTGGCGACGGGCGTTGAGCTGCTGCTCGCGGGCGTCGGCGGCGGGCGACAGGTAAGGCTGCTCGCGCTGGTAGGTGTTGCGGTAGCGCTCGGTGAGCTCGTGGTAGGCGCCGAGCTTGGGCGACTCGGCGGCAAAGGCGCGCACCTCGGCCATGCGTGGCGTGCTGCCGGCGCAGCCGGTGAGGATGGCCAGCAGGCCGAGGATCAAAAACAAGCGAGACAGTTTCATGGGCACTCCGCGATGTGTGGGGTGATTGTTGCCGCTGGTGAATCTCTCCGTGTTGCGCGGGCGCAGACTAAGTGGCCAGCGTTTGCCGCCATGCGAGGCCGGCGTCGGTGTCGCCGGCCGGGTTGTACTCGCAGCCGAGCCAGCCGTCGTAGCCGATCTGGTCGATGAAGGCGAACAGGTGGCGGTAATTGATCTCGCCGGTGCCGGGTTCGTGGCGGCCGGGCGTGTCGGCGATCTGCATGTGCTTGATCAGCGGCAGATTGGCCTTGATGGTGTTGGACAGTTCGCCTTCCATGCGCTGCATGTGGTAGATGTCGTACTGCAGGAACAGATTGGGGCAAGCGGCATCGCGGATGATCTCCAGCGCCTGGCTGCTGCGGTTGAGGAAGTAGCCAGGCATGTCGAAATGGTTGATCGGTTCGATCAGCAGATTGATGCCATGCGGCGCCAGTTGTTGAGCGGCGTAGCGCAAGTTATCGAGGTAAGTGGCGCGGACCAGTTCGGCGCTGGCGCCCGGTGGGATCTTGCCAGCCATGCAGTGCACTTGCGTGACGCCGAGGGCCAGCGCGTAGTCGCGCGCTTGGTCGACACCTTCGCGGAATTCCCCGATGCGCTGGGGATGGCAAGCCATGCCGCGCTCCCCGGCATCCCAATCGCCCGGCGGCAGGTTGAACAGGACCAGCGTCAGCTGATGCTGGCGCAGTTGTGCCGCGATCTGTTCGGCCGGATAAGCGTAAGGGAAAAGGAATTCGACAGCCTCAAAGCCGGCCTGACGGGCACGGGCGAAACGATCGAGGAAGGGCGTGTCAGCAAACAGCATCGACAGGTTGGCAGCGAACTTAGGCATAGGATAGCGAACTGTGGTTAAGCCGCTATCGTAATCCAAATCCGGGGTCAGGTCCCCCAATTGAACACGGCCCCAGCCGTAGCAAGCTGCTACAGCCGAGGCCGTGTAGAAATGGGGGACCTGACCCCGGAGTTTTAGCGGCCGCGGCCGCCGGAGCGGTGCTGGGAGGCAGCGGCGCGTGGCGCGTTGCCGTTGCCGCCGTTGCGTGGGGCTCCGCCACCGCCGCCGCCACCGTTGCCGCGTGGGCCGCCGTTGCCACCGCCGTTACCGCCGGCCGAACGTGGCTTGTTGCCGCCACCAGTGCCACCAGTGCCTGGCTTGCGCGGTGCGCCGCCTTGACGGCCGCCACCATTGCGATGGCCTGGACCGCCGCTGCGCAGCTGGATCGGTTGCGCACGTGCGCTTGGATCCGGTTCGAAGCCGGGGATCACATCGCGCGGCAGGGTTTGCTTGATCAGCTTTTCGATGTCTTTCAACATGTCATGCTCATCCACGCAGACCAGTGAGACCGCCTCGCCCGTGGCGCCGGCGCGGCCGGTGCGGCCAATGCGGTGCACATAGTCTTCCGGCACGTTCGGCAGGTCGTAGTTGACCACGTGCGGCAGCTGGTCGATGTCGATGCCGCGCGCGGCGATATCGGTGGCCACCAGTACTTGCAGCTTGTTGTCCTTGAATTCGGACAGCGCCTTGGTACGCGCCGACTGGCTCTTGTTGCCGTGGATCGCCATGGCGCCGATGCCGTCTTTTTCCAGCTGCTCGACCAGTTTGTTGGCGCCGTGCTTGGTACGGGTGAAGACCAGCACCTGGTGCCAGTTGTTGGATTTGATCAGGTGCGCCAGCATCGGGTGTTTTTTGTCGCGGTCCACCGGGTGGATTTTCTGCGCGATGACTTCCACCGTCGAGTTGCGGCGCGCTACTTCAATGGTCGCCGGCTTGTCCAGCAGGCCATCGGCCAGTGCCTTGATTTCGTCCGAGAAGGTGGCCGAGAACAGCAGGTTCTGGCGTTTCGGCGGCAGCTTGGCCAGCACTTTGCGGATGTCGCGGATGAAGCCCATGTCCAGCATGCGGTCGGCTTCGTCCAGCACCAGGATTTCGATCTTGGTCAGGTCGACGGTGCCTTGTTCCATGTGGTCCAGCAAGCGGCCCGGGGTGGCGACCAGGATGTCGACGCCGTGTTTCAGCTGCTTGATCTGCGGGTTGATACCGACGCCGCCAAAGATCACGGCCGAGTTCAGTTGGGTGTACTTGCCGTACACGCGCACGCTTTCCTCAACCTGGGCCGCCAGTTCGCGGGTCGGGGTCAGGATCAGGGCGCGCACCGCACGTGGCGATTTATTGCTGGTCAGCTTGGCGCCAACCGCGTCGGTCGATAAACGGTGCAGCAGCGGCAGGGTGAAGCCTGCCGTCTTGCCGGTGCCGGTTTGTGCGCCGGCCAGCAGGTCGCCACCGTTCAGCACGGCAGGGATCGCCTGCTGCTGGATAGGAGTAGGCGTGGTGTAGCCGGTTTCGGCAACAGCGCGGACGAGGGCTTCGGACAAACCGAGGGAAGAGAATGACATATTAACTTTATGTAAATTCAGTCGAGTATTCTTGGTTTGCGGCATTGGACTGAGCAATGCCGCAACTTTCAGTATAGCATCTTGTTTCAGATAGGAAATACTTCGGAAATAAAAAAAGGGAGCATTTGCTCCCTTTAGGTAAGCTAGGCGGAAGAATCAGGCATATGGGGCCAGCAGGCCGACCATCTGGCCGAACACTTTCGGGCTGCCCGCAATGATATCACCCTTATACAGGTAGTCCGATTCGCCGTTGAATTCAGCAACGATGCCGCCCGCTTCGGTCACCAGCAATGCGCCGCCGGCGATATCCCAAGGCTTCAGGCCTTTTTCATAGAAGCCGTCCAGGCGGCCGCAAGCGACGTAAGCCAGGTCCAGCGCGGCGCTGCCGGCGCGGCGGATGCCTTGGCTGCGCTCAGCCATGATGCCGTACATTTCCAGGAATTCTTTCAGTGCGGCCGGGCTGCCAGTCTTGTAGCCGGTGGACAGCAGGGCGTTGCCGATGCGGTCCAGCTTGCCCACGCGGATACGTTTTTCGTTCAGGTAAGCACCGGCGCCCTTGGTGGCGGTGAACAGGTCGTTGCGGGCTGGGTCGTAGATCACGGACTGGGTGATCACGCCGCGCTGCGACAGCGCGATCGAGATGCAGTACTGCGGGAAGCCGTGCATGAAGTTGGTGGTGCCATCGATCGGGTCGATGATCCAGGTGTATTCTGCCTCGTCGTGGGCGTTGGCGGATGCGCCGGATTCTTCAGCCAGGAAGGCGTGGTCCGGGTAGGCCTTGGACAGCACTTCGATGATGGCCTGTTCAGCGGCTTGGTCGACGTCGGTGACGAAGTCCTTGTGTTCTTTCTCGGTGACGATCACGCGATCGAGGTCAAACGAGGCACGGTTGATGACGGCGGCAGCGCGGCGCGCGGCTTTGACAGCCGTATTAATCATGGGATGCATCATGGGCTTTATTTTTCCGTATAAAAATGCTAACGCCCACCGGGGGAATTCCAGCCCGGCGGCACGACAGGGAGACAAAATGACAAAGAGCGGGGCGGCGCCGACAGGGTAGAATTCACTCTGGAATCCTGTATCGATACCGCGCGATTGCGCTATTTTAAATGAACCTGTCCCAAATCAACACCAATCTTTTTAAACAGCTGCGATTTATCCTGGTCGAGACTAGCCGTGCCGGCAACATTGGCGCGGTGGCAAGGGCCATGAAAACAATGGGTTACAGCGATCTGGTGCTGGTCAATCCGCGCTTTGACGACGCCTTGCAAGACCCGGAGGCGGTGGCCTTTGCCAGCGGTGCACAGGACATCCTGGCCAGCGCGCGCGTGGTCGGCAGCATGGCTGAGGCGCTGGAGGGCATCAACTTTGCCGCCGCCGTGTCGGCCCGGCTGCGCGAGTTTTCGCCGCCGGTGTTGTCGCCGCGTCAACTGGCAGGGCATTTGGTGGCGCAGCCGGGGTTGCATGCGGCGGTCATTTTTGGCAACGAGCGCTTCGGCCTGCCGAACGAGCTGGTGGAAAAATGCCATGTGCTGATCAACATCCCGGCCAATCCCGAGTATTCCTCGCTGAACTTGTCGCAGGCGGCGCAGGTGCTGGCCTACGAATGCCGCATGGCGGTGCTGGACGGCGCCGGCGTGGCCATGACGCCGCGCCTGCCGGTGGGCGACGCCAGCGAGGTCGGCTTCCACGGTGAGGCCGCCAGCGTGGAGCAGATCGAGGGCATGTTCACGCATCTGGAGCAGGCGCTGGTGCAGATCGGCTTCCTCGACGCCGCCAATCCGCGCAAGCTGATGCCGCGCCTGAAGCGGCTGTTCGCGCGCACCCAGTTGGAGAAGGAAGAGGTCAACATCCTGCGCGGCATCGCACGCCACATGACCGGCAAGCCCGGCGCCAAGGACTAGGGCCGCCATGCCGCGCCAGCGTTCGCATCAGTTCGCTGCCCCGCACATCCGCTGCGTCCTGCGCAGCCGGCGTGCGGTAGCGCTGGCTGCCAGCGTTGCCGTGCTGGCCGCTACGGCACCTACGAGCGCCTGCTCAAAAAATACCAATACGAATTACCGAAATAGGACAGCATGAGCTTGAACTGGGATCATCCGCAACCGTACACGCTGGCGCTGTCGCCGTCGGCCGCCGACATCGATGGGCTGGAGCACACCAACAACGCGGTCTACGTGCAGTGGTGCGAGAAGGCCGGCTGGGCGCATTCCGAAGCGCTCGGCCTGTCGCTGGCTGACTATCGCCGCCTAGACCGCGCCATGGCCATCCGCCGCTCGGAATACGACTACCTCCTGCCCACCGCCGCCGGCGAGCAGCTGGTGCTGGGCACGTGGCTGTACGCGACAGACGGCAAGCTCAATATGGAACGCCGCTTCCAGCTGCTGCGCCTGAGCGACGGCGCCACCGTGCTGCGCGGGCGCTGGGAACTGGTCTGCATCGAAATCAGCAGCGGCCGAGCGCGCCGCATGCCGCAGGAATTCTGCGACGGTTATCGGCCGGCTGTGGTGGCCTGACGTCCAGTAGACCCCGTCCTCTACTTTTGCCTGGAAGCCGTGTTGCGCTTTCGCTTACACTAGGCAAAACCATAAAAATGGACGGAGACAATGCAGTTATCCCGCAGATCTTTTCTGAAGATCGGCGCGGCCGGCGCGATGACACTCGCAGCCGGTGGCGCCCTCTATCGCCTGGCCTATCCGCCGGCGCCGCAACCTTTTGGCCTCGAAGGCGGCGCCCAAGCGGTGCTGGACGCCATCATTCCTGTCATGCTGGGCCCGATGCTGCCAGATGATGCGCCAACCCGCGCCGCTACCGTGCAGGCCGCCAGCCTGCGTGTGCGCGATGCCGTACGCGGCTTGCCGCTGGCGACGCAAAAGGAGGTGCAGGATTTGTTTGGCTTGCTGGCGCTCGGTCCCGCGCGGCGCTTGCTGGCCGGCGTGGCGGGTGGCTGGGAGCATGCCGATCCGCGCCAGGTGGAAGCCTTCCTGCAAAGCTGGCGTACGCACAGTTTGCAGACGCTGCAAATCGCCTATCACGCGCTGCACGACCTCATCATCGGCGCCTGGTATGCCGACCCATCGACCTGGGAGCGCATCGGCTATCCCGGTCCGCTCAAGGAGTTGCTGGCATGAGCGTGATACCGGATCCCATTCAAGCCGGGCTGGCCGCCGGCTGGCAAGTCACCGATGGCGCGCAGCTGCAAAACGATTTAACGCTGGAAGCGGACGTGGTCATCGTCGGCACCGGCGCGGGCGGCGGCGTCACGGCCGAGATCCTGGCGCAAGCCGGTCTCAAGGTGCTGATGGTGGAGGAGGGCGCACTCAAGTCGTCGCGCGATTTCAAGATGCGCGAGGCCGAGGCCTACCCCGCGCTGTACCAGGAATCGGCCGCGCGCAAGACGCGCGACAAGGGCATCACGATTCTGCAGGGCCGCACGGTGGGCGGCAGCACCACCATCAACTGGACCAGCAGCTTCCGCACGCCCGATATCACGCTGCGTTACTGGAACAAGCATTTCGGCCTCGCCGATTACACGCCGGAAGCGCTGGCGCCGTGGTTCGGCAAGATGGAAGAACGGCTCAACGTGATCAACTGGCCGGCTGCGCCGAACGAGAACAATGACTTGCTGCGCCGTGGCGCAAGCAAGCTCGGCATACCTACCGCCGCCATCCGCCGCAACGTCAACGGCTGCTGGAACCTCGGCTACTGCGGCATGGGCTGCCCGACCAACGCCAAGCAGTCGATGCTGGTCACCACCATTCCATCGGCGCTGCAGCACGGCGCCAGCCTGTTGACGCGGGTGCGCGCGGAACGCTTGCTGATCAAGGGCGACCATGTGCGCGAGCTGGAATGCGTCGCGCTCAGCGCAGACGGCCTTAGCACCACCGGCCGCCGCGTCACGCTGCGCGCCAAGCACTTCGTGCTGTCCGGCGGTGCCATCAACACGCCGGCCTTGCTGATGCGCTCCACTGCGCCCGATCCGCACGGCTTGCTGGGCACGCGCACCTTTTTGCATCCGACCGTGATTTCGGCGGCGCTGTTCGAGCAGCGCGTGGACGGCTACAGCGGCGCGCCGCAAACGGTGTACTCGGACCACTTCCTGCACACCGAGCGCATCGACGGCCCGATCGGCTACAAGCTGGAAGTGCCGCCGCTGCATCCGCTGCTATTCTCCACCACCATGCCCGGCTTTGGCGCCCAGCATGCGGCGGTGATGCAGCAGTTCCCGCACATGCACGCCATGCTGGCGCTGCTGCGCGACGGCTTCCACGACGATGCACCGGGCGGCAGCGTGGCGCTGGCGCATGGTGCGCCGGTGCTCGATTATCCGGTCAGCGACTTCATCTGGAACGGCGTGCGGCGCGCGCTGCTGACCATGGCGGAAATCCAGTTTGCCGCTGGCGCCCAAAGCGTCACGCCGGCGCACGAACGCGCACAAGTCTATCGCACTTGGGAGCAGGCCAAGGCCGGCATCAATGCGCTGCCGTTCAAGCTGCTGCAAACGCGGGTAGTGTCGGCGCACGTGATGGGCGGCTGCGGCATGTCGGATGATGAACGGCTCGGCGTCACCAGTTCCAGCGGCCGCTACCACGGCCTCGCCAACGTCTCGGTGCACGACGGTTCGCTGTTCCCGACTTCGATCGGCGCCAATCCGCAGCTGTCGATTTACGGCATCGTGGCGCGGCTCGCCAGCGGGCTGGCGCAGGAGTTGGCGCGCGCTTGAAACACGGTATCATGCCATCATGATTAAACGACTGCTGATCCTGCTGCTGGTGCTGCAAGCTGTGTTGGTCGGCTTGCTGGCGACCGGTCTCTACTACTGGTGGCGGCCGGCGTGGGAATCTGTGCTGAGTGCACCGTCCACCGCCGCTGTCTATCTCGCAGCCGGGCTGTTGTTGGTGCTGCTGGTGCGGTTGCTGATCTCGGCCAACAACTTCTACCTGAGCTGGCGCGCTGGCAGCAGCACGCCGCCCGATCACGCGCTCAACCCGCGCAGCGCGGCCAGTTTGTTCTGGCATGAATTCAGCGCCTCGATGCTGACCTCGTCGTACTACATGCTGCGGCCTATCGGCATGCAAGTACATCCCGATCCGCAAGGGTTGCCAGTGCTGCTGATCCACGGCTACGCCTGCAACAGCGGCTATTGGCTACCGATGAGCAAGCTGTTGACGCAGGCGCGCATCAGCCACTACGGCATCGACCTCGAACCGCCGGGCGCTTCGATCGACGATTTTGTGCCGCAGGTGCAGGCTGCCGTGCAGCGCCTGTGCGATGCGACTGGCAGCGCGCAAGTAATCATCGTCGGCCACAGCATGGGCGGACTGCTGGCGCGTGCCTATCTGCGCCAGCATGGCAATCTGCAAGTGGCGCGCGTGATCACACTCGGTACGCCGCATCACGGCACTGCACTGGCCCACTTCGGCCCCGGCAGCAATGCCGCGCAAATGCGGCGCGACAGCGCGTGGCTGGCAGCATTGGCGGCGTCTGAGGCAAATACGCAACGTATGTTGATTAGTTCCATCTACTCTGTTCATGACAACATCATCGCGCCGCAAGACTCCAGTGAACTGCCCGGCGCGCGCAATCTGGTGTTCGGCGCCATAGGCCACGTGGCGCTGGGCCGCCACCCCGAGATCATGCAGTGCACGCTCAAGGAAATCGAGATCGCCGCGCACGCGTGATTATGTGTGAGGATTCACACGCCGCCTTGCTGTATGGTGGGCCCTGAAGCGTAGCGAAAAGGCGAGGCGATGACGATCGATTTCGGCACCCTGTTCCTGAACGAGACTCCCGACGCGGTCGTGCTCACCACGACCGAAGGCGTGGTGGTGTGCTGGACCAATGGTGCGCAAGCCGTGTTCGGCTACAGCAGTGCAGAAGCTGTGGGCCGCCGTCTCGATGAGCTGATCGCGCCGCCCTCGCTGCGCCGCGATGATGTCGACGTCATGCAGCAAACGCTGGAGCACGGCGTGGCCAGTTACGAATCGATGCGCCAGGCCAAGGACGGCACCCTGGTCAACATCGACAGCTCAAGCAAGCTGATACGCGATGCCGAAGGCCGGCCCGAACATATTTTGTGGAGTAAAAAAGACGTTACGGCGCTGAAGGTGCTGCGCGACGCCAAGCTGGTCGAGGCGCGTTACGACGGCATCCTGGAATCCATGCCGGACGCCATCATCATGGCCAATGCCGCCGGCCGCATCGTGCTGGCCAACAGCCAGGCCGAAGAGTTATTCGGCTATCCGCGCGGCGCCCTGCGCGGCAAGGTGCTGGAGCAGCTGATGCCGGCCCGTTTTCGCGGCGTCCACATGGCGCACCGCAGCGCCTTTGCTGCGCAGCCGCTGGTGCGGCCGATGGGCAGCGGGCGCGATTTGTACGGCTTGCGCAGCGACGGTACCGAGTTCCCGGTCGAGATCAGCCTGAGCCCGATCAGCACGGAAGAGGGCACGCTGGTGATGAGCGCCATCCGCGACATCGGCGAACGCAAGCGTTTTGAGCTGGCGCTGCAGGAAAAAAATGTCGAACTTGCAAAAGCCGTCGCCGCAAAAGACCGCTTCCTGACCGGGATGTCGCACGAATTGCGCACACCATTAAACGCGATCATCGGTTTTACGGGTACTATGCTGATGAAGTTGCCCGGCCCCATTAATGACGAGCAGAACAAACAATTGCGGATGGTACAGAGCAGTGCGCGCCATTTGTTATCCTTGATTAACGATTTACTGGACTTGACGCGCATCGAGTCGGGCAAGATGGAACTGGATGTGGCGCCCTTGCCGTGCCGCGCGCTGATCGATGAAGTGTTGAGTTCGTTCAAGCCGCAGGCGCGCAGCAAGGGGCTGGCGCTGGAGTTCGAGCCATCGCATGAAGAGGTGACGGTGTCCAGCGACCGCCGCGCCGTGCAGCAGATTCTGATGAACCTGGTCCACAATGCGATCAAGTTCACCAACAACGGCACGGTGCAAGTGCGGCTGGCGCGCTCCATGGTAGGGGCGCGCTCCTGCGCCACCATCAGCGTCAGCGATACCGGCATCGGCATCGGCAATGAGCAGCGCAACGGCTTGTTCCAGGCTTTTTCGCAGCTCGACGCGACGGCGCTACGTCAGTTTGAAGGCACCGGCCTGGGCTTGCATCTAAGCCGCAAGCTGGCATCGCTGCTGCAAGGCGAGATTTTATTTGATAGCGAGTATGGCGTTGGCAGTGTGTTCACGC
Organism: Duganella flavida; assembly: GCF_009857445.1. GTDB lineage: Bacteria > Pseudomonadota > Gammaproteobacteria > Burkholderiales > Burkholderiaceae_D > Rugamonas > Rugamonas flavida. The sequence continues at coordinate 81,323 of NZ_WWCN01000008.1, forward strand.
TGGCCTTGCCATTGCAAGAGTAACGGAAAAGGAGGGGGCACGTGTCAGCACGTATCCTGATTATTGAAGACAACGCCACCAACATGGAGTTGATGGTGTATTTGCTGCGCGCCTTCGGCTATGAGCCGCTGTCGGCCAGCGATGGCGAGGCTGGCGTGGCGGCTGCCCGGCGCGAGCAGCCGGACCTGATCATTTGCGATGTGCACCTGCCCAAGCTGGATGGCTATGGCGTGGTGGCCGCGCTCAAGGCCGATGACAGCGTGCGCCACATCCCGGCGCTGGCGGTCACCGCGCTGGCCATGGTCGGCGACCGCGAAAAACTGCTGGAGGCCGGCTTTGACGGCTACATCGGCAAGCCGATCGAACCGGACACCTTTGTGACCCAAATCGAGTCTTTTTTACAAGGGGCAGTGTCGTCCCCAAGTAAGAACGACATGGCCACGATTTTGATCGTGGATGATCACGTACTCAACCGTGAATTCCTGATGACGCTGCTGAGCTACGGCGGCCATCGCTTGCTGGAAGCGTCGAATGGCGCCGAAGGCTTGAAAATGGTGCTGGCGGAAAAACCCGACCTGGTGATTTCCGACATCCTGATGCCGAATATGGACGGCTACGAGTTCGTCACCCGCATGCACGAGCACGCGGAGACGGCCGACGTGCCGGTGATTTTCTACACCGCCACCTACCGCGAGCGTGAGGCAATGGCGGTAGCGCAATCGTGCGGCGTGCGCTGGGTGCTGCCGAAACCGTCTGACCCCGAAGTGATTTTGCAAACCGTGCAGGAAGCGCTGGGCCTGGGCGAGCGCGAGCCGTCGGTCGAACCGATGCCGTCGTTTGCGCCGGAACAGTCGCATGAAGGGCGCTTCCACGATATCGACCACAAGGTGGCCGAGTATCTCGACGAGCTGGAGTCCAGCAGCCAGCTGATCTCGCGCATTGCCAATGATACCGAGGATACCTCGCCGGAAAACCTGTCGCGCATGACGCAGCGCTTGTCGCAGTCGTTGTCCAGCTTGCAGGCGGTGAGCTTGCGCCTGACCGCGCTGATCGAGCTCGGCATCGAACTGGGCGCCGAGCGCGATCCGGGCGCGCTGGTGGAAATTGGCTGCCGCGTGGCGCAGAATATCTGCGTTTCCAAATATGCCTGCATCGGCGTGCTGGAGCCGGGCGGGGCCGAGCTGAGCTACTTCGCCAGCTGCGGCGCCGGCATGCCGGTGCGGCAGATTGCGCAAACCCCGCGCGCCGGCGTGCTGCGCGGCCTGCTCGACCAGCGCCTGCCTTGCCGCATCAACGATCTCAACGGCGACCCGGCCAGCATCGGCCTGCCGCCGACCCATCCGCCGGTGCACAGCTTCCTCGGCGTGCCGATCGCCTCGCGCGAGCGTACCCATGGCTGGCTCTATCTCGTGGACAAGCTCGGTGCAGACGGTTTTTCGGAAGTCGACGAGCGGGTGGCCGGCACGGTGGCGGCGCAAGTAGCGGTGGCATTTGAAAACCTGCTGCTGTACGAAGAAATCAAGCGCCATCACGCCCAGCTGACGCTGGACATGAACGCCCGCATCCGTCTTGACGAGGACCTGCGCCGCTTCCGGCTGGCGATGGACGCCACCGCCGACGCCATCTTCCTGGTCGACCGCGCCGGCATGTGCTTTGTCGACGTCAACGCCACCGCCTGCCGCATGCTGGGCTTCGATCGCGAAGAGTTCCTCAAGGTCGGCCCCAACCGCTCGCTGGAAGGCGACCTGCACAAGCTGGAAGAGCTGTACGATAAGCTGCTGGCCGGCGACCAGAGCGGCTCGAATACTGAACTGGTGGTGCAGTGCAAAGATGGCACGCCGCTGGCGGTGGAAGTACAGCGCCGCACCTTGCGCTCGGGTTCCAGCTGGATTCTGGTGGCGGTGGCGCGCGATATCACCGAACGCAAGGAAGCCGAGCAACGCCTGCTCAAGCTGGCCCACTTCGACACCCTGACCGGCCTGCCCAACCGCAGCCAGTTCTACGATTCGCTGACCCACTCGCTGCGCCAGGCGGACGAGCACAAATGGTCGCTGGCGGTGCTGTTCCTCGACGTCGACCGCTTCAAGAACGTCAACGACACGCTGGGCCACACCATCGGCGACGAGCTGCTGCGCCAGTTCTCCAGCCGGCTGGTCGATTGCCTGCGGGTGCGCGACACCATCGGCCGCTTCGGCGGCGACGAATTTGCCGCCATCCTGATGCTGCCGGACGGCGCGCAAAATGCGATTGCCGTAGTCGACAAAATCCGCGACTCGCTGCGCCGGCCGTTCGATCTGAAAGGCCACGAGGTGACGGTGACGGCCAGTATTGGCATTGCCGTATTCCCCGACGACGGCGCCGAGCCGGACACGCTGATCCAGTACGCCGACACCGCCATGTACCGCGCCAAGGAAGCCGGGCGCGACGCCTTCCGCTTCTTCACCGCCGAGATGAACGCGCAATCGCTGGCGCGGCTGGACCTGGAAAATGCGCTGCGCCGCGCCATCGACAACGAAGAATTCGTGCTGCACTTCCAGCCCAAGGTCAACATCGCCAGTGGCCGCATCAGCGGTGCCGAGGTGCTGATCCGCTGGCAGCGGCCCGGCCACGGCATGGTGTCGCCGGCGCTGTTCATCCCGATCCTGGAAGAGACCGGGCTGATTGTGCGGGTCGGTACGTGGGTGATCCACGAGGCTTGCCGCAAGATCGCTTACTGGAACAAGACCAATGCCGGCGCGGTGCACTTGTCGGTCAACGTCTCCGGCATCCAGTTCTTCGTCGGCGGCCTGGAAGAGGAAGTGCTGCGCGCCATCCGCGAACACGGCATCGCGCCGGAGCTGCTGGAGCTGGAGCTGACCGAAAGCTCGCTGATGTCCAACGCCGAAGAAACCATCACCGTGCTGCAAAACCTGAAGGCGCTAGGGATCCAGATTTCCATCGACGACTTCGGCACCGGCTATTCCTCACTGGCCTATCTGAAGCGCTTCCCGATCGACAAGCTGAAAATCGACATTGCTTTCGTGCGCGAGGTGACCAGCAATCCCGACGATGCAGCCATCGTGCTGGCCATCATCAACATGGCGCACAGCCTGAAGCTGAACGTGATTGCCGAGGGGGTGGAAAAGGATGCGCAGCTGTCCTACCTGCGCCGCCACGGTTGCGACGAAATGCAGGGCTACTACTTCAGCCGACCGCTGCCGGCGGACGATTTCGAAGCCATGCTGCGCGAAGGCCGCCGCATGCAGGCGCCAGTGGACGAGCAAGTGGTCGACCAGCAGACCTTGCTGATCGTCGACGATGACGCCTTCATGCTCGATGTGTTGACCGATTTCCTGTCGCAAGACGGCTACCGCATCCTGACCGCGCAAACTGCGGCGGAAGGCTTTGACATCCTGGCGCGGCACCGCGTGCAAGTGATCCTGTGCGACCAGTGCATGCCGCTGATGAGCGGTACCGAATTCATGGAGCGCGTCAAGAACCTGGCGCCCGACACCTTCCGCATCATGCTATCAGCCTATGCCGACCTGACGCCGATCATGGCCGCCATCAACCACGGCGCCATCGACCGCTTCTACACCAAGCCGTGGAAGGGCGCGGTGCTGCGCGAGAACATCCGCGAAGGCTTCCGCCTGCAGGCACAGGTGCATGGCGCCAGCGCTGCGGCAGAGGAAGCCCGGATCGACAGCTGAGGCGTCAGAACGCGCTCTTGACCACGCCGCCGTCGACGCGCAACGCTGCGCCGGTGGTAGCCGAGGCCAGCGGGCTGGCCACATACGTCACCAGCGACGCCACTTCCTGCGGCGTGCCGAAACGCTTGATCAGTGAAGTAGGGCGCACATGGTCGAAGAATTCGGCCTCAACCTGTTCAAACGTCTTGTTGGCCTGCTGCGCCATGTCCTGCACGAAGTCGCCCACGCCGCGCGATTTGGTTGGGCCCGGCAGCACACTGTTGACCGTGATGCCGGTGCCGGCCACCGATTCCGCCAACCCACGCGCGACAGCGATTTGCGCCGTCTTGGTCATGCCGTAGTGGATCATCTCGGTCGGAATCTGGATCGCACTTTCGCTGGAAATGAAAATGATGCGGCCCCAGTTGGCGCGCTTCATCTCCGGCAGCACCAGCCGCGCCAGGCGCACGCCGCTCAGCACATTGACATCAAAGAAGCGCAGCCAGTCCTCATCGGGAATATCCAGAAACTCCTTGGGCTCGAAAATGCCGAGATTGTTGACCAGGATGCTGATGCCTGGATGGCGCTTCACCACGTCCTCGGCCGCAGCAGCTTGGCTGAGGTCGCCGGCAAAGCCCAGCACCGTGCCCTGCGTCTCCGCGCGGATGCGGTCGACCGCTTCATCAACACTGGCCTGCGAGCGGCCGTTGACGATCACGTGGGCGCCTTCCTTTGCCAGCGTGCTGGCAATTGCGTAGCCGATGCCGGCGGTGCTACCACTAACCAGGGCCAGCTTGCCCTTGAGCTGCATGTCCATCTCGATTCTCCTTGGGTAATCGCGGAGCAGGCCGCGAGGGGTGGAAACGCCAATGTAGCAAGAAGTGCATGTGGCGGCCTCTCCCGCTAGTCCTAGGCTTTCAAATTCGTAATCTTGCGGGGTGGCCGGCGGGTATAAGCTTGATACTAGGAGCATTAAATTAGCGGAGGCCCGCATCTTGAATATCCTACCAAACGTCCCGGTCTCTACGCCGCGCATCGGCAAATTTTCCTTGTCTGAAGGGGCTGGTCCCGGCGGCGCGGGCGCGCGGCCATTGACGGCCAGGCAAGATGCATCGTCAGTGACGCAGGCGCCTATTTTGCTGGGCAATGCCGCCACCATCGTTTTGAAAGCCAGCCAGACGCAGCTCTCAAGGCAGCAAAGCGTGCATGAAATCGCCCATGTGATCAAGCAGATCCAGGACGCCAGCCCGTCCGATGATGCAACGCTGGTGGAATTGACGGCGCAGCTGAACGGCATGGTCGGCGCCCTGAGCAACTTGGGCGACGCCGCGCCTGCAGCAGGTCCGGGCGAGGACAGCCTGTCAAACGCACTGGAATCGGTCTCCAAAGCCCAGGCTGCGATCGATGCCTCGGCCGACAGCTACTACCAAAGTTCGCTCGATGAGAAAGCCAGCACGCTGGCCTCGGCCATGACCGAGACGCTGCTGGAAGACATCAACACCGCCTCCGGCAGCTTCGATTTCTCGATCGAGCAAACCCTGCTACAGGCAGACGGCAACTCCTTGCGCGACAGCCCGGCTATTTCAGCGCTGGTGACTTACTTGCTGCAGCAGTGAGCGGGTTTATTTGCACCAGTCTACCGTCCAGTCCCGGCGATCGGCCTTGGCGCCGGTCTCGTCGATCATTTCCTTGAGGCCGATGAAGCGGCTTGCCTCGCACAGGTGGCGCGGACTGCCTTTGGCCTTGGCACGATCCTTTGCTTCGTTGGCATCGGTTTTGCCGAGGTAGTAGTCGATCACTGGCGTGTACCACCATTCGCCCTTGGCGGACGACAGCGCCGCCAGCGTGCTGCGCGCGGCCTCGGTACCATCGGCCTGTTCCTGCGCCAGGTAAAGCCAGAGCGCGGCCTGGATATTTTCTGGCTGGTCTTTGCGGACTGACTGCAGGAACTCAACGGCTTGCATAAACCTGCGGCGCACCACCAGTTGCATGCCGTGCACGGCTCCTGGCCGTTTTGGGACATGAATTTCATCTCTCAGTAACAATTTTTCCAGTAGAAGTCTGTGATAGCGTCCTGAATATTTTTCGGAAGATTCTCATGAATTCTCAAATTTTCTAGCCATAAAAAAACTTTCCTCGGCGTGGAATGCTCGCAGACCTTTTGAAATTCGGCAGCACAGGCTGGGTTAAAGCTTTGCAAAGCCCCTTCAATCTTTCTATATGTGAAGGCCAATTCTTCCATTTGCGTTCCTCAACAGAGAACCAAGAATAAAACTTAGGTGACCGCTCCTGGCCGGGTGCAGACAGTTTCTGCGCGAGGCGAAAGAAGGCTAATGGCAGTCTGAGTATCCCCCCAATTTTCCGCAATGCAGACAGCGGAAGACATATGCTGTTGGCGAGCCATCAGCCTCCATGGCCGCGAGATAATAGGGCCACGTGTCATCACTAACGCCCGACTCATGCTTGAGTGCCTCAAGTAAATCCGGGCCAAACTCTTCTATTTCTTTTCGCCCGGCGCAACCGAGGTATGCAGCTGCATCATCACAATGAACCCACCATCTCTCCTGCTGCCAGCCGGTAAAACCGGGAGTCCGGCGACTTACCTCATCAGCAACCGCAGCTGAAACGAAGCCCCACATGCCGTAGCCACCTATCCCATCAACTGGGGTAAATTCCGCTTGAAATTTTTCTGCAGCACTGCCATCCGCAATACACCATGGACAGACACCGTCCACGTCCACGTCTTCCCCGTAAGCGAGTCCTGTATAGATATATCCACGTGACCGCTCGCAACAGTCACAAACATCCTCAGATACGATGATGGCCCCTGTTTCTAATGGAGTGGGATGGTATTTGAAATTTGGAAGCACGTTTGAATTTCCCTTTTTCAATGGCCGCTCATGGCCGAACTCAGCCGATGGATTGCAGGATAGCATCTTGCTGATCTGTAAAGTTCACGCATTCTCACTCGCGCCTGAGGCGCCTTCGCGAGGACATGGTTAGGCCCGAAGCGCTTCTTGTTTAACGGCTGAACTTGAGCGGACAGCATCTTGCGACCGGACTGCTGCCGGATACCAGCGAGCACGCAAATTCATAAACGGGGTCTCTACCAGCCGGAACAAGACCCAGCCACCCAAGCTGGCTATCGCCACTATCACCAGGATGCAAAGTGGCGACTCTGGATCGACGCCCAAGCGCTCGCACCAAGGGTTCAGCAGCATGAAGATCGGTTTGTGGGCCAGGTAGATCGCATAAGACCACAACGCCAAACTCGATGCGCCCGGCACCCAGATACGATTGAGCAGGCAATTGGGGCTAAGCGCTGCACAAGTCAGCACAGCAAAGCTCGCGGCGACCAGCGAGTATCCCAGTGCCGAGACAAGGAAGGGAGTCGGCATCTCATTGGCAAAGCAGGCCAGCACAGCCACAGCCATGCTCAATCCCACTACCAGCAGCACATTCCCATGACGCGTCAAGCGCGCAAATTGATCCGCGTGAAAATTCCGCAGCATGGCGATGGCTACGCCAAACAGCAATTCATCCGAGCGGCAGAAACTCGAGTAGTAGACTTCGGCCGCATGGGCATTATGGCCGAACACCAGCCACGCATAGCTGCGCGCAGCGATGCCCGCCAAGATCGCCGCGCCGAGCAAGCACCAGGCTGGACGAGCAGAACGCGTCCAACGCGCCAGTGCCAGCACCACCAAGGGCATCACAACGTAGAACTGCTCCTCGATGCAAAGCGACCAGGAGTGCGAGAACGTCTGTCCATACGCCAAACCAAAATTCTGCGTAAAGGTCAGGAATTGCCAGATTGATGACGTGCTCTTGCCGAGAATCGCGCTATGCGGGAACAGCTGTGCCACCAACAAATACACGGCCAGCACGACGTAGTAATTCGGCAGCGTCCGCAACAGCCTGCGGGCGAAAAAGACCTTGAGCGAGAACTCCTGACCGCGTGCGATGGGGGCGAGGATTTGGTTACCTATCAGGTAGCCGCTCAGGACGAAAAATAAATCAACGCCGGCCCAGCCGCTTGCGCCGATGACGCCAAAAGTCTCCGCATGGCTGACGAATCCTTGGTAGTGGGACATGAGGACCAGCAGGATGGCTGCAGCACGCAAGAGGTCGAGCCCGCGCAGACGCGCGGTGTCAGGTGAAATCATTTTTGTTAGAGGCGAAGTCGTGGATGGATGAAACTGTCACAAAGCTGGAGTTTCCGATTGCCTTGGTACGATGGTCAGTGACTCCGGATTATTCTCGGTTCGTTTCTCACACCGTTCCAACAGCGAACTCAACATTTGATTTTATGCGCTGCGTGGTTTTTTTGATAGCAGTTCTTGCGACCGGCAGCAAGCGGCCTACGCTTTCGCCTCCGACGTTTTAGCGTGGCGGCCGGGCCCACGCCCCGATTAAAGACTGGTGCGAAAACGCGCGCCCAGTTTAGCGCCGTAAAAAACGACCATCGCAAAAGCCGCGAGAAACGGAAGCGCTAGCAAAGCGAACCCGTAGGTAACGGCGATCACCGGCAGCCACAGTATTAAGATGCCAGTGAACGTACCTATGCCTATGGTCCGGTGCCAGGCGCGCTCGATGAAAAACCCCTGGCAAATGCCGATGGCCAGTGCCGATAAGACGACGGCGGCGATCTTGATCATGCCAGGGAAATTCTCCATGCCTATGTAAATAAGAAAAACGGCAAGGAAGCTGACAACTGCGCTAAGCGATCCTATCAATCCCATCTTCGCTGCGCTCATCAGCACCTCTCAAGCAAAAAAATAAAGAATCGCAACGAAGAACGCCACGAGGACGAACGTCATATTGAAGCCCCGCCGAACCCATTTCTTTAACTGGCGCAGGGTCTGGTCCTCATGCGCTGCGGGCTTTTTATAGAGCCGCCGAAACAGCTCGGCGCGATATGGTCCCCAGTCCTCACCGCTGTTCATATCCTCTGCCAGCAGTTGTTCCAGACGTCCTTCAGCCGCTGCGACTCTGGAACAGTACTCGCCGAAAATACTCTATTTGGTTGCCAAAAACATATGTGAAAATAAAAGTCCATGGGGACTTGGGTTAATATGCGGGCATGAACCTGATACGTTTTGTTTGCACCCTGGGCTTGCTGCTGGCCGGCGCAGCCCATGCCGCGCCTTTGAAAATCTATGGCATGGAGAGCAGGCCGATCAGCTTTCTCAACGATTCACGCCCCGATGGTTTCGCGGTCGAACTGGCGCGCGCCATCCAGGACCGGCTCAACCAGCATGACGTCATCGAGATCGTGCCATGGGCGCGTGCCAATTCGTTGGCGGTGGTGGGGCCGGGTGTGCTGCTGCTGTCCATCGTGCGCACGGCCGAGCGCGAGCGCAACCTGCACTTTGCCGGCGCCATCTTCAACACCCGCGTGACGGCGTTTGCGCTCAAAGGCAAACCGGCCGAATGGCAAAAGCAAAATATCGACCTGCACACGCTGCGTGCCGGCGGCCGCCGCAGCAGCATCTTCGTCAGCCTGCCGCGCGCGCAGGGCTATCAGGTGCTCGACGAAACCAATACCTCGGAAACGGCCGCCAAGATGCTACTCAACCGCCGCTTCGATTTGTGGTTCGATGGCGAGGAGCTGTATGGCGACGCACTGCGCCAGGCAGGCTACCGCGAGAGTGAGGTGGAGGTCGCATTCCGGCTTGACCTGGTCGAGGTGCACTTTGCTTTTTCCAAGGGCACTTCGCCCGCCATTATCCGCGCCTGGGAGCGCGAACTGAAGGAACTCAAGCGCGATGGCGGCTTCCTGAAGATCTACCGCAAGTGGCTGTCGCCCCATCAATTGCCGCCCGACGTGGCGTTGTCGCATTAGTAAGCATTCTCTAGAATGCCTCGGCTAGAATAAAATACCGGCAAACAGCACTGATGGGATGGAAATGGCTAAGAAGTTGAAGAAGAACGATGATCAGCAACTGGACGCGGTCCGCATGTCGTCGCAAGAAATCTGGCAGGCCGGTCTGGCCGCTTTTGCGAAGGCACAGGAAGACGAGGGCAAGTTCTTCTCGATGCAGCTGTTCGAGGAGCGCGTGCTGCGCGCACTGAGCTCGATCGGCGTGCCGAACCGCGAGGAAATCGACGCGCTCAACCAGCGTATCGATGCGCTGACCGCGCAAGTCGCGGCACTGTCGGGCCAGTCCTCCGCCAAGCCAGCCGTTAAAAAAACCGCCGCCAAGGCCATCAAGCCGGCCGTGAAAAAGCCCGTAGCCAAGAAAGCCGCCGCCAAAAAGCCGGCCGCCAAGAAGGCTAAGTAACGGCATTTAGGCGTTAAGTGCGCCTAAAAGCGTGCGCGGGTGTTCCTCTGTGGTGCGCATCGGTGTTATGCTTGCACGAGAATAAACAGAGGTTTCCTTGCTATGCTACAAAAAGCTCCCCGCCGTACCCGCGAACGCATCTTAGAGCTGTCTTTGCGCTTGTTTAACGAGTTTGGCGAGCCCAATATCACCACCACCGTGATCGCCGAAGAGATGAATATCTCACCGGGGAACCTGTACTACCACTTCCGCAATAAAGACGACATCGTCAACTCGATCTTCGTCCAGTTTGAAGCCGAGATCGAACGCATCCTGACCGTGCCGAACGGCCGCCGCTCCAATATCGAGGACGTGTGGCTGTACCTGCACCTGATGTTTGAACTGATCTGGCGCTACCGCTTTTTCTACCGCGACTTGAACGACCTGCTGTCGCGTAACCGCAAGCTGGAGCTGCACTTCAAGCAGATCCTGGCGCACAAAATCAAAGTGGCCAAGCAGCTGTGCGAAGACCTGCGCAGCGAGAAATCGCTGGAAGCGACCGACACCGCCATCGATGCCATGGCCACCAATATGGTGGTGGTGGCGACCTACTGGCTGTCCTACGAATACGTGCGCAACCCGCGCAAATACAGCGAGCAGCAGTCGATGGCCGATGCGCTGGCGCGCGGCTGCTACCAGGTGCTGTCGCAAATCGGCCCGTACCTGCGCAATGAAACCAGCTTGCTGTTCCAAAAACTGTCCGAAGAATACCTGAAGAAGCTCAAGTAGCCCGGAGGCCTCATGGCGTGGACCCCTTTCCCGTATCCCGATCCTGTGTACCGCTACACGCCGGAGAGCCTGCAAGCGGCGTGGCCGCAACTGCACGCCGGCGACCGTGAGTCTTTCCCGACCCACCCAGTGCTGCTGCAGGCGTGGATCGCCTTTCACGCGGGCGAGTTTGAACGGGCGGCGCGACTGGGACTGGACGTCGGCGTGAAAGGCTACGCGGTGGCGCACAAAGCCATCTGCATGCACACCAACTACCTCGAACCGAACGAGAAGAAGCGCCTGGCCACCTTCGAATGCGTGGCCGAGCGCTGCGAGCGGCAGCAGCTGGAGCAGCCCGATAATCCGGCCGGCTACTACTGGCACGCCTACGCGCTGGGCCAATATTCGCAAGGGATTTCGGTGGTGAAGGCGCTGGCGCAGGGACTGGGCGCGAAGATCAAGCGTAGCATCGACATGGCGATCAAGCTAGAGCCGCAGCGCGCCGACGCCCACATCGCGCTGGGCGTGTACCACGCCGAGATCCTCGACAAGGTGGGCGCGGTGCTGGCCGGCCTGACCTATGGCGTGAAGAAGGACGAGAGTTATCGCCAGTTCGAGCAAGCCCTGAAGCTGAATCCCGATTCGGCCATCGCCCGCATTCAGTACGCGCGTGCGCTGCTGATGTTGGACGGTAAAAAGAAAGCGGCGCAAGCCGCGAGTTTGTACGAGCAAGCCGCCGCCTGCAATGTCCTCGACGCCACCGAGCGGCTAGACCGGCAAGCGGCGCAACAAGAATTGGAAGAGGAAAAACTGAGTGGTTAAGGCTATTTGTGTGTACTGCGGCGCCAATCCTGGCGCATCTCCCCGTTTCGCTGAAGAGGCGCGCGCGCTGGCGCGGGTGCTGGTGGAGCACAACCTGTCGCTGGTCTACGGCGGCGGCAAGGCGGGCTTGATGGGCGTGATTGCGGACGAAGTGCTGCGCCTCGGCGGCGAGGTGACGGGCGTGATCCCGACCGCGCTGGTCGAACGAGAAGTAGGGCACACCGGCCTGACGCGCCAGTTCATCGTCAAGGATATGCACGAGCGCAAAGCCATGATGGCGCAACTGGCGGACGGCTTCATCGCCATGCCGGGCGGCCTCGGTACGCTGGAAGAATTGTTCGAGGTGCTGACCTGGGCCCAGCTGGGCATCCACGCCAAGCCGATTGGCCTGCTGAACGTGGACGGCTATTACGATGGCCTGGTCAGCTTTGTGCGCCACGCTACCGAGCAGGAACTGGTGCGCCCGCAGCACGCGGCGCTGATGATGGTCGAGAACGACGCGGAAACCCTGCTGCGCCGCTTCGTCTGAATTACAACTGCGCCGGTGTCCAGTGGCCTTCCACGCGCGCCAGCGCTTCGAGATAGTAGTAATCCCCCCATAACGTCGCTTCATCCACGCCCAGGTCAGCGGCGCGGTGATAGACGCCGTGGCGCAGCAAGCCGCCGCTGGCCGGGCGGTGACCGGCACAGTGCAGCGTGAGCGCCTCCAGCAGGTCCAGCGCGGCGCCGTGATAGTGCTGGCGCTGGGCACCTTCCGGCAGTTGATCGGCAATCTCCAGCAGGCCGCAGGCGGCAATCGCGCACGCGGAGCTGTCGCGCGGTTCGCCGCCATCGTGCGGCAGGCTCAAATCCCACAAGGCGATGCGGTCCGGCGGCAGCTGCGCCAGGAAGTAGTCTGCCAGGCGCATGGCGTCGTCCAGCAGCTTCAGCTCCGGCAGGTGACGGTGGTTTAGGGCAAAGCCGTAGATGCCCCATGCCTGCCCGCGCGCCCAGCACGAATCGTCTGCCAAGCCTTGATGCGTAGACGGGCGCAGGGCCGCGCCGTTGTCCGCATCAAAGTGGAAGGTGTGGTACGTGCTGCCACCCGGCCGCACAAGGTGCGTGCGGGTGCGCTGCAGGTGGCTGCGCGCTACATCGGTGTAGGCCGGATCGCCTGTGGTGCGCGCGGCCCAGTGCAGCAGCGGCAGGTTCATGATGCCGTCGATGATGACGCGGCCGCGTTGCTCGGCATCGTCCATGGTCCCCCACGATTGAATCACGCCCGCTCCCGGCAGGAACCGCGCCAGCAGGCGCTGCGCCGCGCCCAGCGTGGCGGCGTGCGCACCGGGCTGGCCGCACAAGTGGTGCGCGGTGGCGCAACTCAGCATGTAGAGAAAGCCAAGGTCGTGGTGTTGCAGGTCGACGTCTTGTTCGAGCCGCGCGATGAAGCTGGCCGTCTGCTGTTCTGCCGCGCGGCGCAGCGCGTGCTGGCCGGTCAGGGCATGGGCCAGCCATAGTTGGCCGGTCCAGAATCCGGTGGTCCAGCCGACGTTAGCACCCGGTGCGGCGTCGCCCAGCCGGCGCGGCTGATAGTACTGGTTGATGCTGGTATCGCCGGGAAAAGCACCGGGGGCCAGCACGGCAAGGGTGATTTCCAGCTGGCGCAGGGCCAAATTCAGGGCGCGGGCAGTCATGGTGCGGAAAGGTGGTTGATGAGAGTTAACGTTACCATGTGATTCTGCGAATTTCAAGAGTACTTAGCAGCACAAAAGCCAAAAAACGCTTCACAATCTGAAAAAACGTGTGGTATCGTTAACCTATCTACCCTTGAAGGAGGATGGTTTTGAAGACTTACCGTGTAACTTTGGCCAGCCTTTGTGCCGGATTCTTGCTGTTCACGCCTGCGCACGCGGCGCAATCGCCCGGCGCTGTGCTGGCGTTGATGGAGAAAACCGCTAACTGGCAACTGGCGCATCCAACCGGTTATCCGGCCGACGACTGGACCGAGGCAGTCGGCGATGCGGGCTTCATGGCGCTGGCCGGCATCTCTGGCAGCGCCACCTATCGCGACGCCATGCTCGATATGGGCCGCAAGAACCGCTGGCGCCTCGGTCCCAGTCTGTATCACGCGGACGACCAGGCGGTAGGCCAGACCTACGCCGAGCTGTATCAACAGTTGCGCGATCCGGCCATGATCGCGCCGATGCGCGCGCAGTTCGATAACATCATCGATGAGCCACGCGACGGCACGCTGGACTTCCTGGTGCCGGGCGTGTTGATGCGCTGGTCGTGGTGCGACTCGCTGTTTATGGGACCACCCGCGTGGGCGCGCTTGTCCTCGGTGACTGGTGATCCGCGCTATCTGGAATTTGCGATTGCGCGCTGGTGGAAGACTTCCGACTATCTGTACGACCAGCAGGAGCACTTGTATTTCCGCGACAGCCGCTACTTCAAGCAGCACGAGGCCAATGGCAAGAAGGTGTTCTGGGGACGCGGCAACGGCTGGGTACTGGGCGGTTTGGCGCGCATGCTGCAGTATGTGCCGGCGAATCACCCTGCCTATCCGCGCTTTGTGCAGCAGTATCGCGAGATGTCGGAACGATTGCTAGGCTTGCAGCAGGCAGACGGCTTGTGGCGCGCCAGTTTGCTCGATCCGGCCAGCTATCCATCCAAGGACACCAGCGGTACCGGCTTGTACACCTATGCGCTGGCGTGGGGCGTGAATCAAGGCCTGCTGCCAAAGGAGAAGTATGGCCCGGCAGTCAAGCGCGCGTGGCAGGCGCTGGCCGGTAGCGTGTCGGCCGAGGGCAAGCTGACGCACGTGCAGCCGATCGGTGCCGATCCTAAACACTTCGATCCCGAATCGACCGACGTGTTTGCGGTGGGCGCCTTCCTGATGGCTGGCAGCGAAATGTATCGTATGGGCCTGGAGGAAGCGCACGCGCCGCGCGTGGTCACGGTGGCTAACAGCGGCAAGGCGTATCGGCTGGAAGAGTCGGTGGAGGCGCAGGCCGCAGACGTGGCGGTGATGGATGCGCTGACATCGCGCGTGCTGCCATCACAGGCGATTGCGCAAGGTGTGTTGTTCCAGACCGACCTCGCGCCTGGCGAGACGCGGCGCTTCCTGCTGTTCCCGCGCAAAGCACTGCCGGTGGTACCGCAGGTGGTGTCGCGTGCACACGCACGCTTTGTGTCGGAGCGGATGGATGATTTCGCGTGGGAGAACGACCGCATCGCACATCGCACCTACGGCCCGGCCATCATGACGGATCCGCGCGAGATGCTGGTCTCCAGCGGCATCGATGTATGGTCCAAATCCGCGCACAAGCTGGTGCAGGATGCGTGGTACAAGTCCGGCGACTACCACCTGGAAAAAGGCGAAGGCCATGACTTCTATCACGTCGGCAAAACGCGCGGCTGCGGTGGACTTGGCATCTTTGACGGCAAGGCCTTGTACAACTCGAAGAACTACGCGAGCTGGAAGATCTTGGCCGATGGCCCGATCCGCACCGAGTTTGAACTGCGGTTCGACGCATGGGACGCCGCCGGCCGCGCGGTGGCTGAAACGCGCCGCGTGTCGCTGGATGCGGGCAGTAACTTCAGCCGCGTGGAGAGCCGTTTCGACAGCCCATCCGCAGCGCCGTTGACAGTGGGCGTGGGTATCGTGCAGCGCGAAGGGCAGGGCCGCTACGTCGAAGACAACTCAGGCTGGATGAGTTACTGGGAGCCGGAGATGGGCGCGCATGGCAGCAATGCCTGCGCCGTCATCGTGCCCGGTGCCGGCGCCTTTGCTGCCGCCGACGGTAATTATCTGGCGACGGCTGTGACCACACCGGGGCAGCCCTTCGTTTATTATCTTGGTGCTGCATGGAGCAAAGGCGGCGACTTCCCGAATGCGCAGGCATGGGAAGCCTACGTCAAGAGCACGGCGGCGCGCGTGGCCTCGCCGGTGCAAGTAACAGTGTCGCGATAACAGGAGAACCGCATGCGCTGGATCCACAGCTTCACCTTGGCTGCTGCGCTGGTCGCAAGTTCGGCGCATGCTGATGATGCCTTTGATGCGCTGCGCGCGCGCTGGCAGGTGCAGCTGGTCGGCGCATCCACGCTCGATCGCAGCGATCCCGATGTAGCGGCGCAGCTGCAAGCGCGGGCGCGTTCGGTGCAGGGCTGGCTGGCGCGCATGCACACAGGCGCCGAGGTCTCCGCTTTGTGGGACGATGCTGCTGCATTTGACGATCCCAAAGGCTTGCTGGCCTCCGCCGCCGTCACCGCCAATGCATTCCGCCTGCGCCAAATGGCGCTGGCCTACGCCACACCGGGATCGCCTCTGCATCGCGACGCCGCGCTAGGCACTGCCACCTTGGCAGGACTGGACTGGCTGGTGACGCACCACTACCGCGCCAGCAAACCAGCCATCGGCAACTGGTGGGACTGGCAAATCGGCACACCCTTATATCTGCTGGACGTCCTCAGTTTAATGGACGCATCACCCGAACTGCGTACACGCACGCTGGCCGCAGTGAACTGGTACATCCCGGATCCACGCCATCGCACCCGCAGCGACGGCAGCTTGCGCAATGCCGAAACCGAAACCGGCGCTAATCTGCTGGACAAGGCACTGGTGGCAATCCTGAGCGGAATGCTGGGCAGGGACGAACAGCGCGTAACGCTAGGCCGCGACGCCATCAGCCCTGCACTGGAACTGGTGGAGCGCGGCGACGGCTTCTATCGCGACGGTTCATTCGTACAGCACACCTACGTGCCGTACACCGGCAGCTACGGTGCCGTCGCGCTGGCCGACTTCGCGCGGCTGGTGCAACTGCTGTCCCACTCCGCATGGCCCATCACCGATCCACGCGTGTCCAACGTATTCCTCTGGGCCCGCGACAGCTACGCGCCATGGATCATCGATGGCGCCATGCCCGACGCCCTGCGTGGTCGTAAGATCGCCACACCATCGCAGAGCGAACACTCCGTCGGCCGCAGCATGACAGCCTATCTGGCCACGCTGGCGGAAGTCGCGCTGGCCGCCGATGCTGCCGCGCTGCGGTCCGCCGTCAAAGGCTGGATGACGCGCGACCGCAGTTTTGGCGCGCGCTACCTGGCGGCGCCGGGTGGTGTCGGCACATCCGGCCTGTCGCTATACGAGCTGGGATTACTAAATAAAATCGCCAACGATCCTGCCATCCCTGCTGCACCAGAACCACAGGGAGCGCGCCTGTACGCCGCGATGGACCGCGCCATCATGCGCGCCCCAGGCTACGCAGCGGTGCTGGCCATGACCTCGCCGCGCATGTCTTCTTTTGAAGCGGGCAATGGCGAGAACCTGCAGGGCTGGTGGACTGGCATGGGCATGCTGTCGCTGTACACGGCCGACCAGACGCAGTTTGGCGGTGCTTTCTGGGCCGCAGTGGACATCCGCCGCTTGCCCGGCACCACCACGGACCGCGGCGGTAACGGGCGTCCGGTGGAGTGGAAGCAGTATCCGAATACCGAAAACTGGGTTGGCGGCGTCACGCAAGGAAGTTACGCCGCGCTGGGCATGTCGTTCAGCATGCGCGAGGTGACTGGCTCGCCGCTGCACGGCAAAAAGTCGTGGTTCATGCTGGGCGACCGCATACTCGCGCTGGGCGCCGATATCGGCGAAGGCCAGGCGCCAGTAGAAACGATGGTCGAAAACCGCAAGCTGGCCAGCCTGCAGGCGCAGTTGCTTGTTGACGGCGCGACGCTGGCCAACGGCAGCAAGGCTGGCGCGCGCTGGGCCCATTTGCTGGATGCGCAAGCTGGCAGCAGCATCGGCTACGTGTTCCCACAAGGCGCGCACATCGTGGCGGAGCGCGCGGAACGCAGCGGCAACTGGCGCGCACTCAACGACCAGCAAAGCGCGCAGGAAGTGCGCTCCACGTTCCAGACTTTGTCGATACCGCATGGTACCGGTGCGGAGGGCAGCTACGCATACGTGCTGCTGCCCTCCGCCAGCGAGGCAGTCACCGCGCAAGCCGCACGCGATCCCGGCTTGCGCATTGAAGCCAACGACGCACGCGTCGCCGCAGTCAGCGACACCCGCGCCCATGCCTACGCCGCCAATCTCTGGCAAGCCGGTAGCGCGCCGCGCGATGGCAAAGCCTACGTCAGCGCATCTGGTCCGGCCGCAGTGGTGTTGATGGAGGAGGGCAGTTGGCTACACGTATCGGCCGCCGATCCGACGCAAAGCCAGGCCACGCTGGAACTGACCGTGGCGCGCGCCACCGGCCCTGTGCTAACCGCCACGCCGGGCGTGACGGTGCTGGCAACCGCGCCGCAGCTACGTTTGCGCATCAACACCGCCGGCGCAGCGGGCAGCGGCTACAGCGCCACGTTTGCACTGCCCCTTGTCTCGGAGACCAACTGACGGTATCGTTATCACCATATTCAAATATGGGGTAACAGTATGAAGAAACAGTCGGTGACGCTGGTGCAGGTGGCGGCCAAGGCCGGAGTGTCGGTGATGACGGCCTCGCGCGCCATGTCGGGCGACGGCTACGTATCGGAAGACACCAAGGCCAAGGTCCAAGCCGCAGCCAAAGCGCTCGGCTACGCCCCCAACGCGCTGGCGCGTGTGATGAAGGGCGGCCGCACCAACGTTATCGGCGTGGTGGTCAACGACCTGAGTTCCGTGGTGGTGAACGCCTTCGTCTCCGCACTGACCGAAGAAGTCCGCAAATACGAAATGGACCTGTTCATCTACAACTCCGTCGGCCAGCTCGACGAACAAACCCAGCGCCGCCACAGCCAGCTGCTGCATGGCCTGTGGGATGGCCTGATCTACGTCCTGCCGCGCATGACCGACGAATATCTCGAAGCGCTGGAGCGCAGCGAGAGCCCCATCGTGCTGGTCAATTTCTGCCGCCGCGAGACCACGCTGCCGGTGGTGCAGGGCGATAACTTCAACGCCGCGCGCGATGCGGTGGCGGGCCTGATTTCGCAAGGCCACAAGCGCATCGCCTTCATCAAAGGTACGCATTGGACCGGCCAGAGCGCCGAGCGTGAACGCGGCTATCGCCAGGCCATGGCCGACGCCCATCTGCAAATCGACGACCACTGGGTACAGCAAGGCACCTTCAGCGAGCAATCGGGCCAGGAAGCGTGCGCGCGCCTGCTCGCGCACGACGCGCGGCCCACCGCCATCTTCTGCGCCAACGATGAAATGGCGATCGGTTGTATGAACGCGGCGCGTGAACTCAATGTGCAAGTTCCGGAGGAGCTGTCGCTGATTGGCTTCGATGATGTATCGGCCGCCAGCATCGTGCGTCCGCAGCTGACCACCATGCGCCATCCATTGCCGTTGATGGCGCAAGCCGCAGTGCAGGAACTGATGCGCCGCATCCTCGGCCAGCCTGGCAAACGCCAGCGCGTGGAGTTCCCGGCCGAGATGGTGGTGCGCGAATCGACGGCGCCAGCTGCCGGCACTGTCACCAAGCGTCGCACACGCAAGGCATAAGCTTAGCCGCAAACTGTCGCTTTTTCGCCCCAGTCAACGAAAAGCTTGTAAAAAGGCTTGTAAATGAAAAGTTCGACTGATAACGTTAACTCATCTGTTTCGCATATTTTTTTAAGCGGATGTGATAACGTTCACATTTCGCTGCAAGGTGTATATTCCATCGAGGAGGATCAGCAGTGAGCAAGAGCACTAAGCATCAAGCCAGTCTGGCAGTTCGCCCCCTGGCAGCATCGGTAGCCCTGGCCTTGGCCAGTTTGTCGCAAGGCGCTTTGGCGCAAGAGGCGAAGGGAGAGGAAGTTAAGGTCGAGCAGGTGGTGGTCACCGCCAACAAGCGCGCCCAGAATCTGCAAGACGTGCCGGCTGCCATCACGGTGCTGAGCGACGCTACACTGCAGCGGAATAACGTCCGCGATATCAATGACCTGCCGAACTTGTCGCCAGCGCTGACGGTCACTTACTCCACCCAGCCGGGTAACTTCAGCATCAATATGCGCGGCATTGGCACCTACTCGCTCGGCATCGGCGTGGAGTCGGATGTGGCGGTGGTGATCGACGATATTCCATTTGCCATGCAGGCCAACGCCTTCAAGGATTTGGCCGATGTGTTCCGCGTCGAAGTGTTGAAAGGTCCGCAAAGCACGCTGCTCGGCAAGAGCTCCATCGCTGGCGCCATCAACATCACCACCAAACCGATCGACAGTGAGTGGAAAGAGAAAGTCACCACCTACATGAGCAGCGACGGCGAATGGCGCGCTCTAGGCTCCATTTCCGGCGCGCTGAGCGACACGCTGCGTATGCGTGTCGCGGTCAACAAGTCGTCCTTCGGCGGCGTGGTAAAGAACCTGACCACCGGCGATAACCTGAACGGCTCGCGTAGCACCAACTTCGTCGGCAAGCTGGAATGGCGTCCGGACGATCAGTGGAACATCACCTTCAGCCCACGCGCCAGCGAGTCCACCGTCAATTGCTGCGTGCAGCCGTTTTCCAGCATGACGCCGGGTGGCCGCTATCAGAACGTGGCGCAGTTGCCCGCATCGACGCTGCTGTCCGGGATTACTCCGGGCCCGGATAACGTTAGCGTACGCAATGACTACCCGGCCGGCGGCAAAGCCAAGGACAAAGGCGCAGGCCTGAAGGTCAGCTACGCCTTCGACGAAAACGGCCCGCTGGCAGGCTACAACCTGAGTACCATCACCTCGTGGTCCAACTACCACATGAACGACTACCAGGACGGCGACGCTACCGATAGCGACATCCTGGCCTACCTGCCAGTGAACGGCGCGGTGACCGGCCTGCACGGCGGGCTGTATCAATACGGTGTGTTCGACGTGACCTCGCGCACGCTGGAGCTGCGTTTGACCTCGCCGGACAAAGGCCCGCTGAAATACGTGGCCGGCCTGTGGTACGGCGATAACAAGCTGGCGCGTGAACTGACCCGCGCTCCGGTGTCGACCTACGTGACTGACTACGCAGCCACCGCTTACAACACCAGCTACGCCGCCTTCGGCCAAGCCTCCTACGATTTGAGCGCTGCCACCAGCGTGATCGCTGGCCTGCGCGTCAACAAGGAAGACACGGGCTACACGTTCACTCGCTACACGCCGCCGCCGGCGACCACGCGCACGGTGACGGAGTACCTGCATGGCGACGACAGTAACCGCGACACCACCGGCCGCCTGGGCCTCGAACATCGCTTTAGTCCAAACGCCATGGGCTATACGACTTACTCCACCGGCCACAAAGGCGTGGCGTATGATTTGACGTCGAGCTTCACCGGCGTCATTGCCAAGAACCAGCCGGTGCCTGGTGAATCTGCGCATAGCATTGAAGCCGGTTTAAAACTGGGCTTGCTGAATGGCCGCATGTCGTTGGACCTGGCCGCGTTCCGCACCAACTTCACCGGCTTCCAGCAATCGGCAGGCTTCTACGATGCGGATGGCGTGTTCCGCACCACACTGCACTCGATCGGCGGTTTGCAAACCAGCGGCTTTGAAGCGGATATGGGCTGGCGTGTGGACAGCCGCCTGCAACTGAATGGCGCCTTTGCCTACACCCGTGCCATCGTCACCGACTTTGAAAACGGCCCTTGCTACAGCGTGTTGAATGCATCAGGCACCGGCACCACGCCGGGCGGCAACTGCGCAGTCAGTGCGAAGTACAACAACACCAGCGTCGCCAACCTGAAAGGCGCGACGCTGCCGAACGCGCCGAAGTACAAGTTCAACATCGGCGGCCAGTACGACATTCCGACTTCGCTGTCTTACAACGGCTTCGTCACCGGTGCGTATCGCTTCCAGAGCCGCACGCAGTTCAACCTGAACCAGGATCCGATGACGATCCAGGGCGCGTATGGCATCTTTAACCTAGGCTTCGGCATCAAGGATAAGCAGGACAAGTACAAGTTCACCTTCTCGGTCAACAACCTGTTCGACAAATCCTACGCCACCGGCTTGGCCAACAACTGGGCCAACGGTACCTGGAGTTCGAAGGCGCCTAACCCTGTCGTTGTGGTGAATACCACGCAGTGGACGCCGGCCCGCGACTATCAGCGCTACTTTGCGATGCGTGCGGACTTCAGCTTCTAACTTCGTCACATCCGCCCTCGGGATTCCTTTATAGTAGAGGCACAAACAAAAGGGGAGACCGAGGGTGCGGGATGAAGGCGCAAGCGTCCATACAGGGCGCACAGGACTGCTGGTCCTGTGCGCCCTGTTGTTGATTGGTGACTTGGGTTGGTCGCTGCGCGAGCGCTCGGTGCAGGAGTTATTTAAAGTGCATCTGATGCGCTTTAGCCAGGACGCCACGCTGCTGAATATTTTAATCGGCGCCATGCCGGCCTTGATTGCGTTGACGCTTGGCCCGCTGATCGGCGCATGGAGCGACCGCGCGCGCTCACGCTACGGACGCCGCATCCCTTTCATTTTTGGCACCGCCGTGGTGTCGACTCTCGGCATGCTGGGCATGGCCTTCAGCAGCAGCCTTGCCGGACTGGCGATCAGCTGGACGGTGTTCGAGATGGCCACCATCGTCGGCAATCCTTTATTTATCGCGCTGATTAACGACACCGTGCCGCGCCCGATACTGGGGCGTTTCTTTGGCGCGTTCCGCATCGTCAGCCTGGCTACTGGCGCTGGCTTTTTCGCGCTGTTCTTCCGCAATGAGCTGGTGACGGTATTCCAGCCGCTGCTCGTCGCCATCACCGCCGTTTATCTGGGCTGCATGCTGCTGGTGTGCTGGCGCGTGCGCGAGCCTGTGCATGCGCTGCCGTTGGAGCGTGGCGGCTGGTGTCCAGTGCAGCCGGGCGATGCGCAGTGGGGGCGTTTGTTTGCCGCCGTCTCGATGGGCGCGGTGGCGGTCCTGCCGATCAATATCAATGCCTTGAATGCGTGCGCGCAGTTCGGCGCCGATGCCGGTGACTTTGGTTCGGCGATTGCGTTGACGTATGTGATTTCGATTTTGCTGGCGTGGCCATTGGGTTGGCTGGCCGACCGCTATCATCCGCTGCGCGTCGGTGCGGCGGTGCTGTCAGCATATGCGGTGTGCATGCTGGTGGCGTGGCGTGTGGTGGATGAACGTACAGGTTTTCTGGCGGCGCTGATCGTGCACGGCGTGCTCTCTGGCTGCTTCCTGACCGGCACTGTGTCTCTGCTGCCTGCCTTGCTGCCGCGCGAACGGTTCTCTCAACTGGCGGCGGTATCGGCTTCGTTGACGGCGCTGCTGGTGGTGGTGTCGACGGTGGGACTGGGCGCGCTGCTCGATGCGACAGGGCGCGATTTCCGTTTGCTGTATCTGGCCGGCGCGTTGACGGCAGGCTGCGGCGTAGTGCTTTGGCGCAGCCTGCAGAAGCGTTATTTGTAGGCGAAGTGGCGGTTGATCTCTTCCAGCGTTTTGCCGCGCGTTTCAGGCAGCAGGAAGGTCGCGGCGAGGAAGTAGACGACGGTGCAGCCAGCCCAGAAGAAGAACATCGGCGCGTAGCCGTGCAGGCTGACGACTGGCAGGAACACCGCCGCCAGCACGGTCGAGACGAACTGGTTGACCAGCAGTGCGATGCTCATACCGTTGGAGCGGATGCGGGTTGGCATCAGCTCCGACAAGGCGAGCCACACGCACACGCCGGGACCAACCGCGAAGCTGGCAATGAAGCCCAGCAGGCAAGCCAGCACCAGCCAACCATGCACCGCCTGCGGACGCGTACCGATATGGGCGCGCTCGATTTGCAGCGGCGCTTGCAGTGCGGCGTGCATGTCCGGGAAGGGATTCAGGTGCATGCTGCGGAAGGCGGCCCCGATCACGCTATCGCCTTCCACGCTGTCCGGTGGTGCGATGTGCAGCATGTCGCCGGGGCGCAGGCTGCGTACCTGCGTCAGCGGGCCATAGCTGTAGGCGATGTCGAGCTGGTAGTCGTCGCTGCCCGCAAGGGTGCGTAGCGTTGGCGCATCCAGCATCAGCGCGTTGTCGCTGATGCGCTGCGACAGCGCGCCGCCCACATCGGACTGGCCGGATTCCGCGCCACGGAACAGCAGTGCGGCAGCGAACAATGACACGATGATGCCGCCGGAGCCCAGCATCAACAGGAACTTGCGGCCCTTACGGTCCACCAGCACCACAGCCACCACCGTCATCAAGGCGTTGACCAGCTTGAGCGCGAAGTCGCCGACGTTACCCATGCTGCCCGATAGTCCGCCCTGATCGAGTATGGTGACGGCGTAAGCCAGCACCGAGTTGATGCCGGTAGCTTGGTTGCAGGCCAGGATCAGACACGCGAGCAGGAAGGGCAGCACATAGCGCCGCTGTAGCAGGCGGCTGCCTTCGCTGGCGGCACGTTCTTCTTGCTTGCCCTGGATGCTGGTCAGTTCTGCGTCCGCTTCGACGGCGTAGCGGGTGCGGCGCAAGGCGAGTAGCGCATCTTCTGAACGGCCGCGTGCCAGCAGCCAGCGTGGCGATTCGGCCAGCCACAATACGCCTGCGGTGAACAGCAGGCCCGGTGCGAGGCTGAGCCAGAAGATGCGGCGCCACGCTGCGTCCTGCACCGCTTGCAGTGCGGCTGGTGCTTCATGCGCGGCTTGCTCCACTTGATGCGCCACCAGCAAGCCGATAGCGGCTGCGAGTACGAGGCCGATGGTCAGCAACAGCTGGAAGATCGCTGTGCCGCGTCCGCGCACAGCGGCGGGCAGGCTCTCGGCCAAATACAGGGGTACTACCACGCCGATCAAGCCACCGCTGACGCCTTGCAGCAAGCGGCCCAGCAGCAGCGGCATGTAACCGTCTGCCAGAGCGATGATGGGGATGCTAACGCTGAACAACAGGCCGGAAACGAACATCACTTTTTTGCGGCCCCACGCCTCGGCCAGCGCACCTGCTGTCAGCGAAGACAGCACGGACCCCAGCAACACCGCCGCCACGACGAAGCCCAACTGCTGCGATGACAGCTTCCACAGCTGCACCGCACTGGCCTCCAGATATGGCAGGGCGCCGGCGATGATGCCGACGTCGATCCCGTACAGCAGGCCACCGAGGCCTGCCACCAGCAGCAGGTAGCGGGTTTGGATTTCAGGCGAGGACAGATTCATCTTGGGGCGTTCCTTGAGCAAGGTTGATGGTGTGGCCGCCGACGATCACAAGGCGCAGTTGCAGTTCCGGATCGAGGACGACGATGTCGGCGCGCTGGCCGATGGTGAGAAGGCCGCGGTCTTGCAGGCCCAGATATTCAGCCGGATAACGCGACACGCGCGCCGATGCGTCTTCCAGCGATAGACCGAGGGAGACCAGGTTGCGCAAGGCTTGGTCCATCGTCAGCGCACTGCCGGCCAGTGAATCGCCGAGCACTAATCGCACGCAGCCCATGCACTTCATCACTCGCTGGCTGCCCAGCATGTACTCGCCGTCCGGCATGCCGGTAGCGGCGGTGGCGTCGGTGACGGCATACAAGCGTGGAATGGCGCGCATTGCGGCGCGCAGTGCGCCGGGTTGCACGTGCTGGAGATCCGGAATCACTTCAGCAAACTCGCCGTGCGCGAAAGCCGCGCCAACGATGCCGGGCGCGCGGTGGCTGAAGCCGGACATGCCGTTGAACAGGTGCGTAAAACCGGCCAGTCCTGCTTCCAGCGCGGCTACACCGTCTTCGTATGTGCCTGCGCTGTGGCCTGCCTGCACGCGGATGCCCATCGCGGACAGCTGCGCGATCAGTTGCAGGTGGCCGGGAATTTCCGGCGCCAGCGTCAGCGCCTTGATCGGTGCGATGGCGTTCCAGCGCCGTACTTGTTCCAGCGTGCCGGTGCTGACCAGCGGCGGTTGCGCGCCCAGTCGTTTGCAGTTGAGGAAAGGCCCTTCAAGATGGACGCCCAGTATCTGTGCGCTCGCTGGTTCCGGTGTGGCGATGGCTCGGCCCAAGCCATGCAGCGCGTATTCGATGTCTTCCGGTGGCGCGGTCATGGTGGTACCCAGCATGGTGGTGGTGCCATGACGAGCGTGCAGGCGCGCCACGCGTTGTGCCGCATCGCCGCCTTCCATGATGTCTGTGCCACCTGCGCCATGCACGTGCAGGTCGATGAAGCCGGGTAGGATCAGATTATCCGACGGTGCGGCCGGATCTGCCTCGACGTTTGTGATGCCGGCTGCGTAATGGAGATGGCCTTGTATCCAGCCGTCCGGTGTCAGTATGCGTCCGCTGATTTTCATGTCATGCCTCTTCTGCGATCAGGACTTGCACGCCTTGTTGTGACAACGCCGCGCGCATCGTGGGCGGCAGGCTGGCGTCGCTCACGACGATGTCGATTTGGTTCATGTCGCAAATGCGATGCAGGCAGATGCGGCCGAACTTTGAGCTGTCCGCCAAAAGAATCACCTGCCGCGCCTGCGCTGCCATGCGGGCGTTGAGGCGCGCTTCCGCCTCGTCATGCGTGGACAGGCCGAATTCAGGATCGCAGCCGTCGGCGCCGAGAAACAACTTGTCGAACACATAGCCGTCCAATCCCGCTTCGGCCTGTGGGCCTTGCAGCGACTGGGACGCTTTGCGCAGCGTGCCGCCGGAGAGCAGCAGGTCGATGCCTTCCACGGATCCCAATTCGTTGGCGATGGGCAGGCTGTTGGTGAATACGCTGAGTGGCGAGTCTTTGCGAGCGAGCCGGCGCGCCAATTGCAGCGTGGTGCTGCCGGCATCGAGTATCAGCTTGTCGCCAGGCTGCACCAGCTTCATGGCGCAGGCGGCGATGCTGTGTTTGCGCTCGCGGTGCTGGCTGCGTTTTTCTTCCAGCGGCAGTTCCGGTGGCGCGCGCCGCGCGGAGCTGGCGCCGCCGTGCTGGCGCTGCACCAGGCCTGCTTGCGCCAACACCCGTAAATCTCCGCGGATGGTGACAGTGGAAACGCCGAAGCGCTGCGCCAAGCGGTTGACGCGCACCTTGTCTTGCGCTTCCAGTGCTTGCAGGATTTGCTCGCGGCGGCCGTCGCTGTTTAGCACAAGGCCTCCGCCGCATTCGCGTGGCAGGCGCGCACGTAGCGGGCCAGCACCAGTCCTACCTTGTGGCGCGCGAGATCGGCGGCGCGCGCGGGCAGACTGCCATCGAGGACGGCTTCCACTTGCTCCGGCAAGTATTGGCTGATCAGCGGCAGCGGAAGATCAAGGCCATCGAGGTTGTGGTGCAGGCGTTCCAGCGCTTGCGTGACGGCCGGCTCGCCCCAGTAGTAGCGGCTACGGTCGGACAGTGCGTATTTGCGCAGCATGCGCAGGTGGTCCGGTGAGCCGCTGTAGTGTTTTTGCCAGTGGCGCGGCTGCTCGAGCATGCAGCGCTCCAGCACTGCGGCCAGGTGCGAACGCTGTTCGACCGGCACCAGCGCATCTTCAATTGCTGCCAGTGCGAAGCTGGCTTCACGCAGCGCGTTGGTGGCGGCCGGGCCGACCTTGAGGATGGCGAAACGGTCGCGCACCAGCGCGTGCAGGGCGCGTTCGCTTTGGTAGTCTGTGGAGTGGGCCTCGTACACTAGTCCCGGATGTTCGGCGATAAAGGCCGACAGCGGCGCAGCTTCGGCAGGCGCGTAGTGATGGACGGTGCTGTGATCGAAATCCACGCCGGGTTGTACCACCAGTGCCACAACGCGCTGCCACGCGCCGTGCAGGCCACATTCGGCGAAGGCGATGGCGTGCGCGGCCAGCGTTGTTTCGGCGGCGTCTGGGCGCGTGACTTGCAGGCCGCCGGCCAGCGATGCCTCGCCGCCGGGGATGGGCACTTCGGTGCCGATGATGTACACCGGCGGTGGCAGATCGGCGGCGAGGGCGGCTTGCTCGGCTACTTGCGCAAGGTCGGCGGAGCGCGCGGCGACGATAGCGTCCGGCAGCGGCGTGGCATCACCGGCGCAGGCCATGCTGCAATCGAGATGGATTTTGTGGAAGCCGGCGCGCACGTAGGCGGCGATCAGGTCACGGGCATTGGCCATCGCCTGCTCCGGCGGCAGGTGCTGCCAGGTGTTGGGGCCGAGATGGTCGCCACCCAGTATCAGGCGTTCTTGCGGCAAGCCGGCCTTGCGCGCCAACGCGCGCACGTAGGCGATGTAGTCGGCGGGCGTCATGCCGGTGTAGCCGCCGAATTGGTCAACCTGGTTGGACGTCGCTTCCACCAGCAGCGGCACGCCATGCGCCAGTGCGACTTCCATGGCGGCTTGCAGCACTTGCGGGTTGGCGCAGCAGACGCTGGGCAGGCCGACCGCGTTACCGGCGTGATGTTGGCGGATCAGGTTTTGAATCGGGGACATCATGGCTCCTGTGTGATGTTGGCCTGCCGCGCCAGCAGCGCTGCGCCGCGTGCGCCGCCGGCGTCGCCGAATGCGGGCGGCAGGATGGGCGGTACGCCGAGGCCGGGGATCAAGTGTGGGCGGATGGCAGCGGCCAGTCCGGTGTACAAATGCGGTAGCTGCGAGAGGCCGCCGCCCAGCACGATCACGTGCGGATCGTAGGCGAGGACGATGCGGGCGAGGGCGGCGCCGAGCAGATCGAGGTGGACATCGAACACGCGCGCGGCCTCGCTGTTGGCCTGCGTGTCGCCGGCGTTGTAGCGGGCGGCCAGTTGCTCGGCGCTGACGCCGTCGCCGCCAAACAGGTGTGCGTATAGCCGCCGCAAGCCGGTGCCGGAGACGTAGCTTTCAAGGCAGGCCTGGCGCCCGCAAGGGCAGGGTAGTAGTGGTAGTTCATAGCGCTGCAGCAGATGCGGATCGAGCGGCCAGTGCCCCCATTCACCGGCTGCGCCGTGCAGGCCGCGTACCAGGCGCTGGTTGATCACGTAGCCAGCGCCTGCGCCGGTGCCGAGTATCAGTCCGAACATGCTGGCCGCGCCGTCAGCCGCGCCGCCGTGAGCTTCGGATAGCGCGAAGCACTGGCAGTCGTTGCCTAGCGCGATGGTGCGCACGAGTTGCGCGCGCAGCACCGGCAGCAGTTCGCGCCCGGTCAGGCAAGGGATGTTGGCGCACAAGTGCGTGCGGCTTGCCGCGTCGATGATGCCAGGAACGCCGATGCCGACCGGCGGCGACGCGCCGCCAACGCCCAATGCTTCATCGGCGCCGCGAACGAGACTCGCCAGCGCGCGCACCAGTGCATCGTAATCCTGCGCCGGTGTGGCGACGCGCTGGCGGTAGCGCACTTGCAGGCTGGCGTCGCAGGCCACCAGTTCTATCTTGGTACCGCCAAGGTCGATGCCGTAAAAATGTTCAGGCATAGTCATGAATAATCACGCCTTGCACCACGCGGTTGACCGTACCGTCCGGGAATGGATTATCCGGCGTCAGGCCCAGTCGCAGCGACTGGTGCAGTGCCAGCACTTGTGCAAACACCACGTGGCACACGGCCAGCCAGGCGTCGCTGATATCGTCCGCTGCACCAAGCGCTTTGCCGTCGAGAGCCAGCACCGCACCGGCCACGCTGTCGCGCCGCAATTCATTGAGCAGGTCTTCATCGTAGCGGCGTGCGTGCGCGTCCTGGCTGTGGAACAGCACTACCAGGCTATCTTGATTCAGTACCGACTTGGGACCGTGACGGAAGCCCAGCGGCGTATTCGCCAGCGCCAGTGTGCGGCCGCCGGACAGCTCCAGCACCTTCAGCGCCGCCTCGCGCGCCAGCGCTTCCAGTGGACCGCCGCCGAGGTAGATGATGCGCTGGAAGTCGCGCTGGCCCAGCGCGTGCCAATCAGCGGCCTGCGTCGACAGCCACCGCTCGGCCAAAGTGGCCAGCTGGTTCAAACGCTGCGCCACTTGTGGCAATGGATCGGGGCTCAGCATCGACAGCGTTGCCAGCACCATGGTGGTGAAGCTGCTGGTCATGGCGAAGCCCTGGTCGCAGCAGGCTGCTGGCAGCACCACGTTGATGGTGTCCTGCTGGTCGGCGCCATCGCGCGCCAGTTTGCCGTCCGCATTGCAAGTGATGTTGAGGAAGCGCGCGCTCGGCGACTGCGCCCGCACCAGCTCCACGGCAGCCTGGCTTTCCGGGCTGTTGCCACTACGTGCGAACGATACCAGAAGCAGTGGACGCTGAGCCGCCAGATATAAGGCTGCATGGCTCAACAAGGTCGTGGTGGCCAGCGCGCGGACTTGCGCCGGCCAGGCCGCGTCCAAATGGTCGGCAATCAGCTCACCGGCGTAGGCGGAAGTGCCGGCGCCGGTCAGCAGCACCAGTGTGCGCGGGTCGTTGAGCAAAGCGTGCAGGGAGCTGCGGGCGTTGGACGGCAGGGCGTCAAGGCAGGCCGGCAGCTGGCGCCAGACGGCGGGCTGCTGGGCGATTTCACGGGCGGTATGGGCGCCGCCATGTTCGGCCCACAGCGCGGCGGGCAGGTGATGAAGCTGAGTCATGGTATCTCCACCGAGAAGTTTCAATCGAAAACAATGGTAACGTTAACCTATCGATTTGACCAGCGCCTTCTTCGATTTTTCGTGGGAGATGGAGAAACGAAAGCTGCGTGGTGTTACGCCGTCGCGCTCCACAGCTTGCCGCTACCGCTATCCAGCAAGGTGAGGTAGACCCGCAGGTCGAACTCGTACTGGTGGTAGTTGGGCTCCATGTAGGTGCACAGCTTGTAGAACGCCTTATCGTGCTGCTTTTCCTTGACGTGCGCTAGCTCGTGCACCGCAATCATGCGCAGGAATTCCAGCGGCACTTCCTTGAACATGGTCGCCACCCGGATCTCATGCTTGGCCTTGAGCTTGCCGCCCTGTACGCGCGAGATGGCCGTGTGCAGCCCCAGCGCGTGATTGATCACGTGAATCTTGCTGTCGTATTCCACTTTGTTGATCGGCTCGGCGTTGCGCAGGTATTCCGTCTTCAGCTCTTGCACGTACTGGTACAGCGCGCGGTCGGTG
Organism: Duganella flavida; assembly: GCF_009857445.1. GTDB lineage: Bacteria > Pseudomonadota > Gammaproteobacteria > Burkholderiales > Burkholderiaceae_D > Rugamonas > Rugamonas flavida. The sequence goes on from NZ_WWCN01000008.1 coordinate 111,637, forward strand.
CGCAGTTCGTGCGGTTTGCTGTAGCGCTTGAGCAGCACGTCGCCCAGCTTGTCTTGCGCAAGCAGTTGCGAAACTTGTTGCTGCAGCTGGTCGGAGTAGGCGCTGAGGTACTTCAGGTGGGACATGGCGATGGCAAAAATGAGCAAGCCGGGACTCTACCACAATGGGAGGGGGCGGAAATTTTTACGGCGCTATATAATCGAGTATATTGCGGTTTTACTATTCGAGGAGTGGCTATGTTGAAAGCAAGTGTGGCGATTGTGCTGTTGGCGTTCGGTGGTGCGGCTTCGGCGGCGGAAGTGACGGTGTCGGCGGCGGCCAGCCTGACCAACGCCTTCAAGGAAATCGGCGCCGCCTTCGAGAAGGAGCACGCGGGCGACAAGGTGCTGTTCAACTTTGCCGCTTCCGATCCGCTGGTGCAGCAGATCGCCAAGGGCGCGCCGGTCGACGTGTTCGCCTCGGCTGACCAGGATGCGATGGACAAGGCCGACGGCCTCAAACTGCTGGCGCCGGGCACTCGCAAAAACTTCGCCAGTAACAGCCTGGTGCTGATTGCGCCGCAGGGCGGCAAGGTGCCGGTCAAGGTAGTCGCTGATGTGGCTCAGGCCGCAGTGACGCGCATCACCATCGGCAATCCGGCCAGCGTGCCGGTGGGCCGCTACACCAAGGCTGCGCTGGAGCATGCCAAGCTGTGGGCGGTAGTCGAGCCTAAACTGATCCTCGGCACCTCGGTGCGCCAATGCCTCGATTACGTCGCGCGCGGTGAAGTCGACGCCGGTTTCGTGTATGCGACCGATGCGGCCATCGTCAAGGACAAGGTCACGGTAGTGGCCACGGTACCGACCGAAACGCCGGTCACTTACCCGATTGCCGTGATCGCCGCGGGTCCGCAAGCCACGCTGGGCCGCCAGTTTGCCGACTACGTGCAGTCGCCGGCCGGCCAGGCCGTGCTGGCCAAGTACGGTTTCGGCCGTCCATAAGGTGGAGTCGTTCGAGCCGGCCTGGGTGGCGTTGCGCTTGTCGCTGAAGGTAGCTTGCTGGGCCACCTTGATTGCCTTGATCTTCGGCGTCGCCTTCGGCTATCTGCTGGCGCGCAAGCGCTTCATCGGCCGCGAGCTGCTGGACGCGCTGCTGACCTTGCCGATGGTGATGCCGCCCACCGTGCTGGGTTACTACCTGCTGGTGATCATCGGCCGCAATGGAGTGGTCGGCGCGTGGCTACAGCAGCACTTCGGCATCAATTTGATTTTTACCTGGCAGGCGGCGGTGATCGCAGCGGCGGTGGTGGCGTTTCCGCTGGTGTTGAAGGGCGCGCGCGCTGCGTTTGAAAGCATCGATACGCAGCTGGAGCAGGCGGCGCGCGTGCTGGGCCTGTCGTCGTTCGGCGTGTTCCTGCGCGTGACCTTGCCGCTGGCGTGGCGTGGTGTGCTGGGCGGCACCTTGCTGGCGTTCGCCCGTTCGATGGGTGAATTCGGCGCCACGCTGATGGTGGCCGGCAGCATTCCCGGCAAGACGCAGACGCTGTCCATCGCCGTCTACGAAGCCGTGCAGGCAGGGCAGGACGACCACGCCAACCTGCTGGTGATCATCACCTCGCTGGTGTGCATTGCCGTGCTGATGACGGCCAACAAGCTTACGCCCAACCGCAATCCGCTGGCCTGATCATGCAAATTTCCCTCGATATCAGCAAGACTCTGCGTTCCGGCGAACGGGAATTCCAGCTCAAAGCGCACTTCGCTTCGACCAGCCAGCGCGTGGTGGTGTACGGCCCGTCCGGCGCCGGCAAGAGCCAGATGATGAAAGCGTTGGCAGGCCTAATGACGCCCGACCGCGGCCGCATCGAGCTGGCCGGGCGCTGCCTGTTTGACGCGGAGGCCGGCATCAACGTAGCGACGCGCGAGCGCAATGTCGCTTATCTGTTCCAGGATTACGCGCTGTTCCCACATTTGAATGTGCGGCAGAATATCGGCTTTGGCCTGCAGCGTGGCTGGCGCAACCCGCGTGCGAGCGTGGATGGCGAGGCGATCCGCTACTGGCTGCAAGCGTTTGAACTGGAGCACGTGGCACATCAGTTCCCGCACCAACTGTCGGGCGGCCAGCGGCAGCGTGTGGCTTTGGCGCGCGCGCTGGCGCCGCAACCGTCGGCGCTGCTGCTGGATGAGCCGTTTGCTGCGCTCGATCCTGGCCTGCGCGAGCGCATGCGTGCCGAGCTGGACGCGCTACAGCGCCGCCTGGAAATACCCATGCTCATCATCACGCACGATCCGGAAGATGTGCGTGTCTTCGGCGACCATGTGCTGCGCATGGAGCAGGGCCGTATCGTGGAGGAGAAACCAGCATGACGATGGAATTGCAAGGCAATGTGTGGCTGACCATCGACGGCCAGAAGCTGGGCGGCCAGGACCGCGTGGCGCTGCTGGCCGCTGTGGCGGCGGAAGGCTCGATCACGGCTGCAGCCAAGGCGGTCGGCATGAGCTACAAAGGCGCATGGGATGCGATCGAGGCGATGAACAACCTGGCCGGCGAACCGCTGGTCGAACGCGCAGCGGGCGGCAAGGGCGGCGGCGGTACGCGGCTGACGCAACGAGGCGCCCAACTGGTGGAAAATTTCCGTAAAATCGACGAGGAGCACCAGCGTTTTATCGCGCACCTGAGCGCGCAATCACACACGCTGGCCGACGATTTTTTACTGATTCAAAGGATGAAGATGAAAACCAGTGCGCGTAACCAGTTCAGCGGCAAGGTAGTGGCGGTCAAGCATGGCGCGGTCAATGATGAAGTGCTGCTGGAGATTGTCGGTGGCCAGCGCATCGTTGCCACCATCACGCGTGACAGCAGCGACAGTCTCGGACTGGAAGCCGGCGTGGAAGCGTTCGCACTGATCAAAGCGTCGTCGGTCATCGTTGCCACCGAGCTGGGTGACGTCAAACTGTCGGCGCGCAATCGTCTCAATGGCAAAGTAAGCCGCGTGCTGCCGGGCGCGGTGAATACCGAAGTGAGCATCGAACTGCAGGGCGGCGGCGTGATCGCCGCCATCGTTACGCGCGACAGTGCCGAAGCGCTGGGCCTTGAAGTGGGCGCCGAAGCCAGCGCCATCTTCAAAGCCTCCAGCGTGATCATCGGCACGCCGGCATAAAATCTCGCTACTGTTTGTTGCCTCCCTTGGCCGATTGTTCGCTGCGCACGCCGTTCTTTTCGGCGGCAGCGCGGGCGGCGGACTGGCGGCTCTCGCCACCTTTGCGGCCGATAGCAGCCATGTGCTCGCGGTCGCGGCTGACCGCTTCACCGCCTTTCTGCCCGGCGCGCCGGGCTTCTTCCGAATCGAACTCGTGCGCCGTGCCTTTTTGATGCGCCGCTTGCCCGCCTTTGCTGGCGATGGCGCGCTGGGTGGCCTCGTCCATGGCGGCAAAGCCGCGCTTGGCCGTGCCCTTGGGTTTGTCGCTTGCTGAATTATTTGCCATATCAACCTCCGTCGAAAGTGAAAGAAAGCAGCAGGCTGGCCCGCTACTCTGTGTGGTTAGAGCGGCAACCTTGACGGAAGTTCCAGTTAATGCGGCAACTGGCTGCCGGGCTGGAATCGGGCCAGTTATTCAGCGACGCGGGCAGAAGGTTCCCGAGTATTTTTACGGCGTGGCCACCTGCAGTACCAGCTTGCCGAAGTTTTTCCCTTCAAACAGCATGTTCAGCGCTTGCGGGAAGTTCTCGATGCCTTGCACGATGTCTTCCTTGCTCTTTACCTTGCCTTCCTTCATCCAGCCGGCCAGCGCGGCCACGCCCACGTGGTAGCGGTCGGCGTAGTCGAACACCACAATGCCTTCCATGCGTGCGCGGTTGACCAGCAGCGACAGGTAGTTCGACGGGCCTTTCACCGGCGTGGTGTTGTTGTACTGCGAGATGGCGCCGCAAATCACGATGCGTGCTTTCAGGTTGATGCGGGTGAGGATGGTGTCGAGGATCTCGCCGCCGACGTTGTCGAAGTAAACGTCCACGCCTTGCGGACAATGCTGCTTGAGACCGTCCTTGACCGAATCATTCTTGTAGTCGATGCAGGCGTCGAAGCCCAGTTGGTTGACCACGAAATCGCACTTGTCCTTGCCGCCGGCGATGCCGACCACGCGGCAGCCAAGCTGCTTGGCGACCTGGCCCACGGTCTGGCCGACCGCACCAGCCGCGCCGGACACCACTACGGTCTCGCCGGCTTTAGGCTGACCCGATTCGAGCAGGCCGAAGTAGGCGGTCATGCCGGGCATGCCCAGCGTGTTGAGATAGGTGGTCAGCGGCGCCAGTGTCGGATTGACTTTGAAGAACGCGCCGCTCTTGTCGTCGGCCGCGCCGGTCCAAAAGCGCTGCACGCCGGTGCCGCCGGAGACGTGGTCGCCGACCGCGAATTTAGGCGATTTGGATTCCACCACCACGCCGACACCGCCAGCGCGCATCACCTCGCCGATAGCCACTGGGCGGATGTAGGACTTCGCATCATTCATCCAGCCGCGCATGGCCGGATCGAGCGACAGGTACAGCGTCTTGATGCGGATTTCGCCATCGGCCAGCGGGCGCAGCGGCTCTTCGGCCTGTTGCCAGTCGCTGTCCTTGACCATGCCCACTGGACGCGCGGCCAGGCGGAATTGCAGATTTGTCTCCATCGATATTCTCCTTGTATAGGGTGGGATGACTATATCTTAAATTGCACGATCGTGCTATTTTTGTCGTCCAAGGCTAAGCGTGCGACAATAGGTGTCTTTTTGTCCAACCTTCAACGGTTTTAACGGTTTTATGAGCAATCCCGAATACATTTTGACACTCTCTTGCCTGGACCAGCGCGGAATCGTGCATCGCGTTTCGGGATTTCTGGCGGACCATGGCTGCAACATCATCGACTCGGCGCAGTTTGGCGATAGCGAATCGAAGCTGTTCTTCATGCGCGTGCACTTTGCCCGCGAAGACCGCGACGTCAGCGATGAACTGCTGCGCGCCGACTTCGGCCTGCTGGCCGCTGACATGGGGCTGAACTGGGAGCTGCGCGACGCCCACTACAAGCCGCGCGTGATGCTGATGGTGTCGAAGATCGGCCACTGCCTGAACGACCTGCTGTTCCGCTATAAGAGCGGCCTGCTGCCGGTGGAGATTCCAGCCATCGTGTCGAATCACATGGACTTCTACCAGCTGGCGGCCAGCTACAATATCCCGTTCCACCACCTGCCGCTGGCGACCGGTGCGCCGGTTGAAGACAAGCTGGCGCAGGAAGCTAAAATCATCGAGCTGATGAACACCCACAAGGTCGACCTGGTAGTGCTGGCGCGCTACATGCAGATCTTGTCGCCGGGCCTGTGCGAAGCGTTGAAAGGGAAGGCGATCAATATTCACCACTCGTTCTTGCCAAGTTTTAAAGGCGCCAAGCCGTACGCGCAGGCGCATCACCGCGGCGTCAAACTGATCGGCGCGACCGCGCACTTTGTCACTGGCGATCTGGACGAAGGTCCGATCATCGAACAGGACGTCGAGCGTGTCGATCACTCGATGGATGCCGACACCCTGTCCGCCATTGGCCGCGACGTTGAGTGCGTGGTGCTGGCGCGTGCAGTGAAATGGTTTGTTGAACACCGCATTTTGCAAAACGGCGCGAAAACCGTCGTATTTAAGTAAGAGATTTTTTAGATGGCCCTCAAAGCAACAATTTATAAAGCAGAACTGTCGATTGCGGACATGGACCGCAATTACTACGAAACCCACCAGCTGACCCTGGCGCGCCACCCGTCCGAAACCGACGAGCGCATGATGGTGCGCCTGGTGGCGTTCGCCATTCACGCCAACGACGCGCTGACCTTTACCAAAGGCCTGTTCGACGTTGAAGAGCCGGACCTGTGGCACAAGGATTTGACCGGCGCGATCGAGCTGTCGATTGAAGTCGGCCAGCCGGACGAGAAAGTGATCCTGAAGGCTTGCGGCCGTTCGGAGCACGTCTATGTGTACAGCTATGCGGCCACCAGCCACATCTGGTGGAAAGCCTTGGCCAACAAAGTTGAGCGCTGCAAGAACCTGACCGTGGTCGATCTGAATGCGGACGCTACCGAGCAACTGGGCAAGATGGCCCAGCGCACCATGCAGCTGCAATGCACGATTCAAGATGGTCAGATCTGGCTCACCGACGGCACCACCACCGTCGAAATCGAACGGGAAGTATTAAAGTCCGAGCGTTAATTTTTTGAGGGAGGCTGCGATGAAGAAGTGCTTCACTTTGCTGGCGCTGGTGTGCGCTACCGCCGCACAGGCGCACGTCACGCTGGATACGGCAAGCGCAACTGCAGGCACTTATCAGAAGCTGGCCTTCCGCGTTGGCCACGGTTGTGACGGCAAGGCCACCACCGGCCTCACCGTCACGCTGCCGGAAGGCGCATCGCACGCCAAGCCTATGCCGAAAGCGGGCTGGAACATCGCCATCACTGACAGCGGCGCGCTGCATGAAATCAGCTGGAAGGGTGGCGCGCTGCCCGATGCCTATTTCGATGAATTCGTTATGCAGGTCAAGCTCAGTGGCGAGCCGGGCAAGCTGTACTTCCGCATTGTGCAGGAGTGCGGCAAGGTCAGCGTGGCGTGGGATGAAATCGCCGGAGAAAAAATGAAAGCGCCCGCGCCGGTGCTGGACGTCTTACCTGCACCGGCCGGCGTGCCGCAGCACGTGCACTGATTATTTTACGACCGCGCCGCCTTTCATCACCCACTGGACGCTCTCCAGCGTCTTCACATCTTTCAGCGGCTCGCCATCCACGGCGATGAGGTCGGCGAACTTGCCGGCCTCGATGCTGCCTACCTTATCGCTCCAGCCCAGCAGATCGGCCGCATTGACGGTGGCGGTGCGGATCGCTTGCGCCGGCGTCATGCCCAATTTCACCAGCACGGCGAATTCGTGCGCGTTCAGGCCGTGCGGATAGACAGCGGCATCGGTGCCGAAAGCGATCGGTACGCCGGCCTTGATGGCCTTGGCGATATTGGCGCGGGCGATCGGCATCACCACCTTGGCTTTCTCCAGTAGCGGCTTGGGCAGCTTGATGGCTTCGGCATTTTCCAGCAGCCAGTCGCCGATGTAGAGCGTTGGCACCAGGTAGGTCTTATGCTCCTTCATCAGCTTGATGCCTTCGTCGTCGATGTAGGAACCATGCTCGATCGAGTCGATACCGGCCAGCACTGACAGTTTGATGCCATCGCCGCCGTGCGCGTGGGCGGCGGTCTTGCGGCCGAGGCGGTGGGCGTCGCTGATGATGGCTTTCAATTCTTCCAGCGTGTATTGCGAGGTGCGCGGATCATCACCGAAGGACAGCACGCCGCCGGTGGCGCAGATCTTGATGACGTCGGCGCCGTACTTGATGTTGCGGCGGGTGACCTTCAGCGCTTCATCGACGCCGTCCGCGACGCCTAGTGCAGTGAGCTTGTATTCGGGGGCGTGCATGGTGTCGTCGCAGTGGCCGCCGGTGATGCCCAGTGGCGGGCCGGAGGCGAGGATACGCGGGCCCGGTACGTCGCCGTCGTTGATGGCGTCGCGCAGGCCGATGTCGGTGTAAGCATCAGCGCCAACGTCGCGGATGGTGGTGAAGCCGGCGCGCAGCGTGACCAGCGCGTTCTTGGCGCCCATCAGCGTGATGCGTGGGACCGATTTGGCGATGATGCTGTAGCCGGCGTCTTCCGGCGCGCCGGTGATGTGGGTGTGCGAGTCGATCAGGCCGGGCAGCAGGGTCTTGTTGCCGAGGTCGATGACTTGCGCGCCGGCCGGGATGGCGAGCTGGCTGCCGGCAGCGGTGATGCGTTCGCCGCTGATCAGCACCACGGCGTTGTCGACCAGGGTGCCGTTGCGGACGTCGACCATGTGGGCGGCCTTGACGGCTATGGTGGCGGGCTCTGCGGCGTAAGCGGCGGCGCAGGCCAGCATCAGGATAGACGAGGTAATCGCTTTCAAGTATTTCTCCCTAAAGTAGTTGTCTTGTTGAGGAGAGCCAAACCCAGCTCGCCGCCTAGCGTACTCGGCAATGATGGCGGCGGCTAGAATATTTTTTCATGAACGCCAGTCGCGACAACATCTACAAGCAATTATTCTCCCACCCGGAAATCGTGCGCGATCTGGTGGCGGGCGCGCTGCCGGGCGCTTGGGCGCAAGCGTTGGAGGTAGAGGCCTTTGAGCGCGTCAACGCCAGCTACGCGAGCGATCAGGGCAAGGCGCGGCATGAGGATGTAGTGTGGCGGGCGCGCATTGGCGGCGAGTGGGTGTACGTGTACATCCTCCTAGAGTTCCAGTCGCGGCCGGATAAGTGGATGGCGTTGCGGATGCAGGTCTATATTGGCTTGCTGTATCAGGACCTGATCGCACAGCACAAGCTGAGCAAGCACGGCAAGCTGCCGCCGGTGCTACCGATCGTCTTCTACCACGGGCGCCGCCCTTGGCACGCGGCCGCTGAGCTGGCCGAATTGATGCTGTTGCCGCCCGATGGGCTGGAGCAGTTTCAAGCACAGCAGCGCTACCTGCTGATCGACCAGTACCACGATGCTGCCCGTGGCGATATCGTTAGCCTGTTGTTCCGCGTATTGCGCTCCGATACCGCTGCGGAAATGCGTGCTGCTGCCATCGCCTTTGCCGAGCGCATGCAGCATCCTGATCTGGAACCAGCGAGGACCAGCCTCTCTAATTGGCTGCAGCTGACCTTGATAGACGGCTTAGGCGACGCTAACCTGAATCTCGAGGAGGATCTTGCCATGCCATCAAAGCCAAAATACACGTTTGAAGAAGTATTTAATGACGAGTTCTTTGCCCGCCTTATGACCGGCCCGGATGAGGCTCGAAAGCAAGGCATTGAACAAGGAATGCAGCAAGGAATGCAGCAAGGAATGCAGCAAGGAATGCAGCAAGGGGAATTGCTGGCGCTGCGCAATGTGTTGGGTGATTTGCTCGCCGGTGATGTGCCTGAAGAGGTTGGGCGAAGGATCGCGGATGCTGACAGCGGCCAGCTCCGCGCATGGATCAATTCCATAGCCGCAGGCGCCAGCCCTCGACAACTGTTTGCCGAGGGCTGACTAAAGCTTACACGCCCACCATCGATACTGCCTTGGTGTTGAGGTAGGCTTCCAGCGCCTCCGGGCCACCTTCCGAACCATAGCCCGAATCCTTCACGCCGCCAAACGGCAGCTCTGCGCTTGGCGTCGCAGGTTGGTTCAGCCACAGCATGCCGACTTCTACATTGTGCATCAGCTGGTGCGCGTTCTTGATCGAACGGGTGAAGGCATAACCAGCCAAACCAAACGGCAGGCGGTTGGACTCGGCAATCGCCTCATCCAGCGTATCGAAACCGCGAATCGCCGCCACCGGACCAAACGGCTCGTCATTGAACACGCTGGCGTTCAGCGGCACATCGGCCAGGATGGTCGGTGCGAAGAAGTTACCCTCGCTGCCCACACGCACGCCGCCAGTCGCCACATTGGCTCCCTTGGCGCGTGCATCTTCCACAAACTGCGCCATGGCCGCCACGCGGCGCGGATTGGCCAGCGGACCCAGCGTCGTGCCTTCCACCAGGCCGTTACCTAGTTGCAGACGCTCGGCATGCGCCACCATCGCGCGGGTGAATTCATCTTTGATGCTGTTGTGCACCAGGAAGCGGGTCGGCGAGATGCAGACCTGGCCGGCGTTACGGAACTTGGCGCCGCCGGCGGCTTCCACTGCCAGCGCCACGTCGGCGTCTTCCGCCACGATCACCGGTGCATGGCCGCCCAGCTCCATCGTCACGCGCTTCATGTGCGCGCCAGCCAGTGCGGCCAGCTGCTTGCCGACCGGGGTCGAACCGGTGAAGGTCACTTTGCGGATCACCGGATGTGGAATCAGGTAGTTGGAAATTTCGGCTGGGTCACCAAACACCAGGCCGACCACGCCGGCCGGCACGCCGGCGTCCACGAAGCACTGGAACAGCGCTGCTGGCGAGGCCGGGGTTTCTTCTGGCGCCTTGCACAGGAAGGAGCAGCCGGTGGTCAACGCAGCTGCTAGCTTGCGCACGATCTGGTTGATCGGGAAGTTCCACGGCGTGAACGCTGCCACCGGGCCGACCGGCTCTTTCAGTACCAGTTGCTGCGCATTCGGATTACGCGATGGCACGATACGGCCATACACACGCATGCCTTCAGCAGCAAACCAGTCGATGATGTCGGCACCGGCCAGCGCTTCCATGCGGGCCTGAGCCAACGGCTTGCCTTGTTCCTGGGTCAGCAGGCGGCCGATCTCGTCGGCGCGCTCGCGCAGCAGGGCGGCGGCGCGGCGCAGCGTGGCAGTGCGCTCAAATGCCGATACCTTGCGCCAGACGTCGAAACCTTTTTGGGCCGCAGCCAGTGCGCGGTCCAGGTCGGCGATGCTGGCGTGCGCCACGGTGCCGATTTCCTTGCCGGTGGCCGGATTCACGACCGGAATGGTCTTGCCGCCGGTGCCGTCGGTCCATTCGTTGCCGATCAGGAGGCGGACATTAGGGTAGGTGATGTTAGTCATGCAAAATCTCCGGTGATATAGGAAAGGGCGCCAGTACCGACGCCCGAACACCCTCTACTTTGCCAGAAAAACGCCAACCCTGTGTGGCAAGGCTCAGTTTTGCGGCGCGCCGCCCAGGCGTTTGACGGAGCCGGAGCCCATGATGCTCTTGCTGATTTGAGGATCGCCGTAGTAGTTGATGTCGCCCGAACCGGCCACGCTCAGGTTCAGCGATTTCTTGGCCCAGACGGTGGCTTGGCCGGAGCCGCCGATGCTGACCACGGCGTCACGCGCCTGCAGCTGGCCGACTTGCACCCGGCCCGAGCCGCCGATCGACACTTGCAGGCGTTCGGTGCTGCCGGCCGCCTTCAGGCTGCCGCTGCCACCCAAGGCAATCGCCACCGACTCGCTCTCCATCTGGCCGACGCTGATCGAGCCGGAGCCGCCGACGTCAATGGTCAGGTTTTCGCCGCGCAGCTTGTCGGCGGTGACGTTGCCGGAGCCACCGATGGACAGCTTGTCCAGCGTGCGCGCCTGCACCACGATTTTCATGGTGCGGGTATCCAGCTTGATATTGTTCTTGAGCGGGCGAATGCGCAGCGTGCCGTTTTCCACCACGGTTTCGATGGCCGACTGAATGTTGTCGTCGGTTTCCACCGTCACGCTTTCGGTGCTGCCGAGGCGGATATCCACGTCGCCGCTAACGCCCACTGACAGCGCGCTGAAATGCCCGACCTCGCGGGTCTGCTTGACGATCTTGCCGCTGCCTTGCACATGTTCGGCGCCGCTCATCCAGCTCAGCGGGCCTGCGTGGGCGGCCAGCATGCCGGCGGACAGGAACAGGGTTACTACGAGGCGGCGTACGGTCATGATGGTTCTCCTGAATGAATGGTGTTGATGCTTGCATCCTACGGACTGCACCCGCCGCCCGACAGCGCGCTGCGACGGATTGCAGCCAGAGCGGCGTGGAATGCATTGCGCCGGGAATGGGCGGCGCATGAGGTATCATTCGTCTATGCTTACTATTACCATTAAACAGGGCAAGGAAAAACGCCTGCTGGCCGGCGACATCCTGATTTACGCCACCGCCATCGAGCGCGTCGACGGACGCCCGCAAGAAAAAAACAAACCTGGCGCCACCGCCGTTATCCAAACGTCATCGCGCCAGTTTTTGGCGCGCGCTGCCTGGAATCCGAATTCCGACATTCGCGCCCGCGTCTGGAGCTACAAGGAAGACGAGCCGGTCGACCACGCCATGATGAAGCGCCGCGTGCGCGCCGCCATCGCCAAGCGTGCCGCCGCTGTGCGCGCTGCTGCGCCGACCGACCTGGTGCCGGTCATCCGTGGCGATGAAGACGGCTTGCCGGGCCTGCTGGTCGACAGCTGGGGCGGCACCGCCGGCTATCTGATCTGCCAGTTCCAGTCGGCCGGCGTCGACGCCTGGAAAGTGCCGATCGTGCAAGCCTTGCTGGCCGATACCGGCTGCCCGAATGTGTTCGAACGCTGCGACGAATTGATCCGTAAATCGGAAGGCTTGCCGGTGTTCTACCGTGCGCTGGCGGGCGAGGAACCGCCTGATCACGTGCTGGTTACCGAAAAAGGCACACGCTGCAGTATGGATTTGCGCACCGGCTTTAAATACCCCAAACTGCGCAGCTGAAAAGTTTCGACTTTGCAAGTTTTTCTCTTATAATCGTCCGGGACCTACCGGAGATCAGAACAGAGATGGAACACTACCAGTCGTCGCAAATCCGCACCCTGAGCTACATTGAGAACGAAGACCACCCGGTCTTCGGCACTCTCGTCGAGCAGATCCTGCACCTGCTGAACTCCAAGCTGATTTTCAGCGATATCCTGATCCACCAAAACAGTCCATTGATGTTGCGCCAGCCGAAAGGGCTGGTCGCCGTCACCGACTCGCCGATCACGCGCGAGGAATTGCAGGAATTCTTCGAGGTGGTCGAGCCCAACTGGGCCGAGCGCATCCAGGACCGCGCATTTGACCGCGCCGTTGATTTGCACACCGCCCGCATCCGCGCCAACTGTTTCAGCTTCCAGGGCCGCAAGCGCCTCGGTTGCGTAATCCGCCGCTTCCCGAAAGAGCCGATGCAGCTGGCCAAGCTGGGCCTGGCCGAGCACGAACAGAATTTTGCCAAGCTGACTTCCGGCCTGGTGTTGATTATTGGCGACACTTGCCAGGGCAAGTCGACCACCATCGCCTCCATGCTGGACGACATCAACAAGCACCGCTCCGGTCACATCATCACGATTGAAGATCCGGTTGAAACCCTGATTCCACAGCGCCAGTGTGTGATTACCCAGCGCGAAGTGGGCTTTGACGGCGACGTCGAGAGCTTCTACCTCGGCGCGCTGGATGCGCTGCGCGAGCGTCCGGACGTGATCTGCATCGGCGAAATCCGCGATGCGCAAACGGCGCAGGAAGCGCTGGCGCTGGCAGAAGCCGGCCCGCTGGTGCTGGCCTCGCTGCACGCGCGTTCGACCGAGCTGGGTCTGCAAAAGATGCTGCGCCTGCTGGGCAATACCGAGCCGCAAGCGCAAGCGTTGGCGCACGCCTTGCGCGGCGTGCTGTGCCAGGCGCTGCTGCCGGCCGTGAAGGGCGAGCGCTACTATCTCGCCACCGAATGCCTGACCAACAATCCGGAAGTTACCGAGATGATTGCGGAAGGCCAGATTTCCAACCTGCGCATCTGGATGGAAGACAAGCCGGGCGAGGGCTGCCACACCATGAACACCTCGCTGCACGCACTGCTGGCCGAGGGAAAAATCTCGGTGCAGGATGCGCGCAACGCCACTACCGACCGGATCGGCTTCGTCGAGCCGTAATCAATCCAGCGGCACGGCGCGGTAGCGGTTCACATCCGCACTGTTGACCGGCGGCGCATTATTCCCCCACGCACTGCGCAGGTAGGAGACTACTTGCGCCACTTCCGTATCGTTCAGCAGGTGGCCGAAAGGCGGCATGCTGTATGGACGCGGATTGCCGGCCGTGCCCGGCGCAAAGCCGCCATTCAGCACGATGCGGATGGGGTTGACGGCGCTCTCCATCGTCAATGCGCGGTTGCCTGCCAGCGGAGGATAGGCTGGCGGCAGGCCGTTGCCGCTGGCGCCGTGGCAGTCCACGCAATGCCGCTCATACAGTTTGGCGCCGGCTGCGAGATAGGCCACTGCTTCGGCGCTGCTGTCGCGTTCGAAGGCGGGCGAGAGGCCGCCGGGCGGTAGTGCTTTCAAATAGATCGTGATGGCGTTGATGTCAGGCTCATTCAAATATTGCAGGCTTTCCTTGACCACTTCGGTCATCGGTCCAAAGGCGGTGGCGCGTGGCGAGGTGCCGGTCTTCAGCAGTGCGGCAAGGTGCTCTTGCTGCCAGTCGCCGCGCACGTTGAGCGAAGGCGCGTACCAGCCGAGTGCTGGGATCAGGCCGCCGGACAAGCTTTCGCCATCCTGCGCGCCGAGCGGATTGCGGGCGCTGTGGCAGGCGCTGCAATGGCCGAGGCCTTGCACGAGGTAGGCACCGCGATTCCACTCCACTGATTGCGCTTGGTCTGGCTGGAAGGCTTCCGGCTTGAAGAACAGCACGCGCCATGCGGCCAGCGAGACTTGCAGGTTATAGGGGAAGCGCAGCTGGTGCGGCTGGTTGGGCTGACTGGAGGCTTGCACGGTCTGGAAATAAGCGTACAGGGCGTCGGCATCGTCGCGCGTGATGCGGGTGTAGTTGGTGTAAGGGAAGGCAGGATAAAGCAGGCGGCCGTTCCTGGCTTTGCCGTGGTGGAGGGCATTCCAGAAATCGTCTGCAGACCAGCTGCCGATGCCGGCGGTGCGGTCGGACGTGATGTTGGGCGAGATCACGCTGCCGAATGGTGTTTGCAGCGCGCGGCCGCCGGCGTAGGCTACGCCGCCGCGTGCGGTGTGGCAGGCCATGCAGTCTCCTGCCTTGGCGAGATAGGCGCCACGGGCGATGCGTTCAGCGGGCGCCAGCGCGGCGGTGATGGCGGATGGTGGGCTGCTGTCGTGCGCACAGAATTGCTGCGCCAGCAGGCCAGCGGCGACCAGCAGGGCCGCCAACAGAATGGCGGAAACGGTATAAACGATTTTCCTCATTTCGCGCTCCCTTGCGACGGCGGCATGCTGCCGCAGCTCATTGGCAGCGGGGCGGGCAGGTTGGCGGCAGGGCGGGCGGCGGCGTCTGGTGGTTGCTGACTAAGCCAGGCGGAGACGGAAGCGACGTCGGCTTCGCTCAGGCGGGCGGCGATGTCGGCCATGCAGTCGGGCGCGGCGGCGCGGCGGGTCTGGTTTTTCCAGTTGCCGAACTGGGCGTTGATGTAGTCGCTGGGCAGCCCGAGCAGGCCGGGAATCGCCGGCTCGACACCAGCCAGCGCCGCGCCGTGGCAGGCCACGCAGGCCGGCACTTTTTTCGCTGCATCGCCTTGCCGCACCAGCGCTTCACCGCGCGCCAGTTGGGCCGCGCTGGCGTTGGTTCCGCTGCCGGCGGCAGCCGGCGGGTAGGGCGGATGCTGGGCGGCGAAGTAATCGGCAATCTCGCGCAGATAGGCATCCGGCAGCGGTGTCACCATATAGGTCATCATCGGATAATGACGGCGGCCGTCGCGGAAATTGCGCAGCTGGTTGTACAGGTAACCGGCTGGCTTGCCGGCGATGCGGGGGAAGTAAGCGTCGCCACGCTCTTTCACGCTATGGCAGGCCAGGCAGGCGGCAACGCGCTGTTCCAGCGTGTCCGGTGCTGTGGTGCTGAGTGCGGCGGCAAGACTGAATGCGGCAAAGATCGGCATACCCCTCCTGAGTTCAGGCGGCGCATGGCGGCCGCATGACTAGGATATACCGGTTTTGGGCGGTTTCGGCAGTTTGAACGGTTTGATCGTCGGCAGTTGATTGCCAAGGCCAATCCAGTGGCGGTACACGCGCAATGCTACTTGCGCATCGTCAGCCGCGTACAAGATCTGCTTTTCGTTCAGGCGCGGCAGCGCCCAGTTGGTGGTGGAAATCTTCTTCGATTTTTGCAGCTTGAGGCCGAAGAACTTGGCCACCGCCGTTTTCGCACCGAGGTCGTTGCGCTGGCCCGGCGCGCGCAGTACCACCGACATATCGACCACACCAGCGGTGCGGATGTCGAGTTTGGCATATAAGCGCTTGACGTCATCCGACAGGCCGAAGCCGATCTTCAGCGGCAGCGGACGCTCCAGAATCGCCAGCAGCACGGCGCGGATATGCGGCTCGGTACTGTCGCCAATCTGGAACAGCCAGGCTTTGTGCTCGTTAGCGAATTGAATCAGGTGCGGACCGGTGGAGGTTTCACCGCGCGTAAAAGTCGGCTTGGATTCGGTATCGAAGCCGATGGCGTCGCAAGCCAGCAAAGCGTCGCGCGCAGCGGCGGCCTGGTCCGGCGTGACCACCATCTGCACATCGGCAATGCGGATACCGAGGTAGGGCGGCAGATTATCGTCCGCCGCCACCTCTGCCACGATAGGGCTATCCAACTCAGCCCTTTTTGGAGAACTTGGCTGCCAGCTGGTTCAGCTTGTCGACGCGGACGCGCGCGGCTTCCTCGGCGGCTTTGGCTTCGCGCTCGGCTTTCTTGCGGTCGGCTTCTTTCTTGAAGCGTTCCTGCAACACCTGGGTCGCGTGGGCGCGGTGGGTGTCGGTCACTTCGGCGCCCGCCGTGCCGTCCAGGTCGTAGCGGACCTTGGCTTTTTCCATGACCTTCAGGTAGCGCAGCGAGCCGGTATGGATACCGAGCGCGGTGCGCATGGTCTTGCGGTCCAGTTCGGGCATCACGGCCAGCAGCTGTTTATCGATACCGATAGACAACGGCAGGAAATCGCGGAATGCCGGGAATTGGGTTTGCAGTTGTTTCAGCAGGCTGCGCGGGGATTGCGCGGCCGGCGCCGGGGCGGAAGCAGCCGTGGCTGGTTCGTCGACCGGTGGCTGTGGGGTAAGACTAGTGTTCATCGACTTCATAGGTTAAGCAACAACCGTCAGCATATCATGGGGACCAGAGGATTGCAGTGCATTTTAGGCCACTGTGTCCAATTGCTCATGCTTAGGAAGGACTTAGGCGCGCGTAAAGACGTGCGTCTGCGGCCTAAATTGTGTATAATGCTCGACGCACTAACGCAACACCGTGCGATCTTCCCTGAAAAGAGAAACAAGCCCGTGGCTGGAAGCGGGCTTTTTTTATTCCGCAGATAATCGTCAGCTAAATTACAACATTTCCACCCAAGCGCACCTTCGCGGTCGGCGCGGGGCTAGCTTTTTTGTAATTTTTGACGAGTACGCTTGAGAGATTTTAATGACCAAACCGAAAACTTTAACGTTGTCCGTCAAGAAGCCCACCCGTGCGAGCGCTGCGCCGCTGGTGGTGCCGAAGACGACTCTATCTTATGTGATCGATAACGAAGAGGCAGCGAGCAAAGTTACGGTAGTTAAAAAGAAAACCCGCCTGAGCGCCGCAGCGGATGCCGCCGCGCCAGTCGAGGCCATGGCCGCCGATGTGGCCGACGTGGCCGAGGACTCGGTCAAGGTCGTGAAAGTGGCGCGCAAGAGCATTGCCGCCGACGCCGAAATCCCGGCCGTGATCGTCAAGGCCGCGCCGAAATCCAAGCTGGTTAAAGCTAAAGTAGAGCCAGCGCCGGTGATCATCACCGCCGGCACCGCTGCGCCAGCAGTCAACCAGGTGACCGACGCCGCCACGCTGGCGTCGATCGACACTTCCGGCTATCAGCTGCCAGGCATCAAAGTGCCAGGCCGCCGTGGCCGCAAGCCGTCCGAATTCACCCCGGAAAACGACGAAATCGCTGCGCTGAATGCGGTCGAGCGTGCCGAACTGAAAGCGGTCTCCAAAGCCCGCGAACGCAAAGCCAAGGGCGGTCCTGACCTGCTGGGCCTGGATCCGAAAGCGTCGGCAGAAGAACTGGAAAAACGCCGCACCCAGATCAAGAACCTGATCAACAAGGGCCGCGAGCGTGGCTTCCTGACCTACGCTGAAATCAACGACCAGCTGCCGGAAAACATCATCGATCCGGAGGCGATCGAAGGCATCATCGCCACTTTCAACGACATGGGCATCGCCATCTACGAGCGCGCGCCGGATGCGGAAGCGCTGCTGCTGAGCGATAACGTGGCGACCGTGACCTCGGACGACGAAGTGGAAGCAGCTGCTGCCACCGCGCTGTCGACCGTGGATTCGGACTTCGGCCGTACCACCGACCCAGTGCGTATGTATATGCGTGAAATGGGCGCCGTGGCGCTGCTGACCCGCGAAGGCGAAATCGAAATCGCCAAGCGTATCGAAGAAGGCCTGAAGGACATGATCCAGGCGATTTCGGCTTGCCCAACCACCATCGCGGAAATCATCGCGCTGGCCGGCAAGATCGAATCCGACGAAATGAAAGTCGACGACGTAGTCGACGGCTTTGTCGACCCGAACGAAAGCGCTCCGGCGCCAGCCCCAGCCCACTCGGCTTCGGACGACGAGGATGACGAAGAAGACGACGAAGAAGAAGACGGCGACGTCGGTGGCGGCGCAGCCGGCTACTCGACCGAGCAACTGGCGCAGCTGAAAATCGCCGCGCTGGACAAGTTCAACTTCATCGCGGCCCAGTTCGAGAAAATGCGCAAGGCCACTGGTGGCTACGGCTCGAAAGCCTACGTGACGGCACAAGAAGCGATCTCGGCAGAACTGCTGGGCATCCGCTTCACCGCTAAGGTTGTTGAAAAACTGTGCGACACCCTGCGTGGCCAGATGGAAGAAGTGCGTCACATCGAGCGCGCTGTGCTGGAGCTGTGCGTGAACCGTTGCGGCATGCCGCGCGCCCACTTCATCAAAGTCTTCCCAGGCAACGAGACGGATCTCGACTGGGTAGATGGCGAAGTTGATGCCGGCTACCCGTACAGCACCGTGCTGGGTCGTAACGTGCCAGCCGTGAAAGAGCTGCAGCGCAAGATGATCGACCTGCAAGCGCGCGTGGCGCTGCCGCTGGCCGACCTGCGCAAGATTAACAAGCAGATGGCTGCCGGCGAGAAGCGTGCGCGTCAAGCCAAGCGCGAAATGACCGTGGCCAACTTGCGTCTGGTGATCTCGATCGCCAAGAAGTACATCAACCGCGGCCTGCAGTTCCTGGACCTGATCCAGGAAGGTAATATCGGTTTGCTGAAGGCGGTGGACAAGTTCGAATACCGTCGCGGCTACAAGTTCTCCACCTACGCGACCTGGTGGATCCGTCAGGCCATCACCCGTTCGATCGCCGACATGGCCCGTACCATCCGCGTGCCGGTGCACATGATCGAGACCATCAACAAGATGAACCGCATCTCGCGCCAGATCATGCAGGAGACCGGCAGCGAGCCGGACCTGGCTACCTTGGCAGTGAAGATGGAAATGCCGGAAAACAAAGTCCGCGAAATCATGAAGATCGCCAAAGAGCCGATCTCGATGGAAACGCCGATGGGCGAGGACGGCGATTCGCAGCTGGGCGACTTCATCGAAGACAACACCACGCTGGCGCCGCTGGACGCCGCGCTGCACGCCTCGATGCGCAACGTCATCAAGGAAGTGCTGGATTCGCTGACCCCGCGCGAAGCCAAAGTGCTGCGCATGCGCTACGGTGTTGAAATGTCGAACGACCACACGCTAGAAGAAGTGGGCAAGCAGTTCGACGTGACCCGCGAACGTATCCGCCAGATCGAAGCCAAGGCGATGAGCAAGCTGCGCCAACCATCGCGCTCGGACAAACTGAAAACGTTCCTGACGCAGAACTAAACCAAAGCCCTGTGCGTAGCCACAGGGCTTTTTTTTCGCCTCAATTGATGTATATTATGAAATATTATCTTTTGAGGAAGTGGTGACGCATGGCGGAATCGCAGGCAATCAAGCCGCGCTACAGGAATGTCTGGCTGGGATTGCTGGCCGGGCTGGCGGCGCTGACCGTCGCCTCGGAGCTGCGTGACATTCTGGCCGCCGCCCAGCAAGTGCCGGGCGCGGTGCGGATCAAGGATGATGCAGGCTCGGCAGCGTGGTTGTGGTTGCTGGCGCTGGATTTCGCCGGCGGCATTGCGGCTGGCATCGCTGCTGCGCATTGGTCGCAGCGCTTGTCGTGGCGGGCGGTATGGGTGCTGCTGGGTATGGTGGTGCTGTACATGCTGGATGTCACGCTGCCGTTGACCGGCTCGCTGTTCTGGATCGTCGTGTGGGAATTGGTGCGGCCGCTGGGCGTGCTGCTTGGGGCCGGCTTTTACCGCGCCAGGGAGCGTACACGCCCGGACCAGCCGCAACGGCCGGTGCTTGTCGATCACGCCAACGTACCGCACACACCGTACAGCGAAGCGGTGGTGGTCGTGGCCCTGTGTTTTGGCCCGCTGATCCTGAGTTCCACGCTGGCCGTCTTCTCGTCCGGCAGCGGCGCAGCCGCATTTACCGATAACCGCTTGCTGGCACTCGTGTTGTTCGAGCTGATGATGGCCGCAGCCGCACTAGGCGTACTGCACGCGCGGCAATATCCGCTGGCCACATTGCTGCCGCGCCCGTCATGGGGTGGCGTGGGCGTTGCGGCCGTGCTGTACATGCTGGCCGCAGTCAGCAGTTCCGCGATTGCCATGCTGGCGCCGCAGCACCTGCTGCAGCCGGTGCAGGATCTGGTGGAAGGCCATCGTTCGCTGGGCGCGTTGCTGGCGTTGTCGCTGGTGAACGGCGCGTATGAAGAAATCTTCTTGCTGGCCTTCCTGCAGCGTGGACTGCGCCGGCTGGGCGCGTCAAATGCGATCGGTATCACGCTGCTGGTGCGGGTGCTGTACCACACCTACCAGGGGCCGGTGGGTTTTACATCGGTGGCGGCATTCGGGCTGGTGGTGGGCGCATACTACTGGCGCAGTGGCCGGCTATTCCCTGTTATTGTCACCCATATCGCGGCGGACATTGCCGCACTGGTTTGATACAGGAGGACAAGATGAGTGCAGCGGATCTTCATGGAAGCTGTTTGTGCGGCGGCGTGCGCTATCGCGCGGCCTTGCCGGTGGCGCATGCCAGCCACTGCTATTGCACCATGTTCCAGAAGCAGCACGGCGCGGCGGCCGGTTCATATGCCAATGTCCCCAGCTCCGGCCTGGTGATCGAGCAGGGCGCGGAGTTGCTGACTGAGTACGCATCCTCCGGCCATGGCCGCCGCAGCTTTTGCCGCGTGTGTGGCTCGACGCTGTTCTGGCGCAGCACTGAATCGCCGGACCGCATTGCCATTACCCTCGGTACGCTGGAGCCTGAATACACCGGTCCAGTGGAGCGCGAGTGGTTTGTCGAGCATAAACCAGCCTGGCTGCCGCGCGCATGAAGAGCTATGGCGCCGCCCTGGCGCTGATGTTGGCGGTACCAGCGCATGCAGCGGATTGCGGCGGCTTCCCGCAGCTGGAGGTGGCGACGCCGCCGGGCTTTTGTGCCGCCGTCGTCGCGGATGGTTTCAAATTCCCGCGCGGCATACAGCCACTACCCAACGGCGACATCGTGATTGTCGATATGCGCAACTGGGAGCCTGGCCGGGGCAGCATCTGGCTGCT
The DNA here is from genome assembly GCF_009857445.1 of Duganella flavida. Taxonomy (GTDB): domain Bacteria; phylum Pseudomonadota; class Gammaproteobacteria; order Burkholderiales; family Burkholderiaceae_D; genus Rugamonas; species Rugamonas flavida. Next base: position 132,704 of record NZ_WWCN01000008.1, read on the forward strand.
TAAACCCTCGGGAGGCAAGTATGACCGGCTTCGTTTACTGGGCGGACTGGATCGCCCCAACGGCATTACGCTGGGCCCCGATGGCTTGCTGTATGTCGGGCTTGTGCATCGGATCATCCGTTTTGACCCGCGCAAGCCCGAGGTGGTCGAAGACGTGATCGGCGGACAGTCCGGCGTGGCGCCTTTGCCGGGGCTCGGCCGCCACCTGCTGACGACCATGCGCTTTAATGCGCAAGGTGATTTGTACGTGAATGTGGGATCAGCCAGCGATCACTGCGAAGACGAGAAGGGAAATGCGCCACTGCCGTCCCAGCGCTGCGCCGAGGCAGAAGGCCCCCAGGCGCTGGGCGTGATCCGCAAATATAAAATGCGCTGGCCGCAGGGGATGGTGGCCAGCTGGGAGAACTATGCCAGCGGCTTGCGCAACTCGATGGCGCTGGCGCTGCACCCGGTCAGCGGCGCGCTATGGCAAGCGGACAACGGCCGCGATGCGATCCAGGCGGCCATGCCCAAGCTGGCAAACGATAACGAGCTGCCGCATGACGAACTCAATCTCGTGCGGCGCGGCGCCAATTATGGCTGGCCCTACTGCTACGACGATAACCGTGCCAGTCCTGAGTATCCGTCTGCGGTGTGTTTGAAATATGAGGCGCCATTGCGCCTGCTGCCGGCGCATGCGGCGCCGCTAGGCATGACCTTTTACACGGCAGCGCGCTATCCGGCGCTCTACAAAAATAGCCTCATCATTGGTTTTCATGGCTATCGCGACCATGGACACCGCCTGGTGGCGCTACTGCCGGACAACAAAGGCCAGCCGCTGGGCAAGATGGTCGAGTTAATCGGTGATTGGAGCCACAAGGATAAGCAAGGCATGGGCGCCCCAGTCGACATCAAGCAAGGACCGGACGGCAATGTCTATCTGGTGGAAGACCGTACCGGCCGTGTGGTGCGCTTGCAGTACACGGCGCAGGCGCCACGCTAAACTCCAGCCGGTGCGGGCAGCAGGCTGATTTCCATCAAGCTGCCGTGGCAGGACAGCGTGCCGTCCATTGCTGCCAGCCGCTCGCCCATGGCGGTCAGGATCAGCGCCTCGTCGGGCGTAGGCGCGCCTGCGGGGCGGTCGCTGTGGAGGATGATGGCGAGTTGTTCGTGTCGCAGGTCCAGCTCTGCTTGCAGTTCGCGGGCGCCGGCGCCCAGGTAGCGCAGGCCGGCTTGCATGACGTGGAACAGGGCGCTGGTTTGCTGCGGGCTCAGCGTGGCGCTGTCATGCGAAATCAGCAGGCGGTATTGCAGTCCCTGGCGGCGCGCCATCTGCTGCATCTGCCATTCGATGGCGGCCGACAGCCCTAGCTCCAGCGTGGCCGGATGCAGTTCGTTGATGATGTCGCGCACCGCGCTGATGCTGGCGTTGAGCGTGTCCAGTGCCTGTGCCGCCCGTTCGTGCAGCAGCGGTTGCTGATCGCTGGTGCGCGCATGCAGCATGGCGATGTCCAGCTTGAGGGCCATCAGGTTTTGCGCCAGATTATCCTGCGTATCCAGCGCCAGTCGCCGGTGCTGGCTTTCCACCGCATTGCGCTGCTGGGCAGCGACCAGCCGGGTGTGCTCCAGCGCTTGCTCCAGCGCGGCTTCTTTTTGCTTGCGCTCGGTGATATCGATGGCGCTGCAAATCAGCAGGTGCGGCGTGCCGTCGCCGTGGTAGGTCGGGCGCTTGTAGGTCAGCAGCCAGCCCATGCCCTGGCGTCCCTTGTTCCACAGGTAGGCTTCATCGATGCAGGTCTGGCCGCTGGCGAAGGCATGCAGGTCATGCTGGCGCAGCAGCTTGATTTGCTCCGGCGGCATGTGGGTGCTGCCGTTGGTGCCGACCGCCTCGCTGGAACTGACACCCCACAGCACTTCGCACGCCTGGTTCATCATGACGACTTGCGACTGGCTATTTTTGATGAACAGCGGATGCGGCATCAGCGCGATGATGTTGCGTAGCTCGGCTTCGCCGCTCAGCAGCGATTCACCGGTTTCGGCTTGCAACCAGCCCATGACCTGGCTGATTTCGGAATAGGCGGGAAAGGCAAATGCGTTGGTCATGATGTTCCGGGCAAATTGGCTCGGAACGATTGTAGTGTATTTTTGTTATTTGTTGTGTTTTTCTAAAGAAAAATCCCCGGCGTCCGTGAGGAGGCCAGGGATTTGGCTAAGCCTACGAGAACTTAGCCGGTGTTGCGCAGGCCAGCCGCCACGCCATTGATCGACAGGTGGATGCCGCGATGCACGCGCTCGTCTGCCTTGCTTTCGCTCGACAGCGCGCGATGGCGCTTGATCAGCTCAACCTGCAAGTGGTTCAGCGGATCGAGGTAGGCGAAGCGGTTCTGGATCGAACGCGCCAGCAGCGGATTGCCTGCCAGGCGCTCGGTCGCACCGGTGATGCTTTGCAGGATCTCCAACGTGTCTGCGTGCTCGTCGGTGATGCGCTTGAAGATGCGCTCGCGCAGCTCCTTGTCCTGCACCAGCTCGGCATAGCGCGAAGCGATTGCCAGATCGGTCTTGGCCAGCACCATGTCCATGTTCGACAGCAGGGTGGCAAACAGCGGCCAGTGCTGGAACATCGACTGCAATTGCGCCAGGCGTTCGGCCTTGTCGCCGTCGGCAATCCAGCCGCCGATGGCGCTGGCGAAACCATACCAGCCCGGCAGCAGCAGGCGGCACTGGCCCCACGAGAAGCCCCATGGAATCGCGCGCAAATCTTCAATGCGCTTGGTCGATTTGCGCGAGGCTGGGCGCGAACCGAGGTTCAGCTCGGCGATCTCGGCGATCGGCGTGGCGGCAAAGAAGTAGTCGGTGAAGCCCGGGGTTTCATAGACCAGGTTGCGGTAGGCCTTGTAGGCACGATCAGAAATCTCCGCCATCACGGCTTCGAAACCGCGCAGCTGTTGCTGGTGCGCGGCGTCTTCCGACAGCGGCATCAGGCTGGCTTCCAGCGTGGCGGCGACCAGCAGCTCCAGGTTGCGGCGGCCGATGTCTTTGTTGGAGAACTTGGACGCGATGATCTCGCCCTGTTCGGTCAGGCGGATCTGGCCGTTCACGGTGCCGTGCGGTTGCGCCAGAATCGCTTCGTACGACGGACCACCGCCACGGCCAACCGTGCCGCCACGGCCGTGGAACAGACGCAGCTTGACGCCGGCTTTTTCAAACACGGTGACCAGGTGGGTCTCGGCTTTGTACAGTTCCCAGTTGGAGGTCAGGAAACCGCCGTCCTTGTTGGAATCCGAGTAGCCCAGCATAACTTCCTGGATCTGGCCCTGTTTGGCGATCAGTTCCTTCACCAGCGGAATCGCCATCACGGCTTCCATGATGCCGGCTGCGCGCTGCAGGTCGGGGATGGTTTCGAACAGCGGGATCACCATCAGGTCCAGCTCTTTTTCAGCGATGCGCAGCAGGCCCAGCTCTTTCTGCAGCAGCAGTACTTCCAGCAAGTCGGACACGGTTTCGGTGTGCGAGATGATGTAGTTGCGGATCGCGCGCACGCCGTAGCGGGCACGGATCTCGCGCGCGGCACGCAGCACGCCCAGCTCGGACACCGTCTCGGCCGAGTAGCTGATGTATGGCGAATTCAGCAGGCGCGGCTGGCCCAGTTCGTTCAGCAGCAGCTTGACCTTGGCATCTTCATCCAGCGCAGCGTAATCGGCCAGCACGCCGGACTTGGCGAACAGCTCGCCCAGCACGCGCTCGTGGATGTCCGACGATTGGCGCATGTCCAGCGAGGCCAGGTGGAAGCCGAAGATGTCGGCAGCGCGTTTTAGCGTGGCCAGGCGCGGCTGCACCAGCACGCCGCCGTGGTTGGCGTTGAGCGAGTCGATCAGCACTTGCAGGTCGGCGGCGAAGACGGCGGCATCGGCGTACGGCTCGGCGTGGCCGACTTCCTTGCGCAGGATGTTGGTGGCGCCCAGTGCGCGCGCGGTCGAGGCCAGGCGGGCGTAGATACCGATCAGGGCGCGGCGATATGGTTCATCGGCGCGGTGGTCGGAGGTGTCCGGCGACTGGTCGGCCAGCGCTTGCAGTGCCGGCGAGCAGGCGATCATCAGGGTCGAGATCGACAGTTCGGCGCCCAGCGTGTGCGCTTCTTCCAGGTAGAAGTCGAGGATGGTGGTGGCCTGGCGGGTCAGCGCGTGCGACATGGTGTTGCCGTTCACGTTAGGATTGCCGTCGCGGTCGCCGCCGATCCAGCTGCCCATTTGCACGTAGGGCGCGTTGATCTCGGCGCTTTCGCCGTAGTGGTGGGCGATGTCCTGCTCGATGTCGTCGTACAAGCCCGGCAGTTCGCGCAGGAAGGTGATGCGGTAGTAGGACAGGGCGTTCTCAATCTCGTCGGCCACGGTCAGCTTGGAGTAGCGCAGCATGCGGGTCTGCCACAGCGTCGCGATGCGCGCGCGCAGCAGATGCAGGTTGGCGGCGCGTTCCTTCGGCGTCAGCGGCAGGTCGCGTTCGGCCAGCAGGCGCGCGATATCGTGCTCGGCATCGAGGATGGATTTACGCTGTACCTCGGTCGGGTGGGCGGTCAGCACCGGCGCAATCAGCGCGTCCTTGAAGAAGGTCGACACGGTTTCTTGCTTGACGCCGGCTTCTTTCAGCTTGCACAGCGCGAAGTTGACGCTGCCTTGCTGCGGATTGGAACCGGCCAGCAGGTGGGCGCGGCGGCGGCGGATGTGGTGCTGGTCTTCCGCAATGTTGGCCAGGTGCGAGAAGTAGGAAAATGCGCGCACCACGGAAATCGTCTGTTCCTTGGTGAGGATTTTCAGCATGCCATCCAGCTCTTTGGCGGCGCCGGCGTCGGCCTCGCGGCGGAAGCGCACGGCGGTTTGCCGGATGGTTTCGACCACGGCGTAGACTTCCTCGCCTTCCTGGTCGCGCAGTACGTCGCCCAGCAGGCGACCTAATAAGCGAATGTCTTCTTTCAGAGGCGCGTCCTTGTCAACGCCCGGTTGTTCAGCAGTGAGATGGGTTGCACTAGATTGGTTTGCCATGTGTTAAGCCGCAAAGAGATAAATGTCGGTGCATGGGCTTGTGGCCCGGTTCTGCGAGAAGGTGAGCGTGCTAAAATTTGTGATCTTAAACACGCGCGTGTTACTGGCTTGCGCCGGTTAGCGTCAGCTACAGCGAAAGAACTGGTTTTGAAAACATCCGAATTGGTACAAATTCCCCCGTCCAGATTGGTGATCGCATCACGTGAAAGCCGCCTTGCCATGTGGCAGGCCGAACATGTTCGCGAACGCTTGACAATATTATATCCGCAGTGCGATGTCAAAATTGTCGGAATGACGACCCGTGGTGACCAAATTTTGGATCGCACCTTGTCCAAGGTCGGCGGCAAGGGCTTGTTTGTTAAAGAACTTGAAGTTGCGATGGCTGAGGGCCGGGCTGACTTGGCCGTGCACTCGCTCAAGGATGTGCCGATGGAGCTGCCGGAGGGGTTTGCGCTAGCCGCTGTGCTGGAGCGCGAAGATCCGCGTGATGCCTTTGTCTCCAATGATTATGCGTCACTGGACGAGCTGCCGGACGGTGCTGTAGTCGGCACCAGCAGCCTGCGCCGCCAGGCTTTGATCGCGGCGCGTTATCCGCATCTGGTGATCAAACCGCTGCGTGGCAACCTGGATACCCGCCTGGGCAAACTGGATCGTGGCGATTATGCCGCCATCATCCTGGCCGCTGCCGGCCTCAAGCGACTGGGCCTGCCGCAGCGCATCCGCGCTTTGCTGGATCCGGCTAACAGCCTGCCAGCCGCAGGGCAGGGTGCGATGGCGATTGAGATCGCTGAGCGCAATGACGGCATCGACCTGATGGCCATTCTCGCGCCGCTGAACCACCAAGCCACCGCGCAAGCCGTCACGGCCGAGCGCAAGGTATCGAAAGTATTTGGCGGCAGCTGCCAGGTGCCACTGGCGGCCTTCGCCACGGTGGAGGGCGCCGATATGCACCTGCGTGCAATGGTCGCTACCCCGGACGGCAAACGCATCGCCAGCGCCGAGGTGCGTGGTGCAGCAGGTGACGCCGAAGCACTGGGCGCCCAAGTAGCCGAGCTGCTGCGCGCGCAGGATGCGGAAGATATCCTGTCGTCCTGCCTGAGCGAAGCCGCCCAAGCCGAAGCCGACGCCCGCTCGGCCACCTTGGCCGCGCCTGCTGCGGACGCCTGAACCGAGGATGACCGGCGCCGTCGTCATCACCCGTCCGCTGGCGCAAGCCGCGCCGCTGGCGGCCCGCGTGGCTGCGCTGGGCCGCACGGTGGAGGTATTGCCGCTGCTGGACATCACGCCGCTGCCCGACCAGTCGGCACTGCTGGCCGCGCTGGCGAAGCTAGACCAGTACGCGCTGGTCGCCTTCGTCTCACCCAACGCCATCGATGCCGCCTTCGCGCACATCACGCAATGGCCGGCCGGCGTGACCGCAGCCGTAGTCGGCGAGGGCAGCCGCGCTGCCTTGGCCGCGCACGGCGTGCCCAATATCGTCAGCCCGGGCGACGCTGCCCAAAGCGATTCCGAACACCTGCTGCAAACGCTGGACCTGCAAGCCCTGAGCGGCAAGCCAGTCCTCATCATCCGCGGCGACAGCGGCCGCGAGCTGATGGCCGACGGCCTGCGCGCCGCCGGCGCCCTGGTCGAGGTGGTGCCAGCCTACTGCCGCTCGGTACCTGAATTGACGCCCGAACTGGCCGCCACCCTGCGCCGTTTGCTGGCGCAGCAAAACGACTGGATCATCACCAGTTCCGAAGCGCTGCGCGGCCTCTGTGGCTTACTGGCGCAAATGGACTTGCAACACCCTGACGCGATGCAGCACAATAGCGTTGTAGTCATGCAACAACAGCATCTGATCGTGCCCCATGCCCGTATTGCCGAAACGGCAAATAATTTAGGATTTTCCAAGCTAACGCTCACCGGATCAGGCGACGAACGCCTGCTGGCCGCGTTACAATCATGCCTATGAACGATTTGCCTACCTTACCTGATCCAGCGGTTTCGTCCGCGAAGCCTGCCGACACTCCGCCCGTGCCTCAACCGCCGGCGACGCCCGAACCGAGTTTGCTCGAAACCCTGCAACAGCCGCAAATGCTGTTGGTGGGCGTGATCGTGCTGACCATCCTGCTGGCCGGCCAGACCTGGTCATCGCACGCGCGCGTCAACAAACTGCGCGAGGAAATGGCGCTGCGCCTGCAAAAGGGCGACGCCACCAACGCCGACACCGGTAACCTGGTGCGCAACGTGCAGGAGAGTACCAAGGAGCTGCAAGCCAAGGTCGCCCTGCTGGAAAGCAAACAGCAGGAAGCGCAGAGCCAGCAACTGGCGCTGGAGCAGCTGTACCAGGACCTGTCCAAAAACCGCGACGAGTGGGCGCTGACTGAAATCGAGCAAGTGCTGTCGACCGCCTCCCAGCAGCTGCAACTGGCCGGCAATGTGCCGGGCGCGCTGATCGCGCTGCAGAATGCCGACCGCAGCCTGTCGCGTTCGGACAAGCCGCAATTCATCACCATCCGCCGCGCCATCGCGCGTGATACTGACAAGCTGAAGGCACTGCCTAGCGTGGATTCGGTCGGCGTCGCCCTGCGCCTCGATAACGCCATCGCCCAAATCGACACGCTGCCGATGCTGTCCGACGAAAAACCAACCCTGCCGGCGCCGCCGGAAAAGAAAGCCAAGGCCAAGGTCGTCCACGGCAAGGATGGCAAGCCGGTCAAGCAGGAAGAAACCAGCCCTTGGTTGCAAGCGCTGCAAGATGGCTGGAACGGCTGGAGCAGCGAGATGTGGACCGATGTGCGCCAGCTGATCCGCGTGCGTAATGTGGACACGCCAGATGCGCTGATGCTGTCGCCGACGCAGGCTTACTTCCTGCGCGAGAACCTCAAGCTGCGCCTGCTGAATGCGCGTATGGCGCTGCTGTCGCGTAATGAAAGCGCCTTCCGTGCCGACCTGATCGCGGCGCAGGAAGCGCTGGTCAAGTACTTCGACACCCGCGCCCGTTCCACCCAGACCGTGCAGGCGCTGCTGCGCCAGGTACAAGGCAGCAATCTCGCCATCGAGATGCCGACCCTGTCCGACAGCCTGAACGCTGTGCGCAACTACAAAGCGAAGCCATAGTATGCGTTTATTTCTCTGGTTAGTCGCCATGATGGCCGCCGCCATCGGTATTGCCGTGACGGCGCGCTTCAATCCGGGCAATGTGGTGCTGTTTTATCCGCCGCACCGTATCGACCTGTCGCTGAACTTCTTCGTGGTGCTGGAAGTGGCGCTGTTCGCCTTCCTGTACATCCTGATCCGCGCCTTCCGCGCGACCATCAAGATGCCGGGCAAGGTAGCCGCCTACCGCCAGCACAAGCGCGAGCGTGATGGCAACAAGGGCCTGCGCGAAGCGCTGAAAGCCCTGTTCGAAGGCCGTTTCGGCCATGCTGAAAAAGCCGCGCTGCGCGCGTCGGAGCTGCCGGAAAACGCCGGTGTTGCCGCGCTGATCGGCGCCCGCGCCGCGCACCGCATGCGCCAGGCATCGCGCCGCGACCAGTGGCTGGCCAAGCTGGTGGGTGACAACGGTATGAAAACCGCGCGCCTGATGACCACCACTGAACTGCTGGTCGATGACCACCAGCCGGAGCTGGCACTGGAAGCCGTGCGCGAACTGAACACCAGCGGCACGCGCCACATCCACGCCTTGCAAATGTCGCTGAAAGCGCAGCAGCAAGCCAAGAACTGGCCGGAAGTATTGCGCCTGGTACGTTCGCTGGACAAGCATCGCGCGCTGCATCCGGCCTTGTCGTCGCGCCTGCGCGAGCTGGCTTACGATGATTTGCTGTCCGACGCCAGCCATGATGCCGAATCGCTGCTGCGCGTGTGGTCCACCGTGCCGAGTGCCGACCGCATCAAGCCCTACGTGGCTTGCCGTGCTGCGACTGCGCTGAATGCACGCGGCCTTCATGATGAAGCACGTCTGGTAGCGGAAGAATCGCTGGCCGCCGACTGGGACGATCGCGTCGTGCGCGCCTACCGCGAAGCTGCCGCGCCGGCCGGTTCGCAAGCGCTGCTGATGCAGATCGAACATTGCGAGAATTGGGCCAACGCCCGCCCAACCGACGCCGAACTGGCGCTGACCTTGGGTTCGCTGTGCCTGAAACAAAAACTGTGGGGCAAAGCCCAGCGCTACCTGGAGCAAGCCCTGTCGGACGCTTCGGACCCGCGCATGGTGCGCGAATCCCACCTCAAACTGGCGCAAATGCACGAAGCGCTGGGGCAGGAAGAACACGCTGCCAACCACTACCGCCAGTGCGCACTGGCGACAATCCTCTAATCAGCAGGCCGGTCTTCACCGGCCTGTTTTTTTTTCTGCCGGATGTTTTTTGAGGTAGCAGTTTCACTGCAAATATTCCTATTGCACAAGCCGTTTAAAGATAGATCTAGGCGGGATCGGACTCGACTGGGAAGCCTTCGATTTTCCAGCGGAGCATGCCGCCGGCGAGGTTGGCTACTTTGGTGAAGCCGGCTTTGGTCAGCAGTACGCTGGCTTGGGCGGAGCGTACGCCGGAGCGGCAGACCGCGACAATCGGCTGTTCTTTGTCGAACTCGGCCATGCGTTCGGTCAGTTGCGACAGCGGCACCAGCGTAGCGCCGTGCAGGTGGCCGAGGCGGTCGATGAATTCGGGGGCTTCACGCACGTCGACGATCTGTACTTTGCTTAAATGCTCCAGCAAAGCCATTGCTTCGATTTCCCACACGCCGCTGAAGCGTAAGGTCAGCGGCGCCCAGCCTGGTGTGTCGGTCGGTGCATCGCCTTCCGGCTGGCCGCTGCGCAGGTTGGCTGGCACCGCCACCGCCATCAGCTTGGGATGCGGCAGGTTGAGATTGTTCATGTGGCCGGTGAAATCGCCCACGTCCACATCGCCGCCCAAGCGCGGGTTGTAGCGCCGCTCTTCCGCCACGCTGGTCACCGTGATACCGCGATAATCATGTGCAGGGTAGAGCAGGCACGACAGCGGCAAACTCAAAATCTGCTCATGCACCGAAGCGAACAACTGCTGCGGACTGCCTTGCTGGAAATCGGTACGGCCGCAACCACGGATCAGCAAGCTGTCACCTGTGAAGGCCATGCTCTCGTCATCCAGGACATAAGTCAGGCAGCCGCTGGTGTGGCCCGGTGTAGCGCGCACGTTCAGCGAACGGCCACCGAAGCGCACCACGTCGCCATGCTGCAGCGGCGTATCGACCCCGCTGGCGCCCGCCACCGCCGACAGCGCGATCTTGCTGCCGCAGCGCTGCTGCAAGCGCCATGCGCCGGTCACGTGGTCGGCATGCACATGGGTGTCCAGCGCCGCCACCAGCTTCAGGCCCAGTTCCTGCAACAGCGCCAGGTCGCGCGGCACTTGTTCGTAGACTGGGTCGATCAGTACCGCTTCGCCGCCGTCACCGAGCAGGTAAGTGTAGGTCGAGGAGGTGGGATCGAACAGCTGGCGGAAGATCATATTCATATTCCAAATAAGGACAGGCCCTATCATAACAAATGTTCAATGGTGTTGCGCCGCACAAGCAGGCCGTACTTCGCTATAATATTGCGGTTAAACACCGCCTGCATATAAGGAAATCCCATGAGCTTGAACAAAGTATCTTCCGGCAAAGATCTGCCGAACGATTTCAACGTCATCATTGAAATCCCGATGAACGCCGATCCGATCAAATATGAAGTCGACAAGGAATCCGGCGCGATCTTCGTAGACCGCTTCATGGGCACCGCTATGCACTACCCATGCAACTACGGTTACGTACCAAACACCCTGTCGGCTGACGGCGATCCAGTGGACGTGCTGGTCATCACCCCATTCCCGCTGATTCCAGGCGTGGTAGTGCGTTGCCGTCCAATCGGCGTACTGAAAATGACCGACGAAGCCGGTGAAGACGCCAAAGTGCTGGCCGTACCAGTCGACAAAGTACTGTCGATCTACAGCCACTGGCAGAAGCCGGAAGACCTAAACGAACTGCGCCTGCGCCAGATCCAGCACTTCTTCGAGCACTACAAAGACCTGGAAAAAGGCAAATGGGTCAAGATCGAAGGCTGGCACGGTCCAGAAGCCGCCAAGGAAGAAATCCTGGCCGGCGTTGCGAACTACCAGAAAGACCAGGCAGCACAGTAAGTCAAAAGCCCCGCAAGGGGCTTTTTTATTAAGCGCGCGGTTCGCCCGACGCGGCTTCGGCCTCGCGGCGCAGGCGCGACATGTACTGCGGCGTGATGCCGAGGTAGGACGCAATCGCCCGCTGCGAGATGCGCGCTTCCAGCCCCGGATACTCTTCGCGGAACGCCACCAGACGTTCTTGCGCCGAGGTCTCGCCGCTGCTATAGGCGTGCTGGGCCAGCGTCTGCAGGCCGTGCAGGGCAATGCTCAAGTGATACTGCTGCATGCCTTCATTCTGCGAGCGCAGCGCGGACGCCAGCTTCCAATCGATGGTGAAGCCGTGGACCGGCGTTTCCGCGATCAGGAACTGCACCGCCGGCTGGCCGGTCTCACCATTGATGAGGTCGGTCAGGGTGGTGGCCGATTCGCCCTCGCGATAGAAGCGCAAGGTCATCTCCGCACCGTCACGGTTGAAAAAGCCGCTGCGTGCCACGCCGCTCGCCAGCCAATGTACCTGCGTAGCGGGCACGCCGGCCCGCTGCAGGTATTCGCCTTTGCGCACATGGAACGGTTTGGCGATGCTTGCCAGGATGTTCGTTACGTTGTTGTATGACTCTTCGCTGACGTCGATCCGCTTCATGGTGGCGGATTTGAAGCGGTTACGCTGTTTTATAAAATCTGCATTCATGCTGTTTTTGCCACGTTTTTGCTAGGAAACAGTCCTATTGTAACCGCTTACGGGTTTCCCTTATAGATTTATCAGTCTTTGAGTGGCAGATGCCGGCAGTGGGCCAGGTAATTGGAGGTAGAATATACTCTAAAGACACGTAGGCGGAGTGAGATGAGAAAGTCGAAAAGCGAAACTGCGGAAACGCGAAAACGAATTGTGGACACTGCGTCAGTCGTTATCATGCAAAACGGCCTGGCTGCAACCGGGATTGCCGACGTCATGGCGGCAGCGGGGCTGACGCAAGGCGGTTTCTATCGGCACTTCGAATCGAAGGAGCACCTGGCGGCTGAGGCCAGCGAGGCAGCATTCGAGAAAATCTTCGACATGATGGGCAAGCAAGTGGCCGGCCTGCCGCCGCTTGAGGCCATCACGAAAATCGTGCATCTCTACCTGCATCAGCGGCTCTCTAAAAACCAGGACCATCTGTGTCCGCTGGTGCATCTCGGAAGTGAGCTGCCCAATGCCGACGAGCGTATCAAGGCCGCAGCCAACATGGGTTACAAGCGCACAGTGGGCCACCTCGCTGGGCTGCTGCAGCAACTGCAAATTGAGCAAAGCCTTGATGTGGCGGACGCGCTGGTGGCGACCATGGTCGGAGCGGTGACCGTTTCGCGGCTAGCACTGTCCGCCGCCTCTGAAAAATCCATTTTGAATCACGCCGAGAGCACGGTGCAGCTGGTGCTCAAGGCGGCATTGGATGGACGCAAAGCCAAATAGCTCTTAGCCCTGGCTCCCGGCGGTGCTCCAGCCACCGCCGAGCGCTTTGTACAGCCCGATGCGATTTTGCCGCTCGGCCAGGCTGGTGCGAATGGTCTGCTGCTGCACGGCGAACAGCGAACGCTGGGCATCGAGATATTCGAGATAGCTGGACTGGCCGCCGTCGTAACGCTGCCTGGCGAGGTTGTAGCGCACTTGCTCGGCCGCTTCCTGCGCCTGCACTGCACGCAGTTCTTCGCCGAGCGTCGCGCGCCCGGCCAACGCATCGGCCACTTCGCGGAAGGCGACCTGGATCGTCTTGTCGTATTGCGCCACGGCGATGTCGCGGTCGGCCTTGACCGCGCCCAGGTTGGCTTGATTGCGGCCGCCGTCGAAGAGCGGCAGCGAGATCTGCGGCAGGAAGCTCCACGCCCGGCTACCCGAATCGAACAAGCCGGACAACTCGTTGCTGGATGAGCCGAATGCGCCCGTCAGGGAAATGCGCGGGAAGAATGCAGCCCGGGCCACGCCGATATTGGCGTTGGCCGCGCGCAGCAGCGCTTCCTGGCGGCGGATGTCCGGACGTGCCGCCAGCAAGCCGGATGGCAAACCTGCTGGCAGTTCGTTCATCACCTTGCTGTCCCAGTGCGTGCCGGGCGCGGGCAGCAGTTCCGCAGGCAAGTTCCGGCCGACCAGCACTGTCAACGCATTTTCATCCAGCGCGCGCTGCCGCGTGGTTTGCGCCAGCGCGATTTTGGCGGCTTCCAGCAGTGACTCCGACTGGCGCAGGTCGAACTCCGAACTGGCGCCTTGTTCGCGCATTTGGAGTTGGCGCTGGTGCGATTCAGTGCGGCTGGCCAGCGTTTGCTGGCTCAATTCCAGCAGCCGGTTATCCGCCAGCACCGCCTCGTAGACGGTAGCCACTTCCGCCACCAGGCTGATCTGCGCAGCGCGCCGGGCTTCTTCGGTGGCAGCGTAGCGGTCCAGTGCGGCCTCACTCAGGTTGCGCACGCGGCCGAATAAATCCAACTCGAAGGCGGTGACGCCAACGCCGGCAGTGTAGCTGCTCGATACGCCGCCGTGACCGCCCGGCGCCACCAGGTCCGGCACCCGCTGGCGCGCGCCGGACAGGCCGGCGTTGAGCGTCGGCAGGCGGTCGGCTGCCTGCACCTGATACAGCGAGCGGGCGCGCTCGATATTGAGGATGGCCACGCGCAGGTCGCGATTATGTTCCAGTGCCAGGCCGATGGTTTGCTTTAGGCGCTGGTCCTGGAAAAAGTCCTGCCAGCGGATCTCGTGCGCGGCGGTGTCGCCGGCCTGGACAGCCGGAGCCACCGCAGCCGGCCAGTCGGCGGCAACAGGGGAGGCGGGCCGCTCGTAGACCGGCGCCAGCGAGCATGCCGACAGTAGCAGGGCGGCCAGTGCCAGCGGCACGGTTTTCAGTGTGGTGACGGTGTTCATGCTGCTTCCTTCTCAATGAGTTGCGTGCTTGCGTTAGCCTGGGCGTCCACACTGCCGCCATCTTTGCTGACCTTGAACCACAGCGAGTACAGGGCCGGTAGGAACAACAGGGTCAGCAGGGTGCCGACGCCGACGCCGCCGATCAGCACGTAGGCCAGGGGCCCCCAGAAGCTGGAGTGGGTCAGCGGAATGAAGGCCAGCATCGCCGCCACGGCGGTCAGGATCACCGGACGGGCGCGGCGCACGGTGGACTCCACGACGGCCTCATACTTGGTGGCGCCATGGGCCAGGTCGTGCTGGATCTGGTCGACCAGGATCAGCGTGTTGCGCATCAGGATGCCGGCCAGGCCGATCAGGCCGAGGATGGCGGTGAAGCCAAACGGCTTGTTAAACAGCAGCAGCGTCGGCACGGCGCCGACCAGTCCCAATGGCGCGGTGGCGAACACCATCCACATGGTGGCAAACGAGCGCACTTGCAGCATGATCACCAGCAGCATCAGGATAATCATGATCGGGAACAGCTTGGCCAGCGCGATGTTGGCCTTGACGCTTTCCTCCACCGCGCCGCCGACGTCGATGTGGTAACCGTCCGGCAGAGTAGCTTTGATGGCGTCCAGCTTGGGCAGGATGGCCTTGGTGACGTCAGGCGGCTGCATGCCGTTGCGCACATCGGCTTGCACGGCAATGAAGGGCTCGCGGTTGTAGCGCTTGAGCACGGCGTCTTCCATGCCGGTCTCGATATGGCTGACTTGCGACAGCGGGATGCTGGCGCCGCTGGCTGTGGTCAGCGTCAGGTTGCCGATATCTTTCAAGTTGCCGCCCTCGCTGCGCGGGCTGCGGATGACGACTTCAACCGAACGCAGGCCTTCCCGTACCTGAGTCGATGGCAGGCCGTTGAGCAAGGCTTGCAACTGGTTGGCGGCGTCGCGTGGATTGAGTCCCACCTGGCGCAGGCGCTCCTGGTCCAGCACCAGATGCTCGGTCGGCGTGCGGTTGCCCCAGTCCAGATGGGCGCCATGGGTATTGGGATTTTGTTCCATCACTGCGCGCACCTGCTCGGCGATGTTGCGCACCTGGCCGATATCCGGTCCCACCACGCGGAACAGCACTGGGTAAGGCACCGGCGGACCGAACACAAACTGGGTAGCACGCACGCGGGCTTGCGGGAAGCGGCCGTCGGCGATCATCTTCTGCATTTTGAGCTTCAAGATGTTGCGTTGTTGGGCGTTCTCGGTCAGCACGATCATCTGTGCATAGGCAGGGTTGGGCAGTTCCGGATTAATCGTCAGCAGGAAGCGCGGCGCGCCCTGGCCGATGTAGCTGGCAATGTGTTTGGCTTCCGGTTCTTTTTCCAGTGCAGCCTCGATGTTGCGTACCACGGCATCGGTGGCGCCGAAGGCGCTGCCGGGCGGCAGGCTCACTTCTATCGTCAGTTCCGGACGTTCGGAGTCCGGGAAGAATTGCTGCTGTACTGCGCCCATGCCCAGCACTGCGGCAACGAACACGATGGCAGTAGTGGCGGCAGCCAGCCATTTGTGATCGATGCACCAGCGCACCAGCGCGCGCAGGCGCTGGTAGTTTGGCGTGTTGTAGATGGCATCATGACCGCCGCTTTTGACCGGAATCTCAGGCAGCAGCTTGACGCCCATGTAAGGGATGAAATACACCGCCACCACCCACGAGGTAATCAGCGAGAACGCCACCACCCAGAAGATGTTGCCGGCATATTCGCCAGCCGTGGAGCGGGCGAAGCCGACCGGCAGGAAGCCGATGATGGTCAGCAGGGTGCCCGACAACATCGGTGCCGCCGTCGCGCTCCATGCGTGGGTGGCGGCAGCGATGCGGTCGAAGCCTTCTTCCATTTTGACCACCATCATTTCGATGGCGATGATGGCGTCGTCCACCAGCAGGCCGAGCGACAGGATCAGGGCGCCCAGCGTGATGCGGTCGAAGTCGCGGCCGCTGGCCAGCATGATGACGAACACCGCCGCCAGCGTCAGCGGCACTGCTGCCGCCACCACCAGGCCAACGCGGAAGCCGAGCGTCAGCAGGCTGACCACGATCACCACTGCCAGCGCGACCACGAACTTGATCATGAATTCATCGATCGATTCCTTGATGGCGCGCGACTGGTCGGACTCCAGCTTCAGTTCCAGGCCCATCGGCAGTGCGGCGCTGATGCTTTTCTGTTCGGCGGCCAGCGCCTTGCCCAGCTCCAGGCCGTTGTAGCGCTTTTTCATGACGACGGCCAGGTCCAGCGAGGCCTCGCCCTGGTTGCGGATGACAAAGCTGGCCGGATCTTCATAACCGCGCTTGACCTCGGCAACGTCACCCAGCTTGAGCGTGCGTTCACCGGCAGCGATCGGGATCTGCTTGATGGCGTCCACGCTGCTGACGGTGCCGTCCAGGCGCAGCTGGACGCGCGGGCCATGGGTTTCGATGAAACCGGCCGACGTCACATCGTTTTGTTTTCCAAGAGCGTCAATCACGTTCTGCGCTTTGATGCCGAGCGTGGCCAGGCGCTGGTGGGAAATTTCAACGAAGATTTTCTGCTGCTGCTCGCCGAGGATGTTGACCTTCTGCACACCAGGCACGTGCAGCAAGCGCTGGCGGATATCTTCCGCCTGCAGCACCAGCTGGCGGTGCGGCAGCTGCTTGCCGCTCAGCGAGAACAGGGCAAAGTAGACGTCCGAGTATTCATCGTTGACGATGGGACCGATCACCCCGCGCGGCAGGTTGAAGGCTTCGTCGCCCATTTTTTTGCGCACCTGGTAGAAGCTGTCTTCGACTGCCTGGGCGGTCGAATTGTCCTTCAGGTACAGCTTCATGATGGCGACGCCGGGACGCGCGGTGGTTTCCACCCGGTCGTAGGTTTCCAGTTCCTGCATGCGTTTTTCAAGGCGGTCGGCCACCTGTCGTTGCATTTCTTCCGCAGTGGCGCCGGGCCATGCGGCAGTGATGGTCATGACTTTCACGACGTAGCTGGGATCTTCCGCGCGGCCCAGCCGCAGGAAAGCGAACACGCCAGCGGCAACGATGGCGATAATCATGAACAGAGTGATGGCGCGTTCGCGCACGCCCAGGGCGGAGAGGTTAAAGCGGCTCATAATCCGCTCCCGGTGGCGACTGGCGCCAGCAATTCAACTTTCTGTCCGGCTTTGAGCAAATGGCCGCCGAAAGCAACCGCGCGTTCGCCCGGCGCCAGGCCTTGCGACAACCGCGCCTGTTCTTCGCCCAGCTGCGCCACCTTGACCGCGCGCAGCGTGACGGTGGAGGTTTTGCTATCGATCACCCACACGCCCATGCCGCGCCCCTGATCCACCAGCGCGCTGACCGGCACCCCGACCTGTGCAGCGGCACCGCCATTCATGCGGATGGTGACGGTGGCGCCCAGCGGCGCTTGCGCTGCCTCGCCGGCCAGCGTGTAGCGGGCCAGATAGGTGCGGGTTTGGGGATCGGCCACGGCGGCCAGTTCGCGCAGCGTCGCCGGGAATACTTGGCCGGCGTCGCTGTACAGGGCGGCGGTGGCTGGGCGCTTGGCCAGTGCCAGCGCGTTCTCCGGCAAATACACCAGCGCTTCGCGCGCGCCCTCGCGGGCCAGCTTGACGATGGTCTGGCCGGCGGCCACGACCTGGCCGACATCGGCCGGTACCTCAAGCACCACGCCGTCCATGTCGGCGATCAGCACGGCATAGTCGCGCTGATGGTCGGTCTGGCGTGCGCGGGCGGCATCGGCGCGGGTCTGGGCAATCGCCGCATCAGCTGCAGCCTTCGCTTGTTCATACGCCTGCGTCGATACGGCGCCGGTCGCCAGCAGCTTGCGCAAGCGCGCTTCCTCGGCGACAGCCTGGACCTGCTTGGCCTGGGATGCCTCAACGGCGGCTTGGGCCGCGCTGGAGGCCAGCTCATAGTCGACCGCATCGATACGCATCAGCGCCTGTCCTTTATGCACCGTCTGGCCGGGATCCACCAGGCGCTCGACGATTTTGCCAGCCACACGGAAGCCGAGATTGCTCTCCGTACGCGCATGGACCACGCCGGTGAACGTGGATTGACCGGTTTGCCCGGCTTCGGCGGTGAACCAAGCGACCTTGGCCAGTGGCTCAGGCGCCGGCGCCGGGTGGTTGCAAGCGGCCAGGCCCAGCATGAGCGTGGCGCCGATGATGCTGCGGCGGGGCAGTGGGAGGGGAATCGGTTTCATTGGAGCCTCGAAGGTTGGGATTTAGAGTATCGCATAACGCTAAAAATAGATTACAAGCATACTCTAAAATTGGCAAGGAGATTTTATAAAATTAAAAGAACTTGCCAATAATAGAGTTCGTGCGTAATCTATATTGGAGTGATAGTGAAACCGGGAGTACCCCATGAGAAAGTCGAAAGCCGATACCGCCGAAACCCGCAAGCGCATTGTCGCTGTGGCGTCCAATATGTTTCTTCGGCGGGGGCTGGACGCGACTGGCGTGGCCGACATCATGCAAGCGTCAGGCTTGACGCAAGGCGGGTTTTATCGCCACTTCGAATCGAAGGAGCAGCTGATCGCGGAGGCAAACGAAGCAGCGTTTCGCGAACTGCACACCATGTTCGAGCGCGTTACCGCCGCTATGGCGCCGCAAGCGGCGCTGGATCTCATCGTGTATCGCTACCTGCACCAGATGCAGGCGGAGCATCCTTCCCGTATGTGCCCGCTGGCGGCGCTGTCCAGCGAGCTACGGCATGCCGGCCCTCGGGTGAAGGTGGCTGCCGCCGAAGGCTATGCCAGCTTGGTCAGGCTGATCGCATCGCTGTTGCAGCGCCTGCACGTAAGCGAGGATGCCATCTTGGCCGAGGCCATCGTCTTGTGCCTGGTGGGAGCGGTATCGCTGTCGCGCATGGCTGAAGATGCCGAGGCCGCCACTGCCATCCTGGGCAAGGCGCAGGCGTCGGTGACCGCGATGGTACGCAACGCAACGCCTGTTGCCGCAACTAGCGTTCCCAGCGAGTGCGCAGGAAGCCCAGCCCGCTGATGACGGCAGCTGCCACCAGGCTGGCAGCGACCAGCATGAAGGAGGTACGCAGGCTGATGGCGCCTTGCCGCACCAGTACCATGGCGGCGAGGGCGAAGCCCAGGCGGACCACGCTGGCGCTCATGGGCCAGAAGATGCGCTGGGCGCCTTGCCCCGCAAAGTAAAATTCGAAGATGACGGCGATGACCGCGTAGAAGGGCGCCACAATGCGTAGGTAATCGGCGCCGATCGCCTGCACTGCGGGATCAGTGGTGAACAAGCCAAGCCAGAGCTGCGGGAACAAGGCGACCACCAGCCCCACCGCGCCGACAATGACGGCGACCACGGCGACGTTGACGATGGCCGCTCGCCGCGCCCGCGCCACCTGGCCGGCGCCGAGGTTGGTGCCGACCATGGTCAGCGCTGCCGTGCCAAAGCCGAACATCACTGGCACCAGCAGCATGTCGAGCCGGGAGGCGATGCCGTAGCCGGCGATGGCGGCGACGCTGACGGCGCCGGCTGCTGCGGTCAGCGCCGTGATCGCTGTTGCGGACATCACGGCATTGACAGCCGAAGGCAAGCCGACGCGCAGAATCGCGGCAAAATGCCGGCCTTGCAACGGATGAACCCGCAAGCGCAGGGTCGACGACGGCGAGCGCATATAGCGCACCACCACGCTCAGCGCGACGATATTGCACAGCACCTGGGCCACACCGGCGCCGGCCACACCCATTTTCGGCGCACCGAGCCAGCCGGAGATCAGTATTGGCGACAAGATCAGGCCGCCGACCACGCCGCCCAGCATGACGAGGGCGGGTATTTTTACATTGCCGGTGCCGCGCAAAGCGGCTTGCAGCAGCATCAGCATCCAGAACGGGATCGCGCCTGCAAACAGGATATTCGAATACAAGATGGCCTGGTCGAGCGAAGCGCCATGACCGCCCAGGATCCGGTACAGCGCCGGCCCGGCCGCCAGCAACACCACGGAAAACAGGGCGCCCGCCACGGCGCCGATAACCACGGTATGCCACGCCAGGCTTTCCGCTTCCTGCTGGTGGCCAGCGCCGGCGGCGCGGGCAATGGCGGCCGAAACGCCGCCGCCGATGCCGCCGTTGGACACCATCGTCATCAGTAGCATGACCGGCACCACCAGCGACGCGGCGGCAATCGCGTCCAGCCCCAGCGAGCTGACGAAATAAGTTTCTGCCACGCTCAGCAAGGTGGTCATGAACAGCACCGCGACGGTGGGGAGCGCGAGCTTGGCCAGCGTTGGCAGCAGCGGCCCATGCAGCAGGTGGTTGACAGGAGTGGCCGGCGGCGTGTCAGCTTCGGCCTGCTTACGTAAGGTGAGCGGCATATTTATCCAAAATTAGAGGTTTTAAAACATCTAAAAATAGATTACCATGAAACTCTAAAAATATCAAGCTGATTTTTTGCCGTGCCGGCTCAGGTAGCCTTGAAGGGGATGTGCTCGCTTAACTCGTCGATATAGTCGTTCATCGACGCGGTTTCCTGGGCCAGGAAGTCGGCGATGGCGTCGGCGAAGCGCTGGTCCGCAATCCAGTGGGCGGACCAGGTTGGTGTCGGCACCAAACCGCGCGACATCTTGTGTACGCCCTGCGCGCCGCCCTCGAAACTGGCGATGCCGTGCTGGATGCAATAGGCGATGGATTGGATGTAGCAGGTCTCAAAATGCAAGCCCGAGACGAATTCCTGCGTGCCCCAGTAGCGGCCGTACATAATGTTGCCGCCGACCAGATTCAACGCTACCGCCACCGGCGCATCGCCGCGCTTGGCCAGCACGATCATTAGGCTGTCCGGTGTTTCGGCCAGCAGGCGCTGGAAAAAGCGCAGCGATAAATATGGACTGGAGTAGTGCGCCTTATAAGTCGAGACGTAGCACTGGTAGAAGAAGCGCAGCACTTGGTCCGTGATCGCAGTGCCGGCCAGGTGCTCGAAATGGATGCCGGCTTCCTGCACGCGGCGCTGGTCTTGCCGCAGCTTCTTGCGCTTTTCCATCTTCATGGTGGCGAGGAAGGCGTCGAAATCGGCGTAGCCCTGGTTCTCCCAGTGAAATTGCACGCCTTCGCGCAGCAGGTAGCCGGCCTCGGCCAGCGCTTGCTTGTCCTCGTCGTTGGGAAACAGGATGTGCAGCGAGGACGTGCCTAGTTGCTGCGCCACTTGCAGCGCGGCTTGCGCCAGCAGTGCGCGGTCTTCGGCGGTCCGCGCCAGCAGGCGCGCACCGGTTACCGGCGTAAACGGCACCGCCGACAACAGCTTGGGATAGTAGGGGATGCCGTTGCGGTGGAAGGCGTCGGCCCATGCGTGGTCAAAAACGTACTCACCCCGGCTATGGTCTTTCAGGTACAGCGGCATGGCCGCGTGCAGTTCGCCATCGCGCTGCAGGATCAGGTAGCGCGGCGCCCAGCCGGTGTCCGGCGCGGCGCATCCGGTCTCGTGCAACGCATGCAGGAAGCTGTAGCTGAGTGTAGGATTGTCGCCGGCCAGCGCCTGCCACTGCGCTGGATCGATATCCGCGATCGAATCGATGATCATAAACTCTGCTGCCGCCACACTGCCTCCTTGCTGAATGTTGTGCCAGTCTAGCGCATGCGGCGCGGCTTTGCCCGTGCGATAATTTGATTTTGCGTGCCGAAAGAGCTGACATGGCCTCGAATTTCTTCAATCTGTACACCCACGACTTCGCCCGCGTCGCCATTGCCGCGCCGGTGTGCCGCATTGCCGATCCAGCCTACAACGCCGAGCAGACCATCCTGTTGGCCGAGCAGGCCGCCGCACAAGGCGCGGCGCTGGTGGCGTTCCCGGAGCTGGGCCTGTCCGCTTACACCTGCGACGATCTGTTCCATCAGCGCGCCTTGCTGGACGGCGTGCTGGACGGCCTCGCCGCGATTCTGGACGCTTCGCTGCAATGGAAAATGGCCATCGTGGTCGGCGCGCCGCTGCGCGTAGAGCACCAGCTGTACAACTGCGCGGTGGTGATCGCCAACGGCCAGATCCAGGGCGTGGTGCCGAAGAGCTACCTGCCCAACTACGGCGAGTTCTACGACGCGCGCCAGTTCCGCAGCGGCGATTACGCCACCACCACCGAAATCGACCTGCTGGGCGAGCGCGTGCAATTCGGTTCGGGCCTGCTGTTTGAAGTGGGCGATATGCCGCTGTTCAAATTCCACGTCGAGATTTGCGAAGACGTATGGGTGCCGATTCCGCCATCCTCGTTTGCCGCGCTGGCTGGCGCCACCGTGCTGGTCAACCTGTCGGCCTCGAATGCGCTGGTGGGTAAGGCCAACTACCGCAACCAGCTGGTGTCGCAGCAATCGGCGCGCTGCATTGCGGCCTACCTGTACACCTCGGCCGGCGGCGGCGAATCCAGCACCGACCTGGCATGGGACGGGCAGGGCGTGATCTGCGAGAACGGCGAACTGCTGGCCGAAGCCAAGCGTTTCACCGACGAGCCATCGCTGACCTTTGCCGACATCGACCTGGAACGCCTGTCGCGCGAGCGCATGCGCATGAACACCTTCGCGCAATCGGTGCAGCGCCATGCGGCGGAAGTGGGCAAGTTCCGCACCGTGTTCTTCCACCTTGAAATCGAGCGCGACCAGCCGCTGGCGCTGAAACGCTGCGTCGAACGCTTCCCATACGTGCCGGCCGATGCGCGCCGCCGCGATGACCGTTGCAACGAGGTCTACAACATCCAGGTGCAAGCACTGGCGCAGCGCCTGACCAACAGCGGCCTGAAGAAGGTGGTGATCGGCGTCTCCGGCGGGCTGGACTCGACGCACGCGCTGCTGGTGTGCGCGCGCGTGATGGACAAACTGAATCTGCCGCGCACCAACATCCTGGCCTACACCATGCCGGGCTTTGCCACCAGCGAGCGCACGCTCAAGCAAGCGCATGCATTAATGAAGCTGGTCGGTTGCACTTCGCAGGAAATCGACATCCGCCCAAGCTGCATCCAGATGCTGAAGGACCTCAACCACCCTTACGCGGAAGGCAAGGAGCAGTACGACATCACATTTGAAAACGTGCAGGCCGGCGAGCGCACCAACCACCTGTTCCGTTTGGCGAACCACAACGCTGCGCTGGTGATCGGCACCGGCGACCTGAGCGAGCTGGCGCTGGGCTGGTGCACTTACGGTGTGGGCGATCATATGTCGCACTACAACGTCAACGCCAGCGTGCCGAAGACCTTGATCTCGCACCTGGTGCGCTGGGTTGCCGAGTCTGGCGTCATCGGCCGCAACGATGCGCAAGTGCTGCTGGACATACTTGGTACCGAGATCAGCCCGGAGCTAGTGCCCGGTACGGCCGACGGCCAGCCCGAGCAGCGCACCGAAAGCACCATCGGCCCCTACGAGCTGCAGGACTTCAACCTGTACTACGTGCTGCGCTTTGGCTTCAATCCATCCAAGGTGGCGTTCCTGTCGCACACGGCGTGGAAAGACAAGGAGCAGGGCCGCTGGCCGGAAGGTGGCCACGTCACGCGCAACCAGTACGATCTCGGCGCGATCAAGAAAAACCTCGGCATCTTCCTCGACCGCTTCTTCCGCACCAGCCAGTTCAAGCGCAGCTGCGTGCCGAATGCGCCCAAGGTTGGCAGCGGCGGCTCGCTGTCGCCGCGCGGCGACTGGCGCGCGCCTAGCGATGCCCAAAGCGTTGTATGGTTGGAGGAATTACGCTCCATTCCAGTGCAAGAGTAAATGAATAAGCTTATGTGAATGGACAGCGCGCGCCTGTCGATTACAATAAACCTTTAGCTCACAGGAGAAGTCATGAAACAGATCACCGCTGTAATCAAGCCGTTCAAGTTGGATGAAGTGCGCGAGGCCCTGGCTGAAGTCAACGTCACTGGCCTGACCGTCACCGAAGTAAAAGGTTTTGGCCGTCAGAAGGGCCATACCGAACTGTATCGCGGCGCTGAATACGTGGTCGATTTCCTGCCGAAAGTGAAAGTGGAAGTGGTGGTTGATGACGGCGTAGCCGAGCAAGTGGTGGATGCCATTATCAAGGCTGCGCGCACTGGCAAAATCGGCGATGGCAAAATCTTCGTGCAGAACGTTGAGCAAGTCATCCGTATCCGTACCGGTGAAACCGGCGCAGACGCCGTCTAAGCTAAAACGTTTTCCGCCTTACTCAAAAATGCCGGGTTATCCGGCATTTTTTTTATATCCTTGCTTGGTTATATTAGTTCTAGTTTTCTAGGCTGTTTCGTAATATAGACACACTGTCCATCCCGTGAGAGCTCGTGTCATGACCAAGCATACTAATAAGATCGTCGCACTGTCCCTGCTGTCCCTCGCCGCCAATTTGAGCGCGGCTCCCAGTGTTTATCCTACCGGCGTTACGCGCTACGACACCGCCACTGCCTACAACAGCTACGTGATTTTCAGCGGGCAGGACAAGAAGACTCACCTGATCGACATGAATGGCAACGAGGTGCACAGCTGGAATGCCGAAGGCTTCCCACCGGTGCTGCTCGATCCGGCCCTGACCGGCGGCCAGCGCGGCAATGTGCTGGTGCAGCTGGCCAGCGCACCCGGCACCTCCAACGAAGGCAACGGCCTGCGCAATCAAGCGATTGGTGAACTGGACTGGAATAGCAACGTGGTGTGGCAGTGGGGGGCAGCGGCCAGCGCGCAGGACGCGTACTCGGCGCCGGTAGAGGGCAAGGCCAATGCGCAAGTGCCCGGCGGCAGTGCCAAGCAGCACCATGACTGGCGTCGTCTGCCGAACGGCAATACGCTGGTGCTGGCCAACCTGGTGCATCCGCTGGCCGGCTTCGGCTCGCCGCAGGTACTGGATGACGTGATCTATGAAGTCAGCAAGCAGGGCGACGTGGTGTGGAAGTGGGTAGCGTCCGAGCATCTCAATGAATTCGGCTTTACCGCTGCCTCGCTCAAGCTGGTGAAGGAAGGTAGTTCGCCGCGCGGCAAGAACGCGCCGTTCGACTACCTGCACATCAATAACATGTCCGTGCTCGGCCCGAACAAATGGTTTGATGCGGGCGATAAGCGCTTCCATCCCGATAACATCCTGATCGATTCGCGCGAAGCCAACTTCATCGTCATCATCGACAAGCAGACTGGCAAGGTCGTATGGAATCTCGGTCCCGACTATCCGGCCCAGGCGCGCGGCCCGCGTGTGCTGCCGCGTGCGGTGGACCAGATCATCGGCCAGCATGATGCGCACCTGATCGAACCGGGCTTGCCGGGCGCGGGCAACATTCTGGTGTTTGATAACCAGGGCGAGGCTGGTTATCCGCGCGTCAGCGTCGGTGTGCAGCCGCGCTCGCGCGTGCTGGAAATCGATCCGGTGAAAAAGCAGATCGTGTGGGAATACACCGGCGGCGATTCGAACGGTCCTGAATGGGGCTTCTACAGCTCCTTCATCAGCAGCGCACGCCGCCTGCCGAACGGTAACACTCTGATCGATGAAGGCATGAACGGCCGCATCTTCCAGGTCACGAAGCAAGGCGACATCGCCTGGGAATACATCAGCCCTTACTTTGCAGCGACGCCGGTAGCCGGCGCCGGCAAGCCAGTGCTGAGCAATTGGTTGTACCGCGCCCAACCGGTGCCGTACAACTGGGTGCCTGAAGGCACGCCACGTTCCGAAAAAGCGGTGACCCCGCCGGAGCCAGGCAAGTTCCGCGTAGCTACCAACTAAGCGCTCGCTCCTCCTAAAACTATAAACACGCGCCGGCCTCCAAGCCGGCGTGCGGGATCTCCTACACTTTTTTTCGGACTAATCATGCAACAGAAAAAACTCGCCGTCGCCATCGCTGCGGCTTATGGCATCGCCTTGGCTGTCGCGCCATCGGCGCAAGCACAAAACGCCGCCGCGCTGGCCGTGGCGGCAATTTCGGACACTGCCGTTTCGGCCAGTGCCGCCGCTGTCGAAGCCGCCGAAGCGGCGCAAGAGGGCGCGGGCTCGGCAGCGGTGGCGGCCGACGTGTCGCAAGTCATTGCCAGTGTCACCGTCTCCACCCGCCGCCGCAACGAGACCTCGCAAAGCGTGCCCACCACCATGAGCGTGCTGGACGACAAGACGCTGGAAAACAACCGCGTCTACCGCGTGCAGGATTTGCAGCAGCTGCTGCCCAGCACCACGGTCAATTTCGTGCATGCCCGCCAGCTGAGCTTTGCTGTGCGCGGCCTCGGCAACAACACCGCCAGCGACGGCCTGGAGGGCAGCGTTGGCCTGTACCTCGATAACGTCTACCTGGCCCGTCCCGGCATGGCCGCGTTCGACGCGCTGGATGTGCAGCAGCTGGAACTGCTGCGCGGTCCGCAAGGCACGCTGTTCGGCAAGAACACCACTGCCGGCGTGCTGAACATCACCACCAAGCAGCCGACTTTCCGCAGCGAGAACTCGGCCTCGGTATCGGCCGGGCAGGACAAGTACGGGCAGGGCAAGGCCAGCATTTCGGGCGCGTTCTCGGACACGCTGGCCGGCCGCCTGTCGCTCTACAAAACCCATGAGGGCGGCTACATCAAGAACGTCTACACCGGCAAGGACGTGCAGGGCGGCGACCGCCAGGGCGTGCGCGCCCAGCTGCTGTGGGAACCAAGCGACAAGCTCAGCGCCCGCGTGATTGCTGACTACAACGAGGAAGATTCCAACAACGGCACCATGGTGCTGTACAGCGTCGGCCCGAGCGGCAAATGGCTGACCCAAGCCGCTGCGGTGGGCGCGCATCCGATCTACAATCCGGGCGCGTATCAAGTGAACCTCGATAGCGGTTCACACGTCAGCGTGCATCAGGGCGGCCTGTCGACCGAGGTCAACTGGAAGCTCGACAACGACTACAAATTCACCTCGATCAGTGCTTTCCGTTTCTGGAACTTCACGCCGCGCAATGACGACGGCCTCGACGTACCCATCATCCTTAACATCGGCGCGCTGGCCCGTCACCGCCAGTTTACGCAAGAGCTGCGCCTGGCCACGCCGCAAGGCCGCGAAGTAGAATCGGTGGTCGGCGCGTATTACTACTACCAGAACCTCGACAACACCAACTTCAGCTACAATGGTCCGCTGACCGACAAATTCAATGGCACGCCGAATGGCGCCTGGGCCAACCTGACCAGCTTTGCCGACGGCCACCTGCGCGTCAACAGCTACGCCTTGTTCGGCCAGTCGATCTGGCACATCGATCCAAAGTGGGACCTGACTGCTGGCCTGCGCGCCACCTATGAAGACAAGCGCGCCTACGAAATCCGCTACGCACCAACTGGCGGCGCGGACGTTACTGGCGCCGCACTGGCATCGCGTAACGCCCGCTACGGCGCCTTCAATTCCGGCGACATCGCGCTCAATAACCTGAGCCCGTCCGGCCTGCTGACCCTGGCCTACAAATTCGATACCGACGTGCTGGGCTTCGCCACGCTGTCGCACGGCGAAAAATCCGGCGGCATCAACCTGACTGTACCGGGCGCAGCCGGCATCTCCTCGCTGAAGATCAACAACGAGAAGGCCAACAACGCCGAGCTGGGCATCAAGAGCAACTTCTGGGAACGCCGCGCGCAAGTCAACGCCAGCCTGTTCGCCAACATCGTGCGCGGCTACCAGAACAATGCGTTTGATGCGGCCACCCAGTCGCAGTACATCACCAACGCCGGCGATGTGCGCAGCCGTGGTGCGGAACTGGAAACCACCTTCCTGGTCGCGCGCGGCTTTACGCTGGGCGCCAACGGTGCTTTCAACGACGTCAAATACCTGAAGTACACCAATGCGCCGTGCCCGCCTGAAATCGCCACCACCTCGTGCAACCTGTCGGGCCGCGCCGCGCTGGTGAATGCGCCACGCTGGACCAGCAGCCTGAACGCGCAGTTCGCGCATGCCGTGGCCGATGGCGTGGAAGGCTACTTCAACGCCAACACCTCCTACCGTACCGAAGTCTTCGGCACGCTGGATGCGTCGAAATATGCCAAGATTCCAGCGTACGCATTGACCAACTTGTCGGCCGGCGCGCGCTTCAAGGCCGGTGGCGCCAAGTGGGACGTATCGCTGTGGGCCAAGAATGCATTTGACAAGCTGTACTACACCAGCTTGTGGAACAGCAGCTTCGGCGCCTACAACGCCGTGATCGGCACGCCGCGCACCCTGGGCCTGACCGCCAAGGCAGATTTCTAAAACGGAGACACGCAACATGACGAATAACACCCGCCGCCGCATTCTTCAGTCGCTTCCTGCGCTGGCGCTGGCCAACTACTTGCCGACCGCGCTGGCGGCCGGGAAGGAACAGCCGAATATCATTTTCATCCTGGCCGATGACATGGGCCACGCCGACCTCGGCGTCTACGGCCAGACCGATTACAAGACGCCCAACCTCGACAAGCTGGCGGCGCAAGGCGTGCGTTTCACGCAGGCCTACGCCAATTCGGCAGTGTGCTCGGCTACGCGGTTTGCGCTGATCACCGGCCGCTACCAGTATCGCTTGCGTGGCGGGCTGGAGGAGCCGATAGCTGGTGCGTCCGATACCATCGGCCTGCCGCCGTCGCATCCGACTTTGCCGTCGCTGCTGAAGAAGCAGGGCTACGGCACGGCGCTGATTGGCAAGTGGCACCTCGGCTACCTGCCCACTTTCGGTCCGCTGAAAAGCGGCTACGACAGCTTCTTTGGCAACTACGGCGGCGCCATCGACTACTTCACTCACAAGCCGGGCGTCGGCCCGTTGGTGAAGGAAGACTTGTACGAAGGCGAAGTGCCGGTGCACCAGATCGGCTATTACACCGATTTGCTGGGTGCGCGCGCGGTCGACTTCGTCAACAAGCAGCAAGCCGGCAAGCCCTTCCTGCTGTCGCTGCACTACACCGCGCCGCATTGGCCATGGGAAGGTCCGGGGGATGAAGCCATCTCGCGCGACATCGACAACATTTTCCACTACGACGGGGGCGACCTGGCCACCTACGGCCGCATGGTGGAATCGCTGGACGCCTCGATCGGCCGCGTGCTGAAGGCGCTGGAAACCAAAGGACTGGCGGACAACACCATCGTCATCTTCACCAGCGATAACGGTGGCGAGCGCTTCTCGAAAACCTGGCCGCTCACTGGACAGAAAACCGAACTGCTGGAAGGCGGCATCCGCGTGCCGGCCATTCTGCGCTGGCCGGCCAAGGTGAAAGCCGGGCAGGTGAGCGAGCAAGTGGCAATCAGCATGGACTGGCTGCCGACACTGCTGGCAGCGGCCGGCGGTGCGCCTGATCCGCAGTACCCGACCGATGGCCAGAACCTGCTGCCCGTGCTGACCGGGCAGGCAGCCAACAACGAGCGCACGCTGCTGTGGCGCTACAAGGCCAACGCCCAGCGCGCTATCCGCTCCGGCAACTGGAAATACCTGCGCATTGGCGGCAACGAGTTCCTGTTCGACGTCGTCAAGGATCAGCGTGAGCGCGCCAATTTGGCCAAGCGCCACCCCGAAGTGTTCACTAAACTGAAAGCCCAGTGGGAAATCTGGGACAAGGAAATGCTGCCAATTACTGCCGATGTGCGCACACATGGCGTCAGCGGTAATGTGCAGGCAGATCGATACGGCATTCCGCCGGGAGGACGGATCCCCGACTAACGTTCAGTCATCCCCGCTTCGGCGGGGATTTTCTTTTGTTGATGGAGTTTAGTAACTGAGGTTAAACAGCGACATATGCGAAACATTCATTTGTTCGGCGTTCGTATTAATGTTAGCGTTCAGTTACTGGCACTAAGTTGCCGGATATATAAAAACATGGGAGACATACAATTGAGAACGCCACAAGAAACGGCCATTGCGTTGGCTGCGCCCAAACTCGGCTCTTTTTCGCCCAAAAATGAAAACGTTGTCATAGCTCGTCCATTCTGAGGAAACCAGATGAATAGCAATGACACCCAAGGCGGCGCGATCCGCCGGATCGTCATCGTCGGTGGCGGTACGGCCGGCTGGATGACGGCGGCGCCACTGGCCCAGCGCCTGGCCAACCACCCCGACGTCCCTTGCGAAGTGACGCTGGTGGAATCGCCCGAGATCGGCACCATCGGTGTCGGCGAAGCGACCCTGCCGACGATCCGCGTCTACAACCAGGCCTTGGGCCTGGATGGCGCCGACTTTATCGCCAAGACCCAGGCCAGCTTCAAGCTGGGAATCGAATTCAAGGACTGGGGCCACATCGGCAATCGCTTCTTCCACCAGTTCGGCGACTTCGGCCCGCCGCTGGCTGGTTTCGGCGCGCACCAGCACTGGCTGCGACTGGCGCAGACCTTCAACAATATGCCGGCGATCGAGAACTGGTCTTTGGCGTCGATGATGGCGCGCTATAACAAGTTCGTGCCGCCGAGTGAGGAAAAGCCTGGCCTGACCGACGCCTACTCCTACGGCTTCCACTTCGACGCCAGCCTGTACGCCAAGTATCTGCGCGACTACGCCGTGGAACGCGGTGCGGTGCGCATCGAGGGCATGATCGTTGAGGTCGAGCAGCATCCGGAGAGCGGCTTTGTCACCGCTGTGAAGCTGCGCGACGGCCGCCGCGTTGAGGGCGATTTGTTCATCGACTGCTCGGGCTTCCGTGGCCTGCTGATCGAAGGCACGCTGAAGGCCGGCTACGAGGACTGGAGCCACTACCTGCCGTGCAACAGCGCGCAGGCGGTGCCGTGCGCCTCGGCTCCGCAGCTGACGCCGTTCACCCGCTCCACCGCCAAGGAAGCCGGCTGGCTGTGGCGCATCCCGCTGCAGCACCGCATCGGCAATGGCCACGTGTACAGCAATGGCTTCACCACCGACGAGCAGGCGCGCCGCGTGCTGCTTGACGGCCTCGACGGCGAAGCGCTGGATGAGCCGCGCCAGATCCGTTTCGTCACCGGACGCCGCCGCAAGTCCTGGGACAAGAATGTGGTGGCGATTGGCCTGTCGGCCGGCTTCATTGAACCACTGGAGTCGACCAGCATCAACCTGATCGAAACGGCGGTGGGCAAGCTGCTGGAACTGTTCCCTGACCGTGACTGCAATCCGGCGCTGGCTGACGAATTCAACCGCACCATGGGCATCCGCTACGAATCGGTGCGCGACTTCATCACGCTGCACTACAAGCTGACCACGCGTGACGATTCCGAATTCTGGCGCTACTGCGCCAACATGGCGATTCCGGATTCGCTGCGCCACCAGATCGAGCTGTTCCGCGAGACCGGGCGCGTGGCGATCGTCGATCGCGGCGGCTTCGCCGAACCCTCGTTCGTGGCCATGATGATGGGCCTGGGCGTGACGCCGAAGCGCTATGACCCGCTGGCCGACCGCTTCGACATCCGCGCGGTGCACGGCCACTTCGCCGAGCTGCGCGACATGATTGCACAAACCGTGAAACGCATGCCGGATCACGGCGCCTACGTCGCTGGCCAGGCGGCCGCAGCGAATCGAATTCAAAAACTGATGGAGGCATGAACTTTTCTACGATTACCGACAACAGCCTGACGACTTAAAAAACACCTATACAAGGGGAGAGAGACAATTGAACAAGTTACAGAAAACAGCAATCGCCGCTGCGGTCGCACAAGCAGTCGTACTGCACGCCAGCCCGGCATGGGCGCAAACGGCAGATAGTGCCAGTACCGGCAATGTGGTGGTGGTGAGCGGCCAGCGCGCCGCACTGCAATCGGCACAGAAACTCAAGCAGGATGCGGACGAGGTGGTCGACTCGATCGTCGCCGAAGACATCGGCAAGCTGCCAGACCGTTCGGTCACCGAGGTGCTGCAGCGTATCGCCGGTATCACCATCGACCGCAATATGGCGGGCGATCCGAACCGCCAGTCGGTCGAGGGCTCCGGGGTGTCGGTGCGTGGCCTGACCTATGTGCGTTCGGAAGTCAACGGCCGCGATGCGTTCTCGGCCGGTGGTGGCCGCTCGCTCGGCTTTGCCGACGTGGCGCCGGAGCTGATGTCGGGCGTTGACGTCTACAAAAATCCTTCGGCAGAACAGATCGAGGGCGCGGTGGCCGGCCTGGTCAACCTGCGCACGGCGATGCCGTTCGACTACAAGGGCTTCAAGGGCTCGCTGGGCTTCTCGGAATCGTATTCCACCCTGCGCAAGGGCAAGCCTTCGCCGACCGGCACGCTGCTGCTGTCGAACCGCTGGAACACCGGGCTGGGCGAATTCGGCGCCCTGATCGATATCGCTCACGCAGAAAGCCCGAGCCGCTCGGACGGCGTCGGCGTCGATCCGTATTTCCCGCACGTGAACTCGACCGACCCGGCCAAGTACGATCCGTCCAAGACCCAATGGATACCACTGGGCGTGGGCTACCGCTCGCAAGATTTCGAGCGTACCCGCCGTGGCGACTACGCTGCCTTCCAGTGGCGCCCGAACAAGGACCTGACGGCCGGGCTGACCTACTTCAAGACCCGCTACAAGGAAGACCTGGACGAGCACGTCGTATCCTCGTCGGAAGACAAGTGGTACCAGCAGGTGGCCAGCTCCAACGCGGTGTTCGACAAAAACGGCGCCTTCCAGAGTGGCACCATCTCGAATCCGACGTATGGCGGTTCGCCGTTCAACAGCTCGCAGCGTATCAACACCCGTGAATCTGGCACCCGCGATATCTCGCTGAATGTCCAATGGCGCGTCTCGCCGGCCCTGACCTGGACCAACGATTTCCAGCACGTGCGCTCGACCACCGAAGGCTTCGACGCCGACGTGTCGACTGGCTTCATCCTGCCGAACCAGACCATGGACATGACCGGCCGGGTGCCGCAGATCACTCTGGGTTCGGCGGCTTACATGGCCGATCCGAAAAACTACTACTGGGCCTACACCCAGGAAGCGCTGGACCACGCCGAGGCCACCCAGAAGGCATGGAAGTCCGACTTCAAGTACTCGTTCGACGATCCGGTACTGCGCGACGTCCGCTTTGGCTTCCGCACCACTGATCGCGAAGGCGTCAACAACAAGG
Source organism: Duganella flavida (assembly GCF_009857445.1). GTDB lineage: Bacteria > Pseudomonadota > Gammaproteobacteria > Burkholderiales > Burkholderiaceae_D > Rugamonas > Rugamonas flavida. Next base: position 165,630 of record NZ_WWCN01000008.1, read on the forward strand.
CCCAGAAGTTCTACAACTGGCAGGCGATTACCTTCCCGTGGATGGAAGGCTGGCAAATTCCGCACGTGGCCCGCCTGAACGATCCGCGCTTTGCCGGCGGCTCTTCGCTGCAGACCATCGACAACTTCTTCGGCGGCAAATACACGCTGCCGGCGATGCTGTTCGCCGACGAGGCGACGGTGCGCGGCTTCCCTCAGGAATGGAGCAAGATCCACGCTTATCACGACGTTCTGTGCGCCGAGCAGGCAGCGGCCCAGGGCTGGGGCACCTGCGACAAGTGGAAGGCCGCCACCTTCGACGATCCTGCCGCTACCAACACGCAGAAAGAGCGCACCAACGCGGCCTATGGGCAACTGCGCTTCGGCTGGGATGACCTCAAGTTCCCGATCGACGGTAGCCTTGGCCTGCGTTATGTGCGGACCAATGGTTCCGGTAGCGGCTATGTCTCGTTCACGGCGCCAACCACACCGACCATTCCTGTCGGCGCCAACGCCACTGGCCAGGACAAGCTGATCAACATCGCCAGTTTTGCCGAAGCGCAGTCGTACAGCAATTCCTACGACAATTGGCTGCCGAGCCTGAACCTGCGCATGAAAGCCAGCGACAAGCTGCAGTTCCGTTTTGCGCTGGGTAAAGGCATGTCGCGTCCGGACTTCAACCAGCTGCAGGTGCAGACCACGCTGAGCGCGCAGCATTTGCAGACCGTCACCAAGGACGCGTCGGGCGCCACGACCGGAGTTCGCTTTGACGGCACCAGCCTGACCGGTACCAGCGACGGTAATCCGATGCTGCGGCCGACCACCTCGACCAACGTCGACCTGACCGCCGAGTGGTACTTCGCCAAGGCCGGTTCGCTGACCCTGGCTGTGTTCAACAAGGACCTGAAGGACATCATCATTACGCAGAACTATGCATACAAGGCGAAGGATGTCACCGGCAAGGACCAGACCTTCGTGGTGACTGGCCCGGTCAACGGCGCCAAGGGCTATGCCCGCGGTTTCGAGATCGCCCACCAGCAGTACTACGACTTCGTACCTGACTGGCTGCGCGGCATCGGCAGCCAGGCCAGCTGGACCTACGTGCAGAGCGAGCGCACGCTGACCAAGCCGGTATTTGAAGCATGGTGCTCGGGTAACGATGCCTCGTCCAACTTCAACCTCAGCATCAACGGTTGCGATACCGATGGTCGCGCGTTCGGCAAGACCCCGCTGCAGGGCCTGTCGCGCAACACCGTCAACCTGGCGCTGATGTATGAGCAGCACGGCCTGTCGATGCGGGTGGCCTACAACTGGCGTTCGCGTTACCTGCTGGGTGTGAACCAGTGGGGCAGCCGTGGCAACAACGGCCTGAACACCAATCCGGCATCCGGTGCGGATCGTTTCCTGATCCCGACCACCAACAACGACCAGGCATTCGGCCTGCCGTTGTACCAGGCGGCGTATGGCCAGGTGGACGCGTCGATCTTCTATGACTTCACGGACAAGTTCCGTGTCGGCCTGGAAGGCACCAACCTGACCAACTCGTACACGCGCCAGATCATGCAACAGCACTCGGGTGAGTTCACCCGCCAGGTGTTCATGAGCGGTCCGCGCTACACGCTGCTGGCAACCTACGCGTTCTAAGGTAGTGGTTTAATGGTGGCTTCGGAGGTGCAGTTCGAACTTCCAGGTCACCAGCCGCAGGATGGTAATGAAGGCGGCGCTGGTCCACAGCGCCGTGTCGTCTGAGATGTCGGTGTATTGTAGGCCGATGTAAAGCCAGGCGCCGAAGAAGGCGCAGATGGCGTAGGGTTTGCCATCACGGAAGACCATCGGTACTTCATTGCAGACGATGTCACGCAGCACGCCGCCGAAGATACCGGTGATCACGCCCATCATGGAGGCGATGAACACCGGCATGTGCGCGGCTTGTGCCTGCGCCACGCCGGCCACGGCAAACAGGCCGAGGCCGACGGCGTCGGCCACGACAATCACCCGTTCGGAAATGATTTGCTTGACGGTGCGCATCAGCGGCGTGGCGAGCAGGGCCAGCACGAAGATCAGGATCGCGTATTCCTGGTGCATGACCCAGAACAGCGGTCGCCGGTCGAGCAGGATGTCGCGCAGCGTACCGCCGCCGAATGCGGCAATGAACGCTACCGTGAACACGCCCACAATGTCCATGCGCTTGCGGCGCGCTTCCACGAAGCCCGATAGCGCGCCTACCAATATCGCCACGATTTCAATGACGGTGATCAGGGAGACGTGTACCGGTACGTGCTTCATCTAGGCATATGGACAAGGTTGCAATGCCAGTAGGTTAACACAAGAACTTGTCAGCGCGAAGGCTGGAGCGCGGCTCTCAGTAAAACGATGAGGGCGCCTTCGCCGCCTTCGTTGTTGCGGGCCTGGCAGAAGGCGACCACGCCTTTTTGCACCAGCCAGCTGTGGACCATCGTTTTCAGCACCGGTTCCTGGCCACGCGAGCCGAAGCCACGGCCGTGGATCACGCACACGCAGCGGTGGTTGCGCTGTTGTGATTTGGTCAGAAAGGCGCCCAGCGCATCGCGCGCCTGGTCGCGGTTCATGCCGTGCAGGTCCAGTTCATCCTGCACCGGCCAATGGCCTTTGCGCATTTTTTTCATAACGTCCGGGCCGACGCCCGGCGCCGAGTAGTTCAGCGCCGGATCATCTTCCAGGTAATGGTCGACTTCAAACAGGTCGGACAGCGACTCGCGCAGCACGGCCGCATCGTCCTCGGCCTGCGTCAGCTTGCGCTTGGGCCCAGCCTCGGTTGCGACCGATTTCGGCACGCTCTGCGGCACGTAGCGGTCCGACACCGGCATGCGCTTCACGCCGCCCAGTGCGGTCTGGAAGATATTGGCTTCCACTACCTGCTTTTTTTCCTGTTTGACGCGCTCCGCCTCGGCGACGGCGCGCGTCTCAGCCTGCTCCTTGAGCTGCTTGCCCAGGGATTTCAGGTCTGCGAAGTCTTTCATTGCAATTACTCCTGACCTTCCAGGTAGCGCTGGGCATCCAGCGCAGCCATGCAGCCGGTGCCGGCGCTGGTGATCGCTTGACGGTAGATGTGATCCTGCACATCGCCGGCGGCAAACACGCCCGGTACGCTGGTGGCGGTGGCCATGCCTTCGGTGCCGGTCTTGGTTTTGATGTAGCCGTTGTGCATCTCCAGCTGGCCTTCGAAGATGCCGGTGTTTGGCTTGTGGCCGATCGCCACGAACAGGCCGTGTACGGTCACATCAGTGATCGCGCCGGTGTCGGTCGACTGGATTTTCACGCCGGTCACACCGCCGTCGTCGCCCACCACTTCGTGCAGGGTGTGGTTGTATTTGATCTCGATCTTGCCTTCGGCGACTTTGGCGTTCAGGCGGTCGATCAGAATGGCTTCGGCGCGGAACTTGTCGCGGCGGTGGATCAGGGTTACTTTGGTGGCGATGTTGGACAGGTACAGCGCCTCTTCAACCGCGGTGTTGCCACCGCCGACCACGGCCACTTGCTGGCCACGGTAGAAGAAGCCGTCGCAGGTGGCGCAAGCCGACACGCCTTTGCCCATGAAGGCGGTTTCCGACGGCAGGCCCAAGTACTGAGCCGAGGCGCCGGTGGCGATGATCAGGGTGTCGCAGGTGTATTCGTGGCTGTCGCCGATCAGTCGGATCGGTTTTTCCTGCAGTTTGACGGTGTGGATGTGGTCAAACACGATCTCGGTGTTGAAGCGCTCGGCGTGCTGCAGGAAACGCTGCATCAGGTCCGGGCCTTGCACGCCCATCGGGTCGGCTGGCCAGTTTTCCACGTCGGTGGTGGTCATCAGCTGGCCGCCTTGTTCGACGCCGGTCACCAGCATCGGCTTCAGGTTGGCGCGGGCGGCGTAGATGGCGGCGCTGTAGCCGGCAGGACCGGAGCCGAGGATCAATACGCGGGCGTGTTTAGGAGTCGTCATGGCAGTATTTCTGTGTAATGTTGGATTAATCCGAATGTGGGGGCGCGAGCAAGCGCGACAAGGTGTGTCGCTATTGCAATCACGCAAGCAATACAAGATTATAGTGCAAGCAGGGAATCAGGACGAATCGTGGGGCCGGATGTTGCCCTTATGCCTTAGAATACCGCTATAGGAACATTTCCTGACCGCTAACATTGCAATGCCTTTATACCTATGAGCAGTAAAAAAGTTCAGGAGCGCACGCCGCGATCCACTGCGGCCAGCGCTTCCGCCGCGTCCGGCTACACCCGCACCCCGACCGAGCGCCAGCCCCTGCCAAACCGGCTGGTGCGGCTGCTGTCGGAGGCGCGGTGGCTGGCGCTGGCCGTGCTCGGCGTGTATTTCGTACTGATCCTGGCGACTTATGACAAGGCAGATCCGGGCTGGTCGCACGAGGCCAAGGTTCAGCTGATCCACAACCTGGGCGGCCGCACCGGCGCCTGGCTGTCGGACCTGCTGCTGTATATTTTTGGCCTGTCCGCCTGGTGGTGGGCGTTTTGCGTGATGCGCTTTGTGTGGAAGGGCTACAAGGGCCTGACGCAAAAATACGTGCTGTCGAACGAACCCGATCCAGAGCATGAGCAGGAAGGCCTGATCCGCGCGATAGGTTTCGTGCTGCTGTTTATTGGCAGCGTCGGCCTTGAATTCCTGCGCTTGCGCACGCTGACCGGCCATGCCCAGCTGCCGCTGGTGTCCGGCGGTGTGCTGGGCCAGATGATCGGCCATTCGTCCCACGTGGCGTTTGGTTTCACCGGCGCGACTTTGCTGCTGTTGCTGCTGTTTGGACTGGGCTTCAGCCTGTTCTTCCATGTGTCGTGGATGGCGGTGGCCGAGCGCATCGGCGGCGGCATCGAGAGCGCCATCGACTGGTTCGTGCAGCGCTACCAGTACCGTGAAGACCGCCGCCAAGGCGAAGTGGCTGCCGTCAAGCGCGAGGAAGTCGTGGTGCACGAGCGCGCCAAGCACGTGGAGAAGCATCCAGTAGCTGCGCCGGTGATCAAGGTCGAGCCGCAGGTGACGACGGTGGTCAAGTCCGAGCGTGTCGAGAAGGAGCGTCAGGCCAGCCTGTTCACCGATTTGCCGCGCGCCAGTGGCGACGAGGCACTGCCGGCGCTGTCGCTGCTGGATGAGGCGGCCGAGGTGCTGGAAACCGTGTCCATCGAAACGCTGGAATTCACCAGCCGCCTGATTGAGAAAAAGCTGTCCGACTTTGGCGTGGAGGCCAAGGTGGTGGCGGCCTATCCAGGCCCGGTTGTTACCCGTTACGAGATTGAGCCGGCCACCGGCGTCAAGGGCAGCCAGATTGTGAATCTGGCGCGCGACCTGGCGCGCTCGCTGTCGCTGACCTCGATCCGCGTGGTTGAGACCATTCCCGGCAAAAATTACATGGCGCTGGAACTGCCGAATCAGAAACGCCAGATCGTGCGCCTGAGCGAGATCGTCGGCTCCAAGGTCTACAACGACAATGCCTCGCCGCTGACGGTAGCGCTGGGCAAGGACATCGCTGGCAAGCCGGTAGTGGCCGATCTGGCCAAGATGCCGCACTTGCTGGTGGCGGGTACGACGGGTTCCGGTAAGTCGGTGGGGATTAACGCCACCATCCTGTCGCTGCTGTACAAGTCCGATCCTAAAGATGTGCGCATGATCCTGATCGATCCGAAGATGCTGGAGATGTCGGTGTACGAAGGCATCCCGCACCTGCTGGCGCCGGTGGTGACTGATATGCGCCAGGCCGGCCACGCGCTGAACTGGGCGGTGAACGAAATGGAGCGCCGCTACAAGCTGATGTCCAAGCTGGGCGTGCGTAACCTGGCCGGCTACAACGCCAAGATTGCCGACGCCAAGAAGCGCGAAGAGCATATTCCGAATCCGTTCAGCCTGACGCCGGATTCGCCGGAGCCGCTGGAAAAACTGCCGACCATTGTCATCATCATCGACGAACTGGCCGACCTGATGATGGTGGTCGGTAAGAAGGTGGAAGAGCTGATCGCCCGTATCGCGCAGAAAGCCCGTGCCGCTGGCCTGCACTTGATTCTGGCAACCCAGCGCCCATCGGTCGACGTGATTACCGGCCTGATCAAGGCCAACATCCCGACCCGGATTGCGTTCCAGGTCTCGTCCAAGATCGACTCCCGTACCATTCTGGACCAGATGGGCGCGGAGACCTTGCTCGGCATGGGTGACATGCTGTATATGCCGCCCGGTACCGGCCTGCCAGTGCGCGTGCACGGCGCCTTCGTGTCCGATGACGAGGTACACCGCGTGGTGAAACATCTGAAATCAACCGGCGAGCCGGACTACATCGAGGGCATCCTCGAAGGCGGCACGCTGGAAGGCGAGGGCGGTGGTGCTGACGGTGCGCCTGCGGGCGAGGGCGGCGGCGAAGCCGATCCGATGTACGATCAGGCGGTGCAAGTGGTGCTGAAAAATCGCCGCGCTTCGATCTCGCTGGTGCAGCGCCATCTACGCATCGGCTACAACCGCGCGGCACGTCTGCTGGAACAGATGGAAAATAGCGGCGTGGTCTCCGCCATGCAATCGAACGGCAACCGCGACATTCTCGTGCCGGCTGCCAGTGCAGAATAAAAGGATAAACCGTATGACTCGTTTTAAAGCAATCGCGGCGCTGGCTGCCGGCCTGCTGCTGGCAGGCGGCGCCCACGCCAGCGCGCTGGAACAGTTCAAGAGCTTCGTCTCGACCACCAAGGCAGCCAAGGGCGAATTCGTCCAGCGCCAGGTGAAAAGCAGCACCGGTGACACGCCGAAAGTGTCGACGCCGGCGAGCGGCACCTTTGTGTTTGCCCGTCCGGGCAAATTCATCTGGTCTTATGCCAAGCCGTACGAGCAGGTGCTGCAGGCCGATGGTGACAAGCTCTACATCTACGACAAGGACTTGAATCAAGTCACGGTGAAGAAGCTGGGCGATGCGCTGGGCTCGTCCCCTGCGGCCATCCTGTTTGGCAGCAATGACCTGGAAAAGAATTTTACGCTGAGCGAAGCTGGCGCCAAGGATGGCGTCGAATTGCTGAAGGCGGTGCCTAAGGCCAAGGACACCTCGTTCGAACAAATCATCATCGGCCTGCGCGATGGCTTGCCGGTGCTGATGGAGTTGAAGGATAGTTTTGGCCAGTCGTCAGTGCTGACGTTTAAAGGCATTGAAAAAAATCCGGCGCTGAATGCGGCGAGTTTTAAATTTGTCATGCCGAAGGGCGCGGACGTATTCAATAATTGACCCCCCTGCGTCATTCCCGCGCAGGCGGGAATCCATAGAGCGCAGGCCGGCAAGCACAGCATGGATTCCCGCCTGCGCGGGAATGACGGGCTCTATCCAATAACATGGCAGATCTATTTTCCACTGAACCGCGCCAGCCGCTGGCTGAAGCCCTGCGGCCCAAGACGCTGGATGAAGTCATCGGCCAGCGCCACCTGCTGGGGTCGGGCAAGCCCTTGCGCCTGGCGTTTGAGTCGGGCCAGCCGCATTCGATGATCTTGTGGGGCCCGCCGGGTACCGGCAAGACCACCCTGGCGCGCTTGACGGCCAAGGCTTACGACTGCGAGTTCATTGCCTTGTCGGCCGTGTTCTCCGGCGTGAAAGATATCCGCGCCGCGATGGAGCAGGCGCAGCACAACCTCGACATGGGCAAGCACACCATCTTGTTCGTGGACGAGATCCACCGTTTCAACAAGTCGCAGCAGGATGCATTGCTGCCGTACGCCGAGTCCGGCCTGGTGACGCTGATTGGCGCCACCACCGAGAACCCTTCGTTTGAAGTGAATTCGGCACTGTTGTCGCGCTCGCAGGTCTACGTGCTGAAGTCGTTTGATGAGGCCGAGCTGCGCCAGATGGTCGACCGCGCCCGCGAGAAAGTGCTGACCCAGCTGGAGTTTGAAGAAGCCGCCATCGACACCCTGATCGGCTACGCCGACGGCGATGGCCGCCGCTTGCTGAACCTGCTGGAAGTCACCGGCACCGCTGCCAACGCGGCCAAGACCAACAAGATTACTGCCGAGTTCATCCAGAATGCGCTGACCCTGAACGCGCGCCGCTTCGACAAGGGCGGCGACAACTTCTACGACCAGATCTCGGCCCTGCACAAATCAGTGCGCGGCTCGAATCCGGACGCAGCGCTGTACTGGCTGTGCCGCATGCTGGACGGTGGCGCCGACGCGCGCTACCTGTCGCGCCGTATCGTGCGCATGGCGTGGGAGGACATCGGCCTGGCCGACCCGCGCGCCATGCAAATCGCCAACGACGCTGCCAACACCTTCGAACGCCTCGGTTCACCGGAAGGCGAGCTGGCCTTGGGGCAGGCGGTGATCTACTTGGCGATTGCCGCCAAGAGCAACGCCGGCTATAACGCCTTCAACGAAGCAATGGCCTTTGTCCGTAAAGACAAATCGCGCGAAGTGCCAGTCCACCTGCGCAACGCCCCGACCAAGCTGATGAAAGAACTGGGCTACGGCCACGAATACCGCTACGCCCACGACGAGCCCCACGCCTACGCCGCCGGCGAAACCTACTTCCCGGACGACATGCGCGAGCCGGGCTGGTACCAGCCAGTCCCGCGCGGCTTGGAAACCAAGATCGCCGACAAAATGGCCTTCCTGCGCAAGCTGGACGAGGACGCCGGCAAAAAGTAAAGCGGGATGTTGTAAGATAGAACATTCACGAATGACTTTGCCGCTTTAGAGGAAGAGCATGCAGCCAGCGAAGGTGGTCGACGGTGTCGACATTTTTATTGAAGGTGAGGGCACCGAGACCATCGTCATGATTCATGGCTGGCCGGATACCTATCGCGTGTGGGATGCTCAGGTAGCCGAGTTGAAGAGCCGCTATCGCTGTGTGCGCTTCACCTTACCGGGCTTCGATCTGGCAAAGCCGCGCCGCTCGTACACGCTGAACGCCATGATCCGCGTGCTGTTGCACATCGTGAACACCGTTAGCCAGAAGCAGAAAGTCATTCTGATGCTGCACGACTGGGGCTGTGTGTTCGGCTACGAGTTTTATATGCGGAACAAGACACTGGTGTCGGCTATCGTTGGTGTCGACATCGGCGATGCGCAATCGAAAGCGACTGGCCGCTCGCGCTCGGTCGGCCAGAAAATGATGGTGGGTGGATACCAGAGCACGCTGGCGCTGGCGTGGGCAATGGGCGGCCCGGTCGGCAATATGATGACCAAGACCATGGCCCGCGTACTGGGCGCGCCGTCGCCGCGCGAGTTCATCACCTCGGGCATGAATTACCCGTACTACATCCTCACCGCCGGCGCTGGCGGTTCATACAACTCGCTGGTGCCGTTCGTGCCGAAAGTGCCGATGCTGTACATCTACGGCACACGCAAGCCGTTCATGTTCCATTCGCCGCAGTGGACTGAGGCGTTGGCCGCCAAGGAAGGCTGCAAGGTGGTGGCGATGGAAACCGACCACTGGCCGATGCTGCGCGCGCCCGAGCGCTTCAACGACATCGTCATCAAATGGCTGGAGAAACCAGCACAAAATGATGACGAAAGTTCAGAGGAAGAAGACGCCGCTTAATTAACGCAGGCGGATCGGCTTCTGGTACGGCGCAAACGGTGGCGGCGGCAACTGCGCCGAAGCGTAGGCCTGGCGGAAGCATTCCGCTTTCTTGCTGTCGACGTCGGTGGTGGTGCGGGTGACCTTGCCAGCTGCGTCCAGCGTCAGCACGATCACTACCGGATGCTGCGCCAGATCGTGGCAGTTGCCGCGTTCATCCAGTTTCTTTGCATTGTTGTAGTTGAGCGAGAGATCCTCGTACTTGGTCGCCTTGTCGTTCGGGAACTGGGCGTTGAACTTGTTCATCTCAACCGCGAAGTTAGGATTGGCTGGCGGCGGCGGTTCATTGTTTTTCCACGACGAGCCGCCCATGGTCGAGCAGCCGGTGGCCATCGCCAGCGCGGCGCCTGCAGCTGCAATTTTCAAAGTATTGATGTTCATGGCTTCTCCTTGAAGGCTGTACTGTTGATCGCATCGTACAAATTTCAAGGAGTTTGTGGCGCACGATTAGTTGCGTAGGAGAAATCCTACAGCGCGCGACCAGCGGCTGGCAGGGCGTGAAGGCAGGCGAACTCGGACTGAACTGGCGCCAACCGCCTCGATCAGCATCAGGCCATCATTGGGCACCTCGAAGGATTGACCGCGCCTCAGCACGAAGTCGGTTTCCTGGTCGTAGGCGGTGATCCACGCCGTGCCGTCCAGGCATTCAATGTACTGGCCGGCCGCGTAGGCGAGCCGTAGCGGATGGTTTTGCGTCAGCCGGTATTCGGCCTGGCCTTGCTGCACTGAGATGAGTTCCGGTTTCATGGCTATCCTCCTGTGGCTACCAGAATACGGGCCAGGCCGGGACCATAACAGATGCAGCAAAACGAAATTGTTACCATCACAGCGGCTGCTTGGCTAAACTGTGATGGTCAAAATTTTACGGTGCTGTACCTGTCGTAGCCGTGCGGGCAGGGCGCACAATCGGGCGATGAGCAATCTCTACGAACAACTGGCAAATGAACTGGGTGGACTGATCGCTAACCGCGTGTTCGCGCCGGGCGACCGCCTGCCGTCGATCCGCCACCTGGCGCAGCAGAAACGGCTATCGGTCAGTACCGTGCTGCAGGCGCTGCGGCTGATGGAGGATCGCGGTTTGGTGGAAGCGCGTCCGCAAGCTGGCTACTACGTGCGTCACCGTCCGCGCATGATGGCGGTAATGAACGATGCGCCGCAGTTGCAGGAGCCGGCTTTCGTCGGCATCCAGAACTTGCTGATGCGGGTGCTGAAGGCCAATGAAGACACGGCGCTGGTGCAAATGGGCTCGTCGTGGCCGCTGGGCGAAATGCTGCCGATGAAGCGCATGCAAAAAACGGTGGCGGCAGTGGCTCGCCGCGATGCAACGCTGCTGAGCGCGGTGAGCTGCTACGAGACCAACTATCCCGAATTCGCCCGCCAGATCGTGCGCCGTGCGATCGACTGGGGGCATGTAGACCCCAACGAAATCGTGGTCACCGGCTCGTGCACCGAGGCCATCAGCCTGTGCCTGCGCGCCGTTGCCAAGCCGGGCGACACGATTGCGATTGAATCGGCCACCTATTTCGTGCTGCTGCAGCTGATTGAATCGCTGGGCATGAAGGCGCTGGAAATTCCCACCCATCCGAAAACCGGGCCTTCGATCGACGCGCTGGAATTGGCGCTGAATGCCAGCCTGGTGCAAGCGGTGCTGTTGATCCCCAATGCCAACAACCCGCTCGGCTGCATCATGCCGGAAGCGAACAAGCAGCGCTTGGCGGCGCTGGTGGGCAAGCACAATGTCCCGCTAATCGAAGACGATGTGTACGGCGACCTGTGCTTTACGCCGGAGCGGCCATGGCCCGTCAAAGCCTACGATGCCAGCGGCAATGTGATGCTGTGCTCGTCGTTCTCCAAAGCGGTGAGCCCTGGCGCGCGGGTCGGCTACGTGCTGGCCGGGCGCTATGCGCAAGAGGTGGCGGTGCTGAAAATGGTGTCGAGCGGCGCCACCAGCCATTTCTTCCAGGCCGTGCTGGCCGACTTCCTCACCGGCAGCGCCTACGGAAACCAGCTGCGCAAGATGCGGCGCGCGCTGTCGCAGCGCATCGCCCGCATGTCGGATGCGATTTGCGCCGCCTTCCCACAGCAGTGCACGGTGTCCGAGCCGCAGGGCGGGTTTGTGGTGTGGGTCAGCTTGCCGGGGCAGGTCGATGCGCTGGCCTTGCACGAGCGCGCCATTGCGCAAGGCGTGGCTTTCATGCCGGGCCAGCTGTTCTCTGCCTCTGGTAAATACAGCAACTACCTGCGCCTCAATTGCGGCAATGCCTGGAGCCCACGGGTGGAGGCCGCCATCGCCACGCTGGGGGAGCTGGTGCACCGCGAAGCTGACCGCCCTGGTGTGCTGCGCAGCGCAGCTTGATCCTTCCTTTTGCATTTCAGGCGCCGATTTTGGCGCTTCGTCGCATCCCCATCGCAAGCCAGAACGCCTTTAGGTACAGTACAACCATACCGCAGCACTTACTGACTAACCACCTGAAGGAGTACATCATGAACATCGCTAAAAACATGGAAATCATCTTCCTGGCCGCCACCATCATCGCCGGCGCCACCACCTTCGCTACCGCCGCTGATGACCGCGCCGACATCGTTGCCCCAGTCGCCAAAGTGGCCATGGTCGCCAAGGCCGATATGCCTACCGTCACCGTCAGCGCCAAACGCCTGACCGCCGCTGAAAAAGCCGCCCTGTAATGGCGGCAGCCGGCGGGCTGCGCAAAACTCGCGAGGAAGTGGCTTCATCTTGGTACAATTGACGTTTTCGATACAAACGGCACCTTGTTCCCATGATTGATATCCAACTTCTCCGTAAAGACATCGCCACCGTCGCCGAACGCCTGGCGGCCCGCAAGTTCAAGCTCGACGTGGACGCGTTTAACGCCCTCGAGTTGGAGCGTAAAGCGATCCAGATCCGCACCGAAGAACTGCAAGGCAAACGCAACTCGCAGTCCAAGCTGATCGGCATGATGAAGGGCAAGGGCGAAGACACCACCGCCGTGATGGCAGAAGTGGCCGGCCTGGGTGACGAGCTCAAGGCCAACGAAGTGAAACTGAGCGAGTTGCAGGCCAAGATCAGCGACTTCGTGCAAACGATCCCGAACCTGCCGCACGAGTCGGTTCCGGTTGGCAGCGATGAAACCGGCAACGTGGAAGTGCGTAAAGTCGGCACGCCCCGTACTTTCGATTTCGAGATCAAGGACCACGTCGACGTTGGCGCCCCGTTGGGCCTGGACTTCGACACTGCGACCAAGCTGACCGGCTCGCGCTTCTCGGTGATGAAAGGCGGCATCGCCCGTCTGCACCGCGCACTGGCGCAGTTCATGCTGAACACCCACACCGACGAGCACGGCTACACCGAGTGCTACACCCCCTACATGGTCAACGCCGATTCGCTGCGCGGCACCGGCCAGTTGCCGAAATTTGAAGCCGACCTGTTCTCGGTGAAAAAAGGCGGTGCGGAAGGCGAGGGCGAAACCTTCTACCTGATCCCGACCTCGGAAGTCTCGCTGACCAACATCGTGCGCGACGACATCGTGGCGGCTGAAGCGCTGCCGCTGAAAATGACTGCTCACACGCCATGCTTCCGTTCGGAAGCGGGTAGCTACGGCCGCGACACCCGCGGCATGATCCGCCAGCACCAGTTCGACAAAGTCGAGATGGTGCAAGTGGTGCATCCGGATCACTCGTACGCTGCGCTGGAAGAAATGGTTGGCCACGCCGAGACCATCCTGAAGCGCCTGGGCCTGCCATACCGCGTGATGTCGCTGTGCACCGGCGATATGGGCTTTGGCGCTACTAAGACCTATGACCTGGAAGTGTGGCTGCCGGCGCAGAACACCTACCGTGAAATTTCCTCGCTGTCGAACTGCGAAGCGTTCCAGGCGCGCCGCATGCAGGCACGCTTCCGCAATGCCCAAGGCAAGCCGGAACTGCTGCACACTCTAAACGGTTCGGGCCTGGCCGTGGGCCGTACGCTGGTCGCTGTGTTGGAAAATTACCAGCAGGCAGATGGCTCGGTAGAGATCCCGGAAGTGCTGCGTCCGTACATGGGCGGACAAACTTCGTTGAAAGCGTAAATTTGCCCTTCCATTTTCTCAAGCACCTGCTATAATCTTGCCTTCTCGCAGCAGCAGGTGGGAAAACGGAGAGGTGGCAGAGTGGTCGAATGTACTTGACTCGAAATCAAGCGTAGGGGCGACCCTACCGTGGGTTCGAATCCCACCCTCTCCGCCATTTGTTTGGATGTGAGAAAAAGTAGTAAAAATGTTGCACCAGGAGAGGTGGCAGAGTGGTCGAATGTACTTGACTCGAAATCAAGCGTAGGGGCGACCCTACCGTGGGTTCGAATCCCACCCTCTCCGCCAATATTCATCAGAAAAGCTCCCTTCGGGGAGCTTTTTTGTTTTCGGGGTCAGCTCTGTTTTCGGGGTCAGCTCTGTCATTTGGACACGCAGTGAGCACTTTTGATGTTTATCAAGGCATCCGCTGTTCTTTGACGAAGGTTTTTACCGCGCGGCTCACCGTTTTGACCGAAACCCGCGCAAAGCGGGCGATTTCGGGCATGGAATAAGCCATTGACAGGTAAGCGCACGCCATCGCTTCTTTCGGCGAGCGATATCGTACAAAGTATTCTGCTAGCGGCAAAATAATCGCGCTTCGTTGATTGCGTTTGATCTCAGACAGATCCCCCGGCACATTCTTGCCGATTACCTGCTGGCAAAATGCCTCATCGCCAAGCAACAATTGATTTCTCACCGCGCGCAGCGGGCTGGCGCCCTTAATTCCTGCAAGTGTAAACTCCCGATAGGCGTGTTGAGCTTCGCGCCGATTGCTGCCGAATTGCGCCAGCACCAAATCAAGTTGCAGCCATGCTTGTGCATCTTCCAGCCCGATGGTGGCGCGATAGCTGCTCCACGGCCACTTCTCCGGCATTGATGTTATGCCTGCTCGCACCGGGTTCAATTCAATGTAGCGTGATAGCTCCTGTAAATAACTTTCATGCTGGCACAGAATGGCTTTGTAGCGCCCCTGATATACATGCCCGACCAGGTCGTGCTGGCGGTTGAAGTACTGCGAGTAGTTGCCATTGAGGTAGCGCATGCCGAGACTCAGCCGGCCGTTGAGTGTCTCCAGCAGCAAGTGGTAGTGATTAGTCATCTGGCAGTAGGCGTGTACCGCAAAATTGAAGCGCGTGCAGGTGTCGCCCAGCAGGGAAAGCCATACCAGGCGGTCGCTGTCTGAGCGATAAATACTGTCCTGCCTATCGCCGCGTGCGGTGACATGGTAGAGGGCGCCTTTGTACTCGATTCGTAGTGGCCGGGTCATACGGCGAGTGTATGGCCGTGAGCCGAGCGCATATTTGCGCTAGCGCAATCGGAATTGCGATGCCGGTATTTGGGAGCTTACTTTGATTTTTCTCAAGCATCGTCACCGAGTGTCCAAATGACAGAGCTGACCCCGAATTATGTAGACAAGTTTGTCTACATTGTGAATAATGCGTTTTCTTCAACTAAGGAAGCAAACCATGTTCAAAGCACTTGTCGTTGCCGTTGCCTTGTTGCCGTTCGCTGCCCAGGCGTCCAGCTTGCCTGAGTATCCCTTCATTCACACCGCCGGCGAGGGCTTCGCCATGATCGTGCCCGATATGGGCGAGATCGATTTTGATATCACCGCCTTCAACGCCGATCCGGCGGCAGCGGCGGCGCTGGTGGCGGAGCGGGCGGCGCAGGTGCAGGCTTTGATGGTGGACGGCGAAGCCAGCGCTACCATGCGTGACATGCGCAAGGAGATGCGATCCACTGAAGCCGACTACGCTATCCGTAGCTCGGTTCACATCGTGGTGCGCGACCTCGGCAAATGGCGTCCGCTGATGCAGGCCCTGCTGGCCATGCCCAACCTCGATCATCTGTCGACGACCTTCGGCCGCACCGACCGCGAGAAAGCCGAACAGGAGCTGACTGCCAATGCTGTCAAGGATGCGCAACGCCGTGCCGAGGCGATGGCGGCTGGCTTGGGCAAGAAGGTGGGCGCGGTCAGCGCGATCTCGTCCAGCCAGTTGCGCAACCTGACCAACGCCGTGGGTCTGATGCCCGGCGACCTGTACTACCGCAACAACCGCACCGTGGACGCGGCGCCGTCCGACAAGGATTTCCTTGCCATTGAAGTGCTGCGCTGGTCGCAAACGGTAGACGTGATTTTCCGCATCAAATGATGCTTCAGGCTAGAATGCTAAAAAATTAACTAGGAGAACCTATGAAGTCTTTTATCGCATTCCTGGCCGCCACACTGCTGGCCGGCGCTGTGCACGCCGCCACGCCGAATCCCGACGCCACCCAAATCAAGGCTGCGCATGATTTGATGGCCGCCATGCAGGCCGAGAAGATGATGCGCATGACCGCCGGCATGAGCCAGTATGCTTCGCCTGCGCAGCGCAAGGAAGTCATGGACAAGGTCATCAACCTGCAGCCGGAACTGGTCTACACCCGGCTGGCAACGCCCATCGCCAAGCTGATGAGCACGGAAACGCTGACCGAGATGACCAAGTTCTACCAGTCGAGCTACGGCAAGCGCGTGCTGCACGATACCTACAACAGCGGCGCGCAGCTGTATCCGACCGTCCCCAAGCCGACTGCTGACGAACAGGCCGAACTGAAGAAGCCGGCCTACATCAAGGCCGACAAGGAGTTCAAGGCCAATGAGCAAGCCATTCATCACGAAACCTTTGTGCTGCTGAAGTCCATCATCAACGGCAAATGAGCGCGCAACGTGCGGTGATCCTGGTGGCAACCGCCGCCTCCGGCGTGGCGTTGTGGTTTGGCGCCGGACTGGCGCCGCAACCGGGGCTGGTGTGGCTGGCGCCGTTGCCGCTATTGCTGCTGGCGCCGCTCCTGCGCTGGTGGCTGGCAGGACTGGCGGCGTTTGCCGCCGGCGCTTGCACCGGCTTGAACCAATGGGATTACGTGCACAGCGTGATCGGCTTGCCGCTTGGCGTCGCGCTGCAGATCGCCGCCGGCGCCGGTTTGGGTTTCGCCTTGAAGGTGCTGTTGTTCCGCCGCTTGTGGCTGGTGCAGCGGCCGGTGTCCGCCATGCTGGCGTTTGCCGCGCTGGGTGTGGTGCTGGAATACGTTAATACGCAACTGTCGCCGCACGGCACCTTTGGCAGCCTGGCCTACAGCCAGATGGATGTGCTGCCGATTTTGCAGTTGGCCAGTGTGGCCGGCATCTGGGGCATCACTTTTACCGTGCTGCTTGCGCCCGCAGCGGCAGCGTTAATTCTGCTGCCGGATCCGCAACGCCGCCGCAATGTACAAGCTGGCGTGATCGCGCTGGCGCTGGTTGGCGCGGCCTTCGCTTACGGCGCGCTGCGTTTGCAGCAGAAGCCCAGCGGCAGCGCGCGCATCGGACTGGCATCGCTGGCCGGACCAACGCGGCCCAACCTCTCAACCCCGGAAGGGCAGGCGCTGCTACAACGCTATCTGCACGCCATTGATGTGATGGCGGCGCAAGGTGCGCAAACCATCGTGCTGCCGGAAACGGCGTTTGTTGCGCCGGCAGCGGCGATACCAGAACTGGCCGCCAGCGCTGCACGCCTGCGCGTGACCATCGTCGCTGGCGTGGCCACCGGTGGCGCCAACCGGGCGCTGGCGTTCATGCCGGATGCAACCGCACCGGTCAGCTATGCCAAGCACCATTTGATTCCCGGCCTGGAAAGCCAGTACCAGCCGGGCGTTGAGCGCGTCATCCTGCCCGGCACCCAGACTGGCCTGGCGGTATGCAAGGATCTGGATTTCCACGACACCGGCGCCGGCTATTCCGCGCTCAACGCCCACCTACTGTTGGCGCCGGCATGGGACTTCGGCGTGGATGGCTGGCTGCACGGCCGCATGGCGGTGATGCGCGGTGTTGAAAGCGGCTTTGCACTGGCGCGCGCCGCACGGCGCGGCAACCTGACGCTGTCCGATGACCGTGGCCGCGTCATCGCCGATGCCGACGATGCGCGCGGCGATGCGCAATTGGTCGCCGCCGTGCCGCTGTACCAGTCGCGCACGCTGTACGCGCGCTGGGGTGACTGGTTTGCCTGGCTGTCGCTAGCCGTGCTGGTTGTGGTGTCGGCCGGGCTTAAGCGCCGCAGCACTTCTTGAACTTCTGGCCGCTGCCGCAAGGGCAGGGATCGTTGCGGCCGGCCTTGGCCACTTTTGCTACCGGTGCGTGGAAGAAGGCGCGGATCTGGATCACGGATGACGTCACCTTGGCAGCGTTGCCTGGTGGCTGGAACGGCGCCAGCAGTGCCGGCTGCTGCGCGCGCAGCGGCGCCCAAGCCTCGCCCGCCAGCGCCACGCCGGCCACAAAACCGGCGCACCACGCTTCGGCGGTCCAGCTACCGCCGCACTCGTAAATCGGTTCGAAGCTGGCCGGGTCTTTCTGCATCCAGGTTTGCATGTAGGCGTAGTGGCGCAGCACCAGCGCTTCGGCTTCTGCATTACCCGGCGCGCCGCCCCACACCAGCGGCAGCCATTCCTCCGGCGCTACTTCTGCCGGACCCACCGCCAGCGCGGTCAGCAAGCCTTCCAGCCGCGCCACATCCATCGATTGCGGACTGATGGCGGCCAGCAGCTGGTCCAGTTGCTCGTATTCGTCATCGTTCAGTGGGACGGTGCTCATGGTCTGTCTCGGCGGGAAAAAGCCGTCATTGTACAGGGTGCGCCACTGCACGCCGGGCGGCATTTCCTCCTTTGCAGGCGGCGCCGCTTGCCCGACACTGAAAGCCAGTCATTTGAAGGAGAGCCGTATGCACAGCACCCCCGACCCCGACATGCCACCGCCGCAGCCGGAAAAAGATCCGCCTCCGGACCAGCGCCCGCCGCCCGATCACGCCCCCATCGAAGAACCCGAACCACCCAAGCCGGCAGTGAAAACTTGACGATAGATTATGTGCTTGTGTGGCCCAGCGCACCGTCCGTTGTGTGGAACGGACGGTATGCTGGTTCCACGCATCAAATTGTTGCTCGATGGATACAATTTTTCCTATTTGTGCTGACTGTCACACAGCGGCAATGAAAGAGTTTCTATAATTTAGTCATGTCGTCGATTTCTGTTCACGGAGAGCAATCATGGGCAACTCGTTACACAATAAAATCTACCTCGGTCGCCGTACTGTCGCCCTGAATACCAAGCGTGTACAAGCCATGATCTGCATTGCAGCGTTTGCCAGCATCGGCCTGGTGTGGCTGCTGATCCGAGCGTTCCAATAAATACTTTATTCGTCTGGTTGCCTGAGCGCGGCTGCGTCTTGCCTTGCCGCCGCGCCGCCGTGCGCGTACCATGAGGGCCGCAGCAGTCTCTTATGGAAAAAATGGCAATGAAGAACGAAAAATTCACGCAGGACGAATATGACGCCCTGTACGAGGTCAAGCGCGGCATCAAGGGCGATCGCGTCAGTGCGTGCGTCGGCCGCAACAGCAAGCGCTTGTCGGGCTTGAAACTGATCAGCATCGCCCACAACGGCCGCATTTCGCTGACCGAAAAAGGCGAGCAGGCGATCTTCCTGCGCCGTTGCGTGCAGGCGCTGCGCGCGCTTTCCGAGCAGGCCGGTGCGCCGATCGACGCCGACGTCGCCATGTTCCTCGGTAAAAAATCCCACATCCTTGAACGCGCCGAAGGCGGTTTCGAAATCAGCGACAAGGGCAGGGAGTCGCTGGCAGACATCATCAGCCAAGGCTATTAATGCAACGCTGATAAAAACGCCCTTCAGGGGCGTTTTTTTTGCTGTAATGTAGAGCCAATACAGCAAACACGAGTCCGGGCATGCCATGAGATTCACCACGCTGCAAAAGTTTCGCAAACTATTCGGTGTGCTAGTGGCGGCCGTGGTGCTGGTGTTGCTGATCGTCTCGCTGTTTGTGGTGTATGTGCTCAACCAGAGCCGCCTGCGCTACTACGCCAGCGCCGAGGAAACCTCGCACAACCTCGTGGTCTCGCTGGAAAATTTCCTGCACTCTCATTTCCAGGAAGTCGACCTGGCCATGCGCCGCGCCGACCTGGAATTCCGCACCCTGCACCAAGAACACCGCTTCGATGACGAGAAATTCAGTGCCTATTTGCGCAACCTGAAGGAACGCTTGCCGCAGGCGCAGGCAGTGCGTGGCTCGAACGCGGCCGGCTTGGTGATCTACGGCGAGCAGATTGACCTCGCCCATCCGCAAGACCTGACCATCCGCGAATTCTATGCGCGCGTGCAAAACGAGCACGAGCTGGTGTTTGGCATCCCGGTCAAGTCGCGCATTAGCGGCGAGTGGGTGCTGCCACTGGTGTATCCGCTGACCTTGCCGGACGGAAGCTTTGGCGGCACGGCGTATGTGTTGATGAACAACTCCCGTATCGACGAAGTGTTTTCTGCGCTGAATGTCGGTGCACACGGCTCCATCGTGCTGATCGACGACAAGCGGCGTTTGCTGCACCGCTATCCGGTGTCGCCGAATATGGAGTTTGGCAGCACCATCAAGGTCCAGCCGCCCACGCAAGCGATTTTGGATGGCAAGCAACGGCGCGCGACCTACACCGTCGTCAGCTTGAATGATGGGGTGGAGCGGACCATCAGTGTGGAGAAGATCGGCGTCTATCCGGTATTTGTCGCGGTGGGGCTGGCCAGCGAGGATTTCCTCGCGCCGTGGTACAAGGAAGTGCGCAACGCTACCGTCTTTCTCGGTTTGCTGGTCGGGCTGGCGCTGGCGCTGCTGCTGGGCGTGCGCTACGGCTTGCGCAAGCAGTACCAGGCGCTGAAGGCGCTGGTGGAAGCGGAGGGCGCGCTGCAAGCCTCGCTGTCCCAGCTGACGGCGTCGGAATCGCGCTGGCGCTCGCTCACCGAGGGCTTGCCGCAAATGGTGTGGACCGCTACGCCGGAATTGCGCATCGATTTTATGAGCCATCACTGGGAGGCCTTCAGCGGCGTGCCGGCCGCGCAGCTGATTGCCGCCGGCGACTGGTCGCGGGTGATCCATCCCGATGACATGCCGGTGGTGACGGCGGCCTGGCAGCGCGCGCTGCAAGATGGTGGCGAGTTCCGCTGCGACTGCCGCCTGCACCGCCATGACGGCGAGTGGCGCATCTTCGACAACCACGCGCTGCCGCAAAAAGATGGCAATGGCGTTGTGCTGAGCTGGGTCGGCAGCAGTACGGATAGCACCGAGATGCGCGCCGCCCACGATGCGCTGCTGCAGGCCAAGGAGGCCGCCGACCAGGCCGGCCGCGCCAAGTCGGATTTCGTTGCCAATATGAGCCACGAAATCCGCTCGCCGATGAACGCGGTGCTGGGCATGCTGCAGCTGCTGCGCCAGACCGAAATGAACGGCCGCCAGCTCGATTACGTCGACAAGGCGCACGCTGCCGCCAGCGCCTTGCTGGGCCTGCTCAACGATGTGCTGGATTTTTCCAAGGTGGAGGCCGGCAAGCTGGCGCTCGATCCGCATCCGTTCCGGCTCGACAAGCTGTGGCGCGACCTGGCGGTGATTTTGTCGGCCAATGTGGGCAGCAAGAATATCGAAGTGCTGTTCCGCGTGGCGCCGGAATTGCCGTCCATGGTGGTGGGCGATGCGCTACGGCTGCAGCAGATTTTGCTCAACCTGGCCGGCAACGCCATCAAGTTCACCGAGCGCGGCGAGGTGGTGGTGTCGGCCCAGCTGGTAGCGCAGGACGCGGCTAGCCTGGTCATCGCGTTTTCGATCCGCGACACCGGCATCGGCATCGCGCCCGAGCAGTGCGAGCATATCTTCGATGGCTTCTCGCAGGCCGAGGCCTCGACTGCGCGGCGCTACGGCGGCACCGGACTGGGGCTGGCCATCAGCCAGCGGCTGGTGCGGCTGATGGGCGGTACGCTGCGCGTGGTGAGCGAAGTGGGGCATGGCAGCGTGTTTGATTTCACGGTCGCTTTCGGCGTCGCCGACGAGCAGCCGGAAAGCGCTTCGGTTGCCCTGCTGCCGGCGCAGGATGCGCTGATGCGCGGCCTGTCCTGCCTGGTGGTGGACGACAATCCGGTGGCGCGCACGGTGCTGCGCGAGATGGCGTCTTCGTTCGGCTGGCGGGTGGACTTGGCGGCCGACGGCTATGAGGCGCTGGATGCGATTGCCGGACAGATCGCGCGGCGCAAGGCGTACGACGTGGTGTTCATCGACTGGCGCATGCCGGCGTTGGATGGCTGGGAGACCAGCTGCCGTATCCGCCAGCTGGCGCCGGAGGGCAAAACGCCGCTGATCGTGATGGTCACCGCCTATGACCGCGAGCTGCTGGCGCAGCGGCATCGCGAGATGGAGCCGGTGCTGGATGGCTTTGTGGTCAAGCCGGTGACCGCGTCGATGCTGTTCGATGCGGTGGCCGATGCGCGGCTTGAGCAGCGCAAGCCCTTGTCGCGGGTGGCGGCGCCGTCGCTGCGGCGGCTGGACGGCGTGCGCTTGCTGCTGGTGGAGGACAATCCGGCCAACCAGCAAGTCGCCAGCGAGCTGCTGGGCTGCGAGGGCGCGCAAGTGGTGGTGGCCAGTTCGGGGCAGATGGCGCTGGGCGTGCTGAGCAGGTCCGGGCTGTTGCCGGAGCTGATTTTGATGGACATCCAGATGCCGGAGATGGACGGCTACCAGACGACGCGCGCCATCCAGGCCAAGCTGGGCCAGCTGACACCGCCGATCGTGGCGATGACGGCCAATGCGCTGGCGTCCGACCGCATCGCGGCGCTGGAGGCGGGCATGGTGGACCACATCGGCAAGCCGTTCGATCTGGCGCAGCTGATTGAAGTGATCTTGCGCCACGCCCGGCGCGGCGGTGCGGCCGAGGCGGCGCCGGTTGCGGTAGCGATGCCGTCCGTGGCGGACGAGGGCGGCGCCACGCCGCTGCCCGACGCTGGGCTGAACACGGCGGCGGCCTTGAAGCGCATGGGTGGGCTGGAGTCGGTCTACCTGATCGCGCTGCGCAGTTTCGTGGTGGAGGTGGATAAGCTGGCCGCGCAGCTGCAAGCCGCTCTGGCCGAGCACAACATCACTGCCGCTTTGCCGGCGCTGCACACGCTGAAAGGCCTGGCCGGCACCGTCGGCGCCGACCGCCTGGCGATGCTGACCCAGCTGGCCGAACGCGCTCTCAAGCAAGACCCCGGCGCCTGGTCGCCGCTCGACCCGGTCCTCGACGCCTGCCCCGAGGTTGCCGAAGACATCGAACAACTCCTCACCGAAAGCCATCGACGCTGATCCAACTGCTCGTCTTTTGATAACTATTTGCGAATGACAAGCTTAGCAGATAGCATGGAGACCAATACAAAAGGAGTCTGGCAATGGAAAAACCGATGAACTGGGTAGCGCACGAGTTGAGCATGACCGTATTGATGACGCCAGATATGGCTAATTTTTCAGGCAACGTCCACGGCGGCACCATCCTGAAGTATCTGGATAGCGTGGCCTACGCCTGCGCCAGCCGTTATTCCGGCACTTACACGGTGACGCTGTCGGTGGACCAGGTGATGTTCCTGCAGCCGATCCACGTGGGCGAGCTGGTGACCTTCCTGGCCTCGATCAACTACACCGGCCGCACCTCGATGGAAGTGGGTATCCGCGTGGTGACGGAGAACATCCAGCAGCGCCTGGTGCGCCACGCCAACAGCTGCTACTTCACGATGGTGGCGGTGGACTCGCATCGCAAACCGGTGGAAGTGCCGGCGCTGGTGCCGGAAACCGAAGAGCAGAAGCAGCGCTGGGAACAAGCGCTGCTGCGCAAGCAAGCCCGCCAAATGGTGCACGGGAACCGCAAAAAATAAGCGCTAGCGCTTGCGGCGGGTCAGGAACACCAGGCCCGATGCGATCACCGAGGCCGTCGCCAGCGCGTACAGGCCGCCCTGGATCGAGCCGGTCTTCTGCTCAAGATAGCCGAAGGTGGCCGGAGCGACAAAGCCACCAAGATTGCCCAGCGAGTTGATCAGCGCGATTACCGCTGCGGCGATGCGGCTGTCCAGATAGCCCTGCGGAATTGGCCAGAACAGCGACGAAGCCGCCTTGAAGCCGATGCCGGCAAAGCAAATCGCCACGAACGCAAATACCGGACCGCCGGTGGTGGAAGCAAACATGCCGCAGGCCGCAATCAGCAGTGCCACTGCCACCCACGCTTGCTGATGGCGATACTTCTGCGCCAGCGTGGCAAACATATACATCGCCGCAATCGAGATAATCCACGGTATCGAGTTGAACAAGCCGACCTGGAGTTCCGTGAACTGGCCCATCTTCTTGATGATGCTCGGCAGCCAGAAGGTGGCGCCGTAAATGGTCAGCTGGATCGCGAAGTAGATGAAGCAGAACAAGGCGATGCGGCTGTCCTTCAGCAGCGTGAACATGCTGGCGTGCGGAGGCTTGCTAGCGTCGCGCTCCTTCTTTTCGGCGGCGATGACCGTGGCCAGCGCGTGGCGCTCGGCGTCACTGAGCCACTTCGCATCTTCCGGCTTCGAGTCGAGGCAGAACCACACCACGAAGCACAGCGCTACCGAAGCCAGGCCTTCGATGATGAACATCCACTGCCAGCCGTGGAAGCCGCCGCCGTCGATCGACAGCAGCGCGCCCGACAGCGGGCCGGACATCACCGATGCCAGTGCTGAACCACTCAGGAAAATCGCCATCGCCTTGCCGCGCTCGCGGTTCGGCAGCCACTGCGTGAAGTAGTACACCACGCCGGGGAAGAAGCCGGCTTCGGCCACGCCCAGCAGGAAGCGCATCACGTAGAACGAGGTCTCGCCCTGGACGAAGGCCATGCCGGTGGCCACCACGCCCCAGCTGGCCATGATGCGGGTCAGCCAGGCCTTGGCGCCAAAACGCTGCTGCAAAATATTGGACGGCACCTCGAACAGTGCGTAAGCGAGGAAGAATATGCCCGCCCCAAAACCGAACGCTGCCGCGCCGATGCCGAGGTCTTTCTCCAGATGCGAACGCACGAAGCCGATGTTGACGCGGTCGATGTAGTTGGCGATGAACATCACCACGAACAGCGGCAGGATGCGCCATTTGACTTTGCTGACGGCCGTGTCGAGTATGGTAGAGGCGGCGAGCACGTCGCCGCCTGCGGTAGTTGCTGCGGTATTCATAAATGTCTCCTTGGTTCTTGTTGTGTTTTTTTAGCGAACCATGCAAGGCATTTTGTTATTGAACTTCCAGCCGGGGATCAGGAACTGCATCGCCACCGCATCGTCCCGCGCGCCCAGCCCCATGTTGTTGTAGAGACGGTGGGCTGCTTCGATGGCATCCATGTCCAGTTCGACGCCGAGGCCCGGCGTGGTCGGCACCTGCACCATGCCGCCTTTGATCTGCAGCGGATTCTTGGTGAGGTGCTGGCCGTCCTGCCAGATCCAGTGGGTGTCGATGGCGGTGATCTTGCCCGGCGCGGCGGCGGCCACGTGGGTGAACATTGCCAGTGACACGTCGAAGTGATTGTTCGAGTGCGAGCCCCAGGTCAGGCCCCATTCATGGCACATCTGCGCCACGCGCACCGAGCCTTGCATGGTCCAGAAGTGCGGATCGGCCAGTGGAATGTCGACCGATTGCAGCTGGATTGCGTGGCGCATTTCGCGCCAGTCGGTGGCGACCATATTGGTGGCGGTCAGCAGGCCGGTGGCGCGGCGGAACTCGGCCATTACTTCGCGGCCGGAGTAGCCGTTCTCGGCGCCGCATGGGTCTTCGGCGTAGGCCAGTACATCGCCCTTGTCGCGGCACAGGCGGATCGCGTCTTTCAGCAGCCAGCCGCCGTTTGGATCGAGCGTCACGCGCGCTTGCGGAAAGCGTTCGTGCAGGGCGGTGACGGCTTCCATTTCTTCCTCCCCGCGGAACACGCCGCCTTTCAGTTTGAAGTCGTTGAAGCCGTAGCGTTCGTAGGCCGCCTCGGCCAGCTTGACCACGGCGTCCGGCGTCAGCGCCGCTTCGTTGCGGACGCGCGACCAGTTGTCAGTGGCGTCGGCTGGTGTGTCGGCGTAGGGCAGGTCGGTCGCTTTGCGGTCGCCGATGTAGAACAGGTAGCCCAGCATCTCCACTTCCTTGCGCTGCTGGCCTTCGCCGAGCAGGGCGGCCACCGGCACGCCGAGGAATTTGCCGACCAAATCGAGCAACGCCGCTTCCAGCGCGGTGATGGCGTGCACGGCAATGCGCAGGTCGAAGGTTTGCAGGCCACGGCCGCCGGCATCACGGCCATTCAGCGCAGCGCGGGCAGCGTTGAGCAGGGCATTGTAATTGCCGATCGGCTGGTCCAGCAGCAGGGCGCGAGTGTCTTCCAGCGCCAGGCGGATCTTCTCGCCTCCCGGCACTTCGCCGACGCCGGTGTTGCCGGCGCTGTCGGTCAGGATCACGATATTGCGGGTGAAGTAGGGGCTGTGGGCGCCGCTGAGGTTGAGCAGCATGCTGTCGCGGCCGGCCACTGGGATGATTTGCATGGCGGTGATACGTGGTGTCTCGTTCATGATTTTTCCTTCTTGAATGATTGCGCTGTCATTTCAATCTTAGAATGATGAATGGGTAAACTCAAGCTAAATAAATGATAAAAAATGATGCACGATGCTAGAATGGAACATCTTTTTTTATCGAGGCTGTCATGAGCGATCTGCGCACTTTGCGGACGAATACCGGGGAAATGCAGGTCAGCGGCGCCACGCTGGCCGATGTGGCCAAGATCGCCGGGGTGTCGCCGATTACCGTGTCGCGTGCGCTGAATCAGCCGCACCTGGTGCGCCCGAACACCGTGGCCAAGGTGCAGGCGGCGGTGCAGCAGACCGGCTACGTCAAGAACATGATGGCGGGGGCATTGGCGTCCAACCGCAGTCGGCTGGTGTCGCTGGTGCTGCCGACTATCTCCACGCCGATCTTTGCCGACATGGTGCAGGCGGCCAGTGACCACCTGACGGCGGCTGGCTATCAGGTCATGCTGGGTCTGTCGAGCTACGAGGCTTGGCGCGAGGAAGTGCTGGTGGAGACCATCCTGAGCCGGCGGCCGGACGGCGTGATCCTGACCGGCTCTCTGCATACCGACAGCACGCGACGCCGCTTGCAGGCCGCGCAAGTGCCGGTGGTAGAGGCTTGGGATTTGACGCCATCACCTATCGACATGATGGTCGGTTTCTCGCACGAGGAAGTGGGGCATGCGATCGCACAGCACTTGCTGGAGCAAGGCTACAAGCGGATTGCGATTCTTGCGGTGGAAGATCCGCGTGCGGCGCGGCGCAATCAAGGCTTGCAGGCTGGGCTGGCCAAGCATGGCGTGCAGGTGGCGGCGGTGCAGATGATGCCACTGCCATCCACCTTCGCGCTGGGGCGGGATGGCCTGTCGCTGCTGCTGGAGCGCTGTGCAGACGTCGATGCTGTGGTGTGCAGTTCCGACACACTGGCGCATGGCGTATTAACGGAAGCTATCGCGCGCGGGCTCAGTGTGCCGGGACAACTGGCGGTGGTCGGCTTCGGCGACCTGAATTTTGCAGCGCGAACCTATCCGCCGCTATCGACTGTACGCGTCGATGGCGCTAATATCGGACGTGTGGCAGCGCAAGCGATACTGGACCGTTTGGACGGCAAGGCAGTGGCCGGGCTGACCGACACCGGCTTCCAGTTCATTCAGCGCGGCAGCACCTAAACCGATAACAACAGGAGGCCGGCATGGAAATGAAGCGCATCAATGCGGGGAAGCTGCGGGCCATAGGCTACGACACGCGCGACAAGCTGCTGCGGGTGGAATTCGACGACGGCACGGCCATGGACTATTCGGGTGTCGGCAACGAAGTGTGGCGCAAGCTGTCCACCTCCGGCTCAGCGTGGAGCTACTACCGCGACAATATCGAAGAAGAGTACACCGGCCGCAAAGGCGTGGTGCGCAAGCCAACCACGCGCGCGGACCTGGAGAACCTGTTCAAAGCGCCGGACGAATAAAGGAGAGTTCGTGCATTGTCCCGCCATGTTTCGCGAGGAGCGCGTAGAGGTACTGCAAGCACTGATGCGCGCGCATCCGCTGGCAATGTTGATCACGACCGGCAGTGACGGGTTGACCGCAAACCAGATTCCGTTCTCGTTGCACGGCGACGTGTTGCGCGCGCATCTGGCGCGCAACAACAAACAGCTCGACGACCTGCGTGCCGGCACTGAGGCGCTGATTGTGTTCCAGGGCCCGCAAAGCTACATCACACCATCATGGTATCCATCGAAAGCCGAGCACGAGAAAGTAGTGCCGACCTGGAATTTCGTGATGGTGCAGGCACGCGGTAGGCCGCAAGTGATGGACGATGCAGCCTGGCTGCGCGAACAAGTCGGCCAGATGACCGCCAACCTCGAAAGCCAGCGCGAGCAGCCGTGGAGCGTGTCCGATGCGCCGGAAGATTTCATCGCCACCCAATTGCGCGCCATCGTTGGCGTAGAAATCCCGATCCGCTCGCTTGAAGGTAAATGGAAAATCAGCCAGAACCGCAATGAAGCCGACCGCCAAGGCGTGATCCAAGGCCTGTCATCAGAAGGGCGCTGCCCGGAAATGCACCAGCTGATGCGCAGCCATGCAGTTTGAAAATTCGGGGTCAGCTCTGTCATTTGGACACGCGCGACTGATGTTTGAGAAATCTCAATATGCCTTAGAAAATTTCAGCTGTCGAAGACTTCGCGGATTTTCTACTTTTAAGCATGCGTTCTTAATGACGGTTTTGATCAATGTCAAAGGTCGTAGTTGCGTGTCCAAATGACAGAGCTGACCCCGAACTGGGTTTTTGATGGATTCCAATTGAATCCGCGCTAGCGCTGTGGTTTAATCGAATGATCTTTGATCCTCTTGATTGCCATGTCCGACGCCAGTCTTCAGCCAGCTCCTGAGCAAGTCCCAGCGTATCGAGTCGAGCGCTCTTCCGTACACGGCAATGGGGTGTTTGCGCGGCGCGATATCGTGCCGGGTGAACGGGTTGTGGAGTATGCCGGCCGCGAAATTACCTGGGAGGAGGCGCAGATCCGCGCCGAGGTGCAAGGCGGGCCACACAATCACACCTTCTTTTTCAGCCTGGCCAACGGCAATGTGATCGATGGCGGCGACCACGGCAACGAGGCCCGCTTCATCAACCATTCCTGCGAACCGAATTGCGAGGCCATCGAGGAAGAGAATGGCACCATCTTCATCTACGCCCTGCACGACATCAAGCAGGACGAGGAGCTCAGCTATTCTTACCCGCTGATTTACGAAGGCCGTCACACTGCCGCCATCAAGCGCGAGTTCGCCTGCCGTTGCGGCGCGCTCAAGTGCTCGGGTACGATGCTGGCGCCCAAGCCGCGCAAGCGCAATCCTAAACCCAAGGCTAAGCCGCAACCGTTTGCAGATCTCGTCCCTGCCGCAGCAACTGTTCAAATTCCGCAGCCGGTAGCGGCCGGCTGAAGTAGTAGCCCTGCATTTCGTCGCAGCCATGGCGGCGCAGGTAGTCGACCTGGCTTTCGGTCTCCACGCCTTCGGCAATCACGCGCAGCTTGAGATTGTGCGCCAGCGCGATGATGGAGACCACGATTGCCGCCTCGTCATCCTCGCTGATGTCGCTGACGAAGGAGCGGTCG
The DNA here is from genome assembly GCF_009857445.1 of Duganella flavida. Classification (GTDB taxonomy): domain Bacteria; phylum Pseudomonadota; class Gammaproteobacteria; order Burkholderiales; family Burkholderiaceae_D; genus Rugamonas; species Rugamonas flavida. The sequence goes on from NZ_WWCN01000008.1 coordinate 194,736, forward strand.
ATCTTCAGCACGTCAATCGGGAAATGCCGCAAATACGAGAAGCTCGAATAGCCGGTACCGAAATCGTCGATCGATAGCGCCAGTCCCAGCGCCTTCAGCTTGTGCAGCAATTCCACCGCTTGCGCGACGTCGTGCATGAACAGGCCTTCGGTCAGCTCGATGTCGAGGCAGGCCGGTGGCAGTCCGGTTTCCTGCAATACTTCGGCAATCGACGACAGCAGCTGCGGTTCGCTGAACTGGCGCGGCGACAGGTTCACGGCGATACGCAGCATGCCGTGGCCATTATCCATCCAGCTGCGCGCCTGCGCACAGGCGGTGCGTAACACCCAGGCGCCGATTTCCACGATCAGCCCGGTCTCCTCGGCCAGCCCGATGAAGCGGTTCGGCGCCACCATGCCCAGCTCCGGATGCTGCCAGCGCAGCAGCGCTTCCATGCCGACGATGCGCCCGCTCTGCAAGTCCACCTGCGGCTGGTAGTGCAGCACGAATTCCTGCCGCTCCAGTGCATTGCGCAGCGCGCTTTCGATGCGCAGCCGTTCGCGCGCCTCTTCGTTCATGGCCGGCTCGTAGAACTGGGTGTTGTTGCGGCCCAGTTTTTTGGCGCGGTACATGGCGATGTCGGCATGCTCGATCAGGCGCTGGGCCGAGGTGCCATCGGCGCCATACACCGCCACGCCGATGGAGCAGGTGACGAAGAATTCTTTCCCCTCCAGCATGGCCGGCTGGGTCACAGCGCGCATGATACGCTGGGCGATGTCGTGCGTGGCTTCTTCCGGATATTCGGTCAGGATGGCCACAAACTCGTCGCCCGACAGCCGCGCCACGGTGTCGCTTTCGCGCACGCTGTCCTGCAGGCGCTGGGCCACGGTTTTCAGCAGCTGGTCGCCGGCCTTGTGGCCGAGGCTGTCGTTGACGAATTTAAACCGGTCGAGGTCGATCAACATGACCCACAGCGGCTTGCCGCTGCGGTTGGCAAACGCCACGGCCTGGCTCAGCCGGTCCTGCAGCAGCACGCGGTTGGGCAAGCCGGTCAGCACGTCATGGTGGGCGATGTGCTGGATACGCTGTTCGGCCAGCTTGCGCTCGGTGATTTCAGTGCCGGTGCCGCGATAGCCTTTGAACTTGCCCTCGCGGTCGAACACCGGCTCGCCGCTGGTGCTGAACCAGTGGACCGCACCGTCCACGCCGGGCAGCGAGTATTCGAGGTTGGTGAAGGGCAGGTGAGCCTCCATCGTGGCCCGGTGGTCGCGGCCCCAGCGGTTGTCCCACATTTCCGGGTGCAGTTCCCAGCGCGTCTTGCCGATGAACAGTTTGGGATCTTGCTTGCCCTTGTCGAAGAAGCCGCCGGTGATGTTGGTGAAGCGGAATTCCTCGTCCTGCTCCCAGTACCAATCCGACGACAGCGCCAGCAGGCGGCGGAAACGGTGCTCGCTTTCCTGCAGGGCTTCCTCGGTGCGCTTGCGGGCGGCCACGTCTTCGGCCAGTTTGTCGTTGCTGGCCTTGAGCGCCTCGGTGCGCTCGTCCACCAGCCGCTGCACCCGCTTGGAGCGGCGTGCCAGCGAGTTGACGAAGGCCGCCGTCAGCAGCGAGAACAGGGCGCCACCGACCAATGTCGACAGCGAGCCCAGATGATGCGGCAGGAAGGGGCGCGGCAGCGGCGTGACCCGCACATGCCAGGATTTGCCAGCCGCGCTGAAGGTGCGCACGAACGGCTCGCGGTAGTCGAACGCCAGCCAGCGCTGAAAGGAGCGCGGCGCCGGCGGTTCATCGGCCGGCGCGCCGCGCGTGTAGACCAGGTTGGCTGGCCGGGTGTCGTCGCCGATGTAGACCTGCAGCATCAGCTCGCGGTCGTCCAGCAGATCGGCCGCCAGCAGGATTTTCTGCACCAGGTCGGCCGAGCGGATCACGGCGCTGGTGTTGCCCAGCCACGCCGCGCGCCGCTGCGCCGCTGTGCCCAGCTCGGCGCCGGCGCGGTACACCGGGATCATCATCACAAAGCCTTTTTGCAGCGCCCGTTCCTGCTCCAGCTTCATCAGTGTGGTGGTGCGCGGCTGGCCGCTGTCGACCGCTTCGGCAATCACACGCGCCATCGATGGCAGCGAGGCGACGTCGAGGCCGAAGGCGGCTTCGTTGCCTTCCAGTGGTTCCAGATAGTCGACGATGATGTGCTGTGGGCGCGGGCTGAGCGGCTGCCGGTTGGCATCGTGCAGCACGAAGTCGGGATGCTGCTTGCGCACCTCGGCCTCGTAGCGGCGCGCGCTGGCGGTGTCCATCACCCGGTGGAAATTGAAAGCTTGTACAAATGGGTAACGTTCCAGCAGCGGCTGGGTGAAGGCGGCAAATTGTTCGCGGTCGACTACGCCCATGGTGCGGAACAGGCTGTTGAGGATGGTGACCAGTTCCAGTGTATCGTCCATGCCGCGGCGGATGGCGGCGGCGCGCATGTGGCCGCGCTGCTGGAAGCTCAATTCCATCTTGCTGTATTCCAGCGCGCTGACCGCCACGAACAGCAGGCCGGTGACGGCGAGGCCGGTCATCAGCGTCAGGATCGCCGCCAGCGAAATCCGGGATGACTTGCGTGATGACGGCATGACGCGCTTTCCGGAGGGCAGGGTAGCAGGGCGCGGACGGGGCTGGGGGCCGCAGGATTGATAGCTAGTGTGTCACAAAACATGCCGTGGTGACAGACTCATTTGTTAAAACACCACGCTCGGATTGGTCTCAGCTTGGCCTCAGGCCCAGCGCATTTTGAGTACGATCCAGTGCGCCAGCAGGCGGTTCAGCAGGGGCAGAGCGAGGCCGCCGGTGCGCGCCACTTTCTGCTGCATGGCCAGCGCCGGCGAAGCGCCGCCACCCTTGACCGCAAACAGGATGCGGTTGTTGCCGGCTATGCCGTGGAACCAGCAGATGCGGCCGGCGAACACTTGCCGCAGGCGGCGCAGCATGACGCTGTAATTCGGGTCGTAGCTGAAGATATTGGTCACCATCACGCCGCCCGGGCGCAAGGCGCGGCGGCAGTCGTTGTAGAAGGCGACGCTGCCCAGCGCCGGCGGCAAGCCCTCGGCGTCGAAGCCGTCCACCAGCAGCACGTCGGCACTGTTGTCCAGCTCGGCCATGTACTCGACCGCATCGGCCTGGATCACACGGAAGCGGGCGTTGTCGCGCGGGATGGCGAACTGCTCGCGCAAGGCGATCACGTCCGGGTTCAGTTCCAGCACCGTGATGCGGCACTGCGGCAAATAGCGGTAGCAGAACTTGGCCAGCGAGCCGCCGCCCAGCCCCACCATCAAGATATGCTCGGGCTGTGGATGAAACAGCACAAAGCACATCATGGCGCGCACGTAGCTGAGCACCAGGTCATCGGGCCGCGACAAGCGCATCTCGCTCTGCACCATGCCGGGCTGGAACTCCAAGCGGCGCTTGTCGCCGTGCGTGTGGACTTGGGGGCGCAGCATGGGCTTGGTGGGGGGCGTCAAGTTTTGTTGGATTGTGGATTTACGTAGGGAATCATAGTAGCATGGCGTTAGCACAGGCCAGCCCCTCCGGCGGCCACCTTGGAGAGAGATACGATGTTTTTAGACCACCCTACGCTTACCGCCACCAATAGCTTCACCGAGCCGGACCGCCTGGAGCGCCTGAGCCGCGTCTACGGCTACGTGGCGGCACTGGCCGATCTGGCCGGCAAGCAGAGCTTCATCGAGAAGGTCAGCCAGCTGCACGACCACAAGGGCACGCTGATCGTGTTCTGGCACGACAGCCCGACCGAGGATGAAAAGATCTTCTTCACCCAAGCCTGGGCCAGCAAGATGGGCGACGGCAGTAGCAATGTGGAACACGAGGTCTGAGGTCTCGGACTGAGATCGGGCCACGGTCATGGATATAAAAACCTTGTTGTTGGCGCTGGCGCTGGGCAATCTCAGCCTGTACGCGGCGCTATTCTTTTTTGAGGCAGGCGCACGGCGCAGCGGCAACGCCGCACGCGTGCACGCCACCTGGACCTGGGCCAAGCAGTGCCAGGCCGTGGCTTGGGGCCTGTTGTATTTCCGCGGCGTCCTGCCCGATTTCCTGACCATTCCCTTTGCTAACGCGGTGCTGTTTGCCGGCTTTGCGCTCGACGCTTCGGCGCTATGGGAGCAGGCCGGACGGCGCGTGTGGCGGCAATACCTGTTGCCGGCGCTGGGCGCCTCCATTGGTTTGTATGCGGGTGCGTGGCTGCTGCAAGCCCCGGCCGGTGTGCGCATCGCCATCGGTTCGGTGGCAGCGGGCTTCTTCTTTGTGGCCGGCGCCGCTGCGCTGGGACGCGGCTGGCGCACCGGTACCCCGCTGCGGCGCTACCTGGTGACGGCCATGCTGGTGCTGAGCGCCGCCGTGGTGCTGCGCGGGCTGTGGTCGCTGTTGCCGGAAGGCGTCAACGGCATCAGCACGCTGATGGTACAGGGCGTGGGCGTGGTTGCCGTGTATTTGATGATGCTGAGCAACGCTTTCGGCTATTTGCTGCTGGTGCGCGAGCAGTCGCAGGGCGAGCTGGCGCGGCTGGAAGTGGTCGATCCCTTGACCGATGTGCCCAACCGGCGCGGTTTTTACCAGGCGCTGACGCCATGGATCGCACTGGCGCGCCGTCCCGGCATGCCGACCTCGCTGATTGTGCTCAACCTCGACCAGTTCAAGCGCGTCAACGACAGTTATGGCCATCCGGCCGGCGACATGGTGCTGAAGGCCATGGTCGATGTCTGCAAAAAGCAACTGCGCGACTCGGATCAGATGGGCCGCCTGGGCGGCGCCGAATTCGCCGTGCTGCTGCCGCGTACCTCGATTGAGGATGCGACCATGGTGGCGGAGCGTATCCGCAACGCTGTCGCCGCGCTGCCGGTGAAGGCCGAGAAGGCTGTGATCAATATGACGGCCAGCCTGGGTGTGACCGTGATCCGCGCCGAAGACACCACCGTTAGCCTGTTCAAACGTGCCGACGAGGCGCTGCAAGCCGCAAAACAGGCAGGCCATAACCGCGTAATGGAGGCCGAAGTCATCAAGCTGTAACAAATCGGGCTTATCGTCTTATAATGATATAAATCGTTTAGTCAGATTCCTAATATGTATGCAGCTGTAGACCTAGGTTCCAATAGTTTTCGCCTCCACATCGGCAAGCATGATGGCGAGGTAATACGCGTTCTGAAAAGCGTGCGTGAGCCGATCCGCCTGGCCGCTGGACTGGACAAGGACGGCAACCTGACGCCGGCCGCCATGCAATCGGCCCTCAACTGCCTGAAAAACTTCCGCGCTGTGCTGGCCGGCTACAAGCTGGATGCGGTGCGCGTGGTCGCCACTTCCGCCATGCGCGTGGCGCGCAATTCCAACGCTTTCTTGCCGGAGGCCGAACTGGCTATCGGCCACCCGATCGAGATCATCTCCGGCGAGGAGGAGGGCCGCTTGATCTACATGGGCGTGGCGCACTCGGTCAACCTGCCCGGCGAACGGCGGCTGGTGATCGACATCGGCGGTGGCTCCACGGAGCTGATCCTCGGCCGTGGGCAGGAAATCGACAAGGTTGAATCGTTCAGCGTCGGCACGGTGAAGCAAAGCCTGTCGTTCTTCATCGGCGGGCGTGTAGATGGGCCGTCGTTCGAAGCGGCCATCCTGTCGGCGCGCAGCCATTTTGAAGACGCCGCGCCGCCGTACCTGCCGCAATTCTGGAAGCAGTGCTACGGTTCTTCCGGCACCGCGCGCACCATCGCCGATATCATCGTCAAGAACGGCTTGGGCAAGGAAGTCAATTTGCAGACGCTGGAAGCGCTCAAGCAGCGCTTCATCGAATACGGCCATGTAAGCAAGATCGACATGCCAGGCCTGAAACCGGACCGCGCCTCCACCATCATCGGCGGGTTGGCGATTTTGTTAGGCCTGGTGCGCGAGCTGGGTATCCCGCAGGTAGTGCCGATCGAAGCAGGCCTGCGCATGGGCGTGATGTGGGACTTGCACCTGCGTTCCACCAAGCGCGATCGCCGCGAACAATCGGTGCAGGCTTGCGTACAGCGCTTCCATGTCGATGAGCGCCGTGCCAACCGCGTGGCCGACGATGCGCTGGCGTTGTACGCCCAGACCAAGCCGTCGACCGATCTATACGGCCGCCACCTGTACTGGAGCGCGCTGCTGCACGAAATGGGCATGGTGGTGTCGCACACCGGCTACCACAAGCACGCCGCCTACATCATCGAGAACGCTGACCTGCCGGGCTTCACTTCGCGCGAGCAGCGTGTGATGAGCTGCATGATCGTGGCGCACAAGGGCAATCTGCGCAAGGTGGTGGAGCTGCTGGCCGAACCGGACTTCGCCAAGGCCATCGTGGCCCTGCGGCTGGCGGTGCTGTTCATGCACTCGCGGATCGATATCGACTTCACCCAGATCAAGCTGCGTTTCAAGAGCCGCATCGAGCTGGAAATCCGGCGCGAATGGGTGGCCGAGCACCCCACATTATCCTACTGGCTGGAGAAGGAGCAGGAGCAGTGGGACGAAGTCGGTGTAGACTTCACTATCCGCACCAGCGGCTAACCGGGAGCCCATATGTTCGACAGGATGACGCACTTTTGCACTTGCATAATGCTAGTCTTGTCGCTACCGGCGGCCGCAGTGGCCAAAGAAACCGTGACCCTGTGTTTTGAAGCGCAGGACGTGCTGCCGTGGCGCACCGAGAAGGGCGGCGGCCTCAATTTCGAATTACTCAAACTGGTCGAACAGCGCATCGATGTGCAGTTTGATTTCCAGAGCATCCCGTGGAAGCGCTGCCTGGCGCAGCTGAAGGCCAATGCGGTGGATGGTGCGTTCGCCGTCAGCTACAAGCCTGACCGGCGCGAGCTTGGGGAATATCCGGGCGGCGAAAATATCGACACCGGCAAGCGTATGCACATTGATACGTATGTGCTCTTGCGCCGCAAGGGCAGCAAGGTGGATTGGGATGGCAAGCATTTCAGCAATCTCGATGGCGCAATCGGCTTCCAGCTTGGCTATTCGGTGGGCGACGTGCTGCGCGCGCAGAACCTGGAAGTGGATGAGGGCAGCCAGCGTGCCGACGAACTGGCGCGCAAACTGATCGCCGGACGGCTGGCGGCAGCGGCGTTGGGCGGCAGCGACGCCGCCGGTTTGATGCGTGGCCCGCTGGCGCCGCAGCTGGAGCAACTGCCGATACCCATCATCGAAAAGCCGTACTTCCTGATTTTGTCGCACGCGCTGGTGGCGTCCAAGCCGCAGCTGGCGGCGCAAATCTGGAGCGCTGTGGAGCAGGTGCGCAATAGCCCGGCCTACAAAAAGCTGGCGCAGGCCGAGGGAGTCCGCCATTAACACGCGGGACAAGATGGCGTCCGGCGGCGGTCCGTTCGCGTCGCTGCGGCTGGCGTGGCGGCGCAATATCCTGCTGCGGCTGGGCTTTGGGATTTTTCTCGCGGTGGCGATTTCCACCGCCATTTACACGACCTATGTGATGCGCACCTTGCGCAGCGAGGCCGAACAAAACCTGCGCGAACGCGCCGAACGGCTGGCGGCGGTGCTGTCGCAGGCGCTGGCGCGGCCACTGTTCGACATCAATAGTGCGGCGGTGTCCAGCGTGGTCGATGCCTCCGGTGCGACGCCGGAAGTGCTGGTGCTGCGCGTGCTTGGACCGAACGGCGCGGAGCTGGCCAGCTATGTATCGCCGATGAAGGAGCCGGTATCATCGATCCACGTGCGGCGCGAGATCCAGTTTAGCGATGCGCGCCGCAGCTATCCGGTCGGTTCGATCGACCTGGCGTATTCGCGCCAGCAGATGGATGCGGACTTGCAGCGCCAGATCGTCAACACGGTGGCGGCTAACCTGTTGCTGGCGCTGGGCATCGTGCTCTCCATCTTTATCGTCGGACGGCGCGCGGCGCGGCCGTTTGCTGACATTCGCATCGGGCTGGAAAAGCTGACGCGCGGCGAGACCGATATCAAGCTGTCCGGCTTGGGCCGCGCCGACCAGGTAGGCCGCCTGTCGGATGCGGTGCTGCGCTTCCGTGACACCATGACGCGATTGCGCGACGCCGAGCGCGAACTGCGCGACCTGAATGCACAACTGGAGCACCGCATTAGCGACCGTACGGCGGAACTGAGCCGCAGCATGCAGCAGGCGCGCGACAGCCAGGCCAAGCTGCAAACCATCGTCGATACGGCGCTGGATGCGGTGGTGCGTATGGACCTGGAGGGGCGCATCGTCGGCTGGAACAAGCAGGCGGAGATGATTTTCGGCTGGCCACGCGAGGAGGCACTGGGGCTTGAGCTGGACAAGACCATCATCCCGCCGCGCTTCCGCTATGACCACAAGCGCGGCATGCAGCGCTATCTCAGTGGCGGTAGCAGCAGTGGCGTACTGGCCACGCGCATCGAGGTGTATGCCCTGCGCCGCAACGGCGAGGAATTCCCGATTGAACTGGCGATTACGCAGGTGAAGGCAGAGGAACGCGAAGGCTTCGAGTTCTGCGCCTTCATCCGCGACATCAGCGAGCGCCGCGAGCGCGAGCAAAAACTGGTGAACGCGAATGCAATGGCGGAAGCGGCCAACATCGCCAAGTCGGAATTTTTGGCGAATATGAGCCACGAGATCCGTACACCAATGAGCGCCGTAATCGGCATGGCCTACCTGGCACTGCGCACCGAGATGACGGCGCGCCAACACGATTACATTAGCAAAATTCATCGCGCCGCCTTGACGCTGCTGGGCATCATTAACGACATTCTCGATTTTTCCAAGATCGAGGCAGGGCGACTGGAAGTAGAGGCGATTCCGTTTTCGCTGGAGGATGTGCTGGTGAGCGTGAACAGCGTGACGGCGCAGCGCGCAGCCGACAAGCGGTTGACCTTCGTGATCGGTATGGCGCCGGAGGTGCCGCGCTATCTGGTGGGCGATCCGCTGCGGCTGGGGCAAGTGCTGATTAACCTGGTGAATAACGCGGTCAAGTTCACACTGGAGGGCAAACTGGAATTGCGCTGCGAGCTACTCGACCAGAGCGACGGCAAGACGGTGGTGCGCTTCACCGTCAGCGATACCGGCATCGGCATGACGGCGCAGCAGAAATCGCGCTTGTTCCGCGCCTTCAGTCAAGCCAATGGCTCGACCACGCGCCAGTACGGCGGCACTGGTCTGGGCCTGTCAATTTCGCAGCAGCTGGTGCGGCTGATGGGCGGGAATATCGAGGTGCAGAGCGAGGTCGATCGCGGTTCGACGTTCCATTTCGACCTGCCGTTTGATTTGTCCGATGCTGCGGCGCTGGCGGTGCAATCGGCGCTGCACAACGGTCCGGTGGGTGACTTGCGGCTGGACGCGTCACCGCGCCGTACTGCGCGCGTGCTGCTGGCCGAAGACAGCGCCGACAATCAGGACGTCACGCGCGCGCTGTTGGAGCTGCAAGGGCTGGATGTGGAAGTGGTGGACAACGGCCGTCAAGCGGTAGCGAGGTTGATGGAGGCCGGTCCGCGCGCCTATGACCTGGTGCTGATGGATCTCGGCATGCCAGTGATGGACGGCCACGAGGCAACGCGCCTGCTGCGAGTGGACAGCCGTTTCAGCGAGTTGCCGATTATCGCCGTGACGTCGAACGCATTGGCTGGGATGCAGGCGCGCTGCATTGAAGAGGGTATGCAGGACTACATCACTAAACCGATCGATCCGCAACGTTTGTATAGCGTGTTATCGCGCTGGCTGGGTATGTCGATGAAGGTGATTCCGCCGGTGCCGCCGTTGCAGGAGCCGGGCGAAGGTGCAGCCTATGCCAGCACGGGCAATGCGCGGCAGGCGATGCTGGACCTGGCGGCGCTACTGGCGGAATTCAGTGGTGAGAGCGTGGATTATTTCGCGCGCGTGCAGGCCTGTCTGGCGACTGCGCTGACGCCGTCGGAGATGGCGCGCTTGAATCACCATATGGAGCAATACGAATTTGAAGCGGCCAGCAAGCTGCTGGGCGAAGCAATCAAAAAACAGGAGACAACATGAATACGATTCATCGATCAACGGTGCTGATTGTCGACGACACGCCGGACAACATCACACTGATCTCCGGTCTGTTGAAGGATAAGTACAACACCAAGGTGGCCACCAGCGGCGCGACAGCGCTGCAGATCGTGGCGTCGTCCAAGGTGGACTTGATCCTGCTTGATATCATGATGCCGGACGTGGACGGCTTCGAGACTTGCCGTCGCCTGAAAGCCGATCCCTCCAGCGCAGCCATTCCGGTGGTGTTTTTGACCGCTAAAAGCCTGCAGGAAGACGAGGCGATGGGGCGCAGCGTGGGGGCGGTAGATTTTCTGCGCAAGCCGGTGAATCCCGATCAACTGTTCAGCCGTGTAGCAGTTCACCTGAAATGATATATACTATTTATATTGTTGATTAAATTGGAGTGAGTATGGCCACCAAAGCAGCCCCGAAAACCGCCGCAACCAAAACCGTCGCCGCCGCCAAGCCTGCCGCGAAACCCGCAGCTAAGCCAGCGCCGAAAGCCGCCGTCAAGCCAGCCGTGAAAGCCGCCGTAAAACCGGCGCCGAAAACTGCTGCTGCGAAGCCAGCGACCAAGGTTGTTGCCAAACCAGCCGCAAAGCCGGCGCCGAAAGCCGCCGCACCGAAAGCCGCACCAAAAGCTGCTCCAAAAGCCGCCGCCAAGCCGAAAGTCGCCGCCAAGCCAGCCGCTCCTGAAGTGAAAGTGAAAGCCATCAAAGAAAAACTGGTGCGCGACAGCTTCACCATGCCGGAAGCCGAATACGCAGTGCTGAGCCAAGTGAAGAAGACCGCGTTGAAAGCCGGTTTTGAAGTCAAGAAGAGCGAGCTGCTGCGCGTCGGCGTTGCCCTGATCGCCCAGATCGACCTCGCCACCCTGAAGAAAGTGCTGGCTAGCCTGCCGCAACTGAAGACCGGCCGTCCAAAGAAAGCCTAAGCACCATGCGCGCTCTCGGCTGGAATATCGCACTCGCCGTGGCGTTGGCAGCGGCGGTGGGCAGCATCATGCCCGCCACTGCGGCAGACAAGCAGCCGGCGGCAGTCTCCGTCGCTGCAGCCAGCAGCGAACTGGATGCATTCATTGCCAAGGGCATGAGCGACTGGAGGGTTCCGGGGCTGTCCATCGTCGTGGTGAACGATAAAGGTGTGGTCTACGAAAAAGGCTTCGGCGTGCGCGAGATCGGCAAGCCGGGCAAGGTCGACATGCACACCATGTTCGGCATGATGTCGACCACCAAAGCCATGACCGCGCTGGCGCTGGCCATGCTGGTTGATGAAGGCAAGCTGGCTTGGGATGATCCGGTCATCAAGTATCTGCCCAAGCTGCGCCTGCCGAACACCTACCTGACCGAACACGTCACCATACGCGATACGCTGCGCCACAGCAGCGGCGTGCAGGATGCCGACTTCCTGTGGGCGCGCGAAGACATGGACACGCAAGAAGTGCTGCGCAGGCTGGAATACGTGCCCGCCACGGCAGCCCTGCGTTCCGATTTCGTCTACAACAACGTGATGTACCAGGTTGCCGGCCAGGTGATTGAAGCGGTATCGGGCAAGCGCTGGGAAGACTTCATCGCCACCCGCATCATGGCGCCCATCGGCATGAGCGAGAGCGCGCCGACCATGCTCAAGATGCTGGCTGCGAAGCGCACCAACGTGTCGATCCCGCACGCGGAAATCGACGGCGTAGTGCGTACCGTTCCTGATAGCTCGGTCGACATTGTGCCCGCCGCCGGCGCCGCATGGTCGAACGCCCACGATGCCGGCAAGTGGCTAGCCTTCCTGCTTGCAGGTGGCAAAGTGAATGACAAGCAGCTGGTGAGCGAGGCTAATTTCAAGGAGCTATTCACGCCGCAGCTGGCGGTCCAGCAGGAGCAATTCGGCTACCCGACCACCGCCTTGACCAAGCCCCATTTCACCGCCTACGGCTTTGGATGGTTCCTGCAGGATTACCGTGGCCAGTTCGTCGCCATGCATACCGGGAGCATGAACGGACGTACCTCCATCATCGGCCTGCTGCCGGATGCCAAATTGGGCGTCTACATCTTCGGTAACCTCGATCACGCGGAATTTCGACATGCGCTGATGTGGAAAGTGCTGGACGTGTACTCTGGCGCTGCGTCACGCGACTGGAATGGCGAGGCACTGGCCCTGTACGGCGGCCTGAAAAAAGAAAAGCACGCCAAGCAGGATGCCGAAGACGCCAAGCGCATCGCCGGCACCAAGCATAGCCACCCGCTGGCCGATTACGCTGGCACCTACCGCCATCCGGCGTGGGGCGATGCAGTGGTGACGCTGGATGGCGACAGCCTGGTGATCCGCTTCGGCACTGCGGCCGAAATGACGGGCCGACTCGAACAATGGCACTACGATACCTTCCGCACGCGGCTGGGCGTGGGCATCAACGGCTGGGACAAATTCGTGTTCGTCACAGCCGTTGACGGCAGCATCGCCGCGCTCAAATACGATGAAGATACCTTCACGCGGGTGCCTGGGCATTAAAAAAACAACATGTCACGAAAATGACATTTTGCTGTCATTTTCTTGAAGTATTCGCTGGTTACGCTTGCTTCGTCTTCCACATCATAAAAGGGATGAAGCATGCAAACCTCGATCATACAAGCGGACGTCCGAGCAGCGTCTGGCAAGCTGGTTCTCAGTATGGCAAGCACGCCGGAAGAACTGCGCGAAGTCCAGCGCCTGCGCTACAAGGTGTTTATCGACACGATGGGCCTGAGCGCGCTGCAAAACGCTGATGGTCTCGATAGCGACGAATTCGACGAACACTGCGACCACCTGATCGTCCGCGACGCCGACAGCCTGATGGTCGTCGGCACCTACCGTCTGCTGAGCGCCAACCGCGCACGCAAGCTGGGTCGCCTGTATTCGGAAGGCGAGTTTGACCTGGGCCGCCTGAATAACATCCGTGGCCGCATCGTGGAAGCAGGCCGCGCCTGCATCCACCCAGATTATCGTGGCGGCAGCGTGATCATGCTGCTGTGGTCCGGCCTGGCCGAGTACATGCGCCGTGAGAACGCCGAATTCCTGGTCGGCTGCGCCAGCATCTCGCTGGCCGATGGCGGTCACAATGCGGTCGCCGTGTACCAGCAACTGATCGCCAAGAACCTGGCGCCGATTGAATACCGCGTCACCCCGCACCTGCCGTTCCCGTTCTCGAAACTGGAAGCCGCGCAGAAACCGCAAGTGCCTGCGCTGTTGAAAGGCTATATGCGTTCGGGCGCGTGGATTTGCGGTGATCCTGCATGGGATCCTGATTTCGAATCGGCCGACCTGTTCCTGCTGATGCCACTGGCGAACCTGGATTCGCGCTACGCCCGCCACTATGGCGTCGGCGAGCAGCAGGCTGCCTGACGTGGTTGTGCGGCCCCGTGTAGAATAAGCCGTTGTGCTTATTCTGCGGGGCTGCGATGAAGTTGGATCTGGAGTCGGACAAGGCGGGTTTTCAGGAACGCCCGGTAACGCGCCATCGCGGTGCGGACGCCGCTCGCACCACCGACCGCGTGATCGAAGAAGTGCCGGTCGCGCTGGTTTTCAATGGCATCTCGCATGCCGTCATGATGGTCACGCCGCGTGACCTCCAGCCGTTTGCAATGGGCTTTGCCCTGACCGAAGGACTAGTGTCCCAGGCTTCCGATGTTTTCGATATTGAAGTGCGCGAACATGCGCGCAGCTTCGAGATCGACATCACCATCGCCACCCAGGAATTCGTGCAGCTCAAACAGCAGCGCCGCTCGATGGCGGGGCGCAGCGGCTGCGGCGTGTGCGGTATCGAGAGCCTGGAACTGCTGGATTTGCAGCCCGAACGCATCGAAGCCGCACCGCTGGCCGGGCCATTGCAGCCGGCCATCGCGCGCGCTGCATCTGAGCTGGGGCAATACCAGGAATTGCAACGCGCCACCGGCGGCGTACACGCAGCAGCGTGGTGCAGCGCGGACGGCGCGGTGCTGCGGGTGTGTGAAGACGTCGGCCGCCACAACGCATTGGATAAACTGATCGGCCATCTGGCCTTGGAAGGCGTGGACATGCAACGCGGCTTCGTCTTCATGTCCAGCCGCGCCAGCTACGAGTTAGTACGCAAAGCTGCCCGCATGAACATCCCGATGTTGGCGACGATTTCCGCGCCCAGCACCCTGGCCATCGACATCGCCGCCGAAGCCGGCATCAAACTAGTCAGCTTCTGCCGGCAAGACGGCTGCGTCGAATACACCTAACTAAACGGTATCAACAATCTGCGTACATAGGCAAGATGGGCTGGAACGCGTAGCTTGACGGATGTTCCCCGCGACACCCGGGACTGTATCTGGAGATGTGCATGCAGCTTGGATGCACGCTCAAATAAGCCCGGATGGGTATGGCAGGGGCGTGGCCGCACAGTGCAATACCTAAAATAAAAGCTACAAACCTTATCATCGCTATCCAGTAATGCCGGAGCGCTCCAGCAAGACTGGGATGGACTTGGAGGTCGGGGTGCCGGCGCCGTCGGCGGTGCTGTGGAGGGGGACCAGGCCGTTGGTCTCGGGGAAGTAGGCGCCGAGGCAGCCGCGTGGGATGTCGTATTCCACCAGCAGGAATCGGTCGGCGCGGCGCGTGACGTCGTCTTCCCAGACGCTGACCAGGTCGACGTATTCGCCGTTCTTCAAGCCTAATAAAACCAAATCTTCTTTGTTGATGAAGACCACGCGGCGCAGGCCAAACACGCCGCGATAGCGGTCATCCAGGCCGTAGATGGTGGTGTTGTACTGGTCGTGCGAGCGTGCGGTCATCAGCACCATCAGGCGCTCGCCATGTATGGCGCGGGCGCGGTGGATCGGCGTGTCCAGATCGACCGCATGCGGCACGAACTGGGCGCGGCCGCTCGGCGTGCGCCAGTCACGCTCGCGCGAGGCTACGCGCAAATGGAAGCCGCCCGGATGCGCCACGCGTGCGTTGAAATCGTGGAAGTCGTCGAACACTTTTTCGATCATGTCGCGGATGCTGGCGTAATCGGATGCGGCGCCTAGCCAGTCCACTTTGCCGCTGCCCAGCGTGGCGTGCGCCAGCCTGGCGACGATGGCGGTTTCCGACAGCAGGTTGTCCGAGGCTGGCTTGTTCATGCCGAAGGACAGGTGCACCATGCTCATCGAATCTTCCACCGTCACGCCTTGCGGCACGCCGTTTTGCAGGTCGATCTCGGTGCGGCCCAGCGTGGGCAGGATCAGCGCGTCCTTGCCCATCACGAGGTGGCTGCGATTCAGTTTGGTTGCCACGTGCACGGTCAGGTCGCACTTGCGCAGCGCGTCGAAGGTGAGCGGCGTGTCCGGCGTGGCCATGGCAAAATTGCCGCCCATGCCGAAGAAGACTTTGACGCGGCCATCCAGCATGGCCTGGATGCTGTCGACGGTGTCCAGCCCGTGCTCGCGCGGCGGCTCGAAGTGAAAGACTTTTTGCAGGCGGTCGAGGAAGGCCTTGGCCGGCTTTTCTTCGATGCCCATGGTGCGGTCGCCCTGCACGTTGGAGTGGCCGCGCACCGGGCACAGGCCCGCGCCCAGACGGCCGATTTGCCCGCGCATCATCATCAGGTTGGACAGCATCTGGATGGTCTTCAGTGCGTTCTTGTGCTGGGTCAGGCCCATGCCCCAGGTGCTGATGACGTTCTTGCCTTTGATGTAGATGTCGCTCAGTTGCTCGATCTGCGCGCGCGGCACGCCCGATTCCTGCAACAGCACATCCCAGCTTTCGGCGCGCAGGTCTTGTTCAAAGGCGTCGTAGCCGCTGGTGTGCTGGACGATGAAGTCGCGGTCCAGCAGGCCCGGCAGACCTGCGGCCAGCGCTTCATCGTCGCGCTCTACTAACCGTTTGGCCATGGCCTTGACCAGCGCGAAGTCGCCGGCTAGTTTGGGCTGGATGAACAAAGTGCTGATCTGGGTGCTGGAGCCGGTCAGCATTTCCAGCGCGTGCGCGGGGCTGGTGAAGCGTTCCAGTCCGCGCTCGCGCAGCGGATTGATCGAAACGATGGTGGCGCCGCGCCGTGCCGCATCGCGCAGTTCATTCATCATGCGCGGATGGTTGGTGGCGGGATTCTGGCCGAAGATCAGCAGCGTGTCGGTGTGCTCGAAATCCTCCAGTGTGACGGTGCCTTTGCCGATGCCGACAGTGCCCGGCAGCCCACGGCTGGTCGGCTCGTGGCACATGTTGGAGCAGTCCGGGAAGTTATTGGTGCCGTACATGCGCACGAACAGCTGGAACAGGAAGGCCGCTTCATTGCCGGTGCGGCCGGAGGTGTAAAACGTCGCCTGGTCGGGATCGGGCAGGGCCTTGAGGTGGCGTGCCATCAGCGCGAATGCATCGTCCCAGGCGATAGGCTGGTATTTGTCGCTGGCGGCGTCGTACACCATCGGATCGGTCAGGCGGCCGTGCTGTTCCAGTTCGTAGTCTGATTGTGCCAGCAGTTCGGTGACGGTGTGGGCGGCGAAAAATTCGGGCCGCACGCGTTTTCCGGTGGCTTCCGCTGCCACTGCCTTGACGCCGTTTTCGCAAAATTCAAAGGTGGAGGCGTGTTCGCGGTCGGGCCATGCGCAGCCGGGGCAGTCAAAGCCATCCGGCTGGTTTTGCTTGAGTAGTGTTTTGTAGTTGCCGCCCGCGACCTTCTCACGCACCAGGTTAATCGCCACTTGCTTCAAAGCGCCCCAGCCGGCTGCAGGATGGGTATAGGCTTCGATGTGACCTTCAGTTTTTTTGTTCATAAACTGAGTATAGTGCAAAATTGTGAATTTCTTAAACGAGCTGAAGAGTATGGACGAGCAAACCATGGCCGCCCTGGCCGGCGTGCTGGACGCGCTGCTGCAGATGGAAATCGAGCGTCCGGACAAGCAGTGCTCGCTGGCCCGGTTGAGCAAGCAGGCGCAGCGTCCGATGAGCGTGCTGCGCCGCCAGCTGACCATGCTGGAAGAAGCCGGACTGGTGACGCTGGTGCTGGAGGAGGGCGGCATCAGCGGCACTGTCCAGCTCACCCCGCCGGGCCGCGAACTGGCGCATCAGCTGCGCGCTTAAAATTTTTTCTTGCATCTTGCCGGACTGAGGTTTAAAGTGATTGTACCGATTGGTACAACTTAAGAAGGAGCTGTCATGAGCCGTCCGCCACTGCCACCGTTCACCCGTGAAACCGCCATCCAGAAAGTCCGCGCCGCCGAGGATGGCTGGAATACCCGCAATCCCGAGAAGGTCTCGCTGGCTTACACGGAAGACTGCTATTGGCGCAACCGTGCCGAATTCGTTACCGGCCGCGCCGCCATCGTCGGCCTGCTGCAGCGCAAATGGACGCGCGAGCTGGAGTACCGTCTGATCAAGGAATTGTGGGCGCATGACGGCAACCGCATTGCAGTTCGCTTCGCCTACGAATACCATGACGATTCCGGCCAGTGGTATCGCGCCTACGGCAACGAAAACTGGGAGTTCGCGGAGGACGGCTTGATGCAGCGCCGCCTGGCCAGCATCAACGAACACCCGATCGCCGCCTCGGAGCGCAAATTCCATTGGGATATCAATGCACCGCGCCCGGCTGACCATGCGGGGCTGAGCGACTTAGGTTTTTAAATTCAGGTTTGTAAAACATGCCACGAGTAATGGGTGAACGCAGCGATGCCGTGCCGCTGCTGGCCGAGGTGTTCCGCACCTACGGTTTTGAAGGCGCCAGCCTGGCGCGCATCAGCGAAGGCACGGGGTTGGGCAAAGGCAGCATCTATAATTTTTTCCCCGGCGGGAAAGAGGAGATGGCCGAAGCCGTGCTCGACGAGATCGATGGCTGGTTCCGCAGCCAGGTGTTCGCGCCGCTGCGCGCCGCCGCCGATGTGCGGCTGGGCGTGGCCGACATGTTCAAGGCGGTTGGGCGTTACTTCCTGTCCGGCCGCAAAGTGTGCCTGGTGGGCGTGTTTGCGCTCGGGCTGGAGCGCGACCGGTTTGCCGTCAAGGTGCAGTCGTATTTTGCCGAATGGGTGCAGGCGCTGGCGCACGCCTTGCAACGCGGCGGCCACCACGAAGGCACGGCGCTGGCGTTGGCCGAGGACGTGGTTGGCGGCATCCAGGGCGCGCTGGTGCTGGCGCGCGCGGCCGATGAGCCGGAGTTGTTCATGCGCGCGCTGGCCCGCATGGAGCAGCGGCTGAACGCTGTGTGAACTCATCGGCGGGGCTGTGGTCTAACTTGTTTTAGCCGACGGCCACTGCCATGACTCCTCCTCTGACTTCTGTAATTGCGCCCGACCTGCCGCCGGAGGTGCTGCTGCGCCAGATTTACCTGAACGTGCGCGACTTCGCCATTTTCACTGTCGATACGCAGGGCCTCATCAACAGTTGGAACCTTGGCGCCGAGCTGATTTTCGGCTACGCGCCGCAGGAAATTATCGGTCTCAATATGGACCGGCTGTTCACCGTGGACGACCAGACCGAAGGCGAGCACCAGCGCGAGATGCAGCAGGCGGCGCAGTGGGACCGCGCTTCCGACTACCGCTGGCACCTGCGGCGCGATGGCTCCATGTTCTGGGCCGACGGCGTGCTCACACCTATTCCAGGCGAGAACGGCAAGCCCAGCGGCTACCTGAAAATCCTGCGTGACATCACCGAGCGCAAGCTGGCGCAAGATGAAATCCGTCGCCTGGCCACTATCGATGTGCTGACCGGGCTGTCGAATCGCGCCGCTTTCGACACGCGGCGTTCGGAAATGGTGTCGCTGGCCGAGCGCACCGGCGAGCTGCTATTGCTGATGATGATAGACCTCGACCAGTTCAAGGAAGTCAATGATGTGCTGGGCCACCATGCCGGCGATTTGCTGCTGCGGATGGCCGCGCAGCGCATCCGCGACAGCAGCCGCGCCAGCGATTACGTGGCGCGGCTTGGCGGCGACGAGTTCGGGCTCATGCAGTTGTACGCGCCGTCGCCGGCCAGCGGCGGCCTGTTGGCGGACAAGCTGCTGAGCGAGCTGGCCAAGCCGTTCATGATCGGCGAGCGCGAAGTCAACATCAGCGCCAGCATTGGTATCGCGGTCTGCCCGGGGGACGCCGTCACGTCGGACAATTTGCTGAAGAGGGCCGACCAGGCGCTGTACCACGCCAAGAATGCGGGCCGCAACCGCTATCACTATTACACCGAAGCGCTGGACGAAGTGGCGCACCGCAAAAACGCCGATCATCATGAGCTGCGGCACCTGATCACGGACAAGTGCTGCGACCTGGTCTACCAGCCGATACTGAACCGTTCCGGTCACACGGTGGCGATGGAAGCCTTGCTGCGCCTGCCCGGCTACCTGGGGCAGCAGCCGGTGGAATATGCGATCGGGCTGGCGGGCGAGATGGGCTTGTTGCCGGAACTTGGCTGCTGGGTGGCGCGGCACGCCTTTGCGCAACTGCGCCACTGGCGTGACGCGGGGCTGGACGGCATTCACATCTGTATCAACACCTGCGCCAAAGAGTTGCAGAATGCCGGTTATATCGTGCAGCTGCTGGCGGCGCTGGCCGAGTGCGGGGTGGAAGCCGACGATGTGGAAATCGAACTCACTGAGCGCGATGCGATAGAGCTGGAGCGCAACGGCAGCAATATCATTGAGCAGCTACGCGCACAGGGCTTCATGGTGGCGCTGGACGATTTCGGCACCGGCTATTCCTCGCTCAGTTATCTGCGCGCACTGCCGGTCAATACCATCAAGCTGGATAAGAGTTTTTTGCTCGGTGTGCCGGACAGCGGTGACGCCGATGCGGTGGTCAAGCTGGTGATCCAGCTGGCGCATGACCTGCGGCTGAACGTGGTGGCGGAGGGCGTGGAAAGCGCGGAGCAGGCGGCCTTCCTCGGCGACATCGGCTGCGGCGCATTCCAGGGGTATCTATACACGGCAGCGATGCCGGCTGATGCAGCCACGGCGTGGCTGCATGAACACGCTGCTGCTTAAGCTACTCAGACCAAACCGAGGTCGCGGCCCGGGGTGCCGAAGATGTGCTCAATCTGCCCGGCGTTCAGGCCGTACATGCGGGATAACAGGCCACCAAGCAGGGCGCGGTATTCGTTCAGTACCGGATAATCGCGGTTCTGGAATAGCGTTGGCTGCTCGACCTGCACTTGTTCGCCGCGCACCTTGCCGCCATTGACGCTGCCGCCCAGCACCCAGTACACGCTGCCATGTCCGTGGTCGGTGCCACGGTTGCCGTTCTCGCGGAAGGTGCGGCCGAATTCACTGACCACCACCACCACCGTATCCTTCCACTCCGGCCCCATCTCCTGGGCGAAACCGGCCAGGCCGCGTCCTAGTTCTTCCAGCCGGTTGGCGAGGTAGCCGGTGGCGTTGCCCTGGCCGACGTGGGTGTCCCAGCCGCCGACATCGACAAAGCCGATGTTGTAGCGCTCCTTCATGGCCTTGGCGATGCGGCGCGCCTCCAGTTCGAAGCCCTTGGCGGTGATGGCGTTGCGGTTGGCCGCATCCATTTCGCCGGCCAGGTCCTTCATCAAATCTTCGCGCACGGTGAAACCGTCGCGCACCGGCTGCGCCAGCGCCGTGCCTTCGTACATGGCGGCGATCATTTTCGCCTGGCGCGCATCGACGGCCGGCTTGGCAACGTTGCGCAGCGCGGTGTTGGGCACTTGCAGCGAGCCTTGCATGATCAGTGGCAGCTGGTCGGTGAAGGAGATGGCGTTGGCACGGTCTGCGTTGAGCGTCGAGGCCAGACGGTTCAGGAAACCGGAGCGGTAGTCGCGCTTGCGGTCCAGCGCCTGGCCCAGTTCTATGCTGTCCTGTGTTTCGAAGTGGCTGCGCGACAGGTCCTCGGTGCCGGCGAACGGCACGAACGCCGCTTGCCCCGCCGTGAACAGTGGGTAGATGGTGTCGCGCAGGGCAGGGTGCAAGCCCCAGTCGCTATCCACTGCCAACGCAGCGGTCTTGGGGATGGCGATATTCGGCCGCACTTGATAGTAGTAGTCGCTGGAGATGGGCGCCAGCAGGCTGGCGGCATCGTAGCCGCCGCGCATAAAGACGAACAGCAAGCGCGTCTTTCTGGCCGGTGCGGCCCACAGCTGGCCGGCGATGGCGGCGGCAGGCAGCGCCGCCAGTGTTTTGATCAGGGTACGGCGTTTCATGGTGCTTCTCCTAGCGGTGCATCAGTTCCGGCGATGAGAGGAACAGCGCGTTCCATTCCTGCGGCGAGGCGGCTTGTTCCAGCGCCTGCTGCGTGGCCGGCGCCAGCGTTTTTTTCAGCGATTGGTAATACAGGGCATTCGACAGCTGCGGGAAGGCTGGCTTTTCCTGCGGCTGCGCGCCTTCGCCGCGGAACAAGCCTGCAGCGCCGCCGCCGATGGCCTTGGCAATTTCAAAGCGCGTGGTCATTTGGCCCGGACTGGCCCAGCCGGATTCGGTGAGCGGATAGCCGTCCGGCGTCTGGTGGCCATACAGCGGTTCGGCCATGCGATTGAGCCAGTTCAGCATCGGTCCGGTATTGAGAATCACTTTGTCATCGTAGGTCAGGCGCACGGCGGAGACCACGTAATGCACCGGGTCCTTGAACTTGTGGCCCAGCGATTGCGTGAACTCGGGCGACGTGAACATCACGCGCAGCACCGCGGCGATGTCGCCATCGCTGGACTGGAAGCGCGCAGCCATGCGCTCCACCAGTTGCGGCGGCGGTTCATCGGCCACGAAGTAGATGGCCAGCTTGCGGCTGACGTAGCGCGCGGTGGCGGGATGGCGGCACAGGCGGTCCAGCGCTTCATCCACTTCAGCCAGGCCGCGGCCTTTCACGGTCTGGCCGAGGAAGACTTTGTCGGCGTAGTCGTGGCGATTCGGATTGAATTCGAACAGGCCGTGGCGTTGGTACTGGTCCTGCTTATCGCGCCGCACGTTGGGCATCTTGTCGCCCAGGTTGACGCCGACGCCGGTGAGAATGCGCGCCAGCTGCTGCACATCGTTCTGCGAATAGCCGCCGTCCACGCCCAGCGTGTGCAGCTCCATGATTTCGCGCGCGTAGTTTTCGTTGATGCGGTTGGCGGCGTTTTGTTCGTTATCCAGATAGCGGATCATGGCCGGGTGGCGCAGCGTGGCCGATAGCAGGTCGCGGAACTTGCCCAGCGCGTGTGGGCGGATGGCGCTTTCTTCGTAGTCGCTCACCAGCACGCGCAGGTTGGCTTTGCCCTGGTGGACGTTGAAATGGTTCATCCAGAACCACGTTATTTGCTCCTGCAGCTGGTTGGGCGAGTACAGGTCGCGCAGCAGCGAGCGGGTGGCGGCTTCTTTCGCGAGGCGGTTCAGCTCCTGCTGGTAGGCGCGTTGCGCGGCTTTCTTGGCATCGTCATCGACCATCGCCTTGTCGTAGTCGCGGCGCTGGGCTTCCAGCTCCTCTACCAGTTTCGGCAGCGGCTTTTGCGAAATGGTCATGGCGTCGATCTGCGCCTGCGCAGCGGCGGGCAGCACGGCGGGGCGCGGATGCAGTTGCTGTTCCAGCCACGCCTCGTAGCCGAGTTTTTCGGCCTGCTGGTAGGTGGTCAGGTTGACGCCCCAGGTGATGCGATTCAGCGCACTGCTCAAGGCCGCCGGATCGGCCGGCGGCGCAGGCGGGGTTGGGGGCGTGGCGCAGCCGGCGAGCAGTAGCAGCGCCGCAGCGTAGCGGGTGATATGTCGAGTATGCATAGTCTGGAGCATATGCCAGATCCCCCTTTTGTGTATATGAACTATGTGTATGGTGCAACGAAATGTTACAGACTGCCGCTGTGATTCCCTCTATGATGCATTTTTCTCTCTGGGACATGGTATGCGCCTGACGACCGTTATTTTCCCCGCTTTGCTGGCGCTGGCCGGCGCGCCGCAGGCACTGGCAGCTGTCACCATGCATGTCAGTTCCACGCTGCAGGACCGCACCACGCAAATGGATGTCACGCTGGCCGACAGCTATATGGCGGTCGACACGTCGCAAGGGCGCGTGATTTACGACTTCAAGACGCACCGCCGTTTTGCGGTCAACACCGCCGCCAAGGAGTATGTGGAGTATTCGCTGTTCGATACGCTGGGCTTCCGTGTCGTGGAAATGCAGAACCGCGTGGGCTTGCAGGGCATGCTGGCAGCGGCCAAGATCGATGTGCCGGTGATGAATATGGCGGTGCAGGAAAATGAGCTGTCGCTGCTTAATGGCGCGCCCGGCGCCATCGACGAAAAGGTGGAGGGCGGCACGCGCAGCTATTCCATCGGTGGCGTCAAGCTGGCGGCATGGAGCGATGCCGGCGCCAAAGTGGCTGCGGGCGACGCCGCGCAGTTCGCGCGTTTCATGCGCTATGCCGAGGGCGGCCATCCGCAGTTGCTGGACAAGCTGGCCAAGGGCGGCGTCATTCCCGCGCATATCAGTTTGTTCATCAGCGGCGACCGCACAGCGCGGCTCGATATCAGCGCGGTGCGCACGGTAGAACCGCAAGCCTACGACCTGAAAGGCTACCAGCGCGAAATGAGCACCAGCGGGCTGGATGCGCTGTTCGACCGCATCGTCGCCATGAAGCCGGCGCAGGTGACGGCTTTCCGCGCACAGTATCCTTGCGATAGCGGCGCCGATTTCAACGAACCGCACGCACTCGATGCAATACTAGGTCAGCTGGAATGCTCACTATCCACTGGTGCGCCGATGTCGTTGACGGAGGAGCAGAAAGAAGCGGTGAAGGCTTCACCTACCGTGGGTCTGCTGCTCGCTGCCATCAACCCCACCAAGGGCAATGAGATTGAAGGGGCGGTAAAAACGCTGGTAGCGCTGCGCGTGCAGGCGCCGCGCAAGGCGTATGTGCTGAAGATCTTCGAAGCCAATCACCGTGCGCGCATGAAGCAGTTGAAGGAAGCGGAGCGCCTGTTCACGGAGGTGCTGCAAGTGAATCCAGTGTTGGTTGGAGCCTACAAGGATCTGGGCGATGTGCTGCTGATGCAGTACGATAGCCCGCGTGCCTGGCGTAGCTGGGACACAGGCCGCCGCCTGGCGCAAGGCTTTGCGAACTTTGAAGCAGTGAATAAATTCGAAGCCGGCATGGTGGCGCAGCATCCGGAATACTTCTAACGAGACGACATATGCCCACCATCGATCCGCGCGTCGACGCCTACATCGCCAAGTCGGCCGACTTTGCGCAGCCCATCCTCGAACACTTGCGCGCCGTGGTGCATGCCGCCTGCCCTGATGCGGAAGAGACCATGAAGTGGAGCTTCCCGCACTTTATGTACAAGGGCATGATGTGCAGCATGGCTTCCTTCAAGGCGCATTGCGCGCTGAATTTCTGGAAGGCCGAGTTGCTGATGGCGGCGGATGATGTGAACCGCGAAGCGATGGGCCACTTTGGCAAGATCACCAGCGTCAAGGACCTGCCGTCGAAGAAGGTGCTGACCGGGTACATCAAGCAAGCCATGAAGCTCAATGACGATGGCGTCGCTGCGCCCGCGCGCGCCAAACCGGCCACGCCACGGCCGCTGGAAATTCCTGATGACCTGAACGCCGCGCTGGACGCCGTACCGGCCGCGCGCAAGCACTTTAATACTTTCACGCCGGGCAAACAGCGTGAGTACGCTGATTGGCTGAACGAAGCCAAGACCGAAGCCACGCGCGCGCGCAGGCGTGAACAAGCCGTCGAATGGATCGCAGAAGGTAAGTCGAGGAATTGGAAATACGAGAAATGCTAGGGGATTAGTGCTAAGAGAATTAGCGTTCAGCGGGGTTTGGGCTGGTCGCTAAGGCAGGCGCAAATCAAAGGGCGCCGGATACCGCATGCCGGCGCCTGGCATGGCATGATGAGCTAGGCAGATCAATGCATAGACGCGGTGGACAGATCTTTCAGCTCGCGAATGCTGATATCTGATTTTTCATGCATACGCAGTAGGATCGTGGCACCGACGGCTAGTTTTCGGTGACGGATCTTGCTGATGATTGGTGGCTGAACTTCCAGTACCCGACACAACTCTGCATCGTTCTTCAAGTTCATTTTTTCGATCAAAGTGTCAAGAAGCTTGTTTGGGACAAAACTGGATGGTTCCAGTGCCCGAGCACGATTCATGGCTTCGATCAGTTCCAGCTTCTTCTGCCGTACGTTCATGGTTTGCTCCTCCTTTGCTCTAAACGTTTTGAAAAAGTACGTTTCCCGGCAAGGCTAGCGCCCACATTTTTTGGTTCGAATGTGGTACGCGACTCAACATTCTTGATAACCATGCAAGTTAATTTCAATAATACTACGGCTAAAAAAAAAGTGGAGGGTTTGACAAATAAATTATGTTATTTATTGCTCAAACGGGTTGACGATTGTTGTTTCTTGTAGCCCACTTTTGGATAGTTGTAGGATTTTGTCTGTCTTTTTAGCGGCGAGTTGCGAATGTGTCACCATGATGGCGCACGCACCGGTGGCCTTGATTTCACGTTGCAGCAGCGTCAGGATGGCGTCGGCGGTATCAGGATCGAGATTACCAGTCGGTTCATCAGCGAGGACCAGGGCCGGGCGGTGCACCAGCGCGCGGGCGATCGCCACGCGCTGCATTTGTCCGCCGGAGAGTTGGTGGGGGAAGTCGTGTTCGCGGCCTGCGAGGCCGACGGCGTCCAGCATTTCCGCCGCGCGCGCGGTGGGCAGGCCGTTGAGCAGCAGCGGCAGGGCGACGTTTTGCAGCAGCGTTAAATGCGGCAGCACGTGGAAAGCCTGGAAGATGAAGCCCATGCGCGCGCGCCGCAGCTTGGTGGCGGCGTCGTCATCGAGACCGGACATGGGGATGCCATCAACGATGATGGGCGATTCGCCGTTGACCGCATCGGGCGTATCGAGGCCAGCGATGAGGTTCAGCAGCGTCGATTTGCCGACGCCGGAGTCTCCCATGATAGAGACGAATTCACCGGCCTTGAAGGTCCACGACAGCTGGTCCAGCACCGGACGGCCGCCGTAGGATTTGGAGAGCTTGCGTAGTTCTAGCATTATCGTGTCAGTGAGCGGCGAAGGGCAAAGCTGGCGCCATCGACCAGCGCCACCAGCAACAGCATGGCGAGGATGACGGTGGCGGCCAGCGGCATCTGGAATAGCGACAGGTGGTACTTGAGCATCTGGCCCAGGCCACCGGCGCCGACCACGCCGAGGATGGCGGCGGCGCGGATGTTGTTCTCCCAGCGGTACAGAGTGTAGGACATCATCTGCGGCAGGGTTTGCGGTAGCGTGGCGTAGAGGAAGGCCGCAGTGGCGCTGGCGCCGTTGGTGCGCAGGCTTTGTTCCGGCAGCGGCGCGGCGTTTTCCAGCGAGTCGGCAAACAGGCGGCCCAGCACACCGGCGGTGTGCGCGGCCAGTGCCAGCGTGCCGCCCAGCGGCCCAAGGCCGGCGGCGATCAGCATGACGGAAGCCCACACCAGTTCAGGAATCGAGCGCAGGACGTTGAGCACTGCGCGCATGGCAGCGCGTGGTGCAGCGCCGAAACGGCCGGATGCCGGTAGCGAAAAGGCCAGTCCGAATATCACGGCCAGCAAAGTGCCAAGGCCGGACATGGCCAGCGTTTCCAGCGTGGCCCAGAAGGTCTTGGTGAGGAAGGGCAGGCCAGTCTCCGGCGGCGCAAAGCCGGCCAGCAGCTCCATGCTGCTGTTGATGGCTCCCAGCGTGAAGAACTCGTGCCACTTCAGCGGCAGCGTGGCGAAGCTGGCAACGACCAGCACGGCCAGCATCGCCATCATCACGATGATGGTCCAGTCGTGGCGCGGTGGTTTAGGCATATGTTGGTTCATCCCAGCCTCCGGCGCAGCACTTTGGAGAATTGGTCAGCGAGTGCCACCAGTGCGACGAACACCAGCAGCATGGACGCCACTTCCGCACCGGCCAGCATTTTCATCGATTCATCCATGCGTTGGCCCAAGCCGCCCGCGCCGACAAAGCCCATCACCACCGAGCCGCGGATCGCGCACTCCCAGCGGTAGACGGTGTAGGACATCAGCTCCGCTGCGGCTTCCGGCAGGGTGCCGTACAACAGTGCCTGCAAGCGTCCGGCGCCATTGGCTAGCAGTGTGTCGCTGGCGTGGCGGTCGGACGATTCGAGGATCTCGGCGTACACCTTGCCCAGCATGCCGCAGTAGGTGAGGGCAATCGCCAGTACGCCCGCCGTCGGGCCAAGGCCGATGATGCGCACGAACAGCAGCGCCCACACCAGCTCCGGCACGGAACGCAGCAGCACCAGCAGCCAGCGCACCACCTGCCGCACGGCGCGCGCGATGAAACGCATGCGGCCCGTGCCCAGCATGGAAATCGACAGCTGCTCATTGATGATCAACGTCGCCGGAATGGCGCCCAGCAGCGCAAGCGTGAGGCCAGCGGTGGCGATAGCGACGGTATTCCAGGTTTCGCGCAGCAGCATGTCGAGGAATTCGGCGCTGTGTGCGGGCACGAGGAAGTCGGCCAGGAAGCGCCCTGTGGCCGACAGGCTTTGCTCGTCCAGCAGGATCCAGGGTTTGAATTCGGTCAGCACCAGCGTAGGCCACAGCACCACCAGCGCCGCCAGGATGGCGAGCATCCGGCCGCGCAGGGCCGGATCGCGGTGGAAGGAGGCCGCGACGGCGACGTGGCGCGGGTCGAGCGAGGCCATTACAGGCAAGCGCCTACGCCGGGCTTGACGGCCATTGCGTCGTCGGGCTGCTGCGGCGCTGCCTCGGTTGGCTGCTCGCCTTGATACAGCGCGGCGATCATCTGCGGCGTGACTTGTTCGCGCGGCAGGTCGAAAGCGATGCGGCCGTCGCGCAGGGCGACGATGCGTGGGAAATGCGCCAGCGCCAAATCGACCTGGTGCAAGCTGCAAATCAGCGTGGCGTTGCGCGCGCGAGCTTCTTCGCGCAGCGTATTCAGTGTGAGCTCGGACAGCGCGGGATCGAGCGCCGACAAAGGCTCGTCCACCAGCAGCGCCTTGGCTGGCGACAGCAGTAAGCGCGCCAAGCCGCAGCGCTGGCGCTCACCACCAGACAGCCGGTCTACGCGCGAATACAATTTGTCGCCGAGATTAAAACGTGACAGCGCCTGCCACGCCGCCTCGGGATCGGCAGGCTTGAACAGCGAAACCAGCGCACGCCATACGCTCCATTGTGGCAAGCGCGCGGCCAGCACCGCCGTCACCACACGCTGGCGCGGCGGCAGCGGCGGTGTTTGCGGCGCCAGGAATAACTGCGCGCGCAAGCGATGACGCACCGCTTCGCCCAGCGCCCACGGATCCACGCCAAAGGCGGAGAAGCTGCCTTCAGCCGGTTGATGGGACAGCGACAGCGTTGCCAGCAAAGTCGTCTTGCCGGCGCCGGAAGGGCCGATCAGGGCCAGTTGCTCGCCCGGTTCGATGGTCAGGTTAATCGCTTGCAGCGCGGACGACGACCGCGCGCCGATGTGGCGCACGGTGAGGTTGTGCAGTTGATACGTCGGCATTTACTTCAGCAGGCCAGCGTTCTTGGCTGCGGCTTCAATGTTCTTGTAGTTGTCTACCTTGGTCGGGATGAACTTGACGGTGCGCTGCAGGTCCATGATGGCTTTGTCTTCAGGCTTGTTGATGTCCAGCGCCAGGAAAGCGTCGCTGAGTTTTTTCTTCAGATCCGCGTTCATGTCGGTGCGCACCGACCAGTTGTAGTCGTAGTAGCCAGGAGTGGTGTAGAACACGCGCACCACGGCTGGATCGACCTTCTTGGCTTCCACCAGTTTTTCCCAGACCGAGATATTCAGCGCGCCGGCATCGACCTTACCGCCTGCAACGGCGGCCACGGTGGCGTCATGTGCGCCGGAGAAGGCGATGCGTTTCAGGTCGGTGTCCGGATTGATCTTCGATTGCAGCAGGTAGAAGCGCGGCATCAGGTGGCCCGAGGTCGAGCTCTCGGAACCGAAGCTCAGTGTACGGCCCTTGAGATCATTCAGGCTGTTGATGTCCTTGTGTGTGGTAACGAACACCGAGCGGAATTTTTCATCTTCGGTACGCTGCACCAGTGGTGTAATCTGGCCTTTGCTACGGTCATTCGCTTGCACGAAGGTGAAGCCGCCGAACCACACCATGTCGACTTTTTTATTGATCAGCGCTTCCACCGAGGCGGCGTAGTCGGTTACCGGAGTGAATTCGACTTTCATGCCGATCTTCTTCTCAAGGTATTCGCCCAGCGGCTTGAACTTGCGTTGCAGTTCGGTCGGCGCTTCGTCCGGAATGGCGGAGACGCGGAACACGTGATCGGCCGATTGTGCGTGGGACCAGGAAGCGGCCAGCATCAGGCTGGCGGCGAAGATAGACTTGAGGGAGATTTTCATGAGGATGGTCCTTATGTGAGGCGCTACGAAAAAGGATATTCGGCTATCATAACAAAAATACCCCAGATAAAGGCAGCGCATCCCATGCATATGTCCCACGGCAGTGCGGCGGTTATCGCCGAAATCAACGCCGGCCTGTTGGCCCCTGCCGCGCATATCTCGCCCAAGTTTCTCTACGACGGGCTGGGCTCCAAGCTGTTCGAAGCTATCTGCGAGTTGCCCGAATATTATCCAACCCGTACCGAAGCCTCGATTTTTGCGGCGCATGGCCCGGAAATGGCACGCGTGGTCGGTGACGGCTCCACCCTGATTGATCTCGGCGCGGGCAATTGCGCCAAGGCGGCGTCGCTGTTTCCGTTGCTGCATCCGGCGCAGTATGTGCCGGTTGATATCTCGCGCGAGTTCTTGCTGGGTGCTGTGGAGCAGCTGCGGCAGCGCTTCCCGCATATCGAGATGACGGCGCTGGGACTGGATTTTTCCAGCAGTTTTACGCTGCCGGACAGCGTGCGCAAGGCGCATCGCGTGTTCTTTTACCCTGGCTCGTCCATCGGCAATTTCACGCCCGAGCAGGCAGTGAATTTCCTGCGCAGCTTGCGCTCCAACGGCGGCGATCTGCTGATCGGCGCAGACCTGATCAAGGATCATGAAGTGCTGGATGCTGCCTACGACGATGCGCTGGGCGTCACGGCAGCCTTCAACCTGAATATCCTGCGCCACGTGAACCACTTGGCTGGCGCGGACTTCGAGGTCGCGCAGTGGAAGCACATCGCTTACTTCGATTTCGAACATAGCCGCATCGAGATGCACGTGGAAGCGCGATGCGACCTCACGGTGCGCTGGCAGGGCGGCGAACGGCGTTTCGAACGCGGCCAGCGCATCCACACCGAGAATAGCTACAAATACACGCGCCAGTCCTTTGCCACCTTGCTGGAGCGGGCCGGCTTTGCCACTACCCACACGTGGACCGATGACGAACAGTGGTTCGCCGTCTTCCACGCACGCACCATTCCGGATTGACGATGGATTCTTTGCAGGCCCGCTACACGGCAGTACGCAAGCACACACTGGCACTGACCGAGCCGTTGTCCGACGAAGACTGCGGCGCGCAATCGATGCCGGATGCAAGCCCGATCAAATGGCATCTCGCACACACCACGTGGTTCTTCGAGACCTTCATCCTTGAGCGCATGGAGCGCGGCTTTGCACCGTTCCATCCGGCGTTTCGCATCCTGTTCAACTCTTACTATAACGGCATCGGCGAAAAGCATCCGCGCGCGCAGCGTGGCTTGCTGACGCGGCCCGCGATGGCGGAAGTACGGGCCTATCGCGCCAACGTTGATGCGCGCATCGCGCGCCTGCTGGAGAGCGAACTGCCAGCAGCGCAGCGCGCCGAGTTGGCGATGCTGGTCACGCTGGGCATGCAGCACGAGCAGCAGCACCAGGAGTTGATGCTGACCGACGTCAAGCATCTGCTGGCGCAAAGCCAGCTGCGGCCTGCGTATCTGGATGCGCCGCAGCCTGCCGCTGCTGCGGCCCCGCCGCTGGCGTGGCTACATTACGAAGGCGGGCTGACTGATATCGGCCATGACGGTGCAGGCTTCTGCTTTGATAATGAACTGCCGCGCCACAAGCAGTATGTGGCGCCGTTTGCATTGGCTTCACGACTGGCGACAAATGGCGAGTACCTGGCCTTCATCGAGGCTGGAGGTTATGCGAATGCGGCACTGTGGCTGGCCGAGGGATGGGATTGGGTGCGCACGCAGAAGCTGGATGCGCCGATCTACTGGTTCAAGGACGAGCAGGGAGCATGGCAGGAGTTCACGCTGCACGGCATGCAGCCGCTGGACCTGAATCGACCACTCACGCATATCTCGTTATATGAAGCGGATGCTTATGCACATTGGGCCGGCGCTCGTTTGCCTACCGAGGCAGAATGGGAGTACGCCGCCGCGCAAGCGAATGCAGCGCAGATGTTTGGCCACTGCTGGCAGTGGACCAGCAGCAGCTACGCGCCGTATCCCGGCTTCGCTGCTGCCGAGGGCGCGCTGGGCGAATACAACGGCAAATTCATGCTGAACCAGTACGTTCTGCGTGGTTCATCTCTGGCGACGCCGGAGGGCCATGCGCGCGCCAGCTACCGGAATTTCTTCCCGGCTGGCGCGCGTTGGCAGTTCACCGGCATCCGCCTGGCGCAACGCTAGGTCTTACCTGTACTGAACCGGGCGGCTGGCGGGATCGGCCTTGGCGATGATTTCGTCCATGTCGGCTTGCGGCGGGTAGATCCACAGCGTGTTGATGTTGTGCTTCAACGCTGCCGCGTCGGCGCCCGACATTTTCACTTCACGGTTCCAGCCCTCTGTGTAGACCGCATCGCCCGTGCCCAGCGCGAGACAGGTCACGTACAACTCCTGGTCGTAAGGCAGGGCAGGCAGGCCCAGTACATCGGCCATCGCATTGTGACCGGCCGAGCGGCCCAGGTTCATCGCGTGCTGGCACGACATCAATGCGTGGTTGCCCACTTTGTCCGATGCGGCGCGCGCCATGTCGCCGGTGGCGTAGATGTCGCTGTCGCCGACGCGCAGTGAGGGCGTGACGTGCAGGCGGCCGAACGAATCGCGTTCGCCCGACACTTGCGTTGCCAGTGCGCTGGCGCGTGCACCGGCGGTCCAGATGACGGTATCGGCTTCGATCCGTTCACCGCTGGCGGTGGTGATGCTGTTGGCATCAACCGCTGCCACTGCATCGCCGAGGCGCAGGATCACGCCCTTGTCGCGCAGCGATTGCTCGATGACTGGGCGCGGGCCGGCGCCCAGGTCAGGGCCGATTGCATCATTGCGTTCGACGATGATGACTTCAGTTTCCGCATCCGCACCGAGGATGGCGCGCAGGCGGGCCGGCATTTCGGCCGCTGTTTCAATCCCGGTGAAACCGCCGCCGCACACCACTACCGTATTGCGCGCCTTGCTGGCAGGGCGTTGCGCCAGTGCTTTCAGGTGCTGGTCTAGTTCCTGCGCTTCGCTCAACTGGTCGACGCTGAAAGCATGCTCCTTCAGGCCCGGGATGGCAGGGCGGAACAGTGTGCTGCCGCTGGCCAGAATCAGCTTGTCGTAGTTGAAGGATTGCTGTTGGCCGTTGGCGTCCGTGTAGGCGACGGCGTGGTCTTGCGGGTGGATCTGTTGCACGATGCCGGCGATGTAGCGCACGCCCGCTGCCTTGAACAATTCCACCAGCGATGGATTCATGCCCGACAGGTCTGCCTCGTACAGGCGAGGGCGAATGTGCAGTTCCGGCTGCGGCGAGATGATGGTGATGTCGATGGCTTCCTGCTTGCCTTCCAGGTGGCGCAGGCGGGCTGCCGAGAGTGCGCTCCACATATCAGTTCAGGAGTTGAATACGGCCTTCATTGCCTGCTGTTCCTTGTCGGTGAATCTGGCGAAGGGCGGGATGCGAGCGTGCGCGATCTGGCTGAGTTGCAGGGCGTGCCACTTGATTTTCTTGCCAAGATTTTCACCAAGCTGGCCAAGGCGGGACTGGTTGCGGCGACTGAGGGCGTGAAGAGCGGCTTTATGCTGGCGCGTCCGGCCAACAAGATTAGCGTGCTGGATGTAGTGACCGCCATCGATGGCGAGAAGGCGCTGTTTGAGTGCCGCGAAATTCGTTCGCGTTGTGCAGTGTTTGATGGCGAGCCGCCAACCTGGGCGACGTCCGGTACCTGCGCCGTGCACGCGGTGATGATCAGCGCCCAGCAACGTATGGAAGAAGCGCTAGCCGAACAGACCTTGCAAGACTTGGCGCAGCGCGTCGGCCGCAAGAGCCTCGCCAGCTACGACACCAAAGTCGTCAACTGGCTGGGCGAGCGTGCCAGCAAGCGCACAGCCAAAACTTAACGCGCTGCCAAGGCTCGCCGTGCAGCGTCCGGCGCGCTGAGGCGGAACTGGCTCACCACCTGATTCAACTCGCCCGCCTGGTCCTGCATGGCGGCGGCAGCGGCGGCGGCTTGCTCCACCAGCGCTGCATTCTGCTGCGTCACCTGATCCATCTGGCTGATGGCGATGTTGATTTGTTCAATGCCGCTGGTTTGCTCATGATTCGCCTGCGTGATTTCGCCAACGATTTCGGTTACACGGCGCACGCTGTCCTGCACCTCGTTCATGGTGCTGCCAGCCAGATCGACCAGCTGTGCGCCTGTTGCCACCTTGTCGACCGAATCATCAATCTTGTTCTCCAGCGCGCGCCGCTTCCACCGCCGCATTTAATGCCAGGATATTGGTCTGGAAGGCGATGCCGTCGATGACCGTAATGATGTCGACAATCTTGCGCGACGAGTCGTTAATCGCGTTCATGGTATCCACCACTTTCGCCACCACCGCGCCGCCGCGCTGCGCTACTTCGGTGGCTGATTGCGCCAGCTCGTTAGCCTGATGCGCATTGGCCGCGTTCTGCTTGACGGTGCTGGTCAACTCCTCCATCGACGCCGCCGTCTCTTCCAGCGAACTGGCTTGCTGCTCGGTGCGCGACGACAGATCCAGATTGCCGCTGGCGATTTCCGCCGATGCCGTGTTGATCGCACCAGTGCCGCTGCGCACGCGGCCGACGATGTGGGCGAGGTTGTCGTTCATCTGCCCCAGTGCTTCCAGCAGCTGGCCCATTTCGTCGCGCTGCTTGCTACTGATATTGCGTGTCAAATCGCCAGCCGCCACGGCGCGCGCCAATCCCAGCGCCAGTGCGACCACGCCCAGCCAAGCCATCACCTGCCGCGCCATTGCGATATCGTGCATGACCAGCTCACCGTTCTTCGTCACAGTGGCCTTCTGCATCTCGTTCAACTCGCGCACACTGTCCTGCAGGCGCGTGAGCTTGGGCAGCATGTCGGTGCGCAGCTGGGCGAGGGCGGCATCTCGCTGGCCGTCCGCCAGCATCCTGCCGACCTGCGTGAAGGACGCCACGTAAGCCTTGCGCTCATCGCGGATGCGGGCCAGCAGGGCTTTGCCTTCATCGGTGGCGAGCAGCTTGTCGAGCGTCTCCAGCGCGGCGGTGATGGTTTTTTTGTTGACGTCCATCTCGCTGCGGATTTGCTCCGTGCGCGCAGGCGTGTCGGTGGTGAAGAGTTCCAGCGTCAGCGCCGAATTGGCGCGCGTGGTGGTGCTGACCGTGGCTGCCGCTTCGGCCTTGATCCAGTCTTCGCCGGCTCCTCGTTAGAAACGAAAAACCAGTATAGCGTTGAATGCTGCGGTGCGGAAAAGAGGTGAGGAGAGATGTTGCGTGGACGGGACGCGCGTCCCATCCACGCTCAAGCTACTATCAGGCTGCTACTTTACCTTCGGCTGCTTCCACGCGGGCCAGCTGGCGATTGACTGCACTCAGCACGGCCTTGAAGGACGCGGTCAGGATGTTGCTGTCGGTGGCTGCGCCGAACAGGGTCGGGCCGTTGGCCAGACGCAGTTCAACATAGCATGCCGCCTTGGCGTTGGCGCCCGAACCGATCGAGTGCTCGTGGTAGTCCATCAGTTTGATGTCGAGACCCAGCGCATCGACGAAGGCATCGATCGGACCATTGCCGCCGCCTTGCAGCGCCAGTGGCGCGCCGTGATGGATCATGGCGATATCGATCTGCACCGGTTCATCGCTGCAGGTGTCTTCCACCATTTTGTGCGACTGGTAGGCGTATGGCGCATTTTGCTCGAAGTACTCTTTGCTGAAGATGTTGTAGATGCCTTCAGCGGTGATTTCGAGGCCGGTCTGGTCGGCCACTTGCTGCACCGCGCGGCTGAACTCAATTTGCAGGCGGCGTGGCAGCACCAGACCGAAGTCCTGTTCCAGCAAGTAGGCCATACCACCTTTGCCGGACTGGCTGTTGACGCGGATGACGGCGTCGTAGCTGCGGCCCAGGTCTTGCGGATCGATCGGCAGGTAAGGGATCTCCCAGATTGCATCGGCTTCCTGTTTGGCGAAACCTTTCTTGATTGCGTCCTGGTGCGAACCGGAGAAGGCGGTGAATACCAGGTCGCCAACGTACGGGTGACGCGGGTGCACCGGCAGCTGGTTGCACTCTTCAACCACCTTGCGTACTTCGTCGATGTCGGAGAAGTCCAGGCCGGGGTGTACGCCTTGGGTGTACAGGTTCAGTGCCAGGGTCACGAGATCGACGTTGCCGGTGCGTTCGCCGTTACCGAACAAGCAGCCTTCGACGCGGTCGGCGCCGGCCATCACGGCCAGTTCTGCCGATGCCACAGCGGTGCCGCGGTCGTTGTGCGGGTGGACCGAGATAATCAGCGAATCGCGGCGGGAGAGTTTGCGCGACATCCATTCGATCTGGTCGGCGTAGACGTTAGGCGTGCTGCATTCCACAGTCGACGGCAGATTGATGATCATCTTCTTGCCCGGAGTCGGTTCGAAGATCGCGATCACGGCGTCGCAAATATGCTTGGAGAAGTCCAGCTCCGTGGTAGAGAAGGATTCTGGCGTGTACTCGTAGCCCCAGTCGGTGTCCGGGTGCTGCTTGGTCAATTCTTTTACCAGCTTGGCACCGGTGGTGGCGATGCTGGTGATCTCTTCGCGCGACATGCCGAACACCACTTTGCGGAATACCGGCGCCACCGAGTTATACAAGTGGATGATGGCGCGCTTGGCGCCAACGCAGGATTCCACGGTGCGGCGGATCAGTTCATCGCGCGACTGGGTCAGCACGATGATGGTGACGTCGTCCGGGATGCGCTTTTCTTCAATCAGGATGCGCACGAAATCGAAGTCGGTCTGCGAAGCGGAAGGGAAGCCCACTTCGATTTCTTTGAGGCCGACCTTGATCAGCAAGTCGAACATGCGCAGTTTTTTCTCGATGCTCATCGGCTCGATCAGCGCCTGGTTACCGTCGCGCAGGTCGGTGCTCATCCAGATTGGCGGTTTGCTGATAATCGCGTTCGGCCAGGTGCGGTCGGTAAGTTGGACGGCTGGGAAGGCGCGGTATTTGCTCGCTGGGTTCTGCAACATCATGGTAGTGCTCCTGAATTCTGTGGTGGGGTGTGCTAAACGATGTGGCGAAAGGCTGCGGCGCGGCCACGGAATACTAGGCGCGGCAACCGATCGGTAGTTTTAGCAGGTGCGAAAAAGCTGGGAGCATCGGTACGACTTTCCTGATTTTTTGAAGGCAGGTGCGGCTTATGGCCGGCACTGGGGTACAACAGGGACGCGGATTAAACGCGTGCTAGTAGACGCGCTGCTAGCGATAGGGCGCTGGCAGGCGATAGCAGGAAAGCGGATAGGTGCAGATGCGAGATCATTCCTAGAATGTAAGCGATCCCCGCCGCAGCCGTCAAGCGATTTGATGTGAAGAAGAGTTATGCGTATTTGACATCGTTAGTATAAAAACATAGGATCGGGGCGATGCTTGCTGCCACTACTCCTGGAAAGGGACGAGATGAAACGCATGTTGAGTGCCATCTTTGTTTTTCTGACTTCTGTAGCCAATGCCGCGCCGGGCGACGGCATCCGCTTTGACCAGCATAAGACTGTCGATGGCTATTTGTTAGTCGTTCGCGGCACGCCGGGGCAGGCAGCGGATATTTTGGCGAGCGCCTATCAGCAGAAAGCGCAAGCCTTGTGCGAAGGTGCGCTGTTACCAAATCCACCGCTGGCAAGTGAGTATCCTTGGATCGACGGTGGCAATAATTTCTTATTCCCTGCCGGTGGTATTTTGTTGCCAATGCGGGTGCCGCACTGGGTTAAACAGGCGCCGTCATTAAGCGGCAAGGTGGAATGCCCTGGTGCAGAATGGCAAGCCGCCACTCCGCTGCGGTTGGCCATTGATGGTAATCTTGGAAGTGTCATTGCGTATTTTGATCAGGGTTTTGCTTCGTTCAATCGGGAGCAGTTGGAGGTTCCAGCTCCTGGTGCTACTTTCACTCAAATTGCGGCGAAGGCAGTGACGGAGGCATTCCGTGAACGCGGCTACGCGGTCGAAACAGCGCCGGAAGTAGCGCCGGGAGGCATGCGCATCGTGATTGACAAGCGTCCCGTCAGCGGTGAGTTTTTTGATGGCGTCGTCATGATGACCAAGCTAAATATGTTCGGGATAGACGAACGTAGTGTCGCGTTTTGCAGTTTTCGGATTGCGGCGCAGCTTAAAGACGCCAGCGAGCCCCTGATTCTTGGCCAGATGAATACAAGGGAGAGGATCCCTCCCATTTACGCAAACTGGAAAGAGCAAATGGCGAATGGGCCTTCAGACGCTATTAATGCGCATGCTTACGAGGTTCTGGCCCGCATCGTGAATGTTGACGTGAAAGCTGTCATACATGCGATACCGGCTGAAACGCTTGATAAACTGGTGCAGCCTTAGCATTCTGGCTGCGCCGCTGTGACGTTGACGCGTGCAGGGCCATCCGCCATACGGCCGATGACGGCGGCTTCGCCGAAGCCTTGATTGCGGAATATCTCCAGCACTTCATCTACGCTGCTGGCATTGCACGAGACCAGCAGACCGCCCGAGGTTTGCGGGTCGGTCAGCAGCGAGTGCTGGGCCGGCGTGATCGATTCGGCCAACGTGACGTCGCTGCCGTAGGCAGCCCAGTTGCGGCCGGAGGCGCCGGTGAAGTAGCCGTCATGCGCCAGTTGTTCTACGCCCGGCAGCAGCGGGATCTGTTTCATGTCCAGATGCGCTTCCAGCTTGGCGCCGCGCGCCAGTTCCAGCAGGTGGCCCAGCAAACCAAAGCCGGTGACGTCGGTCAGCGCGTGCACGCCGGTCAGTTCGGACAAGGCCTTGCCTGGCTTATTCAGCTTGGTGGTATTGGCGATCATGGCCTGGTAGCCCGCGTCATCGAGCGCGCCTTTTTTTAGTGCGGCCGACAGCACGCCTACGCCCAGTGGTTTGCCCAGCACCAGTACGTCGCCTGCTTTGGCGTCGGCGTTGCGCTTTACTTTCGATGGATGGATCAGGCCCATCACCACCAGCCCGTAGATCGGCTCCACCGAATCGATGGTGTGGCCGCCTGCAATCGGAATGCCCGCTTCGGCGCAAATCGATTCGCCGCCTTTGATGATCTGACCGATGGTTTCAATCGGCAGTTTGTTGATCGGCATGCCCACCAAGGCCAGCGCCATGATCGGCGTACCGCCCATCGCGTACACGTCGGAGATAGCGTTGGTGGCGGCGATGCGGCCGAAATCAAACGGATCGTCCACGATCGGCATGAAGAAATCCGTAGTGGCGATCAGCGCCTGTTCGTCATTGAGCTTGTAGACGGCGGCATCGTCAGAGGTTTCGATCCCCACCAGCAGTTCCTTCGGCACCGCGAAACCGCTGGAGTTCTTCAGGATTTCGGACAGCACGCCGGGCGCGATTTTGCAGCCGCAGCCGCCGCCGTGGGAGAAAGAGGTCAGTTTGATTGCTTCGTTGCTCATGATGGGAATCCTGTTGTATTACAATCGGCGCATGACTTCCAGCTCTTCTTCCTTCCGGAACGCCACGTCGCAGCAGCTGGCCGAGGCCCTGCAGCATGCACGGGATTATACGCTGTCGCTGTTCGAGTGTTTTGCCGCCGCCGGCATGGATGCATCACCGCGCGTGCCGCAGCTACGCATGATTAATCCGCCTTTGTGGGAGCTGGCCCGCATCGCCTGGTTCGCCGAGTGGTACATCCTGCGCGAAGCGGCATCCAGCCACCCGGCAGACGCCAACGGCAACTGCCTGCTGACCAAGGGCGATGACTGGTTCGACGCCGAGCGCGTGCCGCAACGCGCGCGCTGGACACTGGACTTGCCGAGCACCGGCGGCGTCAAGACCTACTGCCACGAAGTGCTGGACCGCGTGCTGGATAAACTGTCGCGCGAGGCCAACACGGACGACGCCCTGTACCCCTATCGCCTGGCGCTGGCGCAGGAAGACATGCACGGCGAAGCCTTCCTCTATACCTTGCAGACACTGGGCCTGCCAGCGCCGCTGCCACATATCGGCGACGCGCAGGGCGCCTTCGCGCCGTCAGAAATCGGCTTCCCCGGCGGTGCGCTGCAACTGGGGAGCAAGGCCGGCGCCGGCTTCACATTTGATAACGAACGCGGACAGCACGCCTTCCATGTAGCGCCGTTTCGCATGGATAGTGGTTTGGTAACCAACGCCCAGTATGCAGATTTCGTCACTGATGGCGGCTACGACAACCGCCAGTTCTGGAGCAATGCGGGCGCGGATTGGCTGATGCGGCAGGAGCGTTCCGCACCGCGTTTCTGGCAGCGCGACGGCGGGCAGTGGCGCACCATGCGCTTTGGGAAGCTGTCCACGCTGGGTGGAGGCGAGCCGGTAAGGCACGTGAATCTATATGAAGCACAGGCCTATTGCGCCTGGGCCGGACGCCGCCTGCCCACGGAAGCCGAATGGGAGTATGCCGCGCTTTCGGGCCACCCAGCCTTCCGCTGGGGCCAGCTGTGGGAGTGGACTGCCTCGCCGTTCGAGCCTTATCCCGGTTTCGAGGCGGACCGTTACCGCGAATACTCCGCACCGTGGTTCCACACCCACCAGGTGCTGCGTGGTGCTTCATTCGCTACGCCATCGCGTTTTGGCTCGGCCAAATTCCGTCATTTTCAGCTGCCGGAGCGCGACGATCTCTTTGCAGGATTCCGCACCTGCGCCTGGCCCGGATAGTTTCGCTTTTGGCGGGGGCTCTGCTATGCTTTTTGTTTTCGATAAAAACAAGGGCGCCCTCCATGAAACTGAAGCATCTCCTGATTTCTACCGCCATCCTGGGCGCGGTTGCGCAAACCAACGCAGCGGACCAAGTCACTGTGATCCGCGCCGGTAAGCTGGTCGACGTGGTCGCCGGCGCCGTGCTGAAAGACCAATCCATCGTTATCACCGGCGAGCGCATTAGCGCCGTCGGCCCGACCGCTTCGATCACCGTGCCGGCGGGCGCCAAGGTGATCGACCTGTCGGCGCAGACCGTGCTGCCAGGCCTGATCGACATGCATACCCACCTGACCGCTGATCCTTATCTGAGCGGCTACAACTCGCTGGGCGTATCGGACACCCGCGCCGCGCTGTACGGCGTACGTTCCGCGCGTAAAACGCTGGAAGCCGGTTTCACCACCGTCCGTAACGTCGGCGCCGGCGGCTTTGGCGACGTGGCGCTGCGCGATGCCATCAACGACGGCGACTTTATCGGCCCGCGCATGCGCACCGCTGGTTACGCCATCGGCATCAAGGGCGGCCACTGCGACGAAAACCTGCTGCCGCCGGATATGAACTTCACCGGCCGCGGCGTGGCCGACGGCCCGTGGGAAGCGCGCGCCAAGGTGCGCGAGATGGCCAAGTACGGTGCGGATGTGATCAAGATCTGCGCATCCGGCGGCGTGCTGTCGAAAGGTGACGAGCCGGGCGCACAGCAGTACACGCTGGAGGAGATGCAAGCCATCGTCAACGAAGCGCATAAGCTGGGCCGCAAGGTGGCAGCGCACGCCCACGGCACCAGCGCGATTCACGATGCGATTGTCGCCGGTGTGGATTCGATTGAACACGCAAGCCTGATCGATGAAGCCAACATCAAGCTGGCGAAAGAGAAGGGCACCTACCTGGTGATGGATATCTACGACGATGACTTCATTCTGCAGGAAGGCGAGAAGGCCGGCATGTTGCCGGAGTCGATCGAAAAAGAAAAAGCACTCGGCCAGCTGCAGCGCGATAACTTCCGCAAAGCCTTCAACGGCGGCGCCAAAATGGCCTTCGGTACCGACGCCGGCGTTTATCCGCACGGCGACAACGCCAAGCAGTTCTACTACATGGTCAAATACGGCATGAACTCGATGCAGGCCATCCAGGCTGCGACCATCAACGCCGCCGACCTGCTGGGCTGGAAAGACCGCGTCGGTTCGATCAGCGCGGGCAAGTTCGCCGACATCATCGCCGTCAAGGGCAATGCAGCCGAAGACGCCACCGAACTGACCAAAGTGTCGTTTGTAATGAAGGGCGGTACGGTAGTCCGTCAGCAGTAATGTGCTGCTAATGGTCTCGCAGGTCATCATGCTGGCTCGCGAGGCCATGTGGGCGGTGTAGGGAGAAGTTGTTTTTCTTTTTATACTGGTTGAATGCGTGCTTTACTTCTCTCTGTATTGTTGGTGCTGAGCGCTTGTGGTGGTGGTTCCGGTTCCTCCTCCGGAAATGCCACCGCAGGTAGTTCTTCCAGCGGCTCCACTGCCTCCACCACCTTTTCCGTTTCCGATCCCGCCACCGTTGGTTCGCTGGCAGCGATGACGGACGCGCTGGTGGTCGGCGATCATATCGTGGTGCGTTCGCGCTCCGCCTCCTTCGTCACCAAGAATGGCCAGCCGGCGTATGCGGGCACGCGGCTTAGCGTGCTGGATAAGCAGGGCAAGCTGGTCTCCAGCACCGACTACGGTTTCTCGCTGGCCGCCGGCTACACAGGCGAGTGGCTGATGCTGCTGTCGCCGGATGGCTTCATCATGGTGCAGGCCAGCGCCGGTACCAAGTTGCTGCACTTCGACGCGCAGGCCAAGCTGGCCGGCAGCGCCACCGATCTTTATCCGGTCGTAGCGGCGACATCCACCACTGAATATGCGGCGGCCGAAAACGGCGGCGCGGTGGATGGTAACGGCTTCTGGGTGGCCACTACTTTCTCGCTGCTGCCGGTCACTGACAAGACCCAGTATGTGCTCAAGCTGTGCAAATTCGATTTCAACGGCAAGCAGCTTACGCCGCCATTCATGATTTCCACCTCGGCGTTGCATCCGCGCGTGGCGGCGGACGGCGGCGTAGTGCTCGCATCATGGATGGAAGGTGGCGGCGCCACGCTGGCCATGTGGGCCAAGGGCGCGGGCGCCCCGACCATCCGCTCAATCAATACCGGCGGCTCGCAGCCCTATCCGGTAGCGCTTAACGCCAGCGGAAAAATGGGCGTGCTGTGGAACGGTAAAGCCACCATCACCACCACCGGCGGTGTGATGGGAGTGGCGGTCGATAACAACGGCGCGCCAGTGCTGCCCACCGGCCGCACCGACCTGACGCAGGAGACTCTGTCCACCAACTGGAACGGCAACCCGCATGAGACGGAGATCGATGCGCATGCCTTCAGCGGCGGCCTCTCCATCGCCAGCAGCGTGTATGGAACGTTCAAGACTGGAGACCCGAGCA
Organism: Duganella flavida; assembly: GCF_009857445.1. GTDB lineage: Bacteria > Pseudomonadota > Gammaproteobacteria > Burkholderiales > Burkholderiaceae_D > Rugamonas > Rugamonas flavida. Next base: position 237,119 of record NZ_WWCN01000008.1, read on the forward strand.
GCGATATACTGGTGCTGGCCGATTACACGATCGGTTCAGATGCGCTGTCGGCGCAAACGCCGTCGGTATCCCGCTTCATCCTGCCTGGCCGCGCCGCGCTGGGCACTAGTCCCGTGTTCCGCCAGATGCTGTTTGCCGATCACGCCGTGCTGCTGGCCGGCGACGACGATCACCTGTTGGCTTATAACGTCACGCGCAGCCGCTGAACCCTGTTTGTCGTAGACAAACTCATCAATTTGCGGCATCGTCTGTCGTTTTGCAAACGGGATGATGATGGAAGCGTTTAAAAAACTAAAAATTGGTACCCAGCTGGCGCTGAGCTTCGGGACGTTGACTGCGCTGATGCTGATCATGGCGACCTTCGCCATCGTACGTACCAACTCGATCACCAACGCCTTCCACAACGAGCAGCAGCTGATGGACACCAAGCTGGAGCCGATGTACGTGGCGCGCGAAGCGTTGGCGCAGACCGGCCTGGCCGCGCGTAATGCCTACATCTTTGCCGACGATGCGCAGGCCGCAAAAGAACTTACACTGCTGGACGAGCAGCGCGCTGTCTATTTGGCCGCGCTGGAGAAAATGACCCCTGCCTTCAAGGGCGATGCCAATTTCGACAAGGTGCGCAGCGGCTTGCTGAAGATGGCTGATGCGCTCAAGCGCGTGCGCGAGCTGCGCACTGCCGGTGACGCGCAAGCCTTCGCCGCCTTCCTGACCAACGAATGCAGCCCGTTGCGCCGCCAGATCGTGGCCGATATCGCCGTGGTGCTGAAGGCCGCACAGGACGAGACTCGCGCCGCCAGCGCCGGCGTGGATGCGCATGCGAACGACGCCTTCCTGTGGATCGTGCTGCAAGCGGTGCTGTCGCTGGTGGTGAGCATGGCGATTGCGTGGGTGAATACGCAGATGCTGCTCAAGCAGCTGGGCGGCGAGCCTGCCTACGCCACCGATATCGCCAACAAGATCGCCGAGGGCGACCTGTCGGTGAACGTGGAAGTGAAAGCCAACGACAAAACCAGCCTGCTACACGCGATTGCGGCCATGCGCGACAGCCTGTCGTCCATCGTCGGCCAGGTACGCGAGGGGACTAACCACATCACCACCGCCTCGTCGGAAATCGCCAGCGGCAACCGCGATCTGTCGGCGCGTACCGAGCACCAGTCGGAATCGCTGGAGAAGGTCGCCACGGCGATGGAAGAACTGACCGGCACCGTGCGCCAGAATGCGCACAACGCCATGCAGGCCAATACGCTGGCAGTGTCGGCGTCCAATGTGTCGGAGCAGGGTGGGCAGGTGATGGAGCAGGTGACTGAGACCATGGCGTCGATTAACGCGTCGTCGAAGAAGATCGCCAACATCATTTCGGTCATCGACGGCATCGCCTTCCAGACCAATATCCTGGCGTTGAACGCGGCGGTGGAAGCAGCGCGCGCCGGTGAGCAGGGGCGCGGCTTTGCTGTCGTGGCGACCGAGGTGCGCAGCCTTGCGCAGCGTTCGGCCGCAGCGGCCAAGGAAATCAAGACGCTGATCGATGACTCGGTCGACAAAGTAGGCGCCGGCTCTGCGCAAGTGCACAAGGCCGCAGAGACCATGCATGAAGTGGTGACCAGCGTGAAACGCGTGACCGAGATCATGGGCGAAATCAGTGGCGCCAGCATGGAGCAGACGGCCGGTATCGAGCAAGTCAACAACGCCATCGGCGAAATGGACAGCATGACGCAGCAGAACACTGCGTTGGTCGAGCAGGCGTCGGCCGCCGCACAGGAGTTGCAGGACCAGGCCACCAGTCTGGCCCACGTGGTGGACGTATTCAAGCTGGAGTCGCACACCGCCAGCGTGACTGGCCTGCGTGGCCGAGCGCGCAAGCCTGCCGCTGCTCCTGCCGCATCGCACGCTGACGACGAAATCCGCCGCATCGCCAACGGTTAATGAAGATGCATTAATCACTTGCATGCAGCACGTTGCTCATTACATAATTGAAAAATAATTATCATGATGGGGAGTGTGCTGCATGAAGCGCGTATTCAAATGGCTGGCGATTGCGCTGGCTACCGTGGTACTGGTGGTGGCGGCACTGATCGCCCATACGATTTACTTCAAGCCGCTGAAACTGAACTGGTTCTACACCAGGGTGTTTGCGGCATTCGCCATCGACAGTCCGGAGATGCTGTCGTCCATGCGCATCCTGCCCGGCTGGGCGGACTTTTACAGCGCCAAGCTGGATGACGCTTCGCCCGCGCGCGAGCAAAAGGCGCTGGAGCTGGTGAAGAACAGCCTCGCCACGCTCAAACAATACGACCGCAATCAGCTGGACCGCGAAGGCCAGCTGTCGTACGACACGCTGTCCTACTACCTGCAGATACAAGCGGACGGCGAAGCGTTCGACAAGCACGACTTCCCGGTCAACCAGATGCAGGGCGTGCAAAGCGCGCTGCCGGATTTCATGGGGCAGGTGCACCAGGTTGGAAGCAAGGTCGAGGCGGAGAACTACATCACGCGTTTGAAGCTGTTCCCGGTCAAATTCACGCAGCTGACGGAGAGCTTGCGCCTGCGTGAATCGCGCGGCATCATCCCGCCGCGCTTCACGGTGGAGAAGGTGCTCAAGCAGATGAACGGCATGATCGCCGTCGCGCCAGAGCAGCATCCGCTGTACGTCACCTTCAAGGAAAAGCTGGACAAGATCCCCGCAGCGGAAATGGATGGCGATACGCGTACGCGCTTGCTGGCCGCCGTTGCTGGTGCTGTGAAGGACCAGGTGTATCCGGCCTATCGCGGCTTGATCAGCTACTTCGAGGCGCTGGCGCCCAAGGCCAAGGAAAACAACGGCGCATGGAGTCTGCCGAACGGCGACGCCTACTACGCCTGGGCTGTGCGCATGCACACTACCACCAACATGACGCCGCAGCAGGTGCATGAACTGGGCCTGTCGGAAGTGGCGCGCGTGAGTACGGAGATGGACGCTATCCTGAAGTCGCAAGGCCTCAGTGATGGCACTATCGGCGCGCGCGTGCAGCAGCTGGCGCGTTCGCCCGACCAGCAATATGCGAATACCCCGGAAGGCAAGAAGGCCATGCTGGCGCAGTATCAAGCTATTTTGGATGATGTGAACAAAGGCCTGGGCAGCGCGTTCGACCTGCGTCCTAAACTGGGCGTAAAAGTGGAGCAGGTGCCGCCGTCGTCGGAAGCGACTGCGCCGGGTGCGTATTACATGATGGGTTCTTTCGACGGCTCGCGTCCGGGCGTGTTCTACGCGAACATGCGCAATCCGGGCGATACGCCGAAATTCGCCATGCGCACGCTGGCTTATCACGAAGGCATACCAGGCCACCATTTCCAGATCGCGATTGCGCAGGAAATGCAGGACGTGCCGTTCTTCCGCCGCGTGCTGCCGTTCACTGCCTACCAGGAAGGCTGGGCGCTGTATGCCGAGCGGCTGGCGTATGAGATGGGCTTCGAGCAGAATCCGCTCGATAACCTCGGCCGCCTGCGCGATGAGATGATGCGTGCCACGCGACTGGTGGTCGATTCGGGTATTCACTACAAGCACTGGACGCGCGAGCAGGCCATCAGCTACATGATGGATAACACCGGCATGGCCGAAGGCGATGTGACGGCGGAGATCGAGCGCTACTTCGTCGCGCCGGGGCAGGCCTTGGCGTACAAGGTCGGCATGCTGAAGATACTGGCGCTGCGCGAGCACGCCAAGCAGGAGCTGGGCGATAAATTCGATCTGAAGCAGTTCCATAACGAAGTGCTGTCGCATGGCGCCTTGCCGCTGTCGGTGCTGGAGCGCGTGATCAATGACTGGATCGCGAAGCGCAAGCAGGCATGAAGATAGGTCTGCAAACGTGGGGTAGCCACGGCGACATCCGGCCGTTCCTGGCTCTGGCGGAAGGCTTGCAACTGGCGGGGCATGAGGTCACGCTGCTGATCACCTGCGTGGATAGTGATGCCTACGCCGGCGTGACTTCGGCTGCCGGTGTGCGCATCCGCGTGCTGGCGTCGCCGGTCATCACGCCAGAGGAGGGCGCGGAGATTGGCTGGTCTATCCTTAGTTCGCGCGATCCCCTAAAGCAGATGTCTTTAATCCTGCGGCGTTGCTTTGGACCGGCGGAGGACGTGATGTTCTCCGCAGCCCGCGAACTGGCGGCGGAGTCGGACCTGCTGGTGGGCCATTACTTCATGCATCCCTTGCAGATCGCGGCGGAGCATGCGGGCAAGCCCTATGTGAGCGTGCTGCTGTCGCATGCGGCGATACCGAGCGCTTACAGTCATCCGCTAGGCCTTCCGCGCATCTTCAACAAATTTTTGTGGTGGCTTACGCGTATCTTGCTGCATCGCGTGTTGAGTCCCTACGTCAATCGCTTGCGCGCGCAAGTGGGCTTGGCTGCGACCAAGGATGTGGTCAGCGATGTGTGGCTGTCGCCTTACCTGACCTTGGCCGCAGTGAGCCCGCAGATCTGCGAGCGCCAGCCGGATTGGCCGTCATCGCTGCAGGTATGCGGCTTCCTCGATATGCCGAACATCACGCTGGAAGGGCGCTTGACGGAGGAGTTGGAAGTCTTCCTCGCGGCAGGCGAGCCGCCGGTCTATATGAGCTTCGGCAGTTGGACGCCAAGCGACATTTCCAATCAAAGCGAGCATCTGCGCCTGCTCACCGAAGCGGCCAAACTGGCAGGCTGCCGCGCCATCATCCAGACGCACGATGCAGCGGCTTGCGGCTTCCGATCGGATACGCAGATCCTGTATGTGAGCGCCTCTCCGCATCACCTGGTGTTCCCGCGTTGCGCGGCGGTGGTGCATCACGGCGGCGCCGGCACCACGCAATCGACGACGCTGGCGGGCAAACCGTCGGTGGTTGTTGCACACATCAGCGAGCAGGAACACTGGGGTAAAGAGCTGCAGCGTCTCGGCGTGGCGGGCAAACTGGCGAAGCGCAGCAGCGTCAGCGCCAAACAACTCGCTGCCCGCATCAAGGCGCTGCGTCCCGAGATGCAGGTACGAGCCACCGCCGTCGCCCGTGCAATGGCAACTGAAAATGGCGTGGCGCGAGCTGTCGCTTTGATTAATGAAAGCATGAGATGAAAAATCTTTGCAGGGCATTGCTGCTTATCGCCGCAGGTATGTTGTCCGCTTCACAGGTCTTCGCTGAGGTGAATGATACGGCGACGGAGCGCCGGTTTTCGATCTTGGCTGGCGGGCCGGGGCTGGATCAGCCGCAGGGTACGGCGGTAATGCAGGCGCATGTGCTGGCGACTGCTGATGCAATTCGCGCACTATAACTCTCGTAAAATTTATCTCGAAATGCAACGCGAAAAACATATTTCTTGCCAAGCTATTTGCATTAGGCCGCTAACTGTAGATGATGGCATCGCTTTTAAGGCCCTTCGCATTGCTGCGATTGTCGATTCTCCTATCGCTGTTTCGTCTACAGCCGAGGAAGAAGCATCGCGCACTCCCGCCGAGATTCAGGCGAGGATAGAGCAGACTGCCCATCAAGTGGTATTTGGTGCTTTTGTTGATACGAGACTAGTTGCAATGGCCGGGCTAAGACGTGAAGCGTTCGTTCAAATGTCCCACAAGGCCACCTTATGGGGCGTGTTCGTGCAGCCTGAGCTGCGGAAGGAAGGCGTCGCCCGAGAATTGCTCATGCGTGTTGTGGAACACGCCAGGAAGATGGGCGTCCTACAAATCCATCTATCCGTTAACGTCGAAAATCACCGGGCTAAAAATCTTTACGACTCCTTGGGCTTTGAGACTTTTGGATTAGAGCCTCGCTCCATGAGGGTAGTTGGGAGGTTCTACGACGAACTGCTTATGTGCTTACGTCTGGACCAATAAAATTTAGGCTGATTTCCGGTTTAAGTTAACTTGTATTTTTGGAAATTAGCTATAAATGAAAGCCTCTCTATCCTGGAAAGATCCTCATGCGTCGCCTCCTCCTTGCTTTTGTAGTCACATCCCTGTTTTTGAATAGCGCTAACGCAAATGCGACTGATACTGTCCCGGCTTACATCGGCAAGCATGTCGCTACCCCGGAGGATACGCGGGCAATCAACAAAGTGATCGAAGATTTTCAGACGGCTATCAAAACTAAAGATCGGAAGCTACTTTCTACACTTGTTCTGAATTCCAATATCCTATTTGATTCGCCTATGAATCCGGAGGATATCGAATACGTGCGCGACAAACATGACACAACATTCGACGGTTTGCGTGCAGGCGGATACGGCGAATTTGCACGCGTCATCGGCATGTCCAAAGAAGCCATCGAAGAGCGGTTCTACAACGTGAAAATTACCCAGGACGGCAACGTGGCATGGGTGATGTTCGACTATGAATTTGTCCGTGATGGAAAAACGCAGAACTATGGAATTGAAACGTGGCAAATGATGAAGGTCATCGGCGGAAGTTGGAAAATCGCCAGCGTCATGTGGACGATGAACCGGCCATCGACTTAAGATAGAGCATCGGAGTTTTTAGTGCAATTATTTCACTTCCATGAGCAGCTACACCAGCTACCGCCCGAAGACAAAATCGCTCATCTCCGTCGGCCAACTCAATTGGCCTGACGTGAAAGACTTGTCGGCAGGGGAGCAATTCGAGCAGTTCTCAAAAATCTTGTTAGGTGCAATCGCACGCATCGGCGAAATGAAACGCAAGCCTAAAAACTTCGACTACGCGGCATTTCATGCCACCGTTGAACGGATGCTGGCCCGTTGTTCTGTCGATCAGATAGTGGCTTAACTGCTTCGTATATTTTTAGATCATGGATTTTTTTAAAATCTCCGCGCTGTTTTTTGTGACTGCGCTTGCCGAGATCGTCGGCTGCTATTTGCCTTGGCTGGTGCTAAAGCAGGGCCGGTCTGCCTGGCTGTTGTTGCCGGCGGCTTTGTCGCTTGCTGTTTTCGCCTGGCTGCTTACGTTGCATCCGACAGCTGCGGGCCGTACTTACGCCGCATATGGCGGCGCGTACATTTGCGTCGCGCTGCTGTGGCTCCGGTTTGTAGACGGCGTGGCGTTGAACCGTTTCGATGCGATAGGCGCTGTGCTGGCGCTGGCCGGCATGGCCGTCATCGCATTGCAACCGGTGAGGTAGACGATGGTTTCCCGAAAAGTCATTGCCGGCATTTTGATCGGCGCTACGTATGGTTTGACGGTGCGGTTTGGATTGTAGGATGCGAATGTCCATCCCGTCATCGGCACTATTGCGTCCATACTCGGTGGGCTGGTCGGGGGCTGATACACAATCATGACCGGGTGGGCCGCTCGACCTTGCCGGTGCTGGTCGAGCGAACTTGGTTTCTCCTTTGTGCACTTGATCGGACTACCACGGCCGCTGGAGGCGCAGATGAATAACGGCGTGCGCACCAGCCGCTGGGAAAAGCATGTCTGGTTCCAGGAGGTGGTGACGGAATCGAGCAAGCCGTATGCTTTGCGCTATCGCTTCGTGGTTCCGAAGGGCGCCATTCCGCGTGAGGCGCTGGACGAACATGTCGAAATCAACGGTGAATACTTCGAACTGGTTGATGGCGGCTACACGCTTCAAGCCACGCCGGACGGCGGCACGGACCTGAGCCTGACTACGCGCTTCATCAACAAGTCGCGCTTGCAAACCTACGGTAACCTGTGGGGTAAGCTGGTGCTGAAGGACTTCCACCGTTCTATCCTCGGCTTGATGAAGTCCCGCTCGGAGCAGCCGGCGCTTTAGTCTGGAGCTGGTGCGCGAATTCCGCCAGCTCTTGCGCGTTCAAATCCGAGACTGCGCAGAAGATCATGCCTTCCTGTGACCAGCGCAGTAGCTGGAAACCTTGGTGCTCGCCGTGCTGCATGCCACGCGCGCTCGCCGGCCATACGTACACGTTGATAATGTGCTGGCGATGGCCGTACACCAGCGCGGCCACCGGCCGTTGTTGGAGATAGTCCAGCCGGCCGCCGATTAAGGGGAAGCCTTCAGCTGCAAGGTCGTGTACCGGCGGCGAAAAATCAAGCTTGCCCGCGAACCAGGGTTTGACGGTGTGACGGTCGGTGGATGCTACGTCAGCCAGGTGATTCGGCATCAAGGCGCGGAAATGGCTGGCGACCAGTTCCTGCTCCAGCAATGTATCGGCCGACGGTTGGTTCAAGTACAGCGACAGTGTGATGGCAAAAGCGCCACTGGCAAGTGTCGCCAGTCCGAGGTTGATCCATGCCCAAGGCCAGCGGGCCGGCTGCTGGCGCGACGGTGCTGCAGCATGACGCTGCGCTGCCAGCGCCGTTTGGATGCGGTGGCGCAGGTGCGCTGGCGCGGCATGCATGCTCGCCTCGGTGGTCACGCGCTGATGCAGCGCCGCCAGTTGCTCCATCGTGGCGCGGCAGGTGGCGCAGCTATCGAGATGCTCGTGCAGGCGCGATGCGCCGGCTGCATCGAGCTCGCCATCGAGGTACGCCGACATCAACTCTTGCGTTTGTTGGCAATTCATTTTGACTCTCCCAGATACGCCAGCAGCATTTGGCGCGCGCGCGACAGGCGCGACATCACTGTGCCGATCGGCGCCGCCGTCACTTCGGCGATCTGCTTGTACGACAGTTCATCCATCTCTTTCAGCACCAGCACTTCGCGGAAGGCCAACGGCAGCCGCGCCAGCGCCTCGTTGACGGTGCGGGCGGTGTCGTGGCTGGCGGCTATGTCGGCGGGATCGCCGCCCGCATCCTGGTCGTGCAGGGCTTCGTCGAAGCTGACATCGCCGCGTTCCGCTTGTCCATCGCGCAGCGTGGTGTAGTAGGTGTGCCGCACGATGGTCAACAGCCATGCGCGCGCATCGCCGCCGCGGAAGCCGCCGGCAAAGCGGAAGGCGCGCAGATAGGCATTCTGCACCAGGTCATCCGCATCATGTTCGTTGCGGGTGAGCCAGCGCGCGAGGTTGTAGGCCGCATCCAGATGTGGCATGGCCATCGCTTCGAAGCGGGCGGTGTCGTCGTCGTCCAAATACTTGTCCATGTAGTGGTCCAGTGAATGAAGACTCGGCAGGCCTGGGTTTTATTCCCATTTTTCGCAGAAAAAAATAAAAATATTTTTCCGGGAATAGCGGGTACGCGATGCGAGTTTTAGTGGGTAGGACTGACCAACGTACTACTCACGAGAGGAGCATAACATGACAGATCGCAGGGATTTTCTCAGGCTGGGGGCAGTGGGCGGAGGCGCCGTCTTCCTGTCCGGTCTTTATGGCCACGCGCTGGCCGACAACAGCTACGACGATTTCTATTTCGTCCAGCTGTCCGATTCGCACTGGGGCTACAAAGGCCCAGCCAATCCTGAAGCCGAGCAGACGCTGAAGCAGGCGGTGGAAGCGGTCAACGCGCTGGCGCAGCCGCCAGAATTCATCGTCTTTACCGGCGACCTTACTCACACCACCGACGATCCGGCCGAGCGCCGCCGGCGCATGACGGAGTTCAAGACCATCGTCGCTGAACTAAAGGTGAAGAATATCCACTTCCTGCCGGGCGAGCATGACGCCTCACTGGACAAGGGTGAAGCGTTCATCGAACACTTCGGCCGCACGCACTACAGCTTCGATCATAAGGGCGTGCATTTCATCGCGATCGACAATGTGTCCGATCCCGGCGCGCGCATCGGCGAGGCGCAGCTGGCGTGGCTGAAGGAAGATTTGGCCAAGCAGACAAAGGATGCGCGCATCGTCGTGTTGACTCACCGGCCGCTATTCGACCTTGCGCCAACCTGGGACTGGGCCACGCGCGACGGCCAGCAGGCGATTGATTTACTGATGCATTACCAGAACGTGACGGTATTCTACGGCCATATCCATCAGGAGCATCACCATTTGAGCGGCCATATTGCGCACCATTCGGCGAAGTCACTGATCTTCCCATTGCCTGCACCGGGTTCGCAGGAGCGGCGTACGCCATTACCGTGGGACTCGGCGATGCCGGGCAAGGGACTGGGCTTCCGTGAAGTGGAGGCTGAGGCGAAGCCGGTGGCTTACCAGATCAAAGAATTCGCAGCGCAGAAAGGATGAACATGATCACCAACAAACGCAGGCTGCTGCTGGCGGCGCCGTTGGCGCTGGTGGTGCTGGCGCAAGCCAAAACCAAGGAACGCGTCATCAAGATTGAGGCGCGCAAGTTCCGCTATCAACCGAACGTGATCGAAGTGAAGAAAGGGGAGGCGGTGGTGCTGGAGTTCACGGCGGTGGATTTTCCGCATGGTTTCAGCCTTCCGGAGTTCCAGCTGCGTGCCGACTTGATGATCGACAAACCGGTGCGCGTGTCATTGAAGCCGGACCGGGTGGGGCGGTTCGGCTTCTTGTGCGATAACTTCTGCGGTAGCGGCCATGAGGAAATGGCCGGTACGCTGATCGTCAAAGACTGATTACAGCAGCGACTCGGCGAGGTCGGTCAGGTCGTCTGCGTATTCCAGTTCGACCAGCTGCTTGCGAGCGACGCCGCTGCGCCATGCCGCCGTGGCGATCTTCGGCGTAACGCCGCTCAGCAGACGCGGATCCAGCAGGCCCGGGACGATGTAGTCTTTGCTGAAGCGAGCATCGCTACGCGCCATGTCGGCCAGGGCGACCACGCAAGCACGCTTCATCTCCTGGTTGATGGTGGTCGCGCCCGAGTCCAGCGCTGCGCGGAACAGGTAAGGGAAGCACAGCGCGTTGTTGATCTGGTTCGGATAGTCGGAACGGCCGGTGGCAATGATGGCATCCGGCGCCGCTTCACGCACCAGCTCCGGACGCAGTTCCGGTTCCGGATTCGCCAGCGTGAACACGATAGGCTGCGCCGTCATGCGCTGGATGTCCATCGGCGACAACACGCCTGGACCCGATACGCCGAGGAATACGTCCGCACCTTCCATCACTTCCGACAGCGTGGTGGCCGAAGTATCCTGCGCCCATGCGGCCTTTTCGCCGTCGAGATTACGCTCGGTGGTCAGTACGCCTTTGCTGTCGCAGACAAAAATGTTCTGGCGCTGTGCGCCCAGGTCCACCAGCAGTTCCAGGCAGGCGATGGCCGCCGCGCCGGCACCGGAGCAGACGATTTTCGCAGTCGCGATATCGCGGCCGGTCATTTCGATCGCATTCAGCATGCCTGCGCCGACCACGATGGCGGTGCCGTGCTGGTCATCGTGGAAGACTGGAATCGATAAACGTTCACGCAGTTTGCGCTCGATGTAGAAGCACTCCGGCGCCTTGATGTCTTCCAGGTTGATGCCGCCGAAAGTTGGATGCAGGGCGGCGATGATGTCTACCAGTTTATCCGGATCGCTTTCGTCGATCTCGATATCAAACGCATCGATGCCGGCGAATTTTTTGAACAGCACGACTTTCCCTTCCATCACCGGTTTGCCTGCCAGCGCGCCGATGTTGCCCAGTCCGAGCACCGCGCTGCCGTTGGTGATGACGCCCACCAGGTTGCCCTTGGCGGTGTATTCGTAGGCCTTGGCCGGATCATGCTTGATCTCTACACACGGTGCGGCGACGCCCGGCGAATACGCCAGCGCCAGGTCTTCTTGCGTACTCACGCTCTTGGTGATTTCGATGGCGATCTTGCCCGCGCTGCCTGCGCGGTGATAGGCCAATGCTTTTTGTTCGATAGTACTCATATGCTGTTCCTTACAATGCGAAAAACGCCTGCACGGCGTAAAACCGTGCAGGCGCAAACTGCTGGGGATTCAGTGAATCATGGGTACAGACCGCGCACTTCACGCGCTTGCAGCACGCGGGTGCAAGCGAGGATAAAGGTTGCGGTGCGCAGGGTTACTTTCTTTTCCTGCACAACGGTCCATACCGCATTGAACGCATCTTGCATGATGCGAGTTAAGCGGGCATTAATTTCGTCTTCGCTCCAGAAGAAACTGGAGAAGTCCTGTACCCACTCGAAGTACGACACGGTGACGCCGCCTGCATTGGCCAGTACGTCCGGTACGATCAGCACATCTTTATCAGTCAGGATGTCGTCCGCTTCCGGCGTGGTCGGGCCGTTGGCGCCTTCCAGGATGATCTTGGTGCGGATGCGCGGTGCGTTGGCAGCGGTGATCTGCTGTTCCAGTGCGGCCGGGATCAGGATGTCTGATTCCACGTCCCAGAATGCATCGCGATCAAGGATCGCTTCAGCGCCAGGGAAGCCAGCAACGGCGCCGGTTTCCGCTACGTGCTTGTGCAGACGGGCGATATCCAGGCCACCTTGGTGCACCACGGTTGCGGTGTGATCTTGTACGGCGATGACTTTAGAGCCAGCTTCCGCGAACATGGTAGCAGCGACGCCGCCAACGTTACCGAAGCCTTGCACTGCAACGCGTGCACCGGCAATCGTTACACCGCGTTTGGCGGCGGCTTCGCGGCCTACCACGAACACGCCGCGGCCGGTCGCTTCACGGCGGCCCAGCGAGCCACCCAGCGAGATTGGTTTGCCGGTCACCACGCCAGTCGACAGGTTACCTTCGATCATGGCGTAGGAGTCCATCATCCACGCCATTACTTGTTCGTTGGTGTTGACGTCCGGTGCAGGGATGTCTTTATTAGGGCCGATAATCAGGCTGATTTCGCTGGTGTAGCGGCGGGTCAGGCGCTGCAGTTCACCACGCGACAGGGTCTTGGGATCGACACGGATGCCGCCTTTGGCACCGCCGTATGGCACGTTGACTGCTGCATTTTTCACGGTCATCCACGCCGACAGTGCCATCACTTCCGACAGGGTCACGTCCTGGTGGAATCGCACGCCGCCTTTGCCTGGACCACGCGACATATTGTGCTGCACGCGATAGCCTTCGTAGTGGGCGATGCTGCCGTCATCGCGCTCGATCGGCACGTCAACGGTCAGGATGCGCTTAGGGCGCTTGAGGGTTTCGACCCAACGCGACAGGCTACCGAGGTGCGGGGTAACGCGGTCGATTTGCTGCAGATAGACACCCCAAGGGCCGAGATCTTCGGCGTTGAGGTAGGAAGGCAGTGCGTGTTGTGCTTGTACAGAGGTCATGCTCAAGGCTCCTGTGAATTCGTTGAGTGAACACTGCTCGTGGCAGTGCTCAAGTGGGACGAATCATAGGCTTGGAGCCTTTAGAGCGGCCAATGCTGTATGCGCATTCGGCTATGCAAATAATGCATAGTTATCTCTCCGATACCGGAACGCGGCGTTTTTTTGCACCGTGATTTTGCTGCGCATCGAGGAATTCCCACAGCCGCTCCACGATCGGTTTGCCGCGCCGGTGCGCCGACGGACGCTCGCGGTACAGGCGGATTTCCATTTCGATTTCCCAGTCCGAGGTATCGCCGTCGGCGCGTGCAAGCTGTTTTTGTTTTAACTCGCGGGTGACCGCAGATTCCGGCAGGAAGGCGATGCCGCGTCCTTCAAGCGCCATCATTTTCAATCCCTCGGCCATGTCGGTTTCGTAATGTGGCTCCAGGTGTAATGGCGTTTTGGTATCGCTCAAAATCAGCTCCACCATGCGCCCGAGGTAGGCGTTGTTGGTGTAGGAGAGGAAGGGCAGCGGTGCGCGTTTGGTGCCCGGCAGTTTGAATTCGGGCACCTTGTTTTTATCGCAGCGTGCATAGGCGCGCAGTGATTCGTGGCCCAGTACCAGCATGTCGTAGCGGCCTGGATCCAGCTGCACCGGCTGGCGCGGATGGTGATAGCACAGCAGCAGGTCGCAGCCGCCTTCGACCAATTGCAGCACGGCGTCGTGGACGTTCAATGCCATCAGGCGACTGCGGATCGGTGCGAAATCTTCTTCGAGTTTGGTCAGCCACTTTGGCACGAAGGTGAGCGACAAAGTGTGCGGCACCGCGAGGTCGATACTGGTCTGCGCGGCGGCGCGTTTTGAACGCAGCATTTCGCGCGCGCCGTTGATCTTCGATAGCATCTCCAGCGCCTGCTCGTAGAACACAATGCCCGCCGGCGTTAAGCGCGTTGGATACGAGGTACGGTCGATCAGGTCTGTGCCCAGCCAGTTTTCCAGTGACTGGATGCGGCGAGAAAAAGCGGGCTGCGTCACGTGGCGCAGCGCCGCCGAGCGGCTGAAGTTATTGGTCTCTACCAGCGAGATGAAGTCTTCCAGCCATTTGGTTTCCATGCAGTGTCCTTATGATGCGTTGGCGGTGATGCTGCGGATCGGCGTGAACAAATACGCCGCCGTGGCAAACAGCACCAGTATGATGCCACCACCGACGAACAATTGCGACAGCGAGACCAGCGTCAGTATCCATCCGGTGGTCGCCGCCGACAACGGCGCCAGTCCCATGAAGATGAACATGAAGATGCTCATGGCGCGTCCCATCATGTGCGGCTGGATACGGCGCTGGATCCACGTGAAGACGTTAATCTGCATATAGCCACCCAACAGGCCTAGCGACAGCATCAGCATGGACGCTTGCCACGCCGCGTGCACGAAGCCCAGCGGCGCGACGAGAACACCGGCGATGGCGTCGACCAGCAGCAGCATGGTGCCGAATTCCGCGAAGCGCAAATGCTTGCCGAATTTAGCGGCCATGCCCATGCCGATCAAGGTGCCTGCACCGTGTGCGCCCATCAGGATGCCGAAGGTGCTGGCGCCATGCAGGTCGCCGGCCAACACCGGTATCGCCACTTGCATCGCGCCGCCAATGAACAGCGACACCGTGCCCCAATAAATGAAGCACAGGCGCAGCGGCACATCGTCCCACACCATGCGCAGGCCTTCGCCGACTGAGCGCAGCACGGAGGACGGCGCTTGCGCTGCCTTCGCTTCCGGCGCAGCGGCATCGAGTGGCTGCACCTTTGCCAGCGTCCACGCGGAGACGATGAAGCTGATGCAGTCGAAGCCGAAGGCCAGCGCCAGGCCGCGCGCATCGCCTACGCCATTGCCATCGCTGCCTTTGCCGGCAATCGCCAGCAGGGCCGCCGCCATCAGCGGACCAACCAGCATGGACAACTGGCGTATGCCCATCAACACGCCGTTGGCCGCTTGCAGGTGTTCAGCGGGGATGGCCAGCGGCATGATCGAGGTCCCGGATGGGATACCGAACGCCTGCGCCAGACCGATGCCCAAGGCCAGCGCGTAGATCAGCTGCAGTGACAACTGCGGCGTCAGCGCGACGGTAAGTGAGAGCGATTCGCTGAGCGTGATGGTCGGCATGGCGTGGATGTTCAGCACCAGCAGCGTCAGCAAGGCAAGCAGCACCGCATTGGCGTACTTGCTGAGCATGAGCACGCGCTTGGGCGAGTAGCGGTCCACCAGTGCGCCGCCGAGCAGGATGAACACCGCGCGCGGCACGCTCATCAGCGCGATCACGAAGCCGAGCGCCAGCGTGTCGCCGGTGAGTTTGAGCACCAGCCACGGCAGGGCGATCATGCTCATCTGGTCGCCCAGGGAGGAGATGATGCCGCCGCGCGTGAGCCACTTGAAGTTAGCGTTTTGTTTTAGCGTAGTCATGAGTTGGAGGCGTTCATGCCGGCCACCAGGGCCAGCGCGTTGCTCAAATCGTCAAATTGTGCGGGCGGGCAGCTGCGCAGCAAGTCCTTGCTGATCTGCTCGGCGACAGTGACGGCGTTACCGAGCAGTTCGCGGCCGGTGTTGGTGATGGCAGCATACGCCACGCGGGCGTCGCGTGGATCTTGCTGACGTTCGACCAAGCCGATTTTTTCCAGCGGCAGCAGGCTGCGGGTGACGCCGGAGGCGGTCAGCGCCAGGCGCTCGGCCAGGTCGACGCGGCGCAGGCGGCCGCCCGGTGCGCGGCTCAGGTAGTGCAGCAGCATGAAGTCGTTGAAGCTGATGCCGTGGTAGCCGCCCAGTACCTGGTCGAGCCGGCGCACCAGCACGGCTTGCGCGCGTGCCAGGCGCAGCGTGAATTCCAGGCTGGCGCTGATGGTGTCTCGGTCCATGATATCCTCTCATTTTCTTGATTAATGCTTGAAATATACTTGAGTAATCAAGTAAATGACATTGAAATCTGTTGAATGTTAGTTTTTTGCCACATGCAGCCATCGCCGCGATAGATATGGTATCGTTTCCACATTCATCATTACATAACTACATAACAGGGGATAGAAATGCATATGGGAACCACCGAGATCTTCCTGATCGCGATGACCATTATTTTCAGTGTGCCGTATTTGATCTGGCGCCTGGGCGGCACCGATTACTACGCGCCGCTGGTGGTGGTGCAGATTATTGCCGGCATCCTGCTGGGGCCGGGCATCATGGGCCGCGCCTACCCGGAATACTATTCCTTCGTGTTCAACCCGCAAGTGGTGCAGTCGCTGAACGGCATCGCCTGGTGGGCGGTGATGATTTTCGTGATGATCGCCGGCGTTGAACTGGACCTGAAAAAAGCCTGGACCCACCGCCGTGAGAGCAGTATCACGGCGGGGTTGGCGCTGGGCACGCCGCTGCTGTTCGGCTGCATTGCCGCCATCGGCCTGGTTGGCTATGCCGGCTGGATGGGCCCGAAAGCGCATGACTGGCAGTTTGTGCTGGGCGTGGGCATGTCCTGTGCGGTGACGGCGCTGCCGATTTTGATCCTGCTGATGGAAAAACTGGAGATCCTGCGCCAGCCGATTGGCCAGCGCATCCTGCGCTACGCCAGCCTGGACGATATCGCCATCTGGGGCGTGCTGGCCGTGATCCTGCTGGACTGGGACCGCGTCGGCCGCCAGCTGGGCTTCCTGCTGGCGTTTGCCATCGTGACCAAACTGTTTCGTATGCTGATGGTGCGCATTGAGGAGAGCGACCGCTGGTACTTATCCTTCATCTGGCTGGCGGTGTGTGCGTTTGCGGCGGACTGGGCCGGCCTGCACTTCATGGTCGGCGCCTTCCTGGCTGGCGCAGTGATGGATGCTGAATGGTTCAACCAGGAGAAAATGGACTTCCTGCGCGCGAATGTTTTGATGGCGGTGATGCCGGTATTCTTCCTCAGCACCGGCCTGCGCACCAACTGGGCGATGGGCGGCTCGGCCGTGTTCCTGGTGGCTGGCGTGCTGCTGGTGGCGTCGGTGACGGGCAAGCTGGCGGGCATTCATGTGGCCGGCAAGATCCTCAAGTGGGAAGCGGGCGAGGCCTCCATCATCGGCTGGCTGCTGCAGACCAAGGCGCTGATCATGATCATTTTCGCCAATATCCTGCTCGACAAGCAGATCATCACCAGCGAAACCTTCACCGCGCTGCTGCTGATGGCCATCGGCAGCACCATGCTGACGGTGCCGGTGGTGGCGCCGAAGTTGCAACGTGTGAAGCAGCTGATCTTCAAAACCAGCTGAGTGAACTGATATAATGGCGGCATGAACGATACTACTCAACTCCCACCACTGCCGGATCGTCTGTCGATCGATCCGCGCAGCAAATTCCACGTTGCCGCCGTGTTTGAACACGATGTAGGCATCACCTTCAACGGCAAAGAGCGTAGCGATGTGGATGAATACTGCATCAGCGAAGGCTGGATCAAGGTCCCGGCCGGCAAAGCACTGGATCGTCACGGCAATCCGATGCTGATCAAGCTGAAAGGCGCGGTCGAAGCTTTCTACCGTTAAGCACCAATTGAAAAGCCACCGTCAGGTGGCTTTTTTTATTGCCTGCCGGCGTCGCCGCGCAGCTTGTCGAGCATCTCCAGCGTACCCGGATTGAGATTCATGATCCCGTGGTAAGCGCAGTATTCGCAAAACGCTTCTTCAGGCGTCATAGCAGCGATGCTGCTGTCGGAATGGCCTCGGCGGCGTAGCGCGCGCAAGCAGGCGGCATCCATATTTCTGGAGTTCATGCACTTTCTCCCTTTTGAATCTGATAAGGTTGGTGGTGGGTACGACTAACTGTAATTATTATAATTCGAAATAATGCCATGCGGCAACAAAATTGGCTTTTCTTAATTAGTCGAAACAATTTAATACGCTGGGTGGGGGCGGTAGCGCTGCTTTTTGGTGTGCCTGCCGTGGCGGCGACGCCGCTGACGCTGGTGACGGAGGAGTTTGCCCCCTACAGCTATCGTGAGCACGGCAAGGTCACCGGCTACGCCACCGACGTGCTGGAAGCCGCGCTGGCGCATGCCGGCATCGACCACAGCGTACAGATTTATCCATGGGCGCGCGCCTTCCAGATGGCCAGGAGCCAGCCTAACGTCCTCATCTACAGCATCGTGCGCACGCCCGAGCGCGAGGAGCTGTTCCAGTGGGTGACGCCGCTGGCGCCGCGCAGCGTTTATCTGTACAAGCTGGCATCGCGGCGCGATATCAAGGTGCGCACGGTGGAAGACCTGCGCCGCTACCGCATCGCTGCCAACCGTGGCGACGTGGTGGAAGAACAGCTGCACCAGTTGGGTCTGAACGCGGACCTGGGCGCGCTGGACGAAACCAATTTGCGCAAGGTGGTGGTAGGGCGGGTGGATTTGATGGTGGCGTCCGAACGCACGCTCAAGGACTTATGCCAGCGCATCCAGGTGCGCTGTTCGCAGCTGGAGCGCGCCATGCCGATGCCCGGCATGGGCGACTACTACGTGGCGGCCAGCCTCGGCACGCCGCCAGCCACCGTGCAGGCCGTGCGCACCGAGCTCGAAAAACTGAAGAGCTCAGGCTTCATGCAGCGCACGGCGGACAAGTACGGTTTGACGCTCAGGTAGCCGCTTGCGCTTGCGGCGCGGCGGCGACCGGCAAGCCGCGCGTCAGGCGCCACAGCAGGACGGCTGCGATCAGCGAAGTGCACACCACCACGTAGCCAATGCGGTCGAAGTGCTGCAAATGGCCATCCGGCGCTTGCGTGACGATGTGACCGGCCGCCAGTGACGCCAGGCCGCCGGCCAGCTGCTGGATCGAGGCGCTGATGGCATTGTAGGAACCGCGCTGGGTCATGCTCGGCACCGTCGACGAAATCGCCTGGAATGGAATCATGCGCGAGAAGATACCGACGAACAGCACCGAATTCACCAGCACCAGCAGCCACAGCGGTACATGGCCGAGATGGGTGTACACCACGACCATCGTCATCGACAGCACAGTGCCGAACAGGAACACGCGGAACTTGCCGACGGCATCGGCCGCGCGGCCGATCATCGGGCCGATGAAAATCGTGCACAGGCCGGTGACCAGGTACACGGTTGGCAAGTGCTGCAAATCGATGCCCATATTGTTGACGATGTAGGCGCTGCTGAACGGCATCAGCATGAAGCCACCGATGGTCAGCAGGGCGGTCACGCAGAACGCCAGCAGGTAGCGCTTTTCCGTCACCGTGTGGTACAGGTGCATGAAGGCGCTGTGCTCTTGCGGCTGCTTGAGGTGAGCGTCCACCGGTTGCAGCTTCCACGCCACCAGCAGGCCGCCGATGAGGCCGAAGGCCGCCATGGCAATGAAGGGCACGTGCCAGTTCCACCGGTTCGATAAATAGATGCCGGCCGGGA
The DNA here is from genome assembly GCF_009857445.1 of Duganella flavida. Classification (GTDB taxonomy): domain Bacteria; phylum Pseudomonadota; class Gammaproteobacteria; order Burkholderiales; family Burkholderiaceae_D; genus Rugamonas; species Rugamonas flavida. The sequence goes on from NZ_WWCN01000008.1 coordinate 256,468, forward strand.
TGCCCAGCACCTGGCTGGCGGCAAACGCGGTCTGGATCAGGCCCATCACACGGCCGCGCATTTGCGGCGGGAACAGGTCGGTGGAAATCGCCAGCACCACGGAGCCGATCACGCCGCCGAACAGGCCGGTGAACACGCGTGCGGCCAGCAGACTTTCAAAGCTCTGCGCCAGGCCGCACCAGACGGTGCCGGCGATGAACCCGGTGTAGAAGAACAGCAGCAGCTTTTTGCGGTCATAGCGGTCGGCAAAGCCGGCGGTCAGCAGACCGGAAATGCCGGCGCTGAAGGCGTAGGCCGACACTACCAGGCCAAACTTGGATGGATCGATGTGCAAGTCCGGCATGATCAGCGCGCCCAGCGGCGACATGATCATGAAATCGAGAATCACGGCAAACTGCAGGAAGGCCAGCATGGCCACTACAGTTTTCTGGTAGCCGCTGAACGGCTGCGCAGGGGTTTTTTGCATTGCTTATTCTTTCGTTTCGTTAGGCGCAGGGCGGCAGAAATTGGCGCGGTTCTTGAAGAAGGCCTGGCGCTCTTCGGGCGTCATGGCTTGCCAGCGCTGCCAGTGCTCGCGCTTCTCGTGCCAGTTGCGGTGATGGCCGCGGAAGCCGCCGAACAGGATGCGGCAGAGTAGCAGCAATCCGAGGGCTTGCCAATAATTCACGGCATTGGCGCCGGGGAAGATGGCTGGGATCAGCCAGTTCCACAGCCCCATCACAATCAGGCCGAGCACGCCGGCGCAGGCGAGGATGAAGATGCCCTTCATCAGTTTGAATTTCTTGTAGCTCATGTCGTGGTGACGCATTTTGCAGGTACTCCTTTCATTCGTCGTACAGGGCTTGCAGGCGCTGGCGCAGGTACAGCACGGCGTAGCGCTTGCGAGCCAATAAAGTGTTGATCGAGACGCCGGTTTGGGCCGCCATCTCCTTGAAGCTGATGCCGTCCAGTTCGTGCGCGATGAACACCTCGCGCTGGTTGGCGGGGAGTGCTTCGAGCGCGTGCTGCAGTTCTTCCAGCAGCATGGCGCGGGTGTAGGCAGCCTCGGGGCCGTCGTCGGGCGAGGGCAGCATCAGGTCGAGGCGGCAGTCGTCGTCCTCGTCGTTGTGGGACGAGGCGAGGTCTTCCAGCGCCACTTCCTTCTTTTTGCGGAAGCGGTCGATGATGCGGTTGCGGGCGACACGGAACAGCCAGGCGCTGGCCTGCTCGATCGGATCGGGCAGGCGGTAGGCTTGAGTGAATTCGTAGAACACGTCTTGCAGGATATCGTCGGCGTCGGTCTGGTCGGCCACGCGGCGACGGATAAAGTTCCACAAGCGCGACCGCTCCCGCAACACCGTCGCGGTGATGTCCTGATCTTGGTCGGATGTTGTTATTGGTGCAGTCATAGACTGGAAGACGATGCTCGGACTGGAATATTGTGCCGTTCTGAAAACTCGTGCGAATTATGCTTCGACCTCTCGCCGAAATTGATTGAGTCTTCTGTCAATGTGATGAGGCCATTCACACTTTACGGTCTTACGCCATGATTGAGCAGTCTTTTTTTGTAGCTATCCAGCCCAAGTAGCTTGAGTTGTTCGAGGATTTCTTCAGCCGTCATCGCTGCGCCAATGCGTTCCAGAGATCGCTTCTTCACACTAGCTTGAGCTGGCGTAGTTTGTGGATCAGCTGGACTACGTTGTGGACCTGTAGCTTGCGCATGACGTTCTCGCGGTGCTTGTCGACGGTCTTGGCCGACAGGTTGAGCTGGGCCGCGACGTCGGTACTGGCGTAGCCTTGATAAATCAATTGCACCGTCTGCAGTTCGCGTGCCGTCAGTTGCTCGTCGCAGATGGCGATTTGCTGTTGGACCGCATCGTTGAGCACGGTCTTACCACTCATGACTTGCGCGATACTGCGCAGTAGCTCGGGACCGGAGCAGTCCTTGAGCAAGACCGCATCTGCCCGCGCATCGCGCAACTGCTTGAGGACGATGCCGGAATGGGTGCCGGTCAGCGCGATCACTTTCAATTTCGGATAGCGCTGCTTGCAATACCCCAGCGTCGCTGACGATTCACCGCCCGGCATGTGGTAGTCGAGTATCAGCAAGTCGATCGACTGCTGCTGCAGCGCCGGCTGGACTTCGTCGAGGCTGGCGGCCTCGGCCACCACGCGCATCCCTTCCTGGCTGTGCAGCAGCAGCTTGAGGCCTTGCCGGAAAATAGTGTGGTCGTCAGCTAGCAGGATATCCATAAAGATGTCGCTCGGGATGGTGATAAAATAATGATAACATCCCAGGGGGCGGCATTGTTTGCAAGATTCATCACATTGATATTGCTGTTGTGCTGCTGCGCCGGCCGCACGCTGGCCCAGGGATGTGCCGAACCGGCGGACGGCCACGCCGGTTTGCGTGGCTGCGTGCAGCCATTGCCGGATGCGGTTGCCGCGCAAGTGATGGCGGGCTTGGGTGTGCCGATGCTGGCCGGCGGCGAATGGTACCGCATCGATGTTTCCACCAGCGGCGGCGCGCGCCTGCTGGATCTCAGCATGCCGGCGGCCTACCGGGTGCAGGTCTACCAGGTGCAAGGCGGCCGGGCACGCAGTGTGCTGGCGCTGGACGCCGCCAGCACCTATGCCGACCGTCCGGTCCGGCATCGCCGCCTGATGGCGCCGCTGTCCCTGGCGCCCGGCGTGGCCACGGTCTATGTGTTCTACCATACCCACGGCAGCATGCCGATGCTGGCGCGCTGGTGGCGTGCCGACCAGCTCAATGCCGACGACACGGAGACCCATCTGTTCAGCGGTCTGGTGGCCGGCCTGATGCTGGCGATGGTGCCGGTGGCCGTGCTGGGCCTTGGCGCCCGTCGCGTGCTGGGCTACCGCATGTATGGCATCTTTGTGCTGACCAATATCTTCTTCGTGGCGCAGGTCGAGGGTTACAATTTTGCCTTCCTGTGGCCGCATGCGCCGGCCTGGAATATGCTGGCTCCCGGCGCGCTTGGCGTGCTGGCCTTGATGGCGCATGTCGGCTTTGCGATGGACTTTTTCCAGATGCGGACCAGCATGCCGCGCCTCTACCGCTGGCACCGGACGCTGCTGTTGATTGGCGTGCTGCTGCTGGCCGCGCACCTGCTCCACCCGCTCGACGCGCTACTGATCATGCTCACGCTGGCCTATGCCGTGTTCGGCTGCATGGTCGCTTGCGTGGGCGTGGTCCGGCGCATCGAGGCGGCGCGCTTTTATTTGCTGGGCGTGTCGACGTTGCTGGCTATCCCGTTGATGGTGGCGGTCTTCGTGGTCTTCAAACTGGAACCGCCGCCGTTCTTTTCCATCCAGGCCGTCCCGAAATTTAGCTGCCTGTTCAAGGCCTTGCTGTTCGGCGCGGCGCTGGTCAGCCAGGTCGAGCGCTTCAATGCGCATCTGGCCGAGAGCCGCTTGCGCCACTTGGCCGAGACCGAGCAACTGCTGCTGGCGGAGCAGACCAAACTAGCGGCGCTGGAGCAAGCCAACGAACGCTTGCTACGGCTGGCGTCAGCCAGCCACGACATCGCCCAGCCGCTGGCTTCGCTGCGGCTGGCGTTCAGCGCGCTGGGCTCGCAAGACGGTCCGGTCGCCGCGCATATCGACACCACGCTGGCCTATGCGCAATCCCTGCTCAAGGATTTGATCGAGCAGGCGCGGCAAGACCAGCGCTTGCCCGAATCGATCGTGCTGGCTGCCGTTTTTGGGCAGCTGGGACTAGCGTTCCAGCCGGCTGCTGAGGTCAAGGGCTTGCGCCTGTCGGTGCGCGCCAGCGATGTACGGGTGACGGGCTCCTCGCTGCTGCTATATCGCATCTTGGCCAACCTGCTGGCCAACGCGGTGCGCCACACGCCCAGCGGCCGCATCGTGCTGGGCGCGCGGCGCCGTGCGGATGGCGTCGAAATCCAGCTGTTCGATACCGGGCCGGGCATTCCTGCACCGGCGCGCGAGCGGCTGCTGCAACCGTTTGAGCAAGGCGGGCAGGGCGAAGGCTTCGGCCTGGGCCTGTTTATCGTCAAAAACCTCTGCCAGCAGTGCGGCTACGCCCTGCGCATCGCGTCCACGCCGGGACGCGGCAGCTGCTTCGCCGTTTTCATCCCCTCAACGTTGATGTGTTGACAAAAATACGGTGATTTCCGTATTTCCCCGCCGAACGGCCATGACTACAGTGGCTGAACTCAACCAAAGGGGAACTCAACATGAAAACTACCGTCCAGTCCATGCTGTCCGTGTTCGCTTGCGCTGCCGCCTGTGCCGCGCTGCCGGCGCGCGCCGACATCATCACCTTCGATAACGCCGACCTGGCGCATGTGGCCGTGCGTCCGACCATCTTCACCACGCAAGGCTTTGTGTTTACCGCGCTCGATTACTTGGGGCTAAGCGGCGGCGTCGATTCGTATAACAACGGCACCACGGTGCTGACATTTGCACCGCATGACATCGTCTCTGGCACCGAGACCAATGCCGTCACCTTCCGCCGCCAGGATGCTGGACTGTTCAATCTCAACAGCCTCGAATTTTCGCCGGGCGCTTACGCCGGGACGAGCGTCAAGCTGGGTATCAAGGGCGTGTTTGCCAATGGCTCGACCGTGTCGGGAGTCGTACAAACCAGCAACGTCGGCTTCCTGACACCAGTCGACTTCGTGGGTTGGACTGGCCTGGCCTCGGTAGTCCTGACTGGCAACCTGCTGAGCCAGAGCTACGTCCAGATCGACAACATCAACGTATCGGCAGTACCGGAACCGGCGAGCTACGCAATGCTGTTTGCTGGTTTGGGCTTGCTCGGCTTCGTGGCACGGCGCACCCGGAGTGCATGAATGCACCACCGCTGGCGCCCGGACTGGCGTCTAAACCTGCTGTTCCAACCCAAGGGATATCCCATGAAATATCATAAAAAACTCAGCTCCATCGGCGCCGCGCTACTGCTGGCTGCCACCACCTTGCCTGCGATGGCCAGCACGCCGCTGGCCGGGCGCGACCAGATGTTCCATGCGGTTGCTGCCACCGATGCGAATGCCGTCTACTTGTACGACGCCGATGACAACATTACCTGGCTGCGCACCACCACTGGCGCCAATGTGATGACCTTCGATCAGGCCAATAACTGGGCCACCCTCAACTGGGGCGGCTTGACCGGCTGGCACTTGCCAACCGCTGGCGAGACCTATGATCCCAGCTACTACCCGAGCACCGCCAAGGGCGTCGGCTCGGAGACGGCACACCTGTTCTACGACCTGCTGGGCGACCAGCCGGCCGTGGATCGCTTCGGCAATCCGCAGATCCCCGTGCGCAACAATGGCCCGTTTGCCAGCCCGGATGGGATTCCGGCGCTGGTCTGGCTGTCCGGCACCCATGCCACGCATGCCGATTACGCCTACGCCTTCAGCTTCTTCGCCGGCTTCAACACCGAGTTGCCGAAGACTGCGCTGATCGGCGCGATGGCGGTGCGGGACGGCGATGTGCTGGCCGTGCCGGAACCAGAAACCTATGCCATGCTGCTAGGCGGCCTGGCGCTGCTGGGGCTGATCTCGCGCCGCCGCCGGTCTTAGTCTTCCGACAGCAAGGCGTTGTAGATCAGCGCACCGAGGATGGCGCCAGCAATCGGCGCCACCCAGAACAGCCACAGGTCACCCAGCGCGCCGGTTTGGGCGAACAGTGCCGGGCCGGTGCTGCGGGCTGGATTGACTGAGGTGTTGGAGACCGGGATCGAGACCAGGTGGATCAAGGTCAGGCACAGGCCAATGGCGAGGCCGCCGAAGCCACCCGCAGCACGCTTGGCGGTGGCGCCGAGGATGACTAGCAGGAACACCGCCGTCAGGACCACTTCGCAGACCAGCACGGAGAGCAGGCTGTAGCCACCCGGCGAATTGGCGCCATAGCCGTTCGAGGCGAAGCCGCCCACGCCGCTGAAGCCCGCTTTGCCGGAAACGATCAGGTACAGAACAGCGGCTGCGGCAATTGCGCCCAGCACTTGCGAAATGATGTAGCCGGGTAGTTCGCTGGCGCTGAAGCGCTTGCCGATCACCAGCCCGACCGATACAGCAGGGTTGAAGTGGCCGCCCGATACCGGGCCGAAGGCATAGGCGCCAGTCACCACTGTCAGGCCGAAGGCGAGCGACACGCCCAGCAAACCGATGCCCAGACCAGGAAACGCCGCCGCCAACACCGCGCTGCCGCAGCCGCCCAGCGTGAGCCAGAAGGTGCCGAGAAACTCCGCCGACCATTTTTTCACATTGCTCATCATTGCCGCCTTTAAATGTTATCAAGGTGCTCAGCATAGCATTAAATGTTGTCAAAAAGAGTATGTGGGATTAAAGTCCAGGATTACTAATTTGACAGGAATGGCGATGCGGACTTTGCTTCTGGCAGCGATGATGTTTCCCGCCACCGTGCTGGCGCAGGCGGAGGGCGGTGTTGGTTATCCTACCGTCGCCGCTGCGTTGGAGGCGCTTAAGGCGCGCAACGATGTTTCGATTTCCGCGCAGGGCGGCTGGACTATTGTTGAAGAAAAGGGCGCCTCGACCATCTGGTCATTTACGCCAGCCGATCATGCCGCGCATCCCGCAGTGGTGCGACGTCAACTGGTGCAGGAAAACGGTGGCGTCAACATGAAGATGACTGCGCTCTGCCAAGCCAGTAAAGCAGCCTGCGACAAGCTGATGGAAGAGTTTCAAGCGATGAATGCGCGCATGGCGGAGAGCCTTTCCCCGAAGTGGCAAGCTAGCAGCGAACAAAAGGAGCGTGTCGAAGCGCTAAGCCGCAAATACTTCTCATTGAAGCAGGGCGGGCAGTATCAGGAGGCGTATGCGATGCTGAGCGCAGCCCAGCAACAGCAGATGTCGTTTGCACGCTGGAGTTTACTGGCGCAGGACTTCAATGCGCGGGCTGGCCAGCCAATCAGCCTCGACATCAAGAAGGTCACCTGGTATCACAATCCGCCGCAGGCCGCGCCCGGCACTTACGCGGCAGTCGATTTTTCCGGCGCGCACGCCAATACCAGCCTGTATTGCGGCTATATCGTCCTCAGCGAACAGGCCGATGGTTCCTTCCTCATCATGCGCGAAGAGCAGAACGTGATCGACAAGGAAACCGCCAGCAAACTTAAGCCCGGCGAGACGGATGCCATCCGTTTGCAGTTCAAGTGCAAATAAAAAAGCACCATGTGAATTGAGGAATTTAATGAGACGTACGGTCAAGCTCCCTTTTTTTTCGGTGCTAATGTTGAATTCAATAAAGGCAACATTTTACCACCCCGGAATGAAGGAGTTTTCTCATGAAATTATTCTCACACGCGAAAAAACTAGCTAGCCTGCTGCTGTTCTGCCTGTGCTTTAGCGGCATGGCCCAAGCGGCAATCAAGATTGAGCCGCGCTACAAGTACCAATTTGTCGGCACCTGCAACAACGGCTGCAAGACCGCGGGCAGTGAAGTAACCGCCACCCTGTTGCTCAATGCTAGCTATCATCCCGGTACTGCGCTGGCGACGACGGACTTTTATAGTTTTAAACTCCTTACTGACTACTATGCACAAAGCATGTCGGCGTCGTCGATAGGCAAAGGCAGCGATTTTACTTTTAGCGGGGTCTTGCCGTGGGGAAGCGACGAAGCCAATTTCTACATCAACTGGGTTTCCGGCACCTATCGGGTGGCGGGCACTAAATACGATATATTCAATAGCATATCAACCCGGGCTAATGGTGCGTTCACCTCGGTTACGGATGCTGAGTGCTGCGACTACCCATTCAGGAAGTATTCCCAGGGCATCAGCGGTGTCTGGACGCTGGTTGCAGGTCCGGTGCCGGAACCGGAAACCTACGCCATGCTGCTCAGTGGCTTGGCACTGCTGGGACTGGCGACGCGCCGGGTGCGATAGGTCCGTTGGAAGTAAAAAAAAAGCCACCAAGTTTTGCCTTGGTGGCTTTTTTAATTAACGGTCGCCGTAGCTGCGACGTGGACGGTCGCTGTTGTACGGGGTGCTGGCTTTGAAGCCTGGACCTTTGTAGCCTTCGCTCGAACCGCTGGCGCCTTCACGGCGTGGTGCGCCGCTTGGCTTGCTGAACGAACGCTGGCCTGGCTTGGCGCCGCCGCGGTTGTCGCCCGGCTTCCAGCCGCCTGGACGCGAGGTGCGTGGTGCCGCGCCGGTTTTCTTCGGCTCGTAGCCTTCAACCACGTTCACTGGAATCAGCTGCTTGGTGAAACGCTCGATACGCTTCACGTTCATGCCTTCAGCGTGGTTCACCAGCGAGATCGCCAGACCGTTGCGGCCAGCACGGCCGGTACGGCCGATGCGGTGGACGTAGTCTTCCGGGAACTTCGGCAGGTCGTAGTTGAACACGTGGGTGATGGTCGGCACGTCGATACCGCGGGCGGCAACGTCGGTGGCGATCAGGATCTTGACCGAACCGCGGCGCAGGCTGTCCAGGGTGCGGTTACGCGCGCCCTGGTGCATGTCGCCGTGCAGTGCGGCAGCCGAGAAGCCGGCGATGTTCAGGCGGTCGGCGATGGTGTCGGCGTCACGTTTGGTGGCGGTGAAGACTACCGCCTGGTCCAGCGATTCGTCGCGCAGCAGGTGGTCCAGCAGGCGGTTCTTGTGCGACAGGTCGTCAACGAAGTGCACGCGCTGGGTGATGTTTTCGTGCTTGTTGGCCGCGCTCATGATCTGGATGATCTGTGGCTCTTTGGTGATGCGGCGCGCCATGTTGCCGACCACGCCATCCAGCGTAGCCGAGAACAGCATGGTTTGACGGGTCGATGGGGTCGCTTCGACGATTTTCTCGATGTCGTCGATGAAGCCCATGTCCAGCATGCGGTCGGCTTCGTCCAGCACCAGGATTTCCAGTTGCGAGAAGTCGATCTTGCCCGATTCCATGTGGTCGATCAGGCGGCCAGGGGTGGCGACCAAGATCTCAGGATTCTTGGCCAGCAGTTGCATCTGCTTAGGGTAAGGCATACCGCCCAGGATCGACACGGCCTTGATGCGGCGCAGGTTGACGCTGTACTTGTCGGTGTTGGTGGTGACTTGCAACGCCAGTTCGCGGGTTGGGGTCAGCACCAGCATTTTTGGCTGGGCAGCTTTGAAACGTGGACGCTCGTTGCGGGCACGGGCGGCTTGCGCTTCTTGATTAGGAGTTTTGCCGGCAGGGGCCGGCTCGATAGCGGCCAAACGGTGCAGCGACGGCAGCATGAAGGCTGCAGTCTTGCCGGAACCGGTTTGGGAGGATACCAACAAGTCCTTGCCTGCGATCGCTGCAGGAACTGCCTGCTGCTGAACTGGAGTCGGCGCGGTGTAGCCGGCGTCGGTCAGGGCTTTAATGATGGACGTGTTGAGACCTAGTGCTTCAAATGTCATGCTTTTCTTTCGTAAAAATGCAGCGCCCACGCCGAAGCGGAACGCGAAATAGCAACGCCTACCAATACGAAATGACTCAATCAAAATCGAAAGAAATTTCGGCACAAAAGCTTTGCGCCGGGACGGTGTCTCAAATGACGACACCAGAGGCGGGAGGGCTTTATAAGGGCATCCTAATGATGCGCTGTGAGGCTTGCGTAGCTGCGTAAATCCAACTGGCTGAATGTTCGATAGCTTCCTGCTATCAACTTATATGCAGAATTCAGCACAAGGCCAGTATTATGCCCTAGTTTCGCCATCTTGTATAGGCCGCATTGCCGTCAGCTGGCCAGGCGCTTGAGCAGGCGCTCGAAGCGCATGCTGGCGAGGTGGGCTTTTTCCAGCTGGGTTTCGCTGATCGGCTCTGCATGCGGCCCAGCAGGCTGCTCGTCCTGGCCGAACAGACTGGTGGTATGGCGGATGCGGGCCGACATGAATACCGTCAGAGCGCGGTAAAAACGGGCGGCGAAGGGGGCGTCGGTGTTCAGTTTGTCGCGCAGGCGGGTGTGGGAAACGCGCAGCGCCGAGGCGCCCTCGTTGGCCTGTACCGAAGCGGTGGTGCGGGCCGGATCGACCAGCGACATCTCGCCGATGACTTCGCCGCTATGGAGTTCGGTGACCAGGTCGCCATTGCGGGCCCGTACGGAGAACGTGCCGTCGAGTACCAAGTAAATGCTGTCCACCATGCCGCCGCAGGGAATCAGTTCGGCGCCGACGGGATAGCGCAGGCGGTCGCCGGCATTGGCGAGCCACTCTACGTCTTCATCGAGCAGTTCGCTAAGGATGAACAATACCTTACGCATACGCGCCGGAGCCGGCGAGATCATTCTGTTCACGTGCAACCCTAGTTTGAATGTTGTTTATAGTTTCACAAAGTATAAACTTTTTTCACGCCAGGGAATATCTTTCAGATAAGAAAAAGCCCTGCAAGCAGGGCTTTTATTGCATGGCAGCGACAGGGACTTACGCGTAGTCTTCCGCGTTCAGGCCCATCACGTGCGAGAAGCCGCCGTCGACGTAGGTGATTTCACCGGTGATGCCCGATGCCAGGTCCGACAGCAGGAAGGCGGCGGTGTTGCCAACTTCTTCGATGGTGACGTTGCGGCGCAGCGGTGCGTGCGACGAAGCAAAGCCCAGCAGCTTGCCGAAGTCCTTGATGCCCGAAGCAGCCAGGGTCTTGATCGGGCCGGCCGAGATGCCATTCGAGCGGATGCCGCGCTTGCCCAGGTTTTCCGCCAGGTAGCGTACCGATGCTTCCAGCGAGGCTTTCGCCAGGCCCATGGTGTTGTAGTAAGGGATGGCACGGACGGCGCCCAGGTAAGACAGGGTCAGTACCGACGAACCTTCTTTCAGCAGCGGCAGCGCAGCTTTGGCCAGCGCTGGGAAGCTGTAGGCCGAGATGTCGTGGGCGATGCGGAAGTTTTCGCGGGTCAGGCCGTCCAGGAACTCGCCAGCGATGGCTTCGCGCGGCGCAAAGCCGATCGCGTGCACCAGGCCGTCCAGTTGCGACCAGCTCTTGCCCAGGTCAGCGAACAGAGCGTCAATTTGTTCATCGCTGCCGACGTCGCAGTCGAACACCAGGTTGCTGCCGAATTCGGCCGCGAATTCCGTGATGCGGTCCTTGAAACGCTCGCCGACGTAGGTGAAGGCCAGTTCGGCGCCTTCGCGTTTGCAGGCCTGGGCAATGCCGTAGGCGATGGAACGGTTCGACAGCAAACCAGTGATGAGGATTTTTTTACCTTGCAAGAACGCCATAGGGACTCCGATTGCAACTGCGTGCTCCAGCTGGCTCAAACGAGCTGGCTGGCGACGTCAGTGGGGTTGTGTTTTTTTAAGACCGAGATTGTAGGACGAGACCGCCGCAACTGCAACCTTTGTCAGTGATTGCTCTTGCGGTGGCTCTTGGATTTGGCGGCGTCGCGGGGGACATGTGCTTTGACCAGCGATACCTTGGCATGTTTATAGCCATTGGCCGATTTGCCACTATTAGCGCGTTCGGCTTCGTATTCCACGGTGGCGGTGTTGGCCACGTCCGGGGCGATGTCGAGATTGGCCGAGGTGGAAATCTTCGGTACCAGGATGGTCGAACCGGCTTTCAGCACGGTTTTTTGCGGGATATTGTTGGCTTGGCGGATCACTTCAGGCGAAGTGTGGAAGCGCGAGGCCAGGGTGCCGATGCTTTCACGCGCGCTGGTGATCTTGTGCGTGGTCCAGGTTGAGAGTTCCTTGGTCCATTGGGCCAGGTTCAGGTGGAACTTCTCGGCGTTTTCCTTCGGTAGCAGGATCTTGGTCTGCTCGTCGCCGGTGATGACCGGGCGCTTGAACTGTGGATTCAGGGCCTTGAATTCGTCTACCGACAGCTCGGCCAGATGAGCCGCCACGGTCAGGTCGATATCGCTAGTCTTGTCGACCGCCGTGAAATACGGCTTGTTGTCGATGGCTGGCAGGCTCAGGCCGAATTGCTGCGGGTTGGCGACGATGTTCTTCACCGCTTGCAGCTTCGGCACGTAGTTGCGGGTTTCGGCTGGCATCAGGTCGGCCAGGCTTTCGAAATCGGTTGGTTTGCCGGCGGCCTGGTTGCGCTTGATGGCTTTCTGCACCGAGCCTTCGCCCCAGTTGTAGGCGGCCAGGGCCAGCTGCCAGTCGCCGAACATATCGTACAGGCGTTGCAGATAGGTTAGGGCGGCGTCGGTCGAGGCCAGGATGCCGCGGCGCTCATCCTTGAAAGCATCCTGCTTCAGGTTGAAATCGCGGCCGGTGCCCGGCACGAATTGCCACATGCCGGCCGCGTTGGCGCTGGACAGGGCGTTCGGATTGAACGCGGATTCGATGAACGGCAGCAGCGCCAGTTCGGTCGGCATGCCGCGTTTTTCCAGTTCGGAGACCACGTGGAACAGGTACAGCGAAGCGCGGGCGGTGGTGCGGGCAATGTAGTCCGGACGGGTGGCGTACCAATTAGCATGCTTCGCGACCAGCTCGTTATTCACATCGGGAATCGCGTAGCCGCTGCGAATGCGGCCCCAGACGTCTTTTTCGCGGAAAGCCTCTTCATCGACCGCCTTGGCCGGCTTGATGGTTTTCAGGGAGGTGACATCAGGGATGGGGGATTTCGGCAGGGGAGACAGCGCGGTGGTGACCGTCGGCAGGCCCGGCGCCTCATCGTGCGCCTGGGCCAACGCCGGCGCGAGTAGCGCGATCAGTGCCGCCAGTGCTGCAGATTTTGGAATTCGTGCTTGCATAGTTTTCCATGGTTGGCGACGGGAAACATCGCGTGGACTATGAATTAAACGTGGAGTGTACGAAGGTCACCGGGTCGAGTCAAGAAATATGTCATCCATATGACTAATTCTTATAAGCAAGAATTCACCGTAAATAAGGCCGAGATCGCAGCAAATTTGCGTACAATCCTGTTTTTGAGCAGTTACCGAGGAAGAGCAATATGAGTAGTCCCATCGATCGCGACGTGGTCATCGCCGACACCGTTCACTGGATGGAAAAGGCCGTCATCGGCCTGAACCTGTGTCCGTTCGCCAAAGCGGTGCACGTGAAAAAGCAGATTCGTTACGTGGTCAGCGAGGCGGAAACGCCGGAAGAGCTGCTGGAAAAGTTAATGGAAGAATTACAGTATCTGGCCGACGCCGATGCTGAAAAAGTCGACACCACGCTGCTGATCCACCCGAACGTGCTGACCGACTTCTTCGACTACAACGAATTCCTCGACGTCGCCGATGCTGCGCTGGAAGACTTGGGCCTGGACGGTTTCCTGCAAGTGGCCAGCTTCCACCCGCAATACCAGTTTGCCGATACCGATGAAAACGACATCGGCAACTACACCAATCGTTCGCCCTATCCAACGCTGCACCTGCTGCGCGAAGACAGCATTGACCGCGCAGTCGAGGCTTTCCCGGACGCGTCTGATATTTTCGATAAAAATATTGAGAAGCTGGAGCAGCTCGGGCATCAAGGCTGGGCGAAATTGATGGAAAAGCCACTCATGGAGAAGCCATGAGCGATGCGCCGATTCGTCCCGACACGCCCTGCGTGGCGGTATGCTCGACCACCTTTGATGAAATCTGCCGCGGCTGCGGCCGCACGGTGGTCGAGGTGGCGCACTGGGTGGCGATGACTGCCGACCAGAAGGAACTGGTCTGGCAGCGCATCCTGGCGCAGGGCTACCCGCGCCGGAACACCTGATTAATAGCTACCGATAAAATCTTTCTTGCCGATTTCCAGGCCGTTGTGGCGCAGGATGTCGTAAGCGGTGGTAGCGTGGAAGTAGAAGTGTGGCAGCGCGTAGTGGAACAAATAGGTCTGACCCACGAAGTGCTTGGTCTTCTCGCCGCTGCCGGTGGTGATGGCGCGGTCTTCGCTGCCTTCGATTTGCGCTTGCGGCACGCTGTTGATGAACTCCAGCGTCTTGACGATGCGCGCTTTCAGGTCGGCGAAGCTGGCTTCTTTGTCTTCATACGATGGCACTTCCTGGCCGCCCAGGCGAGCAGCTGCGCCTTTGGCGAAGTCGCAGGCGATCTGGATCTGGCGGGTGAACGGCAGCATGTCCGGGAACAAACGGTATTGCAGCAGTGCGGCCGGGTCGATCTTCTTGTCGGTGGCGTGGGCTTCGGCCTTTTCCAGGATGGTGTGCAGGCTATTCAGGATCTGCTTGAACACAGGAATGGAGGCGGAGTACATGGAGAAGGTGGTCATGGCGGTTCCTATGTGTGGGGAAAAGAGTCGCGATCATAGCGCGGCTGAGGGATTTTTGCTCGTGCCGGCACTTTTCCCTCATTTTTCCGTGCATAATTCCCATCAAGTAACAATCAAGTAACAAGCACAGACCGATGATGCCAATTTATCACTACGCCGTACCGGTGCATGACTAGTACCCTCTATAAGCGAATGCGCGCCCGCTTGAGCGCGCTGTATGGTCTGTCCATTTATGGCGCGCTGCTGCTGGTGGTATTTGGTGGACTGGTGATCCCGGCCATCATCGGCAGCTACCTGCTGATCGGCGTGCATGAACAGCAATCGGCGCGCGTCGCCCTCAACGAGTCGCTGCAGCGTAACGCCGATATTCTGGCGCTGGGCATGCAGGAATCCCTGTGGAATATGAATGCCGAATCGGCCCACTCGCTGGTCGAATCGGTGATGCGCGACCGCTCGGTGCTGCAAGTGCAGGTGGTCGGCCAGGCTGACACCCAATTCATGCACGTGCGTTCGCCGCGCGTCGCCAGTGGTAACGTTTATCGCGCCGAACGCGAGATCCTGGTGCGCGGCGAGCGTATCGGCCGCATCATGGTCGAGATGGACGACGCCCGCAGCCAACAAGAGCTGCGCGAGAAGCAGCTGTCCTACGTATTCGTGCTGGCGGCGCAGCTGACGGTGTCGCTGCTGCTGATCGTGCTGTTCCTGAATTCACGCCTGATTAAACCGCTGCGCAAATTGATGCGCTTCTCCGACCGCCTGTCCCACGGCGATTTCGAAACGCGCCTCGACGTCACCGGCAGCGATGAACTGGGCCGTCTGGCGCAGCAGCTGGAGCAGATGCGGGTAGCGATCAAGCGCTTGTTCGAAGATATCGGCCAGCGCGAGGAACGCTTCCGCACCATCGTCACGCAGGTGCCGGGCGCGGTGTTCCGCTTCCGCCCTGACGGCAAGATTGATTTCGTCTCCGACGCCATTGAAGATATCTCCGGCTACTCGGCCTCGCAATTCATGCGTAGCACCACCCACTCGTGGACCAACCTGATTGCACCGGAGGACCGCAAACGCCAGCGCCGTGTGATCGCGCAGGCCATCCGCGACGGCCAGTCCTACGAAGTTGAATACCGCATCGTCGATGCCTCCGGCGCCGAGCGCTGGGTGCTGGAAAATGGCCAGCCGCAGCCACCGGAACCGCACGGCGACCGCGAAGCGCCTTGGGTCGACGGCATCATCTCCGACATCAGCCAGCGCAAGCACAATGAAATGCGCATCGAAGCGCTACTGGCCGAGCAAAGCGCGATCCTGGATAACGTGATGTTCGGCGTGATGTTCGTGCGTCACCGTTCCATCGTTTCGGTCAACCGCCGCTGCGAAGAATTGTTCGGCTACGAGCCGGGCGCCATGACCGGCGACTCGACCGCCATGCTGTTCCTGAATGCGTTCGACTATGAATCGTCGGGCGCGCGTCAGTACCCATCGCTGTCGCAGGGCGACTACTTCAGCGAAGAACGCCAGTACCGCCGCAAGGACGGCACCGTATTCTGGTGCATGGTCAGCGGTTATGCGCTGGACCGCAACCGCGCCAACGAAGGCAGCATCTGGGTGTTCGCCGACATCACTGCACGCAAGGAGGCGGAAGAAAAAATACGCCTGGCAGCCACTGTGATCGAGCACATTGCCGACGGCGTCGTGGTGCTGGACGCGCAAGGCACCATCGTTGCCGTGAACCCGGCCTTCACGCTGATCACCGGTTACACCGAGGCCGAAGTGATCGGCAAGGACCGCACGCTGACGCGTTCCGGCCGCCACGACCCGGGGTTCTACGAAGAGATGTGGAAACAACAGGTGGAAGAGGGCTTCTGGCGCGGCGAGCTGTGGAATCTGCGCAAGAACGGTGAGTTATATCTGGAATTCCTGACCGTGAGCGCGGTGCGCGATCCGTACGGCGCCACCACGCACTATGTCGGCGTTTTCAGCGACATCACCAAGGCCAAGGAATCGCAGGAAAAGCTAGACCACCTGGCGCACCACGATCCGCTGACCGCGCTGCCAAACCGCTTGCTGTTCAACGACCGCTTGCAGCACGCCTTGCAGCGCGCCTCGCGCGACGGTGAGCAACTGGCGCTGCTGTTCATCGACCTTGACCGCTTCAAGAACGTCAACGACACACTTGGCCACCACATTGGCGATGAGCTGCTCAAGCAAGTCGCCAAGGCGCTGCAAGACCGCCTGCGCGAAGGCGATACGCTGGCGCGCTTGGGCGGCGACGAATTCATCGTCCTGCTGGAAAATATCGACAACCAGTACGGCGCCAGCCAGGTCGCGGAAAAACTGGTGCAGATGTTTGAAGAGCCGTTCATGGTGGCCGGCCATGAATTGTTCGTCACCTGCAGCGTGGGTATCAGCCTGTTCCCGGACGATGCCTCCGACCTGAATATGCTGATTCGTAACGCCGACGTGGCCATGTACCAGGCCAAGGCGCGCGGCCGCAATGGTTTCAGCTTCTACGCACCGTCGATGACGGGCGAGGGTGTTGAGCGCCTGCGGTTGGAGACATTCCTGCGCCGCTCGATCGAAAAAGAAGAGATCTTCCTCAATTACCAGCCGCAAGTCGAAATCGATACCGGCCGCTTGATCGGCGTGGAAGCGCTGGTGCGCTGGAACCATCCGGAGCTGGGCCTGATCCCGCCGATCCGCTTCATCCCGCTGGCAGAGGACACGGGCTTCATCAATCAGCTGGGCAAATGGGTGCTGCATGAATCCTGCCGCCAGATGGTGCGCTGGCAGGAGGCTGGCCTGCATGTGCCGAAAATTGCGGTCAACCTCTCGGCCAAACAATTTGAGCGCGGCTCGATCGTCAACATGGTGGCGGACATCTTGCAGGACACTGGACTGGAGCCGCAGCGCCTGCAGCTGGAAGTGACTGAGTCGGTGATTATGAACACCGGCGACGCGATGGTGTTCATCAACGACTTGCACTCGATCGGCGTAGCGCTGGCGATTGACGATTTCGGCACCGGTTATTCGTCGCTGGCTTATTTGAAGCAGCTGCCGGTGCAGACGCTGAAGATCGACCGCTCCTTCATCAAGGACATCTCGACTGACGTCAATGATGAAGCGATCGCGATTGCGATTATCCAGCTGGGCAAGAGCATGAACCTGTCCGTGATTGCGGAAGGTGTGGAGACCGAGGAGCAGGCAGCCTTCCTGCTGCGCCATGGCTGTAACCTGGCGCAGGGCTACTTCTACAGCCGTCCGCTGCTCGCTGATGATATGTACACTCGCTGGAAAAAATAAAAAAACGCAGGAGACTTTATGCAGGGAGCGAAAAAACCATCGCGGCGCCGGTTCATCCTGGGGGGGCTCGCAGTGACCGGGGCCTTGGTGGTCGGCTGGGGTGTCACTCCGCCGCGCCAGCGCCTGAATGGATCACACCATTTGCCGTTGAGCGGCGACGGCGTCGCGCTGAACGGCTGGGTAGGCATCAACAAGGACGGCACCATCAGCGTGGCCATGCCGCGTAGCGAGATGGGGCAGGGCGTGTACACGGCCTTGCCGATGCTGGTGGCGGAAGAGATGGACGTACCGCTGTCCGCCGTGCGCGTGGTACAAGCGCCCATCGATAAAATCTTTGGCAATATCGCCATGCTCAAAGACGGCCTGCCGTTCCATCCGGATGACACGGGGCGTTTGAAGTCCACCGTCAGCTGGGTAGTGGGCAAGGTTGCGCGCGAGCTGGGATTGATCATCACCGGCGGTTCGTCCAGCGTGAAGGATGCGTGGGAGCCGATGCGCGAAGCCGGCGCCACCGCGCGCGCCATGCTGGTTGCTGCTGCCGCCGCCGAATGGAAGGCGCGCGCGGAAGACTGCCGCACCGAGAATGGCCACGTGATCCACGCTGACGGACGCCAACTGGCGTATGGCGCGCTGGCCGAGAAGGCTGTCACCGCGGCCCCAGGCGAGGTGCGTCTGAAATCGCCGCAGGAATTTAAATTGATCGGCCATCCGCAACCGCGCCGTGACACGCCATCCAAAGTGAATGGCACTGCCATCTTCGGCATCGACGCGCGTCCGCCGGGCATGTTGTACGCGGCGGTGCGCATGTCGCCGGTCATCGGCGGTAAAGTAGGCAGCGTGAATAGCGCTGCCGTGCTGAAGATGCCGGGCGTGATGAAGGTGGTCGATTACGCGGGCGTGCTACCGGAGAAGACTGGCGCCGGCGCTGGCGTCGCGGTCATCGCCAAAAGCTTCTGGCAGGCCAGGCAAGCCGCGTTGGCGATGGAGATCAAATGGAATGACGGTCCACTGGCTGGCCTGTCCAGTGCCGCCATCTACGCCGACTTCGCGGCGAAGCTGGATAAGGAAGAGGGCTACGCCTATTACAAAGCAGGCGACATGGATGCGGTAGAGAGCAAGGCCGCAGGCGTCGCCAAAAGTTTGAAGGCCGAGTACCGCGCGCCGTTCCTTGCCCATGCGGCGATGGAGCCGGTCAACTGCACTGCGCAAGTCAAAGACGGCAAAGTGTTCCTGTGGGCGCCGACGCAATCGCCAGGCTTCGCGGTGGAGGTGGCGGCCAAGGTGGCCGGCGTTCCGGCGGAAAACGTGGTGCTGACAGTGACCATGCTGGGCGGCGGCTTTGGCCGCAGGCTGGATGTCGACATGGTCGCACAAGTAGTCGCCATCGCCAAACTGGCGGATGGCTACCCGGTGCAGCTGATCTGGACCCGCGAAGACGACACCACGCATGACGTCTACCGCCCGGCGTCACTGGCGCGCTTCAGCGCCACGCTGGATGCCAAGGGCAATGTACTGGGCTACGATAACAAGTCGGCCAGCGGCGCGATTTCGCACCAGTTCATGCAGCGCAATCTCGGCTTGCCGCCGGGAGGTCCGGACAAGACCACGGCCGAAGGCGAATTCGATATGCAGTACCACTTCGCCAACCAGCGCATCAGCCACGTAATCGTGGATAGCGCGGTGCCGCTTGGGTATTGGCGCTCGGTGGGTCATTCGCACAATGCCTTCTTCAAAGAGAGCTTCATCGACGAACTGGCGCATGCGGCTGGCAAGGACAGCGTGGCGTTCCGTCGTGAGCTGCTGGCCCAGCACCCGCGCCATCTGGCGGTGCTGGATGCGGCGGTGGCCAAGGCTGGTGCTGCGCCGGATGGCCGCGCGCATGGCGTGGCGCTGCACCAGTCATTCGGCACTATCGTCGCACAGGTGGCGGAGGTGTCGGTGGAAGGCACGGAGATCCGCGTGCACCGCGTTGTGTGCGCCATCGATTGCGGGCTGGCGGTGAATCCGAACACGATTGCGCAGCAGGCCGAATCGGGCGTGGTGTTTGGCTTGTCGGCCGCGCTGTTTGGGGCGGTGACCATCAAGGATGGTAAAGTTGAACAATCCAACTTCCATGATTATCCAGTGGTGCGCTTGAACCAGGCGCCGGAAGTGGAGACCATCATCTTGCCGAGTGCCGCGCATCCTGAGGGGATGGGCGAACCGGCCGTGCCGCCGATAGCACCGGCGGTGGCCAATGCCGTCTTCAAGCTGACGGGCAAACGCCTGCGCAGCCTACCGCTAACCCTATGAGGATATGAACGCCGCCTCCCGCCTGTCGATAGAATTTTTGCTGGCGCTGGGCTGCGGGGTGGTGTCGGCGGAGCCCTTGAAGCGCGAGAACGGCCAGCGCAGCGAGGAGTTGGTCGGCTACACCATCGACTATCTGCAGCGTAGTTTGCTTTGCTAACCAATGGTGAGCATCATGATATCGATTACCAATGCGGCCAGCGTGCAGGCCACGCACGCCGCCAGCCGGGAAGCGCCATTTTTTGGCACAGTAGCGCGGCCAAGTCTTCGGGATAGTTACATCAGCGTGGCCGATGCGCAGGAGTCGGCGGGGGTACGCCAGTCGATTGTGGATGACATGGACACTATCTCCTGAAATCCTTTGCCGACAAGGTGTTGGAGGATGATGCCGCAGGCGCGGTCTTCAGTTTTGACGTTTCCTCCGCCTCCGCAGAGTCCAGCCGCGCCGGTCATGCAACAGGAAATGTATTTGGCGAGATCCCGCCCGAAAATAAATAAATTTACAGCGCGTCGCGCAGCAAGGTGCGCAGGTTGCAGTCGCGCTGCCACTGGGCGCGCTCTTCGTTGTTGATGATCAGTTCCTGCATGTCTTCGTCGCTTTGCGCGGCGGTCGATTGCACCAGCCGGTGGGCGATGCCCGCATCCGGCAGCATGGTGCCGAAGAAGGCTACCATTTCGTGATGCTGGATTAGCAGGGTAGGGAAGTTTTCCACGTCCAGGTCGCCGACGATATCGGCATGGTCCTCGATGTCGATCCATATGAAAAATTTATCCGGATGGCGCTCGGCCACTTCATCGAAGGTGGCGCGGTAGCTTGCGCAGGTGCCGCACCATGCGGCGCACAGGCAGGCGACGATCCAATGGTCGCCCGCCACGGCGGCGGCTACGTCTTCGCGGTTTTCGGAATTCAGGGTCAGGCTAGCCATAATCACATCAGCAAACGGCGCTCTCAGCGCCCAAGGGCGTATTCTACCTCCCCGCGCGGGGTCGCGCCTGCTGGCGCGTCGGGTTAAAATACGGGATGCCTAACATTCTTGCCATTGAAACTTCGTCCGAAACCGCTTCCTGCGCGCTGCTGCGGGGCGATACCGTCATCAGCCGCGCCTCGAACGGCGTGCGTACCCATTCCCAATCCATTTTGCCGATGATCCAGGAGTTGCTGGCCGAAGCCGGTATCGCCTTGCAGGATTGCGATGCGGTGGCCTATGGCTCCGGTCCCGGCTCGTTCACCGGCGTGCGCACCGCCTGCGGCGTGGCGCAAGGGCTGGCGTTCGGCGGCAAGCTGCCGGCAGTGCCGGTGGTGACGTTGGACGCGATGGCGCTGGCCTGCCACCAGCAGCACGGCGCTGCCGAGGTACTGGTGGTGCTGGATGCGCGCATGGGCGAGGTCTATTGGGCGCAATATCGCTTTGAAAACGGCCAGCCAGTGGCAGTGCTACCGCCGGTGCTATCGCCTCCGGGTGATGTACAGCCGCAGGGGACGCCGGTCGTTTGCGGCAATGGTTTGTCGGCCTATGCGGAGGCTTTTCCGGCTGGTGGTTTTGCCGAGGTAATGCCGCATGCGGAGCAGGTTGCGCAACTGGCGGCGCTGGCGTTTGCCGCTGGCCGCACGGTGACGGCTGCCGAGGCGCAGCCGCTCTACCTGCGTAACAAGGTCGCCTACACGCAGGCTGAGCGCCGCGAAATGGCGGCCTCCAAGGAAGGTGGCGCATGACGGCGCCAGTCTGGGATCTGGCCCGGCTCAATTACGAGCCTATGCAAAAGACGGATCTGGATGATGTGTATGCGCTGGAGCAGAGCGTCTATCCGCATCCTTGGAGTATGGCCAATTTTGAAGATTCCTTGAGCAGCAATTACGAGGCCTGGGTGTTGCGCGACCAGGATGGTGATTTGCTCGGCTACTTCCTGTTGATGGCGGTGGTGGATGAGTCGCATTTGCTGAATGTGGCGGTATCGGCGGAGAAGCAGGGGCAGGGCCTTGGACGGTTTTTGCTGAACCAGGCCGTGGCGTGTTCGCGCGGGCTGGGCATGGAATCGGTGCTGCTGGAAGTGCGGCCGTCGAATACGCGGGCGCTGGAGATTTACGGGCGCTATGGATTTAAACAGATCGGTCGCCGCAAGGGTTACTACCCGGCGTCGAACGGGCAACGCGAGGACGCAATTGTGATGCGGTTTGGCATATGAGTCAGTCGGCACGTAGCACGGTATTCCTGCAGGAGATGGGGATAGGCGTGCAATGGAAGTTGCGCAACGCTGAAGAAGCGGCCGATCCATTCGTGGCGGCCGTGCAGGCGCTTGCCGACGGCGAGCCGGCAGATAACTGATGCTGAAAACGAGGATTATTACCGCTGTGGTCTTGCTGGCGGTGCTGCTGCCGGTCCTGTTCTTCAACTATTTCCCCGCGTTTGCCCTGGTGG
>NZ_WWCN01000090.1 GCF_009857445.1 Duganella flavida
GCGCTCACACTTATCGACTGTAACGAATAGAGAACAGCAAATATTGGGGCTGTAGCTCAGCTGGTTAGAGCACCGTGTTGATAACGCGGGGGTCGTTGGTTCGAGTCCAACCAGCCCTACCAGTTGCCGGTATTTAGAAATACCCATGGGGGATTAGCTCAGCTGGGAGAGCACCTGCTTTGCAAGCAGGGGGTCGTCGGTTCGATCCCGTCATCCTCCACCACC
>NZ_WWCN01000091.1 GCF_009857445.1 Duganella flavida
ACGTACCCAGGAGTGGGGGATAACGTAGCGAAAGTTACGCTAATACCGCATACGTCCTAAGGGAGAAAGTGGGGGCTCGCAAGACCTCATGCTCATGGAGCGGCCGATATCTGATTAGCTAGTTGGTAGGGTAAAAGCCTACCAAGGCAACGATCAGTAGCTGGTCTGAGAGGACGACCAGCCACACTGGAACTGAGACACGGTCCAGAC
>NZ_WWCN01000009.1 GCF_009857445.1 Duganella flavida
CCGCCAGCGCCGATGCCGCCGCCCTGCAAGCCGCGCAAGAGCAAGCCGCCAGCGCCGCCAACGACTTCAAGACCGCACTGGGCAAAGCCGGCAGCGCCGCGCAATCGGCCGCCGATGCAGCAGCAGCGGCCGCCGCTGCCGCTGCACAAGCCTCCGCTGGCAAGACCGATGCTAGCCTGAAGCCGGCTGTCGCCGCCGCACCTGCCGCCGCCGACGCCAAGGCCGATACCAAACCAGCCGACGACGCCAGCGCCACAGCCGCTGTCACCGACGCCGCGCCAAAAACCGGCGCCGATGTCATCAACAAAATCGAAACCAAGGCCGCACCTGCCAGCGACGCCCAGCCGCAAGTAACGCAAACGCAGCAACAGCAGCAAGCCGCCGATCCAGCACAGCTGGCCTCGGCGCAGAAAACTACCACCACGGCCAGCGCTGAAACGGCCGCCGCACTGAAAGAAGCCAGCATTGCCGTCGCGCCAACCGCCAGCCACGCCACGCAGGAACTGGCGAAAGCCGCCACCGCCGTGCCGACCGACAAGCTGAGCAGCCGCGTCGGCACCCAGCAGTGGGACCAGCAGCTGGGCCAGAAGATCATCTTCATGGCCGCCGGCGGCGAGCAAAGCGCGACCATGGAACTGAATCCGCCAGACCTCGGCCCGCTGCAAGTGGTGCTGAGCGTGAACAAGGACCAGGCCACCGCCGCCTTTAGCTCGGCCGCGCCGGAAGTGCGCCAGGCGCTGGAATCGGCGCTGCCGAAACTGAAGGAGATGATGAGCGAAGCCGGCATCCAGCTGGGCAGCGCCACCGTCTCGGCCGGCATGTCGGATCAGAGCAACAACAGCTACAGCCAGCAAGCGAGCTCTGCGCAAAGCGGCAGCGGTAACGGCGGCGGTAGCCGTGGCGGCAGCAGCTACGGCCGCGACAGCAGCAGCGACGCCGACATCGCGCGCGCCGCGCCACCAGTGCGCCGTTTGCCAGCCGGAGCGGTAGATACTTTCGCGTAAAAGGGCCGCGCCATCATGTCAAACCGGGACCGGCAACCCTGCCCTCCCGGTTTTGTTGTCTGTTACACTACGGAAACGCCAAGCAGCAGTGGGAAGGCCCCTCTTTTCAGCGGATCCAACTGCGCAGGTACAACCGATAATGACATAATGGCGGCGTGATCCACTCCCGCTGCGTGAAGGGCTATTTTGAAAGCGAACCCAAAAATGAAAGCTGATCAGAAAGTTGAAGCGCCTGCGGGCGGCGGCGGCAAGAAACTGATCATCATTATCCTGGCACTGGTGCTGGTGCTCGGCGCCGGTGGCGGCGGTGCGGCCTGGTTCTTCTTGCACGGCAAAGCCGATGCGGAAGACCATGACGAAGCACCAGCCAAGAAAGGCAAGAAACCGAAGAAACCCGTCGGCCCGCCGGAATACGTGCCAGTCGATCCGTTCACCGTCAATCTGCAGCCAGGCGAGAGTGGTACCGACCAGTACCTGCAAATTGCGTTCACGCTGGAAGTGGGCGGCCTCGAAGAGAAAGAGAACATCAAGAACAATATGGCCAAGGTGCGTAGCCGCATGCTGTTGCTGTTGTCGAGCAAGCACGCGGCCGACATCAACACGCCGGAAGGCAAGGTCCAGTTGGCCAAGGAAATCGTCGCCCAGTTGCGTGAACCGTTTGAAGACCGCGGCTCGCAGCAGGAAATCGAAGACGTGCTGTTCACGTCCTTCATCATTCAGTAATACAGAGAATCACCGAGAATCATGGCTGATAATTTTCTCTCCCAGGAAGAAGTCGATGCCCTTCTAAAGGGCGTCAACGGCGACCAGGACGACGTCGCGGCGCAAGAAGACGTTGCGGGAGTACGAACGTATAACCTGGCGACCCAGGAGCGTATCGTGCGTGGGCGTATGCCGACGCTGGAAATTATCAACGAACGCTTTGCCCGTCTGCTGCGCGTCGGCCTGTTCAACTTCTTGCGCCGTAGCGCCGAGGTGTCGGTCGGTTCGGTGCGGGTGTCGAAGTACTCGGAATTCATCCGCAACCTGGTGGTGCCGACCAACCTGAATCTGGTGCACATGAAGCCGCTGCGCGGCACGGCGCTGATGGTGTTTGATCCGGGCCTGGTGTTCCTGCTGGTCGACAACCTGTTCGGCGGCGACGGCCGCTTCCACACCCGCGTGGAAGGCCGCGACTTCACCCAGACCGAGCAGCGCATCATCCTGCGCATCCTCGACATTGTGTTCGAGGCCTATACCAAGTCGTGGGAACCGGTGTACCCGGTGGAGTTCGAGTACATCCGCTCGGAAATGAATACGCAGTTCGCCAACATCGCCACGCCCAACGAGGTGGTGGTGGCGTCGACCTTCACGGTGGAGCTGGGCTCGGTGTCGGGCCAGATCCACTTCTGCATGCCGTACTCGATGATCGAGCCGATCCGCGATTCGCTGACCTCCAGCCTGCAGGGCGAGGCACTGGAAGTGGACAAGCGCTGGATCCGTTTGATGACGCAGCAGATCCAGATCGCCGAAGTCGAGGTAGTGGCTTCGCTGGGCACGGCCAAAGTCAATTTCGACGAGATCCTGAACATGCGGGTGGGCGACATCATCCCGCTGTCGATCCCGGAATTCATCTCGGCCACGGTGGATGGCGTGCCGGTGATGGATTGCAGCTACGGCGTCATGAACGGCCAATACGCGCTCAAGGTCGAGAAACTGCTGGCCAATACCGATAATCTTAAAAATTAAACCCGGAGAGAATCATGTCGGACAATCAAGACGATCAACCGCTGGACGATGACGATCCATGGGGTGCGGCGATCGCCGAACAGGCGCAAGCCGAAGCAGCTGCGCTGGAAAAGCAGCAGGCTGCACAAGCGGCTAGCGCTGCCGTGTTCAAGGATTTTTCCAGCACCCCCAGCAAGACTGAGACGCACAACGATATCGACTTCATCCTCGATATCCCGGTCCAGCTGACGGTGGAACTGGGCCGTACCAAGATCGCCATCAAGAACCTGCTGCAATTGGCGCAGGGCTCGGTGGTGGAACTGGACGGCCTGGCCGGTGAGCCGATGGACGTGCTGGTCAATGGCTGCCTGATCGCCCAAGGCGAGGTGGTGGTGGTGAATGACAAGTTTGGTATCCGCCTGACTGACATCATCACGCCGTCCGAACGTATCCGAAAACTGAATAAATGAAGCACGGACTGATACCAACTTTCATCATCGCGGCGGCCTTGGCCGCCGCGCCTGCGATGGCCCAGCGCAGCGTGTCGGGCACCATCGGCGCAGCCCACGCGGCCACCGAAGCGCCGGCGACGGCAGAAGCTGCTGTCAGCACTGAAGCAGCACCTGCTCCTGCTGCTGCTCCTGTCGCAGCAGCGCCAGCGCCAGCGCCGGCCCAGCCGAGCGCACTGGCCATGACCATCCCAACGCCGCAAGCCAGCCCGCCATCGGCCGGCGGCAGCTTGCTGCAAACCTCGCTGGCCCTGCTATTCGTGATTGGCCTGATGCTGGGCCTGGCTTGGCTGACCAAGCGTTTCGGTCCTAAAAGCTTCAGTGGCGGCAACAGCAACGTCAAGCTGGTCGGCTCGCTGAGCGTCGGTACCCGCGAGCGCATTCTGGTGATCGAAGTAGGCGAACAATGGATCGTGGTGGGCGCCTCGCCCGGCCGCATGAACGCACTGGCCACCATGCCGCGCCAGGAAAGCAGCGAACCGGTGCAGCCAGCCACCGTGCCCGGCGCCAACTTCGCCGACTGGATCAAACAAACGATAGACAAACGCAATGGCAAATAAGCTGCACGCCAAATCCCTGTTCCTGCTGGCAGCGCTGGCCTTGCCGCTGGTGGCAGGCGCTGACTCCAGCATCGGCATTCCCGCCCTGACTTCCACGCCAGCAGCCGGCGGCGGCACCAATTACACGCTGCCGATCCAGACCATGCTGCTGATGACGGCGCTGACCTTCATCCCGGCAGCGCTGTTACTGATGACCAGTTTCACCCGCATCATCATCGTACTGTCGCTGCTGCGCCAGGCGCTAGGCACGCAGTCCGCCCCACCGAATCAAGTGATGGTCGGCCTGGCACTGTTCCTGACCCTGTTCGTCATGGGCCCGACTTTCGACAAGATTTACAACGAAGCCTACCTGCCGCTACAAGAAAACAAACTCAATATGAGCCAGGCGCTCGACAAGGGCGCCGCCCCATTAAAAACTTTCATGCTCAAGCAAACGCGCGAGGCTGACCTTGCCTTGTTCGTCAAACTGTCGCACAGCCCTGCCCTGCAGGGGCCGGAAGACGTGCCGCTGCGGATCCTGGTGCCGGCGTTTGTCACGAGCGAACTGAAAACCGCGTTCCAGATCGGCTTTGCCATCTTCATCCCATTTCTGATTATCGACATGGTGGTCGCCTCTGTACTTATGTCGATGGGCATGATGATGATGTCGCCGGCAGTGATTTCACTGCCGTTCAAGCTGATGCTGTTTGTGCTGGTGGATGGCTGGCAACTGCTGTTGGGCTCGCTGGCCCAGAGCTTCTACTAGGAGGCCGCAATGACGCCCGAAAGCGTGATGACGATGGGCCGCCATGCGATGGAGGTCACCCTGATGATCGCCGCGCCCATGCTGCTGGTGGCGCTGATCATCGGACTGGTGGTGTCCATTTTCCAGGCTGCCACCCAGATCAACGAGCAGACGCTGTCCTTCATCCCCAAGCTGGTCGGCATTTTTGTCGCGCTGGTGGTGGCCGGGCCGTGGATGTTGTCGGTCATGCTGGACTATATGCGCGAAGTATTTAGCGGCATTCCTATGCTGGTCGGATGATGTTTTATCAATTTGTAACAGTTTCCGATTTAATAAAAAGTTCGTCTACAATGCAGAAAAGATGCCGGACGGAAATGTAACAGACCCTTATGCTGACCGTCTCTTCTGCCGATATCAATATGTGGATAGCCGGGTTGCTGTGGCCGCTTGCCCGCATCCTGGCCCTGATCGCCGCCTCGCCGCTGTTCGGTAACAGCGCAGTACCGGCCAGCGTCAAGATTGCGCTGGGCGTGGCGATTGCCACCATCGTAGCGCCGGCAGTGCCGGCCTGGCCCGCCACCGACCCGATGTCGATGGCCGGCTTGCTGATCGTGCTGCAGGAAATGCTGATCGGGCTGGCGATGGGTTTCAGTATCCGGATTATTTTTGCGGCAGTGGAAATGGCCGGGGAAATTTCCAGCTTGACCATGGGCCTGGGCTTCGCGACGTTTTTTGATCCGACCACCCAGGGCCGCTCGTCGGCCATCAGCCAGTTCCTGTCGCTGGTGGCAACGATGGCGTTTTTGTCAGTGAATGCGCATCTGGTGTTGTTGTCGGCGCTGGTGGAGAGTTTTTCCACCCTGCCGGTGTCCAGCATCCCCATCTACGGCGGCGGCTTCAAGCAGCTGGCCGACTGGGGCGGACGGATCTTCAGCACCGGTGTGCAACTATCGCTGCCGATTGTGGCGGCGCTGTTGATTACCAACGTGGCGCTCGGCATCCTGACGCGCGCCGCGCCGCAACTGAATTTGTTTGGTATTGGTTTTCCGATCACGCTGGGCGTGGGCTTGGTGGTCATCGCCATGACCCTGCCCTACCTCGGGATGCCGATGCAAAACCTGTTTTTGGATGGGATTGAACGGGCGCGGCTGATGCCGCGTACCTGGTCGCAGCGGGGCCCTGTGGCCAAACCGGCAAGCTTGCCGGTTCGGCCTCCCGGCCTGCAGCCATAGGGAAATTCAATAGACGTCTGTGTGTTTTTGGTTTCCATGAGGCAATTAGCCGCGTATCATGGAAGCTTGCCTGGAGAAGCCTGTAATGAGCTCGATCGTACCAACCCTGACCACCGACGACATCATCCGCCTGGGGACGCAGAATATCGCTGCGCTGACCACGGAGGATATGCAGGCGTTCTCATCCGACCAGATCGGCGTGCTCTCCACCAGCAATGTGCGGGCGCTGACCACCAGGCAAATGGCCTTCCTCAGCCTGGACGGCCTGCTGGGCATGACCACCGACGGCATCCAGGCGCTGAAGGCGGCCAACATCACCGCCCTCACTACCGACCAGACCCTGACCCTGAGCACCGACCAGCTGGCGGCCCTGACCACTCAGGAAGCGACCGCGCTGAGCACCCGCCAGCTCAACCTGCTGGCGCCGAGCCAGATCGCCGCGCTGGAAACGGCCGACGTGCGCGCCCTGCTGACCCAGCAAGTGGGCAGCATCAGCTCCGACCAGATCGTCAACCTGACCACTGACCAGCTCACCAGCATGAGCTCGGCGCAGCTGCGCGCCATCAGCACCACCGCGATCACCGGCCTGAGCACCATGCAAGTGGCGGCGCTGGTGTCCAACCAGCTGCAGCAAATTACGACCCAGCAGATCAACTCATTGACAGCGGGCCAGCTGTACTACGTCAGTACTGACCAGATCGCCCAGCTGAGCACGCTGCAAGTGAGCGCGCTGGCCACCAATGCGCTCCAGAACCTGAGCAGCGACCAGTTCGCCGCCTTCGAGACGCGCGACCTGATCTGGCTGAGCAGCACGCAAATCCGCGCCCTGACCTACAACCAGCTGGTGGGCCTGAACACCGACCAGGCGCACGCCCTGCGCAGCAATGAAATCGCCGCCCTGCGCGCCGACCAGCTCAACGTGCTGAGTACCGACCAGCTGCGCGCCTTCAGCTCGCTGGCGCCGCTGACCTCGGCCCAGATCAGCGGCCTGACCTCGGACCAGGTCACCACCCTGGCGACCCAGACCATTGCCGCCCTGAGCAGCGCCCAGCTGGCCGCGCTGAATGCCGACCAGGTGGTGGCGCTCAATACCGACCAGATCGTGGCGCTGAGCACGGCGCAAGTGTCAGCCCTGACCACCGACCTGGTCAGCCAGCTCACCACCGACCAGATCCAGGCGATTGAAACGCGCGACATCCGCGCCTTGAACACGGCCCAGATCCGCGTCATGAATAGCGACCAGCTGCTGGCGCTGACCACGGCCCAGATCTACGCCCTGACCACGATCGACGCCCAGGCGCTGCGCCCGGACCAGCTGGCCGTGCTGACCACCGACCAGATCATCGCCATCAAGAGCCTGCTGCCGCTGACCACCACCCAGATTTCCTCGCTCACCACCGACCAGATCGCCGCGCTGGAAACCAGCGCCATTACCCTGCTCAGCAACAGCCAGCTGGCGGCCATGACCCTGGACCAGGTGCAGGCCCTGACCAGCGCGCAGTTGGCAGCGCTGGGCACGGCGCAAGTGGCCGGCCTCAACACCACCTTCCTGAGCGAACTGACCACGCTGCAGGTGCAAGCACTTGAAACGCGCGACTTCGCCGTCCTCAGCAGCAACCAGGTGCGCGGCTTCACCACCGACCAGATCGTGGCGCTGACCACCAGCCAGGTGGCCGTGCTCAACACCGACGCCGAGAAAGCCCTGACCGTCGACCAGGTCGCGGCCTTGACCACCGACCAGATCGTGGCCCTGAAAACCCTGGTGCCGCTGACCACCGCGCAAATCCAGGCCCTGACCACCAGCCAGCTGGTCAACATTGAAAGCAAGGACGTGATCGCGCTGACCAGCACCCAGCTGGCCGCGCTGACCTCCGACCAGGTACAGGCGCTGAGCTCGGACCAGGTGATCGGCCTGACGGTCAGCCAGTACGCCGACCTCAGCATGAGCGTACTCAACACGCTGACCACCGACCAGCTGCGCCTGATTGAAACCCGCGACATCGGCGCCCTGCGCACCCAGCAACTGGCGCGCCTGTCCACCGACCAGCTGGCGGCCCTGCTGACCGACCAGTTCAACGCCCTCAGCAGCATCGCCGTCGGCGCCCTGACCACCGACCAAATCACGGTCCTGACCACCGACCAGCTCAACGCCATGGCCACCCTGGCCGGCGTGTCGAGCCGCCAGCTGGCTGCTTTCACCACGCTGCAGGTCAGCGCGCTGAGCACCAAAAACCTGGCCGAGCTGGCCAGCAACCAGCTCGGCGTGCTGACCTCGGACCAGACCTTGTCGCTGACCACTGACCAGATCGTCGCCCTGAGCGGCGCCCAGTTCCGCGGCCTCAGCTCGGCCGGCATTGCCGCCCTCAACACCGACCAGATCCAGGCCATCGAAACGCGCGACGTCGCGCTGCTGAACACCCAGCAACTCAACAAGCTGAGTACCGACCAGACCGTGGCCCTGACCACGGCGCAAATCTTCGCACTCGGCACGGCCCAGGAAATCGCCCTGCGCGATGACCAGATCACCGCGCTCAATAGCGCCCAGATCGACGCCCTGCGTTCGCTGGCGGTGCTGACCACGCGCCAGATCCGCGCCCTCACCAGCGACCAGATTGGCACCATCTCGTCCACCGACCTGGTCACGCTGACCACGCGCCAGCTGTCCGCCTTCAGCAGTGACCAGTTGCAATCGCTGGGCACCGACCAGATCATCGCCCTCAACAGCGACCAGATCGCCGCGCTCAGCAGCAGCGCCATCGCCGTGCTCGGCACCGATGCGATTGCGGCGATTGAAACGCGCGACATCCGCGCCATGCGCACCGCGCAAATCGCGCGCCTGAGCACCGACCAGGTGGTGGCGCTGACCACCGGCCAGCTGGCCGCCTTCACCACCGCCGAAGTGCGCGCCCTGACGCCGGACCAGCTGGCGGTGCTGAATAGCGCGCAGCTGGAAGCGCTGCAACTGGCGCCGCTGGTCACGCGCCAAATCGTCGCCCTCACCAGCGCCCAGGTCGCCGCGCTGAGCACGGCCGATTTTGCCGCCCTGCAAACCCTGCAGCTGGCCGCGCTCACCACCGACCAGGCCGGCGCCGTCACCAGCGACCAGATCAAGGGGCTCAACACCGCCCAGCTGCGCGCCCTCAGTGTCAGCGTGCTGGCGGCGCTGGCCACCGACCGCATTGCCGCTCTCAGCAACAGCAGCCTGGCCTCGCTCAGCACACGCCAGATCGCCGCACTGACCACCGACCAGCTGCTGAACCTGAAAACCAGCCAGCTGCGCGCGCTGACCACCCAGGAAATCGCGGCCCTGTCGCAGACCCAGCTGGCCAACCTGAACGATACCCAGATCGACGCCCTGCTGACGCTGTCGGCACTGACCACCCGCCAGTTGCAGGCGCTCAACACCGACCAGCTGTCGCACCTCAACGTCGCCGACCTGCGTTCGCTGACCACGCGCCAGATCAGCACATTGTCGACCGACCAGGTGGCCGCACTGACCACCGCGCAAATCGTTGCCATGCTGACCGAGCAAATCCGCGCGCTGGGCGTGGCCGCCGTGCAAGCGCTGACCACCAGCCAGATCCTGGCCCTGACCGCGACCGAACTGGCCAACATGAGCACGCGCCAGATCGCCGCGCTCACCAGCGACCAGTTGCTGGCCCTGGCCACCAACCAGATCATGGCGCTGTCGACCCAGGAAATCGCGGCGCTGACGCCGGCCCAGAAAGCCATCCTGACCAGCGACCAGATCGGTGCACTGTCGACCCTGGCCAGCTTCTCGACCGCCTCGATTGCGGCGCTGACCACCGACCAGATCATCTCGCTGCAACTGCCGATCTTTGCCGCCCTGACCACGGCGCAAATCGCCTCGCTGACCACCGACCAGGCGATGGTGCTGACCACCAATGAGATCGTTGCCCTGACCACCCAGCAAGCGCGCGCCCTGACCACGCGCCAGCTGCAAGTGCTCAGCACCGACCAGCTGGCCAACATGGAAGTGGTCGACCTGCAAGCACTGACCAGCCGCCAGATCACCATCCTCAGCACCGACCAGATCAGCCACCTGCAGCTAGCCCAGGTGGCCGGCCTGAGCACGCAAATCATCGCCGCGCTGAGCACCCAGCAAGTCCACGCGCTGACCACCGACCAGCTCGCTTCGCTAGTGACGCTGGCGCCGCTGACCAGCCGCCAGATCGGCGCCCTGACCACCGACCAGATCGCCAGCCTGGCCAGCATCGCCACCCTGAAAACCAGCCAGATCGCCGGTCTCACCAGTACCCAGATCGGCGCCCTCAGCACTAACCAGATCGTCGCCCTGACCACCCAGCAAGTGCGCAGCCTGAGCTCGGCCACGCTAGGCGCCATGAGCACCGACCAGATCCGCGCCATCGAGGCGGTCGATATCGCCGCGCTCACCAGCAGCCAGATCGTGGCCCTGAGCAGCGACCAGCTGCTGTCGCTGCAGGCGTCCCAGTTCGCCGCCCTCGGCAGCAAGATCCTGGCGGCGCTGACCACCAACCAGATGGCCGCCCTCAGCACCGACCAGCTCGACTCACTGAGCTCGCTGGCGCCGCTGACCACGGTGCAAATCCGCGCCCTGACCACCGAGCAGCTCATCAGCCTGCAGCTGCCGCAGATCAGCACCCTGAAAACCGCCCAGCTGGCGGCGTTGAACAGCATGCAATTGCAGTCCTTGAGCACCGACCAGATCGTCGCGCTCACCACCCAGCAGGTGCGCGGCCTGACCACGGCGGCGCTGTCGCGCCTGACGCTGGCGCAGACCGCCAACATCGAGCTGGCCGACATTGCCGTGCTGAGCAGTGCGCAAGTGGCCAGCCTGACCACCGACCAGATCGGCGTGCTGACCTTGCAGCAGCTGTCGGCCTTCACCTCGCAGGAAATCGGCGCGCTGACCACCACCCAGCTGGGCGTCATGAGCACCGCCCAGTTTGCCGCACTGGGCAGTCTCAGCGGCCTCGGCACCAAGCAGATTGCCGGCATGTCGTCCGACCAGCTGATTGCCCTTACGCCGGCCCAGATCGCCAACCTGAAGACTGCACAGCTGGTGGCGCTGACCACCAGCCAGCTGCAATACCTGAGCAGCGACCAGCTGCAGGCGCTGACCACCCAGCAGGCGCGCGCGCTGACCACGCGCCAGGTGGCCGCGCTCGGCAGCGACCAGCTGAACGGCATGGAAGACGTTGACCTGCGCGCCTTCAGCAGCGGCCAGATTGCCGCCCTCACCAGCGACCAGCTGATGACGCTGAACGTGGGGCACTACAGCGCCCTGACCACGCAGGAAATCACGGCCCTCACCACGCGCCAGGTCGGCTACCTGAGCAACGCCCAGCTCGATGCGCTCAACAGCATCACCAACCTCAACACGGCGCAAGTGCGGGCGCTGAGCACCGACCAGCTGGTGAATATGTCGGTCGCCACCCTGACCACGCTGAAGACCAGCCAGCTGTCCGCGCTGGTCAGCGCGCAGGCGGCGGGCCTGACCAGCGATCAGCTGGTGGCGCTGTCCACCGCACAAGTGCGGGCACTGGCTACCGGCCTGGTGGCGGCATTGAGCGCCGCCCAAATCATTGCCGTCGAGACCATCGACTTTGCCGCCATGAGCACGGCACAATTGCGCGCTCTGACCACCGACCAGATGCAGGCGCTCACCACCGACCAGCTGCACGCCCTGAACGCGCCGAGCGTGGCCGCCTTCACGGCCACCCAGCTGGGCGTGCTGAGCGTGGCGCAGCTGAATGCGCTGGGCAATATCGCCGACTACACCACGGCCCAGATCGCCGCGCTGTCGACCGACCGCATCGCGGCATTGTCGCAAGCTGATATCGATTCGCTGGGCACCAAACAAATCGCGGCCCTGACCTCGAAGCAGGTCGCCGTCCTGAACGGCACCCAGCTCACCGAACTAAGCGGCGACCAGGTTGGCGCACTCAGTACCAATGCCTTGAAGGGCCTGGACTCTACCAACCTCCAGTACATCGATGCGGGCGACTTCAGTGCCGTGAAATCGGCGCAGCTGCAATCGCTGAATAGCGCCCAGCTGACCGCGCTCAGCACCGACCAGATCGCCGCGCTGACTTCGCAAAGCCTGTCCGGTCTGAAAGCCACCCAGATCCCGGTGATGGGCAGCGACCAGCTGAACGCGCTGACCACCATTTCCGCCCTGAGCACGCTGCAAATCCGCGCTCTGATCAGCGACCAGCTGTCCGGCCTGAGCGTTGGCCAGATTGCCGCGCTGAAAACCAACCAGATCGCCGCGCTGAGCAACACGCAAACGCCATTCCTTACCACCGACCAGATCGTCGCGCTGGAAACGGGCGACCTGATCGCCATGAACACGCGCGCCCTGCAAGCGCTCAACAGCGACCAGATCGCCGCCATCGAAGCGCAAGACTTGTTTGCCCTGCGCTCGGCGCAAGTGTCGGTGTTCACCACCGACCAGATCGTCGCCATCACCAGTGACCAGATTGGCCAGTTCAACACTGCCGCCATGGCCGGGCTGAGCGCCAATCAGGCCAGGGCCCTGAGCAGCGACCAGCTGATCGGCATGAGCGGCGGCCAGCTGCGCGCCCTCAGCACGCTGGCGATTGCCGCCCTCAACACCGACCAGTTCGCGGCCATTGAAGCGGGCGACCTGGTCTCGCTGAGCACGGCGCAAATCGTGGCGCTGGGCACCAAGGACATGGTGGCTATCACCAACAGCCAGCTGCAGTCGCTGACCTCGCAGCAAGTGCGGGCGCTGACCACCGCGCAAATCAATGTGCTGAGCTCGGACCAGCTGGCGCTGATTCCGCTGGGCTGGCTGCCGACGCGCGCCATCCCGGGCCTGTCGACCGACAACCTGAGCGTACTGGACGACACCCAGCTGGCCTCGCTGACCACGGCGCAGATCGCGGTCCTGTCGACCAAGCAGATCACCTCGCTCACCACGCACCAGATCCAGGCCCTGAGCGTGGCCCAGTGGCGCGCCGTCAGCACCAACGCCATCCGCACGCTGTCGTCCGACCAGTTGGCGGCAATGGAGCAGGACGACCTGGCCGGCCTCAAAACCAACCAGTTTGCCGCGCTGACCACCACCCAGATCTCGCTGCTGAGCGTAAGCCAGATGGGCCAGCTCGCCACGGCGGAAATCGCCGCCATGACGCAGCCGCAGATCAAGTCCCTGAGCACCGACCAGCTGGCCGGCCTGAGCTCGCTCAATCCGCTGACCACGCTGCAATTCAGCGGCCTGACCAGCGACCAGCTGCAATCGCTGGACGCCGACCATATCGCCACGCTGAAAGTGGCGCAAGTGGCGTCGCTGACCAAGGCCCAACTGGCCATCCTCGGCACCGCGCAAATCGTCGCCCTGACCACGGCGCAAACGCGGGCCATCGCGCTGACCTCGCTGACTGGCCTGGGCTCCGACCAGCTGCAAGCAATGGAAATCGAAGACGTACAGGCGCTGTCCAGCGTGCAGATCGGCACCTTCACCTCGCTGCAATTCGGCGCCCTCACAGCTGACCAGCTGGCGGGCCTGAAAACCAGCCAGATCTTCGGCCTCACCGCCAACGACATCAAGGTCTTGAGCACCGACCAGCTGAACGCGCTGGCAACGCTGGGCACGCTGAGCGACGCGCAAGTCAAAGCCCTGACCACCGACCAGCTCAACGCGCTGGACGACGACAGCTTCACCTCGCTGCGCTCGGCGCAAATGGCGTCGCTGACTGCGGCCCAGGTGGCCACACTGTCGACCAACCAGCTGGGCAACCTGACCACCCAGCAAGCGGCCGGCCTGACGCTGAAGGCACTGACCACCGACCAGATCTCGCTGCTGAGCGCAACCGCGATGGCCGGCCTGAGCTCGGCCCAGCTGCCGACCCTGACCACCGCGCAAATCGCGGTACTGACGGCCGACCAGCTGAATGCGCTGTCGACCAAGGCGCTGCCGTCGCTGGTGGCGATCCAGATCAGGGCCTTGACCACCGACCAGCTCAACAGCTTGAGCAATATGAACAAGCTGACCACCACCCAGATCGGTTTCCTCACCTCGGACCAGATCGCCACGCTGGACGACACTCTGTTCGACACCATCAGCACGCGCCAGTTGACGGCGCTGGTATCGGCGCAGGCGGCCGGCCTGACCACCAACCACATCGGCACTTTCAGCACCGCCGACATCCGTGCGCTGGACATCAAGGTCTTGAATGCGCTCAACACCGACCAGGTGGCGGCGTTCGACGCTACCGACATCGGGGCGCTGTCGTCGACCCAGATCAACGGCCTGAAAGCCACCACCATGGCCGAGTTCAGCGTCGACCAGGTGGGCGCCTTCACCACCCGGCAACTCAGCACCATGAGCAACGCGGTGCTGAAATTCATGAGCACCGACCAACTGGCCGGCCTGACCATGGCGCAAGTGACGGCGCTGAGCGCCGCCCAGAAAGCCGCGCTGACGACCGACCAGCGCGCCGTGCTGACGGCCAGTCCGCTGATTCTGGATCTCAACGGGAATGGCGTCAGCACGCTGAGCATCACGGCCGGGGTGCAATTCGACATCCGTGCCAACGGCCAGAAAGTCAACACTGGCTGGGTCGCACCAGGCGACGGCTTGCTGACACTGGACCGCAACGGCGATGGCGTCATCAACGACGGCAGCGAACTGTTCGGCACTGCCACTGCCAGCAGCAACGGCGGCAAAGCGGCCGACGGCTTCGCCGCGCTGGCCGAGCTCGACACCAACCACGACGGCGTGATCGACAGCAAGGATGCGCAGTTCGGCAACCTGCGCGTGTGGGTGGATGCCAACGCGGACGGTGTCAGCCAGGCGGACGAGCTGAAGACGCTGGCCTCGCTCAACATCGCCAGCCTGACGGTGGCGGCGCAAGCGAGCACGGTGATCGACCAGGGCAACTGGGTCGGCCTGCAGTCGAGCTACACCAGCACCGACGGCAGCACGCATGCGCTGGCCGACGTCTGGTTCCAGGCCAGCCACACGTCCTCGCTGACCCAGGCGATCAGCAGCTACGCGCAGCAGGCAGACAGCAGCAATAGCACTGCCGCCGGTCAGCTGACTCAGCCTAACAACAGCCTCAACAACAGCGTCGCCGCACTGGCCAGCCAGATGACGCAGTACCAAGCCACCACGCCGCTGAGCGGCGCCGCCACCGCCCAGCACGACGACTGGCTACGCAAGCAAGCCAGTACCGCCCAGGGCATCCTGGCAGCGAAGTA
Source organism: Duganella flavida (assembly GCF_009857445.1). Taxonomy (GTDB): domain Bacteria; phylum Pseudomonadota; class Gammaproteobacteria; order Burkholderiales; family Burkholderiaceae_D; genus Rugamonas; species Rugamonas flavida. Next base: position 14,968 of record NZ_WWCN01000009.1, read on the forward strand.
ACGCAAAGCAATTCAGGGTCAGCTCTGTCAAATGGACATTTTGTCCATTTGACAGAGCTGACCCTGAATTGCGATAAAACAAAAACGGCCAGCTTTTGCAAGCTGGCCGTTGTCTTTTGAGGCGTCGGGAATTTAGCTGATGTAATTAAACAGCGACAAGCCCGACATGGTGGTGAACGATTTCTGCGCCGCCGTCAGCGTGGTCTGCTGCTGGGTGAACAGCGAAATCGCCGAGGTGTAATCCACATCCTGCAGGGTCGACAGCGTGGTTGCATATTGCAGGCCCAGGTCGTCGCCCGAGCTGTCGAGGTAATCCACTTCTTTCAAGCGCGCGCCTACTGCCGCCTGTACCGACAGCACATTGTCAGTCGCCGCATCCACATTCACTTGCAGCTGGTTGAGCTTATTGGTCAGGCTGGCCTGCCCGGCAGGACCGTCGCCCGGCGCGCGCAGCGCATCGATGAAGCTCTGCACGGTGGCGAAGATCGATTGATTGGTGGATGGCGTCACCGCAAAATTGTCGCCATCGACCGGATCGCCTTTGACGTCGAACTGCACGCCATCAAAGGTGATGTTTTGCCCGCTCACATAGTTTTGCGGCACGGCCGGTACCGGTGTCGCCGGCACCGGGGTGCCGGTGGTGAGGTCGGTCACGGTGTAGGTGGTTGCCTTGGGCGTGCCCGGCGTTTCCGGCACCACCTGGAAATCGATCTGGTACTTGTGGCCGGTCAGCAGCGTGGCGTCCTTGACCGAGCCGGCGCTGATGATGCCGCTACCGCCGCGCGTGTAGTTGGCCGGGTCGGGGGTGGTCACGAACTTGCCGTTGCCGGTGGCGTTGGCCTCGAACACGGAAGCACCGGAATCGGTGATCGGAATGGTGCGGGTGGAACCGACTTGCAGCGAACGCTGGCCCTGGTCGCCCTGGTAATCGGCGCCGGTGGCGGTTTTGGTGAACGGCAACGTGGTCGATTTGTAGCCTGAAAAGACATAGCCGCCGACGCCGTCAGCGGTGTTGGCCACCCCCAGCAGGTCAGCCAGCCGGCCCTCCAGCTCCGTCGCCACCGACGCCCGGTCCGAAGCCGTGTACGAACCGTTGCCGGCCTTCACCGCCAGGTCCTTGATGTCCTGCAGGATGGAGGTGGCGCTGGCCAGCGCCGTGGTCTCGGTCGACAGCACGCCCTTGGCGTTGGCGCGATTGGTGGCCAGCTGGGTATTCAGCGATTGCGACTGCGTCACTTCCAGCGCACGCGCAGTGGCGATCGGATCATCAGCCGCAGTCAGGTTCTTGCGGCCGGTGGACAGCTGCTGCTGCGTGCGCGACATCGACGTCTGCAGCGATGTAATCTGCGACGAACCGATGTCATATATCGTTCTGGTGCTGATGCGCATAACCATGATGCTACCCTATCTCTTTAATTGCCAATATTGAGCAATGTGTCGAATAACTGGCTGGCCACTTGCATGACCTTGCCGCAGGCCTGGTACGCTTGCTGGTAGCGCAGCAGGTTGGCCGCCTCTTCATCGAGGTTGACGCCGGACACGCTCTGCTGCGCTTCCGTGGCCTGCTTGACGGCAGCGTCGGCGGCGGTGCTGCTGATCTGCGACTCACGCGCCTTGGTGCCCACGTAGTTGACCATCTGGGCATAGGTGGTCTGGAACGTGGCTTTGCCGTTGTCCAGCACGTTCTTGGTTTGCAGCCCGGCCAGCAAGGCGCCGTTGCGGCTATCGCCCACGCCGCTGGTGTTGGGACCGACCGTGAAGGTATCCTGGTCGGCTGGCGCACCGCTGATGGTGAAGTTGACGCCGCCGAAGCTGATGTTGGCACCGTCAGTGTACGTCACCGGCGTGCCGGCCGGGTACACAGTTGACGTGCCGTTGACGGTAACCGTCACATCCTGCCCGGCCGGGAAGCCGGAGAAGCTGTTGCTGGCCTTGTCGTAGGTCAGCGTGGCGGGCGTGGTCAGCTGGTTGCCCGGCGTGAGGTAATTCGTATCCACCGTGCCGGCCGAGATCTTGCCGTTGCCGACATTGGCGGTCGGCGCGGCAGTGGCGATCGGCGCCGCCAGCGCAATCTTGTCGCGGTCCTTGATGGCCACCGAGAAGTCCTTGGCGGCGTTGTAGGTCGGCCGCACTACGAAGTTGTCATTTTGCGCCGGCGTGCCGCTGATGCTGTAGGCCACGCCATCGATCACTTGCGGCGTGGTCTGCGGGAATGGATTGATCTGCGTGACCTTGCCGTCGCTCTTGCGGGTAACGTTGAAATTGGTGCCGTCGTAATCAACGCTGTAGTCGCTGGCCGTCAGCGCGCTGGCATCAGTCACGGTAGCGCTCACGGCGGCCGTGCTGGCCGGCGAGTTGCGGCTGTTGGTGCCGACATAAGCCTGGATCGGGTTGAAGAAATTGGTACCGAGGTCGCCATTCTCATCCTCGCCCAGCACGTGCTGGGCATTGAAGGCAGTAGCCAGGCCGGCCGCCACCTGCCCCAGCGAATTTTGCGCGCGGTCCATGGCGCCGTCGCGGAACTCCAGCAGGCCGCCCAGCTGGCCGCCGGTGATGACGCTGTCCGGCAGCGCGGTGAAGGCGCCGTTGTCGGCCTGGTAGCCGATGGTCACGCGGCTGACGTCGGTCGGCGAAGTCGAGGTGCCCAGCTGGAAAGCCTTGTTGGCCACCACCAGCGGCTGGCCGGTGCCGATCGAGACGTTGAGCATATTGTTGTCGCCGGGGAGGACGGTGACTTTGACCAGCTTGTTCAGCTCGGTCAGCATCTGGTCGCGCTTGTCCAGTAGGTCATTTGGCGCGGCCTGGTCGGTGGTGAGGCCAGCGATGGTCAGGTTGATGTCGGCAATTTGCTTGGCGTAGGCGTTGATCTGGCCGACGTTGGAGGTGATCTGGCTGTTGACGCCAGTGGCAATCTCGCTCAGGCGCGCGCTCATGCCCTGGAAACGCGAGGCCAGCGACTCCGCATTCGACAGCAGCGACTGGCGTGCGGCGGACGAGGCCGGATTGGCGGTGGCGTCCTGCACACCGTTAAAGAAGTCTTGCAGCGCCGGCGAAAGGCCGGCCGTAGGATCGGCCAGCAGGTTGTCGATCTGGCTGATCTGCGAGTTGTAGGCGTCCAGCGAAGCCTGGTTGGCCTCGGCGCCACGCAGCGAGGTGGCCAGGAAGTTGTCGTAGTAGCGGCGTACGGCCTGGATCTCGGTTCCTGAACCGACATAGCCGAAGCCCTGGTACTGGGTGCCGGTATCGCCCTGGATCGCCACTTGGCGGTTGTAGCCAGCCGTATTGGCGTTGGTGATGTTGTTGCCGGTGGTCGAAAGGCCAACCTGGGCTGCCAACAAACCGCTTTTACCGATGCTAAGGAGACTGGACATAATATTTTTACTCTATCTGAGATGGGTAACGGCAAGCCGTGCCAAAACTTTATTAACCGGGTTAGCCTGCCAGTGAGCGCTTGATGATGCTGGTCAGCTTGGTGGCGTAATTCGGGTCGGTGGCGTAGCCGGCTTTCTGCAAGCCCTTGGCGAAACTGGTGGCGTCGCCGGCACTGGCCAGCACTTTTTCGTAGCGCGGATTGGTGGCCAGCAGCTTGGCGTAATCCTTGAAACTGTCGGCATAACTGTCGTAGGCGCGGAAGCGCTCGACCTTGGTTTGTGCTTTGCCGTTGACGTATTCGGTAGTGGTGGCCTCGACCACTTTGCCCTTCCAGTCGCCGCTGGCCTTGATGCCGAACAGGTTGTGGCTGTTGCTGCCATCGCGGCCCTTGATCTCGCGTTTGCCCCAGCCCGATTCCAGTGCAGCCTGGCCCAGCATGAACTTGGCCGGAATGCCAGTGGCCTTGCTGGCTTCTTCCGCCGAGGCTGACAATTTTTCCTGGAAGCTGCGCACGTGCGGTGCTTGCGAGCCCTTGCTGGCAGTATCGGTAGCGCTGCTGGTGCTACCTGTGCCAGCGCCGCCGGACGCGGCAATCGCGCGCTGCAGCTTGGCGTCCATCAGGCTGGCGATGCCGTTGAAGTTGCCGCCGCTGCCGTCAGTGCCGTTGGCCGCAGTGCCGTCAGCACCGATGCCAAGCGCCGCTGCATCGGTCTTGGCCGACAACTGGCGCACCAGCATATCGGCCAGGCCGATGCCTTTCTTGGCGATGTTCTGGCTGGTCTGCTGGTCCAGCATGGTCTGGAAGGTTTTGGTTTGCTGGCTGTCCATCATGCCGTCTTGCGGCGTGGCGTCGCGCATGCTCTTCATCATCATGTTGACGAACATGGCTTCGAACTGGGTCGCCGCCGTTTTCAGCGCTTCCGGGCTGCCGGCGCGGGCCGACTGCTTGAGGCTGCCCATGTCCCGCACATCCAGCGAAAATTTGCTGCTCAGGTCATTGGTGGTAGTGGTCTGGCTGGCCATGTTCGCCCCCCGCTTAAATAATTTCCAGTTCCGCGCGCAGCGAACCGGCGGCCTTCATGGCCTGCAAAATAGACAGCAAGTCTTGCGGCGTAGCGCCAATCGCGTTGAGCGCCTTGACCACTTCGGCCAGCGATGCGCCGCCCTTGACCATCATCACCTTGCCGCTGTCAGCCTTGATGCCCACTTGCGGATTCTGCGTGACCACGGTACGGCCGCCCGACAGCGCATTCGGCTGGCTCACCTGCGTATCGGCATTCACCGACACCGACAGGTTGCCGTGCGAAATGGCGCAAGTTTCCAGCGTCACGGCGCGGTTCATCACTACCGAACCGGTGCGCGCGTTCATGATGACCTTGGCTGGCTGCTCGGCCGGATTAACGTTCATGTCTTGCAGCGTGCCGATGAAGGTGACGCGCTGGTCGCTGCTGCTAGGCGCTTGCACGCGGATCACGCGGCTGTCCAGCGCGTAAGCGATGCCGGCGCCGTATTTGTCGTTGATGGCTTCCACCACGCGGCTGGCGGTGGCGAAGTCGGCGCTGTTGAGTTCGAGCTTGATCATATTGCCCTCGCCCAGATTGGTCGCTACGGCGCGCTCGACGGTCGCACCGCCGGAAATCTTGCCGACGCTGAGGTGGTTGACGGTCAGCGAACTGCCGCCGCCACCGCCGCCACCCGCTTGCACGCCCACGCCGCCCACCAGCACATTCCCTTGCGCCATGCCGTACACCTGGCCGTCCGCGCCTTTCAGCGGCGTCATCAGCAGCGTGCCGCCGCGCAGGCTCTTGGCGTTACCCATCGACGACACGGTAATGTCGAGCTGCTGGCCCGGCTGCGCAAACGGCGGCAGCGTCGCAGTGACCATCACGGCCGCGACGTTTTTCAGTTGCAGCTGGGAGCCGCCCTGCGGCAGGTTGACGCCCAGCTGCTGCAGCATGGAGATCACGCTTTGCACGGTGAATGGCGTCTGCGTGGTCTGGTCGCCGGAACCGTCGAGGCCGACTACCAGGCCATAGCCCAGCAATTGGTTGTTACGCACGCCGGCTATGCTGGCCAGATCCTTGATGCGCTCGGCGTGGCTGAACGGCATCAGCAGGGACAGGCAAACCAGCGCGGCGGCTTTGAGTGAAGTTTTCATGATCATCAGAACGGCAGCAAGCTTTGGAAGAAGCGCGACGCCATCGAGGACAGCTCGGCGCGGTCGATCGTATTCGAGGTGCGGTATTCAACCCGCGCATCGGCCACGGCAGTCGACTGCACAGTGTTGCCGGTAGCAATGCTGTCCGGGTTGATCATGCCGGAGAAGCGGATGTATTCCGTGCCCTTGTTCATGCCGATCTGCTTCTCGCCGGCCACGATCAGGTTGCCGTTGCCAAGCACTTCCACCACGGTGATGCCCATGGTGCCGGTGAAGGCGTTGCTGGCGGCCACGGTGTCGCCGTCGGTGTAGGTGTTCTTGGTGCTGGCCGACAGCGGATTGCCGAAGACGCTCTGCAATTTGCCCGGCACGCTGGCGCTGACGCTGCCCGACTTGTTGCCGGTGGCGGTGCCGGTTTTGTTGGCCGAGGTGCGCTCGGTGATCACCAGGGTCAGCACATCGCCCACCTGGCGCGCGCGGCGGTCTTCGAACACCGGACGGAAAGCGGCCGGCTGGTAGATGGCGCCGTTGTTCGGCACCGCCTGCATTTGCTCGGTGGTCAGCGGACGCGCGCTCATCGGACCGCTGACGATGGTGGTCGGGGTCGACTGGCAAGCGCTCAACAGCACGGCGGCGGCAACAACAATGAGAGCAGTTTTCATCATCATCCCCTTACATCTGCGTCAGCTTCTGCAGCATCTGGTCGGAGGTGGTGATCGCCTTGGAATTGATCTCGTACGCGCGCTGGGTCTGGATCATATTAACCATCTCCTCCACCACGTTGACGTTGGAGGTTTCCACATAGCCCTGCAGGATGGTGCCGGTGCCGTTGGTGCCCGGCGTGTTCTGCTGCGGGGCGCCGGAGGCAGTGGTTTCCACGTACAGGTTCTCGCCCTTCGATTCCAGCCCGGTCGGGTTGATGAAGGTGGCCAGTTGCAGGCTGCCCAGCTGCTGGGTGGTGGTGGCGCCGTTGGTGTTGGCGATGTTCACCGACACGGTGCCGTCGCGCGCCACGGTGATCGATTGCGCGGTGATCGGGATGGTGATGGCCGGTTGCAGCACAAAGCCTTCCGAGGTCACCATCTGGCCGTTGTTATCGCGCTGGAACGAGCCGTCGCGGGTGTAGGCGGTGGTGCCGTCCGGCAGCAGCACGGTGAAGAAGCCGCTGCCGTTGACCATGATGTCTTTATCGTTGCCGGTCGACTGCGGATTGCCTTGCGTGTGGATGCGCTCGACAGCGACGGTGCGTACACCGGTGCCGAGCTGCATGCCGGACGGCAGATTGGTCTGTTGCGACGACTGCGCGCCCGGTTGGCGGATATTCTGGTACAGCAGATCTTCGAAGACCGCGCGTGACTTCTTGAAACCGTTGGTGCTGACGTTGGCCAGATTGTGGGACGTGACGTCCATCTGCGTCTGCTGCGCTTCCATGCCAGTCTTGGCGATCCATAACGAACGTATCATGATGCTTCTCCCAATGCCGGATGAACATTAAGTCTGTTCATCCCATGCCAGCATTATGCGGGAGAGGTCATCAACTCAAAGCGAGGATCTGGGTGGCTTTTGCGGCGTTATTCTCGGCGTTCTTCATCAAGCTCATTTGCATTTCGAAGCTGCGTGCCAAGCTGATCATATTGACCATGGAATCCACCGGATTGACGTTGCTGCCCTCCAGCGCGCCATCGACCACGCGCACGGTAGCGTCGTTGTCGGCCGGCGTGCCGTCGGCTTGGCGGAACAAGCCGTCGTCGCCACGCAGCAGGTTTTTGGTGTCCGGATTAACCAGCTTGATGCGGCCCAGCGTGTTGGACGGGCCCGGCTGGAAAGTATCGTTGATGGCGCTGATAGTGCCATCGCTGGCAATGGTGACCTTGGTGTCAGGCGGCACCGTGATCGGGCCGCCGTCGCCGATCACCGTCTGGCCTGCGCTGGTTTGCAGGATGCCGTTTTCGGTGATCTTCAAACTGCCGTTGCGGGTATAGGCTTCCGAACCGTCGGCCGACTGCACCGCCAGCCAGCCCTGGTCGCGCACCGCGATATCCAGGGCACGGCCGGTGGTTTCGATCGGACCGGCGCGCCAGTCCGAGCCGACCGTGGAGTCGACCACGAAGGCGCGCGTGGGCAAGCCCTCTGACACCACCGGCACTGCCCGGAACGAGTCGAGCTGGGCGCGGAAGCCGGTGGTGGTAGCGTTGGCCAGGTTGTTCGACACGGTGGCTTGCTGCTCCATCACGTGTCGTGCCCCAGTCATCGCGGTGTAGACGAGACGGTCCATGTTTTACCTCATTAACGCAGATTCACCAGCGTTTGCAGGATCGAGTCTTCGGTCTTGATGGTTTGCGCATTGGCCTGGTAGACGCGCTGTGCGGTGATCATGTTGACCAGCTCCGCCGTCAAATCGGTGTTCGAAGTTTCCACCGCGCTCGAACGCAGCTGGCCCATCGAACCCGCATTCGGCACGCCGATGGTTGGCGGACCCGACGCCGAGCTTTCCGCCCACGCATTATTGCCTAGCGGGGTCAGGCCGTCGACACTGGCAAAGTTGGCCATCGCAATCTGGCCCATCGCGCGCGACTTGCCGTTGCTGTACTGGCCGAGAATGATGCCGTTCTGGTCGATCGAGTAACGCTGCCAGGAACCGGCCGAGTAGCCGTTCTGGGTCGAGCCGAGGTCATTGGTGACGCTGCCGTACTGGGTGGTCTTGTCAAAGGTGGTGGCCACCGTCATCGGCACTAGTGCGCCGGTGTCCGGGAAGATCGGCAGCTGCACCTGGAACGGCAGGGTTTGCGGCGGCGTCATCAGCGCCATCGCCTGCGGATCCAGCGCGCCGTTCTTGGTGAACAGCAGCGTACCGGCTTTGACCGCCGGCACGGTGATGGCGGCGCCCAGGATGGCGTTGATCTGGTCCGGGGTCTTGCCGGTGATCGAACCGCTGGTGGTCGGGTCGAGCGCAGTGAAGGCGGCGGTCAGGGCGTCGAGCTGGGCCTGGGTAGCAGCGGCCGGCGGCGTGCTGGCGGCGGCCAGCATCGCCTGATAAGCGGCACTGGCGTAGGTGCCGGCAGCGGTGGCGATCGCGGCGTCATCGGGCGGCGTGGCGCGCACGGCGTCGTTGTAGGCGGCGCGGGCGTCCTTGGTCGGCTGGTCGGTGGCCACCACGGCGGCCACGCTGGCCGAGACGATTTCTTTGTTGTCGGCGGCGGCGTACACGTCCCAGGTATTGGCGTCGGTCTTGACGTAGTAGGTCGTCATGATGTGGGCGGTGCCGAGCGAGTCGTACACGTTCAGCACAGTTTGCTTGTTGTAGCTGGTCGGGTCGTTGGCGTCGAACGGAATCGTGCTCGGTACTTTTTCCGCTGAGCTCAAGTTCAGCTGGAAGTTGGCTTCGGTGGTCTGTACCGGCGTCAGGTCGGACTTGTCCAGGGTCAGCGGTACCGGCGAGCCGAGCTGGATGACGCCCGCCTTGTTGGACAGGTAGCCGCTCAGCACCGCGCCCTGCGCGTTAACCAAGGTGTGGCTGGCGTCTTCGTGGAACTGGCCGTTGCGCGAATATTGCACCGCGCCGTTGACTACTTCGCGGAAGAAGCCGCCGCCGTTGATGGCCACGTCCAGCGGGTTGCTGCTGGTCTCGATATTCCCTTGGGTGAACTGCTGCGCCAGTTTGGACACCGACACACCGATACCGGGATTGTTGCCCGACACGCCATTCAGCGAGTTCGCATACAGGTCGGCGAACTGCGCCTGCGAGGCCTTGAAGCCCACGGTGCTGGCGTTGGAAATGTTGTTGCCGATGACGTCCAGCGATTTGGATGCAGCATTCAAGCCGCTCAATCCTTGTTGGAACATGGTATTCCCCTATGGTGTGATGACTGCTTACAGAACTTCTTTCACATCGCTCATGGTGAACTGCCCGAGCGAGGTATTCAATTTGGTGCCGCCGCTGCCGGTCGACACGCTGGCCACCGCCGCCAGCTGCAGCGCGGTGGCGTCGGTCAGGGTCTTGCCGGCGCTGGTGGCGGTCACGGTAAAGGTGTAGCTGCCGGCCGGCGCGGTGGTCTTGGCGTCGGTGGTGCCATCCCAGCTGATCGGGTAGGTGCCGACCTCGGCGTTGTTCAGGGCCATGGTGCGTACGGTCTTGCCGGTGCTGTCCTGGATCGCGATCGAGACGTTTTGCGCGGCCGAGGCCAGGTCGATGCCGAACACGCTGGAGCTGGTGGTCTTGCCGGCGTCGTCGGTCGTGCTGCTCAGGGTGATGCCCTTGCCTTCCACCAGCACGCCCTTGCCGATCAGGTTGATGGCGCTTTGCGATTGCGACGCGGCGATATCGGTGCGCAGCGATTCCAGCGTGCTGTTGACCTTGTTGATGCCGGTCACGGTCGACAGCTGCGCCAGCTGGCTGGTCATGGCGGCGTTGTCCATCGGGTTCAGCGGATCCTGGTTTTGCAGCTGGGTCACCAGCAGTTTCATGAACTTGTCCTGGTCCGCCTGCACACTGGTGGTGCTGCTAGTGCTGCTGGTGGTGGACGTGGTGGTGGTGCTGTTGGTGGTTGCCGCGACCGGCGTATCGATGATGCCACTAATAGCCATGATATGGACCTCTTCTTATCTTCTATATGCTTACGATTGACCGATGGTCAGGGTTTTCAGTAACAGCGTCTTGGCCGAGTTCATGGTCTCGACGTTGTTTTGGTAGGCGCGCGAGGCCGACAGCATGTTGACCATCTCATCCACCACATTCACGTTGGGCATGGTCACGTAGCCATTCTCGTCCGCTGCCGGATGTTTGGGGTCGTACATCATCTTCATCGGCGACTGGTCTTCCACTACCTGCTTGACCCGCACGCCGGTCGAGGCGCCGCCGTCGGTTGGCGTGGTCGCTTCAAACACCACCTGGCGCGCGCGGTAGGCTTCACCGCTGGCGCTGGTGGCGCTGTCGGCATTGGCCAGGTTGGAGGCCACCACGTTCAGGCGCTGCGCTTGCGCGCTCATGGCCGAACCGGAAACGTTGAAAATATTAAACAGCGACATGATTAACTCCCTGACTGGATCGCCGCCATCATCGATTTGATCTGGGCGTTAATGGCGGTGATGCCCGCTTCGTAGCGGATGGCGTTATCGGCAAACTGGTTGCGCTCCACGTCCATGTCGACCGTGTTGCCGTCGACTGCGCCCTGGATCACGCCGCGGTACTGCAGCGGCGTGCCGTCGGCCAGCGCACCAGCATCTTGCTGGGGGGTGGAGTAATGCTTGCTGGCAGTGGTGTTCAAGGTTTGTTTCGCATCCGGATTGGCCTTGTCCAGCGCCGACTGCAGCGCGGCGCTGAAGTCGAAATCGCGCGCCTTGTAATTCGGTGTATCGGCATTCGCAATATTGGAGGCGAGCACGGTCTGGCGCTGTGAGCGCAGGCTCAGGGCGGATTCATTGAAGCGCAAATAATCGTCTAGCTTGCCGAGCATGATCTGCTCCCCTTCCACATTGATGACAGGATCGATGATACGGAGTTGCCCGTCACCACCATCGGACGATAAGCACCCCATTTCCCGCCTTATTCCAAGCTTCAAGTCCAGACCGCCAGACTATGATGGCAGCATTGAAGGGGAAACCGACACCATGAAATCACGCTTACTACTCACTGCGCTGCTGGCCGCCACGGTCAGTACCGGCGCGAGCGCCCAGGGCGCGCGCCAGGACATCGCCGTGCTCAAGCGCACCGTCGAGCAATTCCTGCAAGTGCAGGCTGGCGGCCTGCCGGGCCAAGTGACGGTGAATGTGGGGGCGGTCGATCCGCGCATCAACCTGGCGGCCTGCCCTGATCCGCAAGCTTTCTTCATGCCCGGCGCGCGCGCCTGGGGCAAGACTTCGGTCGGCGTGCGCTGTGCAGCGCCAGCGGCGTGGACCATCTATATTCAAGCCAGCGTTACGGTGATGGGCGACTACGTCGCCAGCGCCGCGCCGCTGGTGCAGGGCCAGCCCATCGACGCCAACCAGCTGACCATGCTCAAGGGCGATCTCACCATGTTGCCAGCGGGCATCGCTACCGATGTCAGCCAGGTAATCGGCCGCAGCGCCAATGTGTCGCTGCCGCCGGGTACGCCCCTGCGCCTGGACACCTTGCGCAGCAAGCCGGTGGTGCAGTCGGGCCAGCTGGTGCGGCTGGTCTCTAGCGGCAACGGTTTCAGCGTGTCGGCCGAAGCGCGCGCCATGAGCACGGCCGGCGACGGCCAGGTGGTGCAGGTCAAAACCGCCAACGGACAACAAATTACCGGCATCGCCAAGACTGGCGGTACGGTGGAGGTAGCATTTTGAGCAACACCCGGCTAAAGTTTCCGGCGATAGCGCCGTTACCGACTCAGATCCCGGAGTTTCGTACTCCTAGCTGAGAAGGAAAAGCTGTGAAAATCAATGACACACTAAAAAGCACGCCCGGCTTGCCGTCGACGCCTGCTGCCGGCTCCTCTACCGCGCGCGGCGCGGAAAAGGCAGCGGAAGCGGCACCGGCGAATGTCGGTTCGGATAATGTGCGCCTGTCGCCGCAAGGCCAGGCTATGGCGGCCAGTTCGGCCGGCGGCGCCAATGCCGTGTTCGACACCAAAAAAGTCGAGCGCATCAAATTGGCAATTGCCGACGGCCAGTTCCAGGTCAACTCGGAAAAAGTAGCGGATGGCTTGTTAGATACCGTCAAGGATCTGCTGCACTCACGCAAACGATAGGAATACCCCATGAGCACCGTCACCCCGCTGAACAGCCTGCGCGAAGAAAAACAGATCATGTCCACCCTGCTGGACTTGCTGCGCCAGGAACAGCAACTGCTGGTGGCGGCGGAAATCGAGGGCCTGCCTGCCGTCACTTCCCGCAAGACCGCGCTGGTCACGCAGATGACCTTGTTGTCGGCGCAACGTCACCGTTCTTTGGGTAAATCCGGTTTCCCGGCTGAGGAAGCCGGCATGGATGCGTGGATCGCCGCCAGCGGTGAAGCACGTGCAGAGTCGGCCGACCTGTGGCAAGCGCTGCTGCAGCATACGCGTGAAGCCAAGGAGCTGAACCGCGTGAACGGCATGCTGATCAACAAGCAAATGGGCCACACCCAGGGTGCGCTGCAGGCGCTGAATCCCAAGGGCGGCGGCAACTTCTACAGCCCTGGCGGCATCTCCACTTCCCTGCCGCGCAGCCGCGGCTTCCTGGCTGGCTGATTATTGAGCCGACGTCGTCGGCACTTCCGTACTTGGATCGGGAATGCCCGATAAAATGGTGACCGCCACCCGGCGGTTGCGTGCGCGGCCTTGCAGCGTATCGTTAGATGCGACCGGTACATTGGAGCTGTAGCCCACTGCCGTCAAACGCTGGGCCGCCACGCCAGCGTCGATGAACAACCGCACCACGCTGCTGGCGCGCACCGAAGACAATTCCCAGTTGGATGGAAAACGCGTGTTGCCGATCGGCTGATTATCGGTATGGCCTTCCACCTGCACATCGTGGCTGTCGGCCTTGAGCAGGTTGGCGACCGCGCGCAAAGCTTCCACCGATTCCGGCATCAGCCGCGCATCACCCGGATCGAACAGCACCGAAGCGTTGATCTCGACGCTGACGCCGCGCGAATTCTGCGTCACCCGCACCTTGCCTTCCTTGACCAGCGGCGCCATGGTCGACAGCAGGTCTTGCGCCAGCTTGGTCATCTGCTCTTTTTCCTTGCGCAGCAGTTCGGTGCGGCGTTTCAGCGCGGGATTGGGAATCGGCAGGTTGGGCACCTCAGTATTGATCGGCTGCGCTGCGCCCTTGCCGCCAAAGGCGTCGCCGAGCGCATCAGAAAAGATTTTGTATTTGCCGATGTTGACGGCGGAGATCGCATACATCACCACGAAGAAGGCGAACAGCAAGGTGATGAAGTCGGCGTAGGAAATCAGCCAGCGCTCGTGGTTTTCCGGTTCGTCGTCGAACTTCCTGCGCGCGCGCCGGTTCTGCATGTCAGTGCTCCCGCAGCAACGTGGCGATGCGCTCGTCGATCACACGGGTGTGGTCGCCGGTGGCGATGTCATAGAACACCGCCGCCGCAATCTCCTGCTGGTGCACGGCTTGCGTGACAATGGCTTTGAGCTTGTTGGCGATCGGGTAGAAGAACAGGTTGGCCAGGCCGACGCCGTAAATGGTGGACACGAACGCCACCGCAATGCCGGCGCCCAGCTTGCTCGGATCGGTCAGGTTTTCCATCACGTGGATCAGGCCCAGCACCGCGCCCAAAATACCGATGGTGGGCGAATAGCCAGCCGCCGATTCCCAGATGCGAACGGCCTGGCGCTCCTCGGTTTCGTAGGCGGTGATTTCAGTGTCCAGCAACTGGCGCAGCTTGTCGGGCGCGATGCCGTCGACAATCAGGCGCAAGCCTTTGGTATTGAACTTGTCCTTGGAGGCCAGCATGTAGCGCTCCAGCGACAGCAAGCCGTCGCGGCGCGCCGCCAGATTCCAGGCGTTGATGTCGCGCGCCAGTGCGGTGCGGGTGTCGGCCGGCGGCGCGAACACCAGCCGCAGCATGCGCAGGCCGCGCCACAGGGTTTTCGGTCTGGTTTGCAGCAGCACAGCACCAAAGGTGCCGACCACCACGATGGCAAACGCGGCCGGCTGGAACAGCGAGCTGATCTTGCCGCCTTCGAGGCTCTGGCCGATGACGATACCGGCCAGCGCCACCAGCACCCCGGCTACGCTGGCCCAGTCCAAGACCGCTCCCGGAGTGAGGCACGCAGGCGCGCCACGGCTTGCGTATGCAGCTGCGATACGCGCGATTCGGAGACACCCATCACGGCGCCGATTTCTTTCAAGTTGAGCTCCTCTTCATAGTACAAGCCCATCAGCATTTTTTCCCGCTCCGGCAAGGCATTGATGGCATCGATCACGGCCTGGCGGAAGTCGCCGTCCAGCAGCGAACGCAGCGGGTCAGCGTCGTCATCCGAGGCGTAACGATCGAGGAAGCTATCGTTGCCGTCCTCATCGTGAAAATCTTCGTAGTAGACCAGCTGGTGGCCGCCGCCGTCGCCCAGCATTTCCTGGTAGTCGGCCAGCGACAGCTTGAGCGACTTGGCCACCTCCGATTCGCTGGGCGGCCGCCCCAGGCGCTGCTGCAAGGTGGACATTGCAGCCTCGACCTTGCGCATATTCTGGCGTAGCGAACGCGGTAGCCAGTCGCTGTTGCGCAGCTCGTCCAGCATGGCGCCGCGGATGCGCAATACCGCGTAAGTTTCAAATTGCGCGCCGTGCGTTTCTTCGTAACGGCTGATGGCGTCTAGCAGGCCGATCATCCCGGCTTGCACCAGATCGTCGACTTCGACGCTGGGCGGCAGTTTCGCCTTCATGTGGTGGGCCAAGCGCTTGACTAACGGCATATGCTCCGTCAGTAAGGTATCCTTGTCCGCTTTCCCTTTTACCGTATACATTCGAATAATTATTGTCTTGATTAAGCGCTGAGTTGGCTATTCCCTCCCAGCGCGAAGCGGCCCGCCAGCTGGCGGAACGCAACGGAGGCACCGGCCAGCGGAAACGCATCGACCACCGCGCGCCCCAAGCGCGCAGCACGTTGCAGGTATTCATCCGCCGGCACCGAGCCCATTGACACCAGGTTCACGGCCAGGTATCGGCTGGCTGCCTGTGCCATATTATCGTATACCACCTTTGCTTCCGATTCGGAAGCCCCGGTGACCAGAATTCCAAAGGGCCGGCGGCCGAGTTCCTGGTTCAGGCGCTTAATCATACTGTAGGCGGCCTTGATCGAGGTAGCGCTATTGGAGACTTGCACCACGATTTCCGAGCTGGCCATCACCGGCACCGGAAACGCTTCCCCATCAAACTCGCCGTCAACCAACACCATGCCGGTCTGCTTGGCCAGCACGTCGAAGGCCTTGGCCAGGCGGCGTGTTTCGTCCGGACCGGAGCGCGCCGCGCCACGTGTCATGGACGCCACAGCAAAACCTTGCGGTACCGGGTGGATGACTTGATTCAGCGCGCATTCCTGGCGCGCCACGTTCAGCAGGCTGTGGCCGCCATCGACCCCGAGCCGCGAAGCCACGCCGTGGGCGCTGTCACAGGCATCGACGATCAGCACGTCATTGCCGGCGCGCGCCAGCGAGGCGCCGAGGTTGACCAGCATGGAGCCCTTGTCATCCTGCGGCGCAGCCGACAGGAAGGTGACGATGCGGGGCTGCGGCCCCGCCAGCATGCGGCGTAAGCCTTCAGCTTGGTCGAAATTGAAGTTAGCCAAGGTGCACCTCGCGCAGGCTATGATCGTTGCTCATCAACAGAGGCAGCTCTGCATCCTGGTACTGCGTGTTGACCAGCTCGCGTTTCAATTTGAAAGCGCGATCGATCAGGTAGGCGGGATCGGCCAGGTGCAGGTCTTCCGGCACGCGCTGGCCGTTCGAGACGTAGAACAGGTTGAGCTTGTGGCGGATCACCACGTCCAGCACATTGCCGATGGCGGCCGCTTCGTCCAGCTTGGTCATGATGCAGCCGGCCAGGCCGCTGCCTTGATAAGCGCGCACCACTTCGCTCAGGGTTTCCTGGGTGGCGGTGGCGTTCAGGCACAGCAGGCGTTTGACGTTGGCGTCGGCGCCTTGCAGCATGGAGACTTGTTCGGTCACCATCTGGTCGCGCTGGCTGACGCCGACGGTATCGATCAGCACGGTGTGCTTGTTCTTCAGTTCTTTCAGGGCGATGCGCAGGTCGGCCTCGTCCTTGACCGAGTGCACCATCACGCCGAGGATCTTGCCGTAGATGCGCAGCTGTTCGTGCGCGCCGATACGGTAGGCATCGGTGGTGATCAGGGCCAGCTTGTCCGGGCCGTGGCGCATCACGCAGCGCGCGGCCAGCTTGGCGGTGCTGGTGGTCTTGCCAACGCCGGTCGGACCGACCAGTGCAAACACGCCGCCCTGGTCGATCAGCGCATCTTCGTTGGACATGGTTTGCAGGTTGCGCGTGAGGACGGTCTTCATCCAGCGCAGGCTGTCGGCGGCATCACGCTGGCTGGCCGGCAGTTTTTCGATCAGGTAGCGCGCCAGGCTGGCCGAGAAACCGGCTGCCAGCATCGAGCGCAGCATGGCGGTTTTGTGCGGTTCGCGCGCTTGGGTGGCGCCCCACGACAGTTCGGCCAACTGGGTTTCCATCATGCCGCGCATGGCGCGTATTTCATTCATCATGCCGCTCATTTCAACGGCGGCACTTTCCTTGGCGCTGGTGACAGCGGCGCTGACCATCGCAGCGATCTGGTTGGCGTCGATGGATGGTGCGGCTTTGGGTTGGGGTGCGGCTGGCGCTGGTGCAGGCGCTGCGGCCGCAACCTTGGTGGCCAGCGAAGCATGCGATGCGACCACGCGGCGCTGCGGCTGTTGTGGCAGATTGACTGGCTTGGCCGCGACTGGCGGCGACATATGCGGCAGCTCGTCTTCGAAACGCGGTTCGATGCGGCCGGCTGGCACGGCGGTGGTGCCGAGGTCCAGCGACGGCGCTGGTTCAGCCATCGGCGAGTGCGGTGCGGGCATGGCCAGCGAAGCGGCATCGTCGTTGGCGAGGGCGAGGATTTCAACCACGCCATCGGACTGGCGGTTGGACAGGATCACGGCGTCGGGGCCGAGCGATTCGCGGACTTTGCGCAGCGCTTCGCGGGAAGTCGACGCGGTAAATTTTTTAACGTTCATGACCGTCTCTCAAGGAAAGCAAATGGAGTAGCTTCACTCCCATGCTTGCATTATTGACGATGCACCTTGGAAACGATCTGATGAACAAGAGTGGAAATGGGCCGCAATTCAGTCGCGGAAAACTTCGTCCAGCGTGCGGGCGTCGAGCAACTTCAAGCCCCACTCGGACAGCCGTTCCGCATCCGCCGTGGCCAGCCGCGCAAGCGTGCCAGGATCCAGCGCACCAAAGCGCTTGGCCAGCATGGTAGCAAGCAAGGTGTAACGCCCTTCTTGCCGCCCTTCTTGCAACCCTTCCTGCCGGCCAATCTTGCGTCCAGCGCGTTCAAAGTTATTTATGTAAGGCATAGCTTCTCTCCTTTCCAAGGCATACACGGCATCCCTGAATTGCAGGTCCAGATCTTCCGGCAAACGCATCATCCAGTCGATCGCGTGATAGAAATCGATGATACGCTGCTTGTCCCAGCGACGCTCATACAGAAGCTTGGTCAAGTACCACTTGGCAGCATGGCGATGCCCAGCTTTGCGCTTGGTTTGCTGCGTCAGCAAATGCGCAGCAGTCACTAGTGCGAACGGACTTTGGTGCGCCAGCAATTCGGGCAGACGATCCGCATAGTCCTGTAACTTCACAATCGGAAAAGCCAGGCACATCTCGCAGCCGAACAATTGATAGGCAAAGCTTGATGGCCGCCAATCCTTACCGCTGTCCGCCAGCACCGCCATGCTGACCACCGGCTTGCGATAGCGGTCGTACACACGGTAGTGATAAATGAAAATGCGCTCAGCAAATGCTGAATCGCGCCAGCCCTGCACTTCCAAGTGCAGCAGCACCCACCGCTCGCCGCCGTCAAGCACATGCACGTGCACAAGCTTATCGAGGATGCGCTTGCCTAAAGCCGCGTCGCGCGATAAGGCGACCAATTCCTGGTCGAGGAACACATACGGACGTGACCAGTCAATCGCAGCATGCACGGCGGGAAAATAGAAGGCCATGAATTCGGGGAAGTAGTTGGTGACTACTTCCTTCCATGGCGTGTCGTAGTCGTCGTCCATCCTTGCAGTCTAGGCTCGCTGCAAGGATGAATTTAACGCCAGATCAAACTCAGGCCGGTTGCTGGCCTACCAGTGCGGTGACACGGATAGTTTTGCTTTCCGGGATCTCCGCATGCGACAGCACTTTCAGCTGCGGCAAGGCGCGGCGCAGGAAGCGCGACAGCAAGGCGCGCAACGGCCCCGGCACCAGCAGCACCGGCGTCAGGCCCAACGCCTCCTGCTGCGCCGCCGCCTGCTGCGCTTGCTGCGCGATGGTGTCGGCCAA
Organism: Duganella flavida; assembly: GCF_009857445.1. Lineage (GTDB taxonomy): Bacteria > Pseudomonadota > Gammaproteobacteria > Burkholderiales > Burkholderiaceae_D > Rugamonas > Rugamonas flavida. Next base: position 33,485 of record NZ_WWCN01000009.1, read on the forward strand.
GCCTGGCTCGATGCCGGCGCCGTCCGGACCGCTGGCCGCCAGCGCCTGCATCAGCAAGCGCTCGAGGCGATTATCCAAAGTCATCACCGACAATTCGCCAGCCCCCGGGAACAGCTGCTGCACGATGGCGCGGCCCAGTGCGATACGCACCAGAATGGTCAAGTCACCGGCATCTTGCGTATGCACCGCATGCTCGGCCAGCGTCTCGATAATACTGCGCATGTCACGGATGTGCACACCTTCCGCCAGCAGATTCTGCAGCACCTTCTGCAGCGTCGACAGCGGTATCAGTTTCGGCACCAGATCTTCCACCAGCTTAGGCGCTTCCTTGCTCAGATGATCCAGCAACTGCTGCACTTCCGAGCGGCCCAGCAGTTCGGAGGCGTGGGTGGTGATCAAGTGGTTCAAATGCGTCGCCACCACGGTGCCTGCGTCGACCACGGTGTAGCCCATACCCTGCGCTTGGTCGCGCAGGCTGGCGTCGATCCACACTGCCGGCAAGCCAAACGCTGGATCGGTGGTCACCATGCCTTGCAAGGTGCCGCTTGCCATACCTGGATTGATCGCCAGGAACTGGCCGTTGAAGGCCTCGCCCGTGCCCACTTCCACGCCCTTGAGCGCAATGCGGTAAGCCGATGGTTTTAATTCGAGGTTATCGCGGATGTGCACCGGCGGCGCCAGGAAACCAACCTCCTGTGCGAACTTCTTGCGAATGCCCTTGATGCGCTTGAGCAGCTCGCCGCCCTGCGTCTTGTCGACCAGCGGAATCAGGCGATAGCCGACTTCCAGTCCCAGCGTATCGACCGGCATCACGTCCTGCCAGCTGGCCTCCTCCTGCTCGGCTGCTGACGCTGCTGCCGGCGCGGCCGCTTCGGCGGCCGCTACTTCGGCAGTCATCTTTTCAGAAGCGCGCTTGGTCAGCATATAGCCGGCACCACCAAGGATGGAACCCAGCAGCAGGAATACCAGGTTAGGCATGCCTGGAATCAAACCCATGCCGCCGATGATGCCGCCCGTGATGTACATCACCTGCGGCTTGGCAAACAGCTGGCCCATCAGCTGGGCACCGATGTCCTGCTCGCTGGCCACGCGCGACACTACGATACCAGCAGCAATCGAAATCACCAGCGATGGAATCTGCGCCACCAGGCCGTCACCAATCGCCAGCAGGGTATAGTTTTTGATCGCATCGGCAAACAGCATGTCGTGCTGGATCAGGCCGACCAGCAGGCCGCCCACCACGTTAATCACCGTCACCAGAATACCGGCCACAGCATCGCCGCGCACATACTTCGACGCACCGTCCATCGCGCCGTAGAATTCGGCTTCCATCGACACTTCGCTACGGCGTTTTTTCGCCTCCGCCTCGCCGATCAAACCGGCGTTGAGGTCGGCGTCAATCGCCATCTGCTTACCCGGCATGGCATCCAACGCGAAACGCGCGCCCACCTCAGCAATACGGCCCGCGCCCTTGGTCACGACCACGAAGTTAATGATGGTCAAAATCACGAACACCACGATACCAACCGTGTAGTTACCACCGATCAGGAAGTGACCAAACGCTTCAATCACTTTACCGGCCGCATCGGCGCCGGTATGGCCTTCGGTCAGCACCACGCGGGTCGACGCCACGTTCAGCGACAGGCGCAGCATGGTCGACAGCAGCAGCACGGTCGGGAAGGACATGAAGTCCAGCGGCTTCACCGTGTACAGGGAAGTCAGCAGCACGATCACCGACAGCGCGATGTTAAAGCTGAAGAACATATCCAGCACAAACGCCGGCAACGGCAGAATCATCATCGCCAACAGCATGATGATCAGGATAGGCGCCGCCAGGCTGGCCTTGTTTTGCGAAGTAGCCAGGCCTTGCAGCCAAGGCGGCAGTTTCACGTTGCTGAGGGCGTTCATACAGGTGCTCCGTTATTCAAATCTGTTGGCTGGCCGTGCTTGGGAATGTAGGCCGGATCGAGCGGGTCCATCGTCCGCGGTACGTCGAGTTGCTGCGGCTTGTCTGGGTACTTGCCCTTGCCTTTGCTGAACAGGCGCAGCTGGAAGACGTAAGCCAGCACTTCGGCCACCGCCGCGTACAGCTGCTCCGGAATCTCGTCGCCGATTTCGGTGTGCTTGTGCAGCGCACGCGCCAGCGCCGGCGCTTCCAGCATGGCGACCTTGTGTTCCTTGGCGATTTCGCGGATCTTCGCTGCGACCTCGTCGGTGCCCTTGGCCACCACTTTCGGTGCGCCGCGCATGCCATCGCTATACTTCAGCGCGACCGCATAGTGGGTCGGGTTGGTCACCACCACGTCGGCGGTCGGCACGTCAGCCATCATGCGGCGCTTGGCCATCTCGCGCTGCAGCTGGCGAATCTTGCCTTTGATCTGCGGATTACCGTCGGACTCTTTGGATTCCTGGATCAGCTCCTGGCGCGTCATCTTCAGCTTGTTCGCGTAATGCCACATCTGGTACGGGCCGTCGATGGCGGCGATCAGACCCAGCGCGCCGACGATGAACAGGAAGCTGGAAGACAGCATATTCAGGGTGTGGCCGATGCCCAGCTTGAGCGGCTCGACCGACAGGCCGATCACTGCATCCTTGTACTTGAGCACCACCAACCACGTGACGAAACCGACCACGATGGTTTTGAGGATAGCCTTCAGCAGCTCCACCAGCGCGTTGCTGGAGAACATATTGGTAATGCCGTTGATGGGATTGAGCTTGTTAAAGTTCGGCATGAAGGCCTTGCCGCTGAACAGCCAGCCGCCGACCAGCATGGGCGAGGCCAGCGCCACGATCATCACGGCGATGCCGAGCGGCAGGCAGGCGATCATCACCTGCACCACGTCCAGCGCAATGCGGTGGAACAGCACGTCGGCGTCAAAGATTTGTTCTTGTGTCAGGGTCAGGCCGGAGATCAGCGAGGCTTCCATCTGGCGCACCAGGCCATCGCCGGTCATCCACAGACCGGCGCCCGCCGCCATCAGCACGGTAAACGTCGCCACTTCCCGCGATCGGGGAACGTCGCCTTCTTCACGCGCCTGCTCGAGGCGCTTCGCTGACGCGGGTTCGGTCTTTTCGGCGTCGCTATCTTCTGCCATGTGGTCTGCCTGCTGCTTAGGTTAATCTCGACCGTGCCATTATGGATTGCGGCACGGCAAGATCATCGATGGAATACGGCAGGAAACTCAGGCTTGCTTGACGGTTTGCTTGATTGTTTGATGAATGGCGCCGAACACGGATTTACCGTCGTCCAGCATGTCGATGCGGATGGTGTCGCCAAACGCCATGAACGGCGTGACCGGCTCGCCGCCGGCGATCATCTCCAGGCAACGCTGCTCGGCGATGCAGGAATAGCCTTTTTTGCTGTCCTTGTTGGACACGGTGCCGGAACCGATGATGGAACCGGCCCGTACATTGCGCGACTTGGCCAGGTGGGCAATCAGTTGCGGGAAGTTGAACACCATGTCGACGCCCGCCTGCGGCTTGCCGACCAGCTTGTCGTTCCAGGTCGACAGCAGCGGCAGGTGGACTTTGCCGCCCTTCCACGCGTCGCCCAGCTCGTCTGGTGTAACGGCCACCGGCGAGAAGCTGGTGGCCGGCTTGGATTGCAGGAAGCCGAAGCCTTTGGCCAGCTCTTCCGGAATCAGATTGCGCAGCGATACGTCGTTGGCCAGCATAATCAGGCGGATGCGCTGGTGAGCCTGGTCGGGCGTGGAGCCCATGGCCACATCGTCGGTGATCACACACACTTCTGCTTCGAAATCGATGCCCCACTCTTCACGCGCCAACATGATGTCATCGGTCGGGCCGAGGAAATCGTCGCTGCCGCCCTGGTACATCAGCGGCTCGTCCCAGAACGAGACCGGCATCTCGGCGCCACGCGCCTTGCGCACCAGCTCGACGTGGTTGACGTAAGCCGAACCGTCCACCCACTGGAAAGCGCGCGGCAGCGGCGCCATGCAGTTGGCCGGCTCGAAGTCGAAGCTGCGGCGACCGCCGCCCCGGTTCAGTTCCTGATAGATGGCGTCCAGTTGCGGGGCGATGAAGGTCCAATCGTCGAGGGCGCGCTGCAGGGTGCGGCAGACGCCATCGGCCAGTTGCGCGGTTTTCAGGTCGCGCGAGACCACCATCAGCTGGCCGTCGCGGGTGCCGTCTTTCAGGGTAGCGAGTTTCATGCGGGTGCCAAGAGAGCGAGTTGTTCAGGCGTCAGATAGCACCATTCGCCTTCGTTAAGGTCCAGCGAAGCCAGTTCCAGGTTGCCGATAGCCGAGCGGTGCAGCGCTGCGCAATGGTTGCCGGCAGCTGCCAGCATGCGCTTGACCTGGTGGTACTTGCCCTGCTCCAGCACGATTTCCAGCTGGTACTCGCCGCGCTTGACGCAGGTTTGCGCCGCCAGCGGCGCCGGTTCGTCATGCAATTGCACGCCGGCCAGCATCTGGGCGATCAGCTCGTCAGTAACAGGCTCAGCCGTGGTGGCTTGATAGATTTTCGGTACATGGCGCTTCGGCGACGATTGTGCGTGGATAAACGCGCCATCGTCCGACATCAACAGCATGCCGGTGGTGTCGTGGTCAAGCCGGCCGACCGGCTGCACATCGCGCCAGGTCAGTTCTTCCGCCAGCAGGGTCAGCACGCCCGGATGGTGGCTGGGCTTGCGCGAACATTCGAAGTTGGCAGGCTTATGCAGCGCAATGTAGACGTGTTCGCGGTAAACCACGTCTTCGTCGAACAGGCGGAATACCAGGCCATCGGTCTCGATGCTCTCTTTGTAGTTGTCGTGCACCACGCCGTTGATCGTGACTTCGCCGTCCTCGATCAAGGTGCGGCAGAATTTGCGGGTGCCATAGCCCTGCGATTGCAGGATGCGGTCCAAGGATAATTTGCTCATGGGCGCGATTTTACAGGATGCGACTCCTTGACGCAGATCAAACCATGCTTGGATTCTATTGATAGACTGAAACTGCATTAGGAATTCGCCTACTGCACCTAGGAATACTCAGCAGGATAGACCATGAACGATCTCGCACTCGCCCATGCCGCTGCTCACCGCGCAGCGCTGCTGCTGGAGCGTTACCGCCACGGCGACGCCGAAGGCGCCAGCGTCCAAACTGCCTGGCATGACGCCCAGCAAGCGCACTTCCTGGGATGGCTGGAAGCGGGCGGCTTCACAAAAGAAAACAGCGGCACGCAGCCGCTGTTTTCAGTCCCACAAAGGAACTTATATGAGGAATCGAAATTCTCTCTACTCCGCATCAATGATGCAGCTGAGTAGTTCTCTACGTTGTACTACACAACCGGAAAGTGTTTATATTTGCCCCCCCTAGGTAAGAACTACAACACCAATATAGTTCAAGGAAAGCGATCTGCAAGTGAAACCGAGGCTGGATTGATAATATTAATCGCCCAGCCAGTCATCCTATCACTTATGCTAATGCAAGCTAGGCCGTGCAGTCTCCACCGCCGACTTCATGGCGCCTGCGCCCATCGCCGCACCAAATTTCTTCAGCACACGTTCCGGCAAGCCTTCGTGCTGGGTGTAGTCAACGATGTCTTCCGCCTTGATGACGTCGCGCGCCACGCTGTCGACGGTGCCGTAGGCATCCGCCAGGCCCATGTCGATGGACTTGGCGCCGGTCCAGAACAGGCCGGAGAACATCTCCGGCGTTTCCTTCAGGCGCTTGCCGCGGCCGTTGCGCACCACCTGGATAAATTGTTCGTGAATTTCGTTGAGCATGGTTTGCGCGTGTTGCTTGTGTTTTTCGGTCAGCGGGCTGAACGGGTCCATGAAGCCTTTGTTCTCGCCAGCAGTCAACAGACGTCGCTCAACTCCAACTTTTTCCATGATGCCGGTGAAGCCGAAGCCATCCATCAGCACGCCGATCGAACCGATGATGCTGGCTTTGTTGACGTAGATGCGGTCGGCGCCGGCGGCAATGTAGTAGCAGCCCGAAGCGCAGATTTCGTCCACGACAACGTACAGGGGCTTGCCGGGATAGCCCTTGCGCAGGCGGATCATTTCATCGACGATCATGCCGGCCTGCACTGGGCTGCCGCCCGGGCTGTTGATGTGCAGCACCACCGCCACCGAGCCGGTGTCAGAAAACGCCTTATTCAGCGCCGGAATCACCACCGCCGCCGAGCCACTGCCCTCGGACTCAATCGAACCTTCCACCTCGATCAGCGCCGTGTGGCGGCCCAGCGTTTCGCCGTCCGAGCCGGTCCAGCTGAAGTCGAAGTAGGCGCTCAGCGCAAACACCACCACCAGCAAGGTCAGCGCCTTGAAGAAAATGCCCCAGCGGCGTGACGCTTTTTGTTCTTTGAGAGTGGCAAACACCAGTTTTTCCAGCACCTCGCGCTCCCAGTTGGAAGCGCTGACGGCCGCCGGCTTGGCGGGCTGCACTTCAGGCGCGGGGGCAGGCGTTGGTGCAGGTGCTGGGGTGCTGCCGGGTTCGAGATCGTCGCTCATGGATTGCTTTATTAGTTAGTCAGGCACGCGCGGGACGCACGTAATCATCCGGTTGCCAGTAAATCTGCTGGTCGTGTTCGGTCACAGCAATCGGACGCAAGCGGCCGCCGCGGCATGGGCCGCCGGCGCACTGCCCGCTTTCCGGCACGTAAATCGCACCGTGGGTCGAGCACATCAAGTACAGCTTGCTGGATTCGAAGAAGTCGCCTTCATTCCAGTCCAGTTCGATCGGCACGTGGGCGCAGCGGTTCAGGTAGGCATAGGCCGTGCCGCGATGACGCACCACGAAACCGGTGGCATCCTCGCCGCCAGCAGTGAGCGCAAAGCGCACGCCCTTGCCGCCATCCACGATGGCGTCCGAGGCGCAGATCAAAATATCATCCATCAAGCATGCTCGCTCAGCCACTGATGCAGCTCAGCCACGGTCTTGGCCGAGTACAGCGGCTGGCAAGCGTGCAGCTGCTCGACCGGATGGGCGCCGTATTCGACCGCGATACCAGCCGCACCGGCATTGCTGGCCATCAGCAGATCGTGGGTCGTATCGCCGATCATCACGGTACGTCGCATATCCTGGCCCAACTCGCGCGTCAGCTCTTGCAGCATGGCTGGGTGCGGTTTGGAGAAGGTTTCGTCTGCGCAACGCGTAGCGTCAAACAAGGACAATACTTTGACATCATTCATGGCACGGTTCAAGCCAACCCGGCTCTTGCCAGTGGCCACGGCCAGGAAATAGCCGGCCTGCGACAGTTCGTCCAGCATGTCGTGCACGCCGGGGAACAGGCTGACCTCGTGATCGCGCGACAAGAAATGGTAGCGGTAGCGCTCCACCATGCGCGGGTAGAAGGCCGGATCGACGTCCGGCAGCACGGCCTGCATAGCTTCATGCAGGCCGAGGCCGATGACATGGGCGGCACGGTCGTCGCTCGGCACCGGCAATTTCAGGTCGCGCGCGGCAGCCTGGATGCACTTTACGATCGTTGAAGTTGAATCCATCAACGTTCCATCCCAATCGAAGACGATCAGATCAAATTGCTTTCTTGGCATTTGTTTGCGATTAGTTAAGAGGTTTGCCCAAGCTTACCAAGAATCGCTCGCATTCGGCGGCCAATGGCGCGTTCAGCGTCATGTTTTTGCCAGATTCAGGATGAGTAAAGGTAATTTGATGCGCGTGCAGGAACATGCGCTTGAGCGCACCACGGGTGTCGGTTGCTTTTTGCAGCGCCTTGTTCAACGCGAAATCGCCGTATTTGTCGTCACCAACGATGGGGAAGCCCGACGATGACAAGTGTACGCGGATCTGGTGCGTACGACCGGTCTTCAGTTCGGCTTCCAACAAGGCATAGCCTTCGAATTTCTTCAGCAGGCTAAAGATAGTGTGCGACGGCTGGCCGCCCTCGTCGGACACCGTGACGCGGCGCTCGCCGTCAGCGGTGGTGTATTTATGCAGGGCCAGCTTGATGTGCTGGCGCGCATTTTTCCAGTCGCCCGCCACCATGGTCAGGTAGCGCTTGTCAGTCAGGCCGTCGCGCATCTGTTCATGCAGGCTGGTCAGGGCGGAACGTTTCTTGGCCAACAACAGCAGGCCCGAGGTTTCACGGTCGAGGCGGTGCACCAGTTCCAGGAACTTGGCGTCCGGACGCGAGGCGCGCAACTGCTCGATCACACCAAACGACACGCCGGAACCGCCGTGCACGGCCACGCCGGCCGGCTTGTCGATCACCAGCAGGTGGCTGTCTTCAAAAATAATCTTGAATTCGGCCGCTGGAACGTGATTATCCGGCTTTTCCGCCAGGCGGATCGGCGGAATCCGTACTACATCGCCTTGTACCAAGCGGTACAGTTGGTCGATACGACCTTTGTTAACGCGCACTTCACCCGAGCGCAGGATGCGATAGACGTGGCTTTTCGGCACGCCTTTGCAAATGCGCAACAGGTAGTTATCGATCCGTTGACCGGCTTCTTCTTCAGTGATGGTGACGAATTGGGCTTGCAGCGGGGCGGACGTTGAAGCGGGAACAACATCTTTTTGCATCTTCATTTGCTCTGTCTTCCCAGAAATCTCTCTAAGTCCTTCATTTTGAATATATAATCGTTTCGCTGCGGTTCTCACTGCGGCAAGTGTAAGAATAAAAGCACATTTTACACAGGGGCGTCTCCACTGGCCTCGCCAAATTGCAAATTCAGAGGAAAAAATGTATGCGCACCATTCCTGACCGAATCAGGGTTGCACCGTAGTTGTAATCGGATGGCGACAGGAATGCTGAAGAAGAATGATTGGATAGTAAGGATAAAGTCCGGTCAGCCAGATCATAAGTTGGGCTGGCCGGTTGATGAGTAGTTGATAACGCTTGCCGTTTTCGTCAGACCCCATGCTCGCTGCAAGCTCGACCGCTGGCTGATACCGGCCCGGTCATGGAAGTTGCAACACTTGTAGTATAAAAGCTGGTCGAGTCTGGCCATTTAGACGCTGCTCTCCGTCTGTTCTTTTCTGCCGTCCGTTGGGGCCGCATGGAGAACTACAGATGAAGCGAGCACTCGGCATGTCGATTAACCTCATGCGCCCAGTTGTGGCCGCTCTTCGCAGCCACACAGGATGGGCATACCCACCGCAATCACTCCAATTCTCGCGCATATCCCTGTAGCTTGCTGTACCGGACCTAGAAAAACCGGACAGCACACATGGCCCAAGGGTCGCGGAGTTAATAAATGAAACGCATGTTGTTTAATGCTACGCAGCAAGAAGAGCTGCGCGTAGCGATCGTCGATGGTCAGAAACTGATCGATATCGACATCGAAACCGCCGGACGCGAACAGCGCAAGTCCAACATCTACAAAGGCGTGATCACCCGCATCGAACCATCGCTCGAAGCTTGCTTCGTCAGCTATGGTGAAGATCGCCACGGTTTCCTCCCATTCAAAGAAGTAGCACGCACTTACTTCAAAGAAGGCGTCGATGTACGCAATGCTTCCGTCAAGGAAGCGCTGCGCGAAGGCCAGGAAATCATGGTGCAGGTGGAGAAGGAAGAGCGCGGCAACAAAGGCGCCGCCTTGACCTCCTTCGTCTCGCTGGCTGGCCGTTACCTGGTCCTGATGCCAAACAACCCGCGCGGTGGTGGTGTTTCCCGCCGTGTTGAAGGTGAAGAGCGTCAGGAACTGCGCGAAACCATGGACAAACTGGACCTGCCGCCAGGCATGTCGGTGATCGCCCGCACTGCCGGCATCGGCCGCAGCGTGGAAGAACTGCAGTGGGATTTGAACTACCTGATGCAACTGTGGCGCGCAATTGAAGGCGCCGGCAAGTCGGCTTCGGGCGCGTTCCTGATCTACCAGGAATCGTCGCTGGTGATCCGCGCGATTCGCGACTACTTCCAGCCGGATATCGGCGAGATCCTGATCGATACCGACGAGATCTACGAGCAAGCTCATCAGTTCATGAGCCACGTGATGCCCGACATGGTGCACCGTGTAAAACGCTACAGCGACGACGTCCCGCTGTTCTCGCGTTTCCAGATTGAACACCAGATCGAAACCGCCTACTCGCGCACCGTGCCGCTGCCATCGGGCGGCGCCATCGTCATCGACCACACCGAAGCACTGGTGTCGGTTGACGTCAACTCGGCGCGCGCCACCCGCGGTTCCGACATTGAAACCACCGCTTTCCACACCAACTGCGAAGCTGCTGAAGAAGTCGCCCGCCAGCTGCGCCTGCGCGACTTGGGCGGCCTGATCGTGATCGACTTCATCGACATGGAAGTGGCCAAGAACCAGCGCGAAGTGGAACAGCGCCTGAAAGACGCCCTGCACCACGACCGTGCCCGCGTCCAGATGGGCAAGATCTCCCGCTTCGGCCTGATGGAACTGTCGCGCCAGCGTCTGCGTCCGTCGCTGTCGGAAGGTTCGCACGTGACCTGCCCACGCTGCTCGGGCACCGGCCACATCCGTGATACCGAATCGTCGGCCCTGCAAGTCCTGCGCATCATCCAGGAAGAGGCGATGAAGGAAAACTCGGCCACCATCCACGTGCAAGTGCCTGTGGACGTCGCTGCTTTCCTGCTGAATGAAAAGCGTGGCGAAGTGCTGAAGATCGAAACCCGCCACCGCATCACCATCATCCTGGTGCCGAACAAGCACCTGGAAACCCCGCACTACAAGCTGGAGCGTATCAAGCACGACGATCCACGCCTGGAAGACAGCCAAGCCAGCTACACCCTGGCCGAGCACGCCGAAACCGACCTGGCCTACAGCAAGCGCCAGAAGGAAGAAACCAAGCCGCGCCAGGAAGCCATGGTCAAGACCATCACCCCTGAGCAACCAGCACCGCTGGTTGAGCGCAAGCCGACCGAGACCGTTATCAAGCCAGCCCCGGCTCCAGTGCCTGCGCCAGCCGAACAAGGTTTCTTCGCCAAGCTGATCGGTTTCTTCACCGGCAAGCCAGCTGCACCAGCCCTGCCACAGCAGCCGACCATCGTGGTTAAAGCCCCAGCCGGCGGCGATCGCGGTGACCGCAACGCCCGTGGCCCACGTGGCCGCAACCGCAACGCCAAAGGCGGCCGCGGTGAGCGCGAAGAGAAAGAACCAGGCGCAGCCAAGGAAGAAGGTAAAGCAGCGGACGCCAATGGCCGTCCACCACGCCAGCCGCGTCCTCCGCGCGAACCGCGTGAGCCACGCGAGCAGGCAGCAGAAGGCCAGGCACGCGAACGTGCAGAACGTCCTGAGCGCGCCGAGCGTCCGGAACGTGCTGAGCGTGCAGAACGCGGTGAGCGTCCAGAGCGCAAGCCACGCGAACCACGTGCCGACAAAGCACCAGTCGAAGCCAAGGCAGACGAGCTGGCACTGAGCGCAGCCGTACCGTCGACCGGCCCAGTGGTAGACGCCGCAGCCAGCATCCTGAAATCGGCGCCCAACGCCGGTCCTGAGGGTGATGACAACGAAGTGGCAGTGGACGGCGAAGAGCCGCGCCGCCGTCGCCGTCGTGGTGGCCGCAACCGCAATCGCCGTGAACGCGAAGGCGTGGAAGGCCAGGAATTGGCAGAAGGCGCAGAAGGCGAACAAGCTGAACTGAGCTTCTCGCCAGTCGCTGACGTCGCCGAGGCAGCAGCTGCTGCCGCCGTTGCACCAGCAGCGCCAGCAGCAGAAGCGCCAACCGCTCCAGTAGCTGAAGTTGCCGCCCCGGCAGAAGCCGCTCCGCCAGCACCCGCTGCACCGGTCGCCGAGCAAGCCGCACCAGTGGCCGCTCCAGCACCAGCAGTTGAAGCAGCCGCTCCAGTTGTCGAAGCCGCAGCAGCAGCGCCGGTTGAAGTTGCAGCGCCAGTCGTCGCCGCCGTGGAAGCCGCTCCAGCGCCAGCCGCTGTGGTGGAAGCCGCTCCGGTCGTGGAAGCCGTCGCCGCCCCAGTGGCAGCGGAAGCGCCTCTGGCTGCCGAGCCTGTCGTTGCCGCCGCAGTGGAAGCCCCAGCTGCCGTCGAAGCGCCAGCCATGGTCGCCGAAGTAGCCGCATCGGTAGCCGCCGAGCCGGCACCAGCAGCACCGCTGGTTGCCGAGCCGGTTGCCCCAGTTGCCGCTGCACCGGCTCCGGCTCCGGCCCCAGCCCCAGCAGCGCCAGCGCCAGCGCCAGCAGCATCGGCCCCGATCGACCTGCAATCCGTGCTGAACTCGGCCGGCCTGACCCTGGCCGCCACCGACCCAGCCAAACTGCGCGCTGCGCAGGAAGCTGCCGCGCAACTGGTACAGCCAGTGCGCGTGCCACGCGAGCGCAAGCCGCTGCCAGCGCAAGTTGACGAGCCGCTGGTTCAAGTCGACACCCGCCGTTAATCCGCAAGGATAGACAGCAAAAAAGGGAAGCCTAGTGCTTCCCTTTTTTTATCATGCTATCGTAGCTGTCTGAGTCATTAGCAAGTGCATTTCCTAAACAGCAATATGGCAGAAAAAATTATCATGATGACCGAGCAGCGCGGTGCTACTCCGGTCGTCCCCGCAGCGCTCGAAACGCCGACCGGCCTGCTGGCAGACCGCCTGGCCCGGCCGCTGCATGACCTGCGCATCTCCGTCACCGACCGCTGCAACTTCCGCTGCGTGTACTGCATGCCGAAGGCGGTGTTCAACAACGACTACCCTTACCTGCCACATACCTCGCTGCTGTCGTTTGAAGAAATCACCCGCATCGCGCAGGTGTTCGTAGCGCATGGCGTGGAGAAAATCCGCCTCACCGGCGGCGAGCCGCTGCTGCGCAAAAATCTCGAACGGCTGATCGGCATGCTGGCGGAATTGAAAACCACCAGCGGCAAACCACTGGACCTGACGCTGACCACCAACGCCTCGCTGCTGGCCCGCAAAGCGCAATCGCTGAAAGACGCAGGCCTGCAGCGCGTCACCGTGTCGCTGGATGCGCTGGACAACACCACCTTCCAGCGCATGAACGACGTCGATTTCGCAGTGGACGATGTGCTGAAAGGGATAGACGCCGCCCACCAGGCCGGCCTGGGGCCGATCAAGATCAACATGGTGGTCAAAGGCGGCATGAACGATCACGAGATCCTGCCGATGGCACGCCACTTCCGTGGCAGTCCGTACATCCTGCGCTTTATCGAGTACATGGACGTCGGCGCATCCAACGGCTGGAAGATGGATGAAGTGGTGCCGTCGTCGGAAGTGGTACGCCGCATCAGCGCCGAGATGCCGCTGGAGCCGGTGGCCGCCAACTACAGCGGCGAGACCGCAGCGCGCTGGCGCTACGCCGACGGCGGCGGCGAAATCGGCTTGATCTCAAGTGTATCCCACGCATTCTGTGCCGACTGTACTCGCGCGCGGTTGTCGACTGAGGGGAAACTGTACACCTGTCTGTTTGCCACCAGCGGCCATGACCTGCGCGCGCTGCTGCGCGAAGGCCGCAGCGACGCAGAAATCAGCACCGCGCTGGCGCACCTGTGGCGCGCGCGCGAAGACCGCTATTCGGAACTGCGCACCAGCCAGACCGAGGTTCTAAAGCTGGAGCGCAGCGCGAATAAAGTGGAAATGTCTTACATCGGGGGATAGTTTTGTCTTTGAAGAGCAAGGTCACCGGGTTGATCCTGGCGGGTGGACGTGGCACGCGTATGGGCCGCGTGGACAAAGGCTTGCAGCCGTTTCGCGGCGCGACGCTGGCGGCGCACGTGCTGGCGCGTCTGTCGCCGCAAGTGGCCACGGTGGCGATTAACGCCAACCGCAACCTGCCGCAGTATCAAGCGCTGGCGGGCGAGTCGCCAGTGCTGCCGGATTATCTCGATGGTTTTGCCGGGCCATTGGCCGGGCTGCAAATCGGCTTGCAATTTTGTCCTACCGAGTTGCTACTCACGGCGCCGTGTGATTCACCATTCTTCCCCACCGACCTGACCGAGCGCCTGCATGACGCCATGCTGGCGCAAGACGCCGATATGGCGATGGCGGTAACGATGGAGCATGACCCCGAGCAACCGGAAGCAGCGCCATACCGCCAATCGCACCCCGTATTCGCGCTGCTGAAAGCCAGCGTGCTGCCGCAGTTGGACGCCTATCTCGATACCGGTGCGCGCCGCATGGAAGGCTTCTTCAATACGCTGAAAGTAGCCGAGGTGCTGTTCGAGGACAGCGCGGCGTTCAGCAACATCAACACGCTGGAAGAGCTGCACCACCACGAGCGCCGCGCGCCTGCGGCACCCGTCGCGTCGGGCCCAGGGCCGCGCGATGGCGATCCTCCACCGATGCCGGTGGCTGATGCGCAGCGCCTGATCTGCGAACGCATCGCGCCAGTGGACGCCATCGAAACGCTGCCCCTGCTGGCCGCCCTGGACCGCGTGCTGGCTGCCGACATCATCTCGCCAATCAACGTCCCCGCCTACGACAACTCGGCGATGGACGGCTACGCCCTGCGCGGCGCCGACCTGCCGACCGACGGCGCGATAAAATTCAACGTCATCGGCATCGCCTACGCCGGCCATCCGTTCACGCAAGCGCTGCAAGCCAACGAGTGCGTGCGCATCATGACCGGTGCACCGATTCCGCCAGGCTGCGACACCGTACTGCCGCAGGAACTAGCGGACGCCATTGAAGGTGACAACGTCACCATCGCCGCCAACACCATCCGCGCCGGCGCCAACCTGCGCCGCGCTGGCGAAGACTTGAAAGCCGGCGGCATCGCCATCGCCACCGGCAAGCTGCTGCGCCCCGCCGATCTTGGCCTCGTGGCCTCGCTGGGCATCGGCCAAGTCAGCGTAAAGCGCAAACTCAAAGTCGCCTTCTTCTCCACCGGCGACGAACTGCGCTCGCTGGGCGACAAGCTCGATGAAGGCTGCGTCTACGACAGCAACCGCTACACCCTGTTCGGCATGCTGACGCGCCTCGGCTGCGAAGTAATCGACATGGGCGTGGTGAAAGACGACTCGCAAGCACTGGAAGCCGCACTGCGCGAAGCAGCAAGCAAGGCCGACGCCATCATCACCTCCGGCGGCGTCTCCGAAGGCGCAGCCGACTACACGCGCGACATCATGGCCTCAATCGGTGACGTCGCATTCTGGAAGCTGGCCATGCGTCCCGGCCGCCCGCTGGCCTTTGGCCGGGTGCAGAGTGGTGAGGACAGCGCCTGGCTATTCGGCCTGCCCGGCAATCCGGTCGCCGTGATGGTGTCGTTCTACATGTTCGCCCGCCCCGCCCTGCTGCGCATGATGGGCGCCGAAAGCAAACTGCAAACCGTGCAAGCGCGCGCCGTCGAAGCAATCCGCAAACGCCCCGGCCGCACCGAATACCAGCGCGGCATTCTCAGCACCGGCAGCGACGGCGCGCCGCAAGTACGCCTGACCGGCGCGCAAGGCTCGGGCATCCTCAGCTCCATGAGCGAGGCCAATTGCATCGTCGTGCTGCACCACGACCAGGCCAACGTCGCCGCTGGCCAGACAGTCGACGTACTGCTGTTTGATGGATTGATCTAGCCACCATGCGCCTCCAGGTCAGCAAGCTGCAATCGCCACTGGCTGGTCCTTATTCATTTGCGCTGGAGGCAGGCCGGTGCCTCACCATCTCCGGGCCATCCGGCGCGGGCAAGAGCCTGTTGCTGCGCATGCTGTGCGACCTCGATCCGAACACCGGCGAGATCCTGCTGGACGGTGCCCCACGCTCCGGCATGAGCGCACCCGAATGGCGCGCACAAGTGGTCTATCAGCCTGCCGAACCAGCATGGTGGCTGCCCACTGCCGGTGCGCATTTCAAACCACACCAGATACAGCGGGTGCACGAACTGCTGCCGCAGCTAAAGCTCACACCAACGCTGCTCGAACATGAAGTCAGCCGTCTCTCCACCGGCGAGCGCCAGCGCATGGCGCTGATACGCTCACTGGCCTGCAATCCCAAGGTACTGCTGCTCGACGAGCCCACCGCCGCACTGGATCCTGAATCAGTCAGTGCCACGGAAGCGCTGCTGCGCCGCGAAATCGATGCCGACATGTCGCTCATCCTCGTCACGCATTCGACCGCACAAGCGCAGACGCTCGGCCAACGCCACATGACTATGCGCGACCGCGCCCTGCACGAGGGCACGCCATGAATGCCGCCATCCAACCGAGTGCGCTCGATCTGGCCCTGACCTCATCGCTGGTGGTGCTGAACGCCGGCATCTCGGCCTATCTCGGCTTGCGCATGCAGCGCATGATGCTGTGGTCTGCCGCGCGCATGGTAGTGCAGCTGCTGCTGGTGGGTCTGGTGCTGCGCTGGGTATTCGCACTGGCGTCCCCCGCCGCCACCCTGGCGGTGGCGCTGCTGATGATCGTCGCCGCTGCGCGCGAGGTGGCCACGCGGCCCGCGCATGGATTGCGCGGTTGGCCTGGGGTGTGGCTGGCCACGGCCAGTGTAGGCTTGTCGAGCATCGCCACCGTGGTGCTAGCGCTGCTGACGGTATTGCAGCCGACGCCGTGGTACGAGCCGCAATACGTCGTGCCGCTGATCGGCATCGTACTGGGAAATGTGCTGAACGCCGCCAGCCTGGGACTGGACACCTTCTACGGCGGAGTGGTCAACGCCCGCGCCGCCATTGAAGCGCAGCTGGTGCTGGGCGCCACGCGTCACGAAGCACTGGCGCCGCTGATCCGCGACTCAGTGCGCAAAGGCCTGATCCCCATCATCAACCAGATGTCGGCCGCCGGCATCATCACCCTGCCCGGCATCATGACCGGCCAAATCCTGGCCGGCATGGACCCGATGGACGCGGTGCGCTACCAGATCCTGCTGATGTTCCTGCTGGCCGGCGGCAGCGGCATCTCAGTCACGCTGGCGGTCTACCTGGCCGCGCGCAGCATCACGGACGAGCGCCACCGCCTGCGGCTGGAGCGTTTGTCGAAGCGCTGAAGGCCACCAGCAGCATGCCGCACGCCAGCGCGGCAAAGGCCCATTGCAGTCCCACCGCATGCGCCACAAAACCGATCAAGCCCGGACCGGCGAGGATGCCGCCATAGCCGATGGTCGAAATGGCGCTGACCGCAAGACCAGCCGGCATGTCGTTCTGGTTACCGGCTGCCGTGAACAGCACCGGCACAATATTCGATGCACCGCAGCCGATCAGCACAAAACCCGCCAGCGCCAGCCACGCCGACGGCGCCAGCACCACGATCAGGAAACCCACCGCCGCAGCCAGGCCGCCTAGCAGCAGGATACGGCGACCACCCCAGCGCTGCACGATCTTGTCGCCATTCAGGCGGCCAAGCGTCATCGCCACGGCAAACGCCGCGTAGCCAAGGCCGCCCTGCGCGCTGCTCATGCCGTTGTTAGTCAACATCACCGCGCTCCAGTCGAGCACCGCGCCTTCAGCCAGGAATACGAACATGCACAACACGCCGATCAGCACCACCGCGCCACGCGGCACCACCAGCAAGGGTGCATCACGATCCGCCGCCGGTGCTTCGCGTAGCAGGTTCGGACCAGCGGCCAGCATCACCAGCGCCACTGCAATCGCTATCACTACAGATGCAGCGGCGATGCTCACGTCCTGCCACAGCATCAAACTCATACTGCCTGCGCCGACAATGCCGCCCACGCTGAACATGCCGTGGAAGCCCGACATCAGCGCGCCGCCGTAGTCCTTCTCGACCAGCACCGCCTGTACATTCATCGACACATCCAGCGTGCCGAGCGTGGCGCCGAACAGGAACAAACTCAATGCTAGCAAGGGCGCGCTCGGTGCGATCGCAAGAAACGGGAACACTGCGCAGCAGCCTAGCCCGGACAACAGCATTACCGGACGGCAGCCGAAGCGCGCCGCCAGCAGGCCGGTGACCGGCATCGCCAGCAAAGAGCCGATGCCAAGGCACAGCAGCAGCAAGCCCAGTTGCGCCGCCTCGACGCCGGTGCGCGCTTGCGCAAAAGGCACCAGCGGCGCCCATGCCGACATGGCCATGCCGGCGGCGAGAAAAGCCAGGCGCGTGGAGACGCGTTGTTTCAATCCGTAGTTGTTCATGATGTTCAAGCCTCCGCGCGCAGCAAGCGAGTGCCAGCCAAGGCATAGGCCTTGGCGACATCCTCGGTGGTTCCGGCTTCGACGATCAAGTGGGTTAATTGAGGAATCGCCAGCACGCGGTAAGACGCCACCGCGCCGATCTTGCTGGCGGTGGCGACGACTGCGGTGGCTTTGCTTTGTGCGGACAGCCGGCGTTTGAATTCGGCTTCTTCAAAGTCGATGGCCGTTACGCCTGCGTGCAAGTCGACGCCGCAGGCGCCGATGAAATACAGGTCGGGATGCATCAGCTCCAGTTCACGCAGCGCAGTCGCGCCCACGCTGCCGCCGAGGCTTTGCTTGATGCGGCCACCAATCATCACCAGATCGATATGCGGTTTGTCGAGCAGGCGCGCGGCGATTGACGGCGCATTGGTCAGCACCGTCAACGGCACTTGCGGCAGCGCTTCGGCGATGGCGAGGTTGCTGGAACCGGCATCGAGGAAGATGGTG
This sequence comes from Duganella flavida, assembly GCF_009857445.1. Classification (GTDB taxonomy): domain Bacteria; phylum Pseudomonadota; class Gammaproteobacteria; order Burkholderiales; family Burkholderiaceae_D; genus Rugamonas; species Rugamonas flavida. The sequence continues at coordinate 51,886 of NZ_WWCN01000009.1, forward strand.
CCGCCAAGTGGAATCAGCGTTGCCGCTGCCGCAGCGAGGCGCGACTTGTCGTCCTGCTGGCGCTCCATGCGCTGCACCAGCGTGCCGCTCTCCGGTGCGGACGGCATGCGCACCGCGCCGCCGTAGACCTTCTGGCATAAGCCGGCAGCGGCCATGTCACGCAGGTCGCGACGAATCGTGTCTTCGGTAACGTTCAGTTCGCGCGCCAGCAATGCGGCCAGCACGCGCCCGTCCTGGTTGAGTTGCTGAAGAATTAATGCATGCCGCTCGGGCAGCAGGAGGCTTTCTCGTTTCATGGACGAGATTGTACACAACTACGCACAAACATGCATAAACGTGGATAAGCGTGGATCAATCAGCTTCCGGTTCAGTCCCGATCAGCAATTGCGCCTGCTCGCTTGGCAGGGCCTCCACGGTTTTCAGCTTGCGCGCCATCTGGCGGCTGCGGGTTTCGGCCGATTCGATGTTCTTGGCGGCGCGCTCCAATGTGAGCTTGGTTGCGGCCAGCACGTCGCCGAACTTGGCAAACTCGGTCTTCACCGCGCCCAGCACCTGCCACACTTCCGACGAACGCTTTTCCAGCGCCAGCGTGCGGAAGCCCATTTGCAGACTGTTGAGCAGCGCCGTCAGCGTCGATGGACCGGCGATGCTGATGCGGTTCACGCGCTGCAGCTCATCGGCCAGGCCAGGACGGCGCATCACTTCCGCGTACAAGCCTTCGGTCGGCAGGAACAGGATTGCAAAGTCAGTGGTGTGCGGAGGCGAGACGTACTTCTCGGAGATGGTCTTGGCCTCGGTGCGTACCGCGCGTTCCAGCTCGCGGCCAGCCTGCGCCACGCCTTCCGCATCGGCATTGTCGGCCGCCTCCAGCAAGCGTTCGTACTGCTCTTTCGGGAACTTGGCGTCGATCGGCATCCACACCGGCGCGCCACCTTCCGTCTGGCCCGGCAGCTTGAGCGCGAACTCCACGCGCGCACCAGTGCCGACGATGGTCTCGACATTCTTCGCATACTGGTCGGGAGTGAGCACCTGCTCCAGCAGCATTTCCAGCTGTACCTCGCCCCACGTGCCACGCGTCTTCACGTTGGTCAGCACGCGCTTCAAATCGCCGACGCCCAGCGCCAGCTGCTGCATCTCGCCGAGGCCTTGATGCACGCGCTCCAAACGCTCGGACACTTGCTGGAACGAGGCGTTCAAGCGCGTCTCCAGCGTGGCGTGCAGTTTTTCGTCCACCGTCTTGCGCATCTCTTCAAGGCGCGTACCGTTGTCGGTTTGCAGATCCTTGATCTTGGTCTCCAGTGTCACACGCACTTCCAGCATGCGCTGGTTCATGGTGTCGGCGAACAGCTTGAGATTGCGGGTCTGCTCATGACGGCTGCTCACGCCCTGCTCTTCCAGCTGGCGGCGCATCGCTTCGAACTGCTGGACGTTGGCGGCGTTGCTGGTCTGCGCGGTGGTTTGCAGCTGCATGCGTACCTCGCGCTCAACACGCTCGATGCGTTCAGCGAGATCGCCTGCCGCGCCGCCTTTCGCACGCAGCAGCGCCAGTACTTGCAACACGATGACGGCCGCCAGTACGGCCAGCAAGACGAAAAACTCGATAGAGGTCATGGAATCAATCCGGCTTGTTGCGCATCCAGTCTGCGGTTTGGAAGAAAGAGTTCATCAAGCGCACGCGCAGCTCCGTCTCAATGCCGGTATCTTCCATCGCCCACGCCATGCAGCGCAGCCACTGGTCGCGCTCCTGCGTGCCGATGGCGAACGGCATGTGCCGCATGCGCAAGCGTGGATGGCCGTGCGCTTCCTGGTACAGATCCGGTCCGCCCATCCAGCCACTGAGGAACATGAACAGGCGCTGGTTGGCGTTTTCCAGCGAGGGGCCGTGCACAGAGCGCAGCAATTGGAACTCCGGTTCAAGTTCCATCAGATCATAAAAGCGGTCGACCATCGCGCGGATGGTCGCTTCGCCGCCGATTACTTCGTAGAGGGTGCGGGATTCTTCAGTCATACCCGCCATGATAGCTTATACCAGCGCCAGCTTGCGCAAGCGCCGCGTGGACGACCAGTTCTCCAGATCGACCTGCCCACGGATCTCATCGCAAGCCTGGACGATGCGCGCCAGCTCGGCGCGGCCGATGCCGGAGTTGAGCGTCAGCCGCACCAGCGAACGGTTCTTCGGCGTGGCCGGCGCGCAGAACATGGCGCCGTACACGCCTTGCCGTTCCAGTAGCTTGCGCAACTCCAGCGTCTTCGGCTCCGGCCCCGGTTCCAGGGCGATAATTTGCTCGCTGCCGTCGCTGACGTTGTAGCCCAAGGCGCTTAACTCTTCACGCAGTTCACGCGCGTGCGCGTGCAGCGCAGCGCGGCGATCATCGGCAGCGGCGATGAAATCGATGGCCGCATCAAACCACGCCAGCTCATGCCCCAACAGGCAAGAGCTGAAAATCGCCGGGCGCGACTCGGACAGGAAGTAGCCCTTGAACTGGCTGGAACACGTGATAAAGCCAGCCCGCCCGGCAAACGCCTTGGCCAGCGACGCCGTACGGAAGTGCACCCGCTCACTCAATCCCGCCGCCGCTACCAAGCCCGCCCCACGCGGCCCATGTGTCCCCAGCGAGTGGGACTCATCGACCAGCAGCATGCAGCCGCTGCGCTCCGCCAGCTCCACCAGCTCCGTCAACGGCGCCAGGTTGCCGTTGGTGCTGTACAGCGCATCCACCACAATCAGGCCACGCCCATGGCGCTGCAGCTGCTTCTGCAAATGCGCCATGTCGTTGTGCATGAAGGACACCGGCAGCGCGCCAGCCGACTGCACGCCTTCCCACAGCGAGGCATGCGCCTGCATATCGAGATAGACCGGGATGCCTGGCCCGGCCAGCGTCTGCACCAGTCCCACATTCGCCGCCCAGCCGGATTGCGTGAGGATGCCGTCCTCCGCGCCCATGAAGCGGGCCAGCTTGCGTTCCAGCCGGTGCTGCGCGCTGCCCTCCTGCAGGTAGACGGCCGACATCAGCAATTCGCCCGCGCTGTGCTGCAAGGCCGCGATCTGCGCGCCCACCAGCGCCGGTTCGCCGGCCAGGCACAGGTAGTCGTTCCCGGCCAAAAACACCGCGCTGGCCGGCGTCGGCTGCCAAGCGTGCGGATGCTCGCCGCCCAGCAGCTCTTGAATGCGGGTGATGTAATGCAGGTCCATGCGCCGGGTAACAAAATCCGGTAGTACTGCAGGAACGTGATGATGGGCGATTGCATAGCTCATGGCGCTACTCCTGTTGGGATTTGGACTAAAAGATTGTTTTTTATGTACCGCAAGCGCCACCATGCGGCGAAAAAAACCCACAGAGATTGATGCGCATCAATGTCCGTTTTGATATTGCAGAATGCGTTGCAAATAAAGGCGATGATGACGGCTTGATAAAAATCAAAAGCCACCATGAGGCCTCCCCTGCTTGAACGCTGGAAACGCCGGCAGAACGGACTGCTGCAGTCCCTGCTGCTGTACCACGGCCGCGAAGACCACGCGACCGTACGGGTCCTGCTATTGGCCGGGATCGGCACGGTGGGCATGCCGCTGTACTACGTGATCTGGCAGGACTTCTTCCCGCAGGAGTACGAATCGCTGCCGCTGCGCATGCTGGGCATCCTGCTATGCGCGATCGGGCTGTTCGCGCGCCAGTTCACACGGCAAATGCTGAACCTCTACCTGCTGGTAGCGCTCAGCTACATCTTCCCGTTCTTCTTCACGTTCATGTTTGTGATGAACCACGGCTCCGGCGTGTGGGGCGAATCGCTGCTGATCGGGCTAGTGGTGCTATTCCATTTCGATACCGCACTGGCGTTGCGCGCCTACGCCATCGGCACTGTGCTGGCTTGCACAGCGGCGGCGGCGCTGGGCGCGGGCCAAGAGCTGCTCAGTCAAGCAGTGCTGCAGCAACTGCCTATCCACTGGTTCACCATCGCCGTGCTGTCGGTGGCCAAGATCAGCCGCCACGTGCTGGCACAGGAAAAGCTGGCCGGCATGGGCGCCGGGCTGGCCACGGTGGCGCACGAGCTGCGTACACCGCTCACCAGCGTGGATGCCAATGTGCGCGGCCTGCTGCGCATGATGGTAGAGGTACAGGTGCACAACAAGGACGACCGTCTCACCATCATCGACGCACTGGCGCGCATCCAGTTCGAAGTGCGCCACATGAACCACATGATCGACCTGTTTTTATTGAGCGCCACAGCCGTGCGGCAAAACCTGCATCCGGTGGAGACGGTGTCCATGGAGAGCGTGGTGGAGGCGGTGCTCAAGCGCTACCCGTTCTCCAGCCAGAAACAGCAGAAGATGGTGCGGCTGGAGCTGCGCCACAATTTCCAGTTTCCCGGCCAGAGCGAGCTGGCAGTGGTGGTACTACTTAACCTGATGCGCAACGCCCTGCGCGCCGTGCAGCGCGCCGGCAAAGGGCGCGTGCGCATCGTGGTCGACGGCAGCCACGCGCCGCCACGCCTGCTGTTCATCGACACTGGCTGCGGCATCGCGGCGTCGCACATGTCGCTGATCTTCCGCCGTTTTTATTCGCACCCGCCGCACAATGGCGCCGGCATCGGGCTGGCGCTGTGCCAGGAGATCATGGATGCCTGGGGTGCGCGCATACGTTGCGTATCGCGCGAGAGCGCCTACGCTATCTTCGTCCTGGAATTCCCCGCGAGGTGAATCATGTATCTGCCCGTTTATGCCCATCCCACCACCACCGTGCTGGTCGACGACAGCGATTCGTTCTTGCGCAGTCTGTCGTTCCAGCTCGATCCCATGATGGCGAATAAAACCTTCCATGACACCACCGAAGCGCTGCACTGGCTACGTAACAGTGCACCCGATAGCGGCGTGCCGCTACACGTCAACTTCGACATGCAAAACCTGCCGGCCGACCAGTGCAACGTGGCCTTGGACCTGGAGCGCATCTACCGCATCGCCGAACAGAAACAGCGCTTTGCCACGCCGTCGGTGCTGGTGGTGGATTACTCGATGCCACAGATGAACGGACTGGAATTCTGCGCCGCAGTGGCGCACCTACCCTGCAAGAAGATTTTGTTCACCGGCGCGGCCGACGAAAAAATTGCGGTCAGCGCCTTCAACCGCGGCCTGATCGACCGCTACATCAAGAAGAGTGACGACCACGCGCTGGACCTGCTGGAGATGGAAGTGGCGGCGCTACAGGACAGCTATTTCGACGGCCTGTCCGACACAGTGCGCGACATGGTGACACAGCACGATTACCGCTTCCTGTGTGATCCGGCACTGGCCGAAGTGGTGCGGGAAATCAAGCGCACGATGGGTTTCATCGAACACTATATCTTCCCGAATCCAACCGGCATCCTGTTCCTCGACCAGCATGGCAAGGCCACGCTGATGGTGATCGAGACTGAGCAAAGCATGTATGCCCAGTACGAGATCGCGCGCGACAGCGACGCACCGCGTTCACTGCTGCATGCGCTACTGGAGCGGCGGGTGCTGGCCTTTTTTAGCGATCCGTTCGGCGACGGCATGTACAACAGCAGCATGGCAGAGAACTGGCATCGCTACTGCGCCGCGCCGCGCATCTGCGAGGGCAAGGAGACTTACTACTGGGCGCTGTTCGACCTGCCGGCGCACTACTTCGACAAGCGTCCACACACTTACGCGCAGTTCTTGCAGGAGCTGCAGCCGGAGATCATTGCAGCCTAGCTTGCAGCTCAGGCTTCGCGCAGCGTTTGCAGCGGCGGCTGGCGCAGCACGTTGCGTAGTCCCAGCCAGCCGCCGGCGATGGCGCACAGCGCGCCGGCCAGCAGGCCGACCAGCCAGACCATCGGGCTAAAGCTCCATGCGAACTTGAACTGGTAGGTCGCCAGCGCCCAGCCCATCGCCGCCGCACCGCTGGCCGCCAGCACCCCAGACAGCGCGCCGACCAGCGAGAACTCGATCAACTGCGCTTGCGACAGCTGCTTGCGCGTCGCACCCAGCGCCCGCAGCAAGCCTGCTTCGCGCGTGCGCTCATCTTGTGATCCCATCAGCGCCGCGTACAGCACCAGCACACCGGAAGCCAGCGTGAAGACGAACAGGAACTCCACCGCCGTAATCACCTGATCCAGCACCGCCTGCACCTGGCGCAGAATGCCGCCCACATCGACGATGGTCAGATTGGGGAAATCACGCGTCAGCGTATTCATCACCGCACCCTGCCCTTGCGGCAGGTGGAAGGCAGTGATCCAGCTTTGCGACACTTCCGTCATCGCCGCAGGATTGATGATGGCGAAGAAGTTCACCCGCATCGAGCCCCAATCGAGCTTGCGGATGCTGGTGATGGTGACGTCAACCGGCGCACCGGCGATATCGAAGCGCAGCTTGTCGCCTAGCTTCCAGTTAAGCGTCTTGGCGATCCCCTGCTCCACAGAGACCTCGGGCAAGCCCGGTTTATCTTCGAACCATTTGCCGTCAACGATCTTGTTCCCGTCCTGCATTTGCGCCATCGTCGACAGATTGAATTCGCGGTCGGCCAGGCCTTTAGCGCGGTCGTCGGTGTAGGTCTCGGCGGTGACTGGCTTACCATTCACCTCAGTCAGGCGGCCGCGTATCATCGGGTACTGCGGCGCGATGCTCACGCCTGCTGCCTGCAAGCGCTGTGCGATTTCATTGCGCTGTTCCGGCTGGATGTTGATGATGAAGCGGTTCGGCGCATCGGCCGGCGTAGCGTTGCGCCATGCGGTCATCAGGTCGCCGCGCACCACCGTCAACACCAGCAGCGCCATCATGCCCAGCGCCAGCGAGACGATTTGCACGATGGTGGCGCCGGGGCGGCGCTGTAAAGACGTAATCGCAAAGCGCCAGCTTTGATGATTGATCACACCGCGCAGGGAGCGCAGCGATTTCAACCCTAGCCAGCCCACCAGCCCGAATACCGCAAACGCGCCAAGGAAGCCGAGCGCCGTGTACAGCGCCATCTTCCAATCGCCCGCTTGCCACAATAGCAGCGCGACGAAGCCCGCCATGCCGAAGCCGTAGGTCGCCAGCGCGCCCACTTGCGGCGCATCCTGCTCGCGGCGGATCACGCGGTTGTGCGGTACTTTGCGCAGCTGCAGAATCGGCGGCAGCGCAAATGCAGCCAGCAGCAGGATGCCGATGGCCAGGCCTTGCAGCGCCGGGTAGATGGTCGGCGCAGGCAGCTCACTGGACACCAGTGCACCCAGCACTTCCAGCAGCACGTAGTGGCCGCCGAAGCCGACCGCCACGCCGGCCGCGCTGCCCAGCAGGCCAACCAGCAGGAATTCGATCAGGTACATCATAGTGACCTGATTCTGCGTCAAACCGAGGCAGCGCAACATGGCGCAGGCATCGAGGTGGCGCTGCATGAAGCGACGCGCAGCCATCGCCACGGCGACTGCGGCCAGCATGGCCGACAGCAGGCCAACCAGCGACAGGAAGCGGTCCGCGCGTTCCAGCGTGGTTTGCATTTCAGGGCGGCCGTCCAGCGATTCCACGCGCACGCCCTTGATGTTGTTGTTCTTGATTTGCGCGTCCAGCCATTCCTGATAGGCCTTGGCGGCAGCAGCGCCGTTCTTCAGCGATGGCGGTGCTGCGGACAGCAGGCGGTAGTTCACGCGCGAGCCGGGCTGGATCAGGTTCGTCGCATCGAGGTCCGACAATGCAAACATCACGCGCGGCGCGAAGGCGAGGAAATTTGCGCCGCGATCCGGTTCAGCGGCGATCAGCTGCGTGATGGTGAAATTTTTATCGCCCAGTTTGAGCTGGTCGCCGACCTTGGCTTTCAGGCTGCCCAGCAGGCCCGGCTCCACCCAGACGGTGCCCGGTGCGGGCGATTCGGTGGCGGGCGTGCCGATACTTTGTTCGGCTTGCGCTGCGTCGGTGGTGATCTTCACCTTGCCGCGCAACGGGTAGCCGGGGCCGACGGCCTTCAGGGCCGCCAGTACAGAATTGGATTGCTCGCCCTCGCCCGCTTGCGCCATGCTGGGGAAGGTGATGGTGTCGGTCACCACCAAGCCACGCTGCACGGCTTGCGCGCGCCATTCGTCACGCACCGGCAAGTCGGCACTGATCGCAACGTCGGCGCCCAGCAGCTGGTGCGCATCGCGATCCAGCCCGCTGCGCAGGCGATCGATGAAGAAGCCGGTGGCCGACAACGCGGCCACGGCCACCGTCAGCGCGATCAGCAGAAAGCGCAACTGACCGGCGCGCCAATCGCGCGCGGTCATTTTCAGGGCGAGTTTGAACATTTAGATTTTTGCGAAGAAGGCGTCGACTTCGGCCAGGAACTTCTGCTTCTGCTCTTCCGGCAGGAAGGCAGCAACGAAGCCGTTGCGCGACAGGCGATGTGCGTGCGACAGGCCCAGTGGCAGCGCTTCAAAAGTAGCGATGAAGTTGTCGTTCATGTAGCCGCCGAAGTAGGCCGGGTCGTCCGAGTTCACGGTCGCCAGAATGCCAGCATCCAGCAGCTGCAGCAGGTTATGCTGCTCCATCTGGTCGAACACGCACAGCTTGATGTTGGACAGCGGGCACACCGTCAGCGCCATCTGCTCTTTCGCCAGACGGGCCGTCAGTTCAGCATCTTCGAGGCAACGCACACCGTGGTCGATACGCTCGACTTTCAGCGTATCCAACGCAGTGTAGATGTAGGCTGGCGGACCTTCTTCGCCTGCGTGTGCAACGAGACGCAAGCCCAGGTCACGGCAGCGTGCAAACACATTGGCAAACTTCTCCGGCGGATTGCCGACTTCCGACGAATCCAAGCCCACACCGATGAATTTATCGCGATACGGCAGCGCTGCCTCCAGCGTAGCAATCGCATCTTCTTCCGACAGGTGACGCAGGAAGCACAGGATCAGCGTGGCGCTGACCGGGCTGTCCTGACAGGCGCGGTAGATGCCGTCAATGACCACTTTGATATCCACGCCGCGCGCAGTGTGCGTTTGCGGGTCGAAGAAAATCTCGGTATGGCGCACATTGTCCGCCTCGGCGCGCTTGAGGTACGCCATCGTCATATCGTAGAAATCCTGTTCCTTCAACAGTACGCTGGCGCCAGCGTAGTAGATGTCGAGGAAGGACTGCAAATCGGTAAAGGCATACGCCGCGCGCAATTCTTCCACCGAGCCATACGCCAGCTTGACGCCATTGCGTTCGGCCAGCGCAAAGATCAGCTCCGGCTCCAGCGAGCCTTCGATATGGATGTGCAGCTCGGCTTTCGGCATTTGCTGCAAAACGCGGCGTAATTGATCGTTCAACATTTTTATTTTTTCCTGTTACTGGGTTACTGAATCGGGCCATCTTATCCCATGCGGCCACAGTACGTCAGCACATCTTTCAAAGGCATGATACTGTGGTGAAAACGCGCGAAAAAACCATGCGAAAAGTGCGTAGTTAATTCGATATTTCGCTTTTAAATCATGCTCTTACAAAAGAGTATTAACGATATTACGACATACCTTTTGACTTCCTGCACCAATAGCGCAATAATCAATTTCATAGACGTAAGAAGCGTTACGACGAACACATAAAAGCCGCCATCCGGCCATAAAGCCAGCTCATCGACACGGGCAATCCGTGTCACATAAAGGAAGCTGGCCAGAAGAAAAATAAGATTAAAAGGAATTATACGAACAGAGCCAAGGCAAAGCGAACTGCCGGTGACTCGTGACAAGCAGGTTTCCATCATTAAAGGACATTCAAATGACCATTTTTGACAACTACGCCGCACGATACGAACGCACTAAAGAAGAAGAGATGTCCATGAAGGAGTATCTCGAGCTGTGCAAGAAAGACCGGCTTACCTACGCCAGCGCCGCTGAACGCATGCTGGCTGCCATTGGCGAACCGACCCTGATCGATACCCGCAATGACACCCGGTTGTCACGTATCTTTGCGAATAAGGTCATCAAGATTTATCCGGCATTCCGCGAGTTTTACGGCACTGAAGAAGTCATCGAGCAAGTCGTTTCCTATTTCCGTCACGCGGCGCAAGGCCTGGAAGAGCGCAAGCAAATTCTTTATTTGCTGGGCCCGGTCGGCGGCGGTAAATCCTCGATTGCGGAAAAGCTGAAATCGCTGATGGAACATGTGCCCTTCTACTGCCTGAAGGGTTCGCCGGTGAATGAGTCGCCGCTTGGCCTGTTCAACGAAGAAGAGGATGGCACCATCCTTGAAGAAGACTACGGCATCCCGCGCCGCTACCTGCGCAATATTCCATCGCCGTGGGCGGTGAAGCGCCTGCACGAATTTAATGGCGACATCAATCAGTTCCGCGTGGTGCGGCGCTATCCGTCGGTGCTGAAGCAGGTTGCTATCTCCAAGACCGAACCGGGCGACGAAAACAATCAGGATATCTCTTCGCTGGTCGGTAAAGTCGATATCCGCAAGCTGGAAGATTATTCGCAGGACGATCCGGATGCCTACAGCTACTCGGGTGGTTTGTGCCTGGCCAACCAGGGCTTGATGGAGTTCGTCGAGATGTTCAAGGCGCCGATCAAAGTGCTGCACCCACTGCTGACTGCCACGCAGGAAGGCAACTACAAGGGCACAGAAGGCTTTGGCGCCATACCGTTTGACGGCATCGTGCTGGCGCACTCGAATGAGTCGGAATGGAAGACTTTCAAGAACAACCGTAACAACGAGGCTTTCCTCGACCGTATCTACATCGTCAAAGTGCCGTACTGCCTGCGCGTGACCGATGAGATCAAGATTTACGACAAGCTGCTATTCAACTCCTCGCTGTCCGCCGCGCCATGCGCACCGGGCACGCTGCGCATGATGGCGCAGTTTGCGATCCTCTCGCGGCTGAAAGATCCTGAGAACTCCAGTGTCTTCAGCAAGATGCTGGTGTACGACGGCGATAACCTCAAGGACACCGATCCGAAGGCCAAGTCGATCCACGAGTATGTCGACTATGCGGGCGTGGACGAAGGCATGAACGGGCTGTCGACGCGTTTTGCGTTCAAGATTTTGTCCAAGGTCTTCAACTTCGATAACACCGAGGTTGCGGCCAATCCGGTGCACCTGCTGTATGTGCTGGAGCAGCAGGTCGAGCGCGAGCAGTTCCCGCCGGAGCTGGAGCAGAAGTACTTCTCATACATCAAGGAGCACCTGGCGCAGAAATACGTGGAGTTCATCGGCAAGGAAATCCAGACTGCTTACCTCGAATCGTATTCGGAATACGGCCAGAATATCTTCGACCGCTACGTCACCTTTGCCGACTTCTGGATCCAGGACCAGGAATACCGCGATCCCGATACTGGCGAAAGCTTCGACCGCGAATCGCTGAACAACGAGCTGGAAAAAATCGAGAAGCCAGCCGGCATTTCGAATCCGAAGGACTTCCGTAACGAGATCGTCAACTTCGGCTTGCGCGCCCGTGCCAATAACGGCGGCAAGAATCCGGCGTGGACCAGCTACGAGAAGTTCCGCACCGTGATCGAGAAGAAGATGTTCTCCAACACCGAGGAACTGCTGCCGGTGATTTCGTTCAACGCCAAGGCCAGCGCGGAAGACGCCAACAAGCACGCCGACTTTGTCGCGCGCATGGTGGAGAAAGGCTACACGGCCAAACAAGTGCGCTTGCTGTGCGAATGGTATCTGCGCGTGAGGAAGTCGTCGTAATGTGACGTCGCAACTTGTAGGAGGCATCTTTTGACTTACCTCATCGACCGGCGTTTGCAAGGCAAGAACAAGTCCGCAGTCAACCGCGAGCGCTTCTTGCGGCGTTATAAGTCCCAGATCAAGGACGCGGTGGGACGTGCTATCAAAGGACGTTCCATCACCGACGTTGAGAACGGCGAAAAGGTCTCCATCCCTGTCAAGGATGTGAGTGAGCCCTCGTTTGGCCACGCCCACGGCGGCGTGTGGGAGGTGGTCAACCCGGGCAACCAGGAATACCTCAAGGGCGACCAGATCAACCGTCCCAAAGGCGGCGGTGGGTCAGGCCGCGGCAAGGCAGGCAATAGCGACCAGCTGACCGAGGACGATTTCATCTTCGAGCTGTCGCGCGAAGAGTTCATGAACTACTTCTTCGAAGACCTGGAACTGCCGCACATGGTCAAGACCCAGCTGACCGCCACCACCGATTTCAAACACCAGCGCGCCGGCTACAATATGTCCGGCACACCATCCAACATCCACGTGCTGCGCTCCCTGCGCGGTGCGTTGGGACGGCGCATCGCTGTCGGCGGCAATTCGCGCAAGCGCGTGATCGAAGCCGAGCGCGAACTGGAAGCGCTGCTGCTGGAAGGCGTGCCGCTGCAAGACCAGCGCGTGGTCGATTTGAAAAAGCTGATCCACCACTTGCATACACGCTTGCTGGCGATTCCGTTCATCGATCCGTTCGACCTGCGCTACACCAACCGCGTCAAGGTCCCCAAGCCGATGACGCAGGCGGTGATGTTCTGCATCATGGACGTTTCCGGCTCGATGGATGAAACCCGCAAGGACACCGCCAAGCGCTTCTTCATCCTGCTCTACCTGTTCCTCAAGCGGGTGTATGACAAGATTGAAGTGGTCTTCATCCGCCACCACACGGCTGCGGCCGAGGTGGACGAGGAAGAATTCTTCCACTCGCGCGAATCAGGCGGCACGGTGGTGTCGTCGGCGCTGCACCTGCTGGACAAGGTAATCGACGAACGCTATGGCGCCGGCAGCTACAACGCCTACGTGGCGCAAGCCTCGGACGGCGACAACTGGGACAACGACTCGGTGCTGTGCCGGCAGCTGCTCGTTAATACCATCATGCCCAAGGTGCAGTACTACACCTACGTCGAGATTACCGACGGTCCGCCACAGAATCTATGGGAGCAATATTCGCAGGTGCCGGATCACCATCCGCACTTCGCCATGCAAAAAATCGTCACGCCGGCTGATATCTATCCGGTGTTCCGTGAACTGTTCAAGAAACAGCCCAAATAATGAACGACATGACCGCTAAGCCGAGGCATCCGAACGCCCTGCCGGAGCAATCCGAGTGGACGTTTGAGCTGATCGAGCAGATACACCAGGAAATCCGCCGCGTGGCCGAGGGCTTCGGGCTGGATACGTATCCCAACCAATTGGAGATCATCACCGCCGAGCAGATGATGGATGCCTACACCTCGGTGGGCATGCCGGTCTCCTACAACCACTGGTCATTCGGCAAGCACTTCCTCAGCACTGAGAAAGGCTACAAGCGCGGGCAAATGGGGCTGGCCTACGAAATCGTGATCAACTCCAATCCCTGCATCGCCTACCTGATGGAGGAGAACAGCCTGACCATGCAGTCGCTGGTAATCGCACACGCGGCATATGGCCACAACTCCTTCTTCAAAGGGAACTACCTGTTCCGCACCTGGACCGACGCCGACGCCATCGTCGACTATATGGTGTTTGCCAAAAATTACATCGCCGAGTGCGAGCAGCGCCATGGCATCGACGCGGTGGAAACGCTGCTTGATTCCTGCCACGCCATTCAGAACTACGGTGTGGACCGCTACAAGCGGCCCGCCAAGCTGTCGCTGATGGAAGAGCGCGCGCGGCAGAAGGAACGCGAAGCCTATGTGCAGTCGCAGATCAACGACCTGTGGCGCACTTTGCCGCGCCGCGAGGAAGAAGAAGCCACCAAGGTCGCCAAGCGCTTCCCGCCCGAGCCAGAAGAGAACCTGCTGTACTTTATCGAGAAATACGCGCCGCTGCTGGAGCCATGGCAGCGCGAGATGGTGCGCATCGTGCGCAAGATTTCGCAGTACTTCTACCCGCAGCGCCAGACGCAGGTGATGAACGAGGGCTGGGCCACCTTCTGGCACTACACCATCCTCAACCAGTTGTACGATGAGGGCGTGATCGGCGATGGCTTCATGATGGAGTTCCTGAAGAGCCATACCAATGTGGTCTACCAGCCGCCGGTCAACAGCCCGTATTACAGCGGCATCAATCCCTACGCGCTGGGCTTTGCCATGATGACCGACATCCGCCGCATCTGCGAGCACCCGACCGACGAGGACCGCGAATGGTTCCCCGACATCGCCGGCAGCGATTGGCGCAAGACGCTGGACTTCGCGATGCGCAATTTTAAAGATGAAAGCTTTATCGCCCAGTATCTTTCGCCCAAGCTGATCCGCGAGTTCCACTTCTTTGCCGTGCTGGACGATGACAATAACGAGAAACTCAGTGTCTCCGCCATCCACGACGACCTTGGCTACCGCTACGTACGCCAGCAGCTGGCAGAACAATATAACCTTGGGAACCGTGAGCCCAACATCCAGGTCTGGTCGGTCAATACGCAAGACGACCGTGCGCTGACCTTGCGCCACAGCCAGTTCCAGCGCCGTCCGCTTAACCAGCAGGCCGGCGAAGTACTCAAGCACGTGGCCCGGCTGTGGGGCTTCGACGTGCACCTGGAGACTGTAGGCCCCAGCGGCGAAGTGGTCAGCACGCTGGAAGTGAAGCGGGAGAAACGCGGCCGCACTTTCTGACCCAACATATATATAGTGCTTTAGCAGGCTGCCTGGGTTCAGGCATGGCTCTTGCAAGGTGATAACCGGGGGTGGCGACGGCGCGCTACCTCCGGTTTTTTTCTTAAATGCACGGTGCGGGTATGAAGTCAATATTTTTCTTCAGCTACTTGTATAGTAGCCTGCGCAAGAATTTCATTAAAGAAACATTTACGACCAAATTATCAATTGTGCGTAGTAAAATTACCTGGATAAAATTCCGTTTTTGGCCTTAAGGGAAAACTAAGTAACGTCGTGGTGCGTCACCGCCCAAAAATGCGCCGGAGAGTCTTGTATATTGAGCCAGAACGGTGCAAAGGGAGCGCTACCATATAGGAAAACCCTATGAAATTTAACCGGTTTTAGGGATGAAAATTCTATGTAAAATCAAGAATTCGTATGTATAATTCGCCGACGTCCCGGATGCGGCTGTTGTTTTGTGTCGCCATTTTGGGGTTTAAGTAGCACCAAAGAGAGTTGGTATTGGAGAAAGCAGGCATGAATTTCACGCACAACGAAAAAAGCACCGGGAAGAACTTTACAGGCATAACCATTGTCGTTTTGTTGCACTTGCTGGTCGCTTATGGGATCGTGACGGGCCTTGGTAAACGCCTGGTGGCCAAAATGGTCGCACCAGTGGAGACCAAGATCATCGAGGAGGTGAAACCTCCTCCACCGAAAGAGCTCCCACCACCGCCACCTCCGCCAGAGATGAAGGCACCACCACCGCCATTCATCCCGCCAGTTGAGGTGAACGTGCAGCAGCCACCACCGCCGAATAACACGATCGCCAACGCGACCAACGTGAAACCGGCAAACACGGATATCCGTCCGGCACCACCAGCACAGCCAGCTCCGGCTCCTGGTCCTGCCAAAACCGGCGTCCGTACGGCGGCTGTAGTCGACTTCAGCACCTGCGCTAAGCCAGAATGGCCGAAGTCGTCGCTGCGTAACGAAGAAACCGGTACCGTTCAGCTGTCGTTCCTGATTGCAGCCGACGGTCGCGTGGCAGATTCTAAAGTTGTGAAGTCGAGCGGCTTTAGGGATCTGGATAAAGCTGCGGTCGCTGGTATCACGAAGTGCCGCTTCAAACCGGCAACTGAAGACGGCGTACCAAAAGAAGGCTGGCAGCAGATGCAATACGTCTGGACGCTGGAGTAAAACCGAGACAGACCATCGTCTCAATTAGTAATTTCGTTGTCATTACGCCAGCGATCTGATTATTTTATCAATTTGGAGGAAGCATGTTTAAGAATACCCGTTTGTCCGCTGTACTGGCCGCTGTGCTGTTCTCGGTGACCGCAGCCACCGCCCTGGTGAGCGCCCCTGCCTTCGCGCAAGAGCAAGCCTCGGCAGCCGCTTCGGCTCCAGCAGCTGCGCCAGCAGCGGATGCGGCAGCAGCACCAGCAGCTGAAGCTCCAGCAGCACCTGCAGCTAAAGGCGGTAAAGAAGAAGTGGAAAATCCATACGGCTTCGCTGCTGTGTGGGAAGCTGGCTTCGTGTCGCGCGGCACCCTGATCATCCTGTCGCTGATGTCGATGGGTTCGTGGTACATCATCATCACCAAACTGATCGACCAGACCAAGATCTTCAAACAATCGAAAGAGTCGTCGGCCAAGTTCTGGAAAGCTTCGTCGATCGCTGCTGGTTCGGCTTCGCTGACCGAAGGTTCGCCATTCCGCTTCATCGCTGAAACCGGCACCAAGGCAACCGCTCACCACGACGGCGCCCTGCTGGAACAAATCGACCTGTCGACCTGGGTGACCATGTCGATCCAACGCGCTGTTGATAAAGTTCAATCGCGTCTGCAAGACGGCCTGTCGTTCCTGGCAACCGTGGGTTCGACCGCACCGTTCATCGGTCTGTTCGGTACCGTGTGGGGTATTTACAATGCACTGATCGCGATCGGCATGTCGGGTAACGCATCGATCGACAAAGTAGCAGGCCCAGTGGGTGAAGCACTGATCATGACCGCATTTGGTCTGTTCGTTGCAGTTCCAGCCGTTCTGGGTTACAACTGGCTGGTACGTCGTAACAAGTCGGCAATGGAAGACGTACGTGCTTTCTCGGCTGACGTACACTCGGTCCTGATCTCGGGCGCAATGTCGACCGCAACCGGCTCCAAAAAAGTAGGCTAATTAATCATGTCCATGTCCGTAGGCTCCGATAGCGGAGACGAAGATCAAGTCATGTCGGAAATCAACACGACGCCCCTCGTGGACATCATGTTGGTTCTGCTGATTATCTTCCTGATCACGAGCCCGGTTGTGCTGAAGCTGATTAAAATTCAGCTGCCAGAGGAAACCAACCAGGTTATCCAGACCAAGCCTGAAGACGTCAACATCGTTGTCAGCAAAGATGGCGACATCTATTGGAACCAGCGCAAAATGCGCGACGCCAATGAGCTGTTCGACAATCTGAAGGTGGAAGCTGTGAAATTGCCTCAGCCGGAAGTACATGTACGTGGCGACCAAGAAACCCGCTACGAAGCAATCGGCAAGGTTATTTACACTACCCAGCGTGCTGGTATTCAGAAGGTCGGCTTCATCACCGAACCGCCTGATAAGGGTTAATTCCCGACAGTGCATCGCAGGCCTGTAGTTCAGGCCTGCCCTTCTAAAAAGGAAATATTCATGAGTATGAGTGTCGGCTCTCCATCCGCAGGCGCGGATCCGGAACCAATGATGGAAATGAATATGACGCCCCTCATCGACGTGATGCTGGTGCTGATTATCATGATGATCATTACGATTCCGAAGGCCAACCATTCGGTCAACCTGAACATGCCGGTCGGTACCCCACCGCCGCCAACCAAGGAACCAGTGGTCATTACGATTGACGTCGACTTCGACGGTACGATTCTGTGGGATAACGCAGTGGTTCCTGACCGCGGCACCCTGGAAGCGAAACTGACCGATGTCGCAGCGCAAGCTGACCAGCCGGAAGTGCATCTGCGTCCGAACAAGCTGGTGTCGTACAAGGTCGTAGCAGGCGTGATGGCTTCGGCTCAGCGTCTGGGCGTGACCAAGATTGGTCTGGTCGGTAACGAACAGTTCCAATAATCAGTCCATGTACAATAATAGGCAGGACCATCCTGCCTATTTTCGTTTTTTGATGAAAGAAAACCCACCCATGTCCAAGTTTCGTCTCGCTCATCTCGGCCTGGTAATGGCCGCTATTGGTTTTACTGCAGCAGCCCCTATCGCAGGTTTCTCGTCGGTCGCCTACGCAGCAGAAACGGTGCGCGCAGAAATCGGCAAACCATTGCAAGAAGCACAGAAACTGGCCGCAGCCGGCAAGAATAAAGAAGCGCTGGCTAAACTGAAAGAAACCGACGCTGTCGGCGGCAAAACCGCCAACGAAACCTACCTGATCGAGCGCACCCGTGCCTCGGCTGCAGTTGCTGCCGGCGATAACGACGCCGCCGCTAAAGCCTTTGAATCGGTACTGAACTCCGGCAAGCTGTCGCCTGCCGAATCGCCAAAATTCGCTGAAGCCCTGGCCGGCATCTACTACCGCGCCAAGGACTATCCAAAAGCCATCAACGCCTTCCAGCGCGTCCTGAAGGAAAATCCGGGCAACACCCAGGCCCAGGAATACATCGTCCAGATCTACTACACCTCGGGCAAATACGCTGAGGCGGCCAAAGAACTGCAAAACGCCAAAAGCCTGAACGAGAACCAGCTCGGCATGCTGGCCAACATCCAGCTGAAGCAGAACGACAAGGCCGGCTACGTGCAGACGCTGGAAAAGATGGCTGCTTCGTATCCGAAAGCACAAACCTGGGCCGACCTGCTGCAACGCGTGCAGACCAAGCCAGGCTTCTCGTCGACCCTGTCGCTGGACCTGCTGCGCCTGCGCCTGCAACTGGGCCTGCTGTCCAAGCCTAACGAGTACATGGAAATGAGCCAGCTGGCCCTGCAAGCCGGCAACCCGGCCGAAGCCATCAAGATCATCGACCAAGGCTACAAAAAAGGCGCCCTGGGCACCGGCTCCGACGCCGCCCGCCACCAGCGCCTGAAAGACCTGGCCGCCAAGACCCAGACCGAGTTCGACGCCAAGCAAGCTGCTGCTGAAGCCGAAGCTGTAAAAGCCAAGGATGCTGACGCGCTGGCCAATATGGGCTACGCACTGGTGTCGTCCGGTAAAGCCGACAAGGGTCTGGCGCTGATCGACCAAGCCATCAAGCTGGGCACCGCCAAGAATCCTGACGCAGTTAAACTGCACCAGGGCCTGGCCCAGAACATCGCTGGCAAGAAAGCTGCTGCGCTGGCGACCCTGAAATCGGTTAAAGGTACCGACGGTACCGGCGACCTGGCCCGCTACTGGGTCATGAACATTAACCGCCCACTGTAATATTCGGGCAGTGACTGCGCCAAGCGCTGACCGGTCCCGCCGGCAGCGCTTTTTTTTCGCTTTGAGGGTTTGCCCGTATAATCCCCTATTTGCGATAGTTTTCCCCAGATTCCCATGAAGGTATTTCGAGGTCTTCCCAATGCAGCGGCGCGTGCGCCCTGCGCGCTCACGATCGGCAACTTTGACGGCGTCCACCTCGGCCACCAGGCTTTGCTGGCCCGCGTGCGCGCTGCCGCCGACCGCCTGGGCCTGGAAGCGGCCGTGATGACCTTCGAACCGCACCCGCGCGAATTCTTCGCCCACAAATTGGGCGACCTGTCGAAAGCTCCGGCCCGCATCGCCAACCTGCGCGACAAGCTGCAATCGCTGTCCGACAACGGCATCGACCGCGTCATCGTCGAACACTTCTCCTCCTCCTTTGCGGCGCTGACGCCGCAGGAGTTCACCGAGAAAGTGCTGGTCGAAGGCTTGCACGTGAAATGGCTGATGGTCGGCGACGACTTCTGCTACGGCGCGCGCCGCGCCGGCAATGTGCAAATGCTGCTGGAAGCGGGCCAAAAGTACGGCTTCCACGTCGAGACCCTGCCGACAGTGATGAACGGCAGCACCCGCATCTCCTCCTCCGCTGTGCGCGAAGCGCTGCACGCGGGCGAGTTTGAACACGCCGACGCACTGCTGGGCCATCCTTACGCCATCTCCGGCCACGTGATCCACGGCCAGAAACTGGGCCGCACGCTGGGCTTCCCGACCCTGAACCTGCGCGTGCCGCATCGCCCGGCGCTGTCGGGCATCTTCATCGTGCAGGTGCACGGTTTGAGCGCGCAGCCGCTGCCCGCCGTGGCCAGCCTGGGCGTGCGCCCGACCGTGGAAGACAGCGGCCGCGTGCTGCTGGAAGTGCACATCTTCGACTTCGCGCAGAACTGCTACGGCAAGCAAGTGCGCGTCGAGTTCCTGCAAAAAATACGCGACGAAGAAAAATACGTCGACCTGCCGACGCTGACCGCCGCCATCGACAATGACGCGTCCATCGCCCGCGCCTTCTTTGCTAAGCGCGCCACCGACCGAATTTGACCGCGCGATTAAGCTACGCGCGCCGGCTACACAAAATACCTGAACACATACACTGATCGAATACCATGTCCGATAACAAAAACGCAAAAAAGCCTGAAAGCAAATACCCGGTCAACATGACCGAAACCCCGTTCCCAATGCGCGGCGATATGGCCAAGCGCGAGCCGAACTGGGTTCAGCAATGGCAAACCAAGAAAATCTACGAGCGTGTGCGCAAAGCTGCCGCCGGCCGTCCTAAGTTCATCCTGCACGACGGTCCTCCGTACGCCAACGGCGACATCCACATCGGCCACGCCGTCAACAAGATCCTGAAAGACATGGTGGTCAAAGCCCGCACCTTCGCCGGCTACGACGCGCCTTACGTGCCGGGCTGGGATTGCCACGGCATGCCGATCGAGATTCAGATCGAAAAACAATACGGCAAGAACCTGCCAACCGCCGACGTGCTGACCAAGGCCCGCGCCTACGCGCTGGAACAGGTTGATCGCCAGCGCAAGGACTTCATCCGCCTCGGCGTGCTGGGTGAATGGCAGAACCCTTACCTGACCATGAACTACTCCAACGAGGCCGACGAACTGCGCGCCCTCGGCCAGATGCTGGAAAAAGGCTATGTATATCGCGGCCTGAAGCCGGTCAACTGGTGTTTCGACTGCCAGTCCGCACTGGCGGAAGCGGAAGTGGAATACCAGGACAAGCGCGATCCAGCCATCGACGTCGGCTTCAAGTTTGCCGAATTCGACAAGCTGTCGGCCGCCTTTGGCCTCGATAAGCTGCCGACCGAGAACGGCTTCATCGTCATCTGGACCACCACACCATGGACCATCCCGTCCAACCAGGCACTGAACGTGAACCCGGAAGTGATCTACTCGCTGGTGCAAACCGAGCGTGATGACCAACCACTGCTGCTGATCCTGGCGCAAGACCTGGTGGAAGCCAGCCTGGCGCGCTTCAAGCTGGAAGGCACCACCATCGCCACCGCGCACGGCGCGGCGCTGGCAGGCATCAGCTTCCGTCACCCGTTGCACGCGGCCGATCCGTTCTTTGATCGCCTGTCGCCGATGTACCTGGCCGACTACGTGACCACCGAAAGCGGTACCGGCGTGGTGCACTCGGCGCCAGCCTACGGCCTGGACGACTTTATCTCCTGCCGCGCACACGGCATGAAGGACGAGAACATCCTGACCCCGGTGATGGGCGACGGTAAGTACGCCTCTACGCTGCCGCTGTTCGGCGGCCTGACCATCTGGGAAGCCTCCAAACCAATCTGCAACGCGCTGAAAGAAGCCGGCGCCCTGTTCGAACTGAAGATGTTCGATCACAGCTACATGCACTGCTGGCGTCACAAGTCGCCGATCATCTACCGCGCCACCTCACAATGGTTCGCGGGCATGGACGTGCATCCGAAAGATGGCGGCGCCACGCTGCGCCAGGCCGCACTGGCCGGCATCGAACAGACCGAATTCTTCCCGGACTGGGGCAAGGCGCGCCTGCACGGCATGATCGCCAACCGTCCTGACTGGACCCTGTCGCGCCAGCGCCAGTGGGGTGTGCCGATGGCCTTCGTGGTTCACAAGGAAACCGGCGCGCTGCATCCGCGCACGCCAGAGCTGCTGGAGCAAGTGGCGAAGCTGATCGAAAAAGGCGGCATCGACGCATGGCAGGCACTGGACCTGAAAGACTTGATCGGCGACGAAGCGGACCTGTACATCAAAAATAAAGACACGCTGGACGTCTGGTTCGACTCCGGTTCGACCCACCAGACCGTGCTGCGCGGCTCGCACAAAGAACAGTCGCCCTTCCCTGCCGACCTGTATCTGGAAGGCTCGGACCAGCACCGCGGCTGGTTCCACTCGTCGCTGCTGACGTCCTCGATGCTGAACGGCTCCGCGCCGTACAAGGCGCTGCTGACCCACGGCTTCGTGGTCGACGGCGAAGGCAAGAAGATGTCCAAGTCGATCGGTAACACCATCGCGCCGCAAGATGTGTGGAACAAACTGGGCGCCGACATGCTGCGCCTGTGGGTGGCATCGACCGACTACACCGGCGAACTGTCGATCTCCGACGAGATCCTGAAACGCGTGACCGAATCGTATCGCCGCATCCGCAACACCCTGCGCTTCCTGCTGGCCAATCTGTCGGACTTCGATTTCGCCAAGGACGCCGTACCGGTGGCCGAGCTGCTGGAGATCGACCGCTACGCCATCGCCAACATGGCGCAGCTGCAGAAGGAAATCGAAGCGCACTATATGCAGTATGAGTTCCAGCCGGTTTACTCCAAGCTGCAGAACTACTGCTCGGAAGATCTGGGCGGCTTCTACCTGGACATCCTGAAGGACCGCCTGTACACCACCGGCGTGACGTCGGCGTCGCGCCGCTCGGCACAAACCGCGCTGTATCACCTGACCCAAAGCCTGCTGCGTTTGATGGCGCCTGCGCTGTCCTTCACCGCCGAAGAAGCATGGGAAATCTTCGCCGGCGCCGAAGGCTGGAAAGCCAGCGACGAAACCATCTTCACGCAGACCTGGTGGCAGCTGCCGGAACTGGCCGATGCAGAAGCCCTGCTGGCCAAGTACACCGCCGTGCGCACCGTGCGTACCGACGTCACCAAGCAGCTGGAAGACTTGCGCACCTCGGGCGCGATTGGCTCGTCGCTGCAAGCGGAACTGAGCATCAAGGCTGCAGGCGAGAAGTTCAAAGTCCTGGCAAGCCTGGAAGATGATCTGAAGTTCATCTTCATCACCTCGCTGGCATCGGTGACTGAAGTGGCATCGGAAGCGGAAGAAGCAGTCGCTGTGGCGGCATCGAAGGCAGAGAAGTGCGAGCGTTGCTGGCACTACCGCGCCGACGTTGGCGCCCACGCCGACCACCCTACCCTGTGCGGCCGCTGCCACAGCAACCTGTTTGGTGCGGGCGAAAAACGCAAGTTCGCTTAAGATATGGCCCGTCGCTCCCGCGCAGGCGGGAGCCCATGCTGAGCCGAGTGCGGATGCTCAGCATGGATTCCCGCCGGTGCGGGAATGACGACTAGACCGCTGCCTGTAACCGACTAACTCATGGCCACCAAAAAAATCTTCCCAACCAAGTCCTCGGCTAGCCTGACGCCGTGGCTGTGCATCGCTGCCCTCGTCATCCTGATCGACCAGCTGACCAAGATCACCATCACCAAGACCTTCCAGCTGGGCGAAGAAAAATTCATCACTTCGTTCTTCAACCTGGTGCTGGCTTATAACAAGGGCGCGGCCTTCAGCTTCCTCGGCAATGCCGGCGGCTGGCAGCGTTACTTCTTCACCGCCATCGGCATCGGTGCGGCACTGTTCATCGTCTACCTGCTGAAAAAGCACGCTGGCCAGCGCATGTTCTCGTGGGCGCTGTCGCTGATCCTGGGCGGCGCGTTGGGCAATGTGATCGACCGCCTGCTGTACGGCCACGTCGTCGACTTCCTCGATTTCCACTGGGCCGGCATCGGCCACTTCCCGGCGTTTAACGTCGCCGATTCGGCGATCTGCATCGGCGCCGGCTTGTTCATCCTGGACGAACTGCGCCGGGTGAACCGCTAACAGGGAGCAGCATCATGATGGAACTGACTGGTAAAAAAATCGTCCTCGGCCTGTCCGGCGGCGTGGCCTGCTACAAGGCTGCGGAATTGTGCCGTGCCTTCACCAAGGCCGGCGCTTCGGTGCAGGTAGTGATGACCGAAGCGGCCACCCACTTCATCACGGCCGTCACCATGCAGGCGCTGTCGGGCCGCCCGGTGTTCACCGATCAGTGGGACCCGCGCGTCAACAACAACATGGCCCACATCGACGTTACGCGCGATGCGGACGCCGTCATCATCGCTCCCTGCTCGGCGGACTTCATCCGCAAGCTGGCGCACGGCGCTTGCGACGACCTGCTGTCGACCATGTGCGTGGCACGTCCGCGCACCGTGCCGCTGTTGATCGCGCCGGCCATGAACGTGGAAATGTGGCAGAACCCTGCCACCCAGCGAAACGTGCAGCAGCTGCGCGACGACGGCGTAACCATCTTCGGCCCTGCGGCCGGCGACCAGGCTTGCGGCGAGGTAGGCCTGGGCCGCATGCTGGAACCGGAACAGCTGCTGGAAGAAGTGATTGCCGCCTTCCAGCCCAAAGTTTTGGCCGGTAAGCGCATCATGATTACCGCCGGCCCGACCTTCGAGCCGATCGATCCGGTGCGCGGCATCACCAATCTGTCCTCGGGCAAGATGGGCTACGCCGTGGCGCGTGCTGCGCGTGAAGCCGGCGCTGAAGTGATGCTGGTGTCCGGCCCTGTCACACTGCCGGTGCCATTCGGCGTGCAGCGCGTCAGCGTGCAAAGCGCGCAGCAAATGTTTGATGCGGTGATGGCCGATGTCGATCACCAGCACATTTTCATCGCCGTGGCAGCGGTGGCCGACTGGCGCATCGCCAACGCCAGCGACCAGAAACTGAAGAAGAATCCAAACGGCACCGCACCGGACCTGAAGTTCGAGCAGAACCCGGACATCCTCGCCACCGTGGCAGCGCGCACCAACCTGGCAGGCCATCCGTACTGCGTGGGCTTTGCCGCAGAATCGGAAAATCTGGTGCAGTTCGGCGCCGACAAGCGCGAGAAAAAAGGTATCCCCCTGCTAGTAGGGAATATCGGCCACCATACCTTCGGCCAGGACGACAATACCATCATCCTGTTCGATGAAAACGGCCACACGATTCTGCCGCGTGCCGACAAACTGACCTTGGCGCGCCAATTGATTTCCGAGATCTCGAAACGAATCTCCCAACATTCCCTGTTTGCTAAATAAATGAAAAACGTTGACGTTAAAATCTTAGACCCTCGCATGAAAGACCAGCTGCCGGCGTACGCAACGCCGGGTTCCGCTGGCCTGGACCTGCGCGCTTGCATCGACGCGCCGATGGTGATTGAAGCCGGCCAGACCGTGCTGATTCCAACCGGCCTGGCGATCCACGTGGGCGATCCTGGCTATGCGGCCATGATCCTGCCACGCAGCGGCATGGGCCACAAAAACGGCATCGTGCTGGGGAATCTGGTAGGCTTGATTGACTCCGACTATCAGGGCCAGTTGATGATCTCGACCTGGAACCGCGGCCACAGCGCCTTCACGCTGCAACCGATGGAACGCCTGGCACAGCTGATCATCGTACCGGTGCTGCAAGTCGGCTTTAACGTGGTTGAAGAATTCGACACCAGCGAACGCGGTGTCGGTGGTTTCGGCAGCACGGGCAAACACTAACAAAGAATGGAGACGGAGCACAGGGATGAACAAGACGAATAAATTTGGCACTTTATCCCTCGTTGTGGCGAGCGCCCTGCTGTCCGCCTGCTCCTCTTTCCAATCCAAGCCGGCGGCGCCCGAACCTGCGCCCGCAGTGGTCAGCAGCGTGACCGAAGCACCGCCGGAAGTCACCGCAAAGATGGCCGCCGCGCGCGCGCAACTAAGCCAGATGGTGGCCTTGCAGGATCGCTTGTACCGCATTGCCGGTCCCCTGCTGATCAACAACGCGGACCTGTGCCGCTCGCAGGCGCGCAACCTGCTCGGCTTCACCGCCAAAAACAAATACTCCTACACCGGCGAATTCGTCGACGCTGCGCAAGCAGTGCTGAATTATGGTGACCGTCTTGAAGTCGCCAGCGTGCTGTCCGGCAGCGGCGCCGCGCGCGCGGGCTTGCGCAAGGGTGACGCGCTGATCGCCGCCAACGGCAAGGTGCTGCCGATCGGCGCCAACGCCGAAACGCAGGCTGCTGCCATTCTCGGTCCGCTGGCCAGCAGCAGCCAGTCGCTGGACCTGACCGTGGCACGCGGCGGCAGCAACCAGCAGCTCAAAGTGCCGGTCACGCGCGCTTGCGCCTTCAAGATCGACATCGGCAACTCCGACAACGTCAACGCCTATTCCGACGGCCAGCGCGTGCTGATCACGCGCGGCATGGTCAACTTCGCGCAGAGCGACGAAGCCATCGCCTATGTGCTGGCCAAAGACATCGCCCACAATGTACTGGGCCATGCGGCCGTTACCAAGCAGGCCTACACGGTCGGCAGCATCATCGACAACCTGGTGGCCGTGCGTCCCGACCTGTCGATGCTGATCGGAACCGCCGGCGTGAAGCCGATGCCGCAGGACCTGGACTCCGCTGCCGACTACCTGTCGCTGTACATGGTGGCGCGCGCAGGCTACAGCGTGGAAGGCGCGCACGCCTTCTGGCAGCGCCTCGCCGCCCAGTATCCGGCTACCGTCTTGAATGGCTATGTCGCCAACCATCCGGCGACGTCCTACCGCTTGACGGTGATCGACAAGACCGTCGCCGACATCCGCAGCAAGCAAGCGGGCAAGCGTCCGCTGGTTCCTTGAGGAGCGCGCCATGACCAAGTCCGGCCTGATCGCAATGTCCTTGATACTGGCGGCTGGTGCAGCGCAGGCGGCGCAATGGATGAAGGTGGGAGGAAGCAGCGGCAACGTCTTCTACATCGACAAGGCCAGCGTGATCAAGACCGAAAAGACGCGCAAGGCCTGGTCCATGCAAAGCTATGCGCGCGCGCAGAAGACGCCCGAGGGCAAGCTGTATCGCTCAGTGAAGATGCTGCACGTGTATGCGTGCGAAGACCATACCACCACTCTGCTGGCGCAGGTCTATTATCCGGAGGCGATGGGCAAGGGCGAACCGGTGGAGAACTACAAGTTCGAGAAATTCAATCCTGAAGACATTGTGCCGGACAGCCCGTTCGACAACGCACTCGAAGCGGCTTGCAAAATCTAGTTAGGAAAATTAGGGAAGACTGTCGCCATCAGCCAGGTCAGCCCGGCGCACACCAGCACAGCGAAAATCAGCACGATCAGCAAGCGGCCGAATTTCGGCGAACCGTCGTCTTCTTTGATGTCTTCCTGGTGAGGCATTTCAGTCCCCTGCAAAATTGGCATCGCCGTAGTATATTCCATTCATGGACTCCATCGACCTCGAAGTTTTAAAAACCAGCGCCGCGTGGCTCGCGTCCGGGCGCCGCTGTGAACTGATCACCGTCATCAAGACGTGGGGCTCCAGCCCGCGCCCGATCGGCGCCACGCTGGCCATCTGCGAAGACGGCACGGTAGTCGGCTCGGTCTCGGGCGGCTGCATCGAGGACGACCTGATTGCGCGTGTGCGCGATGAAGGTATCAGCCGCACAGTTCCGGAAATCGTCAGCTACGGCATCACCGCCGACGAGGCGCATCGTTTCGGCCTGCCGTGCGGCGGCACCATTGAATTGTCGATCGAGCCGCTGTCGGAGCGCAGCCGCATCGACGAGCTGCTGCAACGGCTGGAGCAGCATGAACTGGTGCAGCGCCGCCTTGATCTGCACAGCGGCGAGGTCGAACTGTCCAAGGCCGCACCGGGCGCACAACTGCAAGTCAGCGAGCAGGCCATGGTGACCATTCACGGCCCGCGTTGGCGCTTGCTGATTATCGGTGCCGGGCAGCTGTCGCGTTTCCTGGCGCAGATCGCCACCGCGATGGACTACCACGTCATCGTCTGCGATCCGCGCGAAGAGTACCGCGCCGGTTGGCATGTGGACGGCGTGCAGCTGGTGCACGACATGCCGGACGATGTGGTGATCGACTCGCAGCTGGACCGCCGCAGCGCCGTCGTCGCGCTGACGCACGATCCCAAGCTGGACGACCTGGCGCTGATGGAGGCGCTGAAGTCAGATGCCTTCTACGTTGGCGCCATCGGCTCGCGCAAGAACAACGCCAAGCGCCGCGAGCGGCTGGTGGAATTCGACCTGACACCGGAACAGCTGGCGCGCCTTCACGGGCCGATAGGCCTGTACATCGGCAGCAAGACGCCCTCCGAAATCGCCATCTCCATCCTCGCCGAAATGACGGCGATTAAAAATGGCGTGCCAACCGATATGATCGTGCCGCACGCCGCCGCGCCCACCAAGCCGGGCGACGCCGCCTGTATCGTGGAGATTGGCGCGATCTGACAATTCAATGGCAAGAATCGGCTGGCGCGTTACCAACGCGCTGGCTGACAATAGCGACTTCACACCACTGGAATCCGCATGAGCACCACCAACCTACTCCGCCTTATCCTGCTGGCCGCCATCTGGGGCGGCTCCTTCCTGTTCATGCGCATTGCCGCGCCGGTGCTGGGCGCCGCAGTGCTGATCGAATACCGCGTGCTGTTTGCCGCGCTGTTCCTCGCCGCGATTGGCGTGTTCCTGAAAAAGTCGCTGGACCTCAAACAGAACTGGAAACACTACTTCATCCTCGGCCTGTTCAACTCCGCGCTGCCGTTCCTGATGTTCGCGTTTGCGGCGCGCACGCTGTCGGCCTCCCTGCTGGCGGTGCTGAACGCCACCACACCACTATGGGGCACGCTGATCGCCGCTGTGTGGTCGCGCACCATGGTGAGCGGTAAAGTGCTGCTCGGCCTTGCGCTGGGCACCATCGGCGTGGCGCTGCTGGTAGGCTTTGACCATGTGAGCTCCAAGCCGGGTGCCGGCATCGCGATTGCGGCGGTGCTGTTCGCGTCCTTCAACTACGGCATCGCCTCCAACTACGCCAAGCAGGCCAAGGCCGTCGAGCCGTTCGCCAATGCGCATGGTTCAATGTGGGCCTCCGCGCTGCTAGTGCTGCCGGTGGTGCCGTTTTTCCCGGCGCCGGGCGAGCCGACCGTCGGCATCATGGGCGCAGTGATTGCGCTGGGCGTGTTGTGCAGCGGCGTGGCTTATTTGATCTACTTCCGTTTGATCCAGGACGTCGGCCCATCGTCGGCACTGACCGTGACTTTCCTTAGCCCGCTGTTCGGCATCCTGTGGGGCGTGATGTTCCTCGGCGAGACCGTGGGCTGGTACACCTTTGCTGGTGCGGCTATCGTCATCGCTGGCACAGCACTGGTGACGGGCTTCCGTCCAAGCTTTGGCATGAAGGCCCGTACCGCATGAAGCCATTCACGCTGGCGCTGCCGCAGGATTTTCGTCTCGACGACGTACTGGCCTTCCATCGCCGCGACGCCGAAAGCATCGCGGAAGAGGTCAGCACCGAGCGCCTGCGCAAAGGCGTGCTGCTGGACGGCGTGCCCGTGGTGCTGGATATCGCGCTAGCGCCAGCCAGCGCCAGCATCACCGTCCAAGCGGACGGCAAACTATCCAAGGCCACGCAGGAGCAAGCGCGCGAGGCAGCCATCAGCATCCTCGGCCTGCGCATCGATCCTGCGCCGTTCAGCGCTTTCGTTAAAAAGGACAAGCTGTTTGCCGCACTGGCGCGCAAGCAGCCCGGCCTGCGCATCGTGCAATCGGCCACCGTGTTTGAAGCGCTGACGTGGGCCATCATCGGCCAGCAGATCAACCTGTCGTTTGCGATCTCGCTGCGCCGCACCTTCATCCTGCAGGCAGGCCGCCAGCATAGCAGCGGCTTGTGGTGCTATCCCGATGCCCGCACTGCGGCAGCGCTGACGGTGGAAGACCTCACCAGCCGCAAATTCTCGCGCGCGAAAGCGGAGACCATACTGCGTCTGGCCGCGCTGGTCGCTGATGGCGACCTCCGATTGGACCTCGCTGACGACAACAACATCGAACAAATTTCAGCCGCGCTGCTGGGTGTCAAAGGCATCGGTCCGTGGACCGTCAACTACGGCCTGCTGCGCGGCTACGGCTACGCCGACTGCTCGCTACATGGCGACGTCGCCGTACGCGCCGCGCTGCAAACGCTGCTGGGCGAAGACGTCAAACCCGACATCAAACGCACCGAACAAATCCTCGCCGCCTACTCTCCGCACCGCACCATGGCCGCCGCCCACCTGTGGGCCAGCTTGCATCCTCGTGATTAAATTCCGCTTGAGCCTCACGCTACGTCAGGCTTTACGATCAGTGCATGAACTTCAAGGAGAACCTCATGCACGATCTGGACGAACTTCAGCAATGCGGCGCCGCCGCCAACCTTAAGTGGCTCGGCGTCAGCGCCACGCTCAAGCCCGATGAAGTGATGCGCATCTTGCAGGACGTGGCTTGCTGCACGCCGGGCAGCAGCATCACCTTCGACTACGCGCTTGCCACTTTTCAGCCGCAGATGCTGGAACACATGCTGTCGCAATTCGGTTTCCGCCACATCGAGCATGGCGATGCAGCCGCGGGCCTGGGCCTGATCAAAGCCACCGTTTAACGCTACACTGCAACGCATGGATAAATCGGTACTAAAAATTGGCGAACTGGCTGCGCGCTCCGGCCTCACCGTGCGCGCGCTGCATCACTACGACAGCATCGGCTTGCTGACGCCATCGGCGCGCGCCAATTCCGGCTATCGTCTCTACAACAGCGCCGACGTCGCGCGCCTGCACCAGATACAGACGCTGCGAAAATTCGGCATGTCGCTGGCTGACATTGCCACCTTCCTGGCCAGTCCCGATGCACCGTTTGCCGACATCGTCGCCCAGCAGATTTCAGCGCTCGACCAGCAGATCAAGCAAGCATCCGCGCTGCGCGAACAACTGAGCCGCCTGCAGCAGCAAATGAGCGGTGATGGTGATCCCGCACTAGAAGACTGGCTAGGCACGCTGGAACATATGAAGCTGTACGAACAGTACTTCACGCCGGACGAGTTGCGCCGCCTGCCCTTCTGGCAGCAGGATGCGCGCCGCAACGCAGTATGGCGCGCGATGGTAGACGAGGCGCAAGCGCTGATGGTACGCGCCATCCCCGCCAGCAGTGAAGAAGCCGGGCAACTAGCGCAGCGCTGGATGGAGACGCTGGAACGCGACACCGCCGCCAATCCCGAATTCGCGTGGCGGATGACCCAGATGCTGGAAAGGGAATCGGCAAAGCTGCACCATCCGCCGATTCCGCGCGCAGTCCAGCAATACGTCGGCGAGGCATTCAATGAACGCAAGATGGCTTTGTATGCGAAGTATCTGACTCCAGATGAAATGCAATATGTGCGCACCAATAGCAGCAAGCATTTTCAGGCATGGGTGGAACTGCTCGCCAAGGTTCACCGGCAAATGGAGGATGGGATTGAAGCCGAAGCTCCCGCTACACAAGCACTGGCACGCGAATGGATGCGTCTGTTCCGCGCGCGCGCCGGCAGCAATCCAGACACACAAGCGCGCATCCGGCTCGCCAACGAAAGCGAGCCCGAACTATTGAAAGGCACCTGGGTGAGCGACGCCACGCTGGACTACATCCGCAAAGCCGTCGCCGCTTGCGGGCCTGTTTGATTCAGCGTAAATTGAAAGTCAAATCCGCGTTCTACGATGGTGCGCTATGGACGATCATCTCAACAACCGCGCAGAACCCGACGCCCTGATCTGGAGTGAAACCCAGATCGGCCTGCTACGCGTCGGGCAATTCGATCAGCTCGATTTGGAAAACGTCATCGTGGAGCTAGAGCTCCAGGTGCAAGAAGACAAGGATGATGTCGCACGCCGCCTGCGCAGCTTAATGACGAATTTGCTGAAGTACGAATTTCGTCCGCAGCAGCGCTTACCACATTGGGCGAGCAGAATCCTATCTTGAGGCTATGCGCGAGGCTGTACATGATACCCATTTGCCGCGATCAGCCTTCCCGCAAGAGCATCCCTACCCGGCTGATCAAATCCTCGGCCTGAACTTTTCCCAGCCCAAAACGAAAAAGCCGTTGATCCTTAACGGTATCAACGGCTTTAGTATTTGGTTGCGGGGACAGGATTTGAACCTGTGACCTTCGGGTTATGAGCCCGACGAGCTGCCAGACTGCTCCACCCCGCGTCTGTGCCGTTATTATAGGGCAGATCTAGAGTTTAGGCAATATCAATCCCGAAAAGAAACGCGATAGATCGGATAAATGCCGAGCTATCATTATTGCCTGCACGCCGCGCAGGCGGCAATCGGTGTAAAGTAAGCATAAAATCGACTGCTCAACTAGCTTATGAAATTCTGTTCCGAATGCGCCTCCCCTGTCAGCCTGAGCATCCCGGCTGGCGATAACCGTCCCCGCTACGTGTGCACCAACAGCAGCTGCGCCACCATCCATTACCAGAATCCGAAAATGGTGCTGGGCTCGATCCCGGTGTGGGAACGTGATGGCGAACTGCAGGTCCTGCTGTGCAAGCGCGCCATCGAGCCACGCTACGGCTATTGGACGCTGCCGGCTGGCTTCATGGAAAACAATGAAACCACCAGCGAAGCCGCGCTGCGCGAAACGCAGGAAGAAGCTGGCGCGAATATCAAGCTTGGCAAGCTGTTCACCTTGCTGAACGTGGCGCGCGTCCATCAAGTACATATGTTCTACCTGGCCGAACTGGTCGACCTCGACTTCGCACCGGGCGAGGAAAGCCTGGAAGTCCAAATGTTCACGGAAAAAGAAATCCCGTGGGATGACCTGGCATTCCCCACCATCCGCACCACGCTGGAACTGTTCTTCGCTGACCGCGTCAAAATCCGCGAAGGTGGCAGCTACGGCTTCCACACGCAAGACATCATCCGCAATATGCGTTCGGACCTCGACCCCACGTGATCCCCTGGTTAGACACCCACACGCCTTTTCCCGACGTCTCCGAGGCGCTGACCACGGACGCGCCGGGCCTGCTGGCAGCGGGCGCCGACTTGTCGCCGCAGCGCCTGCTGATGGCGTATAAAAACGGCATCTTCCCGTGGTTCTCAGAAGGCCAGCCCATCCTGTGGTGGAGCACTGATCCGCGCATGGTGCTGATGACGGAGCAGTTCCGTGTCTCCGATTCGCTGAAAAAGACCCTGCGCAAAATCGAACGCAGCCGCGAAGAAGGCGGCCGCTGGCAAGTGCGCTTCGACTCCGCATTTGAAGAGGTGATGCGCGCCTGCGCCGCCCCGCGTCGCGACGGCCCCGGCACCTGGATCTCGGACGACATCATTGCCGGCTACACCGGCTTGCACCGCATGGGCTATGCGCACTCGGCAGAACTCTGGCTCGATGGCGCGTTGGTCGGCGGCGCCTACGGCGTCTGCATCGGTCGCATGTTTTACGGCGAGTCGATGTTCGCGCGCGTTACCGACGCATCGAAGATCGCCTTATCCTATCTGGTGCGCTTCCTGCGTGACAAAGGCGTAAGCATGATCGATTGCCAACAAGAGACCGGCCATTTAGCCTCGTTGGGCGCTGCGCCGATCGCGCGCGCGCAATTCCTGGCGCATCTGCGCAACAGTATTGAATTGCCTCAGATCACCGGATGGGAACCAATTGCACCACTCGCGCCAGCCAGTTAAGCTAGCATAAAGAATTCACCACCGGCCAGATAGGACGTGCATGACGCACCTGAACGACCTGCCTTTCGCGACGCTCCAGTTTTACACGACGGCGCCCTACCCTTGCAGCTACCTCGACAATCGTCAGGCGCGCTCGCAGGTAGCTACGCCTTCGCACCTGATTAATGCGGACGTGTACTCGGAACTGGTGAAGAACGGCTTCCGTCGCAGTGGCATCTTTACTTATCGGCCATATTGCGATGGTTGCCAGGCCTGCATTCCGGTGCGCGTGGTGGCTGAGCAGTTCCAGCCCAACCGCACCCAGCGCCGCGCATGGCTGAAGCATGGCGACCTGGTCGCGGGCGTAGCCACGCTGTCGTTCTCAGACGAGCATTACGAGCTCTACCTGCGCTACCAGAGCAAGCGCCACGCCGGCGGTGGCATGGACCAGGACAGCCGCGACCAGTACGCCCAATTCCTGCTGCAAAGCCGCGTCAACACGCGGCTGGTGGAGTTCCGCGAGCCGGGCGGCACGCTGCGTATGGTCAGCATCATCGACGTGCTGTCGGATGGCCTGTCCTCGGTGTACACCTTCTTCGATCCCGACATGGAGGGCGCGTCCTACGGCACCTTCAACGTGCTGTGGCAAATTGAACAAGCGCGCGAGCTGAAACTACCTTACGTTTATCTCGGCTACTGGATCAAGGAAAGTCCGAAGATGTCCTACAAAACCAACTTCAAACCGCTGGAAGCCCGCATCAAAGGCGTATGGAGCGTGCTGGGCGCCTGATAAAATACGGGCGACCACCAACCAGAGCGCCCCATGTCCAACAAATTCCTGTATTCCCTGGCCCGTCCGATGCTGTTCTCGATGGACGCCGAAGACGCCCACCACTTCACCCTGCCCGCACTGAAACGCGCCGCGTCGCTGGGCCTGACCAAACTGGTCAAGCAGCCGAAAGCCGATCCGCGCACCGTGATGGGCATTACCTTTAAAAACCCGGTCGGCCTCGCCGCCGGTCTCGACAAGGACGGCGCTTACATCGACGCACTGGCCGACCTCGGCTTCGGCTCGATCGAAGTGGGTACTGTCACGCCGCGCGCGCAGCCGGGCAATGCCAAGCCGCGCATGTTCCGCCTGCCGGAAGCGCACGCCATCATCAACCGCATGGGCTTCAACAATGGCGGCGTGGATGCGTTTGTCGCCAACGTGCAGTCCTCGCGCTTCTACCAGGACAAAGCCGGCGTGCTGGGCCTGAACATCGGCAAGAACGCCGACACGCCGATCGAGCGCGCCACTGACGATTATCTGCACTGCCTGGAAAAAGTTTATCCCTACGCCAGCTACGTCACCGTTAACATCTCGTCGCCAAACACCAAGAACCTGCGCCAGCTGCAAGGCGGCTCGGAACTGGATGGTCTGCTGAGTACGCTGAAAGATGCGCAACTGCGCCTGGCCGACCAGCACAAACGCTACGTGCCGCTGGCACTGAAGATTGCGCCAGACATGGATGGCGATCAGGTCAAGAACATCGCCGACGCGCTGCTGCGCCACAAGATCGACGGCGTCATCGCCACCAACACCACGCTGAACCGCGACGCCGTCACCGGCATGCTGCACGGCGCGGAAGCGGGCGGCCTGTCGGGCGCACCGGTATTCCAGTTCTCGAACACCGTGATCCGCTTGCTGAAAGCCGAACTGGGCGACGCGCTGCCGATTATCGGCGTT
The DNA here is from genome assembly GCF_009857445.1 of Duganella flavida. Lineage (GTDB taxonomy): Bacteria > Pseudomonadota > Gammaproteobacteria > Burkholderiales > Burkholderiaceae_D > Rugamonas > Rugamonas flavida. The sequence goes on from NZ_WWCN01000009.1 coordinate 86,703, forward strand.
GGCGGTATTATGCAAGGCTCGGACGCCAAAGTAAAAATGGACTGCGGCGCGCAACTGGTGCAGCTGTACAGCGGCCTGATCTACGCTGGCCCGGCACTCATCAAGGATTGCGCCGACGCCCTCATCTAAAGGAAAGCACATGCAGAAGGTACAACTGGGTAACAGCCACCTGAACGTCACCAAGGTCTGCCTCGGCACCATGACCTGGGGCGAGCAGAACACCGAAGCGGAAGCACACAGCCAGCTCGACTACGCATTCGAGCGCGGCATCAACTTCATCGACACGGCGGAAATGTACCCAGTGATGGTGCGCGAGGAAACCTCGGGGCTCACCGAGCGCTACATCGGTACCTGGCTGAAGAAGACCGGCTTGCGCGACAAGGTGGTGATCGCCACCAAGGCTGCCGGTCCCAACGCCGGCATCACCTGGGTGCGCGGCGGCCGCGCGCGCGACTTCGACGCGGCCAACCTCAAGGCCGCAGTAGAGACCAGCCTGCAACGCCTGCAAATCGAGCATATCGATTTATACCAATTGCACTGGCCGAGCCGCAACGCGCCTATCTTCGGCAACAACGTGTTTAACCCAAAGCAGGAACGTCCGTGCATCGCCATCGAGGAAACGCTGGCCACGCTGGATGACCTGGTCAAGGAAGGCAAGATCGGCGCGATTGGCGTGTCGAACGAATCCAACTGGGGCGTGAGCGAATTCATCAAGCAGTCCGAGATGAAAAGCTTGCCGCGCATCGCCTCCATCCAGAACCTGTACAACCTGACCGCACGCCATTACGAAACCAGCCTGCTGGATGAGACTTGCTTCCGCGAGAATGTCGGCCTGCTGGCTTACAGCCCGCTGGCGTTCGGCCAGCTGACGGCCAAGTATCTCGACGATCCGAAAGCGCATGGCCGCCTCAACATCTTCCCGCCCAACTGGAGCCCGCGCTACCTGCGTCCGGGCGTAGTGGAAGCCACCAAGCGCTACGCCAAACTGGCGCGCGACAACGGCCTGACGCCGACGCAACTGGCGCTGGCGTGGTGCTACTCGCGCTGGTTCGTGGCCTCGACCATCATCGGCGCCACCAGTCTTGACCAGCTCAAGCACAACATCGACGCCTACGACATCGCGCTGCCGCTGGACGTGATCAAGCAAGTCGACCAGATCCACGCCGACATCACCAACCCGGGCCAATAACTCAAAACTTGAATATCAATAGTCAGAACCATTCGTGGGCCGCGTGCTGCCATCGCTGAACTTCCCGCGTCCGTCCGGCGCCGATGCCAGCGACGCCATCCGTCCCGCCCAACTGCGTGGCTTGTCGCCGGACCAGGTACTGGTGCTGGTGAATGGCAAGCGCCGCCACGCGTCGGCGGTGGTCAACGTCAACGGCACGCAGGGCCGCGGCTCAGCACCGGTGGACTTGAATGCGATTCCGCTGTCGGCCATCGATCACATTGAAGTGCTGCGCGATGGTGCGGCAGCGCAGTACGGCTCGGACGCGATTGCCGGCGTCATCAACATCATTTTGAAAAAAGGCGCGGCTGGCGGCGATGCTGAAATCGGCGTGGGCGCATACCAGAAGCACGACGGCAAACAAGTATCGCTGCGCGGCTCCACCGGGTTCAATCTCGGTGGTCACGCGTTACAGCAGCTTTACCGTGCCGCAGAATAATGCGGCGCTGGACCAGACTTACGATCCGCAGTGAGTGCTGGACTTGTCGGTGGGCGTCGACAACGCGACCGACCGCTATCCGGATCAAGTCACGTCGGTGAGCAACCTCAATAACAACGGCATCAATCCTTACAGCGGCTGGGCGCCGAACGGTTTCAACGGCCGCTATTACTACGCCAAGGCTGGTTTTACCTGGTAAGCGCAGCGAGCCGCCGACCCGGCAATGCGGGCGGCGGCGTGCCGGCCAGCTTGAATACGCTGACTGCCTGCGCCAGCAAGTCCGCCTGGTCGCGCATGCTTTGCGCGGCGGCAGCAGCTTGTTCCACCAGCGCGGCGTTCTGCTGCGTCACATCATCAATCGAGACGATGGCCTGATTGACTTGCTCAATGCCCGTGCTCTGCTCGCTACTGGCGGCGCTGATCTGGTTCATGATATCCGCCACTTGCGCCACCGATTGCACGATGCTTTGCATGGTGCTGCCAGCCTGATCGACCAGCGCCGCGCCTGCATCCACGGTTTCTACCGAACGCCCGATCAGCTCCTTGATTTCCTTGGCCGCGCCAGCCGAGCGCTGCGCCAGCACCCGCACTTCCGACGCCACCACTGCAAAGCCCCGGCCCTGCTCGCCGGCACGCGCCGCTTCCACCGCTGCATTCAGTGCCAGGATGTTGGTCTGGAATGCGATGCCATCAATCACGCTAATAATGTCGACGATCTTGCTGGAGCTTTCCTTGATCGCGCCCATCGTCGTCACCACCTCGCCCACCACTTGCCCGCCCTTGGTGGCGTAATCAGAAGCCGCCACCACCAGCTTGGTCGCCTCACGCGCATTGGCGGCATTCTGCGACACGGTGGACGTCAGTTCTTCCATCGACGATGCCGTCTCTTCCAGGCTGGACGCCTGCTGCTCCGTGCGCGTCGACAAATCCAGATTGCCGCTGGCGATTTCGTTGGAGGCCGTGGTGATCGTATCCGTACCCGAACGCACTTGTCCCACCGTGCGCGCCAGTGCATCGTTCATGTCGATCAGTGCGCGCAACAGCTGGCCGGTTTCGTCGGTGGTGTTGCACTCCATGCGCATCGTCAGGTCGCCGCCGGCCACCGCTTGTGCCATGCCGACCGCACGGTTCAGCGGCTGCGTGATGCTGCGCGTAATCACGTACAGCACCCACGCCGCCAGCGCTGCCGCCACCACCGTCAGAATCACCATCGTCGTGCGCGAGCTGCTGTAGGCTTGCTCGGCCACGACGTTGGTCTCTTCAATGGCAGCGGTTTGAAACTTGACCATGTCGGTCAACGCGTTCATGTAGGCGGTTTGCTCCTTGCGCACCGTGGTCAGCAGGTATTTGACCACTTCATCGTGCTTGCTGCTATCGCCCGACATGCCAACGAAGGCGTTCTGCACCACCAGATATTTTTCGCGCGCGTCCAGCACCGCCTGCAGCTTGGCCTTGCTTTGCGCGTCGTCGTCATCGGCAATCAGCTTGCCCAATTTGTCGAGCCGCTCGGCGTTTTCCTGTTTGCGTTTTTCAACGCGCTCCAGTTCGGCCTTCACCACCGCCGGCTCGTTGGACAGCATGGCGTTACGCATCGCGCGGGCGATGTCGTTCAAGCCGCCTATCGTTTCGTAAGCCAGTATCACCTTGGGAACTTTGTCGGTGGCGAGGTCCTTGGTGTTGTTATTCAACTTGCCAAGATTGCCAATACCAACCACGGAGATGCCAATCATGAAGATGATCGCGACACCCAAACCGGCCGCCAGCCGGTAGCCGATTTTCCAATTGCCGATGCCCATACGGTGCTCCCCGGTGTTGGTTGCAGGGATTCAGTATAGGGTCATTCGTTCAGGAGAAACGGGAAAATATGACAACTGTTCTGCTGCCGCCACACTGTCGTGGCGGCAGCAGGGGAATCAGGAGAGATCCCCGCCGTTGAGGGCGGCGTCAATGTCGGCGCGGGTCAGGTCCGGCGCGAATTGCTGGATGAAATGGTAGGCATAGGAACGCAGGTAGGCGCCCTTGCGCACTGCCAGACGGGTGGTGTTTTGCGCGAACAGGTGCGACGCTTCCACTGCGCGCATGCCTTTATCGCGGCCGTGGTCAAACGCCATCGAAGCGACGATGCCCACGCCCAGACCCAGCGACACATATTGCTTGATCACGTCCGAATCCATCGCGGTCAGCACGATGTCAGGGCGCACGCCGGCTTGTTCGAAGGCCGCATCGATGTGGCCGCGACCGGTGAAGCCGACGTCGTAAGTAATCAGCGGGAACTCGGCCAGGTCTTCCAGCTTGATCGGCGAACGCGTCAACAGCGGGTGGCCATCCGGTACCACGATCAAGTGGCTCCAGCGGTAGCACGGGAACGACACCAGATCCGGGAATTGCGACAAGCCTTCGGTCGCGATGCCGATGTCGGTCTTGCCCGACAAAATCCATTCGGCGATGTGCTCGGGCGCACTCTGCTGCAAAGCGATGCGCACGTCCGGATACGCGGTGCGGAAGCTCTGCACCACTTTCGGCAGCGCGTAGCGTGCCTGCGTGTGGGTGGCCGCCACGCTCAAGGTGCCGCTTTGCTGGCCGGTGTATTCGAGACTGGCTTGCTGCAAGTTCTCGGCTTCGATCAGCAGGCGGTCGATAATCTTCAGGATGCCTTTGCCTGGCTCGGTCATGCCGGTCAGGCGCTTGCCGTTACGCTCAAAAATCACAACGCCCAGTTCGTCTTCCAGCTCACGAATCTGGCGCGACACGCCAGGCTGCGAGGTGAACAGGGCATTCGCTACTTCAGTCAGGTTGTAGCCACGACGGGCGGCTTCGCGGATGGACCGCAGCTGTTGAAAATTCATATGGACGCTCCTTCGTCGACGAACACGCGCAGACGTTTTGGTCGCACTACCAGCGTCTCGCCTTCTTTCAGGTCGAGGCTGCTGAAGCGCTCGTTAGGGATAACTGCTTCGATCAGTTCGGCGTTGTCGCCGCGCTCGAGGTCGAGCTGGGCCAGCGGGCCGATCGCATGCGCGCGGCGCAGCTTGACCACAATGCCTTCCGCGCCCGGCGTGTAGCGGTCCACATCGAGTTCGTGTGGACGCACATACGCAGTGCCCTTGCCATCCGCACCCGGCTGGCCCGGTACATTAAAGCTGGCGTCGCCACTGGCCAGCACGCCGTCTTGCACGCGGCCATGGAATACGTTGACGTTGCCGAGGAAGCCGTACACGAATGGCGAGGCCGGATGGTTGTACACCTCGTCCGGTGCGCCGATTTGTTCGACGTTACCTTTGTTCATCAGCACCACTTGGTCGGCTACTTCCAGCGCTTCTTCCTGGTCATGGGTCACGAAAATGGAAGTCACATGCAGTTCGTCGTGCAGACGGCGCAGCCAGCGGCGCAGTTCCTTGCGCACTTTCGCGTCCAGCGCGCCGAACGGTTCATCCAGCAGCAGCACGCGCGGCTCGACCGCCAGCGCGCGCGCCAGTGCGATACGCTGGCGTTGGCCGCCCGACAGTTGCGGTGGATAGCGATCGGCCAGCCAGTCCAGCTGCACCAGTTCCAGCAGGTCCTTCACCTTGCGGCGGATCTGGTCTTCCGATGGACGCTCTGAACGCTTCTTGACGCGCAGGCCGAAGGCGACGTTTTCAAACACCGTCATGTGCTTGAACAGCGCGTAGTGCTGAAACACGAAGCCAACCTGGCGCTCGCGCACGTGACGGTCGGACGAATCCTGACCATCCAGCAGCACCTGCCCCGAGTCCGGATGCTCAAGGCCGGCGATGCAGCGCAGCAGCGTGGTCTTGCCGCAGCCCGACGGGCCCAGCAGCGCGGTCAGTTCACCTTGCGGGAAGTCCAGCGAGATATTGTTGAGGGCGACGAAATCGCCGAAACGCTTGTTGATGTTTTTAACTTGGATCGTCATGGTATTACTCCGTAGTGCGTGCGTCGTCGGCGACGGATTCGTTCAGGCGCCAGGCGATAAAGGTTTTCACGACCAGCGTCACCAGGGCCAGCAGCGCCAGCAGGGACGCCACGGCAAAGGCGGCGGCAAAGTTGTACTCGTTGTAGAGAATCTCGACCTGCAGCGGCATGGTGTTGGTTTCGCCGCGGATGTGACCGGACACCACCGACACCGCGCCGAACTCGCCCATCGCTCGGGCGTTACACAGGATCACGCCGTACAACAGGCCCCACTTGATATTCGGCAGCGTCACGCGGCGGAAGGTATCCCAGCCGGACGCGCCCAGCACGATGGCGGCCTCTTCTTCTTCGCTGCCTTGCGCCTGCATCAGCGGAATCAGCTCGCGCGCCACAAACGGGAAGGTGACGAAGATGGTGGCCAGCACAATGCCCGGCACCGCGAACAGAATCTTGATGTCGTGATCCATCAGCCACGGACCGAACCAGCCCTGGGCGCCGAACAGCAGCACGTAGATCAGGCCCGAGATGACTGGCGATACCGAGAACGGTAAATCGATCAGGGTCAGCAAAATGCTTTTGCCGCGGAATTCAAATTTGGCGATGCACCACGAGGCAGCCACGCCGAATACCAGGTTCAGCGGCACGGCAATCACGGCGGTCAGCAAGGTCAGCTTGATGGCCGAGATGGCGTCGTCTTCCACGATGGCGGCAAGGTAGGCGTCCCAGCCTTTTTTCAAGCCTTCGTAAAATACCGAAACCAGCGGCACAAACAGGAACAGCGTCAGGAAGGCCAGCGCGACCACGATCAGCGTAATGCGCACCCAGCGCGGTTCCAGGATTTGCGGTGCGGAAGGCAATTCGCCGCGACGCACGTTGGTGACAGGAGCTCCGCTCATATTATTTCCCCGACTTTCCGCGAGCCCAGGCTTGCAACAGGTTGATGGTCAGCAGCAGGATGAAGGACACCACCAGCATCACCACGGCGATCGAGGTAGCGCCGGCGTAGTCGTACTGCTCCAGCTTGGTGATGATGAACAGCGGCGTAATTTCCGACACCATCGGCATATTGCCGGCGATGAAAATCACCGAGCCGTATTCACCGGTAGCGCGCGCGAAGGCCAGCGCAAAGCCGGTCATCAGCGATGGCAGGATGGTTGGAAACACCACGCGCGCGAAGGTCTGCCAGGCGTTGGCGCCGAGGCTGGCGGCGGCTTCCTCCAGCTCGCGCTCAGCGTCTTCCAGCACCGGCTGCACGGTACGCACCACGAACGGCAGGCCGATGAAGGTCAGCGCAATCACCACGCCTAGCGGGGTGAACGCGACCTTGATGCCGAGGCTGCCTTCGATGAAGCGGCCCAGCCAGCCATTGGCCGAATACAGTGCGGTCAGGGTAATGCCGGCCACAGCAGTCGGCAGTGCGAACGGCAAGTCGACCAGTGCGTCAACGATGCGTTTGCCCGGGAATTCATAGCGCACCAGCACCCACGCCACGATGCCGCCGAAGACGACATTAATAAAGGCGCCAATCAGCGAGGCGCCAAACGTCAACTTGTAGGATGCAATCACGCGCGCCGAGGTGACGGTGTTCCAGAACTGCTCCCAGCTTACGGTAGCGGTCTTGAGGAAAACGGCCGACAGCGGGATCAGGACGATCAGCGTCAGGTAGAAAATCGTGAACCCCAGCGACAGCCGGAAACCCGGCATTACGCGGAATGGTGCGCTCCGTTTGGCCACCGGTGGGGTGGCGCCGGACGCGGCAAGAACAGCAGACATGTACGCTCCCTTATTACAAATCCTTCTATAAGGGCTGCATATTCTCACCAATGCATCATATTACAAACGAAGCATTTCTCATTTGATTAGATGATTCAGCTATATACGAGCTTCACGGCTACAGCGACCAGGGTGACGGCAAGGATGCCGCGCAGCAAGCGCTCAGGCACGGCGCGGGCGGCGTAAGCGCCGAGGGTGATGCCGGGCACGGAGCCAACCAGCAAGGTCAGCAGCAGGGTCCAGTTGATCGAGCCCAGCCACCAGTGGCCTACGGCGGCAATCGCGGTCAGCGGCACGGCATAAGCGATGTCGGTGCCAGCCACTTCGGCGGCGGTCAGGCGCGGGTAGAGCATGACCAGCACGGTGGCGCCAATCGCGCCGGCGCCAATCGAGGAAATGGTTACCAGCACGCCCAGTACGGCGCCGGTGAAGATGGTGGCGTTATGCAACGCCCTGCCCTGCAATTGGCGCTCCGGGTGGGCGGTGATCCAGGCCAGCATTTTGCGCTTGAACAGCAAGGCTATCACGGTCAGGAATACGGAGCCAGCGATGGTGTAGCGGATGATCTGGCCCATCTCTTTGCTGAGCGTGCCGAAGTATTTAAGGCCGATACTGGCCAGCAGCGCAGCCGGCAGCGCGCCGAGGCAAAGACGGCGCACGATGTCCCAGTGGACGGTACCGCGTAATCGATGGGTGAAGGTGCCGACGCCCTTGGTCAGGGAGGCAAATGCGAGGTCAGTGCCGACGGCAACGGCCGGCGTGACGCCGAAGAGCAGGGTCAGCAGCGGCGTCATCAACGAGCCACCGCCTACGCCGGTCATACCAACCAGCAGACCAACTGCAAATCCTGATGCAACAAACTGCAAATCCATAGAATTTCCCCAAAGTAGGCCCGAAGGTTACCTACAGAGGGGAAAATCCCAAACAACGGAAAACTTATAAGCTTATTTGTTCGGTTGTGGCGTCACGCGCAGGTACGGACGTGGCGAGCTGAAGCCTTTTGGATACTTTTGCTTGATCACTTCCGGATCTTGCACCGTCAGCGGGATGATGACGTCGTCGCCATCTTTCCAGTTGCCTGGCGTCGCCACGGTGTAGCCGTCGGTCAGTTGCAGCGCATCGATCACGCGCAGCACTTCGTCGAAGTTACGGCCGGTGCTCATCGGATAGGTGATGCTCAGGCGAACCTTCTTGTTCGGGTCGATCACGAACAGGGTGCGCACGGTGGCGGTAGCCGACGCTTCCGGGTGGATCATGTCGTACAGGGTAGCGACCGTGCGGTCCGCATCAGCGATGATCGGGAAGCCGACCACGGTGTTCTGGGTTTCTTCGATGTCCTTGATCCAGGCGGTGTGCGATTCAGCTGGATCGACCGACAGTGCGATCGCTTTCACATTGCGCTTGTCGAATTCAGGTTTCAGCTTGGCAGTCAAGCCCAGCTCGGTGGTGCACACTGGCGTAAAGTCAGCCGGGTGCGAGAACAGCACCACCCACGAGCTGCCTGCCCACTCATGGAACTTCAGTTTGCCAATGGAAGAATCTTGTTCGAAATCAGGCGCGATATCGCCGAGGCGTATGGTCATGTTTGGTCTCCAGGGGAAAAAATGGTCACGCGGACAATACACTATTGTGCGCCTGCTCTGCTAAAAAGTACAAGGTTTCCAGCCCTTCGGGCCAGTCGCCGAGACCGGACTCTGCGTTGATATGGCCGAGCGGACCGCCGTTGATGAAGCGGCTGTCCCAGCGCTTGGCCCACAGCTCGGCGCGCGGCGCCGCCATCCACGGATCGTTGGTACTGCCGACCATGATGGAAGGCACAGGCAAGGCTTGCTGCGGCAGCAGTGCCGCGACGTTGAATTTATCGGGATCGGCCGGCGCCACCAACAGCACGCCGAGCACCCCATCCCGATCACGCGCTACGCTGTGCACCGTGGCCAGCGCGCCGAAACTGTGCGCCACGATCAGCGTGGGACGGCTGTCTTGCTGGCGCAGCTGGTCAACACGGGCCGACCAGCGCGGCAGATCCGGTACTTCCCAATCCGCCTGCTGCACCCGCTCGAAGGCGGGGAACAGGCGTTGCCAGCGGCTTTGCCAGTGGTCCGGTCCGCTGTTGTGCAGGCCGGGCGCGATCAATACGCGATACTGTTCAAAGCCGCTGTTCATTATTTACCGGTAGGCTGGTAGATCTGGTCAAACAGGCCGCCGTCGGCGAAGTGGGTCTTCTGCGCCTTGGTCCAGTCGCCAGCCACATCGGCCAAGGTGAACAGCTTCACTTTCGGGAACTGGGCAGCGTATTTTTTCGACGCTTTCTCGGTGCCTGGACGGTAGTAGTTCTGGGCGATGATGTCTTGCGCTTCGTCGGTGTACAGGAAGTTCAGGTAGGCTTCCGACACTTTGCGGGTGCCGCGCTTGTCGACCACTTTGTCGACCACGGCCACTGGCGGTTCAGCCAGGATGGAGACCGATGGCGCCACGATGTCGAACTTGGTCGGGCCCAGTTCCTTGATCGCCAGCAGGGCTTCGTTTTCCCAAGCGATCAGCACGTCGCCGATGCCGCGTTCCACGAAGGTGGTGGTGGCGCCGCGCGCGCCGGAGTCCAGCACTGGCACGTTCTTGTACAGCTTGCTCAGGAATTCCTTGGCCGACGCTTCGTTGCCGCCTGGTTGACGCAGCGCGTAGCCATACGCTGCCAGGTGGTTCCAGCGGGCGCCGCCCGAGGTTTTTGGATTCGGGGTGATCACAGCCACGCCCGGTTTGACCAGGTCGTTCCAGTCCTTGATGCCTTTAGGATTGCCCTTGCGGACCAGGAACACGATAGTCGAGGTGTATGGGGTGCTGTTATGCGGCAGTTTTTTCTGCCAGTCCGAGGCCAGCAGCTTGTGCTCAGCGATGGCGTCGATATCGTAAGCCAGTGCCAGCGACACCACGTCCGCTTCCAGGCCGTCAATCACGGCGCGGCCTTGCTTGCCCGAACCGCCGTGCGATTGCTTGATCTTGACGGTATCGCCGGTCTTGGCTTTCCACTCCTTGGCGAACGCAGTGTTGACGTCCTGGTACAGCTCGCGGGTCGGGTCGTAGGATACGTTCAGCAGCGAGATGTCAGCAGCCATTGCTGGGGCAACAGCGGAGATAGCAAGAACAGCAGCGGCGATGATTTTCTTGGACAGCATTGGATTCCCCTAGTAGTGAAGGTCTCCAGATTAATGCCGTCCCTTATAAATTAGAACGAAGCATTTAGCAGTTCGTTATACCAAAACCTTATAAGAAACGGTTGTACAGCACCACCGCCCAGGTGGCTATAGCCAGCAAACAGGTCAGCATCACGGCGGCGCTGCCGAAATCCTTGGCATTCTTGGACAAAGGGTGGCGTTCCAGCGACACCCGGTCCACCACTGCTTCAATAGAGGAATTAATCAGTTCTACGATCAGGATCAGCAAAAGCACCCCGATCAGCACCAGTTTTTCAAATGCCGACACCCGCAGCAACAGCGCAATGATGGCACCCACCACGAACACGCTGACCTCTTGTCTAAAGGCGTGCTCGCCTTTCCATGCGGCCCGGAAGCCATCGATGGAGTAGAACATTGCCGTGATAATGCGCTTGAGGCCGCTCTTGCTTTTGAATTCGCTGACGGGATCCATGATGTGGCAAAAGTTAAGAATGTCGCATTATGCAGCATTTTCGTTTTTTTCCACATTATGGTATAAAGTTTGGTATCGAATACTGCATCGCACCAACCACATCATGAAAATCGAAAACGTTCCCGAGCAAAAGACCACCATCCAGGTGATCGAGCGCATGGTGGCGCTGCTCGATGCGCTGGCCAAATATCCCGACCCCGTCAGCCTCAAGGAATTATCCAAGGTCTCGGGGCTACACCCGTCCACCGCCCACCGGATTTTGAACGATATGGTGGTCACCCGTTTTGTTGACCGGGTCGAACCGGGCACTTACCGACTTGGCATGCGCCTGCTGGAACTGGGTAATGTGGTCAAGAGCCGCCTGTCGGTGCGCGAGGCAGCGCTGGACTTCATGCGTGCACTGCACAAAAAAACCCAGCAGACTATCAACCTGTCGGTGCGTCAGGGCGACGAGATCGTCTACATCGACCGCGCCTTCTCGGAACGCTCAGGCATGCAGGTGGTGCGCGCCATCGGCGGCCGCGGCCCGCTGCACCTGACCTCGACCGGCAAGCTGTTCCTGTCGGTGGACGAGCCGAAAGCCATCCGCGCCTACGCCACCCGCACCGGATTGGCGGGCCACAACAAGAATTCGATCACGGATCTGGGCAAGCTGGAGCGTGAACTCAGCCTGGTGAAATCACGCGGCTATTCGCGCGACAATGAGGAACTGGAATTGGGCGTGCGCTGCATGGCCGCCGGCATCTACGACGATAGCGGCAAGCTGATTGCCGGGCTGTCGATCTCGGCGCCGGCCGACCGCTTGCAGGAAGACTGGCTGGAAGACCTGGTGCTGACTGCGCGCCAGATCTCCGTCACCCTCGGTTACATCCCGCTCGAATAAGTAGCCCCGCCAAGACTGACAGGCTTCAGCGCTTCCAGCCACTTGCGCATGCGGCCGGCGTCGGCCGTACGCGATTGCTTGCCCTTGGAATCGAGGAATACCATGATGACCGAGCGGCCTTCAATCACCGCCTGCATCATCAGGCAGCGCCCTGCTTCATTGATAAAGCCGGTTTTCTGCAAACCGATCGCCCAATCCGGGCTGGCAACCAGGTGGTTGGTGGTGCCAAACGCCATTGGACGGCCATTGCTGGTTTCCACTACCGCTTTCGGATCGGTCGAGTACTGGCGCAGCACTGGCTGCTGGTAAGCCGCCATCGCCAGCTTGGCAAGATCGCGCGCACTGGCCACATTCATTTTCGACAGGCCGTTGGAATCGACGTAATGGGTGTCGGTCATGCCCAGTTCGCGCGCCTTGGCGTTCATGGCCTCGACGAAAGCAGGACGGCCGCCCGGATAATTGCGGCCCAGCGCCGAAGCTGCGCGGTTTTCCGAACTCATCAGCGCGATGTGCAGCATATTGGCGCGCGTCATCTGGGTGCCGACTTTCAGGCGCGAGCTGCTGAATTTTTCGCGGTCCACATCCTCGTCGGTGACGCTCAGGACTTCATCCATGTCCTGCTTAGCCTCCACCACGATCAGGCCGGTCATCATCTTGGTGATCGAAGCGATCGGCAAGGCGATGTTGGAATTCTTTTCAAACAGCACTTCCGAGTTGGCCTGGTCCAGCACCAGCGCCACGTTGGACTTCAAGTCCAGCGGATCGTGCGTGCTGCTCAGACCGGCCAAGTCGCCCATCGTCGGCGCAGCCGGCGCGGCGGCCAGCACGCGCTGATACACCACCTTGCGCTTGCCGTTGACCTTGATCACGCGTTTGACCACGCGTTCGCCCATGTCGGCCGCAGCCACGCGCACCGCTTGGCGTTTCTTTGTTACATGATGTTTTTTGGGCGCAGCGCCGCCGGCCTCTGTTGCCGGTGCGGCGATGGCAGCAGATGCAAACATCAGCGAGATGAGCGCGCTAATAGCGAGTTTAACCATTCGACTTCCCCAAAAAATTCTTTCAATACTCGTTGCAGTGTAGCAAAACACTGAGCGAGCGCAAGCAAATTTAACCTTATCTTCGCCAATGGTTGTGCCAGCGCAATATAGGAAAAAACAAGCTAGTCTTATTCGACAAATTTAACAAATTCTTCGACCGCCATGCGTTCGGTGATCAAAGAATTTTCGATTTTGCTCATATCCGCCACACCAAGCGCCATGCCACACACCACAGTCTCGCTTTCTGGCAACTTAAGCTGCTCAGCAATGATGCGGTGGTACTGGGTGAAGGCTGCTTGCGGGCAAGTGTCCAGCCCGCGCGCACGCGCCGCCACCATGATGTTTTGCAGGAACATGCCGTAGTCCAGCCACGAGCCCTGCTCCATAACGCGGTCGATGGTAAAGATTAGACCTACCGGCGCGCCGAAAAATTCATAGTTGCGGCCATGCTGGGCCGCCATACCGGCCTTGTTGTCGCGCGTCAGCCCCAGCAACGCGTACAAATCCCAGCCGACCTTGCGGCGGCGGTCGATGTAGGGCGAGATCCACTCGCGTGGATAGTAGGCATATTCTTCCGTGTGCTGCGCCGCCTCGGCCGGATCGTTATGGGCGGCCAAAATAGCGGCTGACAGCTGCTGCTTGCGCTCGCCCTGCACCACGTAGACTTTCCACGGCTGGGTATTGGTGCCGGACGGTGCGCGCGCGGCCACCTGCAGGATGGCGGCGATGTCCTCATACGCCAACGGCGTCTGCAGGAAAGCACGGATCGAGCGGCGCGAGGTGATCGCGGCATCGACGGCTTGCTGGGCTGGATTGGAAATCATGCAGTCTCGCTATTTAGGTTTCTTCACGACGAAAATGACGCCCATCACCGCCAGCGCCATGCCAGCCATGCCGAGGGCGTTAAACGCTTCGCCAAACATCAACCAGGCCATGATAGCGGTGGTCGGCGGCGTGAGATACATCAAACTGGTGACCTGGGTGGCGTCATTTCGGCGGATCAGCGCAAACAGCAGGAAAATCGCGCCAATCGACAAGCCCAGCACCGACCACAGCAACGCACCAATAAAGCGCGGAGTCCACTGCACCGCAGCAAAATCCGGACCTAATCCTTCAAAGAATATTGCCAACGGTAATATAAGCACTGCGGAAGCGGCAAACTGAATCACCGTGCCCACGCGCAAGTCAAACTGCGGACAATGATGTTTTTGATACAAGGTTCCGGTCGTGATGCTCACCAATGCAAGCAGGCACAGCGATATAGCGGCTGGCGACAGGCCAACTAGCTGGATCTTGGCCGCCACCACCAGCCCTACCCCGGCGATGCCAAACAGCAAGCCCAGCCACTGGCGCGGACGGACTTTCTCGCCGATCAATGGCGCGGCAAACGCGGTCAGGATGGGCTGCATGCCGACGATCAGGGCCGACAAGCCGGCCGGCATGCCCTGCTTGATGGCGCACCAGACACCGATCAGGTAGCCAGCCTGCACCAACAGCCCCGCTACGGCGATATGGCCGATCTTGCCGTGCGGCCAGGGCGCCTTCAGCAGCAGCACTGTCGGCACCAGGAACAACAGCACGCCAAGGAAGCGCAGCAGCAGGAAGGTCAGCGGCGGTGCGTAAGGCAGTCCGAACTTGGCCACGATGAAGCCGCTGCTCCATAACAGCACAAAAAACAGCGGCAACGGCGACAAAAAACTGGCGTGCCGGGTGCTGGACGCGGCCTGGGTGGTCTCTGGCATCAGACTAACTTGTGATCTAAAAGGCAATCGGCGCCGGGTTGCGGCGCCGAATCGGGATGGTCCCCAGTCTACCACGGCCATGCATTTCCCATCGGGAAGCCGCCATTTGCCTCATTCTTAAGAGGTAGTTCTTTCGATAAACATTTCCACCAGATGAAGATTGCGTTCTTTGATGCAATGCACAAAAAATCGCTTGACTTAATTTCTGAAGACCGTAAAATCGGGTTTGTTGCGTTGCACAATTCGTGATTCGGTCTGAAACGTAGTTTTGCCTGTTTCTCGCCGACGGTAGAAACACCAGCAGTATTCATCCACAACTATTTTTCCTGGAGAACTAAATGTTTTCGATTCCTGAGCAATTCTCGAATGCGACCAAAGCTAACTTTGAAGCCCAATTCGCTATTTTCTCGGCCCTGACCAATAAAGCATTCGAAGGCGTGGAGAAATTCGTCGACCTGAACCTGACCGCTGCCAAAGCATCGCTGGAAGAATCGTCGGCTGCCACCAAGCAATTGCTGGCTGCTAAAGATCCACAAGAATTCTTCTCGCTGGCAACTGCCCAGGCTCAACCAAGCGCTGAAAAAACCATCGCTTATGGCCGCCACCTGGCAACCATCGCTTCGAGCACTGGCGCTGAATTCAGCAAAGCCGCTGAAACCCAAATCGCTGAAACCAACCGCAAAGTTATTTCGCTGGTTGAAGAAGTCAGCAAAAACGCTCCAGCCGGTTCGGAAAATGCAGTAGCCCTGTTTAAATCGGCTATCGGCAATGCCAACGCTGGTTACGAGCAATTCACCAAAACGGCTAAACAGGCTGTTGAATCGCTGGAAACCAACCTGAATGCCGCAGTTGGCCAATTCACCGCTGCTGCCGCAAAAGCTGCCCCAGCCAAGAAGTAATTCAAGGAAGCCGGCGCGGTAGGGTGCCGGTATCCCGTTTTAGGTCTCCTCGGCATCCGTGGTTTCCGCAACAAACGGGTGTCCTTAAAAGCCTCGGTTAATCCCGGGGCTTTTTTTTCGACCATTGCATGCCAGAAAACAGTGTGTACATGCTAATTTTTAGCATGATGAAGGCAATAAAAAAGCCGCGCAAGGCGGCTTTTTCATAGGAGAGGCGGGATTACTCGCCCAGGTAGGCAGCTTTGACGCGAGGATCGTCCAGCATATCCTTGGCATTGCCTGTCATGGTGATGTTACCGGAGTCCATGACGTAACCGCGGTGGGCTGCTTGCAGCGCAAGTTTCGCATTCTGTTCCACCAGCAGAATGGTAATGCCCTCTTTCGAGACGTTGCGGATTACCTCGAAAATCTTTTCCACCATAATCGGCGATAAACCCATCGATGGCTCATCCAATAACAGCAGTTTTGGATGCGACATTAACGCGCGCGCCATTGCCAGCATTTGCTGCTCACCACCGGATAAAGTACCGGCCAATTGCTGCGCACGTTCTTTTAAACGTGGGAATACATCAAACCATTTGGCAATATCAGATTCAATACCGGCTTTATCATTGCGAGTATATGCACCCATCATCAGATTCTCGTGTATCGTCATGCGGGTAAATACACCACGGCCTTCCGGAACCATCGCCAGTTTCTTTTCAACTAAATGGAAAGATTTGGTGCCTTTTAAAGCTTCCCCCTGGTAACTAATTGTGCCTTCGACTTTGCACGGAGGCAGAGTGCCGGTAATGGCTTTTAAAGTGGTGGTTTTACCGGCGCCATTGGCGCCAATCAGGGCGATTAATTCGCCTTTATTTACTTCGAGATCGATACCCTTGACGGCTTTAATGCCGCCATATGCAACTTTCAGTCCCGATACTTTAAGAACGTTGTCGCTCATTAGTGCGATCCTCCGAGGTAGGCGTCAATCACCGCCTGATTACTTTGTATTTCTGCCGGCAGGCCTTCTGCGATGGGTTTGCCGTATTCCAGCACCATCAGGCGGTCGCACAAGCTCATCATCATCTTGACATCGTGCTCAATTAACAACACCGTCTTGCCCTGCTCTTTGATCTTGATCAAGAGTTCGCGCAGTGCCAATTTCTCGGTGGCGTTCATGCCAGCGGCAGGCTCGTCCAGCGCCAGCAGCTGCGGATCGGTCGCCAGCGCGCGGGCGATTTCCAGGCGGCGCTGGTCGCCGTAGGACAGGAATTTGGCGGTGCGCTTGGCAAACTGGCCGATGCCGACGAAATCCAGCAACTCCTGCGCGCGGCGGTGAATATCCGCTTCCTCTTCACGCGCAGCCTTGTGGCGGAAAATCGCGCCA
This sequence comes from Duganella flavida, assembly GCF_009857445.1. GTDB lineage: Bacteria > Pseudomonadota > Gammaproteobacteria > Burkholderiales > Burkholderiaceae_D > Rugamonas > Rugamonas flavida. The sequence continues at coordinate 103,630 of NZ_WWCN01000009.1, forward strand.
AACACGCCCTGTTTGGATCGCACGTGGCGGCCCACCATGACGTTTTCCAGCGCCGTCATCTCGCCGAACAGGCGAATGTTCTGGAAAGTACGGGCGATGCCCGCCTTGGCCACCTCATGCGGCGCGGATGGCGAATACGGCTTGCCAGCCAGCTCGAAAGTGCCGGTGTCTGGCTGGTAGAGGCCGGTAATCACATTGAAGAACGTCGTCTTACCGGCGCCATTTGGGCCGATCAGGCCATAAATCTGGCCTTGCATGATCTTGATGCCAACATCGGTCAGCGCCTGCAAACCGCCAAAGCGCTTGTTGACGCCGGCGATGTGGAGAATTACTTGCTCAGTCATTTCGCTCTCTTCCTCACGCCGCCATCACGCCGGACGATTGATTCTTGGTGTCGGAGTCGCCATCCGGGCGATCTTCGTGCTTGGGCGCAGGCCACAGGCCGGCCGGTCGATTCAGCATGATCAGCACCATGGCCAGGCCGTACAGCAGCTGGCGCAGCACTTCTGCCTCGATCAGCACGTGGCCGAACAGTTTTTCTTGCAGCGGCTCCACCACGTGGCGCAGCACTTCCGGCAAGGCTGCCAGCAGCGCGCCGCCCATGATCACGCCAGGAATGTGGCCGATACCGCCCAGCACCACCATCGCCAGCACGGCAATCGATTCGGTCAGAGAGAACGATTCCGGCGACACAAAGCCCTGGAACGAACCGAACATGGCGCCAGCGACGCCGCCGAACGAGGCGCCCATCGAGAACGCCAGCAGTTTGACGTTACGGGTGTTGATGCCCATTGCCTTGGCGGCAATCTCATCTTCGCGAATCGCCACCCAGGCGCGGCCCAGGCGCGAATGCTGCAGGCGCGAGGTGATAAACACCACCGCCACGCACAAGAGCAGGAACAGGAAGTAATAGGCATTCACCGACGGCATACCGTAGCCGCCGATAAACACGGTAGCGCGCGAACCAGCCTCGCCGGCCAGGTTGACGCCGAACACCTTGATCGGGTCGATCAGGTTAATGCCCTGCGGACCATTGGTGAAGTTGATCGGCTCGTTCAGGTTATTCATGAAGATACGGATGATCTCGCCGAAGCCCAAGGTCACGATAGCCAGGTAGTCACCACGCAGTTTCAGCGTCGGCGCGCCCAGCAGTGCACCGAAGAAGGCTGCCAGCGCCGCCGCCAGCGGCACAATCAGCCACACCGACAGGTGGATGCCGTTTTGCTGAATCTCAGGACCGAGGATGGCCACCAGCGTATCACCAAGCGCCGGATACTGGCTGATCACCGATTCCAGCAAGGTGGCAAATTGCGGCGAGGACAGCAGGCCGGCAAGGTAAGCGCCCACTGCATAGAACGCGATGTAGCCGAGGTCCAGCAGGCCAGCAAAACCGACCACGATGTTCAGGCCCAGCGCCAGCATGATGTACAGCAGCGCCATATCGGCAATGCGCACCCACGAGTTACCATAGTTCTGCGCAAAGAACGGGAAAGCCACCAGCAAGACGACCAGCACGGCCATGCTCGCATAAGCTTTGCGCGGATTGCGGCTGGTATCGAAATTCATAATGCCCATGTTCCGCCCTCCTTACGCGCGGTCCGCCACGCGCTCGCCCATGATGCCGGACGGACGCACCGTCAGCACCAGGATCAGCACGACGAACGCGAAGATGTCTTGGTAGTGGCTGCCGAGGAAGCCGCCGGTCAGGTCGCCGATGTAGCCAGCGCCCAGGCTTTCAATAATGCCCAGCACAATACCGCCCAGCATGGCGCCGTAAATGTTGCCGATACCGCCCAGCACCGCTGCGCAGAAAGCTTTCAGGCCCGGCAGGAAGCCCATCGAGAACTGGATCGAGGCGTAATTCGCGCCCCACATCACACCAGCCACCGCCGCCAGAGCCGCGCCCAACGCGAAGGTAGCGATGATGACCTTGTTCGAATCCACGCCCATCAGCCCGGCCACGCGCGGGTTTTCCGCCGTGGCGCGCATGGCGCGGCCCATGCGGGTTTTCTCGACCAGCAGCACCAGCCCGGCCATCGAAATCAGCGCCAGCGCCAGCAGCAGAATTTGAGTAGGCGAAATCAACGCGCCGCCAATGGCGATCGGATCAGCCGGCAGCAGCTGCGGGAACGGCAGCGGGTTGCGGCCCCAGATCATCATGGCAAAGGTGTTTAGCAAGGTCGACACGCCGATCGCGGTGATCAGCGGCGCCAGACGCGGCGCATTGCGCAGGCTGCGGTAAGCCACGCGCTCGATGATGATGTTGACGATCATGCAGACCGGAATCGCACCGCCGATGGCGATGGCCAGCTTGATATAGCCAGGCAAGTCCGGGAAGTGCTGGTTGAGGATGTTGAGGATGGTGAGGCCGGTCATCGCACCGATCATCAGCACGTCGCCGTGGGCGAAGTTGATCAGGTTCAGCACGCCGTACACCATGGTGTAGCCCAGCGCGACCAGTGCATACATGCTGCCCAGCACTAGCCCGTTAATGATTTGTTGGATAAAAGTATCCATTTTTGCCTTTACTATTGTTATTGCGACCATGTAACAAAAACGGCACCCGGGTGTCCCCGTAGTGCCGCCGTTGACTACACGCCCACGATGCAAGTTTTATGCCTGAGCGCTATCTCATCACCCGTTTAGAGCGAAGCAAATAATAACGAACATTCCGAAAAACTAATCGTGGAATAATACCAACGGCACTGAATTATATTCCGTGCCGTCCAAACAATAGTTAGATTGTGCCCTCGACTGGTGCAGCTTTTGGTACACCGTCCAGACCTTTCGGCAGTGGGAAGGTGACATTTTCCTCCACGCCTTCCAGCGGACGCACGCTGCGCACGCCCAGTTCCTTCAGGCGGTCGATCACGGCTTGCACCAATACTTCCGGCGCCGACGCGCCCGCAGTCACGCCCACGCGCAGCTTGCCGTCCAGCCAGGCTGGATCGATCTGGGTGGCGTTGTCGACCATGTAGGCTGGCGTGCCCTTCTTTTCCGCTACTTCACGCAGGCGGTTGGAGTTGGAGCTGTTCGGGCTGCCGACCACGATCACCACTTCCACTTGCGGCGCCATGAACTTCACAGCTTCCTGGCGGTTGGTGGTGGCATAGCAGATATCACCCTTTTTCGGCTCGATAATGGCGGGGAACTTGCGTTTCAGCGCGTCGATGATGTCGGCGGTGTCGTCCACCGACAGCGTGGTCTGGGACACGTAGGCCAGTTGTCCTGGCTTGGTTACTTCCAGCTTTTCCACGTCGGCTACGGTTTCCACTAGGTACATGCCCTCGTCGGTCTGACCCATCGTGCCTTCGACTTCCGGGTGGCCGTCGTGACCGATCATGATGATTTCGCAGCCCTGCTTGCGCATCTTGGCCACTTCCACGTGCACCTTGGTGACCAGCGGGCAAGTCGCATCAAAGATGCTGAAGCCGCGTTCATTGGCTTCCGCGCGCACCGCTTGGGACACGCCGTGGGCCGAGAACACCAGCGTCTGGCCGGCCGGCACTTCGCTCAATTCTTCGATAAAGATGGCGCCCTTGGCGCGCAAGTCGGCCACCACATAGGCGTTGTGGACGATTTCGTGACGCACATAAATCGGCGCGCCAAACTGCTGCAAGGCGCGCTCGACGATTTCGATCGCACGGTCAACGCCGGCGCAGAAGCCGCGCGGCTGGGCCAACAGGAGTTCTTTATCGCTCATGCCATCCTCACAGGACCGAGATCAGTTGCACTTCAAACTTCAGCGGCTGGCCGGCCAGCGGATGGTTGAAGTCGAATACGCAGGTTTCAGCGCCCAACTCGCGCAAGATGCCGGCAAAGCGGCCGCCGCCCGGTGCGGCGAAATCAACCAGGTCGCCGATCTTGTAGTCGGCGTCCGGCGCCGAGTTGGCGTCCAGCGTGGCGCGGCTGACTTCGCGGATCAGCTCAGGGTTGCGCGGACCGAAGCCGACACCTGGCTCCAGCTCGAAAGTCTTGTGCGTGCCTTCTGGCAGGCCGATCAGCAATTCTTCCAGCACCGGCGCCAACTGGCCCTGGCCCATCAGCAGCGTGGCGGGCGTGGTGGCAAAGGTGGTGACGATATCGGCGCCGTCCAGCGAGGCCAGGCGATAGTTCAGAGTGAGGTACGACGATGCGGTGACGACAGGTTGCTCGGTAGACATGACTTAAGCTTAGATGAACTAACAAAGGCCATATTGTAAGCCACCTTTGATCCGCATCGCCTTCCCCGCTCAAAACTCATGCAAAGTAAATGGCGATTACGGAGAAACCACCATGCCCATCCTGAACTGGCCAGAAGAAAAACGCCCGCGCGAGCGGCTGATGCGTGAAGGCGCGCAAGCGCTGTCTGACGCCGAACTGCTGGCGATCTTCCTGCGCACCGGCGTCAGCGGCAAGGACGCCGTCCAACTCGGACAAGAAATGGTGCGTCACTTCGGCTCCCTGCAAAAACTGTTTGCCGCCAGCCTGCCGGAATTCGCCGAAGTCAAAGGCCTGGGACCGGCCAAGTTCACCCAGCTGCAAGCGGTGATGGAACTGGCGCGGCGCGCCATCCTGGAAGAACTGCAAGCCGGCTCCATGCTCAGCTCGCCCCGTGCGGTGAAGGAATACCTGCGCACCACCTTTGCCGGCAAGCCCTTCGAATCCTTCCACGTGCTGTTCCTCGACGTCAAAAACCGCCTGATTGACGCGAAGGAAATGTTTCGCGGCACGCTGACCCACACCTCGGTCTACCCGCGCGAAGTAGTGAAGGAAGCACTGGCGCGCAACGCCGCCAGCGTGATGCTGGCCCACAATCACCCTTCCGGCACGCCCGAACCAAGCGAGTCGGATCTTGTGCTGACCAGGGCCCTGATGCAGGCCTTAGCACTGGTCGATATCCGCGTCCTCGACCACTTTGTGGTCGCAGGGCATCAAATCCACTCCTTTGCCGAGCATGGACAACTGTAGGTTTACCCCTATGCGCTCAAGGGTTTACGAGTGAATTCATAATTGTTAAATATTTTCACACTATCTAGACACAATTGTTTTTCGTAAGTGATTGAAAAAGCTGATTTTTTTGGATATACTCTTGTTTTTCCAATTTTGGAATGTCTTTTAAGGAGTGCGTTATGGCACGTGTTTGCCAAGTAACTGGGAAGAAGCCGATGGTCGGCAACAATGTTTCCCACGCAAACAACAAAACCAAACGTCGTTTCCTGCCTAACCTGCAGAACCGTCGTATTTTTGTTGAATCTGAAAACCGCTGGGTCTCCCTGCGTCTGTCCAACGCTGGTCTGCGTGTAATCGACAAGGTCGGCATCGATGCCGTTCTGGCCGATATGCGCGCCCGTGGCGAAAAAGTCTAAATAGGGAGCTATCATGGCAAAAACTGGCCGCGACAAAATCAAGCTGGAATCGACCGCTGGTACTGGTCACTTCTACACCACGACCAAAAACAAGCGCACCATGCCTGCGAAAATGGAGATCACCAAGTTTGATCCTAAAGCTCGCAAGCACGTGATCTACAAAGAAACCAAGATCAAGTAATTCGATCTTCGCTTCTCTGAAAAAAAGCCACTCATTGAGTGGCTTTTTTTTATGGTGCTGCGGTTTGCGCATCGGCATCGGTCAAGGTGCGCAGGAAGGCGACGATGTCCTGCACTTCCGCTTCGTCCAGCGCTGGTTGCTCACCAGGCTTGCGGTTCAATGGCGCGGTCAGGCGGTCGACGTTGTTGCGCCAGGCTGGCGGCAAATCGTCGTAACGGCCGTGTGGATACCAGCGCTTCGGCTTGAGGTCACGGTCGGCGTAGAAGCGCACCGCGTCGGCCAGGTTGTCGAACACACCGTTATGCATAAACACGCGGCGGGTTGCTACATTGCGCAAGCTAGGCGTCTTGAAACCACCGCAGTACTTCTGGTCCAGCGCGGCCGGCGTCTTGCGGGCCGGACCGCATAGGCCGACGTCGAAGAACGCAGGATCAGCATTGACCGCCAGCTTGCGGTTACGCGGCACACCGAGGATGGCGAACGAATAATCAGTGAACAGTGGCGCCGCACCATTCGCGCCGGGCGACGCGATGTGGCAGGAGACGCAGTTGCCCTTGGATGGATCGGCAAACAGTTGCAGTCCGCGCTGCTCTTGCTGGCTCAGTTGCGCCTGCCCTTTCAGCACCTGGTCGAATTTACTGGTGTACGGCGCGAAACTTGGATCGTCCAGCTGAAAGCGCTCCAGCGCCATCGTCAAGCCATCCACGGCCTGCTTGTCGTCGGCCAGCGCAGCGGCGCCGAACAGGCGCGAGAACTCTTCAGCATACGATGCCTTGCGCAGCTTGGCAGCTAGCGAGGCATCGTCGCGGTTGGCCATTTCAGCCTGATCAAACAGTGGTCCGCGGGCCTGCTCGTGCAGCGTGTCGAAACGGCCGTCACGGGTAAAGCCGCCGGTCGGCACCGAGTCGGCCTCGATCTCGCGTTCGATCGGATCGCGCTGGTGCTCCTTGAACCAGCGCGGCGTGCGCGGCAGCACGTAGCGTAGCGACGGCACAGAGCGAAAGCCGTGCTTGTCCATGCCCTCGCCGCCCGGCTGCACCGGCTGACCGTCCGGTGGACCGTAGGCATGGGCTGGGCTGTGGCAGGTAGCGCAGGACTGGCGGCCCGATGCCGACAGCGACGCGTCAGAGAACATCTGGCGGCCCAGGGCCGCCATCGCAACACGGTTATCGGCAGCAACCGGCGCCGGAGCGGGCGCGCGGTTACAGCCAACCATGAGAAATGCCGCACCCAGCGCGGCAACTACATCAGTTCGTGAAAATGTCATCACCAAATGCTGCCAGGCCCGATTGGTTCGCGTAGCCCAGGTATTCCTTGATCTTGAAGATTTGCTCGATGCTCTTCAGCAGTGAGTAGTGGTTGTATGCGGTATTGCTGACCGTGCCCGGTTTGATAAATGGTGAGATCAGCACAGCACCGGTACGGCCGCCGCCCGCAGCCGGGAAGCTCAGGTCATATTGCATGGTGGCCGAGACCGGGAAAGTCAGCGTCAGCGGATATTTGACGTTCGGGCCGCCCTGCTGGTTGCAGCACGCTTCGGCGGAATTGTAGCTGACCACGATATGCTGCTTGCCGGACGAATCCACAGTCACGGTCTGACCTGCGGTGGCGCCGCCTTCGTCGAAGTTGATGATCAGCAGGCCATCCTTCTTGTAGGCTTCCGATGCCAGGATCTTCGGCACCCAGACTTTCAGGAATTCGTCAGCAGTCTTCAGTCCGCCAGGCTGGCCGTTGATACAGCCCTTGCCCGCTGCGCCGGTGCCGTCGCCGTCGTGGCCGTCGTTGCAGACGTTCGGCGTAATGAACACGAAGTTCGGCGTGCTATCCACCTTGGCCAAGTCGCCTTCCAGCTTGTCCAGCGCGACCACATTGGTCTTGCAATCCGGCGAATCGATAATCGAGTGGAAGTACACGAATGGATTGTGACGGGCAGCGTACTGGTCGCCCTTCGGCACCGCAGCGCTCGGCGCCAGCTGGTGGTTGGTCTGGTCGGTGGTGCCGATGGTTGGGTGGCCGCAAGTGGCGCTTTCACGGGTTGGGTCATTGCCCATGTCTTCCATGTAGCCGCGCCAGGTCAGGCCGGAAGTTTTCAGCTGGTCCGGCAGGGTCTTGACGGCGGCAGGATAAACGCAGCCATCGCCCACAGGCAGGCCTTCGGCGCTGGTGCCGGTCTGGACGAAATCGGTATAGGTGGTGCAGTCGGCCGCGCTCGATGGCGTCACTGGCTGGCCGCTGATCATGGCGATGTAGTTGGTCAGGCTGGCGTGGCCGGTACCGTAGTACTGGGTCAGCAGCGCGCCCATGCCAGGCAGGGTCTTTTGCAGGTAAGGATTCTGGGTGCTGTTGACGAAGGAGTCGTTGTAGTCCTTGTTTTCCAGCGTGATGACAAATACGTGCTTGACACGCTGCGCACCGGTATCAACCTTGTCGCTGCTGCCGCAAGCAGCCAGCACGGTCGACAGCGCCGCAAGGCTGGCGACGGCTGCCCATTTGAAGTTCAATCCCAATTTCATTTTTGTCCAATGTATGGTGGTGAAGAGCCCGCAGCTTACGCAGGCTTTATTACGCCGATATGACAAAAACAAAATTGATATTACCAAAAGTTATAATAGTTGAAGTTTCGCTGACGAGCAACCAAAAAAATCCCGCCGAAGCGGGACTTTGGAGAAATTCGATTTTTACGCGTAGCTACGCAGTCGCAGCGAGAATTCTTGCAGGGACTGGATGCCCGACGCTTCCGCGCGGTTGCACCAGTCTTGCAGCTTGTGCAGCAACTGGTCGCGGGTGAAGTGCGAACGCTCCCAGATCACGCCCAGTTCCACGCGCATATTGTGCATGGTTTCCAGCGCTTTGCTGTGCTGGAACAGTTCCGACAGCTGCTGCTGTTGCGGCGCTTCCAGCTTGCCCGGCTCGCGCTGCAGCAGCTTGCGCGAAGATTTCAGGAAGCGCGATTCCAGCTCGGCCTTGTGCTTCAGGTGTTCCAGCTCTTCTTTCCATGCACGCTTGACCGATTTGGCGTACTTGGCCATCACGTCGTAGCGGTTGGCGATCACCGATTGCAGGGTATCGAAGTCGGCTTCCAGCTTATCCTTGGCGAACTTCGGCTCCGGTGCGCGTTTCTTAACCTTGGCCAGGCCGACCATTTCCAGCGCGCGGATGTAGCCCCAGCCGATATCGAACTCATACCATTTCGACGACAGCTTGGCCGAGGTCGCAAACGTGTGATGGTTGTTGTGCAGCTCTTCGCCGCCGATCAGCAGGCCGAACGGGATAATGTTGGTCGCTGCGTCCGAGCAGTCGTAGTTGCGGTAGCCCCAGTAGTGGCCGATGCCGTTGATGATGCCGGCCGCCGTGATCGGGATCCAGATCATTTGCACCGCCCACACGGTAACGCCGATCACGCCAAACAGCGCGAAATTGATCACCAGCAGCGACGACACGCCCAGCGCGCTATGGCGGGTGTAGACGTTACGCTCCATCCAGTCATCCGGCGTGCCGTGACCGTACTTTTCCATCGTTTCCTTGTTCTTGGATTCAGCGCGATACAGCTCGGCGCCTTCCCAGAACACTTGCTTGATGCCGCGGGTGACCGGGCTGTGCGGATCTTCCTCGGTATCGCATTTGGCGTGATGCTTGCGGTGGATCGATGCCCACTCCTTGGTCACCTGGCCGGTGGTCAACCACAGCCAGAAGCGGAAGAAATGGCTGACGATAGGATGCAGGTCCAGCGCGCGGTGCGCCTGGCAACGGTGCAGGTAAATCGTCACACTGGCGATGGTGATATGGGTCACCGCCATCGTGTAGAAGAACACTTCCCAAGCGCTGAAACGGGTAATACCGTTCGACAGGAAATCCAATACTGCGTATAAACTCATTACTACTCCAACCAAGATTGTGTTTTTAACAGGCGTACGTCGCCCGCCGTTCTTACTTTTGGACAGTATTGTACGACGATTTTCCCTGAATCACTGACTATTCCTTAGGCACGATCGTGCTTTCTTGTCCCGCGAGGGGCGCGGGCACCGGACCGAGGATGCGCATTTCCCGTTGCGGGAATGGCACAGAGATATTGTGCTCCTTAAGCGCGCGCCAGATCGCACGGTTGACATCCGAGGTCACGCCGCCGCGGCCATTCTCCGGATCGCGGATCCAGAAATTGACGGTCAGGTCGAGGCCGTCTGCGCCAAAGGTAGTCAGGTTGACCGATGGCGGCTTGTCCTTCAACACGCGCTCGACCGACAGCGCAGCATCCGTCAGCAACTGAATCACCATGTCGACATCGGTATCGTAGGCCACTGACACTTTGGTTGAGATGTTGACGTTGCTATTGGTCAGCGAGGAATTCTGCACCGCGCCCGACACCAGCATTTCATTCGGCACGATGGACTCCATGCCGTCCAGGCCCTGCAGCACTGTGTAGCGGGTGTTGATTTGCGTGACGCGGCCGCTGTATTTATCGACCGTGATCATGTCGCCGATGGTCAGCGAGCGGTCCAGCAAAATCACAAAACCGGACACGTAGTTGCTGGCGATCTTTTGCAAGCCCAGCCCCAGGCCCACACCCAGCGCGCCACCAAACACCGACAGCACCGTCAGGTCGATCCCCACCAGCGACAAACTCATCAGCACAGCCACAAGGATCAGCAGCGCGCGCGCGGTGCGCGACACCACCACCCGCAGGTTGGTGTGCATGCCCTGCACTTTCATCAGCCACTCTTCCAGCGCCGCGCCGGCCCACAGCGCCAGCATCAGCAGCACGATCACCGAGGCGGTCGCTTGCAGGATATCGGCGATGGTGACCTTGTATTTACCAATCGGCAGTACCGTGCCATCCATGAAGGCGAACACGTCCACCCACAGGCCGGTGATGTACAGCACGAAGGCCAGCCACACCAGCAGCTGGAAGGTTTTCTCGAACGCCAGCATGGTGGCGCTGATGGTGCGGCCATTGCGCGCGAACACGCGGCGCACCAAATAGAAGGTGAAGCGGATCACCGCCAGCGAACCGAAGATCGGCATCGCGATCTTGATCCAGTTGACGTGCGTGTAGTGAAACTTGGCCAGGATCACGCGCGACAAGGCCAGCAGGCTGATCACCGCCAGCGGCGCCATCACCCGCCCAAAGCTCTCGACGCCAAAGCCCAGCACGCCCGAGTGCGTGTGCGCCTCCTGCCGGCCGTAGCGCTTCTTCAGCAGCCGCGCCAGCCCGAAGCCGATCAGCACCGATACGATAATGGCGGCCAGCTGCCACAGCAGGCTGGGGTCGTTCAGGTCGCCGGTGAGGTCATCGATCAGGTTGAGCAGGGGCTGTTGTTGCGGCATCGTATAAGCGTAAAAATGGTTGAGGTATGTACTTTAACAAAAAAGGCCGGGGAGTCCCCGGCCTGTTGAATTACTCGTCGTCTGCTGCTTCTACTTCTTCAGCTTCCTTGGCCTTTTTCGGCATCTGCTTGCGCTCGAACACGGCAGCGAAGAAGCCGTCGGTCTGGTGCTTGTGTGGCAGCAGCTTCAGATAGTCGCCCATGTCCAGTTCGATCTTTTGCTCGGCCAGCGCCTTGCTCATCGGGACCAGTTCGAAGTCCGGGTGGCCTTCCAGGAATTGCTTGGCGATGAATTCGTTCTCATCATCCAGCACCGAGCAGGTGGCGTAGACCAGGCGGCCGCCGCCTTTGACCAGGCGCGCGGCGCCGGCCAGAATCGCCGCTTGCTTGATTTGCATTTCGCCGATGGCTTCCGGCTTCTGACGCCATTTCACGTCCGGGTTACGGCGCAGGGTACCCAGGCCCGAGCATGGCGCATCGACCAGCACGCGGTCGATCTTGCCGGCCAGGCGCTTGATCTTGGCATCGCGCTCGTGCGCGATCACCACCGGATGCACATTCGACAGGCCACTGCGCGCCATGCGCGGCTTCAGCTTGGCCAGACGCTTTTCGGACACGTCAAACGCGTACAAGCGGCCGGTGTTGCGCATGATCGCACCCAGCGACAGCGTCTTGCCGCCAGCGCCAGCGCAGAAGTCCACCACCATTTCACCGCGCTTCGGCGCGACGATGGCCGACAGGATCTGGCTGCCCTCGTCCTGCACTTCGATATGGCCGTCCTTGAACAGCGGCAGGTTTTGCAACTGCGGCTTTTGCAGCACGCGCAAGCCTTGCGGCGCAAACGGCGTCGGCGTCGCGCGAATCGGCGCTTCGGCCAGCTTGGCGATAACTTCTTCGCGGTTGGCTTTCAGCGTATTCACGCGCAGGTCCAGCGGTGCTGGCTGGTTCATGGCGTCGGCCAGCGCCAGCGTTTCTTCTTCGCCCATTTGCTCAACCAGCTTCTCGAACAGCCATTTCGGCATGTTCGAGCGGCTCGACTTGTGCATCAGCGCACGGTCGATGCCCATGATGCGGGTCACCCACTCAGCTTCCTCTTCGCTCACGCCGCCCAGCGCTTCCAGGCCGACCGCATCGGCCATGCCCAGCAAGGTCAAGCGACGCATGGTGGCGCCGCCGCCCGCTTCGGAGAAATCGGTGTAGAAGTTTTTATTGCGCAGCACGTTGTACACGGACTCGGCAATGGCGCCGCGCTCGCGGCCGCCCAGGCGTGGGTGATCTTTGAAATAGCGCGACAGGGTGGTGTCGGCTGGCGCGGCAAAGCGCAAAATCTCGCGCAACACTTCTTCGGCGTTGGCGAGTATCGCTGGAGGCAATCTCATGGAATTCCTTGGTTAGATTTTTACTTACTGTGGTCCACTTGGACCGCGCCCTGCGCTAGTGACAACCTGTCTTCTACAAACCAGCGCACCGCGCGTGGATAAATGACATGTTCCTGTTCCAGCACGCGGGCCGACAGGGTTTCGACCGTATCATCCGGCAGCACAGGCACGGACGCCTGCAGCACCATCGGCCCGTGATCGAGTTCGGCCGTTACGAAATGCACCGTGGCGCCATGTTCCTGCACGCCGGCGGCCAGCGCCTGCGCGTGCGTCGCCAGGCCCGGGAACAGCGGCAGCAGCGACGGATGAATATTGAGCATGCGGCCCGCATAGTGCGTGACGAACGGCTCGGTCAGGATGCGCATGAAACCGGCCAACACCACCAGATCGGGCTGGAAGCCGTCGATCACAGTTTGCAGGGCGGCGTCGAACTCGGCGCGGCTGGCGTAATCCTTATTGGCGACCACGGCGGTGGCAATCCCGTGCTCGGCGGCAAATGCCAGCCCGGGCGCATCCGCGCGGTTGCTGATCACGGCCGCAATGCGGGCCGGCCAGCGCTCCGCCTGGTGTGCGCGCACGATGGCTTCCATGTTGCTGCCGCGACCAGAAATAAGGAGGACGATGTTTTTCATAACCCGGCATTGTACCTTGTCCACAGGCGCAGGGCCACTCAAAAGGCAAGAATTGTTGCAATGCAGCAGGGATTAGCCGACCGTGGGAAGCCCGCTGCAGCGCGGGCGCGGCGGGGAAACGGGCTTACTCGAAGGAGTAAAACACCCGGAATGGCACTTTTTTGTCGGCCCAGTAATCGGCAGCGTCGCGGAAGACGTCCAGCACGGTTTCCCTTGCTTCCTTGTCAAATTTTTGGGTATTCGGCAACTGATCCAGCACGATCAGGAAACCGGTTTGCTCACCGGCCTTGGACATGGTCTCCGTCAGCGTTTCACGCAGCCCGTCGAAATTTTTGCCTACTCCCTTGGGAAACTGGAATGCTTCCGAAATCAGGCCCAGTACTTGCTGCTTGGTGGCACCAGTAATCGGGTGCGCATACAGAAAGTGGTGGCCCAGCCGGGCCGCTTCCTCTTGCAATTCGTTGATGCGGAAGGCACGAATCGATTGCACGAGGTTGGGCGGCACGCTCATCAGCAAGCTCATGTTCCCCTCAATTTGACCTGGTATGTACGGAGTGTCCACTTTACTGTCGGGAGTGCCTAACTTGTGTATTAAAGAGTAAATAATTTGAGCACCTGTCCACTAAATATGGCCAGCAGGTCGGCGCCAGCCATTCAATCCCATACCCATATTAGGGTAACGTGTTGTTCCTCCTAGATCAACACGTATGTGATGTCTAACGCAATATTTGTTAAAAACAGAAGATTTTTGAAGGTTTTAGGGGTGAAATCAGCACAATTCAGCGCGCCTCCCTTATAGCCCGCTGTTACAATTTGTTGCCACAGATACCAGTCAGCCACTAGTCGAGGAATCGCTAGGGGATTACCATAGGAATCATGCAATATCAGATTTCCCCTGATAGACATCCTGAACCAATACGAGGTATCACATGAACTTGCAAGCCAAATTGATCGCATCTGCCCTGTGCCTGAGCGCCCTGCCGTTTGCCCAAGCTGCCGATTTTGAAGATTACGGCCGCGTGGTGCGCGTCACCCCGCAAGTGGAGCAAATCAACCGTCCACGCCAGGAATGCCGTACCGAGTACGTCCAAGTCCAGCAGCCTGCACCTGAGCGCGGCGTTGGCGGCGCCATCCTGGGTGGCCTGGTCGGCGGCCTGGCCGGTAACCAGGTAGGCGGCGGCTCCGGCCGCTCGGTCGCCACCGCAGCGGGCGCCATCGCCGGCGCGCTGGTGGGTGACCGCGTGGACAACGCCAACACCCCGAACCAGGGCGGCGTGCAGGAACAAGCCGTGAAACAGTGCCGCACCGTCGACCACTGGGAATCGCGCAACACCGGTTACGAAGTGACCTACGAATACCGTGGCCGCAACTACACCAGCAATATGTCCTACGACCCGGGCGAGCGCATCCGCCTGCGCGTGGCAGTGGAACCGATGCAGCGTTGATCTGACGCAGCTCCCTTGCAATGCCGGCCTTGCGCCGGCATTGTTGTTTTCAGATAATGCCGGTTCACCTTCCGCATCCATTCCCCAATGTTAATTAAACGCAAATCCATCGAAAAAGTAGAATCCTCGCGCCCGGCCTCGGCGCCCGCGCCGGCCAAGGTGCGCAAGCCGAAATATGCGCCGGTGACCTTGTCGGAGCTCGATGGCGTGCGCTATCTGCATTTTGGGACGGAATGGGTGCAGGGCGCGATGCGCATCCGCAAACCCAACTGGCCGGAGCTGGAGTACGCACAGCAGATGATGGCATGGATGCTGTGGCTGGAGCAGCCGCAGCGCATCGCCCAGCTGGGCCTGGGTACGGCAACGCTGACCAAGTTCTGCTACAGCACCTTCCCGCAGGCCCAGGTGACCGCCGTCGAACTGAATCCGTCGGTGATCACCATCTGCGAATCGATGTTCAAGCTGCCACCCAACGATCAACGCCTGCAGGTGCTGGAGCAGGATGCGCTGGACTTCGTCAACGACAAGGCCAACTTCAACACGCTGGATGTGCTGCAAGTCGACCTGTACGACGCCACCGCGCGCGGCCCGGTGCTCGACACGCCGGAGTTCTACACCTCGTGCAACGCCTGCCTCAGCGACGACGGCGTGATGACCGTCAACCTGTTCGGCGACCACCCAAGTTATGCCCGCAACATCAAGGCCATCAAGTTCGCCTTTGCACAGGTAATTTGCCTGCCGCAAGTACATGATGGTAACGTGGTCGCGATTGCCTTCAAGCGCGCCCGCGACATCGATGCCGCCGCGCTGGCCGCACGGGCTGCGCAGATCGTCGCCGACACCAAGCTGCCGGCCAAATCCTGGGTCAAGGGCATCACGGCAAAATAACTGGAAAGGTAGCCGCATCAATGGGTTCAGCGCTCGATCTGCAACAGATTTACACGTGGCTGCTGGCCGACGGCATGATACGCAAAGCCGAGGTCAAGGAACTGTACGCGCAAAGCCAGGGCATCCTGAAGAACACCAGTGGCTATATGCATCCGCTCTGCGCGGTGGCGCACGCCAAGCTGCTGTCGGCACGCCCACCGCACAAGCTGCTGACGCTCGATGCGCTGTGCGAATGGCTGGCGCAGCGTGTCGGCCTGCCCTTCATCCGCATCGATCCGCTGAAGATTGATTTCACCAAGGTGGCCGACGTGATGTCGGCCAGCTACGCAGCCCGCTTCAACATTCTGCCGGTGGAGCTGACCGCCGACACGCTGGTGGTCGCCACCGCCGATCCCAACAACCACGAGTGGGAAGCCGAGATCGCCAAGATTTCGCGCCGCACGGTGCGCTGCGTGATCGCCAATCCGCTCGATATCGCGCAATACATCACGCAGTTCTTCAGCTTGGCCAAGTCGATCAAAAAGGCCAACAAGTCCAGCGGCAATGACTTGGCGCTGCGCAACAACTTCGAGCAGCTGGTCGAACTCGGCAAGAGCAACAAACAAGTCGACGCCAACGACCAGCACGTCATCAACATCGTCGACTGGCTGTGGCAGTACGCATTTGAACAGCGCGCGTCCGACATTCACCTCGAACCCAAGCGCGACATGGCGGCCATCCGCTTCCGCATCGACGGCGTGCTGCACCAGGTCTACCAGGTGCCGGCGGTGGTGATGATCGCCATGACCGCGCGCATCAAGCTGCTGGGGCGCATGGACGTGATTGAAAAGCGCCGTCCGCAGGATGGCCGCATCAAGACCCGCACCGCCGGCGGCCAGGAAGTCGAGCTGCGCCTGTCCACCCTGCCGACCGCCTTTGGCGAAAAACTGGTGATGCGTATCTTCGATCCGGACGTAGTGGTGAAGACCTTGCCGGAACTGGGCTTCCCACTTGACGACGCCGAGCGCTGGGACCAGCTGACCCAGCGCCCGCATGGCATCATCCTGGTCACCGGCCCGACCGGTTCGGGCAAGACCACCACCCTGTACACCACGCTCAAAGCATTGGCCACCTCCGAGGTCAACGTCTGCACCGTGGAAGACCCGATCGAGATGGTGGAGCCGGCCTTCAACCAGATGCAAGTCCAGCCCGGCATCGAGCTGTCGTTTGCCGACGGCGTGCGGGCGCTGATGCGGCAAGACCCGGACATCATCATGGTCGGTGAGATCCGCGACCTGGCCACCGCCGAGATGGCGATCCAGGCCGCGCTGACCGGCCACCTGGTGCTGTCGACATTGCACACCAACGACGCGCCATCGGCCGTCATGCGCCTGCTGGAACTGGGCGTGCCCTACTACCTGCTGGAAGCCACGCTGATCGGCATCATGGCGCAGCGCCTGGTGCGCACGCTGTGCGAGGACTGCAAGATCGCAGGCGGCGAACTGAGCGACGATATCTGGCACAGCCTGGCCGGCGAGTGGAAGCTGCCCAAGCCGGACACGGTCTACCAGCCGGTCGGCTGCCCCGAATGCCGCCAGACCGGCTATCGCGGCCGCACCGGCTTGTACGAATTGCTGACCGTGACCGAAGCCTTCAGTTCGCAAGTGCGCGAGGAAACCGACATCCAGGCCCTGCGCCGCCAGAGCATGGCTGACGGCATGAAGCCGCTGCGCATCGCCGGCGCATTGAAGATCCAGGAAGGCGTGACCACCGCCGATGAAGTGCTGAAAGTAACGGCCGCCCTGGGACTCAAATAAAAAGCCCTTTGCAATTGGCGGACATCGGTCTATAATACGGCCTCTTTCGGGGGTCGTTAGCTCAGCTGGTAGAGCAGCGGACTTTTAATCCGTTGGTCGCAGGTTCGAATCCCGCACGGCCTACCACCGAATTCCTAAAAAAGCTTCCAATCGGAAGCTTTTTTTTCGTCCCTCACCAGCCTACATCGAGCACTCCACCTTCACCGTCGAGCGCCGCGCCAGACTGCCCACATCAGCTGCTTCCATATGCTTGGCCTTGGCGTCCTGCTGCACGTGCGAGGTGCCGAAGTCGACGTTCGACGCTTCCAGGAAACCCGACAGCGTCGCCGTATTGATGGCGAAATTAATATTCTGCGGAATGCTTCCAATTGCCTGCCCCAGCGCCACCACATTGAGCTGGGCCACCACCACGCCGACCAGCTGGCCATAGGTATCGAGTACCGGGCCGCCGCTGTTGCCGGGCTGGGTAGGCACGGACATCTGGAACTGGGAGGTATCGTTGTTCACGCCGCCCAGGCTGGTGAGCGTGCCGGTGTTGACGCTGGCCGCTGCGGCCAGTATGCCCGCCAGCGGATAGCCGAGCGTGATCAGGTCATCGCCGGGACGGACGCCGCGGCCCGCACGCACTTTCAACGGCGGCGCCTGCAGGTTGGCCACACTCAGCAGCGCGAGGTCGTTGCGCTCGTCCTTGGCGCGCAATACCGCCGGCAAATCAAATGGCATGATCTTGATGTTCTTGCAGTCTTTGACCACATGATAGTTGCTCACCACATAGGTCGGCCCCACGCCAATGACAAAGCCGCTGCCGCTACGGGCGCCGCCAGCGGGCGCCTTGACCACCGTGCTGCCAGCAGTCGCAGGCAGCGTGCCCGCTCCGGCACCGGCAGCCTTGAAGGCATCGGTCGCGATAATCGCCTTGGCGATGTCGGCGGGAACTGGCCACTGCTTGGCCTTGTTTTGCGCTTCGGCCAATTGGGCCGGCGTCAGCTTGGCCGCTACCCGCTCGAAGCCCGCTTTCGACGAGCTGCGCCGCGAATCGCGGGCCAAGGCCAGCGTGTACCACATGTCGGCCGCCACCAGGTCCTGCACCAGGCCGCCACGGGCATTTTCATAAAACACCGCGACCCAGTCCAGCGCGTCAACATCCCGCAAATAGGCTGCGCTGAGCAGCCACTTGAGCGCTTCCGCATCGTCGCGCGCGACGCCATTGCCGCGCGCATAGGCCGCGCCCAGGCTACGCTGGCCATTCGGGTCCATCTGCAAGGCCGACTTGCGATATCAGCTGACCGCCTGGTAGAGATCCTTCTCAACCACCTCGCCGTCGCGGTAAAAATCGCCCAGCCATGCCTGCGCCAGCGAATGGCCCTGCTCCGCTGCACTGCGGACCCACGGCACCGCAGCAGCCTTGTCCTGGGTCAGGCCGCCGATGCCGCGGTACAGGCTTAAGCCATACCATAAGCGGGCGTCGGGATACGCCATATCGGCAGCCTTCTTGTACAGGGCGACGGCCTTCTGATCGTCACGCGGCAGGCCATTGCCCAAATGGGTCTGGCGGGCCAGCAGGTAGATCGATTCCGGGTCGCCAAGGTCGGCGCCTTTTTTGAACAGCTCCAACGCAGCGCCCTCGTCCTTGACCACGCCCTGCCCTGCCAGCCGCATGCGGCCCATGGCGGCCATGGCTTTCGGGTCTTCCTTCTCGATCAGTGGCTGCAGGAGCTTGACTGCGGTCGCATAATCACGCTTCTTGATGGCCTCCTTGGCCGCCGCCAGCTCATTGTCCTGCGCATGCGCATGAAGAACAGCAGACAGCATCACCGCCAGGGCCAAGCATGAGATTTTCTTCATAAAGTTTCAGACACCGAAAATTAAACAAGGATAAGTGCAAAAAACGCCATCAGCATCATGCGTCAAGCAAGACTAGCCTGTCAAATATGCAACCTTCGCTCCTACACTGAATGCCACAGCGCAGTGGTGTATGCTAGGGAAAAAATCGATGGGGATAACAACATGGTGAGGTGGCACAGCAAAAGTCTGTGGATGTTGACAGCGGCCTGCCTGTTGCCCGTACTTGCAGCCGCCGAGCCGATATCGCTGCGCACCGCCGCCCAGGAAGGCACCGAACCCAAATTCATTGCCGCCGGCAAGGACCACATCATCGGCCTGTGCATCGACATCATGCGCGCCATCGAGCAGGTCGATCCTGGCCTGCGCTTCACCGGCGACCAGCACTGGAAGCCGCTGATCCGCGCCTACTCCGAACTGGAAGCCGGCGTCGAGGACGTGCAGTGCGCGGTACAGCGCACTGCCGAACGCGAGAAGCGCTTCAATTTCATCGGCCCTCCGCTATACACCATCGAGTACCACTTCCTGGTGCGCAGCAGCGACAATCTCACCATCCACAGCTGGGACGACGTGCGCAAGCTGGCGCCCAACGGCGTGGTGCTGGTCAACCGCGGTTTCGCCGCTGGCGACATCGTGGCGGCCATGGGCGGCATCGAAGTCGATGCCAGCTCTACCAATCAGGAGCTGAATCTGCAAAAATTGATAGCCGGACGCGGCCGCCTGTATTTCCACCGCGGCCCGGGCCTGCAAAAGCTGCTGGAGCGGACTGGCACTACCGACAAGGTGAAAATCCTGCCGCAGGTGATGTACAGCGCCAAACTGTACTTCGCCGCCAGCAAGCAGCTCGACGGCAAGGTCAGCGAACGTGTCACCAACGCGCTGTTCATGCTGGAGAAAAAAGGGGAACTGGAAAGGCTGATGCGCAAATGGGACTAGCAATCTCACGGACACTGCACACACTGCTGCTCGGCTGCGGCATGCTGTTGCTCGCCCCTATCACGCCGAGTGCCACGGCCGCGCCCACGCCGCTGCGCGTGGTAGCGCAGGAAGGGACTGAGCCCAAGTTCATCCCGGCCGGCATCGGCCGCGTGGTCGGCCTGTGCGTCGACCTGTTCCGCGCCATCGAGCGCGTCGAGCCCAACGTGGTGTTTGTCGGCGACCAGCAATGGCTGCCGCTGCTGCGCGCCCACTCGGAACTGGCCACCCACCAGCACGACGCCCTGTGCGCCGTGCAGCGCACCGACGAGCGCGCGCGCCAGTATATCTTTCTCGATCCACCGCTGTTCCAGCTACGCTACCAGCTGATTGCGCGCGCCGACGATACGGTCGTCATCAACAACTGGGACGATGTGCGCAAGCTCGGTAGCAAGGGCGTCATCCTGACCAACCGCGGCTACGTCACGCCGGAAATGCTGGAGCGCATCGGCGGCCTGCAGGTCGATCCCAGCGCCACCAGCCCGGCCATGAACCTGCAAAAGCTGATCGCCGGACGCGGCCGCTTTTTCCTGCACCGCGCGCCCGGCATGCAAGGCTTCGTCGAACGTGCCGGCGCCAGCCAGCGGGTGAAGATCCTGCCGACCGTGCTGATTACCACCGATGTCTATATGGCGATGGGCACCCACGTCGATCCAGCCGTGCGGCTGCGGGTGCAGCGCGCCATCGAGCAGCTGGAGAAATCCGGCGAGATGACGCGCTTGTTGAAAAAATGGGACTGACTACTCTCCGATCATGCGGGCCTTGCCCGACACCCTGATCGAACTGCCTGCCTCATCCGAAATCTGCACATGCAGATGGCAAGGCGCGCCCATGTCCTCGCCCTGGATGATGTCAATCGCACCGCCGTGCGGCCAGTCGAGGTCGCGCAGGTAGCCGGCCAGCGCCGCCGCAGCCGCACCGGTGGCAGGATCTTCATACACCCCGCTCGACGCAAACGGATTGCGCGCATGGAAGCGCTGCGGCGTTTCCGCGTGCACCAGTGAAATGGTGGTCAGGTCATAGCGCTGCATCAGGCTGCGCCCCGCACCGAGCTCGTAGCGCATGGCACGCAGCTTGTCACGCTTGGACAGCGCCAGCACCAGGTGCTGTACGCCGCCGCTGGCAATCGCCGGCGGAATGCGGTCATCCAGATCGGACAGCGAGTAACCAAACAGCTTCAGGGATTCCAGCACCAGCGCCGGCGAGGCAGGCGCGCTGGACGTGGCCGGCGATTGCAATGCGGCCGTCGCGCCGTTGGCGTGGGCGCGGCCCTCCACCGTCACTTTTGCATTGTTGGTAGTCAGCGGGAAAATGCCATCACCGTTCTGCTGCGCCAGCACGGCGCCCAGCGCGATGGTGGCATGGCCGCAGAACGCTACCTCGCCGTCCGGCGAAAAATAACGCACGCGCCAGCCATCCCCTTGCGGCGCGGCAAACACCGTTTCCGAGTAGCCCATTTCAGCGGCAATGCGCTGCATGGCAGGCTCCTCTGGTAGCGAGGCGCGGATCATCACGCCGGCTGGATTGCCGCCCTCTTCACCGGTGGTGAAGGCGGCAACTTTGTGAACTTTGGTAATGGTCTGCATGATGTCTCCGTGATCGATGGGAGTGGAAAACTTGATTGACAGCAATGACGGTATTGGCCACTATCTTTGTTTCACTGACTTTATTTTTTAGCGAGCTCGCCATGACTATACCGCGACTTTCAATTCTTGCCTTCATCATTTCGGCCCAGTTGACGGGCCTGGCTTTTGCAGCAGATCCTGTAGCAGCCAAACACGCCATCACGCACGAGGATGTGTGGCTGATGAAGCGCGTCGGCGCACCGCAGCCCAGCCCGGACGGGCGTTGGGCCGTGTTTTCAGTCACCGATCCAGCCTACGATAGCAAGGAGCAATGGTCGGACTTGTGGATCAAATCGCTGACCGATGAATCGCCTGCCCGCCGCCTGACTTTCAGCAAGGGCGGCGAAGGTTCGGCGAACTGGTCGCCGGATAGCAAGCAGCTACTGTTCGTCGCCAAGCGCGACGGTGATGACGCCGGCCAGATCTACCGCATCGATATCGCCGGCGGCGGCGAGGCGCAGCGCCTGACCACGCTCACCTTGGGCGCACGCCAGCCGAAATTCAGCCCGGACGGCAAGCAAATCCTGTTCGTCAGCGACATCTTCCCCGGCAACACCAGCGAAGACGACGTCAAGAAAACCGCCAAGGAACGCAAGGACCGCAAGTACAGCGCACGCGCTTATGAAAGCTTCCCGCCGCGCTTCTTCGACAAATGGCTGGACGATAAAAAAGTCCGCCTGTTCGTGATGGAGGCCGACGCCAGCGCCCAGCCGCGCGACCTGCTGAGCGGCACCAGGCTGGCGGCACTGCCGGGCTTTGGTGGCGGCCAGGGCGACGAAGGCCAGTCGCTGGACGCGATCTGGTCACCGGACGGCAAGGCCGTGGTGTTCTCGGCCTCGACCAACCGCGACGAACTGGCGCGCGCCTCCGGCACCACGCAAATCTTCAGCGTGCCAACCGCCGGCGGCGAAGCCACCCAGCTGACCGCCGACAAGCACAGCTACAACAACCTGAAATTCAGCGCCGACGGCAAGACCTTGTTCACGCTGACCGAGGCAGAAGAAGAAGGCAAGGTCTACGACGTCAGCCGCCTCGCCAGCCTGGCATGGCCGGTGACCAACGCCACGCCGAAAATCCTGACCGCATCGCTGGACCGTTCGATCTCGCGCTACGCCCTGCCGGCTGGTGGCAACCGCATCGTGTTCAGCTTCGAGCACGCAGGCCTGGAGCAACTGCATTCGATCAACTACGCGGGCGGCGACTTGCGCGACGAAGCATCACTGCCAACCGGCAGCATCAACTCGCTGAATGCGGGCGGCAAGGCGCTGGTGGGCGTGTGGGAATCCTCGATTAATCCGCCGGAGGTGTACGCGTTTGGTAAGGGCGCACCGAAGCGCCTGACCTCGTTCAACACCGAGCGCGCGAACACCATCGACTGGCAAACGCCGGAACACTTCTGGTTCAAGGCCAGCGATGGCCGCATGATCCACAACATGATCGTCAAGCCAGCCAACTTCGACCCGAACAAGAAGTACCCGCTGTTCGCAGTCATCCACGGCGGCGCGGCCAATATGTGGCGCGACCAGTTCGTCATCCGCTGGAACTACCACCTGCTGGCCCAACCGGGATATGTGGTGCTGCTGACCGACTACAAAGGCTCGACCGGCTACGGCGAAGAATTTGCCCGCGCCATCCAAGGTGATCCACTGAAAGGTCCAGGCGACGAAGTCAACGAAGCCGTTGATGAAGCCGTCAAAAAATATAACTACGTCGACGGCAGCAAGCTGGCCGCAGGCGGCGCCAGCTACGGCGGCCACCTGGCCAACTGGCTGCAAGCGACCACCACGCGCTACAAAGCCATCGTTTCGCACGCAGGCGAGATGGACTTGATTATGCAATGGGGCAGCAGCGACAGCATCTGGGGCCGCGAAGTCAACAGCGGCGGTCCGGTGTGGAGCGACAAAGCCGTGTGGCGTGAACAAAGCCCGGTACTGCAAGGCGGTAACCACGCCAAGGGCACCGGCTTCAGCACGCCTATCCTGATCTCGGTGGGCGAGCTCGACTACCGCGTGCCGGCCAACAACGCGCTGATGAACTTCGCCACCCAGCAACGTCTGAATGTGCCAAGCAAGCTGTTAGTATTCCCGGATGAGAACCACTGGATTCTCAAGGGCGAGAACAGCCGCTACTTCTACAGCGAAGTGCACGGCTGGCTGGCGAAATACCTCAAATAACAAGGAGACTGTATGACGATTGCAAACTGGTGCGTGATGATTGCCTGCCTGCTGCCGACGGCCACCGTGGGGCTGGCGAAACTCACTTCGCGCGGCGCGGAAGCGTACAACAACAAGCGGCCACGCGAGTGGGTGTCCGGACTGACGGGCTGGAAGGCACGCGCCAACGCGGCGCAGCTGAACGGCTTTGAAGCACTGCCGCTGTTCATTGCGGCCGTGGTGCTGGCCCAGCAGGCACACGCGGACCAGGGCAGCATCGATCAACTGGCGATGGCCTTTATCGTGGCGCGGCTGGTGTACATCGCCATGTATCTGGCCAACCAGCACGTGCTGCGTACCCTGGTGTGGATAGGCGGCGCCGCCATCAGCATCGCCATCCTTGCTTTGACTTAAGCAGCCTTGGCCTGCGCAGGCGCTGCTGCGGCAGCGCCTGCCGGTTTGCGGATCAGCAGGATGAGCGCGGCCGCCACCAGGCAAGCCGCACCGGCTGCCAGCAGCGCCGGATTGTAAGTCAGCAGCAGCGTGCGCACGCGGCCCGCGCCGTATGCCGCCACCGCAGCACCCAACTGGTGGGCAGCGAAGATCCAGCCAAACACCATCCCCACCTTTTCCTTGCCAAAGGTCGCACCGGCCAGACGCACCGTCGGCGGCACCGTGGCAATCCAGTCCAGCCCGTAGAACATGGCAAACAGCGACAAGCCATACAGCGTGAATTCCGAATACGGCAGCCACAGCAGCGACAAGCCACGCAAGCCGTAGTAGGCCAGCAGCAGCTTGCGGTTATCGTAGCGGTCCGACAGCCAGCCCGATGCAATCGTACCGACCAGGTCAAATGCGCCCATCATCGCCAGCACCGATGCCGCCGGCACCGGGCCGAGGCCAGCATCGCCGCACAGCGAAATGAAGTGGGTCTGAATCAGACCGTTCGTGCTGAGACCGCAGATGAAGAAGGTCGCCGCCAAAATCCAGAACACGCGGTTGCGCGAAGCTTCCGCCAGGATCTTGAACGGCGTGCCAAACGTGACGCGCATGGCCGGCACAACAGCAGCCGGCGTGCCCGGCGCCGCACCGTACGGCGCCAGGCCCACATCGCTCGGGCGGTTACGCATGAACAGGTAAATCGCCACCGCCATCACCGCACAGGCAATCAGCACCGGCATCACCGCCGTGCGCCAGCCGAAGCGCTCGATCATCCACGCCGCCACCGGCAGGAAGATCAGCTGGCCGGTGGCCGAGCTGGCCGTCAGAATGCCGACCACCAGACCGCGATGGCTTTCAAACCAGCGGTTCGATACCACTGCGCTCAGCACCAGCGCCGTCATGCCGGAGCCAACGCCCAGCATCACGCCCCAGAACAGCACCAGATGCCAGAACTGCGTCATCTGCGTGGCCAGCGCCATGCCGGTAGCCACCAGCGTCAGCGCCGTCACCACCACATTGCGCAGGCCGAAGCGCTCCATCAGGATGGCGGCAAACGGCCCCATCAAACCAAACAGCGCAAAGCGTACCGCCAGCGCTGAGGAAATCTGCTCCACGTCCCAGCCAAACTCCTTCGACAGCGGCTGCAGCAAAGCGCCCGGCAAGCCCAGCGCAGCTGACGAGCTAAGCCCGGTCAGGAAAGTCAGGGTCACGATCACCCAGGAAAAATGCAGGCCGCGCCGCTGCATCCAATTCGATAACGGTTGTGCAAACATGAAGATCCTCACGATAGCGATGCGCGCCGGAAGGCACGCTTGGCTATCATTTTAAATTACGATCATCATGAATACAAGCAAAAAGGTGGCGCCCGGCTGCACTGGGAGAAATGCAGCCGGGCGCCGGGGCTAAGCGGACTCAGGGGGGAGGTCCGCTAGCCTGTTACTTGATGCGCAGGGAACTTTGCACTTTATTGACGCCTTTGACATTACGTGCCACGTCCACGGCCTTGTCCACTTCCGTTTGCGATGGCACGAAGCCGCTCAGCATCACGGTGCCGTTGGTGGTTTCCACGTGCACGTCCAGCGATTTCAGCGCAGGCTCAGCCAGCAGTTCGGTTTTCACCTTGGTGGTGATAGCGGAGTCAGCCAGCGTATCTTTCGCCAGCGCGGTTTTCGCACGCGTTTCGCAGCCGGCCTTGTCGGTGCCGCTCAGGGCGCTGCAATCGATGCCGGTCTGCGCTACGTCAGCGGCTTTCTTGCCGGCCTTGGCGTCCTGCACCCATGCCGTGTGCTGCGACTTGGCGCCGGTCAGGCAGCTGTCCTTGTCGGCGCCGCTCTTGGAGGAGCACTGGGCTTTGGCCAGGCTGTAGTTGGCATCAGCGACATTGATCTGGGCATTTTCGACGGACTTTTTATCGTTCTTGTACTGCATGGCGGCAGTCGACTCGGTGTTTGCGCGGTTGACCTTGGCCTGCTCCACGCAGACATCTTTGGCGTTGCCGGATTGCGCATCGCAAGCAGCCTTGGCGGTTTTGTAGTCAGCGTCAGATTTGTTGATTGCCGCTTTGTACGCCACGGTGTCGTTATTCGGGGTGGCAGCGAAAGCGGCGCTGGCGGCGGAGGCCAGCACGAAGCAGAGTAATTTATTCATGATGTGTCCCTCTTGTGGTGGTTGATGAACACCATTAGACGCCCGCACAGCGACTAGCTCCGTGCGGAAACGTACATAGACGGAATTTAACGGTCGAGCAACAAGCCTTGTTGCCACAGGCGGTCCGCCTGTTCGAACATTGGCAGGCCGGCAGCGAAGGCGGCGCCGGTGGGCGCTTGCTGCAGCCAGATCAGGGTACTGTGCGAGCCAGCCGCAGGCGATGGCTGGCGTACTTGCAGCATCCAGTTCGCCACGGCAGCATATTGCTCGGGATGGCGCTGCTGCGTCCACGCCAGCGCCACCAGGTCGGCATAGCCTTCCTCGCGGCGGGTGTCAGCGGCGGGCTGCTGTTCGTTGGCCTCGAAGCCGGCCGGCATCACATGCCACACGCCTTGCGCGTAACGCCAACAGTGGCCGATTTCATGCGCCACCATGGCCTCGATCATCAGCGGGCGTTGTTCTGGAGCGACGGTCTTGAGGATATCTTCGGCGTTGGGATTGCCGCGCATGGACAGCACCAGCTTGCAGCGGCCATTGTCATAGCCCAGCGCCAGCGGCACATCGGTGGCACGCGCCTGTGGTTGTACGGTGATATCGAGCGGCAGCTTGAGTTCCTGCTTGGCATAGGAGAGCACAGCAGCGCCAGCTTTCAGCCAGCGCATTTCCACCTCGGTCAGCTCGGCCGCAGAGGCAAGGCCGGTGGCCAGCAACAGCAAGGGGAATAAGGTGCGCTTGATCATGGTGATCAAACTGTAGCATGCGCCGGGCAAGGAAAATTGCCCGGCGGCAGGTAAATTACTACGTAGAAAAGATGAAATGCTTACTTGCCCAACAAGGTGTTGGCAGTTTTGAATTCCGGACGGATGTCGTTCGGTACAGCTTTCATTTTATCCAAGGCTTTTTGCACGTCAGGACGGATCACCACGTACTTGGCCATCATCGCCTTGGCGCGCGCGTAGTCGCCGGTGGCTTCGATGGTCAGGAACTCGCGATCGAGGTCCATCACGGCTTGCTTGATCTTGCTGAAGTCGACCGAGAAGGTACCATCGCCGTGCGACACGAAGCCGCCTTTGTCGAGGATGTAGTTCATCTGGATCGCCATGCCGCGCGCGTGCGAATCGGTCAGGCCGAAGTGCAGCGTGCGGAAGCCCGATGCGAGGAAGGTGGTGTACAGCTTGCGCTCCGCCGCTGCGCCCTGCCCCAGCGTGCCTTGCAACTGGCCTTTGTCCATCATATAGGCCAGCGCGTACAGGCCGGTGATGTCAGCCTTGGCCTCTTCGATGGTCGAATAGGCTTCCTTCAGATCCTGGCGCGGGGTCGATTCCTTGCCGCCGTTTTTGGTGATGTGCGGACCGAGACCGTGCGTGATTTCATGCGCGAGGATGTGGGTGAAGAAGGAGTCGAAGTCCACGTCCTTCTGGTCAGCTTTGCGCAGTACCAGCTTGGAGATCGGCGTCAGCGTCGATTTGAATTTCGCCTGCTGCACGTTCTTCAGCATGATGCGCTTGGAGCCGCGCTGGCTGATGATGCGTTCATCGTTTGGCAGGTTGTAGGCGGCGGTTTGCACGCCCATATTGCCGTCGCCGGCGCCATAGACTTGATTGACTACCACCATCGGCGCCAGCGCACCGACTTTAGGATTGCGGTACTGCGCATCCAGCGGCAGGTTGTCTTCCAGTTCCTGCATATGCTTGGCGAAGAAGTCCAGCTTCTGCGTTTCCTTCTGGTCGCGAATATTCACGTACGCTTCAAACGCGGCCTTGTAGCCAAACAGTTCGTCGTTGTAGGTCTCGTATGGGCCGATGGTGATATCGACCGGCGAATCCAGATCCATCCAGGCGAAGTCGGAAGGCAGGTAGTCGTTGCTCAGGAAAGCATCGGCGCGCAGGTCGAGGAATTTTTTGAGAGAGGCGTTATCGGTATCGGCGGCGGCTTGCTTAAGCAGCGCTGCGGCTTTTTCCAGATCCGCCTTGTATTCATCGGAGTACTTCACGACGGTGAACTGGCCATCCTTGTTCTTGCGGATAGTGGTGAAGAACCACTGCGCCTGCTCCTTGTCGATGGCTGGCAAAGCGTTCATCCAGGTTTCCAGTTCGGCCTTGGTCGCACCTTCCGGATAGAAGTTGGCGGCTTCCGGCTTCTTGGCTGGCACCGTCAGGCCGCCTACTTCGGCTGGCAGGAAGGACTGGTGATCGTCGAGGATGGACCACGGACCTTTATTGAGCCAGAAGTAGTCCAGGCGTGCCTTGCCCAGCGGCGTGGTGTCCTTTTGCAGCGCAGCCCACAGGGCCTCGTTGCCGGACCAGCGCTGGCGCAGCTGCAGCACATCGATAATCTTGGCCGCTTCAATCAGCTTGGCGATGGCTTTCTTGTCGCCGGCCGAGAGTTGGCTGGTGTCAGCGGTCAGCGCGATCGGCGCGTAACGCTTGGTCATCTTGTTCAGGTCAGTCACGCTCGCGGGTGCGGCGTAGGCAGTGGCGCAAGCGACGGCGAGCGCCAAAGGGAGCAGGATTTTTTTCATGTGGTCCTCTTGTGGAGTGAGGCCCACATTGTAATCCACTACCAGGCCTTGTAAACCTTGCCGGTCTGCGCGCCATCGACACTGCGCGCATACGACAACGCCGCGCGGCTGGCAGCTACCGGTTCAAAGCCGACGAAGAACGGACCGTAGCTGTCCATCGACTCCTTCAACACCGTCGGGCTGACGACATTGATCCGTAAGCCGCGCGACAGCTCAATCGCCGCGCCGCGCACAAAGCCTTCGATGGCCGAGTTGACCATGCTGGCGCTGGCGCCGTTGCGGATAGGCTCTTCCGCCACGATGCCGCTGGTGAGTGTGATCGAGCCACCGTCGTTCAGGTATTCCTGCGCCACCAGCGCCACGTTCACTTGTCCCATCAGCTTGCTGTTCAAGCCGACATAGAACTGCTCCGGCGTAAAGCTGGCCAATGGTGCGAAGTGCAGCAAACCAGCCGTCACCACCACCGCATCCACCTTGCCAACCTTGGCGAACAGGCCGCGCACCTGCGCGACGTCAGCGAAATCCACCTGATGCTGGCCGCTGGTTGCACCCACCGTTATCACCTCGTGGCGCTGGCCCAGTTCCTCGACTACCGCTTTGCCTACTGCGCCCGTGGCACCGATCACGATTACTTTCATGCTGCCCTCCGTTAGAAAACAACAGTATGCGCTTCTTCATCACGCAGCTGGAGGCGACACTGGGCGCACGCCTGCTGACGCGCACCACGCGCCGCCAAAGCCTGACCGAAATCGGCAGCCAGTACGCCGAGCAATGCCGCGCCATCCTCGCGCAGATCGCCGCCGCCGAACGCGGAGCGGAAGCCATGCGTAGCGTGCCGCGCGGACGCTTGCGCATTACCGCCTCCACCTCCTTCGGCACCGAATGGCTGGCTCCCGCCATCACCGACTACCTGCGCCTGTATCCCGAAGTGAGCGTGGACCTGAACCTGAACGACCGTATGGTGGACCTGGTGGAGGAAGGCTACGATGCCGCCATCCGCATCGGCGCGCCAGCGGATTCGAGCCTGATTGCGCGTCCGCTGCGCCCTTATGCGATGGCGATCTGCGCCTCTCCCGGCTACCTGAAAAAGTACGGCACACCGCGCAAGCCGGAAGACCTGGCCAAGCATGAATGCCTTGACTTCGTGGTGGGCGATGTCGGCGTGCGCTGGCGCCTGCAATCGGTGCACGGCAAACGGTGGAACGCTTCGGACCAGCGGCACAACTGCCGCTGGCCTCTTCCGCGTAAAAAGTTACTGCGCTTTGATCGCGCCGTTCTGCGCTACTTGCGACAGCTGCGCCGAAGGCTGCCAGCCAGCGCCCAGCGAACGCGCTACCGCAACAGCAGCCAGCAGGCGCTGGGTGTTGATCTGTACCGCAGCGCGATCCGCCGCCAGTGCGCTGCGTTGCGCATCGGTCACGTCGAGGTAGGTCGACACACCGCGCTCGTAGCGCGCACGCGCCACCAGGTAGCCGCGCGCCGCCGCCACTTGCGAGGCCTTCTGCGCATCGCCTTGCAGCTGGCGTTGCTGCACGTCCGACAGCGCATCTTCCACTTCGCGCAGTGCGGTCAGCAGCTTGGTTTGGTGATTAGCCACGGCTTCTTCGTAACGCGCCTTGGCGATCGCCAGGTTGGCCTTGTTGCGGCCACCGTCAAAGATCGGCAGCGACAGCGCCAGCGGACCAACGCTGAACTGGCGCGCATCCCCCTTGGCCAGGTTGCTCAGGCTCTCGGAGGCGAAACCGAAGTTACCGGTCAGCGAGAACGAAGGATAGAACGCACCTTCCGCCACGCCGATCTGCGCATTGTTCGCACGCAGGGTCGCTACGCTGCCCGCCAAATCAGGACGCTGTGCCAGCAGGCTAGCTGGCAGGCCAACTGGAATAGCAGGTGGTTGCGGCAGTACGGTGGCATCAGCATTCGCCGCAGTCAGCATGGCCGATGGCGATGCACCAACCAGCGTGGCCAGGCTGTGTTCCAGCAGATTGCGTTGACGCTGCACTTCATGCAGGTCCGCTTGCGCATTGGCACGCTCGATGCGGGCACGCGACACGTCCAGCTCATTCGACAGGCCGGCGTCAAAGCGTGCAGTCACCAGTTCTTCGGATTCGCGGCGGGTATCCAGCGCACCTTTCAGGATGGCGATTTCGGCGTCGAGGCCGCGCAGCTGCCAGTAGGTGGTCGCCAGTTGCGACGACAGAACCAGCAGCACGCCGTCGCGATCCGCCTCCGCCGCCAGCGCTTGCGCGTCCGAAGCTTCTACCAGACGGCGCACGCGGCCCAGCAGATCCACTTCATACGAGAAGCTGGAACCGACCGAGTAATTATTACCCTTGATCGAACGATGGCCCAGCGCCAGACCTTGCGAAGTCTCGGCCGAAGTGCGCGAGTTCGAAATGCCAGCGTTGACGCTCAACTGCGGCTGCTCGTTCGCACGCGCCACGCCGGCTTGTTCCAGCGCCTGCACCAGACGCTGTGCAGCAGCTTTCACGCTTGGATTGTCGCGCAGCGCGGTTTCTTCCAGATGGTTCAGAGTGGTGTCGTTAAACACGGTCCACCATTGCGCGGGCAGGTGTGCCTCATTGGTACCTGCATTGGCACCTGCTTGCGGCACGTGGCGGAACGACGCATCGGCGACATTGGCCGGCGCTTTAAAATCCGTGCCGACAGTGGCGCAGCCAGTGACTGCCAAAGTGACGGAAACAGCGAGCGTCAGGCGCTTCAGAGCTGAATTCAACATGATTACCTCTTAATTTTTTGTGTTAGTGAGCACCGCCGCCGCCACCACCAGATGGGGCTTTGACTTTATCCGAGAACCACAGCACGCCGATACAAGCGAACAGCACCATCGCAACGAGGAAGAAGCCATCGTTGTAGGCCATCACATATGCTTCGCGGCGCACGATGCCGTCGACTGCTTTCAAAGCCATGTCCGACGCGGTATTGCTATCGAAGCCTTTGGCGACGAACGACGACGTCAAAGCGCTCAAACGCTCCTGAGTAGCCAGCGCAAAATTGCTGACCGATTCACCGATGCGCGCCGAGTGGAAATGCTCGCGATTCGTCAGCGCAGTTGCCAGCAGTGCGATACCGATCGAACCACCCAAGTTACGGGTCATGTTGATCAGGCTCGAAGCCGATGGCATATCTTTCGGCTGGATGCCATTCATCGCGAAGTTCGACAGCGTCAGCATCACGAAAGGCTGGCCCAGTGCGCGCACGATCTGCGACAGCAAGAGCTGGTCGTAGCCAGTAGTCGCGTCCATGTAGGAGTTCATCAGGCAGGAACCGCCGAACAGCAGCAGACCAAACGTGCACAGGATGCGGTTGTCGACCTTCGACGACAGCTTGGCCACGAACGGCATGATGAACAGCTGCGGCAAGCCGGCCCACATGATGACCTCACCAATCTGCATCGGCGAGTAGCCCGGAATCTGCGCTAGGAACAGCGGCAAGATGAAAGCAGAACCATACAGGCCCATACCCATCGCCATCGACAGCGCGGTGGCAGCGGCGAAGTTACGCTGACCGTACAAGCCCAGGTTCACAAACGGCTGCTTGCGCGTGGCGCCGGTCACCACCCAACCCAGCAAGCCGATAACAGCCAGCGCTGCGAAGGTGTTGATAAACGCGGAGTCGAACCAGTCCTTGGTATTGCCTTCTTCAAGGAAGATGGTCAGGCTACCGAGGCCCATTGCCATGAAGGCGATACCCAGCCAGTCTGCAGTGAACAGCGCCGACAGATTCGACTTCTCTTTATCGAGACCGACTGCAATACCGCCAATCAGCAGCAGGCCCGGTACCCAGTTGATGTAGAAGATCGACGGCCAGCCATACAGCTCGCTCAAATAGCCACCCAGCGTTGGGCCCATCGAAGGCGCCAGCGTTGCGGTCAAACCGAAGATCGCCATGCCGGTCGCACGTTTCGATGCAGGCAGCTTGGCCATCACCAGCGTCATCGCCATGGGTATCAATGCGCCGCCGGTAAAGCCTTGCAGCATGCGAAAGGCGATCATGCTTGGCAGATTCCATGCGAAGCCGCACAGCGTGGAAAACACCAGGAACAGCGAGGTGGTGCCCATCATGTAAGCGCGCATACCGAACACGCGTACAAACAAACCGGTCATCGGGATCACGATAATCTCGGCCACCAGATAAGCGGTGGCGATCCACGAGCCCTCTTCCTGCGTGGCCGACAGCGTGCCGAGAATATCTTTCAGCGACGAGTTGGTGATCTGGATATCCAGCACCGCCATGAAGGCGCCCAGCATGCCGGCGGCAACCGCTAGCCATGTGCGTGCGGAGACCTTCTCGCCTGGCTGCGGCGGGACAAATGTAGCATTAGCCATGAGAGGCTCCCTGATTACTTAGAGTCTTTCTGGTTGATCGCTACTTCAGCGATCGCCGACATACCCGGCACCAGACGGCCGCTCAGGGCTTTCACATCTTCAGATTTGAAGACCACTTTGACCGGCACACGCTGCACGATCTTGGTGAAGTTACCGGTGGCGTTATCGGCCGGCAGCAGCGCGAATTGCGCGCCCGATGCTGGCGAGAAGCTGTCCACTTTGCCGATCAGTTCTTTGCCTGGAATCGCATCGATGGTCACTTTGACTTCCTGGCCGATTTTCATGTCAGCCAATTGGGTCTCTTTGAAGTTCGCGGTCAGCCACACGTTTTCCTGCACGATGGCAGTCAGCTGCTGGCCTGGTTGCACGCGCTGGCCGACTTCAACGGAGCGCTTGCCGATGCGGCCCGACACTGGCGCCAGGATTTTGTTGTAAGCCAGTTGCTGCTTGGAGTCCTTCAGTTGCACTTGCAGCACTGCGACCTGCGCGCTCAGTACATCACGTGCCGATTTGGCCGAAGCGATTTGCGCCTTGGCGGCGACAGCGCTGTCTTTACGTGCTGCGACATCGGCGGTAGCGCTGGCGCGGGTGGCGACGGCGGCATCCAGTTCGGCTTTCGATACGGCTTTCATCTGGCTGTTATACAGCTGGCCGAAACGCTCGGCGTCCTGCTTGGCGCGTACCAGTTGCGCTTCCGACTGCGCCACTTGGGCGGCGGCGGCGCTGGCTTGTGCCTGCACTTGGGCGATCTGTGCGTCGGCCTGCGACACTTGCTGCTGGGCCGAGGCGATTTGCGCCTGGATCTGTTCCACTTTCACGCCCTGGTCGAACGGATCCAGCTCAGCGATCACATCGCCTTCCTTGACCATCTGGTTATCGTCGATCAGCACTTTGGTGACCACGCCGGCAATGCGGGTCGATACCGGGTGCACGTGACCTGCCACGTAGGCATTTTCGGTCTCAACATAGTAATGGCTGCGATACCACATGCGGCCGCCGGCGGCCAGAGCGGCCAGCGCGACGATGGCGGCGACCACCAGCACGCGGCGATTCGGTTGCTGGACTGGGGCTGCTTGAGCTGCTGCAGGAGGAACGGCGCTCAGCACTTTTTGTTCTTGGGTGGTCATGGATTGCTCCAGAAAATGAAATGAGATAGGAGCATTATCGCCACTTTCAGATCAAAGTCAAGAAATGAAACGATTGCATTTCATTTTTTTTTGGACTAGCATGTCGGCATTCGTTAATATTCCAACGCCATGAATAACACCGACCTGACTGACGACGCCGGGCTGGACGAGCAAGATTGTCCAGAAGGCATGCTTCCTGAACATTGCTTCGGCAAGGCTGCCGGCCGCCCGCGCGCTGCCGACAAAGCCGCCCGCCGCGAGGCCCTGCTGCACACCGCCGGCCAGTTGTTCCTGGAAAAAGGCTATAGCAAGGTCAGCCTGGAAATGATTGCGCGCGAAGCCCACGTGGCGGTGCGTACCATCTACGTCAAGTTTGGCGGCAAGGCCGGACTGCTGAATGCGGTCATTGCCGACGGCCGCGCTCGCTTCTTCGGCGGCATGGACAATATGGAAACCGACCAGCGCCCGATGGAAGAAATCCTCGGTGATTTTTCGCTGCGCTTCCTGGAGCTGATCTCGCTGCCGACCTTCTGCAGCCTGCACCGCATGGTGGTGGCCGAAGCCCGTTCGACGCCAGAACTGGCCGAGACCTTCTTCACCGCCGGCCCGCAACGGACGCGCGAAGAGCTGAACCGCTTCTTCGCCCGTCCCGACGTCCGCGCCCAGCTGCGCCCGGACGTGCGACCGGAAGTGCTGCCGGTGTTCCTGCTCAACTGCATCATGGGCGACCAGATGACGCGCTTGCTATTCCCGATCACTCAGCCGCCGACGCTGGATGAGCTGCGCGTGCGCGCAGCCGAAGGGCTGGACCTGTTCTTGCGCGGCGTAAAACGCTAAAACTCTCCACAGTTTTGTTATTTGTTCTATACTGATTTTTTGCAAATCGGAGAACACATGAGCAAAACGAATCGCCTCGACTGGAGCAAGCAAATTACGCTCATGAACGAGCGCATCAAACACTTCCAGGCCAATCCCGGCCAGGAACAATTGGATGCCGTAGTCACTGAGTTGAAGGCCTACGCCGAAGCAGCCCGCAGCGGCGGCATCGAAATTCCTGCCCGCTTTACCGTCAACTAAAATGCTCATCCGCACGCTGCAGGCCGACGACGTGGAACGCCTGCTGGCGTTCGAAACGGAAAATCGCGCGTGGTTCGAGCAGCATGTGGAAGCGCGCAATCCAGCCTTTTATTCTGAGGCCGGCGCGGCTGCGCATATTGCGGATTATCTCGACAGCTACGCCGCTGGCGTCATGCACCCATGCGTGCTGACCAGCGACGACGGTGCGCGCATCATCGGCCGCGCCAACTTGCGCCGCATCGACCGCGTGGCCGGCAGCGGCGAAGTCGGTTACCGCATCGCCCACAGCGAGGCACGCAAGGGATTGGCCAGCAGCTCGCTGGCCCACTTACAACAGCTGGCGCGCACGCAATACGGCCTGCGCCTGCTGAACGCATGGATTTCAGATCAAAACGCCGGATCAAAACGCGTGATGGACAAATGCGGCTTCACTCGCGACGCGCTGGCGCCGCCGCAAGTGGTGCAAATGCACGGCGTTGCGCACATCTCGCACCTTTACCAGTGCCGTTTGTAAGGACTTATTGGCCGCGTGCCTGGGCAACCAGCACATCCAGCACCTGCAGCGTGGCTGCGCCCAGTTGCGGACGCGCGATGCCGGGATTGCTGGCGTCGACCATCGACGGATTGGTCAGGTAGCGGCCAGCCACGATCAGCGTCGGCGTGCTGGTCACCTCATAGGTTGCGGCCACGCGGCCTGCACCCTTCAGACGCGTCATCACCGAGAACGAGTTGTAGGTCGCGGTGAACTTGTCCTTGTCGACGCCATTCTTCACCGCCCAGTCGATATTATCCGCATCGCTCTTCAGGCGGCGGCGTTCAACGTGCCAGGTCGTCAGGATTTTGGCGTGCAGCTGCTCTTCCAGCTTCATCGCTTCCAGCGTCAGGAACATATGCGCTTCCGGATCGTTCTCACCCGTCAGCGGCAAGTGGATGCGGCGGAAGCTGATACTATCGCCCTGCTTCTTCACCCACTCCAGCATGGCCGGTTCCAGCGCGTAGCACGCCGGGCAGTGGTACATGAAGAATTCGATCACTTCGACCTTCTTGCCCTGCACCTGCACTGGCTGCGGCGTTTTCAGGGTGGTGTACTCGGCGCCGTTGCGCGGCGCGGTGGGCGAGGCAAATGCGGTAGCGGCGCACAGGCCGGCCACCAGCAAGGCAGTCTTCAACAAACGCATGGTGATCCTCTTCAGGGCGAAAATAACAGGGTATCACTTCGGCGGTGGATGCGCCTCAAGACCGGCGATATCCTGCATCAGCGCGATCAGGCGTTTGGCGCCGAGGCCCAGCGGCCGGTCATTGAGCCACACCACATCCACCCACAGCCGCAACTCATTGCTCATGTGCGCGAAGCCGATGCGCAGTAATTCGCCGCGCTCCAGCAATGGCGCCACTTGCCGCAGCGGCAGATAAGCCCAGCCCACACCGGCGCGTACCAGGCTGAGTGTCGCCAGATGGCTATCGGTGCGCCACAGCTTGCGCGAGATGAGCACGCGCTGGTCGGCCTCCATGTCGCGGCTGAAGATGGCGATCTGGCGCAGGTCGACCAGGTCCTCCAAACGAATGCCGTCCTTCCGTTCCAACGCCAGCTTGTGGCGCGGCGAGATCACCGGCACCAGCACTTCGCTGCCCAGCTCCTGAAAGCTCTCACGGTCATTCACGCTGGGACGTTCGTAGACCAGCGCCAGCTGCGCTACGCCATCGTGCAGCATACGCAGCGCTTCGGCTTGCGGCGCGGACAGCGCCTCCACTTCCAGCGATGGGAATTCTTCCGCTAGCCGTGCCAGCGGATCGCTCCATTGCGCCGACAGCAGCTCCGGCGCAATCGCCAGCGTCAAGCGCTGCTCCAGCCCTTGATGCAGCGCCAGTGCGTGTGCCTGCAAACGGCGTAGCTGTCCTGCCATCTGGCGCGCGTCGGCCTCCAGCGCGCGCGCCGATTCGGTGGGCCGCACGTCGCGCGAACTGCGCTCGAAAAGCGTCAGGTCCAGCTCCGCCTCCAAGTTCGCAATCGCCATGCTGACCGCCGACGGCACGCGGCCCAGCGCGCGCGCCGCAGCCGAGAAGGAGCCGTGATCCAGCACCGCCAGGAAAATTGCCACATTGTCAGATGAGAAAGCCATGCGCCTCATGCTATCAGAAAAACTGAAAGCAGCTGACTTTAGTTATCAGGAAAAATTCCCTATCATGCCGTTCGTTGTTAAGAAAAAAGGAAATACCATGCAAGGCCTGAAACGCAAAGTTGTCTACGTCTCCCTATTCGAACTGATCGCCATTGGCCTGACCAGCAGCATCCTGATATTCAGCGGCCAGGACGCAGGCCATGCCGGCGCCGCAGCCGTTGCTTCGTCAGGTCTCGCCATCATCTGGAACTTCATCTTCAACTCGTTGTTCGAAACATGGGAAGCGCGCCAGGTCACGCGCGGCCGCAGCTGGAAACGCCGCGCCGTCCACGCCATCGGTTTCGAAGGCGGCTTGGTGCTGGTACTGGTGCCGCTGTTCGCATGGTGGCTCAACATCACGCTATGGGAAGCGCTGGTGCTGGATATTGGCCTGCTGCTGTTCTTCATGGTCTACACCTACATCTTCAGCCTCGCCTTCGACCGCGTGTTCGGCCTGCCCGCATCGGCGCAGGGATAAGCTAGAATCGGCGACATACCATCCAACAGGGGAATGTCGCATGAAGTTGAAACCGTTCGCGTTTGCAGTGCTGGGTTTGATGTTGGGCGCTGCGCGCGCCGAGGGACTCTCGCCCGCCGAGCAAAAAATCGTCGCCGAGGTGAAGGCGCATTCGGCGCAAGGCTTGCAGCTGCTGGAACGCTCGGTCAACATCAACAGCGGCACCATGAACCATGACGGCGTGCGCGCGGTGGGCAGACTGTTTGATGAGCAGTTCCTGTCGCTGGGATTCAAGACGCGCTGGTCTTCCATGCCGGCCACCATGCAGCGCGCCGGCCACCTGATCGCCACGCGCGAGGGCAAGCAGGGCAAGCGCCTGCTGCTGATCGGCCATCTCGATACGGTGTTTGAAAAAGATAGCCAGGTGCAGCTGTGGCAGCGCAATGGTGACCGCGTGCGCGGCCAGGGCGTCAACGATATGAAGGGCGGCGATGTGATTATCATCGAAGCGCTGCGCGCCCTGCATCGCGTCGGCGCTTTGGATAACACCAACATCACGGTGGTGTTCAGCGGCGATGAGGAAAATGCCGGCGAGCCTATCGAGGTCTCGCGCGCCGATATGGTGAACGCCGCAAAACACAGCGACATCGCCCTTGCCTTCGAAGGCACGGTGCGCAACAAGGACGGCAAGGACACCGGCACCATCGGCCGCCGCGCTTCGTCGTCGTGGCAGTTGAAGGTGAGCGGCAAGCAAGGCCACTCCAGCGGCATCTTCACCGAAGGCGCAGGCTATGGCGCAATCTACGAAACGGCGCGCATTCTCGACGCCTTCCGCCAGCAGCTGCGCGAACCTGACCTGACCTACAGCCCGGGCCTGATTGTCGGCGGCACGGACGCCAGCACCAACGCGCTTGGCACCACCGGTCAAGCGGCCGGCAAGGACAATGTGATTTCGCGCACCGCTACCGTCGAAGGCGATTTGCGCTACCTGAGTTACGAACAGCGCGACCGCGTGCATGCCAAGATGAAGTCCATCGCGTCGCAGAACCTGCCGGGCACCAGCGCCAGCATCACCTTCCACGATGCGTATCCGCCGATGTCGCCGACCGACGGCAACCTCGCGGTGCTGAAGGTCTACTCACAAGCCAGCAAGGATGCAGGACTGGGCGAGATCCCTGCACTGCCGCCGGGCCAGCGCGGCGCGGGCGACGTGCAGTTCGTCGCACCGCTGCTGGATAGCCTGGATGGATTGGGCGCCGTCGGCAACGGCGCCCACTCGCCGGATGAGGATCTGGAGATCGCGTCCATCGAACGCGCCACCATCCGCACGGCGATCATGCTGTATCGCCTGACGCGTTAATCCCTGCGGCGCGACACGGCCAGCAGCAAGGCCGCCGACAGGTAGCGTG
This sequence comes from Duganella flavida, assembly GCF_009857445.1. Classification (GTDB taxonomy): domain Bacteria; phylum Pseudomonadota; class Gammaproteobacteria; order Burkholderiales; family Burkholderiaceae_D; genus Rugamonas; species Rugamonas flavida. The sequence goes on from NZ_WWCN01000009.1 coordinate 142,903, forward strand.
GCAGCGCCTCGGTGGCCGCCGTGATGAACAGCGGCGTAGTCGACGCCACACCCACCGTCGCGATGCACATGCCGACCAGCGAAGGCACCCAGAACAACAGTGCATACGTCGCGCCGATCATCAGGAAGTTAATCATCGCGTAGCCGTACACCACCTGTGACTTCAGCATGGCCCACACGCTGACCTTAGGCCGCGCCTTGTCCGACCAGCCAACCGCCATGTCGGCGCGCAGCAATTCCCGTTCTACTACATTCAGCCAGCGCGCCTGATCCGGCTTGTCGTCCAGATGCAGGAACAGCGCCACGCCAGGGAAGAAGCCCGCCTCAAACATGCCAAGCAGGAAGCGCATAAAATAGAACTGCGTTGGCGTCTTAACCGCCATCATCCCCGCTGCCACCGCACCCCATAGCACCATGATGCGCAACATGGTCTTGCGCGCGCCGATCTTCTCCAGCAGCAGATTGCTCGGCACCTCGCACAGAAAGTACCCGACAAAGAAGATACCAGCGCCAAGGCCATACACCGCATCGCTGAACTGCAGCGCGGACAGCATCTGCAGCTTGGCGTAGCCGATGTTGACCCGGTCCAGATACGACACCAGATAGGCCAGCATCAGCAACGGCAGCAAGCGCCAGCTGATCTTGCGATACAGGCGGCTGAGTTGCGCGTCGGGGAGGTCGTTATTCACCGTCTTTTTTACAAAAAATGATTTTTGCCGGCGTGTTTAAGATTCGCTGGTAGCTTCGATGGCGCGGCGCGACCATGACAGCAATTGCTCGGGATCGTCGAGCAGGAATTCGGGGGCGGTGTAGAACTTGCGGACGGTGATTTTGCCCTTCTTCGTGTTGTACTTGAAGGGTTGGGCGCCGGCGGCTTCGAAGTCGGGGCGGGTGATATCGTTGACGCGCAGATAGAGGGTGCTGCCGATCACCCACGCGAACTGGTGGCCGTGGTAGTTGATCGCCTGACCGCCAAAAAAGCTCCCGGAACTCAGGAAGCCAAGTGGCGCAAGCTGTTCTTTGATGTAGCTGACAAATTCCGCGTTGGCGGCCATGCGCGTCTCCCAATAAAAAAAGCCGGGAACAAGTCCCGGCTTTCATGATACTGCAGCTTAGCGCTTGCGCGGTGGAGGCAGGTCGGTGCAGACGCCTTCGTACACTTCCGCCGCCATACCAATCGACTCGCCCAGCGTAGGGTGCGGGTGGATGGTTTTGCCGATGTCGGTGCCGTCGCAGCCCATCTCGATCGCCAGTGCGATCTCGCCGATCATGTCGCCAGCGTGGGTGCCGACGATGGTGCCGCCGATGATGCGGTGGGTCTCAGCGTCGAACAGCAGCTTGGTGAAGCCTTCGGCGCGGCCATTGGCCACGGCGCGGCCGCTCGCTGCCCAAGGGAAGAGGCCCTTCTCGACCTTGATGCCCTTGGCTTTCGCTTCATCTTCGGTAATGCCGGCCCATGCCACCTCCGGATCGGTGTAAGCCACCGATGGAATCACCTTCACGTCGAAGTGCGACTTTTGGCCTGCTGCCGCTTCCGCAGCGACGTGGCCTTCGTGCACGGCCTTGTGCGCCAGCATAGGCTGCCCCACCAGGTCACCGATGGCGAAGATGTTAGGCACGTTGGTGCGCATCTGGCTGTCGACCGGAATGAAGCCGCGATCGCTCACTGCCACACCAGCCTTGTCGGCGGCCAGCTTCTTGCCGTTCGGGCTGCGGCCCACGGCCACCAGTACCAGGTCGTAGACTTGCGGTGCAGGTGCAGTAGCACCGGCTTCCGCAGCTTCGAACGTGACCTTGATCCCTTCCGGCAGCGCTTCAACGCCAACGGTTTTGGTCTTGGTCATGATGTTGTCGAAGCGGGCTTCGTTGTACTTCTGCCAGACTTTAACTGCATCGCGGTCCGCGCCTTGCATCAAGCCGTCCATCATTTCGACCACGTCGATGCGCGCGCCGAAGGTGGAATACACGGTGGCCATTTCCAGGCCGATGATGCCGCCGCCGATCACCAGCATGCGTTTCGGGATCTGACGCAGTTCCAGCGCGCCGGTCGAATCGACGATACGTGGATCTTCCGGCACGAAAGGCAGCTTCACGACCGCCGAACCAGCAGCGATGATGGCCTGCTTGAACTGCACCACCTTCTTGGTGCCGTCTTTAGCAGTGACTTCGATGTGGTTCGCGCTCAGGAACTGGCCGACGCCAACAACCACTTGGGTCTTGCGTGCTTTGGCCATACCGGCCAGACCACCGGTCATGTTCTTGATAACGCCTTCCTTGTACTTGCGTACCTGGTCGATGTCGATAGTCGGCTTGGTGAAGGTCACGCCGGTGTTGGACATGTGCGAGGTTTCGTCGATCACGGATGCCACGTGCAGCAGTGCTTTCGATGGGATGCAACCCACGTTCAGGCACACGCCGCCCAGCGTTTCGTAACGTTCGACGATCACAGTGTTCATGCCCAGGTCCGCAGCGCGGAAGGCAGCCGAGTAGCCGCCAGGACCGCCGCCCAGAACCATCATGTCGCATTCAACGTCAACCTGGCCGGTGTAGCTGCTACCGGCTGGTGCGACGATTGGTGCGGCCGGCGCTGGCGCTGCGGCGGCAGGAGCCGCCGCAGGAGCCGCAGCAGGAGCAGGTGCCGCAGCAGCAGCGCCAGCGGAAGCTTCGACCACCAACATGATCGAACCTTCCTTGACCTTGTCGCCCACCTTGACGCGCAGTTCTTTCACGACGCCGGCGTGCGACGAAGGCACTTCCATGCTGGCCTTGTCCGATTCCACGGTGATCAGCGACTGGTCAACCGCAACCGTATCGCCTACCTTGACCATCAACTCAATAACTTCTACCTCTGCGAAGTCGCCGATATTCGGCACTTTTACTTCTGTGCTCATAGTGGCTCCTTACAGCAGAATTTTACGCATGTCGCCGAGCACTTCGCTCAGGTACACGGAGAAGCGCGCGCCCATCGCGCCATCGACCACGCGGTGGTCGTAGGACAGCGAGGTGCCCATCATCAGGCGTGGCTGGAACGCTTTGCCATCCCACACCGGCTTGATCGACGCCTTGGACAAGCCCAGGATCGCCACTTCCGGCGCATTCACGATCGGCGTGAAGTGCGTGCCACCGATACCGCCCAGCGACGAGATGGTGAAGGTCGCGCCTTGCATGTCGGTCGGTTTCAGCTTGCCTTCGCGAGCTTGCAGCGACAGGTCGGTCATCTCTTTAGCGATCTGCGTAACCGATTTCTGGTCGGCGTTTTTGATCACTGGGACTACCAGGCCGTTCGGCGTATCAGCAGCGAAGCCGATGTTGTAGTACTTCTTCAGGATCAGGTTCTCGCCCTTCGCGTCCAGCGACGAGTTAAAGGTCGGGAATTTCTTCAGCGCGGCAACCGATGCCTTGATCACGAATGCCAGCATGGTGAGCTTGGTGGCGTCCTTGTTCTTGGCGGTAGCGGCGTTGGATTCAACGCGGAAGGCTTCCAGGTCGGTGATATCGGCGTCGTCGAATTGCGTGACGTGTGGGATCTGCACCCAGTTGCGGTGCAGGTTAGGACCGGAGATCTTCTTGATGCGCGACAGAGGCAGCAGTTCGGTTTCGCCGAATTTGCTGAAGTCCAGCGACGGCCATGGCAGCACACTGAAGTTACCACCGCCACCGACGGCGCCACCAGCAGCGCCCGAAGGAGCAGCCACGGTGCCGGCCATCACACCTTTGACGAAGTTCTGGATGTCGATCTGGGTGATACGGCCTTTAGGACCGGAGCCTGGCACTTTACCCAGATCCACGCCCAGTTCGCGGGCGAACTTGCGGATCGATGGCGATGCGTGGGCCAGTTTGCCGGTTTGGACCGAGCCCTGGGAGGCAAGGGCAGCGGCTGGTGCAGCAACTGGTGCAGGGGCTGCGGCCGGTGCGGCTGCTGGAGCAGCGGCTGGCGCCGGAGCGGCGGCAGCAGGTGCTGCGGCTGGGCCATCAACTGCGTCTACAACAAACACGATCGAGCCCATGGCAACTTTGTCGCCAACTTTGACTTTCACTTCTTTGACCACACCGGCGTGCGACGATGGGATTTCCATCGAGGCCTTGTCCGATTCAACGGTCAACAGCGATTGATCGACCTTGATGGTGTCGCCAACTTTGACCATCACTTCGATGACTTCTACTTCTTTGAAGTCGCCGATGTCAGGCACTTTGACGTCGACCGGGCCGGCGGCGGCAGCCGGCGCCGCGGCAGGAGCCGACGCAGGTGCAGCAGCAGGTGCTGGAGCGGCAGCAGCAGGGGCGGCGGCAGGTGCAGCAGGTGCAGCAGGGGCAGCAGCGCCAGCGCCGTCAGCTTCCAGCAGCAGTACCAGCGAGCCCATAGCGACCTTCTCGCCGACCTTCACTTTGATTTCTTTCACCACACCGGCGGCCGACGATGGAATTTCCATCGAGGCCTTATCCGATTCAACGGTAATCAGCGACTGGTCTACTTTGATCGTGTCGCCGACTTTAATCATCAGCTCAATGATTTCAACTTCCTTGAAATCACCGATATCCGGGACTTTAACTTCCACAATGCTCATAGCGTTTGCTCCGTTTCTTTTTCTCAGCGGATTATTGGGTCACCGGATTTGGCTTGTTCGGATCGAGGTTGTACTTGGCGATTGCCTGCTCAACCACTTTCACGTCAACTTTGCCTTCTTCAGACAGAGATTTCAGCGCAGCGACCACGATGTAGTAGCGGTTCACTTCGAAGAATTCACGCAGCTTGGCGCGGCTGTCCGAACGGCCGAAACCATCGGTGCCCAGCACACGGTAGGTGCGGTCTTTCGGAATGAAGGCACGGATCTGCTCAGCAAACGCACGCATGTAGTCGGTGGTCGCGACGATCGGGCCACTGGTGTCCTTCAGCAGCTGCGTCACGTACGGCACGCGTTGCTCTTTGCTTGGGTTGACCAGGTTCCAGCGCTCAGCATCCTGGCCATCACGGGCCACCAGGGTCAGCGAAGGAGCGGACCATACATCAGCAGCGATGTTCCAGTCGTTCTTCAGCAGTTCAGCGGCGAAGATCGATTCACGCAGGATGGTGCCCGAGCCAATCAGCTGCACGCGCTGCTTGGCGCTCTTGTCACCTTCCTGCAGCAGGTACATACCTTTCAGGATGCCCTCTTCCTGGCCTGGCTTGATGCCTGGGTGAGCGTAGTTCTCGTTCATGATGGTGATGTAGTAGAAGACGTCTTCCTGGTCTTCCACCATACGGCGCATACCGTCCTGGATAATCACTGCCACTTCGTGACCGAAGGTCGGGTCGTACGGCATGCAGTTCGGCACAGCAGCTGCGAACAGGTGGCTATGGCCATCTTCGTGCTGCAGGCCTTCGCCATTCAGCGTGGTACGGCCAGCGGTGCCGCCCATCAGGAAGCCGCGAGCGCGCATGTCGGCAGCAGCCCATACCAGGTCGCCGATACGCTGCATACCAAACATCGAGTAGTAGGTATAGAACGGAATCATCACGCGGTTGTTGGTCGAATACGAGGTCGCAGCAGCGATCCACGAGCTCATACCACCGGCTTCATTGATACCCTCTTGCAGGATCTGGCCGGCCTTGTCTTCGCGGTAGTACATCACCTGGTCTTTGTCGACTGGCTCGTACAACTGGCCTTGCTGGTTGAAGATACCAACTTGACGGAACAGGCCTTCCATACCGAAGGTACGCGATTCATCGACCAGTACTGGCACGATACGCGGACCAACGCTAGCATCCTTCAGCAGCGTGGTCAGGATACGCACGTAAGCCTGGGTCGACGATACTTCACGGCCTTCTGCGGTGGCATCCAGTACGTTCTGGAATGCGGTCAGCGGTGGCACGGTCAGTTTTTCGTCAGCTTGCTGGCGACGGGCTGGCAGGTAGCCGCCCAGCGCAGCACGGCGTTCGTGCAGGTACTTGATCTCAGGCGCGTCATCGGCTGGCTTGTAGAACGGGATGTCGGCCAGTTGGTCGTCCGGGATAGGGATCGAGTAGCGGTCGCGCATTTCGCGCACTGCTTCGTCGGTCAGCTTTTTGGTGTTGTGCGCGGTGTTGCGTGCTTCGCCGTGCTTGCCCATGCCGAAGCCCTTGATGGTTTTCACCAGCAGGACGGTCGGTTGGCCTTTGTGTTCTTGCGCGACTTTGAACGCAGCGTAGATTTTGTGCGGATCGTGACCACCGCGGGTCAGGCGCCAGATGTCGTCGTCGGTCATGTTGGCGACCATCTCCAGCAGCTTTGGATGCTTGCCGAAGAAGTGCTTACGCACGTAGGCGCCGTCTTTCGCTTTGTAGTTCTGGTATTCGCCATCGACGGTTTCCATCATCACTTTGCGCAGGATGCCTTCTTTATCCTTTTGCAGCAGGGCGTCCCAACCCGGGCCCCAGATAACTTTGACCACGTTCCAGCCGGCGCCACGGAATTCGCCTTCCAGCTCTTGAATGATCTTGCCGTTGCCGCGCACTGGACCATCCAGACGTTGCAGGTTGCAGTTGACCACGATAACCAGGTTGTCCAGCTTCTCGCGCGCGGCCATGCCGATAGCGCCCAGCGATTCTGGTTCGTCCATCTCGCCGTCGCCGCAGAATGCCCAGACTTTACGGTCGGTGGTGTCGGCGATCGAGCGGGCGTGCAGGTACTTCAGGAAGCGCGCTTGATAGATCGCCATCAGCGGGCCTAGGCCCATGGACACGGTTGGGAACTGCCAGAAGTTCGGCATCAGTTTCGGGTGCGGATACGACGACAGGCCGCCACCGTCAACTTCGCGACGGAAATGCAGCAGCTGGTCTTCGGTCAGGCGGCCTTCCAGGAACGCGCGGGCGTAGACGCCTGGCGACGAGTGGCCCTGGATGTACAGCAGGTCGCCGCCGTGGTTTTCGCTAGGAGCTTTCCAGAAGTGGTTAAAGCCGATGCCCAGCATGTTGGCCAGCGAGGCGAACGAGGACAGGTGGCCACCGAGGTCGCCGTCAACGCGGTTGGCCTTGACGACCATCGCCATGGCGTTCCAGCGCATCCACGAGCGCAGCTTCTCTTCGTACTCCAGGTTCCCTGGGCAGTGTTGTTCCTGCTCCAGCGGAATGGTGTTGACGTATGCGGTGTTAGCGGAGAATGGAATATCGGAACCGCTCTGGCGAGCCAGGTCAATCAGGCGCTCCATCAGGTAGTGAGCACGTTCAGGGCCCTCTTGTTCCAGCACTGCAGCCAGTGCGTCCAACCATTCTTTGGTTTCTTGCGAATCAGGGTCGGTGTAGGCCGTTACCTGGTCAAGTTGAGCTGACATGTATTAAGTCTCCTGAGTTGAGAGTTCGCTGATTATTTACTAATACTTCGATGACGTGTGAGGATTCTATCAGTGTATTTAGGCTTTTTCAAATTACGATAAGGCATTCCATATTATGAAATCACCCTATGAAAATCTTGTGCGGCGCAGCATGCGCGAAACGCCAAAAACGAGGCGGGATGCGCCCTCCGGCCTTATAATCCTGCTTTCCTCTACCAACCTGTGTAAATCATGTCTGCTCAACTGATCGACGGCGTCGCCCTCTCCAAAAAACTGCGTGCGGAAATTGCTGCACGTGCTGCCACCCTCACCGCCCAAGGCAAACAGCCGGGCCTGGCTGTGATTATTGTCGGCGACGATCCGGCCAGCCATGTGTATGTACGCAACAAGGTCAAGGCCTGCGAGGATGCGGGTTTCTTCTCGCTCAAGGACCAGTACCCGGCCGACCTGAGCGAAGCGGCCCTGCTGGCCCGCATCGACGAGCTGAACGCCGATCCGAAGATCCACGGCATCCTGGTACAAATGCCGCTGCCTAAGCATATTGATCCGCACAAGGTTATCGAGGCAATCTCCGTTAAGAAGGACGTGGACGGTTACGCCGTGCTGAGCGCCGGCGAGCTGATGACCGGCCTGGACGGCTTCCGTCCATGCACCCCGTACGGCTGCATGAAGCTGATCGAAAGCACCGGTGTGGACCTGCGCGGCAAGCATGCTGTTGTTATCGGTCGCTCCAACACCGTTGGCAAACCAATGGCGCTGCTGCTCTTGCAAGCCAACGCCACCGTCACCATCTGCCATAGTGCGACTCCGGATATTGGCGTGTACACCCGCCAGGCTGACGTAGTCGTGGCTGCAACCGGCCGCCGTAACACCTTGACTGCTGATATGGTGAAACCGGGCGCGATCGTGATCGACGTCGGCATCAACCGTAACGACGAAGGCAAGCTGTGTGGCGACGTGGACTTCGACGGCATCAAGGAAGTGGCATCGCACATCACGCCAGTACCAGGCGGCGTGGGCCCGATGACCATTACCATGCTGTTGATGAACACGGTGGAAGCAGCCGAGCGCACCTAACTAACACAGGAACCAAGATGACTGACAAAAATCCCCTGCTCGACTTCAGCGGCCTGCCGCGTTTTGACGCCATCAAACCGGAGCACGTCACGCCGGCCATCGACGAACTGCTGGTCAAGAACCGCGCCTTGGTGGAACAGCTGCAAGCACCATCCGACGCCGTGAGCTGGGACAGCTTCGTCACGCCGCTGGAAAACGCCACCGAGCTGCTGGGCCGCGCATGGGGCATCGTCAGTCATTTGAACAACGTGGTGGACACGCCGGAACTGCGCGCCGTCTACAACGAGAACCAACCGAAAGTGACCGAGTTCTGGACCGAACTGGGCCAGAACGAGGCGCTGTTCGCTAAATATAAAGCCCTGCGCGCCTCAGCCGAATTCGACACACTGGCACCGGCCCGCAAGCGCATCATTGAAAACGCCATCCGCGATTTCCGCATGGGTGGCGCCGAACTGCCGGAAGCGCAAAAGTCTCGCTTCGCCGATATCCAGGAAGAACACGCGATGACCTCCACGCGCTTCTCGGAAAACGTGCTGGACGCCACCAACGACTACAAGCTGCTGGTGACTGATGAAGCCGACCTCGCTGGCCTGCCCGACGATGTGAAAGCCGCCGCCCGCGCCGCCGCTGAAAAATCCGAAAAACAAGGCTGGGAATTCTCGCTGCACTTCCCGTCCTACTACCCGATCCTGCAATTTGCCGACAAGCGCGAACTGCGCGAAACCATTTACCACGCCAACGCCACCAAGGCTTCCGAGCAAGGCGAAGTCTTCAGCAAGAAGGAAGACTGGGACAACACCCAGAACATCGTCACCCTGCTGAAACTGCGCGATGAAGAAGCCAAGCTGCTCGGCTATCAAAACTTCGCCGAAGTGTCGCTGGTGCCGAAGATGGCCAAGTCGCCGGAAGAAGTCATCGCCTTCCTTGAAGACCTCGCCAAACGCGCGCGTCCGTTCGCGGAAAAAGACCTGGCCGAGCTGCGCAGCTTCGCCAAGGACGAACTGGGCATCGACGATCTGAAAGCGTGGGACATTCCTTACGCATCGGAGAAACTGCAAGAGCGCCGCTACGCCTTCTCGGCACAGGAAGTGAAGCAGTACTTCCCTGAACACAAAGTGGTCGACGGCCTGTTCCGCCTGATCCAGAACCTGTTCAACGTCGAGATCAAAACCGACGACGCACCGGTATGGCACAAGGACGTGCGCTTCTTCCGTATCGAGCGCAACGGCAAACTGATCGGCCAGTTCTACCTCGACCTGTACGCCCGCGCCGGCAAGAGCGGCGGCGCCTGGATGGACGATGCACGCGGCCGCCGCGCCGATGCCAAGGGGGGGGCAACTGAGGTGCAAACGCCAGTCGCCTACCTGACCTGCAACTTCACCGAGCCAGCAGTAGTGGACGGCGTCGCCAAGCCAGCGCTGTTCACCCACGATGAAGTGACCACGCTGTTCCACGAATTCGGCCACGGCCTGCACCACATGCTGACGCAGGTGGACGAGCTGGGCGTCTCCGGCATCTCCGGCGTGGAATGGGATGCGGTGGAACTGCCATCGCAATTCATGGAAAACTTCTGCTGGGAATGGGAAGTACTGGAACACATGACCGCGCACGCCGTCACCGGCGAGCCGCTGCCACGCGCGCTGTACGACAAGATGCTGGCCGCAAAGAACTACCAGTCCGGCCTGCAGACCCTGCGTCAGGTCGAGTTCTCGCTGCTCGACATGCACCTGCACTACGACTACGACGCCAACAGCGGCAAGAGCGTGCAGCAATTGATCGATGAAGTACGCGCCAAATTCTCGCTGGTGATTCCGCCTGCGTTCAACCGCTTCCAGAACTCGTTCGGCCACATCTTCGCCGGCGGTTACGCGGCTGGCTACTACAGCTACAAGTGGGCTGAAGTATTGTCGGCCGACGCTTACGCCGCCTTCGAAGAAGCGCAGAAGCTGGGCCCGGCCGCCGTGTCGGAAACCGGCAAGCGCTACCTGGCGGAAATTCTGTCGGTTGGCGGTTCGCGTCCGGCGCTGGAATCGTTCACCGCCTTCCGCGGCCGCGAGCCCAGCATCGATGCACTGCTGCGTCACAGCGGCATGGCCGCGTAACAATTAACAATCTCTCCCCCAACCCAGGCCGCACGGTAGCAAACTCGGTGCCAGCGGCCTGCGGCGTTTTCGCATACACTGGATTCACCATGACACGCATCGACTTCCACACCAATGTACCGGATAAAGTAGCCTACGCCTGCCGCCTCGTGCGCAAGGCCTGGGCTGCCAACAACCGCGTGGTGCTGTTGACGGAAGATAGCGCGCAACTGGCAGAACTTAACGCAGCAATGTGGGACTTTTCCGCTACCGATTACCTGCCGCACGTGCTCGTCACGGATGAACTGGCGGCACAGACGCCGATCCTGTTGACGGACTCGGATGAGGCGGAATTACCACACACGCACAAAGAATTATTGGTCAATTTGTCGCAACGCGCGCCACGCAATGTGACGCAATTTGCGCGCATGATCGAAGTAATTTCCTCGCAAGAGGATGATGCGGCTGCTGGCCGCAAGCGTTATGTCGCATACAAGCAGCAAGACTATCCACTTACCCACTTTGTCGCAGGAAAATCATGAGCCAAGCATCGTTTGACGCAAGTATCCCTGTACTGACGGAAGTATTGAAAGCGGAACCGCTGAGCGACGAGGCGGCCACGACCCCGCCACCGGCCTCAGCTGCCGCGCAACTGGAAGCCGCCGCCATCGACGGCTGGACTGAAGCGGAATGGGCGGTGATGGAGCATCGCCTGTCAGCCCGCATCATGCACCAGTTGCAGTCGCGTGTAGATTTCGTGCTGGAGCAGCGCATCAAGGACAGCATGGCGGAAGTACTGAGCCATGCCCTGCATGACCTGACCAACGAAATCCGCATCGGCCTGCACGACACCATCGAGAAGATCGTCTCGCGCGCCGTCGCACAGGAATTGACCCATCTGCAAGCGCAGAAAAAGTAAGCCTCCTTGCGTCCGCGTACCCATCATGGTGCGCGGACCGCACCTCCTTAAAGCATCCTTGCCTCAAATCAGGGAAACGCTCCAAAAAAGACCAAAACCTCCAGTTTGTCGCTTTGCGCCGTCAACAATTTGTTGTACCTTGGTGGCCTTGCATACAACTTTGGAGATTGTCACATGCAGTTCAAATTCATTCCTCTCGCCATCGCCCTGGCCTTTGCTGGCAGCGCTGGTGCGCAAGAAGTGATCAAGATCGGCCACGTCGGCCCTGTCTCCGGTCCGTCAGCACACCTCGGCAAGGACAATGAAAACGGCGCCAAAATGGCAGTCGAGGAATTGAATGCAAAAGGCTTCAAGATCGACGGCAAGCCAGTCAAATTCGTGCTGCAACTGGAAGACGACGGCAGCGATCCGAAGCAAGGCACGGCAGTCGCGCAGAAGCTGGTCGACGCCAAAGTCAACGGCGTGATCGGCCACCTGAACTCCGGCACCTCCATCCCCGCCTCCAAGATTTATCACGACGCCGGCATCCCGCAAATCTCGCCGGCCACCACCCAGACCAAATACACCCAGCAAGGCTTTAAATCGGCGTTCCGCGTGGTCGCCAACGACGCCAAGCTGGGCGGCTCGCTGGGCAACTACGCCATCACTAAGCTGGGCGCGAAGAAGATCGCCGTGATCGACGACCGCACCGCTTATGGCCAGGGCGTGGCTGATGAATTCATCAAAGCCGCCAAGAAGGCCGCACCGAACGCTGAGTTCACCAAAGAATTCACCAACGATAAAGCGACCGACTTCAACGCCATCCTGACCAAGATTAAAGCCAAGAATCCGGACCTGGTGTTCTTCGGCGGCATGGACTCGGTCGGCGGCCCGCTGCTGCGCCAGATGAAGGCACTGGGCATCAACGCCAAGTACATGGGCGGCGACGGCATCTGCACCGAATCGCTGCCTAAGCTGGCCGGCACTGCGGCTGCGAATGGCGTGGTCACCTGCGCGGAAGCGGGCGGCGTCAGCGCCGAGCAGCAAAAGGGGATGGATGATTTTGTCGCGCGCTACAAGAAGAAGTACAACGCCGACGTGCAGATCTACTCGCCGTATGTGTACGACGCTGTGATGACGATGGCCACTGCAATGCAGGAAGCCAAATCGGCGGAACCGGCCAAGTACCTGCCGTTCCTGCAGAAGATCAAGTACCAGGGCGTAACCGGCCTGATTGCGTTTGACGACAAGGGCGACATCAAGGATGGCGCACTGACCTTGTTCACTTACACCGACGGCAAGAAAACGAAAATAGAAGTGATCAAATGAAAAAAGCGCCCTAGGGCGCTTTTTTTTCGTCAGATCATTTCTGCGACAGGACCCATTTCACCAGGGTCTTGGCTTCCGCCTCGCTCACTTGGTTATTGGCTGGCATTGGGATCGCGCCCCAAACGCCGCTGCCGCCCTTCATCACCTTGGTAACCAGTTTGGCTTCAGCGTCTTTCTGGCCGGCGTATTTCGCGGCGACGTCCTTGTAAGCCGGGCCAACCACTTTGGTGGCGACCGTGTGGCAGGTCATGCAGTTCTTGGCCTTGGCCAGGTCCAGGCCCGCATCCGCCATCGCTGCTTGCGAAGCGAAGGCCGATGCCAGTGCTACCCCAACCATCATCACATATCGTTTCATTGTATTCTCCAAGTGAGTGCAACTAAAATTCACCGGTCATTCTACCGCTTTTTTCCATATTACTTGTAAGATGGAGGCAAAGGAGGAAATCATGCCACTGATCCTGTTGATCGTCGCTCTGGTTGCGTTGCGCTACTTTGAAGTGTGGAAGTTTGCTGAATTATCCTGGTGGGCCATCGGCGCCCTGATGGTGGTCGCATTCCTGTGGTTTGAATTCCTGGAACCGATGTTGGGCTTCGACAAGCGCAAAGCCCACAACGAAGACGAAAAGCGCCGCAAAGCCCGCGTCAGCAAAACCTTCGACAAAAAGTAGCGTCACTCCCGCGAAAGCGGGAGCCCATGCTGAGTATGGATCCCCGCGTACGCGGGGACGACGAGGTTACTTCCGCAGCTGCGACAGGTCGCGCACCGCGCCGCGGTCGGCAGAGGTGGTCAGCGCGGCGTAGGCTTGCAGCGCTTGCGAGACGTAGCGCTCGCGGTTCACCGGCTGCCATGCATCGGCGCCCTTGGCTTCCATCGCTGCACGGCGTGCCGCCAGCGTCTCATCGCTGATGCGCAGGTTGATGGTGCGGTTCGGGATATCGATATCAATCATATCGCCCTCTTCCACCAGGCCAATCGCGCCGCCTTCCGCCGCTTCCGGCGAAGCGTGGCCAATCACCAGACCCGACGAACCGCCCGAGAAGCGGCCATCCGTGAACAGCGCGCAGGCTTTGCCCAGGCCTTTCGATTTGATGTACGAAGTCGGGTACAGCATCTCCTGCATGCCAGGACCGCCCTTCGGGCCTTCGTAGCGAATGATGACCACATCACCTTCATGCACGGTGTCGCCGAGGATCGCTTCAACCGCAGCATCCTGCGATTCAAACACGCGCGCCTTGCCGCTGAACTTCAGGATGCTTTCATCTACGCCGGCCGTCTTGACGATGCAGCCCTTCTCCGCCAGATTGCCGTACAAGACAGCCAAGCCACCATCCTGCGAATACGCATGTTCCTTGTCGCGAATGCAGCCATTGGCACGGTCCAGATCCAGCGATGCGAAGCGCTCCGATTGCGAGAACGCCACCTGCGTCGGCACGCCGCCCGGCGCTGCGCGGAACAGCTGGTGCACGGCAGGATCGTCGCTGCGCTTGATGTCGTTGCGCTCAATCGCCTCGCCCATCGTTGGCGCGTGGATGGTAGGACGTGAGGTATCCAGCAAACCGGCGCGCGCCAGTTCACCCAGGATCGAGATGATGCCGCCGGCGCGGTGCACGTCTTCAATGTGGTACTTGTCCGTCATCGGCGCCACCTTGCACAGGCATGGAACCTTGCGCGAGATACGATCGATATCGGCCATGGTGAAGTCCACGCCCGCTTCGTGCGCTGCGGCCAGCAAGTGCAGCACGGTGTTGGTCGAGCCGCCCATCGACACGTCCAGCGCCATCGCGTTCTCCCAGGTTGCCTTGGTGGCAATGGAGCGCGGCAGGATGGTGTAGTCGTCTTGCTCGTAGTGGCGCTTGGCCAGTTCCACGATCAGGCGGCCGGCGCGCAGGAACAGCTGTTCGCGGTCGGAGTGAGTCGCCAGCACGGTGCCGTTACCCGGCAGCGACAGGCCCAGAGCTTCGGTCAGGCAGTTCATCGAATTGGCGGTGAACATGCCGGAGCACGAACCGCAGGTCGGGCATGCGGAGCGCTCGATCTCGGCCACGTCGGCATCGCTGACAGTAGCGTCGCCGGCCTTGATCATGGCATCGACCAGATCCAGCTTGATAATCTTCTGGCCGCCGTTGACGACCTTGACCACTTTACCCGCTTCCATCGGACCACCGGACACGAACACCACCGGGATGTTCAGGCGCATGGCAGCCATCAGCATGCCAGGCGTGATCTTGTCGCAGTTGGAGATGCAGACCATCGCATCGGCGCAGTGGGCGTTGACCATGTACTCCACCGAGTCGGCAATCAGGTCGCGCGACGGCAGCGAGTACAGCATGCCACCGTGGCCCATGGCGATACCGTCATCGACGGCGATGGTGTTGAATTCTTTCGCCACGCCGCCCGCTTTTTCAATCTCGCGCGCGACCAGCTGGCCCAGGTCCTTCAGGTGCACGTGACCCGGCACGAACTGCGTGAAGGAGTTGACCACGGCGACGATCGGTTTATCGAAGTCGCCATCTTTCATGCCGGTGGCGCGCCACAGGGCACGTGCGCCGGCCATGTTGCGGCCATGGGTGGTGGTACGGGAACGGTATTGCGGCATGATGATTCTCCAATGGTAAGGCTAGCCTAAGAGTGTGCGACTACCCTGCCACCCTGTCAAATATATGATTCCCGATACTGTGAGTCGTATAAAATATCACAGCGAATAAATTACATAGTTAACCATATGGAACTACGCCAGCTCCGCTACTTCGTCACCGTGGCCGAAGAACTCCACTTCGGCAAGGCCGCACTGCGCCTGCACATGACGCAACCGCCGCTGTCGCAGACCATCCAGGCACTGGAAGATGAACTGGGCGCCGCCCTATTCGAGCGTAACCGGCGCGGCGTGGCGCTGACGCCGGCCGGCAGCGCCCTGCTACCGGAAGCGCGCCGCATGCTGGCGCAGGCGCAGGAACTGCCGCAGCTGGTGCAGCGCGCCGCTGCCGGTGAAGTCGGCCGCCTGACCTTGGCCTTCGTCTCCTCGGCCGATTACAGCGTGCTGCCGCCCTTCCTGCGTGCCTACCGCACCGCTTTCCCGCAGGTGCAGATCACGCTGCAGGAAGCCACCTCCGATCTGCAGCTGGACGACCTGCTGCACAACCGCATCGACGCCGGCCTGCTGATCCCACCGCTGCCCGACAAGGCCAAGCAGGAGTTGGACTACCTGCCGGTACTGAACGAACCGTTGGTGCTGGCGCTGCCCTCCGGCCTGCCCGCACTGAAGAAAAAGGGCAAACTAAAACTGAACGCACTACCGCAGCTCCCGCTCATCATCTTCCCGCGCGCGATTGCGCCGGCGCTGCACGACGCCATCCTGTCCGTGTTCCGCGAAGCCGGCATCACGCCGCAGATCGGGCAGGAAGCGATCCAGATGCAAACCATCGTCAGCCTGGTCTCGGCGGGCATCGGCATGGCGCTGGTGCCGCAGTCCGTCTCCAACCTGATGCGGACCGGGGTAGAATACCGGGCGCTGGCCGACGCCACGCCGCTGGTCGAAACCGGCCTGGCATGGCGGCGCGATAATGCATCGCCGGTCCTGCACGGATTTTTGGAATTACTAAGAAAGAGCACTCTATGCTGATACACCCGATGCCCGATCCCATCGCCCTGCAACTGGGCCCAGTCGCCATCCACTGGTATGGCCTGATGTATGTACTGGCCTTTGCGCTGTTCATCGCGCTGGGCCGCGTGCGCATCAAGCAGCCGCACATCGCCGCGCAGCAGTGGAAGAAGGAAGACCTGGACGACATGCTTTTCTACGGCATGATGGGCGTGATCATCGGCGGCCGCCTGGGCGAGGTGCTGTTCTACGAACCGCTCAAATACTTCTCCGATCCGATTGAAATCTTCAAGGTCTGGCACGGCGGCATGTCCTTCCACGGCGGCTTCCTCGGCGTGCTGATTGCCATGTCCGTGTGGGCGCGCAAGGCAGGCCGCAACCTGCTGGACGTGTATGACTTCATCGCGCCGCTGGTGCCGCTGGGCTATGCAGCGGGCCGCCTCGGTAACTTCATCAACGCCGAACTGCCGGGCCGCGTGGTGAGCGATCAATCGCTGCCATGGGCCATGCTGTGGCCAGACACCCGCTACCCGCTGCACCCGGACCCGGTGTTCCTGCAAGGCCTGCGCCATCCATCGCCGCTGTACCAGCTGCTGATTGATGGCCTGATCGTGTTTGTGATTTTGTGGCTGTACTCGCGCAAGGAGCGTCCACGCTTGGCGGTCGGTGCGTTCTACACCCTGCTGTATGGCTGCGCGCGATTCTTCACCGAGTACTTCCGCACGCCGGACTGGGAGCGCGTGATTGCCGGCGTGCCGATCACCTCCGGGCAGGCGCTGTCGCTGCCGATGATTATCGGCGCGATCATCATGCTGGTGTGGGCCTACAAAGTACGCCAGCGCGGCACAGCACCAATCATTTCAAAAGCTTGACGATGGCTTTCCATTGCGCCGGCGTGACCGGCGTGATGGACAGGCGGCTGCCCTTCTGCAGCACGATCATGTCTTCCAGCGCGGGGATGGTCCGCATCTCCGCCAGCGACAACAGGCGCGTTTTCTGCGTGCCTTGCACATCAATCGAAACCCAGCGCGGCTGCTCTTGCGTGGCCTTGGCGTCGTAGTATTTGCTTTTGCTGTCGAATTGCGAGGCGTCCGGGTACGGCCCGCCGACGATTTGCGCCAGACCGGCAATGCCAGGCTCCGGGCAGCTGGAGTGGTAGAACAATACGCCGTCACCATCCTGCATCTGGTCGCGCATGAAATTGCGAGCCTGGTAATTGCGCACTCCGAACCACGCGGTGGTTTCATTGGGCGATGCCATAACATCATCAATGCTTACTTCATCCGGCTCGGATTTCATTAACCAATATTGCATCGGATTCTCCAGACGAAAAAAAGCGGCTGCGCATTCACATGCTAACAACCGCTTCTTTAGATATAAGGCCCCGCATGTGCCGTCTTGCCGGCATCCCGAACCTAAAAGGCTCAGGTGGTCACGGTTAGTTCAATTTCGGGTTCATCGGACTAGCGACGCTCTCGCCCATCGAACAAATTTCCACGACCGGTGCAAACAAATGGTTCAAGGAATATATGACAAGTCTCGAACACCGCAGGGTAGAACAGAGTTTACTCTTTTGTGCGCTGCAAAGGAAGGCTGATTTACAAATTAAAACAGCGCTTCTTGCGGCGTCAGCGCGGCATCCAGCACTTTGTGCATGGCGGCCATCTTGGTCTGCACTTCCAACATTGACATGTCAGACAACGGACCTTGTGGTGCTTTCACCGACAGAAATTCACCGGCCATGCTCAATGCCGCCATGACGGCGATACGGTCGGTGCCCTTGACTTTACCAGCGTCGCGGATCGCGCACATCTTGCGGTCCACGAAAGCAGCCGCCTTGCGCAGCGCCGCTTCTTCATCCTCTTTGCAGGCCAGCTTGTAGGCCTGGCCCAGGATAGTCACATCCAGATGGATCATTGTGCGTCCTCGTTTTCTGGGAGCTTGTCATCGGTTTCGGCGCTCTCGAGCCCCGGGATGGATCCCAGCAGGGCTTCGAGACGGCCGGAGGCTTCGCCGAGGCGGCGCTGATAGCCCATGTTCTCCACCACAAGAGCGGCATTGGCCTGGCGCAGTTGCGCATTTTCCCGGCGCAGCGCGGCGGTCATTTCAGCCAGCTGGTCGATTTTGTCGGAGAGGTCTTGGAATTCGGAAATCATCCCGCCACTATAGGGAGCGGGCGGGATGCCGTCAACCGAATCGCGTGTTTGCGCACAACAAGCACGCGATTTATTTACCGCTTACCAACAATCAAGGCTCAATGGTGACGTGGCCTTCAATACCGCTGCCCTGTCCCGCTTCCGCTTCAATCAGCACATTGAGCTCGCGCTTGCCTGCGCCGGCCGGCAGCGTGACGTCCAGCGGCGCGGCGGCGTAGCTGTCCTTCTTGCCGATCAACTGGCCACTGAGCCAGATTTCCGCCTTGCCCTTGATGGAGGCGAAGCGAATGCGGCCGCTGCCATCTGCCAGATTTTTACGCGGCGTGAAGCTGGCGCGGTACAGGTGGTACTTGCTGCCGGGAGCGGCCCACATCGGCGGCGATCCCCAGCCCCAGGTATTCATGTCGAAGCCGGCCAGCTTTTGGTTCGGATCCGGACGCAGGTCGCCTTCCGGCGCGATGCGCCAGTTGCGCACAAAGGTCAACGGTGCATCGGCATGCGCGACATACGGGATGGCCGCAACCTTATCCACTGGCAGCGTCACTTGCGCGGCTTGCAGGCCGGGCGCAGTGGCGCTGATTGTGATGGCTTCGCTGCTGTCGTAGCTGGTCTGCACGATCACCTGTGCCAGGCCGTTGAACAGGCGGCGCGTAGCCCCCTTCTCGTCTTCGTGCGAATTCGGGTCACCGTTGCCGTGACCGATGGAGCGGCCGCCGCCAGTGACGGCGAAGGTCACTTCGTTGTCCGCCAGCGGCACCGCACGGCCTTGCGCATCCAGCGCGCGCACGGTAATCGGCATGGCATCGTAGCCATCGCCCGCCAGTCGCGCGCGGTCCGGCACCAGCTCCAGCTTGACCGGCGCGCCAGTGGTTTCCACCGCAGTGCGCACCACTTCCTTTCCGCCCTTGTAGCCAATGGCTTCCAGCTTGCCCGGCTCGAACGCGACCTCGAAATTGTTCATGCGGTATGGATCTACTTTTTGCTCGCCCAGCGCACGGCCATTCAGCAGCAGCTTGATGGTTTCGACATTGGCCATCACCATCACGCGCACCTTCTCACCCTGCTTCCAGTTCCAGTGCGGTGCGATATGGATCAGCGGTTTGTCCTTGATCCACTGTACCTGGTGGATGTAGTACGCAGTCTTGGCAAAGCCGTTCAAATCCATAATGCCGAATACCGAGCTGACTGCAGGCCAGTCGTTCGGCGTAGGCTCGCCGCGATAATCGAAGCCGGTCCACACGAAACCGCCCGCCACAAACGGACGCGTGTCGATCGCCTCCCATGCGTCGCGGTGCGTGTTGCCCCACTGCGCCGCATCGTCGTCATAGCTGGCAATCAGGTTTTTCGACGGCACCGTCTTGTACTCGCCGCGCGTCATGAAGGCCGAGGTGTCTTCAGAGCTGGTGAACGGCTTGTTCGGATAAGCCTTGTGATACTTGTCGTAGTCCGGCACCTGGTAGTTGGCGCCCACCACGTCCACCGCGTGCGACACATTCAGCTCGGTGAGGAAGCCGCCGTTCATGGCGGCAGTGACCGGGCGCGTATCGTCCAGCGCCTTCACGGCAGCCGACATGCGGCGCACCATTTCGTAACCAACTTCGCTGGCCTGCACCGGTTCTTCATTGAACACAGACCACAGCACCACGCCCGGATGATGGCGGTCGCGCTTGACCATCCACTCCAGCTGCTTCATGTAGTCCGGCGATGGATTGAAGTTGCGGTTCTCGTCCATCACCACAAAGCCCATGCGATCCACCATGTCCAGCACTTCCGCCGCAGGTGCGTTGTGCGAGAAGCGGATCGCGTTCACGCCCATCTCCTTCAGGCGGCGCAGGCGATACTCCCACACCGAATCCGGCACCGCCACACCGACGCCGGCGTGATCCTGGTGAATGCACACGCCTTGCAGCTTGAGGTGCACGCCATTCAGGAAGAAACCTTGCGCCGCGTCGAAGCGAATGGTGCGGAAACCGGTGTTGAGCGAGACTTCATCAGTCGCCTTGCCAGCTTGCAGAACACGCGTGGTCACGCGATACAGATTAGTTTTCTCGATCGACCACAGGGCCGGATTATTGATCGTAACCGGCACTTGCACCGCGCTGGTAGCAAGCACGCCGATGCGCGCCGGCGCCGTGCGCTGCACCACCTGCTTGCCCGACGGGTCGTACACGGTCACTTCCACGATCACATCGCCAGCCGTCTTGCCGCTGTTATTCAGCGTGACTTCCACCGGGATGCTCCACTGCTTGTCCTTCCCCTGGCGCGGCGTGGCGTGCACGCCATCCGTCACCACGTGCAGCGGACTGCGTTTCACCAGCCAGCTGTGGCGGTACATGCCCGCGCCCTCATACCACCAGCCCTCCATCGCTTCCGCATCAACGCGGATGGCGATGGTGTTCAGCGCATCGCCGTAGCGCAGGTAAGGTGTGATGTCGATGTAGCTGGCGTTGTAACCCGACCAGTTGCGGTTGACCACATTGCCGTTGACCCAAACCGTGGCATGGGTAGCGATGGCGTCGAACTGCAATTCGAAATGCTTGCCGCGATCGGCCGCATCGACTTTCAGGTAGCGGCGATACCAGCCGATGCCGCGCGGGCGATAGCCCTGCGAGACATTGGCCTTAGGATCGAACGGACCTTCCACCGCCCAGTCATGCGGCAGGTCGAGACGGCGCCAGTCCGAGTCATCGTATTCATTGCCGGCCGCACCGCCGGCGCTACCGGCTTTGGCGTTGCCGTAGGATTCTTCGTGTCCAACGATAGGCGGCTGGACGATATCGCCCTGGTGGAACAACCAGCCGCGATCCAGCGACAGGCGCTCGCGCGGTGCGGCGGTGGCCACCGCGCAGGCCAGCATCAGCAGGACAGTAGCGATCAGTCTTGTTTTCAAAATCGGGCTCCCAAATAAAAAAAGCGGAGTAGCGCCATCACGCACCACTCCGCAAACCACGATAAAAGGATTAACGCGTGCTTACAGCTTGAAGGTCAGCCCCAGGTTGTAGCGGCGGCCGAACTCAGTGACTTCCTGCTGTCCCGGAATGTTGGCGCTAGTGTAGACCGCTTTCTGGTTGGTCAGGTTGTCGATGCCGAAGCGCAGTTGCAGATTAGGCGTCAGTTGCTTCGACAGGTTCAGCGTCAGATAGGTCTCGGCTTCGTTCATGATCAGCTGACCGGCACCCCAGGTTGGGTTACGCGCAAACTTGCTGTGATAGTTGGCCGACAGGCGGGCTTCGTAGCCAGCTTTCTCGTACCAGACAGTCACGCCACCGTTGGACTTCATCAGGCCTTCGATCGGATACGGGTTGGTAGCCGGAGTCTGTTCCTTGATGTTGCTGGTGGTGTAGGCATAGCTGCTGTAGATACCCAGGCCATCCCACGGTGCTGGCAGCGAAGTGAATGCCTGCTGGTACACCAGCTCCAGACCGCGAATATCACCACCTTCGCCGTTCACCGAACGGGTGATGGTCGCAGTGCGGCCATTGATGGTGGTGGTGTCGCTTTCGATGGCGATGTAGCGGGTGACTTTTTTGTAGAAGCCACCAGCCGACAGCAGCGCACCTTTGCTGAAGTACCACTGGTACGACAGGTCAACCTGGTTCGCCATCATCGGCTTCAGGCCAGGATTACCGGCGCTGCCGGTGATCGGCTGGCTGGTGTCCGTGGTGCTCAGGCTCAGGTTACGCGAAGCGCGCATTTCATCCAGCGGTGCACGCGACATGGCGCGGGCCACGCTGAAACGCACCTGGCGTTCTTGCGCTTCATCCAGGTTGAAGATCAAGTTCAGGCTAGGCAGGATCTCGCTGTACGAGGTACCGCCTTCGGTAGGAGTAGCCGCCGCGCCGTTGATCGATTGCGCGCCGTAGCCGGTTTGCTTGGTGTGCACCAGGCGCACGCCGACGTTACCACGGTAGGTCTTGCCCAGCGCTTCGCCATCCAGGTCACCCTGTACGAAGGCCGACGTGCTGCGCTCCTTGACCTTCCAGCCAGCCAGCAAGTCGTTCTGGATCTGCCAGGCTTCCTGCGTTTGGCCATTCGGGTTGAAAGCGTTGCCGCCGAAAGCGGAGGCGATGGTGCTGTCCCAGTCTTTCAGGCCGATGAAGGCTGGATAGCCGGAGACGTTGATGGTCTCGTAAGCCGAATCCGGGATAGCCGATTTTGGCGACAAGGTCCACGTGGTCTGATGGTAGCTCTTCTCGCGATCGGTGGCGCGCACGCCGACCTTGATGCGGTTAATAAAGCTGCTGTCGATGGCACGCGATGCGCTCAGGGACGCTGCATTCAGCTTGTCATTCACATGGCCGTCAGTATCGATGTACAGGGTCGGCGCACCAAAGTTGGATACCTTGCCGCTATCGATGCCGAAGCTGTAGTTCTGCACTTCGTCGCCAGGGAACGACCAGGTGACTGGTACGTTGTAAGCGCTTTGGCGCAGGTCGCGCCACTGGCTGCCACGGCCGGCGTGGGAATTGGACAGGTCAGCGTCGATCTTCCAGTCGCCGGCGTTGAACTTGCCGTTCAAGCCAGTGGCGGCCACGCTGGTGATCTGGTCATAGATAAAATCGTTGGTGACCAGGGTGGCGTTTTTGATGGTGCCGCCGACTACATAGCCGTTGCGTACATCGAGGTTGCTGTAGTTGGCCGAGTTGTAGCCATCCCAGTTACCGAGACCGTCAACCCAGTGCTGCAGGCCGCGTTCCTTGAGCTTCGCTTCCGCGTAGTAGGTGTCGGCGGTGATCAGCACATCGCTGTTCGGTTTCCACTCGACTTTACCCAGCACGCTGGCGCGTTTGTCCTTGCCCTGGCGCGCTTCGTCCTGGAAGCCCCATGGCAGCTTATCGATCTTGCCGTCGCCGGTCACGTCAACCGAATTGGTTTCGTTGAAGCCCCAGTGGCGTTTGTTCTTCTGCACCGAAGGCTGGTCCTGGTAGCTGAAGGCCAGCGCAGCACCGATGGTCTTGTCGGCGAATTGGTCGATGAAAACGCCGCCAACACGCGGTGCGGTCTTGCTCGCACCCTGAATATCCTTGGCCAGCGGGTAGTACAGTCCATCCGCGCGCAGCACAACCTGGCGGCCGGTCACCTTCAGTGGCGACACGGTTTGCAGGTCGATGGTGGTGGCAATGCCGCCTTCCGTCAAATCTGCTTGCTGCGTTTTGTAGACGGTAGCACCGCTCAGCGACTCCGATGGGAACTGCTCGAAACGCACAGCGCGGTTAGGCTCCGACGATGCCAGCTCACGGCCGTTCAAGGTAGCGCCGATGAAGCGTGGGCCCATGCCGCGCGCCACGATCTGCGATGCGTTGCCGCGGTCCAGGCCAGACGACAGGCCAGGCAGACGCGCCAGCGATTCAGCAATGGTGGTATCCGGCAGCTTGCCGATGTCTTCCGACGAAATGACTTCAACGATGCTGTTGTTGGCTTCCTTGGCCGCCAGCGCATTGCGCACCGAAGCGCGAATACCGGTCACGTTGACCTGCTGGATGCCGTCGGCGGCAGCAGCTTCCTGCGCCAGGACGTCTTGTACGATCAGAGGGGAAGTGAAGAGCGTGGCGATCAGCCAGCTCATTTTTTTATGTTTCATTGTGCATCTCCAGTGTTTGTATTTGTCCCGTCTCTGGTGAAGATGTGGACGGATAACCGGATGCTAACGAAACACGAATTTACAAACCAATAGCTAATTTAGTTTGGGCCATACCAAGTTCGTATATCACGAACCTGATCAACCTTGTGCTGGAGCGCGATAGTGAGGGTAGATGCTGGCTGCAGCGTCGCGCAGCGCGATGAGCATCGCATCGGCGCCAGGCGAGAGCTGGTGTCGTTTGCGCGTCACAATGCCGAACGAATCCATGCTGACGCCCAGATCGAACGGCAGCACCTTCAGCAAACCTGCATCGAGATAGGGCTGCACGGCTTCCGCAGGCAGCGCCACGATCATGTCGTTATTCAGCAGGAGGCTAGCAACGACGGGCATGTCCAGCGTTTCGACAGTTTCTGCCGGCTGCTCAAGACCATGCGACAGGAACAGCGCCGTCAAGCGGTCGCGCAGGATGGAGCCTGCTGGCGGCAGGATCCAGCACTGCTCCATCAAGTCTTCCAGCTTTAAATCATTGCGGTCCATCAGTGGATGACTGGCGCGCGCGATCAGCAGATGCGGCTCGTCGGTCAGCGGTTCGAAATTCAGCTCATCGGCCGCCTCGGTATCGAGGATGCGGCCCACCACCAGATCCAGTTCGCCGCTGCGCAGGCGTTCCACCAGCACTTTGCTGGTGGACATATTCACCGCCACGTGCACGCGCGAGTGGCGCCCCTTGAGCAGGTTGATCGCCTTCGGTACCAAACCGGTGGCCGGCGCCAGCACGGTGCCGATGCCCACGCGGCCGCGCAGGCCGGACAACAGTTCCATCACTTCCTGATGCGCCGCATCCATCTCCGCCAGCGCCGCGCCGGCACGGCGGATCAGCACTTTGCCGTACCAGGTCGGCGACACGCCGCGCGACAAACGCTCGAACAACTGCACCCCGAGCGCGTGCTCCAGCTCACCCAATAATTTGGATGCACCGGGTTGCGTCAGGTTGGCTGCTTGCGCCGCGTGGGCAATCGAACCATGCCGGCCTAGTTCAACCAGCAAGACGAGGTGACGGGTTTTCAGGTGGGAACGAACAAAGCGGTCCGAGCGGGAATCTGTCATATGGGTGATAGGTTTGATTGCCCATCATAAATGGGGGCCGGAGCAGCGTCAATCACCGTTACGCCTGCGAACCGCCTGTGGAAGCGCTCCCGCTATCAAGAAACAAGGCATCGGCCAGGCCGGGAGTCAGTCCCTTGAGCAGATCGGGCGGCAGGCCGTACAGACCGCCCTGCGCCCCCAGCACCAGCAGCTGGTCCAGATCCGGCCCGCCGAAAGCCACGCTGGCCGCCGTCTCGCGCGCCAGCGAAATCTGCTGCAGCACGTCGCCATCGCCGCCGTACTGCACCAGCACGCCGCCCTGCACGCTCCACAGATTGCCGTCGCGGTCGAAAATGGCGGCGCCGGCGCCCTGCTCCAGCAATTCTGAAAACAGTTTCACATGACTGACCTTGGCCCGCTCCGGCTCGTAGTCGCATTGCATGATGACACCCAGCGTGGCGTCGGCAAACACCATGCGGCGGCCATCCGGGCTGAAGGCAATGCTGGCGGCAGCCACCACCGTCGGCAAAGCCAGTCGGCGCAGGCCGTAGCGCTGCGAATACTGGTAAAAACTGCCGATTGGACGCTTGTCCTGCCCGGTGTTGGCGGTGCCAAAGACGAAATTGCCATGGCGGTCGGTACAGCCGTCGCTAATGCTGGTGCGCGGCTCGGCGGCGTCGATGGTGACCAGCACCTGCGCCTGTAGCGGACGGCTCGGCTGCCCCTGCTGCGGCAATTCGACGATCCCCAGACGCTTGCCCAATCCCAGCAACATGCGGCCAGAGTTGGCGCACGCCATCACACAGGCACTTTCCAGCATACGCACGCCGCTCGGCATGGCGGGCGGGGCCGGCCATGCGTACAGCTGACTGCCGACCGGATCCGGCCAACGCCAGCATTGCGCTGCCGCGTCCCAGCGCAGCGCGCAACCAGCCTGTCCAACCCGGATTAACATGACGCCGGGAGTGGAAGCGACGGTGGTGCTGGCGGAATTCATTCGAGCAGTCCTGGAGGGCGATTTTTGACAGTTCCCAGTCTAAGCGAGGGCCATCCGCTACAGCTATGAATAAACCACCTCCAGCCATGCCGTTATCGAATAGCAGGGCGAGCCAATCAGCTATCTGATATTGATATGGGTACTTACGAATTAATCATATTTCCAGTCTAGCGACCGGGCTTAGACTGAGCGCTGTTCCCTGAACCATCCTCACCCTGATCCGATCCTATGAAAATCATTAAACTGACGACCTACCGAGTTCCACCGCGCTGGATGCTGCTCAAAATCGAAACCGATGAAGGCGTCGTCGGCTGGGGTGAACCGGTCATCGAAGGCCGCGCCCGCACCGTAGAGACGGCGGTGCAGGAAATGGAACCGTACCTGATCGGCCAGGACCCATCGCGCATCAACGACCTGTGGCAGACCATGTACCGCGCCGGCTTCTACCGCGGCGGCGCCATCCTGATGAGCGCCATCGCCGGTATCGACCAGGCGCTGTGGGACATCAAAGGCAAGGTACTGGGCAAGCCCGTGTACGAACTGCTGGGCGGCCTGGTGCGCGACCGCATGAAGATGTACAGCTGGGTGGGTGGCGATCGTCCGTCCGACATCATCGAACAAATCCGCACGCTGCAAAAAGGCGGCTTCAATACCTTCAAGATGAACGGCACCGAGGAACTGGGCATGCTGGATACGTCGGCCAAGGTCGATGAAGCCGTGCGCCGCGTCGCTGAAATCCGCGAAGCCTTCGGCACCACCATCGAATTCGGCCTGGACTTCCACGGCCGCGTGGCCGCACCAATGGCCAAGACCCTGCTGCGCGAGCTGGAACAGTTCCGCCCACTGTTCGTGGAAGAACCGGTGCTGGCCGAGCAGGCAGAATACTACCCTCGCCTGGCCGAGATGACCTCCATCCCGCTGGCCGCGGGTGAACGCATGTACTCGCGTTTCGAATTCAAGAACGTGTTTGCGGCCGGTGGCCTGTCGATCGTGCAGCCGGACCTGTCGCACGCTGGCGGCATCACCGAGTGCCTGAAAATCGCATCGATGGCCGAAGCCTACGACATCACGCTGGCGCCGCACTGCCCGCTGGGTCCTGTGGCGCTGGCAGCCTGCTTGCACGTCGACTTCGTGTCGTACAACGCCGTGCTGCAAGAGCAAAGCATGGGCATTCACTACAACAAGGGCGGCGAACTGCTCGACTATGTGGTGAACAAGGAAGACTTCAAGATCGTCGATGGCTTCTGCAACCCGCTGCCGAAACCAGGCCTGGGCGTGGTGGTAGACGAAGAGCGCGTGATCGAAGCCAGCAAGAACGCTCCTGACTGGCGCAACCCAGTCTGGCGTCACGAAGATGGCAGCGTCGCCGAATGGTAAGCAAATAAGCAGATAAGCAAATAATCAGCTAAATAATATAAAAAATATCCGGAGACACGCATGGCCATTCCCTTCCGCCGCAAAACTCGCGCGGCGCTGATCGCTGGCGTCCTGGCGGCAGGCGCCGTTGGCGCCGATACGCTGACCATCGATGCCAGCGCCCCTACTCCTGCACCACTGAAAGCTGCGCTGCGTCTCGGTAGCGCTGTCGCTCCCAACGGCGACACGCTCGGCGCCAACGCCCGCTACCTGACCCGCAACGGCGCCCCGTGGCTGCCGGTGATGGGCGAATTCCACTACACCCGCACGCCCGCTACGCAGTG
The DNA here is from genome assembly GCF_009857445.1 of Duganella flavida. Lineage (GTDB taxonomy): Bacteria > Pseudomonadota > Gammaproteobacteria > Burkholderiales > Burkholderiaceae_D > Rugamonas > Rugamonas flavida. The sequence continues at coordinate 170,693 of NZ_WWCN01000009.1, forward strand.
GGAAGCAGAGCTGCGCAAGATGAAGGCGGCCGGCATCGACATCGTTGCCAGCTACGTCATCTGGAATCATCACGAGGAAGTGGAAGGACAATTCAACTGGTCGGGCAACCGCGACCTGCGCCGCTTTGTGCAACTGGCCACCAAGGCCGGCCTGGATGTAGTGGTGCGCGTCGGTCCATGGGCGCACGCGGAAGTGCGTTACGGCGGCGTGCCGGATTGGGTGGTCAATTCGATGCCAACCCGCTCTAATGATCCGCAGTACATGGTATTCGTCGAGCGCCTGTATGGCCAGATCGGCCAGCAGCTGAAAGGCCAGCTGTGGAAAGACGGCGGCCGCGTGATTGGCGTGCAGCTTGAAAACGAATACAACATCGATGGTCCCGGCAAAGGCATCGCCCACATCGCTGCGCTGAAAAAGCTGGCGCTGAAGGCGGGCATGGATGTCCCTTATTACACCGTGACGGGCTGGGACGGCACGATTTATCCGACTGGCGAAGTGACGCCGGTGTTCGGCGGCTATCCTGATGAGCCTTGGGGTGTGAGCACCAAAGAGCTGCCACCAAAAGAGACTTACGCCTTCCGCTTCGACACGCGCGTCAGTGGCGACCTTGGTGCGCAGACTGCGGCACATGCGCCGGGTACTGCGGAAACCGACAAGGATGTAACGCCATTTCTCGGCGCTGAATACGGCGCAGGTTTGCCGTTCATGTATCGCCGCCGCACGGTGGTATCGGCGGACGATATCGCGTCCATGCTGCCGGTGCAACTGGGCTCCGGCGTGAACCTGATGGGCTATTACATGTTCCACGGCGGCCGCAATCCGCTGAGCCTCGGCGGTTCGGGCATGGAAGAAAGCACGCTCAGTGGCGGCTATAACGACACCACCATGATCAGCTACGACTTCCAGGCGCCACTTGGCCCGGATGGCCAGCAGCGCAAGGTGCTGGAGAAACTGCGTCCCTATCATTTGTTCCTGCACGATTTCGGTTCGCGCCTGGCGCCGATGACGGTACGCAAGCCGGCAGTATCGCCAGCGACGCCGGATGATCTGGCGACTGCGCGCTTTGCAGTACGCAGTGAAGGTGATCGTGGTTTCCTGTTTGTGAATAATCACGTGCGCCAGTATCCGATGGCGGCGCAGAAGGCGACGCAGTTTGCGGTCAAGCTGCAAGGCCAGAGCGTTACGCTGCCAAGCAAGCCGGTTGATATCGCCGATGGTGCGTACTTCATCTGGCCTTTGAATCTGGATCTGGATGGCACCAATCTGGACTACGCCACCGCGCAGCCATTGACGCTGCTGGATCAAGGCAAGGCAGGCGTGGTCGCGGTATTCGCCGCCAGCGCCAATGTGCCAGTCGAGCTGTCGTTCGATGCTGGCGCGAAGATCAGCGCACCGGGCGCGCAAATCGCTACGGTGGCTGGCAAGACGCTGGTCACCGGCGTGCAGCCGGGTGCTGGCGCCGCCGTCACCGTGCAGCGCGACGGCAAGCGACCATTGACCATCGTCGTGCTGACGACTGAACAATCGCAGCAACTGAGCGTGGTGCAGCTGGCCGGCCAACGCCGCCTGCTGCTGTCGGCAGACCAGGCCTACGTGGACGGCAACGCGCTGCAACTGCGCTCCGTCGGCGATAGCAAATTCCGCTTCGCGGTCTATCCAGCGCTGACCAGCGCGCCAAAAGCCACCACCACTGCCGCCGCATGGACCACTGCATCCCGCGCGACCGGTGCGGCGAGCGACGCGCAGTCCGCGCCCGTGGCCGTGCGCGCAACCGGTAACGATGGCATCTTCCAGGCCTTCGAAGCTGTTCTGCCAAGCCACGAAGTAAAAGCCAGCATCACGCAAACGCGCGCCGCACAGGAGGCCGCGCCGATCACCATCGGCGGCACCGCCAAAGCAGCAATCCAGCCGCTGCCGGAAAACTTCAAAGCCGCTGCTGCATGGCAAATCAACATCCCGCGCGAACAGCTGAAAGGCCTCGACGACGCCCTGCTGCAAATCGACTTCGTCGGCGACATCGGCCGCCTGTACTCCGGCACCCGCCTGCTGGACGACTGGTACTACAGCGGATATCAATGGCAATTCGGCCTGCGCCAGCAAGCGGCGCTGCTCGACCAGCCACTGACCGTCTCCGTGCTGCCGCTGCGCGCAGACGCCCCGATCTACCTGCCTAAAGAGGCACGCCCCAACTTCGGCAGCGAACAACAGATGGCAACCGTGCGCGGCGTGACCGTGATCCCGGTGTATCAACTACGTATCACCCCATAAAAAAATATGAATACCACAATGGAGACTCAACATGAAACGTACCTTGCTGGCAGTTGCGGCGCTTTGCGCCGTGACCTTCGCCCACGCCGCTGACCCGGTAAAAATCGGCTTCCTCGTCAAGCAGGCGGAGGAACCGTGGTTTCAGGATGAATGGCGCTACGCCGAAGTGGCCGCCAAAGAAAAAGGCTTTGCGCTGGTGAAGATCGGCATCCCCAACGGCGAGAAGACGATGGCCGCCATCGACAATCTCGCCGCGCAAAAAGCCCAAGGCTTTGTGATCTGCGCGCCCGACGTCAAACTGGGCAAGGCCATCGAGCGCGCCGCCAAACGCAATAACCTGAAGGTCGTCTCGGTTGACGACCGTCTGGTAGATGGCAGCGGCAAGCCGATTGAATCGATCCCGCACATGGGTATCTCCGGCTACCAGATCGGCAAGCAGGTCGGCGAAGGCATCATCGCCGAAATCAAGGCACGCAAGTGGAATATGGCCGACGTGGGCGCCATTCGCGTCGCCTACGACCAGCTGCCGACTGCGAAAGAACGTACCACGGGCGCCATCGACGCGCTGAAAGCCGCCGGCTTCCCGGCCGCAAACATCATCGACGCACCGCAAGCCAAGACCGATACCGAGAACGCCTTCAACGCCGCCAATATTGCGCTGACCAAGAACGCCAGGTTCAAATACTGGGTCGCCGTTGGCTTGAACGATGAAGCGGTGCTGGGCGCTGTACGTGCTGCTGAAGGCCGCGGCATCAAGGCCGACAGCATGATCGGCATCGGCATCGGCGGCGCCAAAGCAGCAGAAAATGAACTGAACAAGCCAGCAGTCACCGCCTTCTTTGGTTCGGTGCTGATCAGCGCGAAGGAGCACGGTTATCAAACCTCCGTCAACCTGGTCAACTGGATCAACGGCAAAGCCACGCCGCCGGCGGAAGTACTGACGAAAGGTATGTTGATGACCCGCGCCAATCAGGCCGAGGTCCGCAAAGCGATGGGCCTGTGATATGGCCGCGTATCTGCAATTTGAGGAAGTCTGTAAATTCTTCCCCGGCGTGAAGGCGCTGAATGGCGTGAGCTTCTCCGCTCACGCCGGGCAGGTGCACGGGCTGCTGGGCGAGAACGGCGCGGGCAAATCGACGCTGCTGAAAATCCTCGGCGGCCAGTACAAGACGGACGGCGGCCGCCTGCTGGTCGACGGCAAGGAGCGCCACTTCCACAGCGCCAAGGATGCCATCGCCGCCGGCATCGCCATCATTCATCAAGAACTTCAATATGTGCCTGAGTTGACGGTGGCGGAGAACGTGCTGCTCGGCCGCATGCCTACCCGTTTCGGCTTTCTGGACAAGGCACGCGCGCATCGCATCGTGGCGGAGAAGCTAGCGGCGATTGGCGTTGACCTGTCGCCGTCCGCGCGCCTGGCTGATTTGTCGATCGCGCAGCGGCAGATGGTGGAGATCTGCAAGGCCATCATGCAGGACGCGCAGGTGATTGCGTTCGATGAACCGACATCCTCCCTGTCGCACCGCGAGACCGAAATCCTGTTCCGCCTCGTGAAAGAGCTGCGTGCCGATGGCCGCACGCTGATCTACATCTCGCACCGGCTGGAAGAACTGTATGAGCTGTGCGACGCCTGCACCATCTTCCGCGATGGCCGCAAGATCGTTACGTATGATGTGATGGCCGACGTACCACGCGAGCGCCTGATCAGCGATATGGTGGGCCGTGAACTGTCCGACATTTACGATTACCGTGAACGCTTGCATGGCGAAGTACGCCTGCAGGTACAGGGCCTCAATGGCAAGCATGTGAAAGGGCCGCAGAGTTTTGAGGTACATCGAGGGGAGGTGCTGGGCTTCTTCGGCCTCGTTGGTGCGGGACGCAGCGAGTTAATGCGCCTGCTGTACAACGCCGATGGACGCTCCGGCGGCACGGTGCTGCTGGATCGGATGCCCGTCGCAACAGGCGGTCCAGCCGATGCGATTGCGGCCGGCATCGTACTGTGCCCGGAGGACCGCAAGGAGCAAGGCATCCTCGCTACTGCTTCGGTAGCGGAGAACATCAACATCAGTGTGCGCCGCAATGATTTGCGCGGCGGCTTGTTCTTGCGGCACAAGCAGGAGGCAATGCTGGCCGATGAATTCATCGCGCGCCTGCGCATCAAGACGCCGAATCGCCAGCAGGAGATACGCTTGCTCTCAGGCGGCAACCAGCAAAAAGTGATCCTCGCACGCTGGCTGGCGGAGCCGGGACTCAAGGTGCTGATACTCGATGAGCCGACGCGCGGTATCGACGTCGGCGCCAAGAACGATATCTATCGCATCATCCATGAAGTGGCGGAACGCGGCTGCTGCGTGATTGTGATTTCGAGCGAGCTGCCGGAAGTACTGGGCATCTCGGACCGCGTGATCGTCATGCGCGAAGGTGAAATCTGCGGCGAACTCCCGCGCGAGCGAGCCAACGAAACCGAAGTCCTGCGCCTCGCCTTGCCCGACGCGGTCGTGCCACAACTTAAAGAACGGAGCATCGCATGAGTATCTCGCAAATGAATCCTGCCGCTGCGGCCGCGCCGCTGGTATCGCGCCAGTGGCTGTCTGAATACAGCATGCCGTTGGCCTACGTCTTCCTGTTCGCCATCCTGTCGGCCACTGTTGAAAACTTCTTCTCGCTGACCAACGTCATCGGCTTGATGCTCTCGGTCGCACAAATCGGCATGGTGGCCTGCACCATGATGCTATGCCTTGCCTCGCGCGATTTCGACCTGTCGGTCGGCTCCACCATCGCCTTCGCCGGCGTACTGGGCGCCATCGTGCTGGAACACAGTGGCAGCGTCACGCTGGCCGTCGCTGCGGGCCTCGGCGCCGGTGCCTTGATCGGCGCCTTGAACGGCGTCCTGATCGCCTACCTGCGCGTGAACGCCCTGATCGCCACACTGGCCACCATGCTGATGGTACGTGGCCTTGCCTTCATCGTCTCCAAAGGCCAAGCCGTCGGTATCAACGACGACAGCTTCATCGACTTCGGCGACTCCCGCATCTTCGGCCTGCCACTGCCGGTGCTGGTAGCGGGCACCTGCTTCATCGTATTCGGCATCCTGCTCAACCAGACCGTCTTCGGCCGCAACACGCTGGCCATCGGCGGCAATCCGGAGGCGGCGCGGCTGGCTGGCGTACGCGTCGAACGCCTGCGCGTGTGGATCTTCCTGCTGCAAGGTCTGGTGACCGCGATGGCGGGCCTGATCCTCGCCTCGCGCATCACCAGTGGCCAGCCGAATGCAGCGCAAGGCTTTGAGCTGGACGTGATCTCGGCCTGCGTGCTGGGTGGCGTCTCGCTCCAGGGCGGCAAGGCGCGCATCTTCGGTGTGCTGATCGGCGTACTGATTATGGGCACCGTCGAAAACGTCATGAACCTGCTCGACGTCGACGCCTTCTACCAATACCTGATGCGCGGCGTGATCCTGCTGCTGGCCGTCTTGTTAGATCAATTGAAAACCCGCGGCGAACGCCGTTAAAACTGTAGGAGTAGTAATGTCTGAACGCCTGAAAGGCAAAGTCGCCATCGTCACTGGATCCACCCAAGGCATCGGCCTCGCCATCGCGCGACGCTTTGCCGCCGAAGGTGCGATGGTCACCCTCAACAGCCACCGCGAAGGCGACGCGGCCCGCGACATCACCGCAGAACTGGGCCCGGAGCGCAGCCTGTTCGTGCATGCCGACGTCGCCGACCGCGCCGCGATGGAAGCGCTGGCCGCGCGCACCATCGAACGTTTCGGCAAAGTGGATATCCTCATCAACAACGCCGGCATGAACGTGTTCGACGATCCACTGGCGCTGAGCGAAGAAGACTGGAAGCGCTGCTTCGCGGTTGACCTGGAAGGCGCATGGAACGGCGCGCGCGCCGTGCTGCCATCGATGCTGGCCCAAGGCGCGGGCAGCATCGTCAACATCGCCTCGGTCCACGGCCACAAAATCATCCCCGGCTGCTTCCCCTACCCGGTCGCCAAGCACGCGCTGATCGGCATGACGCGCGCATTGGGCCTTGAATATGCGGCACGCGGCATCCGCGTCAACTCCATCTCGCCGGGCCTGATCGTCACCGACATGATCGAACGCCAGTTCGCCGCCTGCCCGGATCCGGCGGCCGAACGCGCCCGCCAGGCCGCCCTGCTGCCATGCAAGCGCCTGGGCAAACCAGAGGAAGTCGCCGCCACCGCCCTATTCCTCGCCAGCGACGAAGCTCCCTTCATCAACGCCACCGATATCCTGATCGACGGCGGCCGTTCCCAGCTCTATCACGAGTAATATTTCCATTCTTGCCACGCCAAAGGTGCTTTTTTTGCCCCTTGGCGTGCCTTTTTTGCGCTTCCTCAAAGTGTTTGCCTTGAAATGGACCAAGGTCGTCCCTATAATTGGCACTCGTTAGGGAAGAGTGCTAACAGCACACCCAACTACCAACATTTTGCACCATTGTTAAAAAACTAAGGAGTTTTGCATGAACCTTCGCCCTTTGAACGATCGCGTTATCGTCAAACGTCTGGACCAAGAGACCAAAACTGCGTCCGGCCTGATCATCCCTGATGCCGCTGCTGAGAAGCCAGATCAAGGTGAAGTACTGGCCGTTGGCAATGGCAAGATCCTGGACGACGGCAAAGTACGTCCGCTGGATGTCAAAGTGGGTGACCGCGTCCTGTTCGGCAAATACGCCGGCCAAACCGTTAAAGTCGACGGCCAGGAACTGATGGTCATGCGCGAAGAAGACATCATGGCGATCATCGTCAAGTAATTCTTGACCCACTGATCCCACCTAATACCCTACAAGGAGTAAGAACATGGCAGCTAAAGAAGTAATCTTCGGCGACGCAGCGCGCGCCAAAATGGTTGAAGGCGTTAACATTCTGGCTAACGCAGTGAAAGTCACCCTGGGCCCTAAAGGCCGTAACGTGGTGCTGGAGCGCTCGTTCGGCGCCCCGACCGTGACCAAAGACGGTGTGTCGGTTGCTAAAGAAGTCGAACTGAAAGACAAGCTGCAAAACATGGGCGCGCAAATGGTGAAGGAAGTTGCTTCCCGTACCAGCGACAACGCCGGCGACGGCACCACCACCGCTACCGTGCTGGCACAAGCCATCGTGCGCGAAGGCATGAAGTTCGTTGCCGCTGGCATGAACCCAATGGACCTGAAACGCGGTATCGACAAGGCAGTTGCTGCTACCGTCGAGCAGATCGCTGTGATCGCCCGTCCATGCACCACCACCAAAGAAATCGCCCAAGTTGGTTCGATCTCGGCGAACTCGGATACCTCGATCGGCGACCGTATCGCTGAAGCGATGGAAAAAGTCGGCAAAGAAGGCGTGATCACCGTTGAAGACGGCAAATCGCTGAACGACGAGCTGGACATCGTTGAAGGTATGCAGTTCGACCGCGGCTACCTGTCGCCATACTTCATCAACAACCAGGAAAAACAAGTTGCCGCTCTGGACAACCCGTTCGTTCTGCTGTGCGACAAGAAAATCTCGAACATCCGTGACCTGCTGCCGATCCTGGAACAGATCGCTAAATCGGGCCGTCCACTGCTGATCATCGCAGAAGACATCGAAGGCGAAGCACTGGCTACCCTGGTCGTCAACAACATTCGCGGCATCCTGAAAACCGTTGCTGTGAAAGCGCCTGGCTTCGGCGACCGTCGTAAAGCCATGCTGGAAGACATCGCTGTCCTGACCGGCGGCCAGGTTGTTGCTGAAGAAGTCGGCCTGACCCTGGAAAAAGTGACCCTGGAAGAACTGGGCCAAGCCAAGCGTATCGAAGTCGGCAAAGAAAACACCATCGTCATCGACGGTGCTGGCCAAGCCGCTAACATCGAAGCCCGCGTTAAACAAATCCGCGTGCAAATCGAAGAAGCGACCTCGGACTACGACCGTGAAAAACTGCAAGAGCGCGTGGCCAAGCTGGCCGGCGGCGTTGCAGTGATCAAAGTCGGTGCAGCAACCGAAGTTGAAATGAAAGAGAAAAAAGCACGTGTTGAAGATGCACTGCACGCTACCCGCGCTGCTGTGGAAGAAGGCATCGTGCCAGGCGGCGGCGTCGCCCTGCTGCGCGCTCGCGCCCAGATCAAATCGCTGAAAGGCGACAACGCTGACCAGGACGCAGGTATCAAGATCGTTCTGCGCGCCATGGAAGAGCCACTGCGCATGATCGTTCAAAACGCTGGCGAAGAATCGTCGGTCGTGGTGAACGCGGTGCTGGCAGGCGAAGGCAACTTCGGCTACAACGCATCGAACGGCACCTACGGCGATATGGTTCAAATGGGCGTGCTGGACCCAGCTAAAGTAACCCGTTCGGCACTGCAAAACGCAGCGTCGATCGCTGGCCTGATGCTGACCACCGACTGCATGATCGCTGAAATCACCGAAGACAAGCCAGCAATGGGCGGCATGGGTGGTATGGGCGGCATGGGTGGCATGGACGGCATGATGTAATTCTGCCGGCCGGCTAACTTAGCCAGCTCTCTGAAAAGCCCGCAAGGCCTCGGCCGCGCGGGCTTTTTTACGTCTGTTAAACTTGCGGAATGCCTAACGCCCGCCGCCGCTCCCTCATCGCCGCCAGCACTGCACATGCGGTACATGACGGTCTCACCGATCTCATTTATGTTTTGCTGCCAATCTGGCAGGCCCAGTTCGCCATCAGCTACGCCATGATCGGCTTGCTGCGCGCTGCGTATTCGGGTGTGATGGCGAGCTTCCAGCTGCTGGCCAGCCGCTTGGCGCGACGTTGGGGACGTGAGCGCTTGCTCATTGGCGGCACGGCGCTGGCTGGTGTGGCCTATCTGATCGCCGGCCAAGCCGGCGGCCTCACCACCTTGCTGGTGGCGCTGATGCTGGGCGGCCTTGGCGCCAGCACGCAGCATCCGCTGGCCTCTTCGCTGGTGACCGATGCCCACGAAGCCGGTGGCGGCGTGAAAGAAGCGCTGGCCCAGTACAACTTTGCCGGTGATATCGGTAAGACCTTGATACCCGGCGCGGTAGGCTTGCTGCTGGTGGTAGTCAGCTGGCAAACCAGCGTGACCATGATCGGCGTGCTCGGCCTGGCAGCAGCGATGCTGCTGTGGTGGCTGATTCCCTCGACGCCACCGGCCCACGTACAGCATGCGGCCAAAGCTACTACCGGCAAAGGCTCGGTCAGCGGCCTGCGCGCGCTGCTGGCGACCGGCACACTGGACAGCACGGTGCGTATGGGCTTCCTCACTTTCCTGCCCTTCCTGTTGAAGAGCAAAGGCGCAGGCACGGCGGGCATCGGCATTGCGCTATCGCTGCTGTTTGTCGGCGGCGCGTTTGGCAAATTATTCTGCGGCTACCTCGGCGCGCGCATCGGCATGATGAAGACTGTGTGGGTGACCGAATCGATGACCTCGGTGCTGGTAGCCTTGGCCGTGTGGCTGCCGCTGACGGGCGTGATGGCGATGCTGCCGCTGCTGGGGCTGGCACTGAACGGCACGTCGTCCGTGCTGTATGGCGTGGTGCCCGAACTAGCCGCGCCGGGCAAACGCGAGCAAGCCTTCGCCTGGTTCTACACCGGCACCATCGGCGCCGGCGCCCTGTCGCCAGTCGTGTTTGGCAAGCTGGGGATGTGATGGGCGTATCGGTGGCCTTGCTGTCGCTGGCCGTGCTCATCCTCTTCACCCTGCCACTCGCGTGGCGCGTGCAAAAAGCACTCTGAGCTCAGGCGGTGTGGTAGAGCTCTTCGAGTTCTTCGCGGCGCGGGATGTCGGCCAAGTGGAGGATCAGGGTGGTGTTGAGCTCGTGCGCCGGATGGATGGCGCGGTGCTGGGCGAACCAGAAGGCTTCTTCCAAGTCTTCATCTTCATGCGCGGTGACGAACACGCGCTGCGCTTCCGGCACTTCTTCGTAGTTGACCGCTTCCTGCGCGGCGTCGTCGATCGCTTCGCGCCATTGGTCGCAATCCTTGCCCCACGCCAGCGCATACATGCAGCCGGATTCGATCAGCCAGCGGCTGGTGTCCCACATCACGGTCTCGTGCACATCGGCCTCGACCACGATAACGGCCTTGAACTGGCGCAGGCCTTCCAGCACCGGAAGGTCGCTGGAAGGAGAAAGATGAAGATATTTGACGGTGGAATTCAGCATTCCGGCATTCTCGCCGGATCTGCCGAATCCCGCAAGACAGGACTTAAAACGGATCAATCGCCACGGTGAATTTGCCGCTGGCGTCCAGCGCGCCCATGGTGTAGCCCTGCCAGCCCGGATAGGCTTGCGGTTCCCAGTAGAACACGCCCAAACCGTTCGCGCCCAAGGCCTTGGTCTTGGTCAGCAAATCGGCCAGCATGGATTTGGAAGTGGCTGCCTGGGTCCAGTCCATGCCCACTTCCGTCACCATCACCGGCTTGGAGTAGCGCGACACCATGTCCCACATATTGGTCGAGATTTTGCTGTTGTAATTGGCCCAGTCCGACGCTGGCGGATAGTGCGACATGCCGATCACGTCCCACTTGGCGCCGGCCGCTTTCACGCCGTCGAAGAACCAACGGAACACCGCGTTGTCATAGCCGTTGGCCAGGTGCAGGATCACGCTGGCGTTCGGATACACAGCCTTCACCGCGCTGTAGCCGTTGTTGATCAGGCCGGCCAGATTACTAAAGCTGGTGGTCTTCCCTTCCGGCCACAGCATGCCGCTGTTAATCTCATTACCGACCTGGACCCACTCCACGGTGATGCCATTGGTTTTCAGGTAATTCAAGATGCCGTAGGTATGGCTGTAGACATCGCTGTTCAGCTGCGTCAGCGTGTGGCTAGCCCAGGCGGCCGGCTTGGTTTGCTGGCCCGGATCGGCCCAGCTGTCGCTGTAGTGGAAATCGATCAGGATGCGCTGGCCTTGGGCGGCGGCGCGCTTGGCTTTGTACAGCACGTCCGCGCCATTGTTCCAGCCGCCGCTCGGATTGACCCACACGCGCAGGCGGATCGCGTTCACCTGCAAATTCTTCAACAGCACAAACGGATCGGTCTTCACCGAACTGCTGTTGTAGAACGAGTAGCCGCTCGATTCCTGCTGGCTTACCCAGCTGACATCGGCCCCATTGGCAAACGTGGCGCTGCGCGCGGACAGGGCGAACGCCAGCCCGCATGCTGCGAACAGCAATGCTTTCAGTTTCATATAGTCTCCAGTATTGTAGTTTTTAACGGGATGAACACATCCCCGCCGCATCACGCAGCGTCTTGCAACAGCGGGTACAGCAGAGATGTCGGTTTAGCCGAAGCGGGCGGCAGGTACGCCAGCCACTCCTACGCGCACGGCAAACACGGCGCCGGTCAGCGGGTGCGCTGCCAGCTGCTCGGGCGTGTTGTCTTCGCTCGCGGTGGTAATGAACAGGGTCTTGAGATCGTCGCCGCCGAAGGTGCACGAGGCCGGATTACGTACCGGCACGGCAATCGTCTCCAGCAGCTCGCCCTCAGGCGAATAACGGCAGACGCGGCTGCCGCCCCATTGTGCGATCCACACGCAGCCTTCGCTGTCGACGGTCATACCATCCGGCGAGCCTTCGCCTTCGGCAAACTGGCGCCAGACGCGCGGTTCGCCCAGCGTGCCATCGGCGGCCAGTGGATAGGCATAGGTGCGGCCTTCAAAGCTGTCGGTGTGGTACATGGTGGCGCCGTCCAGGCTGAAGGTCGGGCCGTTGCAGATGTGGTAGTCGTTGTCGAAGGCGTGCAGCTGGTGGTCGGCATCCAGGCGGAACAAGGTGCCGATGGCTTGCGCGTAATCGGTGTTATGCATGGAGCCGGCCCAGATACGGCCAGCGCTATCGACCTTGGCGTCGTTCATGCGCAGACCGCTGTCGGCCGGGAATGGACGGTGCAGGTATTCGATGCGCAGCTCAGGCTCCAGCCACACGCGGGCGATGCCGTCGCGCAGGCCGGCCATGAAGCCATCGCCATCGCGGCGCGCGATCAGCCAGCAGATGTAGTCCGGCATGGCCCAGCTGCGGCGCGCGCCGCTGGAGACGTCCTGCGCGTGCAAGGTCTGGTTCTTCAGGTCGACAAAATACAGGCGATTCTGTTCCGCCACCCATAACGGGCCTTCGCCCAGTTGGGCCTTTACTTCCCACAGACATTGCACGTCATGTTTGCTCATCGCTTCGATTCCCTTTATACGGCCAAAGTGCGCCAAGTGCTGACGAACGCGGCCGCACGTTCGGCCAGCTGTTCCAGCGTGACGCCGGGAGTATACAGGCTACCGCCGATGCCGAAACCGGTAGCGCCGGCTTTCACCCAAGCTGCCATCGTTTCAGGCGAGACGCCGCCCACCGGCCATACCGGCGTACCGGCCGGCAGCACGCTCTTCAGCGCCTTGATGCCGCCGTGACCGACCGACTCGGCCGGGAAAATCTTCAGCGCGTGCGCGCCTGCATCCAGCGCGGCGAAAGCTTCGGTTGGCGTGGCCACGCCCGGTGCGCAATACATGCCGAGGTCGGCAGCGCGGCGAATTACGGCTGGCACGCAGTTAGGCGAAACCAGCAGACGGCCACCAGCCGCATGAACGGCTTCCACGTGATCGACGTTAAGCATGGTGCCGCCGCCGACCAGCGTGTCCGGCAGGTCCAGCTTGACGATGGAGGCAATCGCTTCAATCGCGCCCGGACGGTTGAGCGGTACTTCCAGCGCGCGGAAGCCGGCGCCGTGCAGCACCTTGGCGACATCAACCGCCTCGGCAGGCGTCAGGCCACGCAGGATGGCGACCAGTGGCGTGGTTGGATGGGATGGTGTGGTCATATTCAAGCCTTGAGGAATTTGGAAATGGCGGTGCAGTACACCTGATGTGGATCGAGCACCGTGCACTTCAAGCCGAAGTGCCTGGCGGCGAGGTCATAGCGCGCGGCCAGCGCCGGTGAGCCGATCACGGTAATGCCCTGCCCTTCGGCCGCACGCGCCGCAGCGGCAAACTCGGCGCCGATCAGCAGGCCGCTGACGGTGGCTGCCGCCTGCTGCGGCGCAGCCGAGCGCGACACCACACCGGCACGCACGCGGAACAAGGAATTCGACAGCGGCTCGTTCTGCGCTGCCTGGTTGAGACCGGTGGCAAAGCCTTCAGCATCGGAAGTATCGCCGTCCATCATGGCGGACAGCGTGCCCCCCTTGGACAGCATGGCGAACAGTTCGCCGGTCATGTAGGTGGCAAAGGACTGGATCACGCCGTCGCGCAGCAGCACCCACTTGCTGTGGGTGCCGGGCAGGACGATCCAACCATCGCGGTGGCCGAGCGCGACTGCGCCCAGCAACTGGGTTTCTTCGCCGCGCATCACGTCGGCGGACGCGCCGTTGCGGTAGACATAGCCGGGGACGATGTAGCTGCGGCCGGCCCAGGCCGGATCGGTCACGGCCGACAGGTGCTGCGGCAACTGCTCCAGCGGCACCGAGGCATCGAGATAGTTAACTTCTTGCCAGCCCGAGGCACTGCCGACCATGCCGGACATAATCACCGGCACGTCCGACGGCAGCTGCATCGCCTCCAGCACCCCGGCCAGCGAGGCGCCGAACTTGTCGCGGCCGCCCACGGCCAGCATGCCCTGGCCGTCTTCATGCTCCGCCAGGCAGGCGCCGGATTGATCTATCAGATAGGCGCGACGATTGCTCGTGCCCCAGTCTATCCCCAAAATATTCTTATTCACAAAGCGTATCCTTTACTGAGCTGCAATGATGGTACGAAAAAGCCCCCGCCACAGCCAATGAATTATCTCGCCGGACGAATACCAAAATAGTATAGGGAAGCCCCAAAAAGTTGCCCCTCAGTTGCCTTTGGTTTAGTATGGCCGACAATAAAATTGTTTCGTTATGCCCCTCATGGAATTAAGCAAGCAGTCCTCCCGCAAACTGATCATCGCCGGCACGGCGACGGCAGTGATTGCGCTGGGTTTGGCCGCCTATTTCGCCGGCTCCACGCCAGCTGAGTCGCAGGTGACGGTCAAGGTGCCGGTCTCGGCGTCGACCAGCGCCAGCAAAGCGGCTTCGGCCGGCAAGACCGCGCCGGCCGCCACGCCACAGCGCCCGGCTGACTTCAAGGATCCAACGCCGCCGAGCGAACCAAAACCCATCCGCAGCAAGGAACAGGGCGCAGCCGCCCTGATGGCGCTGCCAGAATTGCAAGCCTGGTCGGCCCTGATCGAGAAGAATTCGGGCGGTAAAGCCCACGGCGGCCTGCTGGAATACGATCCGATGCAGCGCAAGCTGAACGGCAAGAGCTACTGGCAGTTCAGCTACGTGGAAAACAGCGCCGAGTCGGCGCTGCGCTGGGAAAGCTTTTTGGTATCGTCCAGCGATGACGAAATCCTGGTGGAAGATGCCTCCAGCGACGAGGTCATCAGCCTGGCGCGCTGGCGGCGCGAGAAGCATCCGGCCAAGCGCACCGCGATTGATAACTAAGCAGCCTTCTGCTCCGGCGCCGTTTTAACAGCGGCGCCGCGTACCTGCCCTACCCACAGCACCGTCAACACCGCCATGCCGGCGGCGATCCAGCCGTTCAGGCCGTAACCGGCGATGTGACCCGACACTTCCGTATGCAAGGTCAAACCGCCCAGCAAGGCACCCAAACCGGTGCCCACTTGCTGGATGGCCGCGTTCGCGCTGAGGAAAGCACCGCGCCGCGACGGCTCCGGCACCGTTGTCATCAGCGCCTGCATCGGGATATTGCGGCCCGAGGCCAACACCATGAAGAACGGGAAGAACAACACCACGCCCACCAGCGGCAGCACCGGAAGATGGGTGATGAACAGCACCGGCAAGATAAACAGCAGCGAGACGATACGGTACACCTTCTGCGCGCCATAACGGTCCGACCAGCGGCCAATCCGGCGCGCGGTGAAGAAGGTAGCAAGTCCACCCGCCAGATACACATAGGTGATTTCAGCCGGCTGCAAGCCGACGTTATTCACCAGCACCGGCGAGATGAAGGGAATCACCATCATGCCCGTCATCATATTGATGGCCGAGAGCAGGAAGGCCTTCAGGTGCGCCGGTTCTTTGTACAGCGCGATCAGGTTGGGCAGCATGGCCGACAGCGGCGCGCGGTTGGCGAGATGGCCATCCAGCGCCGGCAGCACGCGTGCGGCCAACAGCAAAATCGGCAGCGAGCAAATCACCAGGATGTAGAACGGCGAGGCCCAGCCGTAATGCGCGGCCAGCATCACGCCAGTCGGCACGCCGGCCACGGAGGCCAGGCTGAATGAGGTCATCACCACGCCGGTGGCAGCGCCGCGCCGGTGGGCTGGAATCAGGTCGCCGATGATGGCCATGACGATAGCGCCAAGAATGCCGCCAGTCAGGCCGGCAAAAGCGCGCGACAGCAGCAGCACGTGGAAGTTCGGCGCTGCGGCGCAAGCGAGGTTGGACAGCGTGAACAGCGCGAACACCGTCAGCAGCAGCTTGCGGCGGTCGAAGCGGTCGATGTACATGGCGGCGGCCAGGCCGGAGATACCGGCGCACCAGGCGTAGGCTGACACCGCGCCCGAGACGGCGGCTGGTTCAATGTGGAAGGCCTGCATCAGTTGCGGCGCCAGCGGCATCATCACCATGAAGTCCATGATGACGGTGAACTGCGTCAGCGCCAGCAGCCAAAGTACAAGGCGCTCGCGCTCCGGGGTAAGCGGCAGATTCATAAGGCGTTAATATCCTCAACCGCCTTGCGCAGGATGGCGCGGATTTGCTCGATTTTTTCAGGATTATGATTGGAGGCGCGGGCCTGCTCGATAGCGGCATGCTTCAAGTCGTGCATGGCGCTGCGCAGGCCTTCGCGGTGCTCGTCGCCTTCGGCCATGCGGGCCAGGATGGCGTCCACGAACTGGCGGTTCTCGGCCAGGAAGGCCTCGCCTTCGGGCGTGATGGTGTGCAGTTTCTTGTTGCCGTCGGCCGAGGCCAGCACATGGCCCATGTCCACCAGCAGGGACAGCAGCGGGTAGATCGCGCCCGGGCTAGGCGAATAGCCGCCGCCCGAGCGCTGCTCCAGCTCTTTGATGATTTCGTAGCCGTGGCGCGGCTTTTCTGCGATCAGCTGTAGCACGACGTAGCGCATGGCGCCGGCGTCGAACATTTTCGGACCGCGGCCGCCGCCGCCGCGAGGCCCATGACCGTGACCGTGCCCATGACCGCCGTGCGGGTGCTGATGACGCAAAGGATGCATAAATCGAAACATAACGAACTCCTTAAGATATAACTTATTAAGATATATCTTAACCTATTACGGCCAGAGTTCAAGTATCGATTTGTATATCCGTGTATCAGCCGTCCAGGTGGGAAATCATCAGGCGGCGGTTTTCCGCTGCATCGCCGGTGCCGGCTTTGTGTTCGACCACCAGGCGCGAGTTCTGCGCGTCCAGCGAAATACCCACCGACAGGATGTCGATCAGCAGCAGCTGCAAAATCCGCGAGATCATCGACAGGAAGGTGGTGCTGTCCTCGGTATGGTCCACCGTCAGGCACACACTGGCCTTTTTCGCCAACGGCGAATTGCTGGAGGTGATGGCAATAACATCCGCTCCCGCAGCACGCGCCGCATCCACGGCTGCCAGCAGATCCGGCAGCTTGCCCGAGTTGGAGATGGCAATCACCACATCGCCCGGTTTCAGCAGCTCGGCGGCCAGCGTCAGCAAGTGCGAGTCACCGTAAGCCGACGTCGGAATGCGGAAGCGGAAGAATTTGTGCTGGCCGTCCAGCGCCACCACGCGCGAATTGCCCATCGCGTAGAACTCAACGCGCTTGGCCTTGGCCACCAGCGCAATCGCCTTGTCCAGCGAACGCACGTCCAGCTGGTCGCGGAATTTCAGGATGGCCGACACGGTGTTGTCAATTACCTTGGCGCTCAGATCGTGCGTGCTGTCGCTGACGCGCACCTGGCTGTGACGCACAGGGATGGCGCCAGTCAGGCTGCTGGCGAATTTCAATTTGAAGTCGGCCAGGCCGAGGAAGCCCAGCGAGCGGCAGAAGCGGATGACGGTCGGCTGGCTCACTTCCGCCAGGCGCGCGATATCGGCAATCGGCTCGTTCAGTACAAGGCGCGGCTGCTCCAGCACCAGCTGCGCCACGCGCTGCTCGGCCGGAGTCAGCTCGTGCTGCAGGTGCTGCACGCGCTCCATCAGTGTGTTGGCGCCGCTGCGGCCACGCAAGTGTTCGGACAAAATCGTCGCCACGCCATAGAACGCCGGATTCGGCGTGGTGATGACGTAGGTAGGAATCTCGGCCAGATAGCTGGTGAAACGGCCCTTGGCTTCAAAGCGCGCACGGAATGGCGAGGTGGTAAACCAGTCGCCCAGGCGCGGCACAATGCCGCCGCCAATGAACATGCCGCCGAATGCGCCCAGCGTCACCGCCAGGTTGGCGGTGGCGCCGCCCAGCATGGCGCAGAAGCATTCCAGCACTTCGAGGCACAGCGGGTCTTTGTCGGTCAGCGCGCCGGAGATGATTTCTTGCGACGTCAGGTCGCGCACTTGCCGGCCATTGCGCTTGGCGATGGCGCGGTAGATGATTTCCATGCCAGGGCCGGAGATCAAACGCTCGGTCGATACGTGTGACCAGGTCTGCCATGCGTATTGCAGGATCGCGTATTCGCGTTCGTCGGCCGGTGCGAAGTTGGTGTGACCACCTTCAGAACCCAGCGTAACGAAACCGTCGACGGTCGGAATGACACCCGAGACACCAAGACCGGTGCCCGGTCCCAGCACGCCGATCACGGAATTGGAGGCTGGCTTGCCACCGCCGACCTGCATCAGGTCCGCCGGCTTGAGGCCCGGCAGCGACATCGCCAGCGCGGTAAAGTCATTCACCACCAGCAGCGTGTGCAGGCCGAGTGCGCGGCGCACTTCATCGGTGGAGAATTCCCAATCGCGGTTGGTCATGCGGATGTAATCGCCGCTCACCGGATTGGCCACTGCCAGCGCGGCGTGGTTCAGGTTCACGCCGGCATGGTCGGCCAGATAGGACCGCAGCATGGCCACGATGTCAGGATAATCATCGCATTTCAGGACGCGCACGGCGCGGAAATCGCCGGGAGCCGTTTGCAGGGCGAATCGCGCGTGGGTTGCGCCGATGTCGGCCAGCAGGCGCGGGCCGTCCGCAAACGCGGTGCGATTCAGTTTTTGATCCACTTCAGCTTGTTTCATCGTCGGTTCAGTCAAAACAGTTGGCGGAAGCATACCTGAAATACGTGGTGTTAAGAAGTAAATCCGTCGCCGCAGCGTCGTTCCCGCGAAAGCGGGAATCCATACTCAGCATGGTTCCCCGCCTGCGCGGGGAGGACGTCACGCTGCGTAACCGAACCACGCGCCGAAGGCCGGCAAAGTCACCGTGCCATCCGCCGCGCTGCCCGGCAGGCCATAGCCTTGTAGCTGCTCGGCACCGGCGGTCTGCGGCAGGTCCACGGTCTGCGCTTCGTCACTCAGGTTGAACACGGCGAGGATGCTGCGCTCACCTTCCAGATCGCGGCGCAGCGCCAGTACCTGGTCTTGCGTGTCGAAGAATTCGATATCGCCGCGCAGCAGCTGCGGGTGCTTGCGGCGCCACGCGATGAAGGCACGGGTGAAGGCCAGCGACGATTCCTTGTCCTGCTCCTGCACCGAGGCTGCCTTGGCCAGATGGTCCGGTGATACCGGCAGCCACGGTTTGCCGGTAGTGAAGCCACCATTGGCTTCGTTCGACCAGGCGATCGGCGTGCGGCAGCCATCACGGCCCTTGAACTCCGGCCAGAAGGTGATGCCGTACGGGTCTTGCAGCAGTTCGAACGGCACGTCGGCTTCAGCGAACGCCAGCTCGTCGCCTTGATACAGGCACGGCGTGCCTTTCAACGACAGCTGCATCGCCAGTACCAGCTTGGCAAACGACTGCGGCGCAGTCGCGCCACCCCAGCGCGAAGCCACGCGCTGCACGTCGTGATTACCGACCGACCACGAGGCCCAGCCGCCCTTCACCCGCGCTTCGAATGCTTCCACCTGTTTGCGGATGTAATGCGAGGAGCACTGCGGCACCAGCAGGTTGAAGCTGTAAGCCATTTGCAGCTTGTCGCCGCCGGCGGTGTATTCGGCCATCACGGCCAGCGAATCGTCCGCGCCTACTTCGCCGATCGACACGGCTTTGTATTCATCCAGCAGCGCGCGCAGCTTTTGCAGGAACGGCAGGTTTTCCGGACGGGTCTTGTCGTAGATGTGGGCTTGCATGCCGTATGGGTTCACGTCCGATACGGTGGCGGTATCGCGCACGGTGGCAGGTGGATTGCTGCGCAGTTCCAGATCGTGGAAGTGGAAGTTGCAGGCATCGAGACGGATGCCGTCCACTCCGCGCTCCAGCCAGAAACGCAGCGCATCAAGGTGCGCCTGCTGTACTTCCGGATTGTGGAAATTTACCTGCGGCTGATTGACCAGGAAGTTGTGCATGTAGTACTGGCGGCGGCGGGTATCCCACTGCCACGCCGAGCCACCGAATACCGACATCCAGTTATTCGGTGGATTGCCGTCCGGTGCCGGATCGGACCAGACGTACCAGTCGGATTTAGGATTGTCGCGGCTCGAACGGCTCTCCTTGAACCATGCGTGATCTTCGGCCGTGTGGGCCATCACCTGGTCGATCATGATCTTGATGCCGAGGCTATGCGCCTTGGCGATCAGCACGTCGAAATCGGCCAAAGTGCCGAACAGCGGATCGACGTCGCAGTAATCGGAAATGTCGTAGCCGAAGTCCTTCATCGGCGATTTGAAGAACGGAGAAATCCAGACGATGTCCACGCCCAGCGATGCGATATAGTCCAGCTTTGCCGTAATCCCCGGCAAATCGCCCACGCCGTCGCCGTTGCTATCCATGTAGCTGCGCGGGTAAACCTGATAGATGATCGCGTCGCGATACCAGTCAGGAGTGTGTGGGGAGACTTGAGTAAGTTGCTTAGTCATAAGAGAATCCGGGGTTGACGTGCTGGTGAGATTGATTTTGTAGAGAATATACATCACGAAAACAGATTTTTCAATCAGCAACCGGCTTAACGAATGCTATAAATATTCATTAAAAAACAAATACTTATGTAATTTTATAGAAATACATAGGTCAAAAAATAGTAGTCAAACTACACACTACAGGAGCAAATCTAGTGAGCAATAACGGCAACGGGGCTATGCCCCGTCAAATTCCTTACATCATCGCCAACGAAGGCTGCGAGCGTTTCAGCTTCTATGGCATGCGCAATATCCTGACGCCTTTCCTGCTCAGTACCCTGCTGCTGTTCATCCCAATTGGCGATCGCACGGCCGAAGCCAAGCACATATTCCACACCTTTGTGATCGGCGTGTACTTCTTCCCGCTGCTGGGCGGCTGGATTGCAGACCGCTTCTGGGGCAAGTACAAAACGGTGTTCTGGTTTAGCCTGATTTACGTGGCGGGCCATGCCTGTCTGGCGATTTTCGAGCATGACCTCAACGGCTTCTACGTAGGTCTGGCGCTGATCGCGTTCGGCTCGGGTGGCATCAAGCCGCTGGTGGTGGCGTTTGTCGGCGACCAGTTCGACCAGACCAACAAGAACCGCGCCAAAGTGGTGTTTGATGCCTTCTACTGGATCATCAACTTCGGCTCCTTCTTTGCCTCGCTGCTGATGCCAGTGTTCCTGCGCGACTACGGCCCGGCCGTGGCGTTCGGCATTCCGGGCATCCTGATGGCGATTGCCACGCTGGTGTTCTGGGCCGGCCGCAAAAAATATGTACACGTACCGCCAGCAGCACCGAATCCGGATTCGTTCAGCAGCGTGGCGCGCACTGCCCTGCTGGCGCGCACCGAAGGTCAATCGCGTCCGGGCCTGATGGTGGCTGGTGCCGGCGCAGTGGCGGCAGTGGTCTCGCTGTGCATGACGCCATCGTGGGGCTTTGTGATCGCAGCTTGCACGGCGCTGGTACTGGTGCTGGCGTTTGGCGGCATCGGCGTGTCGATGCAACTGGAACGCGCGCGCGGCCAGCACACCGACGCGGCGGTTGAAGGCGTGCGCTCGGTGCTGCGCATCCTGATCGTGTTCGCGATGATCACGCCGTTCTGGTCCCTGTTCGACCAAAAGGCATCGACATGGATTGTGCAGGCCAACTCGATGGACAGTCCATTGCTGTCAATCCTCGGCTGGGAATTCACACTGCTGCCGGCGCAGATGCAGGCAGTGAATCCGATTCTGGTGATGCTGCTCATCCCATTCAATAACTTCGCCTTGTTCCCGTTGATGCGCATGGTCGGCATCACGCCTACGCCGCTGCGCCGCATGGGCCTGGGCATCGCGCTGTCGGCATCGTCGTGGGTGGTGATCGGCATGATCCAGCTGTGGATGGACGGCGGCGATCACGTCTCGATCCTGTGGCAGCTGCTGCCCTACGCGCTGCTGACCTTGGGCGAAGTGCTGGTATCGGCAACGGGCCTTGAATTCGCCTACAGCCAGGCGCCGGCCTCGATGAAAGGCATCATCCTCAGCTTCTGGTATTTGGCCGTCACCGTCGGCAATCTGTGGGTACTGATCGTGAACTCGGGCGTGAAGAACGACGTCGTCGTCAGCTGGATCGCCAGCAGCGGATTAAGTGCCATCGCCTTCCAGATGTTCTTCTTCGCCGCCTTCGCCGCCGTAGTCGCCGCCCTGTTCGCCCTGTACGCCCTCCGCTACAAGATGGTCGATAACTACCGCAAGACTGCTTAATCCACACGAGGCAAGCTATGGCCATTTCATTTGAGCTGAATACAGAAACCGATTAGAAAGTATCAAAACTACAGATTCTGGAGTACCATAACCGCCAAATTCAAGGGTAATTTGCAGGGTTTTGTAACTGCACTACCTAATATACGGTTTGGGAGACGGAATATGAGTGGTAAGCGCGTGGCAGTAATTAGCTTGGGAGGCGCGCTGGCGCTGGGTTGTTTGACGGCGTCGGCGGCACCCACGCTCGCTGATTGCGATGGCGCGTTTGCCACCTCGCTGCACGCTGCGCCGGCCGTTGAGGCGCATGCTTACTGGCTCAATCGACAGCTGATCAAGTGGCCGGGGGCAAATGCTGCCGGCGGCGTGTTCAAGCTTTACTACTCCGCCACCGCGCAATTGCAGGCGGCGCAGGGCTCTCGCGTGAGCGGCGCTGATGGTGCGATCGCGTTGTCGCGCTTTGATGGCAGCGTGCCTGCTGATGTTGCGCAGCGTTTCAAGTTTGTCGGCAATGGCGAGGTGCTGGCCGTCGCGAAGGCTGATGCGGCGCGTGTGCCAGCGGCGCTGCAGCAGCAGGTGCTGCTTGTGCTGGAAGCGGAAGACGGCACGATCCGCGATGCTACCGCCTTGCAGCTTGCAGGTGCGCTGGATGACATCTACGCCAGCGCCGCCAAGTCCGATGATCTCGGCATCACCGTCGGCGTGCGCGATGTGGCCTTCAAACTGTGGTCGCCTACCGCGCAGAACGTCGCGCTGTGTACCTATGCTAGCGGCACCAGCAAAGCCGCCGCCATCACACCAATGACGCGCGACGACAGCACCGGCATCTGGTCCGCACGTGCGGGCGGTGCTTATTATCAGTATCTGGTTGACGTGGTCACGCCAAGTGCGGGCCTGGTGCGCAACTTGGTCACGGACCCCTATTCCATCAGCCTTACTACCGATTCCAAGCGCAGCTACATCGCTGACCTGAGCGCTGCAAAACTCAAGCCTGCTGGCTGGGATAAGACGCCTGCGCCAAAGAAGGTCGCCGCGCAAACCGACATGACGGTCTACGAACTGCACGTGCGCGATTTCTCGATCAACGACAGCACGGTCAGCACAGCGCATCGCGGCAAATATGCAGCGTTCGCGGAATCGAAATCGAACGGCATGAAGCATCTCGCCGCGCTGAGTAAAGCCGGCATGACCGACATCCACCTGCTGCCCGTCTACGACATCGGCAGCGTGCCGGAACAAGGCTGCGTCACGCCGTACATTCCCGCCGCCGCACCAGACAGCGAAGAACAGCAAGCCGCCGTAGCAAAGGTCAAAGCCGTAGACTGCTACAACTGGGGCTATGACCCATTCCACTACAACGCGCCGGAAGGCAGCTACAGCAGCGATCCCGCCGATGGCGCCAAACGCATCGTCGAGTTCCGCCAGATGGTGCAAGCGTTGCACAAAACCGGCCTGCGCGTCGGCATGGACGTGGTCTACAACCACACCTTCATCGCCGGCCAAAACGAAAAGTCAGTACTGGACCGCGTGGTGCCGGGCTACTACCATCGCCTCAACGCCAAGGGCGGTATCGAACGCTCCACCTGCTGCGACAACACCGCCACCGAAAACCTCATGATGGGCAAGCTGCTGGTGGACTCGGTCGCGCTGTGGACCAAGCAATACAAGATCGATTCCTTCCGCTTCGACCTGATGGGCCACCAGCCGCGCGCCGTGATGGAGCAGCTGCAAGCGCGCATCGGCAAGCAGATTAACCTGATCGGCGAAGGCTGGAACTTCGGCGAAGTGGCCGATGGCGCACGCTTCGTGCAAGCTTCGCAGCTGTCGCTGAACGGTACCGGCATCGGCACCTTCAGCGACCGTGGGCGCGACGCAGTACGAGGCGGCGGCGCAGGCGACAGCGGCACGCAGCTCATCTCGCAGCAAGGCTACATCAACGGTTTGGTCTACGACGCCAACGAGCAGGCGGGCCAGCGTCCGGTCGCTGACCTGCTGCACGCCTCCGACATGGTAAAAGTGGGCCTGGCCGGCACCATCCGCAACTACCCGCTGACCATCGCCGACGGCCGCACCGTCGCGCTGCAGGACATCGTCTACGGCGGCAACCAGCCCGCTGGTTATGCCAGCGAACCAGGTGAAACCGTCAACTACGTCGAGAACCACGATAACCAGACGCTGTACGACATCAACGCTTTCAAGCTGCCGCAAGCCACCACCGCGCGCGAACGCGCGCAAGTGCAGATGCTGGGCGCCGCCATCAACGCCTTCAGCCAGGGCGTGGCTTACTTCCACGCGGGCTTCGATATCCTGCGTTCCAAATCGCTGGACCGCAACAGCTTTGAATCTGGCGACTGGTTCAATCGACTGGACTGGAGCTACCAGGATAACTACTACGGCACCGGCCTGCCGCCTGCAGAAGACAATGGCAAGGATTACGCGCTAATCAAGCCACTGCTGCGCAATGCGAGCATCAAACCTGCACCGGCGGACATTGCCTACGCGCGCGACGCCTTCCGCGACCTGCTGTCCATCCGCTCCAGCAGCACCTTGTTCCGCCTGCGCAGCGCAGAAGATATCAAGCAGCGCCTGCGCTTCTTCAATACCGGCCCGTCGCAAGTGCCCACCGTGATCGCCGCCCACATCGACGGCAACGGTTACCAAGGCGCGCGTTTCAAATCGATCACTTACCTGATCAACGTCGACAAAGTCGCCCAGCGCATCACTATCGGGGAAGAAAAAGGCCGCAATTATCAGCTGCATCCTGTCCACACCAGCATGGCCGCAGCGGACAAACGCGTGGCCTCGGAAGCCAAGTACGACAAAAACACCGGAACCTACAGCATCCCTGCACGCAGCGCGGTCGTTTTCGTTGAAAATTAATGGATGCGAAAATCACTCATCCTGATCCTGATCCTGCTTTTGCTCAGCGCGTGCGGCGGCGGTAACTACACGCCGCAGGCCAACCGCGCGCCGGTAGCCAACGCCGGCCCGGCGCAGACCGTGGCCACCGGCACCTCGATCAAGCTGGCGGGCAGCGGCACGGATGCCGACCAGGACATCGTCCTGTATTCGTGGACGCTGGCCAAACCCGCCGGCAGCACCGCCACACTGCTCAACTACCACGTCGCCACGCCGACCTTCTTTGCCGACCTTCCCGGCCAATACGTCGCCACGCTGATCGTCAACGACGGCACGCTCGATAGCGCGCCGTCTTCGGTCACCATCACCGCGCAATAAAAAGAATAAACAAGCGCGAATTACTTCGTTGTCTGACAACTTAGCCTCCTTTACAGTCCCCACTCCCCAAGGACTACAACAGGAGCAAGTATGAGCATGTGGCACAAGGCCGCCGCGTTGTCGGCGCTCGCGCTGACGTCTGGCGTACACGCAGCAACCTACTATGTCGCACCGGGCGGCAACGATGGCAATGCGGGCACCGTCGCCGCGCCGTGGAAGTCCATCGCCAAGGCGCAAATTGTCGCTGCGCCGGGCGATACCATCTACTTCCGTGGCGGCGATTACGTCTACACCGCATCGATCAACGCCTGCGCCAGCAAGACCGACGTAGTGGCCGCCATCACGCTGGACAAGAGCGGCGAACCGGATAAGCCGATACGCTACTGGGCCTATCCGGGCGAGACGCCAGTGTTCGACTTCTCGCCGATCAAGGACAACTGCCGCGTGAAAGGCTTCAACATCACCGCCAACTACCTGCACCTGAAAGGCCTTGAACTGAAAGGCGCGCCGCAGCAGCCGGACAATCTGCTGAATAACGAATCATGGGGTATCTGGATCAAGGGCAGCAACAACATCTTCGAGCAGCTCAACACCCACCACCACATGGGGCCTGGCTTCTTCCTCTCGAACGGCAGCTATAACCTGGTGCTCAATGTCGACTCGCACCACAACTACGACCCGTACAGCAAATCCGGCGCAGGCCAGAACGCCGACGGTTTCGGCGCCCACATCAAGGCCGGCAATCCGGGCAATGTATTCCGCGGCTGCCGCGCGTGGTCCAACACGGACGACGGCTATGACCTGATTAACGCCTACTCGCCGGTGCTGATCGAGAATTCGTGGGCCTGGCTGCATGGCTACTACCCCGGCACCACTACCTCCATCCCGGCGGGGAATGGCAACGGCTTCAAGGTGGGCGGCTACAGCGGCGTGTACCAGCCGAATGCACCGGTGCACACGGTGCGCTTCTCGGCCGCGTTCAAGAACAAGGCCAATGGCTTCTATGCCAATCACCATCCAGTCGCCAACCAGTACTACAACAACACCAGCGCGCGCAATGGGGCCGGCTTCAATATGCTCGGCATTGACGCCAGCAACGCTGCCATTTCGCTCGGCACTGTGCGCAACAACCTCGCGTTTGAAAACACGCCGGTCGCCAATGCAGCGGGGGCGGATGTCGTCAACAATAGCTGGAACCTGCCGGTGAGCGTGACGGCAGCGGACTTCCAGAGCGTCTCCACGGATGGCTGGGATGCACCACGCCTGCCCGATGGCAGCCTGCCAGTACTGCCTTTCCTGCGTTTGGTAGCAGGCAGCGATTTGATCGACAAGGGTGTGAATCTCGGCCTGCCGTTCACCGGCGCCGCGCCGGATCTGGGCGCGTTTGAAGGCAGCACACCAGTCACCTTGTACAGCGACGTGACGGCCAGTGTGAAAATCGTGCAATCCGGCCTGACGGTAGATCGCACCACGCAGAAGACCAAGGGCACGATTACCTTCACCAATAACTCGAACGCCATCATCAACGGCAGCCTGCTGTTCCGCGCAGATTACCTGACCGACGGCGTCACGCTCGATAACCAGAGCGGCACGCAAGGCGGTGCGCCAACGCTGGTGCTGCCGGTGGCCGCGCTGTCGCCGGGCCAGAGCACAACGATCACTACCATCTTCGCCAACCCTCAGCGCTTGAGCGTGGGCTACCTGCCCAAGCTGTTCGCCGGCACGCCATAAGGAGACGCCATGTCGATATTGAATAAACTGCTGGCGGCCATCGCCATCGCTTGCGCACTGGCCTGCAGTAGTGCGCAAGCAGCGTCGCAAAACTATCATGTGACGGTCGATACCGGCTCGCTAGCCGGGCAGGAAGGTTATCTGGATTTCCTGTTCCTCGGGCTGGCCAATGCTGCGCCGGTGCAGGCGCAGTTATCCAACTTCTCGGGCGATTTCACTGCGCAGAGCTTCGCGATTGGCCAGGCGGCAGGTAGCATTAATACGCTGCTCGCCATCGGCAACGGCGATGCGTGGAATGAGTTTGGA
This sequence comes from Duganella flavida, assembly GCF_009857445.1. Classification (GTDB taxonomy): domain Bacteria; phylum Pseudomonadota; class Gammaproteobacteria; order Burkholderiales; family Burkholderiaceae_D; genus Rugamonas; species Rugamonas flavida. Next base: position 197,921 of record NZ_WWCN01000009.1, read on the forward strand.
CAGTGGGCTAAGCTGGGTGGCAAGCTGTCGTTCGACGTGCGCTTCAACTTTGACGGACTGGATGGCGCGGGCACCACGCTGTCGGTGGCGCTGCTAGATGCAGGCCTGAACTACCTGGGCACAAACAGCGATGCGGTGACCTTCTCGCTGCTGCCCGGTAGTGATGCTGCGGTCAGCACCGACGATGCAATTGCCACCGTCAGCGCCGTGCCGGAACCTGCCACCTGGCTGATGCTGGCGGCAGGTGTGCTGCTGGTGCTTAGTCTTGGCCGATCAGCACTACCGCGTTCTTCGTACCAAAGTTGACGCTACCGCCCCTCACTACAGCGGTTTTGCCGCTGTAGTAGTCCTTCACCTTCTGGCCGTCAGCAAACACGCCACCCAGCTTGATGGTGGTTGACTTGTTGGTCGGCAGGTCCAGCGCCACCACTACTTTGTCGCGCAGGCCGTTCTTGTCGTAGGTACGCTTGAAGACGTAAGGCTTGGCCGACAGCTGCTGATGCACGCCCGCGCCTACCGCCACGTGAGCTTTGCGGAACAGGCCCAGTTTCGCCCAGTGTGCGCGTACGTCGGCGATCTTGTAGCCGTCGCGCGCCACATTCTGCTCCAGCTCATTCCAGTTCATGAAGGAACGCAGCTTGGCGTCGCCGGTCGCTTCGGCGATATCCAGTTTGCGCGCGGTTTCGTCGCCGTAGTAAATCTGTGCCGCGCCGGGCGCCAGCAGCAGCTTGTTGGCACTTTCGAAAGGCTTCTGGCGCGAGGCGTCGAACGGCGCACCATCGTCATGCGAATCGAGATAGTTCAACACCGAGTAGCCGTCCAGCGGGCCGCCGTGCATGGCGTTGGAATAGCTGCTGAAGATCGCCTCGTAGTCCTTCTTCGCATCATGCACCAAGCCGAAGTTGATCATGCTGTTGAAGTTGGACTGGTAGTAGTTGACGTACGAACCGCCGCCCAGGTGATGCGACTGCCCTTCCGCGATGTTGTAGTTGTAGACTTCCGCCGTGCTGTAAAACTTGTCGTCGCTGAGCTTCTTGCTGGGATTAGCCTTCTTCCAGTCTTCGAATGCGATGGCGGATTCTTTCAGCAGCTCTTTCCACACCTTGGCTTCCACGTGCTTGACGGTGTCGGCACGGAAGCCGTCCACGCCGTACTTGCGGATCCAGTCGGTATGCCACTTGATCAAGTAATAGCGCGGTGCGCGCGGGTAGCCGGTGCGCGCGAAGAATTCGTTCAGGCTTTTGACCTCTTCCTCAAAGCGGCCTTCGCGCTGCCACTTCGCCATCAGGCGTTCCGGCAGTTCGACCGGCGTGTCGCTCTCGGTCAGGAAGTCCGGCAGGTTTTTCACCAGCGTGCATTCGATGTAAGTCTTGGCATCTTTATAGGTGCACTGCGGCGCGGTGCGTACCCAGTCTTTCGGCCAGACCGGATCACTATCCGTCACCGGGCCGGTGTGATTCATCACCACGTCCAGCAGCACGCGGATGCCGTGGGCGTGCGCGACGTCCACCAGGTTGCGGAAATCGTTTTCGGTGCCGAGGTTCGCATCGACCGCAGTGAAGTCCGACGCCCAGTAGCCATGGAAGCCATACGAACGACCGGTGCCTTCATCGGTGCCGTCGTGGATCTGCTCTACTGGCGGCGTCACCCAGATAACGTTCACGCCCAGCGAATCGAAATAACCTTCGTTGATTTTATTGATGACACCTGCCAGATCGCCGCCCATGTAGCCGCGCAACGGCGCTGCGTCGGCGCGGCGGTCGTAGGCCAGGTCATTACCGTTAAAGGCGTTGCTGAAACGGTCCGTCAGCAGGAAATAGACTGTCGCGTTATCCCACAAAAATGGCTTGGGCTTTTCTGCCGCCACGGCGGTTGTCGTGCCCAGTGCAAGAGCCAATGCGAGTGTAGTCAATTTCATGCTGTCGTCCTTATCGTTATGTTGTGACGGTGGGATGGGGGCGGCCGGTCCAGCCGGCGATGCCCGCTACTTGTTCGGCGATCAATATCAATGCCGAGAGAGCCTGCTGGGTCGGCAGGTGGTGGTACTTGGGATCTGCTTCGTAACGTTCCAGATAAACGCGCAGGGTCGCGCCCTCGGTGCCGGTGCCGGATAAACGGAACACGATGCGCGAGCCGTTGGTCATGACGATACGCACGCCCTGCTGCTTGGCCACCGAGCCATCGATCGGATCGGTGTATTCAAAATCGTCGGCAAACGCCACCACGTAGTGGCCGAGGTCTTGCCCCGCCATCGTGGCCAGTTTGATGCGCAAGGAAGCCATGAGTTCATTGGCGGCCTTGGTTTCCACTGCTTCGTAATCGTGGCGCGAGTAGTAGTTGCGGCCAAAGCGTGCCCAGTGTTCGCTCACCAGCTGTTCGACTGATTTTCCCGTCGTAGCCAGCAGGTTAAGCCAGAACAGCACGGCCCACACACCGTCTTTTTCGCGGATGTGGTCCGAGCCGGTGCCGTAACTCTCTTCGCCGCACAGCGTAGCCTTGCCTGCGTCGAGCAGGTTGCCGAAGAACTTCCAGCCGGTCGGCGTTTCAAATGCGGGTATGCCCAATGCTGCGGCCACGCGGTCGGCAGCCTGCGAGGTGGGCATCGAGCGGGCGATGCCTTTCAAGCCGGTGCGATAGCCCGGCGCCACGGTCGCATGCGCTGCTAGCACGGCCAGGCTGTCGGATGGCGTGACGTCGAATTTGCGGCCAAGGATCATGTTGCGGTCACCGTCGCCATCGGAGGCGGCGCCGAAGTCTGGCGCGTCGTCGGCGGCCATGATGGCGATCAGCTGCGCAGCGTTGACCGGATTCGGATCCGGATGGTGGCCGCCGAAATCTTCCAGCGGCACGGCGTTGATCACGGTGCCGGCCGGTGCGCCAAGCACGCCTTCGAGTATCGCTTTGGCGTACGGTCCGGAGACCGCGTACATGCCATCAAAGCACATGCGGAAGCCGCCCGCGAACAGCTTGCGGATCGCGTCGAAGTCGAACAAGCGCTGCATCAATTCCGTGTAGTCGGCGACCGGGTCGATCACTTGCACGTCCATCGCCTCAATGCGCACCGCACCAACAAGGTTCAAATCGATATCGGCCGCATCGCTGATGCGGTACTGCTGGATGGTTTCAGTGTGATGGTAAATCGCCTCGGTCACGTTCTCCGGTGCGGGCCCGCCATTGGCGATGTTGTACTTGATACCAAAATCACCGTCAGGACCGCCGGGATTATGGCTAGCCGACAGCACGATGCCGCCCAGCGCACCGTGCTTGCGAATCACGCAGCTGACGGCCGGCGTGGACAGGATGCCGCCCTGCCCCACCAGCACGCGCGCAAAACCATGCGCGGCCGCCATGCGCAAGATAGTCTGCACGGCGACGCGGTTGTGATAGCGGCCATCGCCACCCAGCACCAGCGTCTTGCCGCTGCAATCGCCCAGCGTGTCGAACACGCTTTGCACAAAATTTTCGAGGTAATGGGCCTGCTGGAAGACGCTGACTTTCTTGCGCAGGCCGGAAGTGCCCGGCCGCTGGCCGGGGAAGGGAGTAGTGGCTACAGTATCGATGCTCATGTTCGCTCCACAAAGATAGATAACGAGTGCTTGTCTCGCGAACGATGTTACATCAGACGGGTTCCGCCTCGTCGCGCACTATGAGCGTCAACACACCGGCGACGACCATGCAGACGCCGCCCAGCATCAAGGTCTTGACGGCGTGGCCTTCAAACCAGTACTTGGTCACAAAGCCCAGCAGCAAGCCGCTGACGATTTGCGGAATCACGATGAAGAAGTTGAACACCCCCATGAAGTAGCCCATACGGTTGGCAGGCAGCGCGCCAGCCAGGATCGCATACGGCATGGTCAGGATGCTGGCCCAGGCAATGCCGACGCCGATCATCGGTACGAACAGCATATTCAGGTCGCGGATCGCATAGATGCTGAACAGGCTTGCACCGCCAATCACGAGGCAGGTCAGGTGCACGGTCTTGCGGCTGGTGCGGCGCGCGAACACCGGCAGGATGAACGCCGCCAGCGCCGATACGCCGCCGTACACTGCGAACATCACGCCAACGTGATTGCCCGCTTGCTGGAAGGCTTCCGATTGCGCATCGGTGGTGCCGAATACATTTTCGCTGACTGCGTTGGTGGTGTAGATCCACATCGCAAACAGCGCGATCCAGGTGAAGAACTGCACCACGGCCAACTGCACCATGGTCTTCGGCATTTTGCCAAAGCCGCTGAAGATTTCGACCAGCGCATGGGCCGGGCCTCTGGCACGCTGCTGCTCGGCGCGGAACGCGGCCAGGTCTTCCGGCGGCAGTTCATTTGCGGTCAGCACGGTCCACAGCACGGCGAAGAAGTACACGGCGCCGCCGGCGTAGAACGAGTAGCGCACGGTGTCGGGAATCGCGCCATCCACCGGTACGTTGCTGACGCCGAGGTGGGTGAAGATGGTCGGCAGCAGCGATGCGATCACCGCGCCCCAGCCGATGAAGAAGGTCTGCATCGCGAAGCCGGCGGTCTGCTGCGAAGGTCCGAGCTTGTCGCCGACGAAGGCGCGGAACGGTTCCATCGAAATGTTGATCGCGCCATCCAGCAACCACAGGACGATCACCGCCATCCACAGCGACGACGAATTCGGCATCAGGAACAAGGCGATGGACGCCAGCAGCGCGCCGATGAAGAAGAATGGACGGCGGCGGCCCCAGGTCGGATGCCAGGTGTTATCGCTCAGGTAGCCGATAATCGGCTGCACCAGCAAACCGGTTACCGGCGCGGCCAGCCAGAATAAAGAGAGATCGTCGGGATCAGCGCCCAGCGTGGAGAAAATCCGGCTGACGTTAGCATTTTGCAGCGCGAAACCAAATTGGATGCCGAGGAAACCAAGGCTCATGTTCCACAACTGCCAGAACGACAGGATGGGCTTGTTACTGGAAGAGTGCATGCTACGCGTCCCGATTTTAAAATTTGTAGGAAAATAACACGCCACCCAAAGCGTGTCAAACGAAAGAACTTCCTTGTAAAATAACGATAAAAAGCCTATTCAGAGGCTCCGCTATGATGTCAAATGTAGCCAAACAACAAAATCCAAGACGACCACTGAGACCAAGTTCATGACTATTAACTCCTTCGCAACACTGGCCGCCCTGACCCTGCTGGCTGGCCACGCCAACGCTCACGCATCCAGCCAAAGCACCGACCGCAAATTCGACGGCGTCACCCAGCGCGACGGCCATCTTGAAGTCCGCACCAGCGATGGCAGCTACCTGATCAAGCCCTACTCCACCGGCATCGTCGAAACCACCTTCGTGCCGAAAGGCGAAGCGATCGATCCAGCATCGCACGCCGTGGTGCTGGCCCCGGCCGAGGTGAAAACCACCTTGAAGCAAAAAGCCGGCAGCTATGAATATGCCACATCCGGCATCGTCGTCACCATTACTAAAGCGCCTTTTAAAATCGCTTACGCCTACAAAGGCAAACCGCTGGTGGCGGAAAAGCGCGGCTACATCCATGTGAAAGACGATGTCGCCACCGGCAGCAAGGATATCAACAAGGGCGAAGCGCGCGAGCTGGAAGCCATCGAGTTCGCACTCGATAAGAACGAAGCCTTGTACGGCGCGGGTTCGCGCGCAGTCGGCATGGACCGCCGCGGCCATCGCTACACCTTGTACAACAAAGCCCATTACGGCTATGGCGACCACTCGGAGCTGATGGGCTACACCATGCCGGTCGCGCTGTCGTCCAAGATGTACGCCATCCACTTCGACAATCCGCAAACCGGCTATCTCAATTTCGACAGCAAGAAGAACAACAGCCTGACGTATGAAGCCATCGGCGGCCGCAAGACGTATCAAGTGATCGCCGGCGATACGTGGGAAGACGTGATCGGCAACTACACCAGCCTGACCGGCAAACAACCGCTGCCGCCGCGCTGGGCCTTCGGTAACTTCACCATGCGCTTCGGCTATCACAACGAGCAGGAAGCGCGCGACACCGTCAACAAATTCATCGCCGAAGATATTCCGCTCGATGGCATCGTGTTTGACTTGTACTGGTTCGGCAAAGAAGTCAAAGGCACGATGGGCAACCTGGCCTGGGACAAGGATAGCTTCCCCAATCCGGAAGGCATGATCGCCGACTTCAAGTCCAAGGGCGTGCAGACCGTGGTGATTACAGAGCCGTTTGTAGTCGACACCTCCAAGCGCTGGCAGGAAGCCGTCGATAAAAAAGTGCTGGCCACCGGCCCGGATGGCAAACCGCTGGCGTATGACTTCTTCTTTGGCCACACCGGCTTGATCGATATCTTTAGCCCACAGGGCAAGAGCTGGTTCTGGGATATCTACAAAGGCCTGCGCCAGCAAGGCGTAACCGGTGTGTGGGGCGATCTGGGCGAGCCGGAAGTGCATCCGACTGCGGCGCGTCACGCCACTGGCACGGCGGACCAGGTGCACAACATCTACGGCCACCAGTGGGCGCGCCTTGTGGCAGAAGGCTATCAGCAGGACTTCCCGACCGAGCGCCCGTTCATCCTGATGCGCTCTGGTTATTCGGGCACGCAGCGCTACGGCATCATCCCGTGGTCGGGTGACGTGGATCGCGGCTGGGGCGGACTGCAATCGCAGCCTGAAATCTCGCTGCAAATGGGGATGCAGGGCGTAGGCTATATGCACTCGGACCTCGGTGGTTTCGCCAATCCGGTACTGGACAATGAGCTGTACACGCGCTGGCTGCAATACGGCGTGTTCCAGCCGGTGTTCCGTCCGCACGCGCAGGAGGAAGTGCCTTCCGAGCCGGTCTACCGCGACGACAAGACCAAGGCGCTGGCGCGTGATGCGGTGCGCCTGCGTTATAGCCTGCTGCCATACAACTACACGCTGGGCTTCGACAACAACCAGCACGGCATGCCGCTGATGCGTCCCATGATTTACGAGGAACCGGGCAACGCCAAGGTACGCGCCATGTCGTCGACCTACTTGTGGGGCAAGGACTTCCTCGTGACGCCGGTGCTGAAGCCAGGCCAGACGAAAGCCGATGTCTACTTCCCATCCCGCAGCGCGTGGTTCGACTTCTACACCGGCGAGCGCCAGGCCGGCGGGGCGACGCGTTCGATCGAACTGTCTGCCGACCACGTGCCGGTGTACGTGCGCGCCGGCGCCTTCATCCCGATGGCAAAGGTGGTACAGACCACGCGCGACTACAACACCAAAAACATCGAGCTGCATTACTGGCACGATGCCTCGGTGCGCACCAGCGTCGGCAAGCTGTATGACGACGACGGCCTGACCGCGCAGGCCTACGAACAAGGCAAGTACGAGCTGCTGAACTTTACCAGCAAGCTGCAGGGCAAGGCCCTGTCGCTGCGCGTGGATTCGGAACTGGGCAAGCAGTACCAGCGTCCGGAGCGCAGCATCTCGCTCACCGTGCACACTGTAACTGCGCCGCCAGCCTCGGTGCGGGTGGACGGCAAAGTTGCGGTCTTCAGCTGGGATGAAAAAACCTTCCAGCTGACGGTTGAACTGCTGGCCAGCGATGCGGCCAGCCGCAGCATCGACATCACGCTGTAATCAGCCTGGCCGTGTCGGGGTATGTTAAATTGGCATCCCCTCTTGATAACATCACCCCGACATGAGCTTATCATTCCATATCGATTTCAACGGCCAGTGTGAAGAGGCCTTCTCGTTCTACGCCGAGCACCTTGGCGGCAAGATCGGCACCATGTTGCACGTGAAGGATTCCGAAAAAATCGTCCATGCCAATATTTGCATCGACGGCGTTGAGATAGCCGGCGCCGATGTTGATTCAAGCCGCTATGAAAAGCCGAAAGGTTTTTACGTGCTGCTGGGCGTGGACTCGGAAGAGAAAGTCTGGTCTTATTTCAACGCGCTGCAACACGATGGCCACGTGGTGCTGGCTCCGCAGAAAACCTTCTGGTCACCCTGCTACGCCATCGCGATTGATCGTTTCGGCGTGCCGTGGAAACTCAACTACGTGGCCTAACCATGAGCAAATACCTGATCTCCTTCCCCAGCGATGCAATGGTCGCTCCCGATGATGAATTCGCGCAGGTCGGCCTCGATGCGCGCGCCGTCATCGCCGAAGCGAAAGTGGCCGGCGTCTACGTCTATGCCGGCGGTATCAACGAGAGCGCACCGCCGGTTAATCATAGATGCCATTGCTACTGCTTTACACAGGTCGTCTCCGGAGCTTGATTTCCCCAAGTGAGGCGCACCTCGCCTTGATGTTCCCAGAAGCTTTCGTTGCGGCCCACGTAACGCGCGCCGCTGGCGGCCGGGGCGGAGCGCATCAGCGACTGCTCGTTCTTGCGGATCGCAATCAGGCTGGATGGCTGCGTTACAAAGTAGGTGACGCTGATGTCGGCGCCATCGGCGCAACGGAAATGCAGCGGCTCATGCGCAGGGACCAGCTTCCAGCTGGTTTGCAGTTCCACCGTGCGTAACTCGTATCCGCTGGCGACGCAGGCTTGTAAATCATCGGCTTTCCAGCAATCGCGGATGCCACGCCACCAGCCCTTCTGCTCAGCGGCCAGAAGCTTCTGCTGCGCAGGCTTGGCCTTCTGCCTTGCTGCCGCATAGACTGCGGTGAGCGATTTGTCGCGAGCCTGCAATTCCGGATCGGAGCAAATCAGTTGTTCTGCCTTGCCATCAGGGCGGCTGCAAAACTGTGGTGCGGCCCAGGCGGAAGAGCTAAGGGCGAGCAGGAACAAGGATAATATGCGCATAAGGCCTCGTTTTTTATCGTCACTCATATATCTTCGCACTACAACGCACATTTAAGGAAGCAATTTGAAAATCATCGTTCGACAAGCAGTTCTTGAAGATATTCCGGCCATGCACAAGGTGCGTAAGGCTGTGCGGGAAAATAAGCTATCCATCAACACCAAGATCCACGAAGAGACTTACATCCCGTATCTGGAAACCATAGGCCGTGGCTGGGTGCTGGAACAGGAAGGGATCATCGTCGCCTTTGCGATCGGCGAGCACCAGACGGGGAATATCTGGGCGGTCTTCGTGCATGAGGATCATGAAGGTAAAGGTTATGGCAGCAAAGTGCAGGAGCCAATGATCCAGTGGCTGTTTGACCAAGGCCTGGATCGCATTCACCTCACCACAGGCGCCAACACGCGCGCGCAAGGCTTCTATGCAGCCACTGGATGGACCTTTACCGGCATCGATGAATACGGCGATGCCGCGTTTGAGCGGCTGCGCTAAAGCTACGACTTCGGCGTGGCGAGTTCAAACTCCAGCAGCGTGTCATCCGGCCAGCTCTGGTCGTGCAGCGGCGGTGCGTAGCGCGTTGGGTCTTTGGTGCTCAGGCGCTCTGCCGGCAGCTTCTCGCGGCGCGTGCCGGCTACCAGCGTGACGCCCGCTACCGGCGATGCGCTCGTATAGAAAATCCGGCTGCGGGAAGTGTGACATGCGCCGCCCAATGGCGCCAGATAGGCCAACTGGATAAACGAGACATCGAACTTGTCGACGGCCCAGCGCACTTCGCATTCCAGACGCAGATCCCCCAGACGCCGCGTGCCGGCAGGCAGTCCGGCGGTATGAATATCAGGACGCCAACGGAACAAGCCCTTCTTGCTATTGAGCCGAAGGTCGGCATCATCCTTGGCCGCTGATTCCACGCGCGGGACGGAGAAAGTGTGATCGCCAGCGATCGGCAAATCGATGCTGGTGCTGTCGCCTACGATGCGTAGTTTGAGATCAGCGGTATCCAGATTCGCTTGCTGGGGACGCAGGACAAATTTCAGTTCCGCCGACGGCGCCAAGGCGTGGAATTTTTCGAACGCATCCAGTCCATCCAACATTTTCCGATACGGCTTCCAGTCAGGATCTTTGCTGCCCTGAACAGCCACCTGCTGCGGCGCCTCAGGCGAGGCGTCATCTGCAAAAGCAAAGTTCGAAACACATAACGACAAAATAATCGGCAGCGCGATACGCATGGAGGCCCTTTCAATCCGAATTGGACAGCATAGCATCTGGCGCTACAATCCATCCTATGCCGCGTAAATTGATCATCCTGTCTATCGTCCTGCTAGCCGCCTATGTCGGCCTGTGTGCCGCTCTGTACTTGGCCCAGCGCTCCCTTATCTATTTCCCACAACGGTCTAGCAAAACCAATCACCCCACGCTCACGTTAGCAGCAGATGGTGCGCAAGTGCGGGTCACGGTCCAGCAGCGAGATGGCGTCAATGCCGTGATCTACTTCGGTGGCAATGCGGAAGACGTAACTGCAAGCCTGCCAGGTCTCAGCGCGGCGTTCCCCGATCACACGCTCTATCTAATGAATTACCGCGGTTATGGCGGAAGTACCGGCAGCCCATCCGAAGCAGCACTCGTCGCCGATGCGCAGTTGTTGTTTGATGAGGCGTTCAGAAGTCACAAGAACATTACCGTAGTGGGACGCAGCCTTGGCAGCGGCGTTGCCGTGCAGTTGGCCAGCCAGCGGCCAGTCAGTCGCTTGATTCTGGTCACGCCGTACAACAGCATTCAGGAACTGGCGCAACAGCAGTTCCCATACTTCCCGGTCCGCTGGATCTTGCGTGACAAGTTTGAATCGTGGAAGTATGCGGAAAGGATCGCTACTCCCACGCTGTTAGTCATGGCAGAACACGACGAAGTCATTCCAGCCGCAAGCACGCACGCACTCTATGGGCACTTCGCAAAAGGCATTGCAACGCTCACCATCGTTCCGAGAGCAAAGCACAACGATATCTCCAACTACCCAGCCTACAATCAATTGCTCCGAACACCACCATAAGTGCGTGTATGATTACCGCCCATCGGATCAGCCGATCCGGTCATAACAAGGGAGATGCCTGTGACACCAAAAATTATCAGCACGCTGCTGGCGGCTACCGCCATGGCAGCCGCCAGCGCCACCGTGCTGGCCGCCCCTGTCGCCAAGCCGACTGCCGCTGAAGCCGACCGCTTCCTGGCCGACACCGAGGCAAAGCTCAATAAGCTGAATAACGAACAAGCCCGCGCCGCCTGGGTCGGTTCCAATTTCATCACCGACGATACCGAAGGCATCGCCGCCTATTTCGCCGAGCGCTTCCTGGCCGCTTCCGGTGAAGCCGCCATCGGCGCGCGCCGCTTCAACGGCATGAAGCTGTCGCCGGAAGCCGCGCGCAAGATCATGCTGCTGCAGCAGACCGTGGTCTTCGCCGATCCGAAAGAACGCGAACAATACGCCACGCTGCAAGCAGCCCTGAACGGCGCCTACGGCAAAGCCAAATACTGCCCGCAAAACGGCGACTGCATGGCGCTGGGCGAAATGGAAAAAGTCCTGGCCACCAGTCACGACGAAGCCAAGCTGAAAGAGATGTGGTCCGGCTGGCACGCGCAATCGCCAGCCTACAAAGACAAGTATGTGGAATACGTCGCCCTGTCCAACAAGGGCGCCAAGCAGATGGGCTTTGCCGACACCGGCGCGATGTGGCGCTCGCAGTACGACATGCCACCGGAAGCTTTCTCCGCCGAGATGGAACGCCTGTGGCAGCAAGTTAAACCGCTGTACGATTCGCTGCACACCTACACCCGCTACAAGCTGCGCGCCACCTACGGCCCGGATGTGGTGCCGCTGACCGGCCCTATCCCATCGCACTTGTTCGGCAATATGTGGAGCCAGACCTGGACCAACTTGTATCCGATCCTGAAGCCATCCACCGACACCAAGAGCTACGACCTGACCAAGGTACTGGAAGAGCGCAAGACCGACGCCAAGCAGATGACCAAGTACGCCGAAGGTTTCTACACCTCGCTCGGCATGCAAAAACTGCCGGCGACATTCTGGGAACGCTCACTGCTGACCAAGCCGCGCGACCGCGATGTGGTGTGCCACGCCTCCGCATGGCCGCTCAACGAGAAGGATGATGTGCGCATCAAGATGTGCATCACCCCGACCGCTGAAGACTTCACCGTGATCCACCATGAGCTGGGCCACGTGTACTACTTCCTGGCCTACACCAAGCAGCCTTTCCTGTTCCGTAACGGCGCCAACGACGGCTTCCATGAAGCCATCGGCGACACCGTGGCGCTGTCGATCACGCCGGCCTACCTGAAGCAGATCGGCCTGATGGACCAGGAACCGGACGTCTCCGCCGACATCCCGCAACTGCTGGAACGCGCGCTGAGCAAAGTGACGATCCTGCCGTTCGCCTACACGGTTGATAAATGGCGTTGGGACGTCTACTCGGGCAAGACCAAGCCAGCTGATTACGACAAAAGCTGGTGGCAGCTGCGCGAGCAGTACATGGGCATGAAGCGTCCAGTGGCAGGCAGCGGCGCCACCGGCTTCGACGCCGGCGCCAAATACCACGTGGCGGCCGACGTGCCATACTCGCGCTACTTCCTGGCCGATATGCTGCAGTTCCAGTTCCACCGCGCGCTGTGCCGCGAAGCCGGCTACACCGGCCCGTTGAACCGCTGCTCGGTGTACGGCAACGCCAAGGCCGGCGCCAAGTTCCAGCAGATGCTGGCGATGGGCGCCAGCAAGCCGTGGCCGGAAGCGCTGAAGGCTATTTCGGGTGAAGACAAAATCGACGGCAACGCGCTGCTCGAATACTTCGCGCCGCTGAAGGTCTGGCTGGACCAGCAGAACGCCGCTTTCGCTGCCGCCGAGAAGAAGTAATCAGCGTATCGAATAGTCCGGACGCTTGGGATTCATCCCCGCCGCACGGCAGTGGGCGGCGATGAATTCCTCGTGGCCGGGCATCTTTTGCACGCAGTTCCCGACCACGGTGTTAATCCCCTGCAGGTGAGCCTCCACCTGCTGCTGCGGCACCAGGTCCACCAGCGGATGGTAGGACTTCGGCATAATCCCCTGCCCCAGCATCACCTGCAGCCAGCTGACACTGGCAAACATCTCATCCTTCTCGCGGTAGAAGCGGCCATGTTGTTTGAACAAGTCCACCTTCTGCTTCAGCGTCTCCGGCACTTCCATCGTGCGGCAGTAATTCCAGAACGGCGTGTCGTCGCGCGTGGTCGCGTTGTAGTGCAGGATCAGGAAGTCGCGGATGCGGTCCACTTCAAAATGCGCCTGGCGATTGAATTCGTCGATATTGTCCTGGTTGAAGTCGCGGTCCGGGAAGAAGCTCATCAAACGTGCAATGCTGGACTGGATCAAATGGATGCTGGTCGATTCCAGCGGCTCCATGAAACCACTCGACAGGCCAATCGCCACCACGTTGCGATTCCAGATCTTGTTACGCTTGCCGGTGACGAAGCGCAGCGGCTTCGGTTCCGCCAGCGGCGCGCCATCCAGATTGGCCATCAGCTGCGCGCAGGCTTCGTCGTCGCTGATAAAACGGCTCGAATACACATGGCCGTTGCCGATGCGGTGCTGCAGCGGAATGCGCCACTGCCAGCCGGCGGTGCGCGCAGTGGCCCGCGTGTACGGCGTAATCGGGCCATTTGATTCACACGGCACCGCCAGCGCGCGGTCGCACGGCAGCCAGTGGGTCCAGTCCTCATAGCCAGTTTTCAGCGCGCCTTCAATCAGCAGGCCGCGGAAGCCGGAGCAGTCGATGAACAGGTCGGCCTGATAGCGCTCGCCGTTTTCCATCGTCACCGCGTCAACAAAGCCGTCGCCCTCGCGCAGGATGACGTCCGCCACCTTGCCTTCGGTGCGCACCACGCCGCGCGCTTCGGCAAACTTGCGCAGGTAGCGCGCGTAAAGGCCGGCGTCGAACTGGAAGGCGTGGGCGATCTGCGAAATCGGCGAATTGCCGGCATCGATGGCGCGCATGAATTTGTTTTGCGGCGCCGCCACTGCCGCCAGCGAGTAAGCGCCAAAGTCTGGCGCCAACCCAGCCTGGTGCAGCTTGAGCCAGTAGTGGTGGAACTCGACCAGCCCCATGTCCACGCCGATGCTGCCAAAGGTGTGGATGTAGTTTTCGCCCAGCCGGCCCCAGTCCACAAACTGGATGCCCAGCTTGAAGGTGCCCTGCGTCTCGCGCAGGAAGTCATCTTCGTCAATGCCCAGCGCCTGGTTAAACAGTTTGATTTGCGGGATGGTCGCCTCGCCCACGCCGACGGTGGAAATCTCGTCCGACTCGATCAGGCGCACGTGGTACTGGCCGCCCAGCAGTTTGGACATGGCCGCCGCCGTCATCCAGCCGGCCGTGCCGCCGCCGACGATCACGATATTGCGGATCCGGCGCTCATTTGCATTCTGCTGCATGTTCTCTCCTCCAAAAAAAACATCCCCTGCCGCTCGCGCAGACAGGGGATGTTTTATACCAGACTAAACTTACATCTTGTAGTTCAGGCCCAGCAGCATGGTACGGCCGTAGCGGGTGTACTCGTTAGGCTGTTTCGAACCATCGGCCAGGGTGGTGGTGGTCTGGTACGCGGTGTTGCCGGCGTTGATGACCTGGGCCAGGAACGACAGGCCTTTGTACGCACCATCCTTGAACTCGTAACCGAACTGGAAGTCCACCTGCGCTGCACCTTTGATATCGGTGAAGGCGCGGTCAGCACCGAAGCCGGTCACTTCGCCACGGAAGTTCGACCGCTCGCTGCGGGTCACACGTGCCGACCAGCCCGATTTCTCGTAGAAGAACTGCACGTTCGACACGGTGCGCGACAGGCCAGGCAGTGCGCCGGAGGTGCCAGGACCATCAGGCTGGATCTCGCTGCTAGTACGCGAGATCGAACCGGTGGCGCCGAAGCCGTCCAGTCCCGACCACAGGATCTTGCCATCCAGCGAGCCGGACAGTTCAACACCCTTGATGGTGCCGCCGGTGCCGTTGGCTGGGCGGGTCAGGGTACCAATGTTCGACTTCGGCGTGACGCCATCGTTAGGATAGCTGGTGAAGTCGTATGGCAGGACCTGGTCGTAGATGTAGGTCTTCAGCTTTTTGTAGAAGGTCGCAGCGCTGAAGTAGGTGCCTTTGTCGAAGTACTTCTCGTACGACAAGTCAAAGGCGTTAGCGCGCCATGGTTTCAGGTTAGGGTTACCGCCCGAACCGCTCCACAGCAGCTTGGTGGTGTCCACCGAAGCCGACGACGATGCGCGCAGTTGGTCCAGACGGGCACGGGCCATGGTCTTGCCGGCGCCTACGCGGATGTGCTGCTCATTGCCAGCGTCGAAGTTCAAGTTCAGGCTAGGCAGGAAGTCGTTGTACGACGCGCCTTCTTCGGCAGTCTTCGGTACGTTCAGGTTGTTGGTGTCGACGTTGAACGCGCTCGAGCTCTGCTGGGTGTGGATCGCTTGCACGCCCACGTTACCCTTGACCGGCAGGCCAAACACAGTGTCGATGCCCAGCTTGGCGTAGGCGGTCGAAACCTTCTCGCTCACCAGCCAGTCCTTGTTGTAGATGTCCTGGTGGATCTTCGGCGTCTGGTTGTACAGCGAGTTCACCACACCCAGGATGTCATAGGCCATGATGCCAGGGATACCGGCAAAGCCCAGCGAGGTTGGCGATTCGATGTACTGCGATGGAATCGACACTGGGGTGCGGCCATTTTTCAGGTTGACCAGCAGCTCGGCCGATTCACGGGTCTTGTCACGCTTGGTGAAATTGACGCCGACGTCCAGGTTGCTGAACATGCCGTCCAGGTCGCGCTTGGCCGAGAAGCGGGCCGATTTCAGCTTGTCCGACACTTTCGGGTACTTGACGTAGCCGTCCTGGCCCCAGCCACCTGGGTCGCTCAGTTTGACGACGTTGGCGTCAGCGTAGTTCAAGCCGGTACCGATTTGCGGCACACCGGTCGCCAGGTTGCGGCTGATGGTGGCGGTGTCGGTGGTGGCGGCGCCGGAGTAGGTTTCCAGCAGCATGTCGTTGCGGTCAGCTTTCGAGTAGCTGAAGTCGGCAATGCCGGTCCACTCGTCGGTCATGCGCAGTTTATTGTTCCAGCCGATCGCGAACAGTTTGTCGCGGGTGGTGTTCAGGTCGTTACGCAGCACTGGCTGAATGCCGCTGACGGTAGCCGACTGCACCACTTGGTTGCCGTTGTTCTGGCCGAGGACCACGTTCTTGTAACCCAGGCCGCCCATCCAGTTGCCGGTGCCGAACTGCATGCCACGAATGGTGGTGTCGGAGTCGAACTTGGAGTAGTAGGTGTCAACCATCGACTGGAAGTCGCGGCTTGGACGCCATTGCACCACAGCCATCAGGCCGTCACGGGTCTGCTTGCTCGAACCAGCGTCCACTTCGTTACCCTGGTTGGCCAGCGCGGTGGCGCTGCCGGTCTTAGGATCGGTGCCGTAGCCCCAGCTGCTCCACTTCTGGTACTGGCCTGGCGAATCCAGACGAGCATAGCCAACTGCCACACCCAGGGTGCGGTTGTTGAACTGGTCGATGTAGATACCGCTGACGCGATAGCCTTTGTCTTTGAAGCCGGCGTTCTGTTTGCCGATCGAGTTTTTCTCGCCGCGCACGTTGAGCGCCATGGTGCGGCCTGGGAATTCCAGCGGACGTACGGTTTGCAGGTCAACGGTGCCCGACAGGCCTTGGCCTACCAGCGAACCGTCCGGGGTTTTGTACACAGTGGCGCCGTTGATCAGCTCCGATGGGTACTGATCGTATTCCACGCTACGGTTATCGCCGGTCGAAGCTTGCTCGCGGCCGTTCAGGGTGGTGGTCGAGAAGTCCGGGGCCAGACCGCGGATGCTCAGCACCTGCGCACGGCCAGCCACGCGCTGGGCGGCTACGCCCGGCAGGCGGGACAGCGATTCAGCGATCGACACATCCGGCAGCTTGCCGATGTCTTCAGCCGAAATCGCTTCAACGATGGATTCGGAATTCTTTTTGACGGAAATCGCGTCTTCAATACCACGACGGATACCGGATACTTTCACCGACTGGACGGTATTGCCGTCGGCGGCTACGGTGCCGGAGGCATCCTGTGCGAATGCAGTGCCGGACATCGCGGACAACAGCAATGCGCAACCGGCTGCAACCGGGCTCAATTTAAAAGCAACGCTGCCCGAGGCCGAGCCGGCGCCGCGCTGATTGACGGATTTCTTCATCAAAGTCCCCTCACTTAACTAAACACATTACCCGTTAGCTAACGGGTTCCAAGGAATACAAACGTTCTAAAAGACGTTCTGAGCGGAATTTTGTACTAAAACTAGATTTGGTGTCAATGAAACTTCCGCCTGCCTACACCTTCATAGTGGCGCCAGCCCTAGAAGATAAGGCGAAAATGCCATTCACGTTGTATTTCGGCTACAGGCAAGATGACAGCAATGTGTAGTGGAACTACAGTTTTTCGGGTGATACCACTACGAAATGTGGCTTTTCCAACGAAAGTCTCGCCGGTTTTGCTGGAAAAACTGGCGACAGGCGGTAATGGAGGTTTTTGCAGGCTGTAGTTTGTATTAAAACTAGAAATGCGCCCTTGAGACCGGGACCGTTTCATATTATTCTCCGGCGACAAGCCCTAAAAAAGCATCTGTAGTACGACTACTTTTCGCATCCAGGAGACCAGATGAACCGCATTCTTGCCGCCGCCTTGCTATCGGCCCTGCCCTTGTTCGCCCACGCCGACACCTACCGCATCGACCATATGGACCCGCCGTCGTGGTGGGTCGGCATGCAGAACAGCAAACTACAACTGATGCTGCACGGCCCGCAGATCGCCGACCTGGAGCCATCACTGGCCTATCCGGGCGTGCGCATCGGCGCCGTGTCGCGCGTGGCCAACCGCAACTACCTGTTCATCGACCTGGAGATTGCACCGCAAGCTGCACCGGGCGAGCTGGACCTCGTATTCAAGCGCGGCGCGCAAACCATGCACTACCGCTATGCCCTGCAGGCGCGGACGCCGGGCTCGGCGCAGCGCGCCGGCTTCAGCAGCAAGGATGCGATCTACCAGGTGATGCCGGACCGCTGGGCCAACGGCAATCCTGCCAACGACAGCGTGGCCGGCATGACCGACCGCGCCAATCGCAGCAACGGCGGCGGCCGTCACGGCGGCGACATCCAGGGCATGGCCGACCATCTCGACTACATTGCTGGCATGGGCTTCACCATGCTGTGGCCAACGCCGCTGCTGGAATCGAATATGCCGGCCTACTCCTATCACGGCTACGCCACCACCGACCATTACCGCATCGACCCGCGCTACGGCAGCAACGACGACTACCGCCAGTTGGTGACCAAGGCGCGCGGCAAAGGCATCGGCGTGATCCAGGACGTGGTGCTGAATCACATCGGCAGCAAGCACTGGTGGATGCAGGATATGCCGATGCCAGACTGGCTGACCTATCAAGGCAAGTTCGTGCCGACTACGCATCACCGCGTCGCTTTGCAGGATCCGTATGCATCGCAAGAGGACCAGCGCAACTTCACGGCCGGCTGGTTCACTGAGTCCATGCCGGACCTGAACCAGGCCAATCCTTTCGTCTCGACTTATCTGATTCAGAACGACATCTGGTGGATTGAATACGCCGGGCTGGCCGGCCTGCGCGTCGATACCTACGGCTATTCGGATAGCGACTTCCTCACGCGCTGGTCGGGTGCAGTGATGGCGGAATATCCGAACCTGAACCTGGTGGGCGAAGAATGGAGCACGCTGGCGCCGGTGGTCGCGCACTGGCAGGAGGGCAAACAGAATTTCAACGGCTACGTCTCGCACATGCCGAGCATGATGGACTTCCCGCTCAACGACGCCCTGCGCCGCGGGCTGGCTGCCGACGATGATCACAGCCTGGCCGCGTTGTACGAAGCGCTATCGCTCGACTACCTGTATCCAAACGCCGGCAACCTGGTGCTGTTCGAAGGCAACCACGATCTGTCGCGCATCTTCAGCGAGCTGCATGGCGACGAGAACCTGTTCCGCATGGCGATGGCCTTTGTGGCGACCGCGCCGCGCATCCCGCAGTTCTACAGCGGCACCGAGATCCTGATGACCAGTACCATCAAGGAGCGCGACGACGCTTCGTACCGCGTGGACTTCCCCGGCGGCTGGAGTGGCGACAAGGTTAATGCCTTTACCGGCGAAGGACTTGGCGCGCGCGAGGCGGCAGCGCAGGCTTACGTGCGTAAGCTATTCAACTGGCGCAAAAATGCGTCCGTGATCCATCACGGGAAGACCATGCACTACGGGCCAGAGCAAAATACCTACGTCTACTTCCGCTACGATGGCAGCAAGAAGGTCATGGTGGCGCTGAATAAAAATAAAACCGAAACCACGCTGCCAACGGAGCGCTTCCACGAGATGCTTGGCAATGCGCGCTCGGGCGTGGACGTCATCACCGGCCAGCGCATATCGCTGGATGGGCAGGTTAAATTGCCAGCGCGTTCGGCGTTGATACTGGAGATCGAATAATGAAGCAATCCAAACCGCGCATTCGCGCGCTGCACACCGCGCTAGCGCTCACCCTGCCCGCGCTTGGCGCGATGGGCGCGCCACAGGCTCACGCCAGCGCTGGCTCGGCCACAGCGACTTACCCAACCTGGGATGGCAAGCAGGAGACAGTGCGCTACGCCACGCCGGACACCAACGCTGCGCCACGCAGCTACACGCAATCGACCACCATGCGCGTGCGCGAAGGCGGCAAACAGGAAATCGTTTATACCGAATCGCCGGCCCTGCCGACGGTCCGCAGCGGCAATCTCGCTTTCGATGCGCTGTTCGCGCTGGCCGGCAACGAGATGAAACTGGACTCCGTCAGCGAAATCCGCGACGGCAGCTACAACGGCGGCAACGCCATTCCTTGCGAGTGCTTTGAAACGGGCGAGTTGTGGCACTACGTCTGGACACGCGACTTGTCGTACGCTGCATCCCTGGGCCTCGGCATGCTGGACCCGCAGCGCACGCGCAATTCGCTGGAGTTCAAACTGGCAGGCTACCGCGAAGGCGTAACTCCCGGCCTGCACGCCATCGGCGATGGCTACCAGATCGTGCAGGACACCGGTAGCGGTGGCAGCTGGCCGGTCAGCACGGACCGCGTGAGCTGGGCCTTCGGCGCGGACGAAGCGTTGAAAGCCCTGCCGGCCGACCAGCGCGCAGCGTTCGCGGTGAAAGCCCTGCACGCGCTGCGCAACACGCTGGAAAACGACCGTATCGCCATCTGGGACGCAGCGGACGGTTTATACAACGGCGAAGAATCCTTCCTCGACTGGCGCGATCAAACCTACGCAGCATGGATACCGAATGAGCTGTCGTACATGGCGACCTCCAAAGCGCTGTCTACCAATGCTGCACACTACAAGGCGCTGGTGCTGGCCGCGCAGCTGGCCAAGGAACAAGGGGACGCAGCGCTGTCCGCACGCTATAGCGGCTGGGCTGCGGACCTGAAAATCGCCATCAACAAACGCTTCTGGCAGGCGGATAGTGGCATGTATAGCAGCGTCACCGCCGGCCACTTCGATGGCGCGGCGATGTACAAGTACGACTGGCTGGGGCAATCGCTGGCCATCGTTACCGGCATCGCGGACCAGCAGCAGGCGCAGAGCATTCTTGCGCATTATCCGCATGGTCCGCTCGGTGCGCCGGTGATTTGGCCGCAGCAGTCCAACACTGCTGTGTATCACAATCGCGCCATGTGGCCCTTCGTGACGGCTTACGGTTTGAAGGCAGCAGCCATCGGCGGTAACGTTGCGGTAGCCGATGCGGCTTACGATACCTTGATGCGTGGTGCGGCCACCAACCTGTCCAACATGGAGAATCTCGAATGGCTGTCCGGCCAGCCGACACTGGATGATGGCAAGCTGAGTGGCCCGGTGGTCAACTCGCGTCGCCAGTTGTGGTCTGTCGGCGGCTATCTCGGCATGGTGGTCGGCAGCGTGTTTGGCGTGCAGACGACCAATGATGGCATTGCACTCAAGCCGTTCATCACGGCCAAGCTGCGGCGCGATGCATTTGCGGGAAGCGATGCGATTACGCTCAATAACCTCTCGGTGCGCGGCAAGCGCATTAACGTGCGTGTGCAGCTGCCTGCCGCTGCGCAGGGCAATGGCTACTACACGGTCGATGGCATTACGCTGAACGGCAAGCAGGCCAGCGCCGCGCTGGCGTGGGATGCGCTAGGTGAGGACAACGCGATTGAGATCCGCCTCGGCAAACTGCTGCCCGGCCAGCAGGACAAGCGCAGCGTAAGCGCCAAGCCGCTGGTGCAGGACGCCGCAGTTTACGCGCCGGCCGAGCCGCGCATCGTAAAACTGGAGCGCGGCACATATGGTTATCCGACGCTGCAGATCGATGGCAGCGGCAAGGGCATTGTGTACAACATCTACCGCAACGGCCAACTGGTTGGCCCACGCATCAGTGCCGGCAAGTGGGCTGACCGCCGTGCCGGCGCGGAAGCCAACTTGTGCTACGCGGTAGAAGCGGTGTACGCCAAATCTGGCAATCGCAGCCACCACAGCATGCCGGTCTGCCTGAACGCTGGCGAAGAAATCCAGGTCGCTCGCGTCGACTTCGGCGCGACGCCGGGCAACTTCACGCAAACCATCAAGGTAGACCGCGACGGCAGCTACGCTGTGCAAATCAAATACCGCAACACCGCGCACCAGATCAATCTCGGTGTCAGCGGCGGCGTGAAATGGGCATCGCTGAAAGACAGCGACGGCACCGTCATCGCCAACGGCGTGCTGCAACTGCCGCACTCCCCAGCCGACGAAGGCGCCAAGTACTCAACACCGTTGCGCGCCAAGCTCAAAGCCGGCAGCTATACACTGCAGCTGGATGACTTCTACAACATGAGCTACATGAAGAACAACGCCACCTACAGCGATGCTGGCGGCGTCAAAGGCCCATCCAACAAATTCGACATCCATGGCGTACGCGTGATGCCAGTACCAGCCAGCAACGCGCCAACACTGGCCATCCCCGCCGGCACCTTGCGCATCATCGATAACTTCGCCTCGCCGCAACTAGGCAACAGCCGCAAGCTGCGCATCTATCTGCCGCCCGGCTACGATGCGCATACGCAGCAGCGCTACCCGGTGCTGTACATGCACGACGGCCAGAACCTGTTCGATCCGAAAACCGCAGCCTACGGCGCGGCATGGGAAATTGGCACGGCGATGGACAAGCTGATCGCCGCCAGCGCCATCGAGCCAGCCATCGTGGTCGGCATCGACAACACCGTCGACCGCATTGGCGAATACACACCATGCTGCGACAAGGAGTACGGCGGCGGCAAGCTTGATGCCTACGCAGCCTTCGTCGTCGATACCGTCAAGCCGTGGGCCGACGCCAATCTGCGCACGCAGCCAGGCCGCGAACACACTGCGATCATGGGATCCTCGCTGGGCGGCATCGCCTCGGTCTACATCGGCCAAAAATATCCGCAGGTGTTTTCCAAGGCGGGCGGCGTTTCGAGTTCGTTCTGGTGGAACGACAAAGCATTCGTGAAGAATGTGCCGGCGCACCAGCCGGTGAAGTTCTACATCGACGCAGGCACCGCCGGCGACGGCATCGAAGACACGCGCAAAATGCGTGACGCCATGCTGGCGCAAGGCTACAAGCTCGATGAAGACTTGTACTACTACGAAGCGGAAGGTGGCTCGCACAACGAGAAATCGTGGGCGGCGCGCGTGCACCTGCCGCTGACTTGGTTCTTCAAGAAGCAACCAGTGAAGTAAGTGAAGCGATACGCTGCTGGCGTCCCACCAGCAGCGCTTCCACGTCCTCCGGCGCGACGGCGCCGCTCAGGCAAAAGCCGAACGCCTCGTCGCAGCCCATCGCCGTCAACTGCGCCAGCTGCTCGCTGGTTTCCACGCCGGCCGCAATCACCTGCATATTGAGTGTGTGCGCCATCTCAATGATGGCCCGCACCATCGCGCCGCCGCGCGACAAATCATCGACAAACGATTTATCGATCTTCACCACATCCACCGGAAAGCGCCGCAGGTAGTTAAGCGAGGCATAGCCGGTGCCGAAATCGCTAATCGCAATCCGCACGCCCAGCTGCTTGAACTGGTGCAGGATCTCCTCCGTGTTCTGCGATTTATCGATCAGCATCGCCTCGGTGATTTCCAGCTCGATGCAGCGGCCCGGCACGCGGGCCTTTTCCAGCGTGCCAGCAAACACCTGCACGATATCCTTATGGAAGAACTGGCGCGGCGACAGGTGCACCGCCACCGTCAGCAAATGCCCCTTGTCCATCCAGCGGCTCACTTGCGTCGCCGCCGTCGCCATCACCCACGCGCCGACCGGCAGGATCAAGGCGCTTTGCTCCAGCACCGGCAGGAAGTCCAACGGCATCACCAGTCCCAGCTCCGGGTGCTTCCAGCGCAGCAGCGCCTTCACGCCGGTGATGCGTTGTGCTTTCAAATCCAGCTTGGGCTGGTAGGCCAGCAGGAATTCATTGTGCTCCTGCGCGTGGCGCAATGCTGTTTCGAGTATCAGGCTGGAATAGGCGCGCGCCTGCATGCTGGGCAGGAAACGCAGGCTGGCGCCTTTGCCGCGCTGCTTGGCCGCGTACATCGCCAGGTCAGCTTTCTCGACCAGCGTTTCGATATCCTCATCATCGTCCGGATACACGGCCACGCCGATGCTGGCCGCCACCGGCATCAAGCCGCCGCTGATGACGAACGGCTCGGCGATCGCCTTCATGATTTTTTCCGCCACCTGCTGGGCGTCGGCGCCGGTGCGCAGCTCCGTCAACAGCACGATGAATTCATCCCCCCCCTGGCGCGCCACCGTGTCCACCTCGCGCACGCACTGGCGCAGGCGCTGGGCAAATTGCACCAGCACCTGGTCGCCAGCGTCGTGGCCCAAGGTGTCGTTGATGGTCTTGAAGTGATCGATGTCGATAAACAGCACCGCCAGCAAACTCTCGTGCCGGCGCGCGTAGGCCACGCCGTGCTCCAGCTGCATCTGCAACTGCAGGCGGTTCGGCAAGCCGGTGAGACTGTCGTGATGGGCGATGAAATCGAGGCGCATTTCGGTGTCGCGCTGCGCCGCCAGCGCCGCCTGCAACTGCGCGCAGCGCGCTCGCAAGCCGCGCGCCTGCCATTGACCGGCTGTCAGCGCCAGCAGACATGGCGCCACACCGGCCACTACCGGCCATAAGCTGTTCATGCTGTCCCTCCCCGTCGGACTGCGGAAAAGGAATGATAGGAGATCGCGCACAAACAAACAGG
Source organism: Duganella flavida (assembly GCF_009857445.1). Classification (GTDB taxonomy): domain Bacteria; phylum Pseudomonadota; class Gammaproteobacteria; order Burkholderiales; family Burkholderiaceae_D; genus Rugamonas; species Rugamonas flavida. Next base: position 221,981 of record NZ_WWCN01000009.1, read on the forward strand.
CCGTTCACGCGCCCGGTTGAGGCGCATCAAACGGCCTGTGGCAAAAGCTGATTAGGTCAGCTGCAAGGCCCGGCTGCGCGAGGGCGGCAAGGCGGCTACGCCTGATTGTCCTTGCAGCTTGAAGATGCTGACCGCCTCCGCCAACGTCGCCGCCTGCTGCTGCAGCGCGTCAGCCGCAGCGGCGGCCTCCTCCACCAGAGCGGCGTTCTGCTGCGTCACGCTGTCCATCTGGCTGATGGCGATGCTGATCTGTTCGATGCCGTCACGCTGTTCGCCGCTGGCCACCGAAATCTCGCCGATGATGGCGGTCACACGCTGTACGCTGGTCACCACCTCGTTCATGGTGTCACCGGCCTGCCCGACCAGCCGGCTGCCCTCTTCCACGCGGCCGACCGAGTTGCCGATCAGCTCCTTGATTTCCTTGGCCGCTGCTGCCGAGCGCTGTGCCAGGTTCCGCACCTCGGACGCGACCACCGCAAAGCCACGGCCCTGCTCGCCCGCACGTGCCGCTTCCACAGCCGCATTCAGCGCCAGGATATTGGTCTGGAAGGCGATGCCGTCGATCACGCCGATGATGTCGACAATCTTGCGCGAGCTGTCGTTGATCTCGCCCATGGTGCGCACCATCTGCTCCACCGCGCTGCCGCCCTTGGCCGCGACCGAGCTGGCGTTATCGGCCAGCCGGCAAGCTTCAGCGGCGTTCTCGTTATTCTGCTTGACGGTAGTAGTCAGCTGCACCATCGCCGCGGCGGTTTCTTCCAGCGAGCTGGCTTGCTCTTCCGTGCGCCCCGACAGGTCAAGATTGCCGGCGGCGATTTCCACCGTGGCGTCGTGAATGGTCTCGGTACCGGTCCGCACCTGGCCGACGATGTTGCTGAGGTTCTGCTGCATCAGCTTGAGCGCGCCCAGCAGGTCGCCAATCTCGTCGGTGCTATTGACGCGCACCTCGCTGCTGAGGTCGCCGCCAGCCACGGTTTGCGCCACGCTGACCGCCTCGTCCAACGGCTTGGTGATGCTCTTGATCAGCCACAGCATGGTCACCACGCCGACCACCAGCGTAATCAGCACCGTGATGCCCATCGCCAGCAAGGCCGAGCGGTGGGCGGCGGCGTTTTGCTCGGCCGTGGTTTCGCTCAGGCGCTTGGACTCGGCACCGATGAAGGCGACGATGTCGTCGATCTTCTTGGTCGGCTCGCGGTCCATGCCTTTAACCAGCGCATCGACCACATGCGCGCTCTCACCGTTGGCGGAATCGTATTTTTTCAACGCCTCCATATAGCGCGTGACCAGCTCGTTCTGGGTCTTGATGGCCTCGTCCACCAGCGGCGTGCGCAGCTGGAGTTTATCCAGCAGCGCATCGAGCTTTTGCAGCTCAGCGCGAGTGGTCTCACCGCCCTTGACGAAGGCCTTGCTGTACTTGTCCAGCTGGGCCGGATCATTACCTCGGATCAGGATGTTCTTCCATTCCTGCACCTGGGTCTTGAATTCCACCTGCGCGCCGCGCGCGGTGTCGATGGCCTGGCTCATGGCAACCGAGCGGGCCATCGCGTCGGCGGCGCGCGCATTGCTGTGATCCAGGGCGCGCCAGCCGGCGGTGGCTACCACCGCCAGTGCGACAAAGAAGAATGCCCCTAGCAACCCTAAGCGCACGCCGATCTTGAGATTGGCGAGTTTCATCGTTTCCTCCTTGGCAAGGACTGTTACCCATCATGCACGCGTGCCGCGCAAATGCCAATATGGAGACGAGAAAATTCTAACGAATTCTCACGGCTACAACAGCTCGCGGCAGTAAATATTAGTAGGACGACCATCCGGCGGCAGCACCTTGTGCTCAACAAACGTCAAGCCCAGCTTGGCCAGCAGATTGATCGACACCGTGTTGGCCGGATTGGTGATGCCCATCAGGCGCGGCAGGCGCAGCACGTCACGCGCATAGGCCACCACAGCCGATGCCGCTTCGTAGGTATAGCCCTGGCCGAAATGGACCGGGCGGATGGCGTAGCCGATATCGACCTCGGGCAGGCTGTCGCGCTTGATCAGACCACACAAACCCAACGCCAAACCGTCGCTCTTACGCTCCATCACATACAGCGAGTGGCCGAGGCGCTGCTGCATCACGCACGGGCCGTCAAGAATTGCGCTGCGTGCTTCCGCAACGGTGCGGATGCCTTTGTCGCCGATGTGCTCCAGCCAGGTCGGATCGTTGACCAGCTCGTAGTAAAACAGATCGTCGTCAGCGTTGATGGTGCGCAGGGTAAGGCGTGCGGTTTCCAGTATTTTCATGCGTCCGGCCAGTGAGTGGGGTCTGCCAGCAATTGGTACATAACATAGACGTCCACATAGCCGAGGTGTTGATGACGGTAAGCGCGCGGCAAGGTGCCGACGATGGAGAAGCCCAGCTTCTTCCACAGCAGCACGGCCGGCATATTCGAGCTGACTACATAGTTGAACTGCATCGCCAGGTAGCCATCGGTGCGGGCGCGCTCGATGCAATCAATGCCCAGCAGCTTGCCGACGCCGACGCCCTGCGCAGCCGGGCTGACCATGAAGGACGCGTTGGCCACGTGGGCGCCACGGTCGCGCTGGTTCGGCATCAGGCGGTACATGCCGACCAAACGCTCGCCGTTGAGGATGGCAACATAAGTCTGGATGCCCGGGCCGAACCAGTACGCGTGACAATCTTCGCGGCTGGTGTCGGCGGCAAAATAATAAGTGTCGCCGCTGGCGATCAGTTCCTGGAATATTTCCCACATCGTGCCAAAATCGGCTTCTGTTGCGGGTCGGATGGCGATTTCTTTCAAGATAACTCCACACGCATTTAACAGTGATCAATTGTCATGTATTTCGAGGTGCAAGTCCAGCTAGCGGCCCAAGCGGAAATTCACGTGCTCGGGACGGCCCGGCAGATCCAGCCGTGCATGCGCCCGCGGCGACTCGGCGATGATCTTCCCGCGCCGCATTACCAGGCGGCGCGCGGCGCGCAGGCGGATCGCTTCCACCGGATCGGCCGCATCGAGTAGCACCAGGTCGGCATGGCAGCCGGGTGCGACGCCGTAGCCTTCCAGCCCGAGGATGGCGGCCGGGGTGGCGGTGACGGCGCGGAAGCATTCGCGCATGGCGTCCTGCCCCGTCATCTGCGCCACGTGCAGGCCCATGTGCGCCACCTCCAGCATATCGCCCGAGCCGAGGCTGTACCAAGGGTCCATCACGCAGTCGTGGCCGAAGGCGACCGGAATGCCGGCCGCCAGCAGTTCCGGCACGCGCGTCATGCCGCGCCGTTTTGGATAGCTGTCGTGACGGCCTTGCAAGGTGATATTGATGAGCGGGTTGGCGATCGCCGCCACACCGGCTTCACGGATCAGCGGCAGCAGCTTGCTGACGTAGTAGTTATCCATCGAATGCATCGAAGTCAGGTGCGATCCGGCCACGCGGCCGTGCAGGCCGAGACGGTTGCTCTGGTAGGCCAGCGTCTCGATGTGGCGCGACAAGGGGTCGTCCGATTCATCGCAATGCATATCCACCATCAGGCCCTGGTCAGCGGCATACTCGCACAGGATGCGCACCGACTCGGCGCCCTCGGCCATGGTGCGCTCGAAGTGTGGAATGCCGCCGACGACATCCACACCCATCGCAATCGCGCGCTTGAGGTTGATCAGGGCATTGGGTGCGCGCAGCACGCCGTCCTGCGGGAAAGCGACCAGCTGCAAATCAAGATACGGCGCCACCAGGCGCTTGACCTCCAGCAGCGCCTCCACCGCCAGCAGGCGGTCGTCGCAGATATCAACGTGGGAGCGGATCGCCAGCAGGCCGCGCGCCACGGCCCAGTCGCAGTACTGCAATGCGCGTTCAATCAGCGCCTGCTGCGTGAGGTGCGGCTTGAGCTCGCCCCACAGCGCGATGCCCTCCAGCAGCGTGCCGGAGGCGTTGACGCGCGGCAGGCCGTAGCTGAGGGTGGCGTCCATGTGGAAGTGGGCATCGACAAACGGCGCCGTGAGCAGGTCGCCGGCGGCGTCGATCTCTTGCGCCGCCTGCAGCGGCAAGCGCGGCCCGACGGCGGCGATGCGTCCCTGCTCGATGGCAACGTCGACACCATGCTGCCCGTCAGCCAGATTGGCGTTGCGTATCACGACATCCATCTGCGCTCCCATTGATTTAAAGTAAAACCATTGTAGGCATTTTCACCAAAATACACCAATTGTTGCATTGCATTAATTTGGATTCGTGCACACCGGGCGTCATGGTGTAAAAAATAACTTTCCAAGCGATAAAATCGTCGCTAGAATGGACTTATTGCGTTGCATCATAATTTCAGGAGAAACCATGTCTTCGATCACCGAACAGTTTTCCGCAGCCACGAAATCGCAACTTGAAGCACAGTTCCAGATCCTCAGCACCCTGGCCAGCACGGCTGTGGGTAGCGCCGAGAAAGTCTTCGCGCTGAACCTGAGCACCACCAAAGCCTCGGTAGAAAAATCCTCGGCCGCCGCCAAAAAGCTGCTGACGGCCACCGATCCAAAAGAATTCTTCAGTCTCAACGCCGCCGAACCGGCCAGCTTTGACGGCCTGCTGGCCTACAGCCGCGAGCTGTACAGCATCGCCTCAAGCGCGCAGGACCAGTTGATCAAGAGCGCCCAGAGCACCCTGAAGCAAGTGACCGACCTGGCCGCCACCAAGGCCACCGTACTGCCGAAAATCCCGGTACTGACCTCCGTCATCGCCGCCAACGAGCCGGTGGTGGTAGCGCCGAAAGCGCCGAAAGTCAAACCGGCCGCACCGAAAGTGATCGAAGTAGTTGACGTCGAGCCAGTTGCGGAAGAAGACACCTTCATCGAAGTGAAGGCCGAAACCAAGCCGTCGTTCCCATCGGTGCCACCAAAGCCAATCGCGCTGTCGCCGGAAGACAAACCAGCCAAATCCGCCCCCAAAGCCAAAAAATAACTTCGGTTAAATTCGGGGTCAGCTCTGTCAAATGGACAAAATGTCCGTTTGACAGAGCTGACCCCGAATTTTGTGTATCCTAGCGGGCTACACGCATTCCCGAGGCAACATGTCTAATCTCTCTCGGCTGATCGGCGGCTTTGTCCGCCAGCACAGCCGCGCCTATCTTCTTTCCGGCGCCATGCTGACCGGCGTGGCCGTCCTCACCATCTGGGTGCCGCGCAAGGTCGGCGCCATGATCGACGGTTTGGCCAATCACACGCTGTCCGGCAACGCGCTGCTGATGGAAATCGGCTCGCTGCTGCTGATCGGTATCGGCATCTATTTCCTGCGGGTTGCCTGGCGGCAGATTTTGTACGGTGCTGCCTATAAACTCGGCGTCTCGCTGCGCACCCGCCTCTACACTCGCATGACGCTGCAAGGTCCCGCTTTCTACCAGCGCCAGCGTACCGGTGATTTGATGGCGCTCGCCACCAACGATATCGACGCCATCGAGATGGCCGCCGGCGAAGCCATGCTGGCCGGCTTTGATGGCGCCCTCACGCTGGTGATGGTGCTGGGTGTGATGCTGCTCGGCGTCGACTGGCGTTTGGCTTGCATCGCGCTGCTGCCGTTCCCGCTGATGGCGTGGGCGTTCTGGTATATCTCGGGACATATCCACACCGCGTCCACCGATTCACTCAAGCGCTTTAGCGCGCTCAATGATCATGTGCAGGAGACCTTATCCGGCGTCCGCACTTTGCGCGCACTGGGTCTTGAACAGCGCAGCGCCAAACAATTTTCCGAGCTGGCCGGTAAAGCTTCCGACGCCAGCCTGCGCGCGCAAGTGTGGGAAGCCGCCTACGAGCCAGCCGTCGGCCTGACGCTGACCGCCGCCAGCGGTTTGACGCTGGGCCTCGGCGGCTATCTGGTCTGGAATAACCAACTGACCATCGGCGCACTGACCGCGTTCACCATGTATCTCGGTCAGTTGATCTGGCCAATGTTCGCCGCCGGCTGGGTGCTGTCACTAATCGAGCGCGGACGCGCCGCGTGGCAGCGCCTCCAACCAATGTTGGACGCGCCGCTCGCCATCGACGATCACGGTACGCTCACCTCCGTGCCCGCCGGCCCGCTCACGCTGCGTGGCATCAGCTACGCCTACGCCGAACAAAGCACGCCAGCCATCAGCGATATCACCTTGACGCTGCAGCCCGGCCAGACCCTCGGCCTGGTCGGTCCCACCGGCAGCGGCAAGTCAACGCTGCTGCGCGTGCTGCTGCGCCAACTGACGCCGCAACACGGCGAGCTGCAATGGAGCGGCCATGCGCTCGACCAGTACACGCTGCACGCGCTGCGCGCAGCCATCAGCTGGGTGCCGCAGGAGTCCTTCCTGTTCTCGGCGTCGATTGCGGACAATATCGCCCTCGCCTGCCCGGACGCCACGCGCGCGCAAGTGGAACACGCGGCCAATCTCGCCGCCATCCACGACGATATCCGGCTGTTCCCGCAAGGGTACGACACCCAGGTCGGCGAGAAAGGCATCACGCTGTCCGGCGGCCAGCGCCAGCGCGTCGCCATCGCCCGCGCGCTGTTGGCCGATAACGATTTGCTGCTGCTCGATGACGCCCTCTCCGCCGTCGATACCGGCACCGAAACGCGCATTCTCCAGCATCTCGAAGAGCTGCGCGAAAAACGCAAAGGCCGCAGCGCAGTCATCGCCAGCCATCGCCTCAGCTCCGTGGTCAGCGCCGATGTAATCATCGTGCTGCGCGACGGCCGCATCACCGAAACCGGCAATCACGAACAACTGCTCGCACTGGACGGCTGGTACGCCAGCCAGTGGCGCTATCAACAATTGGAAGCCAGTCTCGATGAAGCCTGAATATCAATCCACATCCGGCCAGATGCGGCAGGCCATCGACCTGCTGCACCGCGCCGCCCGCCCCGACCAGCACCATCTCGGCTGGGCCATCCTATGGCTGGCCCTCGCCGCGCTGCTGGAAGTGATGGGGCCCATCATGGGCAAGGCGCTGATCGACGAGCACCTGCTGCCGCACCATCTCGACTGGCCGCGCATGGCCGGCCTGCTGGCCGGCGTGGTGCTGACCGGCTGGATCGCCAGCGGCTTGCGCTACCTGCAGCTGGTACGCTTGTCTGGCCTCGCCATGCGTTCGGTGATGCGCTTGCGCGAGATGGTCTACACCCACGTGCTGCTGCTGCCGATGGCCTTCTTCGACCGCGCCATCACCGGCCAGCTGGTGTCGCGCGTCACCAACGACACCGAAGCGGTAAAGAGCCTGTACATCCAGGTGCTGTTCGTGATGCTCGATTCAACCATCGTTTTAATCGGCACCATGTGCGCGATGGCGTGGCTGGACTGGCGCCTGATGCTGATCGTACTGGCCCTGCTGCCGGCGGTGCTGCTGATCGTCTGGCTGTACCAGCGCTGGAGTGCGCCGGCCGTCACCCGCGCCCGCGCACTCCGCAGCGAGATCAATGGCCAGATGGCGGAATCCATCGGCGGCATGAGCGTCCTGCAAGCCAATAATGCCGAGCAGCGTTTCGGCCAGCGCTTTGCCAGCACCAACCAGGACCACTACACCGCGCGCCTGTCCGAGCTGCGCGCCAATGCGTGGCTGCTGCGCCCAGCGCTGGACCTGTTCAACATCATCCTGCTGGGCGCCGTGATTTTCATGTTCGGCCACCGCGAGATGACGGCCACCGAAGTCGGCATCTTGTATGCCTTCATCAGCTATCTCGCGCGCGTGATTGAGCCGCTGATCCAGATCACCATGCAGTTCAGCCAATTGCAGCAATCAGTAGTGGCCACCGCGCGCGTGGCGACGCTGCTGGATGAAGGCGCGGCGCAGGAACACACGGACCATGCGGTGCACGCCGAAGCGGCCAACGACAGCAACGCTCCCGCCGTCGCCATCCGCCATCTCAACTTCGCCTACAACGAAGGCCAGCCGGTGCTGCATGATTTGTCGCTCGATATTCCGCAGGGCGATTTCGTCGGCATCGTCGGCCACACCGGCAGCGGCAAATCGACTTTGCTGTCGCTGCTGCTACGCTTTTATCCAGCGAAGCACGGCAGCATCATGGTGCACGGTATGCCGCTCGATGCGATCGACAACGAACGCTTCCGCGCCGAGTTGGGGCTGGTGCCGCAGGACCCGTTCCTGCTGGCCGCCTCCGCGCGCGAGAACATCGACATGGGCCGCGGCCTGACGCAAGCACAAATCGAAACCGCCGCCCGCGCCGCCCACGCGCACGACTTCATCGCCGCGCTGGACCAAGGCTACGACACGCCGCTGGGCGAAGGCGGTTCGCGCCTGTCGGTCGGCCAGAAGCAGCTGATCGCCATCGCCCGCGCGCTGGCCGGCACGCCGCGCATCCTGCTGCTGGACGAAGCCACCTCGCACATCGATTCGCAAACCGAGCAAATCGTGCAGCAGGCGCTGGATGAACTGCGCGGCAAGGTGACGGTGATCGCGATTGCGCACCGCCTGTCGACCATCCGCGACGCCAATCGCATCATCGTTCTGAATCATGGCCGCATCGCCGAAACCGGGCCGCACGAGCAGCTGATGCAGATCGACGGCGGCTTGTATCAACGTCTATATCTTTTGCAACAATTGGCAGCCTGAGGGCTGGTAAAAGGCCGCTGGAGGCCAGTAAATCTGTGCATTTTGCGCAAAAATTAAGCTAGCTTGAGGCTTTCTCGTCTGCAACAGGCATATAATTGTCTAGACATTGCAAGGCACTCCGGGGGCGTCAAGTTGGCAGGTTCTAGAAATGGCGGATGGTGGCAAACGAAACGGCGGGCCTTGGTTGTCGCCGTCGCGTTGACGCTGGCCCCTGCTCTGGCGCTGGCCCAGGCCACGCTCGACGACCGCATCCTCGACATCCGCGAGCAAAGCCGCTTCGTGCCAGACAAGGCGCTGGCGCAGCTGCTCAAACTGCAGCCGGAACTGGCTGCCGCACCGTCCAACACCCGCGCCGAATTCCTCAGCCAGATGAGCGCCGCGCGCATGCGCCTCGGCCAGAACGACATCGCCATGGAGACGGCCGAACAGGTCATCTCCTTCGGCAAATCGCTGCACGATAACGCCATCGTCGCCAAGGGCATGCTGGCCAAGGCCTATGTGCTGTCGGCGCAGGCCGATGTCGAAACAGCGCACCGCATCGCCTTCGACGCCGAGAAGCTGGCGCTCGCCACCACCGACACTGCGCTCAAGGTGCAGGCCACCATCACTGCCGGGCAAAGCTACGCGGAGCAAGGCAACTTCCCTGCAGCGCTGGTCAAGCTGCAGCACGCGGTCGACATGGCGCGTCCGCCGACGGGTGACGCCATCAGCCTGGTGGCGGCGCTGAATGCGCTGGCCACACTGCACGTGCAGATGAAGGAGTACGAGAGCGCTTCCGAAACACTGGACGAGCTGCTGGCAGAAACGGAAAAACTCAAATCGCCCGGCCGCATGTCAATGGCGAAGAATACCGAGTACGCGCTGTCGATCGATTCGGGGCAGCCGAAGCGCGCCTTGCGCGCGCTGCTGCAAAGCCTGGACCTTGAACGCAAGATGGGCGCCGAACGCATGGTCGGCATCACGCTGGTCAACCTGGCCGACAGCTACCTGAAAGAGCACGACTACGCACGCGCTGCGCAGTACGCGCAGGATGCGCTGCGCTCCACCGAGCAGACCAAGGATAAATCCGCCGAGGCGACAGCGCGCATCAACCTCGGGCAGGCTTACCTCGGCATGGGCCGGCTGGCCGAAGGCAAGAAGCATTACGAAGCCGGCATGACGCGCTACGAGCAGGAAAACAACCGGCCCGATTTACAAGCGGCCCTGCGCGAATATGGCGAAGCGCTGGAACGCGCCGGTGACCTGGCCGGTGCAGTATCGGCTTATCACCGCGAGCGCGCGATCTCCAATGAGCTGTTTGAAAAGCGCCGCCAGCAAGCCATGCTGGAACTGCAGGAAAAATACGAGACCGAGAAGAAGCAGCGCCAGATCGAACTGCTAAGCCGCGAGAACCAGGTCAAAGGTACGGAAATCGACAACCGCCGTTTGCAGCAGCGCGTGTGGTGGCTGCTGGCGTTGGTGTTTGCGCTAGCCGCTGCGGTGGTCGGGCTGTTGTACCGCAAGGTGCGGCACACCAACGCGCAGCTGGAGGTGAAGAACCTGGAACTGAAAGCACAGTCCACGCTCGATCCATTGACCTCGCTGTACAACCGCCGCCACTTCCAGGAATTCATGCGCGGCTTGAATATGCAGGAAAAGCGTTCCGACGATATCGTCGGTGCGCTGTTCCTGCTGGACGTCGACCACTTCAAGCATATCAACGACAACTACGGCCACGCGGCCGGCGATGCGGTACTGAAGATGATCGCCGAGAACCTCCGCATCGCGCTACGCGAGACCGACATGATCGTGCGCTGGGGCGGCGAAGAATTCCTCGCCTTTCTGCCGGCCATACCGCGCCATGGCGTGGATGAAGTAGCGCGCCGGATTTTGACGGGCATCTCGTCACAGTCGTTGAAATACCAGGAGCACCAGATTTCGGTGAATGTGTCGGTGGGCTTCTCGCCGTTCCCGCTGGTGCCGGGCGGCGAGCCGCTGCCTTGGGAGCGCGCGGTGAATCTGGTCGACATGGCGCTGTATCTGGCCAAAGCGCATGGCCGCAATCGCGCTTACGGTGTACGCGGTTTCTCAAACTTCCACCTGACTTCAATGGAAGTGATTGAGCAGGACCTGGAACGCGCGTGGCGCGGCGGCTTTGTGGATTTAAGCGTGGTGCTGGGCGGCGATCCGGGCACACACCCGACCACGCCGACCGAGCACACCAACGTGGTCTCCATCAAGCAGGCCACGCAGAAGCACTGATTATTTTTTCTCGTCTTTTTTCGAATCGCGCTCGTCGGCAGCGGCCTCGATCTTCTGGCCCGCCTCCTCCAGCTTGCGACCGGCTTCCTTGCTGGCTTCGTTGAGTTTATCGCTGGCGCGCTGGACCGAGTTATCCAGCTTCTGGCCAGCCTGCTCAGTGGCTTGATCCAGTTTGCGACCCGCGCGTTCCGCCGGACCGGCTTCGCTCGGATCTTTCTTCTGACAACCGCCCAGCAGCGCCAGCGCGGCCAACATCATCACCAGATAACGCATAAAATCTCCTGAAAGAATGAGTTCTTTCCACGAGCATACAACGTCCCGGCCACCGGCAGCGCACGTTATTCGGCGACGATTTTCTTTGGCGGTGCTGGCGGCGCGAAGTCGATGGTTTCGGATTGGGGCGCGCTGTCGAGGGCGTCGGATTTTTCCAGCCAGGTCATCAGCTTTTCCATGCGGCGAATCAGGATGCCTTTGTTGCTGATGTAGCCTACTTGCTCGAAATTCTCCGGCTTGCTGACCATCTTGGACACGGTCGGCAGGTTTTCCGCCAGCCGTTCAAACGCCTTGCGCGCTTTTTGCTCCCATTTGACGAGGTTGGACTCGTTGAAACGGTTGCTTTCGTAGTAGATGGTTAAGGTTCTGTCATGGTTGCCATAGCCGACGATAGCCGCGCCCATGCGCACGGCATCCAGCACATCACCCTTGATCGCCGCGGTCGGCACAAACAACGCTGCGCGCCCGGTGATATCCGGTCGCTCCAGCGGCAAATCCTGTCCCATTAATACGGTCATCTTGCTTCCTGTTGTTATTGCCATGAAGTTGCTGGTAGGCTATTTTTTAATTCTATATCGCTGTTCAGGGCATTACAAGGAGAAAGCGCAGGCAGGCCACCCCTTATAATGCAGGCTGATCCATCTGAGCCACGCATTATGACGTCCACCCTGCCCCCATCCACAGTCGATAGCGCCGAACGCAACCTGCGCGACACCCTGAACCACGCCATCGAGCACCGGGCGCCGCATGCCGCGCTGATCGTCTATGACACCCGCACCGAGCTGAATCGCGTGCTGACCGAGGCCTATCGCCGCGTGGTGCCGGATGCACAGTTCATCGATTTCGACAGCGTGGAACCGGCTGCGATCCTGGCTATTTTCGAGCGCATGCAGGCTGGTGATCTGGTGGTGCTGGTACAGTCGAGCAGCTTCCGCATGGACGCCTACCGCATTCGCATTGAATTGTTCAAGCGCGGGCTGAAGGTAATCGAGCATGTGCACTTATCGCGCATGCCCGGCGAGCAGGGACTGCATTACATCGATTCGCTGGCTTATGACCCGTCCTACTACCGTGGCGTGGGCCATGCATTGAAGGCGCGCATCGACAACGCGCAGCAGGGCGTGGTCGATAGCGGCAATGGCGAGCGGCTGGTATTTGCCTCGCCGTTCGAATCGGCCAAGCTGAATATCGGCGATTACAGCGGCATGACCAATGTCGGCGGCCAGTTCCCGCTGGGTGAAGTGTTCACCGAGGCGCAGGATCTGGAAGCGGTGAGTGGACGCGCGCGCATCTTCGTGTTTGGCGATACCAAATTCATGGTCAATCGTCCTGAAACGCCGATCACCATCATCGTCGAAAAAGGCCGTGTGGTGGGGACGGAAAACAGCACGCCGGAGTTTGAGAATATGCTATCCATCATCCGCGAGCATGAAGGTGAAGTATGGCTGCGTGAACTGGGCTTCGGCATGAACCGCGCGTTCTCACGCGAACGCATGGTGGACGACATTGGGACCTATGAACGCATGTGCGGCATCCACCTGTCGCTGGGCGCCAAGCATGGCGTCTACACCAAGCCCCAGCTCAAACGCAAAGACGCCCGCTTCCACATCGACGTCTTCGCCGTCACCGAAGGCGTCTACCTCGACGACCAGCGCGTCTACCAGAACGGCGCCTGGCAGATCTAAACTTTAGCCGCCCCAAGTTCTCGGTCCCACGGCGGGACCGGGTGGTATTCGGCGATCAGGAAGTCGATCAGGGCACGCACTTTCGGCGACGTTTTGCGGCTGGCAGGGTATAAGGCGCTCAGATGGTTCAGTGGCAGCTCCCAATCGCTCAGAACTGGCACCAGCGTGCCCTCTTTCAAGCTGCGCCACGCTAAGAACGTGGTGTTGTAGACGATGCCCAGTCCGCGCTGAGCGGCTTGGTGTAGCACTAGTCCATTGTTGGCGGTGAAGGCAACGGGGACGCGCACGGTTTGCTGCTCTTCGCCGCGCGTGAAGTGCCATTGGGTGCCGTCGGTCAGGTGGCTGAAGTGCAGGCAGCGGTGCTGCTGCAAATCCTGCGGCGTTTGCGGTACGCCGTACCGTGCCAGATAAGCTGGCGATGCACACAGCACGCCGCGGCACGGCGCCAATGGCCGCATCGCCAGCGCATGCACGTCCGGTATCCCGCCCACCCGTATCGTCAAATCAAAACCATGCTCAATCGGATCGAGCAGCGCATCGTCTACGTACAGCATCGGCTCCAGCTTCGGATGCAGCAGCGCGAAGCGCGCCACGGCATCGGCCAGCCACTCGCTGCCGAAACTCGACGGCGCCTGTATCCGCAACGGCCCGGCCAGATCATCGCCGGTTTGCGCCACCACCCGCGCCGCTTCCTGCGCTTGCGCCACGGTCGCCATGCACGGCGCCAGATACGCTTGCCCAACGTCGGTCAAACTCACCTCGCGCGTGGAGCGATGCAGCAGGCGCGCTTGCAGTTTCTCTTCCAGTTGCAGGATATGTTTGCTGACCATCGCCCGCGTTAGTCCAAGGCGTCGTCCGGCCTCGCTAAAACTGCGCTGCCGTGCCACCTCGACAAAAATCTCCATTGCCCGTAACTGATCCATGATCCGATTGTCTTCATTTCAGCGACAATGTGTCAACCTTTTTCCGATGTCAGTCGCTGTAAAATGGCACGCATCGAATATCCCATGATGGAGCCGGAAATGCTGACAGAAGCACAAAAACAACAATATCAACGCGATGGTTTCATCGTTATCCCCGGCTTCAAGAGCCCTGAAGAAATCGCCGCCCTGCGCGCCCGCGCTGCGCAGATTGTCAACGATTTCGATCCTGCCACCCAATCCGGCATCTTCAGCACCATCGAGCAGGAAAAGACCACCGACGACTATTTCCTCGGCTCCGACAACACCATCCGCTGCTTCTTCGAGGAAGAAGCCTTCGGCCCGGACGGCCAGCTGAAACAGGCCAAGGAACTGTCGATCAACAAAATCGGCCACGCCATGCACGATCTCGATCCAGCCTTCCGCGCCTTCACGCAAGACGCCCGCCTTGAAGAACTGGCGCGCGAAATCGGCCTGTCCGATCCCAAGGTCTGGCAATCGATGTACATCTTCAAGCAGCCCGGCATCGGCGGCGAAGTGCGCTGGCACCAGGACGCCACCTACTTCGACACCGATCCAGTCAGCGTCACCACCTTCTGGTTCGCGCTGGAAGACGCCACGCTGGACAACGGCTGCATGTGGGCCGAACCGGGCGGCCATCGCGGCCCGATGCGCGAACGCTTCCTGCGCAACGGCGACGACGTGCGCATGGAAAAACTCAGCGACATGCCATGGCCCGACAACAGCACCGCCGTGCCGCTCGAATGCAAGGCCGGTAGCCTGGTATGCTTCCACGGCCTGCTGCCGCACTACAGCGCGCCGAACCGCTCGCCGGTATCGCGCCACGCCTACACGCTGCACGTGACCGACGGCGCGACGAAGTACTCGCCGCAAAACTGGATCCAGCGCGACGACAAGCTGCCGGCGCGAGGCTTCCTGTAATGCAGATTCAAATCTTCGCCGCCCACTGGGGCCACCACGAACTGGCACCGCAAGTCTTCATCGACCGCGCCAAGGCCGCCGGCTTTGACGGTATCGAAATGTCGCTGCCGCTGGACGCCGCCGCACGCGACGACTGGACCAGCCGTATCGCCGACGCAGGTTTGGCGCTGATCGTCGGCCAATGGGAGACTGTCTTCCACAAGGATTTCGCACCGCACAAGGCCGCGCTGGCCGAACTGCTGCACAACGCCTGCGCCGCCAAGCCGCTGCACATCAATTCGCAGACCGGCAAGGACTTCTTCACCCCGCAGCAAAACCGCGAACTGCTTGACCTCGCCGACGACATCTCGCGCCAGCACGACGTGCCGATTTATCACGAGATCCACCGCAGCCGTTTCAGCGGCCATCCGATGCTGTTGCTGCCTTACCTGCAGCAGATGCCCAACCTGCACCTGACTGCCGACCTGTCCCACTGGTGCTGCGTGTGCGAGACGCTGCTGGAAGACCAGCCGGAAACGCTGGCCAAAACGCTGCCGCATGTGCGTCACATCCACGCCCGCGTCGGTCATGCACAAGGTCCGCAAGTGGCCGACTTCCGCGCGCCGGAATCGCAGGCCGCGCTGGAAGCGCATTTGTCGTGGTGGGATGAAGTGATACGCCTGCGCCGCGAAGCCGGTGCCGAGCGCATGACGCTGACGCCAGAATTTGGCCCGGTGCCATACACGCAAACGCTTCCTTACACGCAGAAGGAAGTATCGAACGCGTGGGAACTGAACGTCGCCATGCTGGCACTGCTGCGCCAGCGCTACGCCTGAAGCTTGTCTTCCTCCAGCCAAAGCGGCAGCACCAGCGTCACGCTGGTGCCTTCCGCCGGCACCGACTCCACGCGAATGGTACCCTTCAAGACGCCGGTGACAATGTTATAAACAATATTCATCCCCAGTCCTGAACCGCCCTGCCCCATCTTGGTGGTGAAGAAGGGATCGAAGATTTTATGCAGCACCAAGTCGGTCATGCCGACGCCGTTGTCCTTCAATTGCAGCAGCACCAGGTCGGGTCCTTCGCGGCGCGCACTAATCAACAGCGTACCGCTTTCGCGTCCATCGAAACCGTGCAGCAGCGCGTTGCCGATCAAATTGCTCAGCACCTGGCTCAAGCTGCCGGGATAAGAATCGAATACCAGGTCGGCCGGCACATCCACCGTCACCACGCAGCCGGCGCGCCGCAACTGCGCCGCGTAGGTGGCCAGCGTATCGTGCAGCACTTCGTCCAGCCGGAAGCGGCGCCGGTGGCCGCTGGCCTGGTCCACCGCCACTTGCTTGAAGGAGGTGATCAAGTCCGCCGCCCGCGTCAGGGAACTGCTCATGATGTCGCAGGCCTTGCGCGCATCGCTCATGTGCGCTTCCAGCGCCGAGCGTTTCAGGCCGCCGTCCGCTTTCAGGCGACGTTCGAAATCACGCACCATGTCGCCCAATGCGCTGGCGGTCAGCAGGCTGTTGCCGATCGGCGTATTCAACTCGTGCGCCACGCCCGCCACCAACGCGCCCAGCGACGCCATTTTCTCCGAGGTTTGCAAGTTGGTCTGCGCCTGCTTCAGCGTCGCCACCACCCGCGATAAATGATTGCGCGCTTGTTCCACATTGCTCTTCTGGAGTTCCAGTTCTTTCAGACTGAATTCCAGTCCATGCCGCGCATCCGATTCGCGCCGGTTGGTCACCAGCAGCGCCGCGATCAGCGCGGAGATGATGACGCCGGCGATACCGATCAACACCACCGGCAGCTGCGAACGGCCATAACGCGAGCCGGAACGCCCTTCAAATTTGATGACCCAGTTGCGCTGCCCAATCGGCAGCACGGTGCTGGTACCCAGTCCCGGCACCGGGTCGGCCCGCTCCTGGTGCGACTCCACCTGCCCGTCGCTGTCATACAGCAGCGTGTCGACGCCGGGTGCAGGCGGCTGGCCGGTCTGGAAGCCGGCATCCTCGATGCGCACGTGCAGGTGCTCCAGCAGCGCGGGATCGATGATCTCGCGCATCAAGGTATTCATGCGGAACACGATGGCGACAAAGCCCACCAGCGCCTCGCGCCGCTGCGCCGTGGTATCCAGCGGCAGGTCGTTGCGGTACACCGGCGCGCGCGCCACAAAGCCCGGCTCTCCGGTCACGTCCTGCACCAGCGTAATGCGCTCGGTGGCGACGATTTCGCCGCTGTCGCGCCCCATATCCAACGCCTTCTGGTGCGGCAGCAGCGCACCGAGATCAAGCCCGAAAGCGTTCTCGTTACCCTTGAGCGGCTCGGTGTATTCAATGATGTAGTGCGTCGGACGCACGCTGGCCGGGTGCACGTGGAAGTTCGGATAGCCGGCGGGATCGACGCTGGTGTCGCGCTTGACCCGTGCCACAAACGCCGGCAGCTCCGCATCCGGCACCAGCCGCACAAATTGCAGCGCCTGGAAACCGGGATAGCGGCGATCGATTTTCAACTCGGTGACAAAGCGGTGGAAATGCAGGCGGTCGATGCGGTCGTTGACCGCGTACACGCCACGCATGCCGTGCAGCGTATCGAAATAGATTTGCATGCGGTTCTGCGTATCGCGCGCCACCTTCTCGGCGTCGCGCTGGAAGCCGGCTTGCACTTGCAGCTTCTGCTGCTCTTCCATCACAAAGTAGCAGGTCCAGGCAGTCAGGCAGATCCCGACACAGAAAGCCAGGTAGCCGCGCCCGCGCATATCAGTGGGCCGGATCGCTGTAACGTTCGGCGATGGACATGAACTCTTCCTCCACCGTCAGCATGGCGTCGACCACATCGGGGTCGAAATGCTCGCCGCTTCCCTGCCGTATCATCTCCATTGCGGTTTCGTGGGTAAAGGCCGGTTTGTAGACGCGCTTGGAAATCAGCGCATCGTAGACGTCGGCCACCGCCATCAGCCGCGCCGACATCGGGATGGTGTCGCCAGCCAGGCCTTGCGGGTAGCCGGAGCCGTCGAATTTTTCCTGGTGCGAGTAGGCGATCTCGCGCGCGTAGCGCAGGAAGGTGTTGGTGTAGCCCAGCGCACTCTCGACGTTGACGATGGCGTCGCGGCCATACACCGTGTGCTTCTTCATGATCTCGAATTCGTCGTCGGTCAGGCGCTCCGGCTTGAGCAGGATGGCGTCCGGGATCGACACCTTGCCGATGTCGTGCAGCGGCGCGGCCTTGAACAGCGCCTTGATATTAGCGTCGCTCAGCTCTTCCTCGAAGCGCTTGTGCGATTGTAGCTGGCGCGCCAGCGCCACCATGTAGTGCTGCACGCGGCGCAGGTGATTGGCGGTTTCATACTCGCGCGTTTCGGCCAGCGAAGCCAGCGCCCAGATCATCGCATCCAGCATCTGGCTCAATTCCAGCGTGACCTCTTCCACCACGTCTTCCAGCAGATTGCGCTGCTGCTTGAGCAGTTCGCGCGAATGGCGCAGCTGCAGATGGGTGTCGACGCGCGCGCGCAGCACGTCGGCGATTACCGGCTTGGCTACCGTATCGGCGGCGCAAGCGTCGAAGGCGCGCTGCTCGTCGGCCTCGCGTTGCAGGATGATGACCGGGATGCCGGCCGTGTCGGGACTGGATTTGAGCTGCTGGCACAGGCTGTAGCCGTCGATCTGCGGCAGGTGGGCGTCAGCCACCACTAAGTGCGGGCGCGGCACGTGCTGCATGATGTCCAGCGCCGCGCGGCCGCTGTTGGCCAGCCGGACTTCGTACTGATCCTCCAGCATGCCGTTCATCAGGATCAGCTGGTCCGTAGCTTCATCGACGATCAGTACGATGGCCTTTTTGACATTCATCTGCCGCCACTCCCCGTGTATTCTCACCATCATCATAACCGAGCGGTGTGCTCGCCAAAACTATTTTCTCGGCTCTAGCTTGCAATTATATAGCGCACTACCTATACTGCAAGCATGGAAACGCACACTCAACCCACCTCGGGCGTCCCACAGCTGGACGCACAGCTCTGCTTCGCCCTGTATTCGACCTCGCTTGCCATGAGCAAGCTCTACCGCAAACTGTTGCGCGGCCTCGGCCTCACTTATTCGCAGTACCTGGTGATGATGGTGCTGTGGGAAAAAAACGAACTGACCGTGTCAGAGGTGGGCGAGCGCCTGTTCCTCGATTCGGCCACACTGACCCCGCTGCTCAAGCGCATGGAAGCAGCCGAACTGCTGACCCGCACCCGTGCCGCCAACGACGAACGCCAGGTCATCATCAAGCTGACCGAGCACGGCGACGCGCTGCGCCACGAAGCAGCCAAGCTGCCGCCCTCCATCCTGCAAGCCACGCAATGCACGCTGGACCAGGTAGTGGGCATGAAACAGCAACTCGATGAACTGCGTTCCAGCCTGATGAACGCTTCCGCCTGAAACGACGATGACGACACCTCTTTACACGCCGCTGGCCGATGCGGCCGCCGCGCTGCGCAACGACGGCTACGCCCTGCTGCAAGCCGAGGACGTGGCCACGCTGGCCCGCGTGCCGCTGGCCGCCCTCAATGCTCTGGTCCCGAGCTGGGACACGCTGGCACTGGACAACTACCTGAAAGACGGCGGCCGCTACCGCCGCCGCCGCCACTCCTGTTTTGTTCAGGAGGGAGCACACCTGACTCAGACCGCACACCGCGCTCACTGGCAGCCGCTGGAGTACAACGCCCTGCACGGGGGCATGAACCGCCTGTTCGAGCCGGTGCTGCCGGCTACCGTGACGCAAGCCGCATGGACGGCGCTGATTACCTCCATCGGCCAGGTCTGCAGCACGGCGCGTGGCAACGCCGAACCGTGGTATGTTGAAGCACACCAGTTCCGCATCGACACCACCGACGGCATCGGCCGGCCGACGCCGGAAGGCGCGCACCGCGACGGCGTTGACTTCGTGGCGGTGCTGCTGGTGGCGCGCGACGGCATCAAGGGCGGCGAAACCCGCGTGTTCGAAGCCGATGGTCCCAACGGCAAGCGCTTCACCATGACTGCGCCGTGGACCCTGCTGCTGCTGGACGATGCGACTGTCATCCATGAATCCACGCCGATCCAGCCGCTCGGCGCGCACGGCCATCGCGACACGCTGGTGCTGACCTGGCGCGCCGGTGCTTTCCAAGGCGACGGAACTTCCCAGTGAAGAGCTAATCCGATATAGTCTGTACAGCTAACTATGCACCAGGAGGGTGGTCTGTGGACACCAGCTACGAAATACAGCCCGATGAAATTGAAATACTGATCGTCGAAGACAGCCCCACCCAGGCTGAACGACTACGCCGTTTGATACAGTCCATGCGCTATGGTGCGCGCGTGGCGCCTAACGGCCGGCTGGCGCTGGAGGCGATCCGCGAGCGCAAGCCGCACCTGGTGCTGTCCGACATTGTGATGCCAGAGATGGACGGCTACACGCTGTGCCGCGCCATCAAGGCCGACGAAGAACTGCGCGACATTCCGGTCATCCTGGTGACCTCGCTGATGGATCCGAAGGACATCATCCGCGGCATCGAATGCGGCGCCGATAACTTTATCCGCAAGCCGTACGCGGAAGACTATCTGCTGAACCGCATCGGCCACATGCTGATGAACCAGAAGCTGCGCAAGAACCAGAACATGGAGATCGGCATCGCTCTTTATCTGGGCGAGCAAAAACACTTCATCAACGCCGACCGCCAGCAAATCCTCGACCTCCTGATCTCCACCTACGAGCAGGCGGTGCAGGTCAACAGCGAGCTGCAGGCGCGCGAGCGGCAAGTGATCGAACTGAATATGCGTCTGGCCCACCACGCCGGCGAACTGGAAACCATCAATCGCGAAATCGCGCTGAAGAACCTGGAACTGGCCGAAGCGAGCCGCATGAAGTCGGCCTTCATCGCCAATATGTCGCACGAACTGCGCACGCCGCTGAACGCCATCATCGGCTTCACCGGCGCGCTGCTGATGAAGCTGCCCGGCCCGCTGACGTCCGAGCAGGACAAGCAACTCAACACCATCCGCACCAGCGCGCGCCACCTGCTCTCGCTGATCAACGACATCCTTGACGTTGCCAAGATCGAAGCGGGCAAAGTCACGCTGGAACTGGAAACCGTGCTGTGCCAGGACGTGGTCAAGGATGTGGTGGACACGCTGCGCCCGCTGGCGCTGCAGAAAAACCTGGCGCTGGAAATGGAACTGGCCGATCCCGCCATCGTGCTGGAAACCGACCGCCGCGCCCTGACGCAGATCCTGCTCAACCTCGGCAACAACGCCATCAAGTTCACAGAAACCGGCACCGTGCGCATTACGCTGGCCGAACGCGTGGGCGACGCCAGCAAGAGCCTGATCGAATTCTCGGTGGCCGACAGCGGCGCCGGCATCCGCGAGGAAGACCAAGCCAAGCTGTTCCAGGCCTTCTCGCAGCTCGATTCGACCTCGACCCGCCACGCCGAAGGCGCCGGCCTGGGCCTGTACCTGTGCCAGAACCTGGCCAACCTGATTGGCGGTGCACTATTCTTCAAGAGCGACTTCGGCCAGGGCAGCATCTTTACGCTGGCCCTGCCTCGTTAATTGAAAGCATGTGCAACGCAACATAACTTGTTTGATCTTCTACTACTATAGAGAGATCATCAACGTAGTTTTACGGTATTGCGCCGCAACATAAAGAGGGGTATAGTTGGAACTGTCTCCTCCAACCGTTCGCTGAACATTGGAATTCAACCCGCACCGTGTGCGGGTTTTTTTTTGCCCGCAGCCATGCGTGAGAATTGGTGAGCCTTTCCATCACGCAAACATTTATACTGCCCGGCATGGATTCCTACACACTGGTCATTGTCTCCGCCCTGGCAAGCACCATCATGGCGGCGACGATGTACCTGCTGCACCGTGCCAGCCGCCGCACGCCCTGCCTGCTCGACTGGTCGGCCGCCGGCCTGTGTTTCCTTGCCTCCAATGCCCTCGCCCTGCTGGCCATGCACCACCCGCTGCCGTTCGTGGTGGCGCCAGGTATCGCCAATGCGTTTTACATCAGCGGCCACTATTTGATACTAGCTGGCGT
Organism: Duganella flavida; assembly: GCF_009857445.1. Lineage (GTDB taxonomy): Bacteria > Pseudomonadota > Gammaproteobacteria > Burkholderiales > Burkholderiaceae_D > Rugamonas > Rugamonas flavida. The sequence goes on from NZ_WWCN01000009.1 coordinate 243,638, forward strand.
GCGCCGCCACCTTGGCCGCCGTCCGCGCTACGACTGGCTGGCCGCGCTGGCCATCCTCATCGTGCTGCTGCACGCCAGCGGCGTGGCCGATGGCGCCGTCAGCCGCCGACTGATGCTGCTGTCACCGTTCGTGGTCGGTATCAACGCCAGCGTGGTGTGGCTGCTGGCGCGCCAACCCGACAGCCCGGCGCGCGGCTCGTATTTTCCGCTGATGATGGTGGAAGCAGCCTTTATGGGACAGATGGCGGTACGCGGCCTGTTCCTCGCGCTGGGCCAGCCGATGCAACTGACCTTCCTCGGCAACCAGATCCTGCAAACCGCCGGCTCGCTGATGGTACTGGCGTTCCTGTCGCTGGCCACCATGTGCTGCGCGCTGATCGTCATCCGCCACCAGGAACTGGCGCTGCGCAGCGCCTCGCTGACCGACAGCCTGACCGGATGGCTGAACCGGCGCGCCTTGCTGGATATGGCGGAACGCGAATTCCAGCGGCATCGCCGCAGCGGTGAGGCGCTGAACTTCCTCACCTTCGACATCGATCACTTCAAAGGCATCAACGACCAGTACGGCCACGCCGTGGGCGACGCCGCCATCCGCCACGTGACCACCGTGTCGGCGCAGGCGCTGCGCGGCTACGATGCGCGCTTCCGCATCGGCGGCGAAGAATTTGCAGTGCTGGTCACCGGCGAAGGCAACTACCAGGCGCGCCAGATTGGCGAACGCCTGCGCACCCTGATCGAAAATAGTCCGCTGCTGGTGGACGGCCAGCGCCTGACGCTGACCGTCAGCCTCGGTGTGGCCGGCTGCCAGCCCGACGACCTGCAATGGGACGACGCCCTGCGCCGCGCCGACCAGGCGCTGTACCACGCCAAACGCCACGGCCGCAATCGCCTCAGCGTGTGGGGTGAAGATTTGCTGCCCGCCGCCACCGCCCGCCTCGCGTAACGCCCTCCCCGGTTAAAAATTTTTCAAATGCTGCAATATTTGCGGCAGGCCATCGTCTACCCTCAGGCAGGATCTTTCAACAGTAAATTAAACGATCGATTTAGTTATATCAATTGTTTAAATTATGTGATGTAATGCCGGCCATGAACGCTAAACCACTCCAACACGATTCCAGCCAGCCAGCCGACGACGCCCGCAAGCCACGCTCGGACGGTGAGCAGTCGCGCGAGCGATTGCTGCAAGCGGCCATGCGCCTGTTCGGCGAACAGGGCTTTTCTAAAACCTCGACGCGCGAAATTGCGCAGGCAGCCAACGCCAATGTCGCGGCGATCAGCTACTACTTCGGCGACAAGGCCGGTTTGTATAAAGCCTGTTTTGACGCCATCTGCACGCCGGCCGAAAGCAATATCGCCATGTTCGACCAGCCGCATTTCACGCTGCGCGAAGCGCTGGACGGCTACTACCGCCAGATGATTGCGCCGCTGATGGCGGGCGAGGATGCGGAAGTGATCCTGCGCCTGTTCTATCGCGAAATGCTGGAGCCAACCGGCATCTGGCAGCGCGAGATCGAGAACAACATCAAGCCGGAGCACATGGCGCTGGTGGCTGTGCTGTGCCGCCACCTGGGCGTGAAGAAGCCCAACGACAGCGTGCATCGCCTGGCCTATGCGATCGCCTCGATGTGCGTGCAGATGCTGATCGGGCGCGACATCGTGGCGGTGATTACGCCGCACATGCTGGCGTCGCCGCAAGCGGTGGCGGAGTGGGCGCAGCACCTGACGGTGTTTGCCGAGGCGCTGGTGCAGGCCGAAAAAAACAAACTTCAACAAGGGAAAGCATGAGTATCTTTTTACGCGCGACGGGATTGGCCGTCGCGGTGGCGCTGGGCGGCTGTGCCGTGCAGGGTCCGGCGAAGCAGGTCGATGCAGCGGCGCCCCAGCAGTGGCAAGCGCCGTTGCCGCACAACGGCAGCCGGGCCGATCTCGCCACGTGGTGGCGTGGGCAGGCCGATGGCTTGCTGGTGGAGTTGATCGAGTCGGCGCAGGCGGTTAGTCCGACTGTGGCGTCGGCAGCGTCACGGATTGCGCAGTCGCGTTCCGAGCGCGTGGCGGCTGGTGCTGCCTTGGCGCCGAATGTAGATGCTGCCGGTGGCGTGAGCCGCTCGAACCAGCAATCGGCGCTGCCGATGGGGACAACCTCGCAGGTGGCCCTGAATGCCTCGTGGGAGATCGATTTGTTCGGCGCGAACCGCGCAGCGCGTGATGCGGCACAGGCGCGTTTGGAAAGTGCGCATGCAGGATGGCATGACGCGCGCGTGTCCGTTGCGGCCGAAGTGGCGAACCAGTACTACGGCTTGCGCGCATGTCAGCAACTGCTGACGGTCGCACAGCAGGACGCCTTGTCGCGCGCCGACACCGCCAAGCTGACGGAGTTGAGTGCCAAAGCAGGCTTCCAGTCGCCAGCCAGCCTGTCGCTGGCCCGCGCCAGCGCCGCCGACGGCAACAGCCGCTACATCGCCCAACGCGCCGCCTGCGACGTCGACGTGAAAGTCCTCGCCGCGCTGACCGCGATCAGCGAGCAGCAACTGCGCCAAAAACTCGCCGCAAGCGCCGGCGCGCCAGCCGCCCCGAGCGCGTCGTCGGCCGCCGTGAGCACGGGTTACGCTGCGCCGGCGATTGCGATTGCGGAGCTGCCGGCGCAGACTTTGAGCCAGCGGCCGGACGTGTTCACGGCTGAACGCGAAGTGGCGGCGGCCAGCGCGGATGTCGGCAACGCGCAGGCGCAGCGCTATCCACGCCTGTCGCTGTCGGGCTCCGTCGGCGTCGCCAACTTCCGCAGCGGCGGCGAGAACACCAAGACCGACACCTGGACCATCGGCCCGCTCTCACTCTCCGTGCCGGTATTCGACGCTGGCCGCCGCAGCGCCAACGTCGCCGCCGCCGGCACTCGCTACGACGCCGCCGTGATCAGCTACCGCGCCACCGTGCGCAACGCCGTCAGCGAAGTAGAACAGGCACTGGTCAACCTCGACGCCACCGCTGCCCGCACTGGCGACGCACAAACCGCACTGGAAGGCTACCGCGCCAACTACGCCGCCGTCGAAGACCGCTACAAGAACGGCATGGCCAGCCTGTTCGAACTGGAAGACGCACGCCGCACGCGCCTCGCCGCCGAACAAACCGTCATCAACCTGCAACGCGAACGCAGCGCCGCCTGGGTAGCCCTCTACCGCGCCGCCGGCGGCGGATGGAATCCCGCCGCAGCAACCGCCGACGCGCAGCCCACGCCATCGTCGCCGGCCACGCCGCAGCGTGCCGCCCTCGCCGCAAACTAAACATCTGAGCCAACTATGAAAACCAAACTCAAACCAGTCGCCTACATTTTGGCAGCCGCTTTTGCAGTAGCCGCCGCCGGCATCGCCGCCTACGCCCCGGCCACGCAAGCGGCCGATGAGAAAAAACCGGATGTGCCGAAAGCCGCCCTCACCGTCACCACCACCAAGCCATCCAGCGCCAGCCTGCCGATCAAACTGGCCGCCAACGGCAACGTGGCAGCATGGCAGGAAGCCAGCGTGAGTAGCGAATCCAACGGCCTGCGCCTGACCGAAGTGCGCGTCAACGTCGGCGACGTCGTCAAAGCCGGCGACGTGCTGGCTGTCTTCTCCGCAGAAACCGTCAACGCCGATCTGGCCCAAGCCCAAGCCGCCGTACACGAAGCCGAAGCCAACGCTGCCGACGCAGCCGCCAACGCAGCCCGCGCCCGTACGCTGCAAAATTCCGGCGCATTGAGCGCGCAGCAAATCAGCCAATACAACACCGCCGAACAAACCGCCAACGCCCGCATCGCCTCCGCCAAAGCCGCGCTGGCGAGCCAGCAACTGCGCCTGAAATACACCAAAGTGGTCGCACCGGACAGCGGCGTCATTTCCGCCCGCAGCGCCACCGTCGGCGCAGTCTCCAATCCCGGCACGGAACTGTTCCGCATGATCCGCCAGGGCCGCCTTGAATGGCGCGCCGAAGTCGTCGCCGCCGACCTGCGCAACCTGAAGCCCGGCGTCAGCGCCATCGTCAAAGCCGCCAACGGCAGCGAAGTCACCGGCAAAGTGCGCATGATCGCGCCCACCGTCGATCCGCAAACCCGCTCCGCGCTGGTCTACGTCGACCTGCCGCAGAACGCCGGCAGCAAAGACGCGCCATTCAAAGCCGGCATGTTCGCCAGCGGCCAATTTGAACTGGGTGCCTCCTCCGCCATGACCGTGCCGCAGCAAGCCATCGTCGTGCGCGACGGCTTCAGTTTCGTATTCCGCCTCAACGCCGACAAACACGTTAGCCAGATCAAAGTGCAACCAGGCCGCCGCCTCGGCGACCGCATCGAAGTGCTGGGTGGCCTGAACGCCGAGACACAAGTCGTCGTGCGCGGCGCCGGCTTCCTCAACGACGGTGACCTGGTCAGCGTAGTAGCCGACACCCTGGCAGCGAAATAAGGAAGCATCATGAACTTCTCCGCGCTATCCATTAAAAACCCCATACCGGCGATCATGCTGTTTGTGCTGCTGTCGCTGGCGGGCTTCATGGCCTACAAAGCCAATCCGGTGCAGGACTTCCCGGACATCGAACTGCCCATCGTCACCGTTACCGCCACGCTGGACGGCAGCGCGCCTGCGCAGCTGGAAACCGAAGTCTCACGCAAAATCGAAGACTCGGTGGCCACCCTGCAAGGCGTGAAAAACATCTACACCACCGTGCTCGATGGCGTCTCCACCACCACCGTTGAATTCATCCTCGAGAAGAATATCTCCGACGCGGTGAACGACGTACGTGATGCCGTCGCCCGCGTCAAAGCCGACATGCCGGCCGAACTGCGCGACCCAAGCGTGACCAAAGCCTCCACTGCCGGCCGCGTAGTACAAACCTTCACCGCATCCGCTGCCGAAGGCCACGGCGAGAAAATGGACAACCAGGAGATCAGCTGGTTCGTCGACAACACCGTTGCCAAGCGCCTGCTGGCCGTGCGCGGCGTCGGCGCAGTCAAACGCGTGGGCGGCGTATACCGCGAAATCCGCGTAGAGCTGGACGACGCCCGTATGGCCGCACTGCGCGTCTCCGCGCTGGACGTGTCACGCCAGCTGCACCTCGTGCAAAAAGAAGCACCAGGCGGACGTGGTGACGTCAGCGGCGCCGAGCAATCGGTACGCACCATCGCCACCGTCAAGACCGCAGCCGAACTGGCCGCCATTGACCTGCCGCTGCCGGACGGCCGCCGCGTGCGACTCGACCAAGTGGCCAACGTGAGCGACACCGTCTCCGAACCGCGCGCCCTCGCGCTGCAAAACGGCAAGCCAGTCATCGGCTTTGAAATCTTCCGCACCAAAGGCGCCAGCGAAACCGAGGTCGCCAAAGGCGCGCGTGACGCCATCGCCGAACTGCAAAAAAATAACCCGAAGGTGGAGCTGAAGCAGGTCATCGACAACGCCCGTCCGGTGGAAGAAAACTTCAAAGGCTCGATGGAGCTGTTGTACGAAGGCGCCATCCTCGCCGTGCTGGTGGTATGGTGGTTCCTGCGCGACTGGCGCGCCACGCTGGTCGCTGCGGCCGCGTTGCCGCTGTCGGTCATGCCGGCCTTCCTCGGCATCTACCTGTTCGGCTACACGCTGAACACCGTCACCCTGCTGTCGCTAGCCCTGGTGGTTGGCGTGCTGGTGGACGACGCCATCGTTGAAATCGAAAACATCGAACGCCACCTGCGCATGGGTAAAACCCCAATGGAAGCAGCAATGGAAGCGGCCGACGAAATCGGCATGGCGGTGATCGCTACCACCTTCGCGCTGGTCGCGGTGTTCCTGCCGACTGCCTTCATGAGCGGCATTCCGGGCCTGTTCTTCAAGCAGTTCGGCTGGACCGCCGTGATCGCGGTGCTGGCATCGCTGGTGGTCGCGCGTTTGCTGACGCCGATGATGGCGGCCTACCTGCTGAAACCTGCCATCCACAAGGAAGAACAAGACGGCTGGCTGATGACGCGCTACATGCGCGTGATGAAGTGGTGCCTGAGCCATCGCCTTGTGACCGCATGCGCAGCGGGCGCCTTCTTCGTCTGCTCCATCATGCTTACCGGCCTGCTGCCGACCGGCTTCGTGCCGGCCGCCGACCGCGCGCAAACGCAGATCAACCTCGAACTGCCGCCGGGTTCCACGCTGGCTGAAACCCGCGTCGTCGCCGAGCGTGCGCGCCAGGCTGCGATGGAAGTGAAATTAGTGAAGTCAGTATTCAGCTCCATTGGCGGCGGCTCCAGCGGCGACTCCTTCGCTCCCGGCGCAGCCGCCGAAGCACGCAGCGCCGTCCTGACGCTGACTACCGCGCACCGCACCGAGCGCAAGGAATCGATGGCCGACATCGAAGCCGAGATCCGCCACAAGCTGGACGCCATTCCCGGCGCCCGCTTCAAAGTCGGCCCACCGGACAACGGCGTCAAGATGCAGCTGGTGCTGCGCTCCGAAGATCCGGTGGCACTGAAGGAAGCGGCGCAAAAAGCCGAACGTGAACTGCGCACGCTGAAAGGCGTGGGCAATGTGCGCTCGACCGCATCGCTGGTGCGTCCTGAAATCATCGTCAAACCGGACTTCGCCAAAGCGGCGGACCTCGGCGTGACTGCAGCTTCCATCGGCCAGACCGTACGCGTCGCCACCGCCGGCGACTACGACACCGACCTGACCAAAATGAACCTGCCGGAGCGCCAGGTGCCGATCCGCGTCAAGCTGCCGGACGCCGTGCGCGCCGACCTTGACGCCATCGGCCGCCTCACCGTGCCAGGCAAGAACGGCCCGGTACTGCTGGCCACCGTGGCCGACATCACGATGGAAAGCGGCCCGGCGCAAATCAATCGCCTGAACCGCAGCCGCAACGTCACGCTGGAAGTGGAGCTGGGCAAACGTACGCTGGGTGAAGTCAATACCGAAGCACGCGCACTGCCGTCGCTGAAAAACCTGCCGCCGTCGGTGAAGATCGCGGAACTGGGCGACACGCAGGAAATGGCGTCGCTGTTCGCCAGCTTCGGCATCGCCATGCTGATCGGCGTGTTGTGCATCTACTGCGTGCTGGTCCTGCTGTTCAAGGACTTCATGCAGCCGGCGACGATTCTGGCGGCGCTGCCGCTGTCGATTGGCGGCGCATTTGTGGCGCTGCTGATCACGCACAGCGCGCTGTCCATGCCATCCATGATCGGCCTGATTATGCTGATGGGGATCGTGACAAAAAATTCAATCTTGTTAGTTGACTATGCTATTCTTGCGCGGCAGGCGGGCATGGGGCGTTTCGAAGCGCTGGTCGATGCCTGCCACAAACGTAGCCGTCCAATCCTGATGACCACCATCGCGATGGGCGCGGGCATGATGCCGCTGGCCTTGGGCTGGGGCGCCGACCCGAGCTTCCGTTCGCCGATGGCGATCACCGTAATTGGCGGTTTGATCACCTCAACGCTTTTAAGTTTGCTGGTGGTGCCTGCGGTGTTCACCTATGTCGACGATCTCGAACACTGGTTGAAGCGTATGGTGCGCAAAGTGCGCCGCGAACCGGCGGCCAAACAAGGAGACTTGCATGAAGTACGAAATAAAAGAACTGCCTGAAGTCCGCGTCGCTTATCTGCGCTACAAAGGTCCATTCGGCGCTGCCATCGGCGACTTCTGGAAAGAGGTATTCACGCCGTGGCAGAAGGCTTTCAGCCTGGCCGGCAAAGTGACCTACGGCGTGGCGCAGGATGATCCAAGCACCACGCCAGCCAGCGAAAGCCGCTACGACGCTTGCGTCGAAGTGGCGGCCGGCTACGCGGTGCAGCCACCGGCCAAGGAAGCAGTAATTCCGGCCGGCCGTTACGCCGTGTATTCGTTCAAGGGCACCGGCGATCAGGTGCCGGCGGCGTGGGGGGAATTCTTCGGCCAGCTGCACGCCGAGGGCAAAGCCGATGCCGGCGCATGCTTCGAACGTTACCCAGCCGACTACGCGATGGATCCTGCCACCGGCGTGTTCGAGTCGGAACTCTGCATCCCGGTCAAGGCTTAGTCCAGCCGCCACCCATGACGCGGTACAGGTCCACTGAGGCCACCAGTATCCGCGTCTTCAATTGCAAGCGCCCCACGTCCGCGTTGTACAGCGTACGCTGGGCGTCCAGCTCTTCCAGATACGAAGCGTAGCCGTTGTTGTAGCGGTTGTGCGCGATGCGCAGCGTTTCGGCTGCGGTGGCGCGGCGCGCGTCGTTCTGGATGGCTTGCTCTTTCAAGCGCACAATGGCCCCGAGGCTGTTGTCGGTTTCTGCAAACGCGGTGCGCACCGCATTCTCATACGCATAAAAGGTTTGATCGCGCTGCGCCGCTACGGCGTCGGTTTGATACTGTACGCGATCGCCCTCGAACACGGGTGCGGCCACTGCGCCGGTGAGTCGCCACAGCGCGGTCGGCGCGTTCACGAAGTCATGCCACTTCAGGTTTTGCACACCGCCCACCGCCGTTAATTTGAAAGACGGCAGCAACTGGTCGCGCGTCGCTTGCAGGTTGGCGTTGATGGCGATCAGGTTGTACTCGGCGCGCGCGATGTCGGGACGGCGGCGCAGTAGTTCGGACGGCAGGCCTGCAGGTACGGACGGCGGTTCCAGCTGCGCCAGTTCGATGCCGCGCGCGATCGGGCCAGGGTTGCCGCCGGTGAGGATGGAGAGCGCATTCTCCTGTTCGAAGATGGAGCGCTTCAGCTGCGGCACCTGTTCGGCGGTGGTCTGGTATTCGGCTTGCGCTTGCAGCCATTCGAGCCGCGAGCTGTAGCCGACTTCAAACTGCTTCTTGGCCAGCCGTGCGGATTCCTCGCGCAATTTGAGCGTGGCTTCGGTCAGCGCCAGCTGCGCATCCAGGCCGCGCAGGTTGAGGTAGCCCGATGCCACGGTGGCGGCGATCGACAGCGCAGCCGCATCGGCATTGGCTTGTTCGGATTGATAAGTGGCAGTGGCGGCGTCGGTCAGCGCAGCGAGGCGTCCCCACACGTCGACTTCATAGCTGGCCTGGAATTCGGCTTGGTAGACATTGGTCACGTACGGCACGCCGTTGTAGGCCAATTGACGCGTGCGCGTTGGCGCGCTATCGACGATGACGTTGGCCTTCTGGCCTGCCGCGGTTACGCCGACCAGCGCGCGATACTGCACCACGCGCGCACGCGCGATGCGCAGGTCGCCGTTGTTCTCCAGCGCCTTGGCAACCAGCGCTGTCAGCGCTGGATCGCCAAAGCCCTGCCACCACTCGCGCGCCACCGGCCCGTTGCCCTGCCCTTCCAATGCGCTGCGCCAGGCCGGCGGCGGCTGTAAAGTCGAAGCAGGCGGCGGCGCCACGGTCGCCGCGCATCCGGCCAGCAAGCCCGCCAGCGCAAGCGCCGACGCCTCCCGCCGCATCATGGCTTCGCTCCGGCGACAGTCTGCGGCTCGCTAGTCTCGCGCACCTGCACCGAGGTGTCGATGCTGACGATCACCGACATACCCGGTGCGAGACGGCGCGCCTTGGCCTGCCCTTGGTCGATCCGGATCCGCACCGGAATGCGCTGCGCGATCTTCACATAATTGCCGGTCGCGTTATCCGCCGGCAGCACGCTGAACTCCGAACCGGTGGCGGGCGAAATCCGCTCCACCACGCCGGTCAGCTGCGCACCATCCAGCGCATCAACCTTGAACGTGGCAGGCTGCCCAACCTGCACATTATTCATCTGCGTCTCTTTGAGATTGGCGATCACCCACAGCTGCTTGGGCACCAATCCCATGAGCTGCGCGCCGGTGTTCACATAGGCGCCCTTGCGCACCGTGACTTGCCCCAGCTGACCATCTTCCGGCGCAACGATGCGCGTGTTATCCAGATCCACCTTGGCTGCCTTGAGTGCCGCATCCGCCGCCGCCACTGCCGCCTCCAGCGACTGCTTGTTCACCGCCACCGAACGCACCTGCTGCTTTGCGATTTCAAGACTGGCACGCGCCTGCGACACCGCAGCCACCGTCTGCGCCTTCGCCGCCTTGGACGAATCCTGCTCGCGCAAGGACAGCGAACCATCCGCCGCCAGCGAATCGACGCGCTTCAGATCCGCCACCGATTTCGACGCCTGCGCCTCCGCATTCGCCAGCGCGGCCTCGTTCAACAGCACGCCCGCTTCCGCCGTGCGATGCGACTGCGCCCAATTATCCAGCGCCGCCTTCTGCGCTGCCAACTGTGCCACCGCCTGCGCATAACGCTGCTGGTAAGTGCGGTCGTCGATCTGCGCCAGCAACTCGCCCTGCTTCACGTACTGGAAGTCCTGCACCTTCACATCCACCACATAGCCCGGCAGCTGCGTACCAATCAAGGTCACCTGTCCGCGCACCAGCGCATTCTCAGTCGACACCACGGCGCTGCTGAACGGCGGCAACCGCCACGCATACAGCACGATTAGCACACCAACCAGCGCCACTAGCGAAAACACAATCGCCGAGATGATCTGCGAGCGCCGGTCCGGCGCAGGTGCGGTAGGCGCAGCTGCCGCTACCGCAGCCGCTGCCGCCGCTGCGGCCACCGCCGCCACGCGGGTTTCGGAAGAAGATGCATTGTCTGGCGTATTTTTATCCATGTTATTCAACGGGATCCAGAGTTATTGAGAGAGACATTCGCCAGGCCTGTCTGCGCATTGTGCGCAGGCTTGGCCTGGCATACCACGCACACAGTCCAAAGGTGGCGTGCCAGCAGCCAAAACATCGTCAGCAGCGCCAGCACGGTAATCGCGAGGAAGACATCGTTGTAGGCGAGGATATTGGCCTCACGCGTGGCCACGCCACTCAGCGAAGCAAGGCCGCGCGACTGAATACGCGCAGCCACCAACGGATCAAGCAAAGTAAGATGATCGACCAGGATGCTGGAGTGGTACTTCTCGCGCCACACCTGGAAGGTTCCGGTCAGCGCAGTGCCAAGCAAGCTGCCCAGCGTTTGCGTGATGCTGAACATGACCGAGAAACTTACCAGGTTATTCGGCGCCGCAATCACCGCGCCAAAGCCAGAGACGAAAGTCGGCCCCACAAACATCGCACCGCCAAAACCGAGCAGGAACTGCGAGACGTACAAATCGGAAGGCCCCGTGAGATTGGTCGCATCGGAATCCATATACGCACCCGCCGCCATCACCGCCAGCGAAAAAATCATCTGCGGCTGGATGCGCGCCGGCGTCATAATCAGCGCACTGACTACCATGCCAGCCACTGCGCCGACCATCACGATCCACCACAGTTCCAGCATCTGGTCATTGTTCAAACCCAGCGTCTGCAAGAAGCCCACCGTGCCGCTAGCCTCCGACTGCACCACGCGGATCAGCAGCACCGATATCGCCAGCCGCGCGATATTCGCGTTGGTCAACCAGCGCGTGTTCAGTAACGGGCGCGCGCGATTGTGCTCCACCGCCAGCGCCGCTGTAATCAACACGATGGCGCCGACCAAACTGTAACCCAGCCAACGTGACTCCAGCCACCACACCGTGCGGCCCAGCGCCAGCACTGCCGACAGCAGCGCCACACCGGGCGCGAACAGGCCGAAGGTGACGAAGTCCATTTTCTCGAATGCCTTGATGCGGTCACCCGGCGGCAGTTTGAGGAACAGCACGCAGGCCAGCGACAGCAGCGCCAATCCCAGTTCGAAGAAGTACAGGCCACGCCACTCGCCAAATTCCATCAGCTCCGACGAGAACAAACGCGCCATCGGCGTGGCCAGTTGCGAGAAACCGATCCCCAACACTACGCCCTTGAGGCGATGCTCAGCCGGGAAAGCCTGCAGCGTGTAGTAGAGGCCCAGCGTGGTCAGCGCCGCGCCGCTCATGCCGTGCGCTGCGCGTACCGCGATGGCTGATCCCAGTCCGTGCACGAACAAGTGGGCTACGGTGGCTGCCGCATACACCAGCAGGAATAATTCGGTGAACAAGCGCAAGCCATACTGCTGGCGGAATTTGACCAGCAACAGGTTCATGGAGACGTTGGCCATCACATAGGCGGCCGGCAGCCACTGGATCTCGGCCGAGTACACGCCCAGCGATCCTTGCAGGTATGGCAGGTTGACCGACACCAGCGCATTCCCCAAGCCGCCGGTAATCGCCACGATAAAACCGACTACTAAAAAGGCGACACGCTTTTCGAACGCATGATGGGGATTAGACGGCGATCCCGGCAAGGTCGGTCGCTCGTGCGGCTGCCAGACTTGAGGGGCGTAAACGTCCATGCGTCAGGTGAAGGGAAAAAAGCGGTATGACGAGCATATCACTATGCTCGCCAGAGTTGAACACTTCAATGGGATAGATATTTTTACAACGGTGTAGCAGAGGTGTCGCGATTTTTTACTGATGGTTATATCATTTGCTGCTGCGTGAGCCCAGCAGTTTGGACAGGCCATAGCCCGCAGCCGCAGCCACCAGCACGGAAATCACTGGGCTGGCTCGAACGTGATTGCGGCTCGACTCAGTCAGATTTTTTGCGCTGGTAGCCAATTGCTTGCCGCGCGCTGCCAAACGGTCGGAGGTGCTTTCCACAGTATCGGCCACTTTGTCGACGCCATTGTGCGCCTTGGTGGCCAGGCGGTCGGTGGCCGGCGGCACCTGCTCAGCAACCTTGTCGATGGTGGCGTGGGCATCGCTACGCAGATCTTTGCCGATTTGGGTAACGCCGTCGCGGGCTTGATTGATTTTGCTGTCGATGCTGTTTTCCATGATGAGATCCTCTCGTTGTGTGTGCAGGGTAGGAGCGACTACGATAAGCTGATCGGACGCACCTGACGGTGCGGAAGCTAACCAAGCACAAAATGACCCGCTATGTGAACTGGCACACGGACGCGCAAGGTGCGGCGGCGCATGCTCGGCCTGATATCCAGTCTTTTCGGGAGGACGTCATGTTCCCTATCTCTTCCTTGACCCAGACTGCGCCCGCGCAGCCGGTCAACAGTACCAATAGCGCCAACGTGAATACGGTCGGTTCGGCTACCGAGGCGCCAGCTTCGGTGACGGTTGATCTATCGCCGGTGGCTAGCTTCCTGCTGACGGTAACGCAATCGCAGGAGCAACTGGCGCAATTGCCGTCCAACGGCGACCGCGCGGGGCTGGTGAATACGGCGACGCAAAACGTAGTCGATGCCTTCAACCGGCTGCCATCGACGGACTTTGACCAAGGGCAGGCGCTGCAAGCGTCGCTGGTCAACAATCTGGTACAAGGCCTGCAGCAGCAGGGAACGGACGCACAACTGGCACGGGTAGGCGTGACGCTGCAGCCGCCATTGCTATCCGATTCTACTGGCGGTTTGTCGCTCGACCAGGAGGTGCTGCGCGCGGCGTTCAATCGCGATGAAACCGGCGCCACGTCCACCCTGCAGCAAACGCTGGCAACCTTCCGCCAGCAGGCGACTGCGCTTGCCGAGCAATTGAGCGCGGCCGGCAGCGCGCAAGTGCAAGCGCTGGCATCGGCGCCTGTGTCGGCGCTATCACCGCAAGATGTGGCAGCCAATGCGCGACTCGACCTGGCGCGCGCCGAAATAGAAACGCTGGCCCGCACAGCGCTGCCCGACACCGGCGCCGACCGCCTTGCCGCCCAGCGCGCGGCACTCGAACGGCCGGCTGCCACCTCGCCGCAAACTGCATCCCCTCTCGTCAATCCAAAGCAAACCGGCACGCAAATGCAAACAGCGAATGCAACGCAGCCTGGGGCGCAAGCCGGCATTGCGCAAAACGCTGCCGCGCAGCTGGCTGCTGCCAATGCCTCAGCCAGCGCTGCGGCAGCGCAAGCGCAAGCAGCGCAACATGCCGCCGATGCGCTGGTGACCCAAAATGCCGCAGCCGCCGCAGCTCTCGCGCAGGCGCGCGCGGTGCAGGCCGATGCGACGACAGCGGCAGCCATGACTGCCGCTAATGCAGTAGCCGCCCAGCAGGCCGCAGCGGCGCAAACCACCGCCGGCAACCTCGCTGCCGCCAATGCTGCTGCCGCCAGCGCAGCACAGCAAGCCAATGCTGCCGCCAGCGCCGCCCAGCAAGCTGCTGCTGCGCAAGCGACAGCGGAACGCGTCAACGCCGCGCAAACAGTGGCCGCACAGACTGCAGCACAAGCGCCGACCGATCCACTGCGCGCCAATCCGGCGTTGGCCGCTGCCATCGCGGCATATAACATCAACGATGTGGCGGGCGTCCATACCCGCGCCGGAGTAGCCGCCAATACTCTCATCCCACCGGTAGGCGCCGTGACTGCTACTGCCGCCACCCGCACCATCGGCAGCGCACCGTAACATCACCGCCCGCGTGCCGTATCGACCGCAATGCAGCGAATGCCGGGCAACGGGCGCAGCGCGGCAGTCTCTGACGCGAACATCCGGATGTGAAACTGGTTTTTCAGCGCGTCCGGCATTTTCTGCAATAATCGGGAAATGCCAACTTCCATGCCGCTATCGCGCGCCTCACTCACGGGCTTCCTGTTCGCCGCCTTGCTTTGTGGCGCGCCGGCGCCGCGCGCAGTGGCCGGCCCGGCCACCATCCCCCTGATCATCGGCGACACGCTGGATGAACAAGGCAAGCCCAAACCGCTGGCGCCGCTCAAGCGCAAACTACTGGACGCCATCGAACGCGAACTGGGTGTGGTGTTCGAACTGCGCATGTACCCGTGGGCGCGCGCCGAGCGCTACGCCATCGACGGTGCAGGCCTGATCCTCGGCTTGCCAAAAAACGCCGACCGCCTGCACGCCCTGCACTACTCCGACGTCGCCGCCTACAACAAGCTATGGATCGTCACCCGCAGCGATGCCACCTTCCGCTTTAACAGCATTGAGGACCTGCGCGGCAAATCCATCGGCATGGTGCGCGGCTATAACTACGGCGAAGAAGTGGAACGCGCACGCGCCGCCAAAATTTTCCGCACCGATGAAGATATCGCCTCGCGCAGCACCCGGCTCACACGGCTGATGCTCAAGCGGGTTGACGCCGTGCTGCTGTTTCAACCCAGCCAGCAAAGCCCGCGCGACATCGAGATCGAAATCAATGCCTTCATGGAGCCGCGCCTGCGCACCATCGGCGCCGCCGCCGATGCCGGCTACAGCGTGCTGCCCAAGCCACTAACCACTGACGGTGGTGTATTTTTTGCCATCGCCCGCAACAAGGACGATGGCATCATCGACCGTATCAACGCTGCGCTGGCCCGCATCCGACAGCGCACGCCGAATTAAATTTTGAGCACCCGCCCCCAACACGCACGATAATATTCTGCGATTTTGGCGATAATCACCGCATCATCAAAAAACCGTAGTTCGAATCAGGAGATCGCATGAAATTGAAGCATACCGCCGCCGCATTGGCCCTGCTGGCCGCCTTCGGCGCCCAAGCGCAAGACACCGTCGTCAAAATCGGCCATAGCGGCCCGCTGTCCGGCTCCCAGTCCTTCTCGGGCAAGGACAACGAAAGCGGCGCGCGCCTGGCGGTGGAAGAACTGAACGCCAAGCCGATTACCGTGGCCGGCAAAAAGCTGAAATTCGAACTGCTGTCGGAAGACGACCAGGGCGACCCGAAAGCCGGTGTCGCCGCCGCCCAGAAGCTGATCGACAACGGCGTACGCTACGTGGTCGGCCCGTATAACTCGGGCGTGGCAATTCCTGCCTCGCGCGCCTATAACGACGCCGGCGCATTGATCGCCACCGTCGCCACCAATCCGAAACTGACGCAGCAAGGCTACAAAGGCTTGTACCGCGTGAACGCCAGCGACACCCAGCTGGGCTCCAAGATGGCGCTGTACGCGGCCAATGAGCTGAAACTTAAAAACGTCGCCGTCATCGACGACCGTACCGCCTTCGGCCAGGGCGTGGCAGAAGAGTTCAAGAAGCAGGCCAAGGCCGCCGGCATGACCGTGGCCGGCCACGAGTTCACCAACGATAAAGCGTTCGACTTCACCTCCATCCTGACCAAGCTGAAAACCAAGAAGGTGGAAGCCATCTTCTTCGGCGGCTATGCACCACAAGCCGCACCGATGGCACGCCAGATGAAACAACTGGGCATCAACGCCAAGCTGCTGGGCGGCGACACCATCTGCACCGCAGAAATGGGCAAGCTGGGTGGCGACGCCGTTGGCGACAACGTCCTGTGCTCGCAGGGCGGCGCCATCCTGGACAAGGCATCGGCCGGTCCTGCTTTCAAGGCCAAGTTCAAGGCCCGCTTCAAGCAGGAAGCCGACGTGTACGCGGCCGCCTACTACGACGCTGTGATGATGTACGCACAAGCGATGCAGAAAGCGAATTCGATCGACGTGCAGAAAGTGCAAGCGATCATCAGCGCCGGTTCCTACCAAGGCGTGGCCGGTACTTATGCGTTTGACGCCAAAGGCGATATGAAGCAATCGCCAGTGACCATCTTCACCTTCAAAGCCGGCCAGCCTTCGCCGCTGAGCAGCTATTAATTATCAATAGGCTTTGAAGTTGGCGTTCACGCGCTGCTTCAAATAAGCCTCTGCACTGATGGCCGGGTACTTCTTGCCCGGCCCTTCAATCATCACATCGCGATTAGCCTGGCAGAAGAACGCCAGGCTGTAACGCGGCCCTTGGTACTCATGCGGCAGCGGGTTCTTCACGCGATGGAAATTGGACGGCAACTGGTCGTCGCTCCAGCGCATCAGCATATCGCCGATATTGCAGGTGATGACATCATCGGCCGGCTCGATGCTGGTCCACTCCTGCGCATCCATCTCCTTGCCGGGGCAGACTTGCAAGCCGCTCTGGTTCTTCTGCTGGAATAGTAAAGTCAGACAATCGAAATCGGTGTGCGCACCGGCGCGCCACAGATCCAGCTTGTCTTTCATCGACGGATCGATGGCGTAGTAATGCAGCAGCCGCAAGGTGCTTTGATAGCTGGCCTGCTGAGGATCGTGCGCCTGCGTGAAAAAGTCGCTGTCGAATCCCAGCTTGTCGGCAAAGCAGGACAGCAGACGCATGCCGACCTGCCAGCACTGCGCTTCAAATTCCAGCATGGTTTGTTTAAAGCCCGGCAGCTCCTCTTCGCTCGGCCACAGCACGTCCATGTGCGGACGCGTGATCTGGTAGGACTCCTTTTGATCCGCCGTGCCGGTCGACGGCCGCACTTGCGCCTTGCTCTCCCAGCCGGCGTTGTCGGCTTTGCGCAGCGGGTACTGCGCCTTCACCGCATCCGGCAGCGCGAAGAAAGCTTCGGCAGCGGCAAAAGCGGCACGTACTTTGGACAGATCGATGCCGTGATTGCGCACCTGAAAAAAGCCCACGTCCACCGACGCGGCCCACAGCTCGTCGGCGATTTGCGCCTTGCGGTGGTTGAAGTCAGAGAGATCGATGCGGCGAATTTCGCGCTTGCCGGTCTCGGTGCCGAGCGTACCCATACGGGTTTCTTTGTTCAACTCATTGAGTGCGTACATAAGCGTTCCTCTTGAATGGATGTTGGATTCAAGAGCAATTCCCTGCCGGCGGGCGCCGGCTGAACGCTTATACTCTCGCAGCTTGAAGATGCAAATAACAGGCCAGCAAAAAAGCGCACATTCGCGGCGCGTGCGCACCATTTTCGTCGCAGTGCGCATCAAGGTGGTGCGCGACGCGTGCCACGTATGTGCAAAAAACTGGGCAAAAACCGTGGCACAGGATTTGCATCACACAAGGCTAAGAGTATAAGCGTTCACCTGCGGTCCGCCGTAGCCGGGAAATTGCTCTTGAAGCTGCGCCAGTGCGCATCTTCAGGAGACGCTTTATTCTTCATGAAGGTGCGATTGCGGGCGCGTTATCAACGCTCTCTATAAGAAGACCATCATGCGATTGCTCACTCTCTGCCTCAGTCTCTGCCTAAGCGTTCCTGCGCTGGCCGCCGATAAAGTCACCTTCCTCACCTCGTGGTACGCACAAGCCGAACATGGCGGCTTTTATCAAGCCGTCGCCACCGGCATCTACAAGAAGTACGGACTCGATGTGACCATCCGCATGGGCGGCCCGCAAGTCAATGGCGTGCAAATCCTCAGCAGCGGACAGGCCGACTTCCTGATGGGCTACGACCTGCAAGTGCTGAAGAGCGTGGAAACCGGCGTACCGATTACCACCGTCGCCGCCAGCTTCCAGAGCGAACTGCAAGGCATGATGACGCACGATGACGTCAAGAGCCTGGCCGATTTGAAATCGCGCACCGTGCTGGTCTCCACCTCCGGCCGCACCACGTGGTGGCCGTGGCTGAAGAATAAATACCAGCTGAGTGAAGAGCAGTCGCGCGTCTACACCTTCAACCTGCAGCCCTTCTTTGCCGATCCACGCTCAGCGCAGCAGGCCTACGCATCGTCGGAAGTTTTCTCGGCCAATAAAGGCGGCGTGAAGACGCGCTTCTTCCTGTTCGCCGACGACGGCTATCCGCCATATGGCACTACCATCGTCGCCATGCAGAAGACCGTGAAAGAGAAGCCGGAACTGGTGGCACGCTTCGTCAAAGCTTCAATGGAAGGTTGGAAGAGCTACCTCGAAAATCCAGCACCGGGCAATGCGCTGATCAAAAAAGATAATCCCACTATGCAGGACGACCAGCTGGCATGGGGCGTGGAAAAGCTCAAGGAATACCGCATGATCAGCAGCGGCGACGCCGCCACGCAGGGCATCGGCACCATGAGCGACGCGCGCTGGCAAAAGACCCGCGACTTCATGGTCGGCGCCGGCCTGCTAAAAGCGGACGTCGACTGGAAGAAAGCCTACACCACGCAGTTCGTCAAAGACCTGCGCGTGCTGCCTTAAAGGAGAAAACCATGGCCGCCATGCTGCCCGAGTTGTACGCCAATCAGGTAGAGAAGACCTACCCCAACGGCACCCTCGCGCTGGAGAGCGTGAAGCTGGGCATACAGCCCGGCGAATTCGTCTCGCTGCTGGGGCCATCCGGCTGCGGCAAGAGCACTCTTCTCAAACTATTCGCGGGACTGGAGCAGCCGTCGGCCGGCCATATCCGCCGCGCCGAAGGCCGCAAGCTGGCGATGGTGTTCCAGGAAGCGACGCTGATGCCGTGGGCACGCGTGACCGACAATGCACGCCTGCCGCTGGACCTGGCAAAGCTGGATCGTGCCGAAGCCGATGAGCGCGTGGCGCGCGCGCTGAAACTGGTGGGGCTGGAAAAGTTCGGCGCTGCGTATCCACGCGAACTGTCGGGCGGCATGCAGATGCGCGTCTCCATCGCCCGTGCGCTGGCCACCAATCCAGACCTGCTGCTGATGGACGAACCATTCGGCGCGCTGGACGAATTCACTCGCAACAAGCTCGATACCGACCTGCGCAATCTGTGGGCCGAACGCGGGCTGACAGTGCTCTTCGTCACCCACAGCATCTACGAGGCGGTCTACCTGTCTAGCCGCGTAATCGTGATGGCAGCGCGACCCGGTCGCGTGATCGCGGACGTGGCCATCGACGGCCCCGATCTGCGCGACGACGCATTCCGCGTCTCGCCAGCCTTCATGCGTCACTGCGCAGAACTCTCCTCGCTGCTGACGCAAGCGAACACCGAGCACGAAAGGAACGCCGCATGAATCCTCCCCTCCTCTCCCGTCCCGCCGTGCAGCGCGTGACCGCGCCGCTGGCGGTTGGCGTCATCCTGCTCGGCATCTGGCAGGCGGTATGCATGGCGTTCGCCGTGCCGGACTACCTGGTGCCCGCGCCCAGCGCCGTCACGCGCGCGCTGATCGAAGACTGGTCGCTGCTGTCCGATTCGTTATGGGTGACGCTGCGCATCACGCTGATGGCGTTTGCGCTGGCCATCGTGGTCGGCTGCGCGGCCGCCTTCCTGTTCGTGCAAAGCCGCGTGATTGAAGCGAGCCTGCTGCCATATGCCATTCTGCTGCAGGTAACGCCGGTAGTAGCGATTGCGCCGCTGATCATCATCTGGGTCAAGGATCCCACTATGGCGCTGGTGATTTGCGCGACGATGGTGGCGGTATTCCCCATCATCTCCAACACGGTACTGGGCCTGCGCAGCGTGAATCCCGGCTTGCTCAACCTGTTCCGCATCAACCACGCCAGCAAATGGGACACGCTGCGCCGCTTGCGCATCCCAAGCGCGCTGCCCTACTTCTTCGGCGGCTTGCGCATCTCTTGCGGACTGGCGCTGATCGGCGCCGTGGTGGCAGAATTCGTGGCCGGCACCGGCGGCACCGGCGCGGGACTGGCCTACCAGATTTTGCAGGCCGGTTTTGCGCTGAATATCCCACGGCTGTTTGCCGCACTCTTTTTAATTACGCTCAGCGGCGTGGCGCTGTTCGGCGTGATGGCGATGGTGACACGCCTGACTTTGTCGCACTGGCACGAAAGTGAATTGGCATGACCCAAGAATCTATCCTGATCCGCAACGCGAGCGCCATCATGACCGGCGCGCGCGGCGCAGGCGAACGCCATGCAGGCCCGGACATCCGCATCACCGATGGCGTCATCGCGGCGATGGGCACACTGGCGCCACAACCCGGCGAGCGCATTATCGATGCGCGCGATTGCGTGGTTTATCCAGCGTGGGTCAACACCCACCATCACTTGTTTCAATCGCTGCTCAAGGGCGAGCCGCAAGGCCTGGACCTGACGCTGACGCCGTGGCTGGCCGCCACGCCCTACCGCTTCCGTGCCGCCTTCGATGAACACAGCTTCCGGCTGGCTGCGCGTATCGGGCTGGTGGAGTTGCTGCGCAGCGGCTGCGGCACGGTGGCTGATCACAACTACCTGTACTACCCCGGCATGCCGTACGACGGCTCCGCCATCCTGTTCGAGGAAGCGGAAAAACTCGGCCTGCGTTTTGTACTGTGCCGTGGCGGCGCCACCCGCACGCGCCAGCTGGAAAGCGAATTGCCGCAGGCATTGCGTCCCGAATCGCTGGACCACTTCCTTGCCGATTGCGAACGCCTCACCCAGCGCTATCACCAAGCCGCACCGGACGCCATGCGGCGCGTAGTGATGGCGCCGACCACACCGTTGTACTCCATGTCGCCGGAAGAGCTGCGCACCTGCGCGCGCGAGGCACGCCGCCTCGGCATCCGCCTGCACAGCCACTTGTCGGAGACGGTGGAATATCAAAACTCCGCGCGCGAAAAATACGACCGCTCGCCGGTCGCCTTCTGCGGGGAATATGAATGGCTGGGGCCTGACGTCTGGTTCGCGCACCTGGTAAAGCTGGACCGCGACGAAATCGGTCAACTGGGTGCAACCGGCACCGGCATCGCCCACTGCCCGCAAAGTAACGGACGCCTGGGCAGCGGCATCGCCGACATTCCCGCGCTGGAAGCGGCCGGCGTACCGGTTTCGATCGGCGTAGATGGCGCAGCCTCCAACGAAGCCGCCGACATGATCTCGGAAACGCACGCCGCATGGCTGATGCAGCGCGCGCGGCGCGGTGAGCTGGCACGCAGCCGCGCCAATGGCGGCAACACCGAAGGCGGTGCAGACGCGGCTCGCATCGAAGACGTGGTCCGCTGGGGCACGGCAGGTGGCGCAGCGGTGCTGGGCATGGACGCTGTCGGTACGCTGGAAGTCGGCAAGGCTGCAGATATTGCGATCTACAAGCTGGATGATCCACGCTACTTCGGACTGCACGATATCGCCATCGCACCGGTAGCCAGCGGCGGCCGGCCGTCGCTGCGCGCGCTGCTGGTGGCGGGCCGTGTGGTGGCGGAACATGACGCCATCCCCGGCCTCGATCTGGCGGAACTCAACGCCGCCGCACGCGCAGCGGTGCAGCAGCTTCAGAAATCCTGATTGGCCGGATACCAGGTGTAAAAGTCGTTGTCCCACCTGAAGTGGGTGGTGGAGATGGTGATGGTGACATCCAGCGCCTCGACGAAGTGCCACCAGCCCACCGGCAGGAACAGGATTTCGCCTGGTTCCAGCACGCAGTCGATGACCCGCACATCAGCCATCAGCGGGAAGCGTTCAAGGTCGATGTCGCGGCCATCGACCGGCGTGTAGCAATGACGCTGATTATACAGCTTGGGCGTATCGCACGGCGCGATCAGGCGCAGGCGTTTGCGGCCTGCCACCTGGATCATGAAGTTATTGGTCAAGTCATGATGGAACGGCGTGATGGTGCCGGCCGGGCCAAACCAGAAAAAGCCGCTGCTGCCTTCTTGCAGATACTCGGTGAGCGGCGGCAGGTCGCTCATCAACTCGCGCAGCGCTTCGCGATTGTGACCGTCGTTATTGGCGGTCATGTAGAAATCGTTGGTGACGCCGGCGTCGCGCACCAGCGCCACGTAGTCGCCGAACGGCATGCGGCGCCGGTGCTGCACGCTATTCATTTCATAATGGGGATCGGCGTCGCGGCCGAACTGCACTTCCACTTCACGCTCGCCCAGCTGCGCGGACAGGTAGTCGAAAGTCCACTTGCTGCGCGCCGCGCAATCATCCAGCATGCCGGTGATGATGACCGGCTGGTTGCGGCGATAATACTCATTGAGGAAGTCGTCGCCGGACAGGCGCGCACGTCGCGGCACCTCGAACAATGCCAGCTTATTGAGGCGTGATTGAATGCCCAGCACCCAGTCACGCTTGGCCACGCGGTTGTGCATCCGCACCGCACCGCGCAGGTAGGGACTGCGCATGGCCGCCTCCAGCTCCACGCGCGCACTGTGCTCGGCGATACCCGATTGAATCATGACGCCAAGCAACGCCTGCGGTTGACCGCCCAGTATCAGGTTTTCAGCAATCCAGCCACGCCATGAGTCATTGATTTCCGTCGGCGGCGTGGCATGTGTTTGACTCATCGTCTCACTATCCTTTTCACATCGGGCTGGTCTGGCCCCCAGTGTACAGGATTAATACACCGCCGCCGGCAGCACGGCACGGGCCTTGCCGTCGCGAATATCGATGACACGGGGAAATATCTTGCCGATGCTCATCTTGTAACAAGCCTGCCCTTCTTTCCACGCACTCGGCAGCACCATCAGCATCTGGAACGAGGCCGGCGCCTCGTCCAGTATGGAAAATGCCGGCGGCGTGCCGGCCAGTACGATGGCTTCCAGCGGTTCGTCGCTATCGATTTCCAGATGCTGGCCGCGCACCGGCATTTCGTGGGTTTCCCCGGTAACGGTGGCCAGCGCGGCCGTGCCGACCACGCCGGCGGTGTCGCGGTTGACCACCAGGTTCAGGCGCAAAGACGGGCGGCCGATGGTGGCGCTGGCGATTTCATAAACGGCGGCAAATAACTGGCTCATGGCATTCCTAACGTGAAGAAGTAAAACAGGACTTCACTCTAGACTTGTCGCGCCGAACTTACCTTCCGAATACCTTCCGCGTCATAAGCTGCTGTTTATGAAAGGTTTTTACCGCTTCGGCAAGACCCAGTCCGGACGCACATAATGGCAGGTGTAGCCGTTGGGTATGCGTTCGAGGTAATCCTGGTGCTCCGGTTCCGCCTCCCAGAACGGACCGGCCGGGGCCAGCTCGGTCGCCACCTTGCCCGGCCACAAGCCAGAAGCATTCACGTCGGCAATAGTGTCCTTGGCCGTCTCTTTCTGCTGGTCATCAACGTAGTAGATTGCAGAACGATAGCTTGTGCCGAGGTCATTGCCTTGGCGGTTAGGGGTGCTCGGATCGTGGATCTGGAAGAAAAATTCCAGGATCTTGCGGTAGCTCAACACTGCCGGATCGTAAATAATTTCGATCGCTTCGGCGTGGGTGCCGTGGTTGCGGTAGGTGGCATTCGGCACGTCGCCACCACTGTAGCCGACGCGCGTGCGCTGCACGCCCGGCATCTTGCGGATCAAATCTTGCATGCCCCAAAAACAGCCGCCGGCCAGGATGGCTTTTTCAGTATTGGTGCTCATTATCAATTCCTTTCGATTAGTGTCTGTAGGCAATTTGGAGACAGATACAGATTTCTTCAAGCAAGCGTCTGAAATGCAACTATAATTGCCTGACGCGCCCTACTAACGCCGCGTCCCTTTTCGCCGGCCTGGACCCAGCCGAACGTAACGTTACTCATTCGTTCAACATTATGGACCAGACCATCAACACACGTATTCTTGTTGTCGACGACAACACCGACGCGGCCGACATTTCCGCCGAACTACTAGAACTCCAGGGGTATCAAACCGCCGTGGCGTATTCCGGCATGTCCAGCCTGGAGACCGCGCGCACCTTCCAGCCGCACGCCATCCTGCTCGACCTCGGCATGCCGGGGATGGATGGGTATCAGGTGGCGGAAGCCTTGCGCGCCGTACCGGATTTCGACCAAGTAGCGCTGATCGCCTTCACCGCCTGGGGCGACGTGGTGACCCAGCGGCGCGTGATTGCCACTGGCTTCGATGAGCACGTGGTCAAGCCGGCCAACCTTGAACGTATCCTGGCAGCGGTGCGCAATGCGCTGGAGAAGCGCGCGCAGCTCAGCGCCACGGTCTAACTTATCGCAGCACCACCCGGCCAAACGCGGTATCCGTGTGTTCGGCCTTGTTGTTTGGGTCATAGGCGAAGCGGCAACTCTGCAGATAGGCTGCGGCCTGTTGTGCCAGTTCCGGCGGCTGGCCGGCGGCCTCGGCCACGATGCGCGCCGGTACGCCCTCGGGCGTGAGCAGGAAGCGCAGCAAGATGCCGTCCTTGCCGCTCGGACGCGGATCAGCCTCGCGGAAAGCGGCAAAGCGCTCCGATGGCTGGCAGCTGCCCGCCACCAGCAGCGGATGCGCTGCAGGCGCATCATCAAACTTCCACACATATTGCAACGGGAACACCGTGCCGTCGCGTGCGGCCGGCAGCTTGGGCTGGAAGCGGCATTGCGCGATGCTGTGGAGCGCGGCCTCATCCAGGATCTGCCAGCCGCTGCTACGGGTGATGGCAGCATTCTGCACCGCGCCGTCCATGCCAATTTCAAAACGGAGAGTGGTGGCGCCTTCGATTTCATAGCGGCGCGCCTCGGCAGGCCATTGCGGCTGCACGCAGCTGGCGTCGCCGACCAGCGCCTGCAGCGGCGCCCGCTGCGGCCCGGACTGGGCGGAACGAGGCACCAGGTTGAGTGCAGCAAAAATCAGCGCGACAGCGGCAAGGGCAAGCAATTTCTTCTTCATGCCGCGATCATAGCGCGCTTACTTGTCGCCGACCAGTCGAACCAGGTGCGGCTGCCGCGCTGGTCGCGCGCGTCATTCAGGTATTTGTTTTCCATGAAGGCGTAATCGGGCAGCACTTTTTTCTTGGCCAGCGTCTCTTGCTCAAGCATAGGCTGGGCGGCACTGCTGGCTAAATCAGCGCCGGTGGAACTGGCGCACCAGTTCGGTGAAGTTATTCACGGTCACGGATTTGTCGCGCGGGCGGGTGACCAGGGCGATGGCGGTGCCAAGGTCTTTATTACTAATGACCTGGTAGGTCACGCCCTCGGCGCGGAACTGCGCGATCGATTCAGGAATGATGGCTACGCCGAAGCCCGCCGCCGCCATATTCACGCCCGACGAAATCTGCGGCGACTCCATCTCGATGCGCGGCGAAAAACCAGCCGTGCGGCAGGCGCTGATGATGGCGTCGTGTAGCTCGGGATTGATCGCGCGCGGGTACAAAATGAAAGGATCGGCGGCCAGCTGCTTCAAGTCGATATTGCGGCGGCGCCCCAGTGCATGGCCGCTCGGCAGCACCGCGATCATCTTCTCCTGCACCAGCGGCGTGACCTTCATCTCGCCGCAATCGAGCGGCAGGCGCACCATCGCGCAATCGACCTGCGCGTCGGCCAACTTGCCAAGCAGCGCCACACTATTGCTTTCCTCGGTGCGGATTTTCACACCCGGGTACTCTTCGCGGAAGCGGCGCAGCAGCCGCGCCACGGTCGGATGAAACACCGTCGAACCAGCAAAGCCGATCGACAGGTTGCCGCTCTCACCGCGGGCTGCCATCTTCACGTGTTCCAGCGCGTCGTTAGCGTCGTCCAGCACGCGCTGGGCGCGTTCGCGGAAGATCATACCGGCCTCAGTCAGCTCCACCCGGCGCGGATGGCGGATGAATAGCTTGGTGCCGATCTCCCGTTCCAGCTTGATGATCTGCTGACTCAGGGGCGGCTGTGCAATTCCTAGCCGCTCCGCCGCTACCGTGAAGTGCAGGTGCTCGGCCACCGCCAAAAAATATCGTAGCTGGCGAAATTCCATCGACATCCTTTCATCTCAAAATACGTTACAGAAGCGCGTTGCGATATCTTTTTCGTCTTGAAGAGACTATCACGAAATATTGGATTCATGGGCGGTGCTCTTTTAAGCTGTAGTCATCATGCTCAAATCCATGCTCACTACCGCCGCTGCCAAAGCCAACCTGATGGACGGCATACGCGCAGCTTCCGCCTCCGCCATCATGCTGCTGGTGGGCTGCGTGCTGCATGCGCCGGATTTCTCGTGGGCCGCGATAGGCGCGTTCTGGACTTCGCTGGCGACCGCGCCGCAGACCGCGCGCAGCCAGCTGGCGTCGATGCTGTCGTTTGCCGTGCTGTCCACGCTGGGCGGCGGCCTGACCATCTACGCCGCCAGTTTTGGTTTCGCCGCCGCTGCACTCACCCTGTTCGCCTTCGTCACAGTGGCCGGGCTGGCGCGTGTCTGGGGCGAGCAGCCGTATCAAGTGGCCATCCTGGCGGCGACGGCTTGCGTAGTGATGGTCGATCATCCATCGACCGGCGGTGCAAACGGGATGGCCTATCTTGGCCTGTATTTGCTGGGCTGCCTGTTCGCGGCGGCGCTCAGCATGGTGCTATGGCAGCTCCGTCCATTCGCGCCTGAGCAGCTGCACAATCGCTGGCACGAAGCGGCAGCGCAAACGGCGCGTGACGCCCTGCGCCAGTTGCGCGATCATGCATCGCTGTCGAGCGACGGTGTGCACTTCGCACTGCGCCTCGGCATCGCCACTACCGCCGCTTATCTGACCGTACATTTGCTGCAGCTACCTTGCGGTTACTGGGCGACGATGGCCGTGCTGCTAATCCTCCAGCCATCGGCCGCCGGCACCCTGCCGCGCAGCGTTGAGCGCGCGCTGGGCACGGTGGTCGGTACGCTGATTGCAGTGGCCATCGGCGAACTGGCGCAAACGCCGCTGACGATAGCACTGGCCGTGTTTCCGCTGATCGGCTTGACGATGGCCTTGCGGCCAGTGGGTTACAGCGTGTTCGTGGCCTTCCTCACGCCGTCGTTTGTGCTGGTGGCCGACTACGCGATGCCGGCCATCGACTATAGCTACGCAGTGATACGGATGGAAAACAACCTGCTGGGAAGCGCCATCGCCGTGGCGGCGACCATAATCCTGTGGCCGCTGACAGAGCGGTTAAAAAAATAGCGACAGCCTGTGCGCGTGTAGATTGGCAGGAGGGAGCTGCGCTCCTGAATCTATATAATGCCATTTCACCTCATCGATCTACCGCTGGCGTTCAACAGAATGAATCAAACTTCCAATCGCAGCGCCGGACTCCATCAGGGAGTTGTCTACGCGCTGCTGGCTGCCGCCTTGTTCGGCGCCAGCACGCCGTTTGCGAAATCGCTGCTCGATCACGTCGAGCCGGTGGTTTTGGCAGGCTTGCTTTATATGGGCAGCGGATTGGGCTTGCTGATGCTCTACCTCGCACGCCGGTTCGCACGATCAGGTGACGCCGAAGCAGGACTGACGCGTAAAGACTTGCCATGGCTTGGCGGTGCGATTGCAGCAGGCGGCGTGGCCGGTCCGGTGCTATTGATGCTGGGCTTGGCAAGCACACCCGCGTCTTCCGCCTCGCTGCTGTTGAATATGGAAGGTGTGCTGACATCGATGCTGGCGTGGTTCGTCTTCAAGGAAAACTTCGACCGCCGCATCTTCATCGGCATGCTGTTGATTGTGCTGGCGGGCGTGCTGCTGTCGTGGGATCAGGCGGCGGCGCGGGGACTGCCACTCGGCGCACTAGCCATCATCGGCGCCTGCCTGTGCTGGGGCATCGACAACAACCTGACGCGCAAGGTATCAGCCAGCGATGCGGTGCAAATCGCTTGCGTCAAAGGATTAGTGGCCGGTAGCGTCAACCTGGTGATTGCGTTCACGCTGGGTGCTTCATTGCCGGCGGCATCAACCGCCATCACCGCAGGCCTGATCGGCTTCTGCGGCTACGGATTGAGTCTGGTGATGTTCGTGCTAGCCCTGCGCCACTTGGGCACAGCGCGCACTGGCGCCTACTTCTCCGCCGCCCCATTCGTCGGCGCCGCACTGTCGCTGCTGATGCTAGGCGAACAGCCCGCACTGATGTTCTGGCTAGCCGCAGCACTAATGGCCGCCGGCATCTGGCTCCACCTCACAGAAAGCCACGAGCACGAACACGAGCACGAACCGCTGGGCCACAACCACACCCACAGCCACGACGCCCACCATCAGCACAATCATGAGTTCGAATGGGATGGCTCAGAGCCACACACCCATCCCCACCACCACGCACCACTCAAACACTCGCACAAGCACTACCCGGACATTCACCACCAGCACAAGCATTAAGCTTGAGCGCTGCGAGATAAACCTATCTTACCTGCTCAGTATCAAAGCGTATCTGTGCCTGATCGATATCTTGGACCAACCGCCGTATTCTGCACTAGTTCAACTTATCTATATCTGGACAACACCATGTCAGAGCTTAAGCCATTGCATTGGATCGGATCGGCGAAAAAAGACTGGAAAGCCATGCCAGAGGCTGTGCAGGACTTTTTTGGCTATGCGCTACTGCTGGCACAAAAGGGAGACAAGCACCATAGAGCAAAACCACTGACTGGTTTCGGCGGCGCGGGCGTGCTTGAGGTCGTCGATATCCATCTCGGCAATGCGTACCGAGCTGTGTACACAGTACGCTTTGTCAACGCGGTTTATGTACTACACTGCTTCCAAAAGAAGTCAAACAAAGGTATCACAACACCCAGCGGCAAATCGATCTTATCAAGACCCGCTTAATGATCGCAGCAGCGCGAGAAAGGAGTGACTGGGCATGAACAAAATCTTCGTCAACGGGGTCCCCATTGAAATAGGCACTGGGAATGTCTACGCAGACCTAGGCTATCCAAACGCGGAGGAAATGCTGGTCAAGGCCGGACTTGTACATCAGATCCAGCAAGCAATAGACAGTCAAGGGCTCACGCAACAGCAAGCTGCAGAGCAGATGAACGTGCAGGAAGCCTGGCTGTCGGACCTGCTGGATGGAAAATTCAGAAATATCGATACGTCCACCCTCATGGAATATCTAGTGCAATTCCAAACTCCAACCAGAAAATAACAAGTCGAGAATCTCGGCTGAGGTGGCATAGTGTCCCTCAATCGCCGTAGATCTGTAACGTGCTAAGACTTTAAGGACAACAAAAAACCCGCTTCCTCCTAGGAGAAAGCGGGTTTTCTGATTATTCCGGGCTTGCCGGAATCGAATACTCTATGACGATCCACCCCAGGGACACGAAATGTCCCTCGGCGGTCCCTCAAGCGAGCTCTTGTTCGCCGGTACGGTTCCGGAAGTGCTCGCCATCAATTGAATTGGATCAATTTCTCGGGTCTGAGTGCATTGGACTGAAGCCCAGAAAGAAAGTTCAATTTTTCTTTGCCTCTCTTCCATATGGTGACAATTAACGCATCTTTCAAAACGGCAAGATGTTATCCTAAGAGCATCGGCGAACTCCGGCCAAGAGCAGTCAGTGGCAGCACGCTCTACCTACTAAAATCAAACTGAGCGAAGTATGAATTTACAAGAAATTGTTCGTTTGCTCGATGAATTGATAATCATCTAGCCGTCCTCCCTTCGGCCGAGCCGAGGAATAAAGTCACGGTACGAATCCGAACTTTATCGAGGAGGACGTCATGTTATTTTGTGGCATTGATCTTCATTCCAACAACTGT